>JAQUIT010000008.1 GCA_028681335.1 Desulfuromonadaceae bacterium | reverse complement strand
CTGATCTTATCTGTTATGACAAAATTATTGTCGAACTGAAAGCACTGCGAGAACTAACCGGGGAGCATCGTTCTCAGGTGTTGAATTATCTGAAGTCTACCGGAATGAAGGTTGGATTGCTGGCAAACTTCGGAAGTCACCCAAAGGCGATTGTTGAAAGGATTATCCTCTGATTTACTTTCGTGCTTTTCGTGTCTTTCGTGGACAAGATTGTGTGTCGTTGTTGTACGATTGGGGCGGCAGCGGGTGCGGGAGTTGCCGTTTTTGGGGTTTATGTTTGAAATGCCGATTGTTGTTGCGGGGGGTGGGGTCTCGGGGAATTAAATATACTCTACCTGGAACTCCCTCAGAATTATAAAGGACGCTGGACCGGATAAATGCCGGTTGATCGGTTTTTTTTGTTTATGTGGCTATACGAAATCCAATTACGGTAAATGTCTCGATCTTTGTTCACAAAAATGATGTGTTCACAGAAAATGAACAGAAATGTTGCGAGAGCTATCAACTTCAAAAAATAGAATAAGCTAAAATAACAACAGTAAGCGTTGCTTTATATGCTCGTTTGGTGCTCCACTGCTTGCTACCGGATCATCGTGGGATTACAGGGCGGCGGCACGCTATGTATTGCAGGTACTGGCTCCATTGATGCCGGGGGAAGCTTGGGTTAAAACATTAGAACAAATACAATCCTTAAATGATAAGTAAGCTGATACCGGATTTGTAGTGTAATTCGTTGACAATTAATACAGGGAGTGTCCCTGTTTACCCCAATAGATAAATAGATAACAGCGTCCCTCAGGCCCCTCACGCATGGATCGATTATATCAGGTTTGTTAAATCTAAAACCACGTCGGTTCTGTCGGTGGGTGAGGTAACGGATATTGTCAGCAAAATTACTATTGGCAGGTTGACGCCGTCATTCAAGACCAGCAGAGAGCATGTGGTGCATGTGAAAAGCAGAGAAATACTGCTTGCCCAAAGCGTGGTAGCGCTATGGTTCTGCGTGAAGTAAGCAAAGGCGCAAACAAGGGCAGTAAGCTACTTGGTTACTCACGGTATCCTCAGTACAGGGGCATTTTGAGCGTTGCGTAATAATAGTTTCTCAGGAATTGGAGTTGTTAAAAATGGAAAAGCTAAAACAAATTCTTGCACAAGAAGATACAGTTTTGTTTATTGGGTCCGGCATATCAATGTGGTCTGGCCTTCCTTCTTGGTCAGGCGTAATTGAGGAGTTGGCCATCTTTTTAGAGTCCGCTGGTGCAAAAGCCGATCTTGTCCGCTCGGAGGCTCAAAAAGGTGAGCTTTTGCAAGCTGCGAGCTATGGTTTCGACAAGCTAACGAAGCAACAGATAGGCGATTTTATCCGTTCTGCATGCCGTTACGGAGTCGCTAAGCCGCATAATATTCATGAGAAAATTGTTTCACTGGGGCCTCGTTGCTACATCACAACAAACTATGACAACTTGATTGAGGAGAGTTTACGCCAATGGCAACCCGATCGTTTTTTTCGGCCACCGGTAACAAACCGCCACCTTACCGAAACCGCCGAGATTGTTCACGCACGCGCAATCGACTTTATTTTCAAGCCTCATGGCGACGCGGCAGACAGCGAGAGCATTATTCTGACACGAGAGCAATATCGTCAACTGCTCCCACAAGGTGAGCGTCAGGCTGCCTTAGAATCTCTAAAAATGCTTTTGGCAAGCAGGCCAGTGGTCTACCTCGGTTTTGGCCTTCGTGACCCTGATTTTATCTATGTGCGTGATCTTTTGGCTAATACCTACAAGGGGGGGACTCGCGACCACTATGCAATCGTAGCAGATGTTTCGGACGAGGAAAGTGACTACTGGAGACGGAATTATGGCATTCATCTTGTCAGCTATTCTACAAATGAGCGTTCAGACAAAACCAAGGATCACAATGAACTATTGATCTTACTTGAGAAACTCCTAAGAAAAACACCTGAGTTACAGGCACCTGTATGTTTTGATCCTTGCTGTCCTGAAGTTGTTCTTACGTTAGCTCGCCATGCCGCTGTGTTAGCGCGTAGCCCAAAAATAAGTCCTGAGATCAGTATTCGAGTTCATGCCGAGGCAAAAAAGTGGTGGAGTAATGACATTTGCTATACGTCCGAAAAGTATGATCACTCCCCTGTTGAGAATTTTCTGGATAATGGACCTGAACATACAATTCTTGTCGGTCTGCCGGGCGCTGGCAAAACCTATTCTCTTCGTCGCGCCGCTGCACGATTAGCTGAGTTACTTAACGAAGCATGCTTGTCAGAACCATTTGATGAGAAGTCTGTTGTAGTGCCCATATTAGTTGACCTAAAGTTATACCGTGGTGACTTTTGTGAGTTGGTCAGTCAAATGTTGCCAAAGAGTCTGCCTTTTGATGAACTGCTTCGATGCTTCAAAGTGAAAATATTTCTCGATTCGTTCAACGAAATGCCACGGGAATATTGGGAAAATGGCAGCTACGAATCAGATATTGAGAAGTTTATTAAAGGCATTGGACATGCGTCACTTGTTATAGGCTCGCGAACTAGCGATGGCTTGGATAAGTTGGGTTTGCCAGTATACTGCCTCGATCAAATAGATGCTGAGGCCATATCAGTTGAGCTTCTACGTTTAGGGATTGAAATTGAAGGAAGGTTTAATCGTGAGGTTCGTTGGCTGTTACAGAGACCCTTTTATTTTCAATATGTTGCAAATGGCGTAGTAAGATTGCCCAAGGAAGCACACCCTCGGGATTTTTATCAATTGTTTTTTGAGAACGTAAGTAAGACCTTCTCGACACGATTCGGCAAACAACTTGACCTTGAAAAAGGGCTCTCGCTTGCCGCTTACGATGCTCTTAATCGGGGGGAAGAGGCTTTTCCTCTATCCGAACTTCTTCGCGTTTTGAAGGCAAGTGTACAATCCGCTGGTCTGGAAGATATTGATGCTCGAGACATTGCAAACTGGTTGGTCTCATCTTCGATTTTAATCCCGCATACTGGTGGGCGTGTTGCTTTTGTTCACCAGTCAGTTACAGAATACTTGGCAGCATCAGAACTTGCGCGAAGATACCAAACCACCCCATATATCTTGAAGGAAAAACTTACTCTTACGAGATGGGATCAAGCGCTGTTTCTGACCCTTAGTCTCTTGTTACCAGAGCAGGCTGATATGTTCTTACAAGATGTCACAAAGGCTGACTTTGTTCTTGCTTTGAATGCAGTAAAGTACCTTGAAGTAGGACGTGAAGAAGTCGTAACAAAGCTTCTCTCAGAAATCCCGAATCAAATTCAGACTGCCGGGCGGTTTGAACGCAAAATTGAATCAGCTTTGGGATATAGTTTACCCGTTACGGATGTTCATGAGTCCCAAATCAGGATGCTAATAAAATATGGTGGCTCGCTTGGGGGCGCTGCCGTAATGCGCCTCGTAGAACTCAAAGGAATCGAAGTTAAAGATGAAATGCTGCAATTGCTTTTCGAAAAATACACGGACTACAATTTTTGTTGCAATGGCGTTGCGAGGGCGTTGAGCCCGTTTGCAACAGATGAAGATGCCTTGAAAATTGCTACTTGGGCGGATTCTCTCCAGGTTAATACAACGCTAGACTCAGATGATAAATGTGATGGATTTACCAGTGGTGCTGCAAGATTCTTAGCAGGGCTTGATTTATCGGTTATTCGGAGAGATATTCTTCCGTTAGAAAAGCTGACGGAGCTTCCCAAAATTCGAACGGAAATAGTTTGTGATATTCTCAGAGACGTCCATACAACAGATTCACTCAATTTTGCTGGGGAATTGTTGCTTCGTGGAGTCAGAGAAGCTTCTATAATAATCTATTTCATTTTAAGGTTTTCAAATTCAGAGTCTGAAGTCTCTTTGGATTCATTTACGACCGCCCACGTTAATCAACTTCTATCTGTTTTGGATCAAGCTGACAAAAATTGGGCAATAGATGCTCTAAGATGTATTTGTGGTGTGCGCTCCGACCTCGCAGATGTGGTTAAAAAAGAAGCCTCCAAGAAAGCCGGAATAGAAAAAGCTGCTCTTCTCTATTGTTGTTCGCCTACCGACTTGACGCTATGTTTTCAAGCATTGAGTGATTTAATCGCGATGAGTGACGAGGAATTAAAAAAACAGCCATTTCGAATTTTCGATCGAATTGAATTTGATTGGGCCGGGAAAGAAATATTATTTGTTCAACTCCTAAAGTTACGCAATAAACAGCTAGCGTCAGCACTATTTGGCGGTTGCTCCACTCCAACGGTCTTGAATTTAGGAAATCTGGAAATTGGTCCAATTGAATGGTGGTTGGAATGGATGATGGAGGTTAACACTACAGACGATGGATATTGGTTTTGCGTTCAGTTTGGAACGCTGCTAGGAGAACATCTGAATGAGAAAGTAAAGGACGAATTAATTGCTGAATTCAATAAGACCGGCTCTAAATTCCGGCGGTTACTTATGAAAACTGTACTCCCTAAATGCAAGAACATTACAACTGAAGTATTTAGTGAAGACTCCATTTCATTTCTGCTGGCTGATCTGAACCGTGAGGGCGGCATAAATTATTTTCACGGACACCTTCTAGGCGACGCAGCAACTGAACAATTTGTCACTGAACATCTGTTGCCGTTACTGCCTGATGCAAAGCAGCCACTGTTGAATAATATTCATGAAGTGCTCAGGCAGGCAGGCCCCAGGCATGGCAGGCGCTACCTTTTTGATTAGCTGATAAGAGTGTATAAGTGGTTGAATATGAGAGCCACATCTCCATTATCCATAAAACCGAAGGCCACACCATGTCCACCCTGATCCCCAGCAGAACCTCCTGCAAATTCGACACTCCCGGCGAGCGCCGCTTTGCCCGTTTGCTTGAGGCGAAGTTGGAGGATGACTACCTCTGCTGGTACAACGTTCCCATCGGCCCCCTCTTAGCTCCATCCCGATGCTGGCTTTCATCAGATTTATAGAAGCTGGAGATCCGCCCAATGAAAAATGAAAACAGCCAATTCCTGATTTACCGCAGCGAGGATGGCCGCACCAAGATAGATGTCATGCTGGAGGCTGAAACTCTCTGGCTGTCACAGAAACAGCTTGGCGAACTGTTCGGCAAGGCCAAGGGAACCATCAGCGAACATATTAAGCATGTTTTTGAGGATGGCGAACTGGATGAAAATTCAGTTGTTCGGTTTTACCGAACAACTGCCGCTGATGGCAAACAGTACGACGTAGCCCATTACAATCTGGATATGGTTCTGGCCTTGGGCTACCGCGTCAGAAGTCAGGCAGGCGTGCGTTTTCGCCAATGGGCCAGCGACAAGCTGAAAGAGTACATCATCAAAGGCTTTGTGCTGGATGATGAACGTCTGAAGAATCCCGGCAAACGTCACGATTATTTTGATGAGTTGACAAAACGCCTGCAAGATATACGTACCAGTGAGCGCCGTTTTTACCAGAAAATAACCGATATTTATGCCACCAGCGTTGACTATGATCCCAACCACCCGCTTACCCAGGAGTTTTTTGCCACAGTGCAGAACAAGGTGCACTATGCAATCCATGGCCTGACCGCCGCTGAACTTATCCAATCACGAGCAGACAGCAACCGGCCGAACATGGGGTTGACCTCGTGGGAGGGGGAGCGCATACGCAAGAGTGATACGCTGATTGCCAAAAACTACCTGAATGAAGAAGAATTACGAGCACTGAATAATCTGGCGGAACAGTATCTGATCTTTGCCGAAGGTCAGGCGACACGGCGGATTGCCATGACGATGCAAGGTTGGATTACCAAGCTGGAAGGCTTTCTGACTCTGAATGACCGTGACATTTTACATGATGCGGGCAAGGTATCTGCTCAGGTCGCCAAGGCCCATGCCGAACAGGAGTTTGCAAAGTTTCGTGTGGTTGATGATCGCAAGTATGAGTCGGATTTTGATCGCCTAGTGAAGTTGGTGCCGGGAAAAAAAACTGATTCATAAAAAGGTAAGGCCCACCCATGTCCACCCTGATCCCCAGCATAACCTCCTGCAAATTCGACACTCCCGGTGAGCGCCGCTTTGCCCGTCTGCTGGAGGCAAAGCTGGAAGACGACTATCTCTGCTGGTACAACGTCCTCATCGGCTCTTCCAGGCATTTTTAATCCTTCACCCACAACCAGCTAACCACAACGGACTATGAAACTAACTAAACCATACTTAAAAAGAAAAGCTCTTCTTCCAGAGACCAAGCCCCAAGTGAACCATCTCAAGGCTCTCCTGCAATATGCCGCCGTCCTTCTTTCGCTGGCAACCGCGCTCCTCTATCTATTCGGATATGTTTATTACGGTACGTATCTTTCTTTTTGGGGTCTTCCTGAAAACTTATTTCCACTTTCCAAAGATCAATCAATAATCAGCGGTTTTTTTCGAACTCTGCTGTACAGTGTGACCATGCTTCCAACGCTGGCTCTGATCATGTGTCTGTTGGCTGCCGTCATGTTCGCCACGTTTGTGTCCATCTATCGTCCTATCACAGAACGGTTTTCAAGCTTCTTCTCACACTTTAAAAGCAAGATGGTCCCTGCTTTGCGAAGGAATGTGGCCATTACCCCCTTGCATGATACGCTTATGGACACAATTGGACTGATTGCCACTGGAATTGGAGTATTCATTTTGGCAATTGCTGCCGTAGGCTTGTCATGTGCATGGGTCGATGGTCAGGCAAAAAAAGATGCCAGCAAGGAGCACACAGAAATCAACTCTGGAAAAGAAACCAACAAACGGTTTTCATCACGGGCCACACTCTATGTCAAAAATGAATCCAAGGCCTTTGATACCTACTCGGGGCATCTGATCCAGTCATCCTCCAGCCACATAGCCCTGTATGACAAGGATAAAGGGATGATGGTATTTCCGTTGTCAAGCGTGTCTAGAATTGAGATTCCTGAAAACAAGGTGGGGACAATCAAATGAGATCGATGAGCTTATTCCGTGCCCCGCACAAGTCGCTCCCGCTGCTGCCTCGATCTGAGTTCCGGGGACAGTTTATGTAATTAAAATGCGGCTTATTGGCCGCCCCCGCCGGTTGGTCATAACCCCTTAATATTTAACTATGTCAAACACCTGCACCGCTGAGCAAAGTCCATAAAAGTCTATCAATATCCAGCGAAATACGGTGAAAGTTATTTAGAATGGTGAAAGCCTAGTGAAAGGTCCGGTTGCTTTTACATCACGGATTCTTTTGTACTTCTTCTTCTTTCTGAACCCGCACAAAACCAACCTTGAGGCCAAATGGCTTGGCAATCTTCTGCAATGTTTCCAGCGTTGGGTTGCCGCGATCATTCTCGATATCCATGAGCACTCTGGGATAGATCTTCAAAATCTTCTCCGCGTACTCCTTTTGGGTTAGGCCAACGATGTTGCGCATGCTCTTAGTGGCACCACCCAGTGAAATCTCGCCTGAAGCCAGCTTCTTGAAGAGGAGTTCTTTCTTTTCCCTGATGGTTTGGTTTTTTTCTTTACCGTCTGTTGATTTCGCTCTGCTTGTCATAACCTGCCTCCAACAAGCCGCAAATCGGCGGCTATCTCTTTGCAGCGTATTTCAACTCCAGCGATGACTTCTCTCTCAACACCGACCTGATGCATTATAGTGGGGAGTTCTTCCACCGGTTCGGCAAATGAATAGAGGAATTCCAGCAAACCATGTTCGTCGTTATGCAGATTGCCAAGAGACTCTCCTACGGCGATCCAATCAGGACGTCCTTTTCGCGGTTCAATACCCGGCCCCCAGATCGATGCTCGGGCAATACCTTCCGGATCTAAAAACATCGGGGCAAAATCGTACAGCGGCGAAAGCTCGACTTTACCATTTGGGTATTTTATAAACGCGGTATTCCTCGAATGGTTATCAGTATTTCGCAAAGACAAATTTAGAATTTCCCGACGGAGATATTCCCGTATCTCGCCCTTGGGGTCTGTTGCAAATTCCGAAATAGTTTTGCAAAGGTCTTCGTGATATGTCAGGACTCCGTAGGCGGAAATTCCTGAAGCAGATGCGAGGCTTTCGAGTCCGAGTCTTAAAAATGGTTCGCCGGCCACCCGGTCGAATCTCGGTATAAACAAAGAGTCATTTTCAAATTCAAGCGGCCGGCCGGTTCTTATACCAAAACGTCTTGCCACCTCATAATAGGGGGCTTCATTGCGTAAAACAGTATAGTCACCCTCCTTTTTTCCTCGTGGAAATTTTACCAACCAGCAATCCTGGATATTTTTATCAAGGAGAGCTCCGTCAGGGTGCCAAGATCCGTTTTTGTCGCGGGAAAGGAGATATTTCGGGGCATCACCGGCAACATCTGTAGCGCCAGCCACGACTGCCCCTTGAGTCTCGGCATATTCGATAAAGTCAGCGTTCTTGGCAACAACTTCTTCCCTTTTAAAACCCGGATGGCTTTTCAATGGTGGTATTGCCGCTTCCAACACACGAATGTTACCAGGGGCATTTCCCGCACCGTTAAGTAGCATTTGAAGGTCTGAGGAGTAGTCTTGCGTGATCCCCAAGCGTTTCGCCCAGACTCTGCGACCGGCACCGGATGGGAGGATGTCGAGAAGAAAGGCAAACCAACGATTTTCCTGGTAGAGCCCGAAGTTTACCGGATAGTTCAACCCGACACGTAAGGTTGGTGTCTCAATCGGCATGTAATTGATGCCGTAGTCACCATCATATTCAAAATAACCACCCGACTCATGACTGGATCCGGCAGGGTCGAATTCCCCTGCAGTGATCCACTCGCCATTAATAAAAATCTGAATTGTCGCAGTTTGTTTTTTTGACATAGTGCTATTGTAATAGCATTGATTCTGTGTTTTAGCAATATAATGTGTTATTGTAATAACACTTTCAATAAAAGATCGCCGCTTTTAACCTTAGTTGCAGCTGTCCGATTACTCTCTGCGGAAATATACCGACTCCCCATTCATGCCTGACATTCCGGCGCTCTTGTGTTATTAACCAATGCAGACAAGAATATGATAATCCACCGGGATCAAATACCAAGGAGACTGATTATGACTAAAGCTGAATTCGTTGCGAAAGTAGCAGAAGAACTGGAAATGCCTAAAGGAGCTGCGGCTGAAGTAGTTGATGCCTTTTTAACAGTCACAACGGATTTACTCAGAGCCGGCGACAAGGTTACGTTCCCCGGTTTTGGTACGTTTGATGTTGTAGAGCGTGCTGCACGTAAAGGGCGTAATCCACAGACCGGCGCTGAGATCAGTATCGCTGCATCCAGAAACGGTAAATTTTCAGCTGGGAAGAACCTCAAAAATCTATGAGCAGATTTGTTTCACTCTTTGTTCTCCTCTTCGCAATTGTCCTGGTTGTCTTTTCGACCTGGCAACTCTATGCAGGAAACTTGGCAGCATCCTTTTCAATGCTTCCATTTCTATTCATAACCTATCTGTTTGTTATGAAGTCAAAACAGCCAACGAAATAGTTCTTTGAATGCGGCAGCATAGTAAAAAAGAAGAGCCCTTCATTATGTGTGAAGGGCTCTTCTTTTTTTTGTGGCTGGGGGCAGGGATACGAATGCTGCTTGGCAGTCCCCACTCATTGGTAATAACCCCTCAATGTCTAACCATTTCAAGCACCTACTCTGCTGAGCAAAGTCCATTAAAGTCCAGCAAAATACGGTAAAAGTTGTTAGTTTAGTGAAAGTTTGGTGAAAGCTTTTGAGATGAACGATCTCAACTGGAGTAATTTCTATTTGCCCGATTTTTTCAAAAAGTTTCCAAAGCCAGTCAATTCTTCACAAGCAATTTTAAAGGTGTATTCAAGGTTATTCACAAGCAATTTTAACTTTTCCGGTTTCAGGTGATACGTATAAACATTGCGTACCACGTGTCGAAAGCCTCTGTACTCTTCCAAAGCTTCTTTAAGGTCGTATGAAATGACAGCTGGGCGGAGAGATGGTATTTCTGTCTGCATCTGAGTCAGCAGTTCCTGATGCCAGTTTGCGGCTGTGGGAACTGCTCCATCAATAGTTGATGCCAGCTTTTCAAATATTCGCTCTAAGCCGGAATAGAATGCATGGAGATTCAGCGCTACGCTATCCAAGTAGAAATCATCATCTTGTTTTACTGCCTTGTTCCAAGCTTGCAAAGTTCGTTCAACGACAAGTTTGAGCTCAGACAGCTCAGTATCTATTCTGGCCGATAGGATCGCTGCTTGTGGGTTCATAATTCAATCCCATGTTGAGTGATATGAAGAAGTAACGACTGAGAACAGTCTTCTGCATCCACAAGATCAACTTTGAAGACGCTGCTGTAGCCACTTGCATAGGCTACAGCCCGATAATAGTCAGAGATAGAAATACCCCAGACGGCAAGGTCAATATCTGACCACGGACTGAAATCAGTACGTGTTACAGATCCAAAAAGCACGACCTTTGAAGCATGGAAACGCTCTTTGAGAACTTTTGCCAAAGCGCCGGCAGTATCTCTTGCTGATTGCTGGCGAACGGAAGATACTTCCACCCCTCCCGGATGCATAATGAAAGGATGGAACTGCTTCAGCGCTTCAGGAGATATGTTTTTGGCTGTGCGTGATGGCATTAGCTTCTTACCTGATTTAGTGAATATTTAAGCCATAAATACCTTATATCATAAAGATCGCAAAACCTGTTTGTAAAAATATTTTGGGCGACTACTACAAACCACAGAATAACATTCCTCTACAATGCCTGCTCATATCTCATCGTCTTGAATCCCTTCATCCGTTTCTCATGCATCTTCGCCAGCATCGGCACTGAACTGTCCACATAGTCGTAGGCCTGCACCTCTGCTTTTCCGGGGTGGAGGCGATGCAGGGGACCAGCGTACTGTACCAACATTCCTTTCCATGAAAACGGCAGGGCAAGAAAGAGGGTGTCAAGCCGAGCATCGTCGAATCCTTCGCCAATATAGCGGCCGGTGGCAAGGATCAGTCGCTCTTCGTTCTCAGGGATGGAAGCCAGGTGTTCCATGACCTTGCGTCGTTGCTTCAATCCCATCCCCCCGTGGAGGACTATCAGGTGCTTCACAGCGCCATGAAGTTCTCCCGCAAGGTATTCAAGATGATCCTTTCGCTCCGTCAGAAGAATCGGTGATCTCTTTTCGGCAAGAGCCTGTCTGATGTCACTTAGTATGAGGTGATTTCGTTGTCGGTCAGATGTTAACCTGGCATAGATTTTCTGAATTGTTATTGAATTGTCCGTATTCGACAGGCTAAAGCCGGTTTCCCGCAGAATCAAGCGACGGGTGAAATCTTCGTCTATCGCCTGCTGCTTGCGGTTCAGTGAAAATCTTGTGTGGCCAAATGATTCGCGGTCCATTAGCCATCTTTTGCAGAATGTCATGGTTTAAGGGAACCCATAAATCTAGACAATATCTTCATTCCTAAATCGCTTGAAAAGCAATGCGCCGAGAATGAGGCAGTAAAGAAGGACATTGACGAGTGGATATGGAGGGCCGAATCCATGGAATGATTCGCGACCAATCAACGAAGATGCCAACTGTTGAACTCCTAAGAGCTTCGGCCATAATAGATAAACAACTTTCCACCAGGTCAAGTCTGACTGTGGGTGGTTGGTCGATTGCTGCACTAGCGCCTGCGCTATTTGACTGTGGCTGGCAGCAGCTATGCCGTCACCCACAAAGCCAACTATACCGATGCCCAGAACACAAAGAAAAGCGATAATATCGGGCATCAGGAGCGACAAAAGAAGCACAGCAATAACCACAAAGAGCAGGTTGATAGAGCATAGCAGTGAGGCAACGAGGTATTCCGGCATGAAAACCTTTAGATTGATGGATGTGATCAAGAACACGATGCTATGCAAGATGAACATGAATAGTACCGATAAGACCCATATTCCAATGATCTTTCCCGTAACATACTGCCAGCGGGCTATCGGTTTTGACAAAACACACGATTGCATCCCCTCGGTCCGGTCGCGCCTGAATATTCGCATCGAAAGCAAGGCCGTTATGACCATCACGCCGGCACCAATGATGTGGAAGGTCACTTTTGATACAGTCATGACAATGGTTCCGGCATCAAGAGATTGTCCGTTCACCATGTAATTGCCTTGATAACAACCACGAATAAGAAATACGCATATGGCGCAGATAGCGAACATAATGACAAAACTTTTATGCCGCATTTCGTCAACAAGCGTGTATGTAATAATCTTTTTAATAGGAGCAAGTGCTTTCGAAGTTTCCATATCAACCTTTCACAAGTCTTACAAACACATCTTCCAGCGTATCACCGTCTTTGACAATGTCAGAAATTGCGTCTTTCACCAAAAGCTTGCCACGGTTGATTATAGCTGCGGTATCGCATATTTTTTCGACTTCCGACAGTAGGTGTGAATTCAGAAAGATCGTCATGCCCTGGCCTTTAAGCGACTCTAAAAGCTGGCGTAATTCCCTGATGCCAATGGGGTCCAAGCCGCCAGTGGGCTCATCCAGAATTAACAGTTTTGGGCCTCCCATGAGTGCAGCGCCTAATCCGAACCGTTGAACCATACCCTTGGAATAAGTGCCTGATTTTGCCTGTTCTCTCCCTTGCATTCCGATCATCTCGACAATGCGTCTGCATTGATCTGTCGCCTCAGACCGGTCTATATCCAATAATTCAGCACAGCGCAGGAGGTATTGCCACCCTGAGAGGTCTGCTGGGATACGGTGGTTTTCGGCAAGATAACCGACTGATTGCCGGCATTCTGCCAGGGTGCTTGGGATGCCGCCTAAAGATAAGCTTCCCGACGTCGGTGGTATAAAGTCGAGGAGCATCTTAACGATTGTCGTCTTTCCCGCGCCATTGGGTCCAAGCAGAGCAAAACACTCACCTGCCTTGACAGAGAAAGAGACATTGTCAACCGCCGTTACGGAATCGTATCGTTTGGTAACGCTTTTTAGTTCAATCATATATTGGGCTCTTATTAAATTTCAGGAGAGTTCTGCAGCAGCAAGGAACGTTTCCTCTTAAATCTGGTTCAGTTTCACATTGATATTTATGTCCTTAACATAGCACACGGAGCATAAGGTCAAAAGAGTAACTTCCATCCCGACCTTTTTGTTGATACGTATTATACTTCTGCCTCGGCTAATACAGGTATAGCAGCTTCATAATCCTCAAGGCGGTAGATGCTATTCCAGGACAACCCGCACCGCATGCATGAGCATGCCTGCAGCATAGTTCCCTTGACCGCGGAGAAATGGCCGAGAATGATATCTTTTGTACTGCATTTCGGACAACGTTCCCCGGACTGGCGGACAAAGGTTTCCGCCGTGACAAACTCAGGCTTATCTAATCCCGCCACCTGGACAGCAGCGGCACCGGCAGCGGCTCCCTCGACAGTGGCAGCTGCCTCTGCCGCGGTTACCGCTTCAGCGAGAACCTGCGGAGGGGTGGCGTCCCGGTATTGCAAACTCACGGTATAACCGGCGTTCAATCTCGAAACTCTGATCCCGAAGGTGGTGTTTTTGAGTTTCCCCAGGTTAAGCTCAGTACATCGGGCGGTTAACGACTTTTCAGTTACTTTTGCCATTCTCTATTACTCCCATTGTTATAGTTCAAATAAACAGGCCGGCTTTATTTCTTCAGCCTGAATTCCCTGATATGCAAGGGTTTGTTTTTGTGTTGAGTGATTAAACATCTGCATCAGGGTGGTTGGGAGATGTCTGCAGGTGGTTGACAGGATATCTTTTTAGAAAAGAGTTTGTCTGATACCTGAAGTGAAGCTAAAGAGGTTGTCAAACGAAAGGGTTACAGCGTTTGTGCTGTAACCCTTTAAATTTTACTGGCGGAGAGGTAGGGATTCGAATGCTGCTTGGTAGTCCCCGCCTGTTGGCTGTAAACCCCTAATATATAACAATTTCAAGCACCTACTCCGCTGAGCAAAGTCCATTAAAGTCCAGCAAAATACGGTGAAAGTTGTTAGTTTAGTGAAAGTCTGGTGAAAGGTTCGGCCATAAACTTCCTTATTGAAATGCGGTAAACTTTTCTAAATGAATGCCGTCCGTGTAATATACCGCCAAAAATACCCCCAAAAATATTTGATGTAATGTTTCAATAGGTTACCGGAATTCATGGATTTTGTTAGAACGAACTTCAGGGATTCTAACCGTAGTGACTACAGGGGATTGCTTAACTTATTGTGACTAGTATGATGTAATTGGTATGCCTGAGCTTTTTTTGAACTCAGACGGTCAGTTTGTTGTTCTGAATGGTGTATATTCCTTTCTGACGGACTCCTTGTAAAAGAGAGTAATTCCGTTTAGGCCGCCTGATGGGAGATGTTAGTTGCTATTCTCGTGATGCCAAAATCACGGAGGGAAGCCCAATGAAAGCTGCCTGGCAGGGTTAGTTCCCTGCCAGGCAATGTTTTTGCGTAGTTAGCATTCACTCTGACTTATTAGTATTAACTCTGAAACGTGCCGCAGTTCTCAGTGCTTGGAGTGATCTGTCTCTTTTTTATGCTGGCCGTGTTCGCCATGCGCGTCTTTGCCGGTTGCATCCTGATGAAGCCGTTCAACATAATGAGTGAAGGTAACATAGGCCTCCACAAATTCTCGCCCCTGCGCGACACTTTCATCCTTGTGCTTGTACGTAACCGCTGCACGTTCGAAGCGCTTCTTGATCCCAGCCGCAACGTCGTCAGTGATCAGTTTCACAAGTGCGTCCGATGAACCGCTCGCCAAGGCCTTGTCCGCTTCGGCAACGGCCGGTTCAACTGCTCCGGCAGGTTTCAGGCCGTCAAATGGAGCTCCTTCGCCAGCGCGATGTATTTTGACAAGAGTCTCGAAAAATTTATGTTCAGCGACATCAGCACTCTTTGTCCTGCCCGCAATCACCTTTTGGAAGGCCGCCCGAACAACTTTTTCATCCTTCGGGTTTACCCATTTGAGAACAGGGGTAATATCCTTGGCTTCGATGGCTTTTCTGGCATCCTGGATAACCGGGCCGTCAAGGGTGTCACAATGTGCAGAAGCAATGTGAGGGGTTGCGAGAAACGCCGCGACAAACGCGGATATTCCTAATAAGCTTGTTTTGAAGAGGTTTATTTTTCTCATGGGGTTATTCTCCTGTTTAATTCGTTTTGACTGCCGATTCTATATATGTATGGAAACATGGACCTAATTCTGCAAAGACCGCTTTGCAAAGATGGGGAACTTCCTTTGCAAATATGAATCAGACACGATTTTTCGGGGGAATATATATAGGGGCACCATAGCCTGGGAGCAAGGCACCTTTGCCCGAGGATGTTATTGTAGAAATGACGGGCTGGTAATCAAGAACAATGGCAGCTGTAATGTCGCACGGAGCGTCCAGTTCATAGCAATGGGTAATGCGCGGGTGACCTCCTGCGGTTCGTGACCGGCATCATAATCCGCATGAGTGCAAACAAACCCTGTGTGGCTTTCCTCGATACTACCCAAAAGATTTGAGATATAGAGAGGCCCGGAAAGCGGCAGGCTTAGCTGAACCAACAGTAATAGCATGGTCAGAATTCTACTATGTCCGTTAATGAGAGTCATAATCATCATTCCGTTGATGAGCCTGTTTGAAGTCGCAAATCAATTTTCAACGTATCCCATTTTCTGAATATAAACTTTGATACAGGTCAAATTTTATTCTTTACGCAAGAATAGCCTGATTCAGACACATTTTGATCCAGCTAGAGTTTTATTGATAAGTATCAGGTGCTAATTATGACCTTCGTATTGTCGTCTGAGCCTATAAGCAAAATCAGATAGTTTGACATAAGTCATGCAAATCAATGGTTCAGAGGGGTTATGATTGTCCCATATCTAACTCAATAATAATTAAGCAGGAGTAAACATGTGTGATTGTGGATCAGTTAAAGCGCCGGGGGGCGGCCCTTTTGCTTCTGGTAGGGATCTTGTGGAATTTGTTCTCAAAGCACACGGCGGATCTATTGCGATGTCACCTGTACCTAATGGTGGACTGACAGCGACGTGTCAGAGATGCGGCACTGCCTTCATATTGGAAACTTTCGTCCAGGCTTGCCCGGAGTGCGATGGCGTGCATGCCGTATCACCACCACGCGCTACCGACCCGACTGCTATTCAGTTTGCCGGGCCAGATTATGTACTGCCTGCAGCGGCATGAGCAGTTTTCACTTCTTTACGAAAGTGGTGCGAAATATTAACCTCAAGTGAAATAGTGGTGACGGCAGTCATCTGGGTTCTAACGGCGACAGGCGGACTCTTTGGATTCGCGCTGCTGTGCGCAGAAAAAAGGGGGGAAACGGGTAGGGAAGATGGAAATGACTGAAAAAACCAAGGTAAGCGGGTTCAACTGATGAGGTATGGTCTATATACAATGAACGCCCCGCATTGGGCCGCGAGGCGTTCATTGTTTACGGTTGTTTTTGTTTTCTATTAACCAAGAATCGCCTTCATATCGGCTTCGACCGTTGTGATCGGGGCGACGTTGAAGTTCTCAACGAGGAAGTTGAGGACGTTAGGTGTTATGAAAGCCGGCAGTGACGGTCCGAGCTTGATGTTCTTGATGCCGAGTGAGAACAGGGTCAGGAGGATGACAACCGCCTTCTGCTCGTACCAGGAAAGGATCATCGAGAGCGGCAGATCGTTGACGCCGCATTCAAAAGCGCCCGCCAGGGCTACCGCAATCTGGATCGCAGAATAGGCGTCGTTGCACTGGCCGATATCGAGCAGACGCGGAATCCCGCCGATGTCGCCGAACTCCAGCTTGTTGAAGCGGTACTTGCCGCAGGCCAGGGTGAGAATAACCGTATCCTTGGGGAGTTTCTCGGCAAATTCGGTGTAGTAGTTACGTCCCGATTTGGCGCCGTCGCAGCCGCCGATCAGGAAGAAGTGCCGGATGGCACCGGACTTGACGGCAGCGACAATCTTGTCAGCCACCCCGAGAACCGCATTGTGTCCGAAACCGGTCAAAATCTCCTGGCCGGGGTTATCCGGGAAACCGGGAAGTTCGAGGGCTTTGTTGATGACTGCCGAGAAATCCCAGCCGTCAACATGTTTCACATCAGGCCAGGCGACCAGACCCCAGGTGTAGAGACGGTCTTTGTAACTGTCGGACGGTTTCTGAATGCAGTTGGTGTTGAAGATAATCGAACCAGGAAAGTTGACGAACTCTTTGGCCTGGTCCTGCCATGCGCCGCCGAAGTTTCCAACCAGGTGTGAATATTTCTTAAGGCCAGGATAGCCGTGAGCCGGCAGCATCTCACCATGGGTGTAGATGTTGATTCCCTTGCCTTCGGTCTGCTTGAGCAGCTCCTCCAGCATCTTCATATCGTGCCCAGTCACCAGGATGGCCTTGCCGGCCTTGGTGCCAAGCTGTACCGCGGTCGGGACCGGATGGCCGTAGGTATCGGTGTGGGCGGTGTCGAGCAGCCCCATAACGGTCATGTTCTGCTTGCCGCACTCCATGGAAAGGGTGACAAAATCCATCAGTCCCAGGCTGGGGTCGGTCGTCGCGGCCAGCGCTTTCTGGAAAAAAGCCATGACGCCGTCATCACTCTTGCCGAGGATCATGGCATGATCCATATATGCAGCCATACCTTTGAGACCAAGGGTCAAAATCTCGATTACGGAACGAATGTCTTCGTTGTCATGCAGAGTATTGAGGCCGTGGGCCTCCCCCTGGGTGACCATGCCGGCCAGATCATCAGCAGGCTTCCAGTCGGCTACCGGTCCGGACAGAGTCACGCCGGAAGATGCTTTGGCCTTCTCTTTCAACTCGTAGCAGCGCTTGATAATACCACCGATACGGGCCGGATCGAAATCCACATTGGTGACGGTCGTAAAAAGCCCCTCAATCGTAAAACGGTCAATCTCGGGGTTGCGCCCCAGCTTGTCGGCATATAGCGCCAGACTCTTCAGGCCGTAAAGCAGGTGATCCTGCAGTGCCGACACATCCGGTTTTTTACCGCATACGCCGGAAATATTACATCCAGTCCCGTTTGCTGCCTGCTCGCATTGGTTACAAAACATGCTCATTTTTTGACTCTCCCTTAGTTTGTTGTGCCAGTCGACCGGACTGGTGGATTACAGATTGAATAAGTTAAACTATAACCGTTTTCAACTGATATTGCTTGACTGTTGTCAAAAAAATCGAAAAAAGAGGCTCTCCAGTATAGGGAATGACTCCACATGCCAGTATGACCCAATAAGTTCAACACGGCATCTCGGCGTTCTTTCGGGAATAATACCACCAGGTCAAAATGATGCAGCTCACGTAAAAGACGACAAAGCCATAGAGTGCTGCTTGAGGTCCGCCGCTCATGGCAATTGAGGTTCCAAAACCCTTGGGGATGAAGAAGGCGCCATAGGCGGCAATCGCCGAGGTGAACCCAAGCACTGCCGCTGCTTCCTTGCCCGCATCCTTTACCGCCTGTTCTTCTGCAGCCGCACCCTTCCCAGCGGCTGCACGTTGCCGCTCAGTGAGAAAGATTACCGGGATCATCCGGAAGGTGGAGCCGTTACCGATACCAGTGGTGAAAAACAGAAGGATGAACATAACCAGAAAGCCCCAAAAGTTCCCACCTGCGTCCCCATGAGGTAGAAAAAAGAGCACACCAAAGACCGCTGCCGCCATAACGATAAAGTTCCAGAACGTGACCGAGGCGCCGCCCATTTTGTCTGCCAGCCAGCCACCGAGAGGGCGGACCAGCGCACCGACCAGGGGGCCAAGAAACGCGTACTGCGTGGGGTTCTCCGCCGGAAACTGTGATTTGATCAAGAGAGGCAGACCTGCGGAGTAACCGATGAACGAACCGAAGGTTCCAAGGTAGAGCCAGCACATAATCCAATTGTGTCTGCGTTTGAATATGATTGATTGTTCCTTGAACGATGCCTTTGCGCTTGCAATATCGTTCATGCCGAACCATGCCGCAAGCGTTGAGACGATGATCAGAGGGACCCAGACAAAGCCGGCGTTTTGCATCCAGATGGACGTGGTCTCCCCCTTGATTACGCAGAGCTGAGGGTCGCCGCATAGGACGCTGAACATGCCGGTGGTTATCACCAGCGGCACCAGAAACTGCATGGCGCTGACCCCCAGATTTCCCAGTCCGGCGTTTAGCCCCAGAGCGGTACCCTTCTGGGCCTTTGGGAAGAAAAAACTGATGTTGGCCATGCTTGAAGCAAAGTTGCCGCCGCCGAACCCGCACAGGAGTGCCAGGATCAGCATAGTGGTATAACTGGTGCTCGGATCGCGCACGGCAAAACCGATCCCTATGGCCGGGATCAACAGTGACGCAGTGCTAATGGTGGTCCATTTTCGTCCGCCAAAGATCGGGACCATGAAGGAGTAGAATATCCGCAGGGTCGCGCCCGTTATCCCGGGAAGCGCCGCCAGCCAGAAGAGCTTGTTGGAATCGAATGTGAAGCCGATGGAGGTGAGGTTGACGACAACCACACTCCAGACCATCCAGACCGCGAAGGCGAGAAATAGGGCAGGTATGGATATCCACAGATTGCGGGTTGCAATCGCTTTGCCTTCCCTCCCCCAGAACTCTTTGTCCTCCGGGTTCCATGTTGTCAATACGCGAGATGACATTATTGTCTCCTTGATACGTTGAGTTGTGCCGGCGGTATCTTAAAAGAATCACCTCCCAATCTGCTATTCACTCCCTTTTGACCGCCAGCGATACAGAATCGGCGGATCTTTCAGAAAGTCGAACGGGACGTAGAGCAGGTGTACCAGTTTGGTGAACGGCAACAGCGCCACGATCAGGAAGGCACCAGCCGCATGCAGCTTGAAGACGAGCGGGAAGTCGGTCACGTACTCAAGCTGCGGATTGAAGGTCAGCAGAGACCAGAGGTACGGGACCGCCGTGTGCAGATACCACTGTGACCCCCAGCGCATATAGGTTGCGACATAGACACCGCTCAGGGTTTGGGCTGCCAGCAGATAGAGCAGTGCCCAGTCCGAGGCGAATGTCACCCGCTTCAGGATCGGCGTATTGACGCGGCGCAGCAGCAGCAGCAGGCAGCCGAACAGTGCGAAGAGGCCGAGCGCCAGCCCGATGCTTTCGAAGACGAGCAGTCTGTTCTGGTTTCCGAGGAGCGCTTTCATCGGCCCTGGCGCGATAACGCCGAGGAAGTGGGCTGCCAGCACCGGAAGGATGCCGTAGTGCCACGGATTGATTCCCCAGAGTAGTGTCTTGCGCTCCAGAAATTGCGTGGAATAGGCCGACCAGGTGAGACGGTCGCTGAAGTAACGGTAGGGCGTTACAAAGATCACGAGCGCCAGTGCGGCGTAGGGGAGCACGACAAAGATGAAGCTGTTCAGCATGATTGCACCTCCTTACAATCTTCTGCGCAGAGCATACGGGCTGTTTCAACCAGCACTTTCCAGTGGGAGTCTATCTGGAGGGCAAAGGCGGTATTTAATCGCTCCACTCCCGGCAACACACATTCAGCGATGAACGGCCGTCGTGCCGCCTCCCCCTCCTGTCGTGCCAGATGGGCCAGAAAACCGAGCACCACCGAAAGATGGTCGGGAAGCTCACTCCCGATGGGGGAGTATCCGCATCGTTCGAACTCCTGTTTCAGCATGATCATGTAGCCACCCTTCTTCTGGTTGTCACCAAACAGGTGGTGTCCCAAATAGGGGGCGGTAGCCGGATTGAAGTCGAAGGTGGCAACGTACTCTTCCTGCAGCGCTGCCAGGGATGAGGCGTCAGCAAACTCGCCAAAGTGGGAGATGGTACTTTCCAGTCGCTGTTTGTTCAAAAAAGCGCTGACTAGGTCGTAATCGGCCTGCAACCGTTCCTTTTCCTCCGGATAGTCAAGCATCCGGGCAAGGGCATCATATATTGCAGCTATTGTCATTTCGGCCCCCTTGTCTTTTTCAGAATGCCGAAACCACTGGCACCCTTACGCTGACATGAGTCCTGCTCTTCACGCTGCTGGGTCGGGATGACGTTCCGTTCGCGATACGGAGCGATGGTGAAGAGGCGATAGAGACGGTTAGCCCCCTCTTCGTCGAGTCCCGCATTTTTCAGGATAGATTCTTCGACGGGCTGACCAAGATTGCCGGCGCGCTTGAAGAGCCTCAGTGCTATCTGTTTGCGCAAAATATCGGCAATAACTTCCTGATTGCCGCCTGACAGGAGGCTTGCCAGAAAACTGATTGGTGCCCGCATCTTTTCGAGAATGGGGAACGTGCCATGGTCGGCCAGTTCATGGAGATCGCCTCCGCTGGAAATGACTGGTGAGAGCGATGGGATGTAGTAGGCCATCGGCATAGTCCGGAATTCAGGGTGCAACGGCAGTGCCACCGCAAATTCCTTCACCAGGGCGTATACCGGTGACTTCTCGGCCGCCTCCAGCCACTGATCCGAGACGCCGTTTGTGCGAGCAGCTTCCCGTACCTTCGGATCATGCGGATCCAGGATGACGTCGCGGTGAGCCGCGACGAGCTGGTCATCCGGCTTGAGCAGCGCCTCTTCCACCCTATCGGCATCGTAGAGCAGCACGCCGACATGGCGGATCCTGCCGACGCAACTGTGGGCGCAGGCATTGCACTGGCCAGTTTCAGTACGTGGGAAACAGAAGATACACTTTTCCGCCTTGCCGCTCTGCCAGTTGAAATAGACCTTCTTGTACGGGCAGGCGCTGGTACAAAAGCGCCACCCTTTGCAGACTTCCTGATCCACCAGCACCACGCCGTCTTCGCCCCGTTTATATATCGCCCGCGACGGGCAGGAGGCGACACAGGCCGGGTTCAGGCAGTGATTGCAGATACGGGGAAGGTACTGCATGAACATGCGCCCGTAATCTTCTACAAGGGTGCGGTCTTCCAGGTTGGAGTCATTGGCGGCATATATTTGAGAGCCGGAGAGGTCGTCGTCCCAGTTGGGACCACCCGTGATCTTCTCTATTCGCTCCCCGGATATCTGGGAGAAAGCCTCGGCCACCGGTTGATCGCTGCCGGGAGGGGCTTTGTAGAGGTTGCTGTAGTCGAAGTCGAAGGGTTCATAGTAATCATCGAGTTTCGGCATGTTGGGCTGAAAGAACATATTGAGAAGTGTCGGTCCCTTGCCGAGGGCTCGAAGCTTCAGCTTGCCCCCTTCACGTTGCCAGCCACCCTTGAATATGTCCTGGTTTTCCCACTTTTGGGGATAGCCGACGCCCGGTTTGGTCTCGACGTTGTTCCACCACATGTACTCGGCACCTTTGCGATCGGTCCAGATGTTCTTGCAGGAAATACTGCAGGTGTGGCAGCCGATGCACTTGTCCAGATTGAATACCATTACCAGTTGTGCTCGTACGTTCATCGCCTCACCCCCTCAACTTTCTGACTACTACATAGCTGTCACGGTTTACGCCGGTCGGTCCCCAGTAGTTGAAGTAATAACTGAATTGTGCGTAACCGCCGAGCATCAGGGTCGGCTTCAGGCGGATGCGGGAGAGGCTGTTGTGTACGCCGCCGCGCTTTCCGCTTTTTCGGGACTTTTTGACATTAAGGGTGCGCTCCGGCGCGTGGTACATGACCGCCGCCCCGCGCGGAATGCGTGATGAAACAACGGCACGGCTGGTCACCACACCGTTGGCGTTAAAGACCTCAATCTCCTCATTGTCCTCGATCCCAGCACTTGCTGCATCTTCGTGGTTAAGCCAGACGACCGGGCCGCCTCGCGAGAGGGTCAGCATCCTCAGATTGTCACTGTAAGTAGAGTGAATACTCCATTTTCCGTGCGGGGTCAGGAAGTTCAGGATCAGACCGGTTTCCCCTTCGACTTCGTCAAGTATTGCCGGATTGAGCTTCCCTTTGAAGGTCGGCAGACCTTCGTTGAACTCGCCATAGTAAGGGTGGTCGAGGTACAGTGACTGTCGTCCGGAGAGGGTTCGCCATGGCACCCCATGCTCCACGTTCAGAGTGAACGGTGCATAGGGACGGTTTTCGTTGACAAGTCCACTCCAGACGGGACTACTGAGGTGGCGGCGCGGTTTCTGAGTGACCTCCTCCCAGGTGATGCGGAAGTTACGGTCGCCGGACGATATCTGGGCCAACGGCTTACCGACTCTTTTTTCGAGGGTCTGATAGGCGCGATAGGCCAGCTCGCCGTTGGTCTCTGGGGCGAGAGCCATGATCACGTCGGCGACATTACGTACGTCCTCCATATCGATAAAAGTTTTGCCTCCCCAGGAACGAGTCGGCATGGTCTTGAGAAGCTGTTCATGGACATCATCCGCCTCCCAGCTGACCCCGTGGGCATGAAGGTGGCCGATGTGTGGGCCAAGCGACATGAAGCGGTTGTAGAGATTGACGTAGTCTCGCTCCACGACAGGGAGGTTCGGCATGGTCTTGCCCGGAATTGCGTCACATTCACCCAGCTTCCAGTCCTTCACACTCCGTTGGGCGATTTCACCCGGCGTGTCGTGCTGCAGCGGTGCGGCTATTATGTCCTTGAACGGTACGGGGAAGTGCTTCGGTGCCAGTTGGCTGACCTTTTTGGCGATTCCGGCGAAGATGTCCCAATCGGATTTGGATTCCCAGGCCGGATCAACGGCGGCATCCATGCAGTTGACAAAGGAGTGCATGTCGGTGGTGTTCAGGTCGGATTTCTCGTACCAGGTTGCCGCCGGCAGGACGATGTCCGAGTAGAGTGTCGAGGTATCCATGCGGAAGTTGAGATCCACCACCAGATCCATCTTGCCGGTGGGAGCCTGTTCATGCCAGACGATATCCTTGACCTGTCCCTTGGCGACTTCTTTGGCGGTAAAGCTGCTGTTGGGAGCACCGATGACATGCTTGAGAAAAAACTCGTGTCCCTTGGCGCTTGAGGAGATCGCGTTGCCGCGCCAGATAAACCAGACCTTGGGGGAGTTGCCCGCGCCGTCCGGATCTTCTATTGCGAAGCGAGTCTCGCCACTCTTGAGGCGCTTGACGAGCCAAGCGCGGATTTCGTCGTCGGTTTCCGCTCCGGCAGCCGCTGCTTCCTCCATCAGGCGGATCGGGTTCTCATTGAAATGTGGAGCAAAGGGTAACCAGCCAAGACGGACCGCTTTGGCGTTGAAGTCAGCGGTGTGCATCGGCATATTCTCGCCGGTCTCGGGTTTGAAGTAATCGACAAAATTGCGATCATAACGCCACTGGTCCGAGTGCATATACCAGAAGCTCGGGGTGTTCTGCAGCCGCGACGCCTTTGTCCAGTCCTGGGCCATGGCAATGGAAGTCCAGGGTGCCAGTGGTACGACCTTTTCCTGGCCGACATAATGAGCCAAGCCGGCGCCGTTCCTCCCAACGCTTCCGGTCAGGATCAGGGCGGTGATAGCGGCCCGGTAGATCAAGTCGTTGTGGTACCAATGGTTGACGCCGGCGCCAATGATTATCATGTTGCGACCGGTGCTCTGTTCGCCATTCACAGCCCATTCGCGAGCGATTGTAATTAGGGTGTCGGCTGCAATGCCGGTATATTTTTCCTGCCATGCGGGGGTAAACGGCTTGTCATCCTGGTAGTTCTCCGGATAGTCGCCACTCAGGCCGCGTGAAACACCAAATTGCGCCATAAGGAGGTCAAATACAGTAGAAACCGTCACCTCCCCATCTTTCGTCATGACGCGGCGGGTCGGGACAGCCCGGAGCAGATCGCCATCGGCCTCGAAGGAGAAACGGACCGTGCGGGTATCCTGGCCCAGGTTGGTCAGACTGCAGTCGATATCCTTGCCATCTACCATATCCATCATATCCAGGTTCCAGTTCCCCTCCTGCTTGCTCCAGCGTGAACCGACGCTGCCATGGGGGAAGCGGACATTCCCGGCAGAGTCGCCGACACAAAGGGTCCAGTCGGCATTTTCGATCCCTTCACCCCGCTCCAGCTCGGATGCACGGAGGAATTCTCCTTGCCGTAATGCGCCGTCCTTTTCCGTCAGTTTCACCAGGAAAGGGAGATCGGTGTACTTGCGTACATATTCATCAAAGAAGGGTACCTGGCGATTGGCGTAGAATTCGGTCAGGATCACATGGTTGACCGCCATCCAGAATGCACCGTCGTGCCCCTGTTCCACCGGAAGCCAGGCATCGGCAAACTTGCTGGCCGCGCTGTAATCGGGGGACATAACCACCACCTTAGTGCCGCGGTAGCGGGCCTCAGTCATGAAGTGGGCATCCGGTGTGCGGGTCATCGGAACATTGGAACCGCAGAGGACGATGTAAGAGGCGTTATACCAGTCGGCCGACTCGTTGACGTCGGTTTGCTCGCCCCAGACCTGCGGCGATGCCGGCGGCAGATCGCAGTACCAGTCATAGAAGCTCATCGCAACGCCGCCAAGAAGCTGAAGGAATCGGGTACCGGCTGCATAACTGATCATCGACATGGCAGGGATGGGCGAAAAGCCGATCACCCGGTCCGGGCCATGTTTTTTGGCCGTGTACAGCGAGGAAGCGGCGATCAGCTCGGTCGCCTCGTCCCATGAGGCACGGCGGAACCCGCCCATGCCACGCTTGCTGACATAACTCTCTCGCGCCTCGGGGTTCTCGACGATGCTACTCCACGCAGCAACCGGGTCGTCATGAAGGGCACGGGCCTGACGCCAGAGATCGATCAAAACACCACGCATATAGGGATGCTTGACTCGCAATGGGCTGTAGAGGTACCAGGAAAAACTGGCTCCGCGTGGACAGCCACGAGGCTCATGATTGGGCAGATCGCCGTTGAACTGCGGATAGTCATTGGCCTGCAGTTCCCAGCCAACGATGCCGTCCTTGACATGTACCATCCAGCTGCAACCGCCGGTGCAGTTTACCCCATGGGTGCTGCGCACAACCTTGTCGTACTGCCATCGGTTCCGGTAAAACTCCTCCCAACCCCGGTCGCATGGAGAATGGTCATCCTTGATTCGCTCGTTCGACATTATCTGATCCTCCTCTTGTAGAGAGCCAATCCCAGTAGCAGCAGCACAAACAAACCTCCGCCCATCAGGGGTAAGGATACGCGAGCTCCGCCCCCCGTCTGTACCGCAGAGTCCTTGAAAAGCGCCATCAGTGCCGCTATTTCAGCATCGGTCAGCGCCCTGTCGGCATAAATCTTCTTCATGGTTGGGAACTTGAGCGACTTGAGCGCACCCATCATCCCCACATCCCCCATCTTTTGGTAGGACTTATTCAGATCGGCAATTGAGAGGTTTCCCCCCGCAATGCCCGGATAGGCGAAGGGGTGACAGGAAAGGCAGGGGGCTCCGCCCTTGGCCATGCGTGTACTCCCGGTGAAGAGCGCTTTTCCCTGGGCGATTAGCTCCGGCGTCACAACCGCTGCCATCTGTTCGCCGGCCGGCGTAACGGCTGAAGCCGCGTCGGTGCCGCCTGCTCCCGAAAGATAGGCGATTATCTTCAGGGCATCCTCATGGCCGATACCCAGGTTCGGCATCTCGTAGCCGTATTTTTTTACCAGTTCGGCCTGGATAGGGTCTTTGTTCGCCGTCAGCTTGTCCGGTTCTATGATGACCGATTCAAGCCACTCGTGTGACCGCTTTGCGGCCACACCCTTCAGGTCAGGGCCGCCGCTGTCGCCGCCACCGATCGTATGGCAACCTGAGCATTGCTTGTCAAACAGATCCTTGCCCTGGTCTGCCCAGGCGGGTAAGCTAATTGACAATAAAATCAGTAATGTCATGAAACAGTTTAGAATCCTGCCTGAATTTACCATACGGTTTTCCCCTCTATGGTCTGTAAATGAGACTTTGTTTGTAGAGCATGTCTACTATCTAGACTACCGTGCAATCAACCGCTTGCCGCCTAAGGTACTAAATAAAAAGATTTTTTAAAAAACCGCATATATTAGTAGTGATTACTACTACACCTCTTTACATTTAAATCTTTGACCAAAGTCAAAAACTGTTTGTATATGATTTATTGGATGTCTATACTTTTACCCTCCTACTCGGCAGCACAAAAACATCACCTGATTTTATCCGCCAGCCCACGCCCAGCACTGATGCCGTTGTTATGGCTGGAAAGGCGAACTCCCCGCCGCCGAGACGCGCTAGAATCCTGCTGCCAAAGATAGGGAGTCTTTATCGCTTAACCCCACCGCCAGAGAGAAAGTATCAAGATGATGATAAAGACAATCGTAAGGTTCATGTGCGCCATGAAGAAAAATACCCGCTCGTGCAGAGGGGCTTTTCGGGGGCCGGTAGCCACAAGCTCTCCTACCGTTTTCATGGCCGCTACCTTCTCCCGGCCATGCGGCGCAAGTTTCAATGCCTCAGTCAAGTCGTTGCCGGCATTGTGCCTTCCCATATGAATCCCCTCTTTCCAGAGGCGACTCTGAGTCGCATTGTAGACTTTTCCCTCGAAAGCAAAGTAGGCTGGACGCCCTTCTTGTCCGTCGCAGGTTGCCAGATCTTCGAAAGTAAATTCACCTGTGGCCTCAGCCGGTGACGGATCCTTCCTCTTTGCCTTGAGACGCGGTCCGATTACGGTGATGACGAATGAGGCAGAGAGTACCATGACCAGATAGAGACAAAACTTGATTAACAGGAGGATGCCGAAGCGGGTGTGAAGTAGCGTATCGAAGGAGGATATCCGGTAGTAGGTCAGGATGATGCCGGTTACACCCATGACGATCATCGAGATGATGCCGACTCGTAGTTCACCGCGGGGAAGTCCGCTGGCCGCATAGGCCGGTTTGAGGATGAGGTGTACATAGAGGATCGTGCCGAACCAGAATATGGCGGTCAGGAAGTGGATATAGCCGATGACCAGTCGGAACACTTTGACGAACATGCCCTTTTCAGGACTTTCCGTTTTGACTTGGTGCGTATCGGCAAAAGATTTGCCGGACACTGTCAGTTCACCACCACCGCCCGGATCAAGATGGCAGACAGCACATGCCTGGCCGGTCTGCTGGGCATATTCCTCGGTGGCGCCAACCAACTGCGGCGTCACCAGGACAAATGATAACAACAGGAATATGCCAATTAGGTGCCGAGAAATAACCTTGAGCATGTGGTTCCTTTCTGCATTCAAGCCTGAGGTAGTCGCACAGCGGGGATATTTCAATTTGCTTCATTAAATATCTGTTCGTCATTTTCCTTGAGATAGTAGGTGGTGGGTGTTGACGATATAGTCGGCGAGAAATACAAATTAAAACGCCACCGGCAGCCCGTGGGGCAGCCGGTGGCGTTAGAGTGTCTTACTTGCCGGCCTTCTTCTTCATGTCTACAGCCATCTCGCGGATCTCGGTCAAATCCTTCTGCATCTTGGCAAAGCCGTACCAGGTGGAATAATCCGGATTCATATGGAACCCGCCCTGGAATGCTTTCATACGGTGATCCATAAACATTTCATACAGCGTCTGCTCGATCTTGGTATCTACATCATAGAAAGTCAGCAGGTCAGGGTACGCAAACGGCTGTCCCTTCTTCTGTTTGATGATCCCCTGCTCGTATAGGCCGCCCACGATGCTGATCGCTTCGGCAAACAGCTTGTCCGATTCTTTCACCATCTGGTCCGCGTTCTTGAAATTCTCCTTTACAAAGTTAGGAGAATGGCACTGCTGGCAGATTACAACAAACCTGGCCCGTTCCTGGTCAAAATCTTCCTTGGTCAGACGAGCAACCTTGCCGGCTTTTACAACATCGAGGCGACCGGTGGGGGTGCCTTTCGGATCGAGGACGCCCAAGCCTTTCAGAATGGTGGTGCGATAGCCCATCCACTCTGCATCCGGCTCAGGGAGACGCACGGCCAGGAAACCCCAGGCGGACATGACACGGTGGTTACCGTTGGGCATATGGCAGGTCTGGCACTTTGGAGCGCGGTCCTTGTTCTTCGGATCAATAGCGCGGTTCATCAGATACGTCACACCATGCTTTGAGCCGGACCACATCTCCCACTGGGGATGGTCAAAGCCCATATGGCAGGTCTGACAGGCTTCAGGCTCGCTGGCTTCAGCTTTTGAGAAAGAGTGGCGGGTGTGGCAATTCTGGCAATCCATGCCGTATTTATAATATTTGCGTCCTTCGCTCTTGCGATTTTCGGCATCTGCCAGCCCCAGGGTGTGGCAACCGCCGCAGCCTTTCTGGCCAGCCATAAACGCTGCCGGCTGCTGGTGAGAGCGTGGCATGGCGTCCAGGGCGATCTGTCCCAGGGCGTGCTTGCCGTCCATATACTGGCTTGCTTGGTCGGGATGGCACTGTTTGCAGGTAGTGATGGTTGGTAACTGGGCCTTGTCTACATCCTTCTCGCTGGTGTGGGCCGTGCCGTGGCAGGCTTCGCATGTCAGAGATTTTGACATCTTGCCCCGGTTAAAGTCCTGCACCATCTTGGGTGAGATCTTGGCGTGACAGCTCTCGCATTTGGACGGCTTGGCGAGAGCCAGCGCCGGGACCAAGGCAAGACATGCCAGCACAAAGACCGCCACGTTACATACAGTCCTGATTTTACTCATCTCTTGTTTCCTCCTTCTCCCTGTGGATTTGTTACACCCTGCCTAACGTGTGCGTATGCATTAAGCAAGCGTACGAGAAAATTGACCAAAGTCAAATTCGGCATAATAAAATGGTAAATAAATGCGTGGTGACTCCAGCTTTCATTGAAGTGCCCTTCATAAATTACTGATGGCGTAAATTCAAAATAGTGGAAATCTCTTGCTGCATATTTTTCGTATCGATTGTTGTCCGTGACAGCAGTGAGCCCCAGCTCTTAGTTCCGGCTTTCACCTCAAGAAAGTGCTGCATGGCCGATTGCCCCGTCTTGGTGGCGATAACGGTTGCAATAATCAATTCCTGATTGGTGGCTCCCGCTTTTCGCAAGGATAACAAGTCTCCCTCACGCAGTAATTGTCCGTTAAGAAATAGATCCTCAACCACAGCCTCTGACAATCGGACCGTTGGTCGATTTGCATTGAGTGCGTTGGAAAAGAGAGCTCCCAGATTTTTTGCGGAAAGTCCTCGTGCCACAACAACATTTTTCCATGAATCACTCTCCAACTTGCTCTGGAGCAGACTGTCCGGGGATATCCCTGTTTTCGAAGCGATCCAGTAGGCAATCCAAAGATCATCAGGAGAGGTTCCCAGCTGTTTTTTCATCACAACAGTTTTCTTGTCGGTATTAAACACAGTAGCAAAGAAGGAGTTTTGCGTCGTGGCCAGAAAATAGGGGTCTGCCGCCGCTGGATTGGCGGGGTTATAGGAGCGGTCGGTAAAGCAATGACAGTTAATGGCAGTTATGGCCAATGCCGGCATAGGGAGCATGAGAAGAATAATAAGAGTGAGTTTAAATATATTGCAGATTACGTGGCGCATAAGAATTCATCCTTTGGCTTATAACCAATGTTTGGGGTAAGACCGGTGGTACACTACATTGCTTGTAAATACTGCCGTAACCAGAAGGATGATGGCTCCAGCCAGTACCGGCAACAGGATGAACTCAGGGCCAACCGCTCCCTGTATCCCGATCAGGGCGGTGGCTCCTCCCGGTGGATGAGTTGTGTGTGTCAGGTTCATAATAAAAATAGCCAACCCAACCCCAGTAGCCATGGTTAACGGTGTGGAGCCGAATAGAGCGACGATAATCACCGCTACAACGGCGGAGACAAGGTGGCCTCCAATCAGGTTCCGTGGCTGGGCGAGCGGCGAGTCAGTAGCGCCAAAGAGGAGAACAGCCGAAGCGCCAAACGAACCGATCAGCAACGGGTGGCCAACCAGATTGGTTATCCCGTAAATGGCCAGAATGCCCAGAGTGGCACTTATAAAACTCCAAATGGCATAACGCAGCGACATTGGCGGCCGCGGCCCACGGAGCGGTGCCATGCAGCGCCGGGGCAGCCCGGTTAGCCTTCTTCTGAAGGTCAGATATCTCTTCAAAGGTTATATGCAACGTATTTCATATTAGTGTTGCCTCCATTTCAATGGGTAAGGTACGGCACGAGCGGGATGAGCTGTTGATAATCGGCAGCGTTCAACGCACTGTGCCAGTGCCCACTGGCCATTCCGGCACCAATCCCAGCCATAAAGATGAGCACGACCACTGCAGGAAAAACCCACACCGGTAGCGGTCGTTTCCATAAGAGTGGCTGCATGGCGAGGACATTTTGCTCCGGACAGTGTGCCACGCAGGTGAGGCAGCCGGTACACTCTGGCGAAGAGACTGCTCTGCAGGAATGCACCGGAAGATCGGATGGGCAGGCAGCGGAGCAGCGTTGGCACCCGGTACAGCCCTCCTGGTCCCGTCGGATTTTGAAAGGACTGGCGAGGCTCGCCAGGCCGAGCAGCGCACCGTACGGACAGAGATAGCGACACCAGAAATTCTTGTACAGCAGGGAGAAAAAAGTCAGGATTGCCAGAACCACCATCGTGGTTATGGACATGCGGGTAAAGAAGTGGAGCATCTTGACGTCGCTAACCGCCCAGTAGGGAGCATCCAAAAACCCGGCAAGCGCTTCGGTCGGCATGTCCATTAAGATGAGTTTCACAAAGGTGAGAAGCAGCAGGTACTTGATGCCCCTGAGTGTGATGTCAAGCCAGCGCCAGATACGGAAGTTCCGCCCGAATAGTTTGCGTCCTACCTTGTATGCCGCTTCGGAGAAAGTGCCGACAGGGCACAGCCATGAGCAGAAGGATTTTTTGGCCAGCAGACTCATAAGCAGGATAGACAGAAAAATAACCAGTGCTGCGGGATGGACCGGGTGGATCTCCCCCGAAACCAGCCAATACTTCAAGCTGGTAAGGGCACCGATCGGCAGGAATCCCTCAACCCCCGGCGGACGCGAAACGAAAGGAGCGGCGGCGCCGCTTTCAACGGAATTGATAAACATGCCGAAACGGATGCCGATACCGATGACCCAAAACATAAAGAACCATTGCACAACGGTTCGGATGTTAATAACAGATTTTATTGTTAAATTATTCATGTGACTGACCCTCTCGTTTGGTGATGAGACGTACCTGACGTTCGTGAAACCAGTAGTACCAAACCCAGTTGAGCATAACCACGATGCGATTGCGAAATCCGATCAGGTAGTAGAGATGCAACAATAGCCAAACAAGCCATGCCAGATACCCCCGGAAGTCCATGCCGAAGGCGCTCGCCACTGCAGCATTCCGGCCGATTGTTGCCATGCTCCCCTTGTCGTGGTAGCAGAACGGAGGAAGAGTAGTGCCTCGCTCCTTCGACAGGATTGCCCTCCCGGAGTAGATGCCCATCTGCATGGCTACGGGTGCAATCATAGGAAGCGCAGCGCCATCCTGCTCCAGATACGCCATATCACCGATTACATAGACATCTGGGTGGCCGGGTAGCGTCAAGTCAGGCTCTACAGGAATCCTGCCCCCGGCTTTATGAGGCGCGTCCAGAACGTCGGATAATGCTGCCGCCTTTACCCCCGCAGACCAGAAGAGTGTGTGCGCTGGGATTACGGTGCCGTCGTGCAGAACGACACGTTCAGGGCCGGCATCCACCACGCGGGCATTGAGGAGTACCTCTACGGACATGCTGCGCAGTTTTTTTAGCGTGTATGTGCGCAGTTTTTCGGGCATTGACGCCAGCAGCTTGTCGGTTGCCTCCACCAACACCACTCTGGCCGCACCGGTGTTCAGATCAGGGTAGTCCTTGGCCAGAACAAAATGGACCAGTTCAATAAGCGCACCGGCAAACTCAACCCCAGTCGGTCCACCGCCGACAATGACAAATGTCATCAGTGCGCGCTTACGTGCCGGGTCGGGTTCAATTACTGCCCGTTCGAAGGCAGTGAGTATGTGATTACGGAGTATTTCTGCATCCGCTAATTCCTTGAGATCGAAAGCGTGGCGCTTAACAGACTCAAGCCCGAAAAAATTTGTGACACTTCCAGCACCAATGACGAGATAGTCGTACGGCAGTAATCCGTTGTCCGTCTGAATTTCATGCGAGATAAAATTGACTCCGGCCACCTCTGCCAGATGAAATCGTGTGCCAGACCAACTCCGGGCCATAGCGCGTACAGAATGGGCGATTGACTCCTGTTCAAGTCCGGCAGTTGCCACTTGGTAGAGCAGCGGTTGGAACAAGTGATAATTGTTCCGATCCACAAGCACCACATCTAATCCTCTTCCTGCCAGGACCCGAGCGGCGCGGATTCCGCCAAAACCCATTCCTGCTATGACAACCCGTTTATTTTTGGTCATGTGACATTCTCCACTTTTCTCAAGAAAATCAGAAACTGATTTTCACTGTATCTATTCATTAAAGAGAAAAATAAAACGTTGCTCCCTTACCAACTTCACCATCACAAGCAATCTGGCCGCCATGCCGGGTGATAATCCGTTTGACCGTCGCTAGGCCGATCCCGGTACCTTCGAATTCGTCTGCATTGGCAAATCGCTGGAACGCCTCGAACATTTTTTCCGACTGGCTGTTGTCGAATCCAATACCATTGTCCCGAACAAAATAAACCGTTTTGCCGTCACGCTCCGTAACGCCGACCTCGATCAACGTTTCAGCACATTTACTGGTATATTTCCACGCATTGCCGAGCAGATTTTGCATTACCACCCGCAACAAAGCTTCATCTCCGTTTACCGTCATATCTGCTGCGATTGTGAATATTGCTCGCCGTCTTGGTTCATTCATCTCGATTTCTTTGGAAATTTCATCGGCTATTCCGTGCAAGTCAACGGATGTACGGGTCAACTCGTCCCGTGTAATACGCGCAAACTTCAAGAGCGTTGTTATGAGTTTTTCCATTTTGTGCGCAGATTCAAGAATAATCCCGGTATAGCGTTCGCATGTGTCAAGATGGTTGTCGGCCGGCGTTTTAAGGATGCGCTGACAGAACCCGACTATTGACACCAGTGGTGCGCGAAGGTCGTGGGATACTGTTGAACAGAATGCATCCAATTCACGGTTGGCTGCTTCCAATTCCTTGGCGCGGGTCAAGAGAACTTGGTTAAGGTCGATTATTTCCCGTTCCGCTACGTCGCGTTCCCGGATGGTTCGACGAAGACGTGTCGCCCCGACGAAGATGCTGGTAAGTCCGATGCTCCATAGAACAATAAAGCTTGCACTATTGAGGATGTTATTTTGTCGGGCTATCACCCAAAGCGGTTCCATAGGAACGGCAACACTGAGCCCACCGCGAATTTCCCCCACTTGATATCCTTGTTTGCGGTGACATTTAAGGCAATCCTTATCGGTTTTCAGGGGTTTCATCAGGCGGAGATAGCTGCCATCAACCATTTTTTCAACAGAGCTCACCTCCTGTGACCCGCCTGAGAAAGCCTTTAGTGCTGCTGTTTCCCATACATCCGGTAGATTTTTAGGTCGGATGGGGTTCAAACTGGTAAGGTGCCCTTTAACGCCATATGATTGAGCCGCCATCTCGAAGACGAGTCGGGTCATGTAGGAAGGGTTTATCAAGGTCAGTTTCTTGCCTTGGGTGGTGATGACATCACGTTCAGGAAGGTCAGCCAAATATGGATTTGGTTGGGTGTCTTTGGTGATAGGGACATAAACGGCAGCATTCTCCGCATTCCAATGCCGATAGATCACATCGCGCTGGTAGTTGCTCCGAGCCTGGGTACGTGCCGTTTCCAGGGCTTGTGACTTTTCATGATAAAAATTGATCGCCAGGAGAACAGCAATAACCATGGTCCAACCTGTAGCGAGACTCCACTCGTAGTACCTCAGCTGCCGAGGCTGAGTAATGCCGATCTTCCGCTGATCATCACTCATGAAAATCCTCTCTGACACTGAATTATGTCCTGCTCATCCTGAAGTTTTTTCCCTGCTGCACTGCAAATCAGCTGGTATCTCATCCGAACTTTCCGGACACAATATCAGCTGATTATCAGCCTGTTATGCGCAGCATTCAGTGTTTAGAGTGGTCCAGTTCTTTTTTATGCTTGTTGTGTTCGCCATGCGCACCATGTGCGTCTTTGCCGGTTGCATCCTGATGAAGCCGTTCAACATAATGCGTGTACGCAACATATGCTTCGACAAATTCCCGTCCCAGAGCGACGCTTTCATCCTTGTGCTTGTAAGTAGCCGCTGCATGCTCAAAACGCGTCTTGATTCCGGCAGCAATATCGTCAGTGACCAGTTTCACAAGAGCGTCTGATGAACCGCTCGCCAAGGCCTTGTCAGCTTCGGCAACAGCCGGTTCAACCGCTCCGGCAGGCTTAAGGCCACTGAATGGGGCACCTTCGCCGGCGCGATGAATTTTGACAAGAGTCGCGAAGAAGGAATTCTCAGCAGCTTCATGGTTCTTTGCCGAGCCTGCAAGCACCTTTTTGAAAGCGGCTCGAACGGCCTTTTCATCATGCTGTTTTACCCATTTGAGAACAGGCGTAATATCCTTGGCCTCAATAGCCTTTCTGGCATCCTGGATTACCGGTCCGTCAAGGGTGTCACAGTGTGCTAATGCAAAGTTAGGGGTAGCAAGAAATAAAGCAGAAATTGCGGAAATCCCTAACAGGCTTGCTTTGAAAACATTTGTTTTTTCCATGGCGATATACTCCCGTAAGCATAGTTGGTTAATTGTTTGACTGGTAAACAGAGAAGTTCAATCATGAGGAAAAATCCGGAGAGCGGATATGTACCGCTCTCCGGTTCTTGAGCTATTTCACCTCAGGAGACTTTATCTCATGTTCAGGTTTGAACATGATTTTTTTTGCTCCGCGGTTATTTGTGTACTTTGAAAGTTCAAGGTCGATCTTTTCCGGCACCTTTTCACCAGCCTGCGCGAGCAGCTTGCGAAGCTGTGCATCCGCAGATGCTGCATATTTTAAGGAATCGTTCAAGACACGCATGGTTTCTTTTGGGTTATGGAAACCGGTAGAATTCTCTGCTCCGATGAATATGACGCGATACAATGCCTGCTCGTACTGCTCTCGTGCCTGCGCGTAGAGATTCTTATCAATCTTTTTCCCGGAGGCCTCGACCTTGTTCGCCATCTCGAATAGCTTGGCGTCTGTTGCCGTTGCATAGCCCGCCTTCAGGTACACGATCATTGCCTTATCTTGGATAGCAAAAATCTTATCACGGAGCTCTTGCGGTTTCTCAGTGTGGCAGGCAGCACAAGCGACCAAATCATTTTTGAGTGGGCTCATGATCCTGTGATCGGAAATTTTCTGACCATCTGCAGAAATAGTCGGCATATGGCAATCCGCACAGCTTACACCGTTTGCCCAATGCGGGCTGTTGTTTGAGAAGAGCTCATATTCGGGGTGACGAATAAAGCCTAACTTGAAACCTGTGACGCTCTGGGTCCACTCTGCGTTTGCAGGTGAACTCTTGATCTGGGTTATTATGTTTTCGATACTTATATTGCCGACTTTGCTATCTTTCCAAGGAAAGACGACGTCCGTCGAATGCATCTCTTTGTCTTTGGTGATCATGTAGCTGACATGACACTGGGCACAGACCAAGGTCCGTTTTTCCTGAGTAGTGAGCTTTGTTTCGTCCACACCAATTTTTTGGAGTGCCTTTCCCAGCGTGAAACCACGAGAAATCTTGAGAGTCATTCCTCTGCTATCGTGGCAATCAATACAGGCGACACCTTGAGTCTGCATATCCTTCGGAAGTTTAGCCAGCACTTCTTTGTATGGAGTTGAGAAATAGGCCTTTCCCATCTGCTTCTCAAGTATGGGAGCATAAGGGGTCTTACAGGTCAGACAGGAGCCCCCCGCCTTGTACCGGCCTGGATCGACATCCAGCTGATCCTGAATCATATGCTGGTGTCCCCGCGGCTCGGTGTACTCTATACCCATACCCCAGCCGTTATAGAGAAGCGCCAGAAAAGGGTACTCATCCAGCTTGTCGATACGCCCCCCGACATCATTACCCTTCTTGTATTTGCTCTTCCCTGCCGGAGTTGGTTCACCAGTCTGATTCCAGAGCTTATACTGAAGCGGGTATACCTTGCCCCACTCGGCGGGATCGATCATGCCATCTTCGATCGCTACCGTTTTCAAAGGCTCCACATTCTTTGGCGAGCACCCTGACCAGATTGCCGCGGCTGCCACCATAACCAAAACGATACATCTTCTCGCATACTTCATTTGCATGTTTTACCTCCTGTGTTTTGAGTACATTACTCCGCAAAATCGTTTTCAGTCGCCTTCCAGCTTGTTCACAATTCTGTCAGCCTTTTTGAGGATTTTAAGTTCAATATAATCATGCCTTGAAGGAGAATGATGATTAGCTATAATTTCGCATACTTTAAAGATTTTACCCTGTGGGAAGCTGATGCTGTTAAGCAGCTTTTCGGCAATCGGCGGACCATACTCCTCTTGGGTCTTGCCATTATTATATCCAAGGATCTCTTCAGATTGTTTTATGCCGATATCGTGTAAAAGGGCAGAGGCAACCAGAATCTCATAATCACAGCACTCGGCATTTTCCATAATAAATTCAGAGTGTTTTAGCACCTCTAATGCATGCGAAATTCTTCGGAAATCATTTTGAAAGTAATCCACCAATAATTTTGCAACTCTAGCTTTGAAATAATCCATATTTGTTCTGCCCCTGAAGAATTACCGAGGTATCGTAAAGGTTCTAAAGTTGTGACGCTTTGGGGAAGAGGATGTTGTTCTCCAGGTGGACGTGTTTGTGGAGATCGTCTTCAAACTCTTTGAGCATTTGATACGTGATCATGAATGTATTGCACGTGTCTTTTGGTATGGCATAATCCTTTGACAGATGACGAATTGCGTGGATCGCATCGCCGATCTCCTCGTGCTCGCGGCCGAGTTTTTCAAGGGAATTCTTAATCACATTGCAATCTCCCTCCGATGGTGCATTGCCGGCTTTTCTTTTAGCATCGGCCCGTTTTATCGCGGGGAAGAAAACTTCTTCTTCTTCCCGGAGATGGGCTGCCATATCTGTGGCTATCTTTTCGAAGATGGTGGCGATCTCGACCACCTCGGGATGATTAGCACCATGAACTTCCGCAATCTTTCGAGCGTAGGTGGCAATTTTTACGTCGTTTTCCTTGAGATATGCATGATGGGTACTGACAATGTAATCCACCAGGAAGGGGAGTTCCCACGAGGTATAATTTTGGCTGCGATCAATCTGTTCACTTTTGATCTCTTCGATCTCCAGCAACAAAGCGTCAGGGTTAATGCCTTTTTCCTGACATATTGCTGATAGAGCAACCTTGCCACCACAGCAAAAGTCAATTCCGTGAGTCTCAAAGACCTTGGCGGTTCGATAATCGGAGGCAACTATTTCACCGATTGTTGTATGTAGCGAGTAATTCGCTTGAAGAGTTGATTCTTGCATTGGTGTTCTCCTCTGGATCAGTCTGGGCTGGCGTTAGCTTGTCATATGGCTCATTTCTTTGGAGCCTAAGCAGGTGTTTCAGCCAGTTTTGTTTCACAAACAGTCAATCTCTCTTTCAATTCCTTCTCCTTTTTCCATCGTTCAGTGACATCCCGCATGATCGATGCACAACCCAGCATTTGGCCTGCCTCGTCGTGCAGTAACACCATGCTGAATTCCAGCGAAATACGGGATCCGTCTTTGCGAATTCCAGGTGATGAGAGGAGACCTGTCTTATATTTCGTTTCTCCCGTTGCCATTACCCCGGCCATATCCATCCCAGTGGCGGCCCCGCAGATTTTCAGGAATAATCAGATCAAGTGATTGGCCAACAGCTTCAGCTGCGGTGTGCCCAAACAGTTGCTCTGCTCCGCTGTTCCAAAAGCTGATAATTCCTGCCCGGTCCGAAATGAGGATTGCATCCGGAGCATCATTAACTGCTTGAATCAATAGTCTGTCCATATCTCCCCCAATTTGTGGCTGGTCGTGTGTTCTGATAATTATATGATACGCCATTGGCCAATTTTGTATTTTGACCCACATCAATAAAAGAACATAAACGAGTGTAGTACACAAAAAAAGATGAGCGCCCCACGGGGACCCGCGAGGCGCTCATTGCAGCAGTCAAGCATACAAGACGTATGACCGATCGGTAAAAGTAGATAAATGAGTGTTTACATGGTGGTAAATCATAATATGAATTGCGGCAGGCGGGCCCAGCCGAGCATCCACGGTTGCTTGTCCCAAGCGGGCTGATGCTGTCCCTGAGGATTTGCAAAGGTCGTAGCTTTGCATTGCGTACGGTGCGGTGTCTCGGCAGCGCTTATATTCTAGCCAGAGCAAGAGTAATTGCATGCAGGGCAATTGAAACAGATAGCCACGCATTTCGCGAGAAAGCGCTAGGAAGGTTTAAGAACTTATATTTAATTGAACTGCTATGACATGAGGTAATGCAATCTCCGCAAAGCGTGCAGGATAACCCCGGCTTATGGTTCAGAATGTCTTCGCGGTTCAACGCATCGTATTTGCAGGAATTAGAGCAACGTCCGCAAGCCGAACAATTCTGCTCAATCCGCATCCGAAAAGGGGAAATCCTTTTGGCATACTGAATGATAGTACCGATGGGGCAATACATGATGCAATGCATCATTTTTCCCTGTTTGCGCGAAAGCAAATATATTACCGCCACCCCCGCCAATCCAAAACCAAACGCCACTGAACCTGCCCATATGGGAGGTACTCCGCAGAGCCTGAACAGCAAACTTGCAGCTATCACAACGATTAATATGGCGTGCTTTATTTTGAATTTATTTTTGATAACTTTTTTTTGTGTTTTCCCTGTAGCCACAAGAGCGTCTATTCCGCCAAAATAGCAGATATGACTGCACCACGCCGGTCCCGACAAAGCGATAGTTGAAAGGAAGAGTATCGTCATCATCGAGGGTTCGCCCCGGTACAATGGCGCCGCAACAATCATGGCCGGAATCGGTAAGTGCAAAGTGCCTGACATCAGAAAGATTGGCGAAGCAAACAAGCCAAGCAGCAACTGACCGAAAAATACGGTAGAAAAAAGCAGCCATGTGCGCCGACGCCAAAGAGCCGTTTTTGCAGGATCGTGCATGTTATACGCCACGACAAAGGCGTAGCTGGAAACCAGAATGACCTGAAGCCAACCAGCTCCCGGAGAAAATCTATCCAGTAAAAGCAGCGGTTTCTTAACCATAAGCTCAATCATGGCAAGTGTTATAAAAACAACAAAAGTTGTAACTATCGGCAGTTTGTAGTTTTTCACGCTAATATGTCCTGACTTTACCCACTTCTTTAAAATATAGAATCCACCGGAATGGAAATCTGTGCTTCGGAGTGAGTTGAATATGGTGTGGGGTTTGGTGAGCTGACCTGAGCGGTACAGGCAGCTAGCTCACCCCAACAACTGTCAACTGAGTTAGTTAGAGACGAGCAAGACGCATGTTGTAAGAGTCGCTCGTTGCACCCACTTTCAGTCGGTATCCTGCCGGCATCTGCAATATCAAGTTTAATGATTATGTTCTTCAACTTTTCTTTTGTTAGCCGGAACTCTTCTGAGGCTAGACGGTGCTCATTCCAGGCATTATCTAGCTTGACCTTACTCTCCGCTTGATTAAGATCTCCTCTTAGATGATAAGTTTGCAGCACGCAATAATATTGTCGTTCTTTAAAAAACAAATATACCAATGCAGCTTGTGCCTTGTCACATCCATCCAGCAACTCCAACATTTGCTCAGAGCCTTCAGTCTGATTTGCAAGGTTACGCATGAATGCGCGTGCAGTTTCTGGATAATTAAACCGGTGATGACCTGTTTCCATAGCAAATCCTTATAAAAACATATTTATAAAAACCGAATAAGCAGATATCACCGAAATCAAGGCAACGGCTCGAACCTATTTCGAACTGCACATTATTCATGCGGCCAAGCTGAAAGTTAGTTACCGTATGTGTCTTTAACTCATGGCTCCACCCAGTCGCCACCCATTGCCTGGTACAAGGCGACTGTGTTGACCAGTCGCTGAGCCTGGATCGCCAGAACGTTTATGCTGACCTGCTGCGCTTGCTGTTGAGCCTGGAGCAGTTGCAAGTAGCTGGCTGCGCCCAGAGCGTATTGCTGCTGGATCAGCCCCAATGATTGTTGCGCTGATTCGTTGGCTGTCACCAGTGATAACTGAGCCTCTGCGTCACTCTCGATCGTGCGAAGGACGTCCGCCACATTACGCAACGCCTGCAACACCGTCTGCCTGTAGTTTGCACCTGCGGCATCCAAGCCGGCTTCGGCTGCCCGGGTGTTGGAGCGTAAACCTGGATTGAACAGGGGCTGTGCCAGTTGGCCGCCAAGACTCCAGATCAGCGAGCCTGGGCCGAAGAGACTGGCTGTCGTCAGAGCCTGCGATCCGAGGGTGCCGGTCAGGGTCAACTGCGGGTAGAGCTTGGCAATGGCAACGCCGTACTGTGCACTGGCCGCGTGAAGCAGAGCCTCTGACGCTCTGATGTCTGGGCGTCTGCGCACCAGCTCTGAAGGGACACTCAGCGGCAAGTCAGCCGGCAGGGAAAAATCCGCCAGCGTGAAATTTTGCACGTCAGCCGCACCGGGAAACTGCCCCGTCAGAACGGCCAGTAAATGGCGGGACTGCTCCAGGCGATTGTTCAGTCCGGGAATACCTGCCCGCGTTTGTTCGACTTCAGTTTGCAGCGCCAGGACTTCGTTCTCCGAAGCGGCGCCGGCATCGAGCCGTTTTTGTGTGATTTCAAGCTGCTCTTGCTGCGCACGCAGGATCTCTTTGCTCGCTTTAATTTGCTCAGTCAACTGCGCCTGGGAAATTGCGGCCAGGGCGACGTTTGCTGCCAGATCCAGCCGTACCCCTTCGAGCTGGAATGACTGGTAGTCAATCTGCGCCGCCAGCGCTTCAAGCTCCCGGCGGGAGCCTCCGGCCAGATCAAGATCGTAACTGACCGCAACGGAGGCGTTGTAGAGGTTGGAGGTGCGTTCACCGCCCGGCAGGCCCATCGCCGCACTGTTGGTGCCTTGGCGCTGGGCGTCAAGTTTTGCATTGACCTGTGGAAGCTCTGTTGAGCCGGACTGGGCCTCGTAGTTCTGTTTTGCCTGGCGTAACGTTGCCTGTGCCGCCGAAAGTGTCGGACTGGCTTTAAATGCGAGTTCTATCAAGCTGTTGAGCTTGGCAGAGTTTAGTTCTTTCCACCAGCTGACAGGTACCTGCGCTGTAACAAGCCGCTGCTCATTGCCGAGAATCCCCGGGCTAGCGACTGTCTGCTCCGCAATAGGGGTCGTTGTATACCCTGATACCTGCGGAGCATCAGGACGCTTGAAATCAGGTCCGACTGTACAACCTGCGACTCCTCCGAGGCATAACGCAAATCCGAAGCTCCGAACCATCCTCTTGTATAACGGGGCCTTTCTTTCTTCCCAATCATCTTCACCCTTCGCTTGGACAGGGACAAGCCTTTGCTCGGGCACAACGGTTTGCAAGTGGAACGCCAAAAGCCCACATGGGCTGGGCATGCTGAGGCTCATCGGTCTCTCATTTTTTTTCGTTGCATAACCAGGCAAGTCAAAGTTTGACATAAAAATGCTCCTTTATGGGCTCGCGAAAATTCTGATGGCAGGCAAGACAGCTGTTACGCAACTTCGCGAAGGAGGAAATTACGACCGGTCCGTCCTTCTGAACTGCCGCCCGACTCACTTCCACTGCAGCCTGGTGTATTTTATTGTCATAGCCCTTGAATTTGCCGACATCAGTGCCCACAAAACTCAAAATACGCATTTTTTCGACCATCGGCGGTTGAGGATGGTTAGCAACCTGCAGCGCAGCCTTTGCTACCAAGTCCCACTCTTTACGGGAAATACCATCGGTAATGATCTGCATGTTCTGCCCCAACTCCCGCATAATTTTGCGCAGAACCAGTGGTTTCACCTCAGCGTCACCGCTCCGCGCCATTGTGCTAGTAGCCGTCAGGAGTGAGCTGATTGTGCATACCATGGCAATTGCCCTGAAAGTGAATTTGGATCTCATGGAAAGCTCCTTGATTATTTCTTGTGCTTCAATCGAAGCTTCGTCCTTCTCCGGCTTCCTCGTAGGTCACCCCATCACGGATATGGTAGATCCGTTTGAATGTCGGGATGATTTTTTCGTCGTGAGTGACGACGATGATCGCGGTCTCGAATTTACGCGCCATGTCGTTCAGAATCCGAATCACCGCCAGAGCGCGTTCGCTGTCGAGCGGCGCGGTCGGTTCATCGGCGAGGATCACTGGCGGTCGATTGACCAATCCTCGGGCAATCGCCACCCGCTGCTGCTCACCGCCGGAAAGCTGCGATGGCATGGCCTTGGCGCGATGTTCCACATCAAGGGCTTTGAAGAGTTCTATGGCCCGCTTGCGCGCCTTGGCATTAGGTTGTCCGGCGAGCATGGGCAGCAAGGCGACGTTGTCAGTGACGTCAAGGAAAGGGATGAGATAAGGCGCTTGAAAAATAAAGCCGATTTTATCGCGACGCAGAGCACGCAAGTCATTAACCATCCAGCCTTCGTCGTAAATCACCTCATCGCCAAGAATCATCCGCCCGGCAGTCGGCTCGATCACCGCCCCGAGACACTTGAGCAATGTACTCTTACCGGAACCTGATGGTCCGACCAGCCCGACCACTTCACCTGGGGCCACCTGCATATCTATACCTTTTAAAGCATCAACGGCGGTATCTCCACTGCCATATCGCTTCTTCAGACCTTCAATGCGAATACCTTTGTCTACCATGTCAGCCTCCAATGGCTTCGGCCGGATCGACCTTGAGTGCAGCGCGAATGGCTATAATGCTCGATAGTATGCAGATAACAATCACGGCGACTAACCCTATTATGGCGTCAAGCGGCTCGAGCAACACGTATTTCGGGAAAAACGGGGCCCATAATGTCGCCGCGATCTTGCCCACCACGAATCCGATCAGACCTAGTGCAACCGCCTGTTGCATGATCAGGGAGGCAATGGTGCGGTTCCTAGTGCCGATCAGCTTGAGCACAGCTATCTCACGGATCTTGCCCATGGTCAGGGTGTAGATGATGAAGGCGACAATCGCTGCACTGACAATGGTCAGGATCACCATGAACATGCCGATTTGCTTGGCCGATGTGGCGATCAATTTCCCCACCAGGATATTCTCCATTTGTGCCCGGTCGTATACTTTTAGGCGCTTCCAGCGGCGGATTGACGTGGCCACATCCTCCGAGGTATGACCCGATACGACCTGTACCAGAACAGCATTGACGTAAGGGTTGGTGCTTTGTGAGGTAATCACCGCGTCAAGAAGTCCTGGCTCCCCAGGACGATTCAGTGCCGGGTTTTGGGCCGTGCGGGCACGACTTCGCACGATGGCATCGTTGTCCTTGAGGAACTGGGCTTCCTGAGCATCTTTCAATGGGATAAATACCATCGGGTCACCGCTTGAGGACACCATGCGCCGGGTCAAACCGACTACGGTGTACTGGTTGCGACGGATATGGAGACGATCGCCGAGCTTGAACCCGGTGGCAATATCTACAACGGCTTCATAGTGATTTCGGGTTATCTGTCGACCGGTAACGAGATACGGCGGCCAGCCGGGTGTGCCCGGACCGTCAGCCGTGACGCCGGTCACCAACACGCGTACGTCACGCTCCCCTTGGCGTACTTGCATGGTCAGATAGGTTACGTTTGCGGCGCGTGCCACACCGGAAATACTGAGAATACTACGATAGGTATCGTCATAAATGCTGGAGGGCTCCGCATAGGGGCCAAGAGTGTCCTGCTGCACCACCCATAGATCGGCCCCACTGTTGTCGAGCATCACCTTGGCATCGTCTACCATGCCGCGGTACACTCCGGCCATGGTGAACGTGGCGCCAATCAAGAGCCCTAGTCCGATGCCTGTAAATACAAATTTGCCCCAGGCATGCAGGATGTCACGTCCGGCCAAGCTGATCATGATGGCCTGCCCATGACGTGGTCGACGATCTTGATGCGGCTTCCGGATTTCAGCGCTTTCTGACTGTAAACCACGACGCGCTCACCTCCGCTCAGACCCTCGACAATCTGCACCCGACCTTCAAGGTCGGTCGCGCCCGTCTTGACCGGAGCAAATCGCAAGCTGCCGTCTTCAACGATCCACACACCAAGCCGCCTATCTATGCGTTGCACGCTGGCATTTGGCACAACGGGTATTGCCGCCTTCGCGGGGAGGGCAACGGTAATTTCGGCCAGCTCACCTATGGGGGGGAGTGCCTGTGGCAACAGCTTGAGTTCAACTTTTGCCAGAATTTCTTCGGTGACCGGATCGGCATGTAGCTCAACCCGCGACACCCGTCCCGCCAGCGGTTCATCTGCCCGTGAACGGAGGGTTATCTGCGCAGGCAGTCCGTTTCGAAGTCCTAGTGCGTGCTGCTGGTCGAAGCGGACGTTGATCCATAGACTACCGGGTTCAATTACTTCAACGACTGATTGTCCGGCGACCACAGTGGTACCCGGGTCCATTTCGCGCCTTGTGACGACACCATCCACCGGTGATACCAACCGCAGGTTGGCCCGCTGCCGAATCATACCTTCACGTTCAGCATGCAGACGGGCGAATTCCTGGCGTGATGCGTTGAGGTTGGCACGTGCAGCTGACAAGACAGTGTGCGTAACCTGCAACTCTTGCCGCTTCGCTTCGGTTGTTTCTTCGCTGACCGAGCGGATGGACAGCAGTTGCTCGTAGCGTTTTGCCTGAACTTCGGCGAAAGAGTTGCGGACACCGGCTTCCTGGCTTTGTGCCTCGGCGGCTAGAATGTTGGCCTCGGCGCGTTTGAGAGCTGCGTTCTGTGCAGTTATGCGGTCGTCCAGATCGACTGGATCCATTTCGCCGAGCAACTGCCCCGCCTTGACGCGATCGCCAGCCTGAACTTCTACGCGCCTGAGGCGACCGGCGAACGTTGGTCCGATCTTGTGGGTATAGCGCGCCTCAACCGTACCTATACCGAAAAGCGCAGGCGTGATTTCCCTTCTCTCGACTGTCACCAAGGTCACCGGCACAGGTGCCAGCGGGCCAGAGCGTAGGGCTACATAAACCAGTAAGGCAAGCAACGGCATCAAAACACCGGCAAGCGCCATGGTCCGGCCATAGGTCGACAGGAATTTCTTCATTGCTTGCTCCTCACACCACGTTGATATACGGCAAACACCCCCGCCGCATCGGATTGCGTTTTTTTAGGATTTTCTGTCAGTAATGATCGAATCACCAGACCCTGAATAGTACCGATAAACAGGGTGGCAGCGGATGCTGTTGCTACTGCCGGCTCCAGTTCACCGCACAACTTGCCCTGTTCAATTATACTACACAGCCTTTCTTCGTAGCTTTTGAGTAGGGTCTGCACCATTTTTTTGGCCGGTGTCATGCCTGCACGCTGCAGCTCCGCCAACAGCATGCGAGGCACCCCCGGATGACGGGAAACAAAATCAATATGGGTCATGAAGATTGCTTCAAGGGCCGCCAATGGTGACGGGGCTGTTTCGGCTGCATGATCAACCCGCGTCATAAGGCAATCGGCCACCCATTCCATCACGGTCTGCCAGATCGCCTCTTTACTGATAAAATGACGGAACAGGGCTCCCTGGGTTAGTCCCATATACTTGGCTATAGCAGACGTAGTGATATCGTTCGGGTTTTGCTCTGCTGCCAGATCAATGACCGCTTGCACCGTAACGGCCTTGCGCTCATCAGCGGGGAGATTTTTAGTAGAAGGTCGCATGGTCAGTCTCCTTTAAAGATAGTAATTGATTACTATCTTCTGTAATAGCGTAACAAATGTCAAGTCAAAACTTACTGTGGCACTCAATATGCCCCAAAACTCCAGCACTCAACAGTTGAGAATACGGTGACCATACTTTAGATGTGGTCAAGACTCTCCTAGACAAGCGTCGACATGGAGCAAATCTTTGATTTCTTGGCGTGCTTCGCAAATAGATTACAGCTTAAACTGCCGCACCAATCGTTGTAGCTCTTCGGCACTGTTGTTTAACAGTCCGGCGGCCTTGACAGACTCGTGTGATCCACTGGCAGTGCCCTGGAGCACTTCGGTTATCTGGTGGATGTTGTTGGTTATCTCGCTTGTGGTGGCTGTCTGTTCTTCTGCTGCGGTGGCGATCTGGTTTATCTGCATGGTGACATCATTGATTCGCTTCAAGATCTCTAACAGTGCCTCACCTGAACGGGATGCGTTGGCAGTGCCCTGCTCTACCTCCTTCACACCCATATTCATCTGAACAACTGCCGCTTTGGTCTCATTCTGAATGGCTTTTATCATTTCACCAATTTCCCGGGTAGCCTTGGTGGTCCGTTCTGCCAGGGCACGAACTTCATCTGCTACCACAGCAAAACCCCTGCCTTGTTCACCAGCGCGGGCCGCTTCTATGGCGGCGTTTAAGGCGAGGAGATTTGTTTGATCAGCAATATCTTCAATGGTTGCCACAATGTCACCAATCTGGTCTGAGCGCGAACCTAGCACAACGACAGTCTGTGCTGTATTGCTCACCTGCTGGGAAATTTGTTCCATGGCAGCTATGGTAGAGGACACAATTCTGGAACCGGTAATAGCTGACTCACTGGCCAAGGTAGCCGATTCTACCGCCATCTGGCAGTTCTGGGCGATATCTCCCGATGTGGCCGACATTTCTTCACTGGCGGTGGCAACAGTTACTGTCTGTGCCGCAACCTCTTCAGCACCAGTGGCAATCTGTTCGGCTGTGAAGTTCAGTTGATTGGCTGCAGAAGCAACATGAACCGAGGTGTTGGATACCTCACTGATCATATTTCGCAGATTATTTATCATCATGCGGAATGAATTTGAAAGCATTCCAATCTCATCCGAGGAAGTGTGGCCAATCTGTACTGTCAAATCACCCTCTGCTATCTTTTGCAAGGCTGTCAACAATGCTTTAACCGGGACAGTTATGCTTCTAATTATGATGGTTGCCAATAAAAACGAAAGTATTACCGAAGCAGCAAGTGCACCAATGACGATGTTTCTACTCTGATTAGCAACCGCTTTAGCTTCATTTCCAGTTTTTTCCATATTACTTTTATTATGTTCAATGAGCTTGTCGGATAAATATAAATAATATTCTTGTGCTTTTCTGACGGTGGTCAATAGTTCTTTTTTTGCATCACCAACGTTACGTGCCTCAATAAGATTTATTACCTTTTTTTGAGATTCAATATACGCTAAGCGAGCGTCACCAAGCTTTTTAAACAGTTCCTTGTCCGTCTCGGTTTTGACAATCGTTGAAAACTCATCCATAAGGCTAGCTATTTTCTCCCTTGAACCATTAATTGAGTCCACCTCTTTTTTTAATGCATCAGAGTCCTCAACAATTAACAGGTTACGCAGCGTCAAGGCTATTATGTTGATCTCACCCTTAATGTCATTCAACAAAACAGTTTTACGGTATTTGTCGTGTATTAAATCATCCATCGTCATTTTCATCTGATTTGATCTGAAAATGATAAGTCCATTCACCAACATCATCATAAATACGATAACCGTAAAACTCAGTCCAAGACGAACACCTACCTTCATATTTGCAAACATAAATCTCCTCTGTCTATTATCGCTGGTTAACTGTCTTGTCCTTTAAGCCTACTTTAAGACCGCAGATTACCTACGAATTTTTACCCAAAATCCAAGTAATCCTCGCTACGGAATATGTGTTGTTGCATTGGCAGGTAAAGTCATATTTCAGTGTCTTAAATTGAACAGTGTTCGCAGAGTATCAAGGTACAATTCTGTGCGGTTTCCTTGATGCTTGCCAGCTTCTTTCAAGACTGCAGTGGGTGTGTGTAATATTTTATTCATCATAGCGTTTGTCAGGGCTTCCAGCCGTAGTTCAGCGTCGACTGGAGCATCTTTCCAGCTGGACATAGTGCGAGCCAATTCAATCTGACGTAGTTCATCAAACTGTTTGCGCATTGCAACAATTGTGGGAGTTACTTCGAGGGTGGCTAACCAATTGAAAAACTGCCCTATCTCTTCGGCAATTATCAATTCGGCCTTTTCGGCTTCCAACTTGCGGTTTTCCAGATTAGCAGAAACAACCTGTTGCAGGTCGTCCATGTCGTACAGATAGACCGCATCAAGGTTGTTAACTTCCGGGTCAATATCCCTTGGAACGGCGATATCAATAAAGAACATGGGCTTGTTGCGGCGCCTGTAAATGACTTCGTCAAGGTCCTTCGGAGTGATGATGAAGCGGGGGGCGCCGGTGGAAGTAAGAATTATATCCGCCTTGTGCAGGTGGTCAAACAGCGCATCGAATCGTATTGCCGTCCCGCCAAACATTTCCGCCAACCGCTCTGCCCGCTCAAAGGTGCGGTTAGCCACCATGACATTTTTCACCCCGTTCGCCTGAAAATGTCTTGCCGCGAGTTCACACATCTCTCCGGCACCAATTAAAAGTACGGTCTTGTCGGTGAGGGAATCGAAGATTTTTTTAGCTCTTTCTACTGCGGCAAAAGAAACCGAGACTGCTGATGATGCGATTGCAGTTTCCGTACGGACTCTTTTGGCCACAGAGAATGCCTTGTGCAGGAGTCGGTTAAGGATAATTCCGGAGCTCTTTAATTCGGCGGCATAGCCGTATGAAGTCTTAATCTGCCCCAGTATCTGCGGCTCGCCGACAATCATGGAATCCAGAGATGAAGCGACTCTGAAAACGTGGCGAATCGCCTCTTCCCCGTGGTAGCTGTACAAATATGGTTCGACCTGGTCGTAGGGCAGTTGGTGCCAGTCGGCAAAAAAACGCCGGACACGCTCGAGACCTCCGGCTATGTCGCGGGTAGTGGTATATATCTCAACACGATTACAGGTGGAGACAATCACCCCTTCAGCAATACCTTCCAGCGCAACCAGTGCGCTGAGTGGCTTGCCGATATCATTAGGCGAGAAAGCCACCATCTCCCGGATATCCACTGTGGCGGTTTTATGTGACAATCCGACAACTATGATATTCATAAGCTGATCACTTTATTCATATCATTTGAAGGCATGTAGCCCGGGAAACCACAGATTGACCCCGACAAAGCTGAACAACAGAAGGATGATGCCGGCCAGTGAGAGCAGGGCTGCACGTTTACCGCGCCACCCCATGGCAAGGCGCCCATGTAATAGAGCTGCATATGCAAGCCAGGTAATCAGAGACCAGGTTTGTTTGGGATCCCAGCTCCAATAACTCCCCCACGTACTCGTTGCCACCAAGGCGCCGGTTATGATGGCAACTGTCAGCATCGGAAATCCAAAGTTCAGGCAGCGGTGACTGATATCGTCGAGCTTTTCCAGAGATGGAAGCTTCTGGAACATATGTCCCGGATACTTTATCTTGAGTAAATGAGATTGAATCAGGTACATGACAGCTGTACCACCTGAGATAGTAAACAAGGCATAACTAGAAAAGGCTAGCATGGTGTGAGAATAGACCCAGGCGTTCTGCAGGACCGGATCAAGTGGATGCAGTTCAGTTGCTAATGCACTTGAGCCAAGCATCGCAAGAAAGGCGGCCGGAGTGACAAACGATCCTAAAGAAGTTACTTTGTAGCGGTGCTCAACGACAAGATATATACCAACCAGAGCCAAACCGAAAAAAGACAGTGAATCGTGCATATTAGTAATCTGCAGATGGTTTGCTGTACTGAACCGGTGTAAAATGGCGAGAATATGAACAATAAAACCTGAAAGCAGTACCTTGCGGGCAATATTTCCGGTGGTAATAGTGGTGCGCAACAACCAATAAAGATACATCAGTGTGGCAGCACCGTAGAGAATTAACGTTATGTAAAATAGAATCTTTGCCATTAAGCCCTCACAATATTACCTGCAAAAAATGCCGGGGAGGAAAGGTACTCCCCGGCAAATAAAAGAGTACAAATGGCAGTATGTACTCTTCCAGCCAATTGGTCATACGTACTAAATTCCGAGTTGTTGTGCTAATGCCACGTTATCGTCTGGATGCTTTGCAAGATCAAGACTCATGGATTCACCATAGCATTCCGGTTTTCCATCTACGAATTTCACAAAGCCAGCGGACAGTATTTTGCCGCCGCGGCACTTTTCGGTCACGAAACGACCCATATGCTTATGCCAAAGAGGGTCACCCTCCACTACCGGCCAGAGAATAAATCCTTGCTCTTCATGTCTGATATACTTAATCTCCATCGTTCCCCCTTCAGTGATATGGTTTCATATAGCCACCGGACCGCACCTGGCCTAGAACCCGTCTGGTGACGACAACAGATCAGTTAATTTCCAGCTGTAACATATTGAAAGCATTACGTAAGAATAGCTTTAGGGTTAAGGCGACCCTTTACCAACGACTGATCATGGCATCATCTACAAAACATCTAATCTACCTTTCCAGCTTCTGCAGCATGCTGTATGGTAGGGTGGCACCCAAAGTATTTGCTTTTTGATATTTCTGCTGCTTTCCATTGATCTTCCATTAAAAGGCGGGCTGCATGAAAGCAACCGCGCCTTCGGAAGATTGTTTGTAGATAAAAGGATTACTTCCCCTGATACTCCTTGATGATCTTGACCATCTTGACGACCTCTTCAGGCGACAACTTGCCATTATGGACATATCGGCAGATTCGCTGCTTATCGAGAATGACTACGTCGGAAGAGTCGTTCTTCAGGCCCCACAGGTTCAGGATGGTGTAATCAGGGTCCAGAACAATGGTGGCGCCGGTCTTCTTCTGCTTGCTCTTGAGGGCCGACTTGATCATAAAATTGGGTTTTGCGGTTGCCTTGAGGTTAACGATCCAGAAACTTTCGTAGCGCGCCTTATCCAGACCGCCTGAATCCTGCTCCTTTTTCAGGGCTTCCTCCACATGGCTGTTCGTGTCTTTCTCGTCTGGATCTACGTAGGCGATATACAGTACCTTTCCTCTAAATTGCGGGGCATTAAGCGAGGATTCCTTCCCGGTCGAATCATTAAGCTTGAAGTCCGGGGCCTTGTCCCCAACCTTGAGTTCGGCCGCGACAGCAAGGGAAACTGTCCCCAACAACACAAAACACAACGCAAATAAGGTCTTCTTCATACCTTTCCTCCTTGATTAAATAATCCACTGTTGAATGCCATTTAGGACACTCCGCATTTTTACTTACTTTTTGTCCAATCCAGCTGTGTGGTATTGCGAATATAAATGGCAAAACAGGTGGGTACCACTTGACATAAAACAGTCCTTTGGCAAGTGATGACCACTCTTATCTTTCCCGTTTTATTGAGGCATCCTTTTTTCGTCCTTTGCCGATATTTAGCCGGTTCTCAGAGCAAATCCTATTCTTTTATGATGCAGGACTCTCCCTTGCAGGAAATTTCAGCATCGAGATATTTTACGTTGACGTGTCCCTTGCGGCTGAGGATATCAAATGCTTTCTGGCTCTTTGCCCCTGTGGCGCAATTGATAAACACCGGTCTTTCTTTTGAGACTTTGGTGTATTCCTTATCCATTTCTTCTATAGGGATGTTCACTGCTCCCTTGAAATGGCCTCTTGTATAATCCGCGGCGGGACGCACATCGATAATGTATTGTCCGGAAGCGACTGCTTCTTCAAATGCCTTGGGCGATACCTGCCCCGGGCCATATACTGGAGCCCACGTCACAGTGGTGATGGAAGGGGCAACTGCCAACTTGTCCTTCCATGCACTTATGGGAAAATATGAGAGTCTGCGGAAGTCAAGGTCGCGGAGTTCTTCCAGTGTAGAGTTGACCGCATCCATCTTGCCTCGCCCGATAACGATTAGAGGGGCATTTTTTGAGAGAGCGCCGAGAATCCTTTTCCCTTTTTCTCCTTTCAGGTCATCGAATGAAATCTGGATGGTTTTATTCGATGCAGTGACAATGGTTTCCTTCCCTGCCGCCGTGTCAATTAGGATGACGTTGCCTTTCTTGATGAACGAATCTTCCGCCAGGAGTGGCTGCATCTTCTGGTTCCAGCCCGGCACTCCGTTTCGAAACACTGACGAATCCGCATAGCCGAGTTTTTTGAATAATTCTGCGGAATCTACCGAAAGTGTGCACTCTCGTCCGGCACAGTAAAAAATCACTTTGCCTGTTTTGGGGATTCCGAGTTTATCGACGCTCGTGGAATTTTTCTTCAGGACTTCGAGAGGGAGAGTAATGGCACCTGGGATATGCCCTGAAACGTATTTGGTCGCCGGACGGCTGTCGAAGACCCATAAATCTTTGCCGATCATCCCTTTCTTATAATATTCGACCATTTGCTCGTTGGTTACTTCTCCTGCTTCGACCTTTTGGACCGCTGCGGTGGCATTCCACGGCAATGCTGCCAATAGCGACAAGGACGCCGCTACAAATGTTATTGTCATATTTATCTGTTTCATTGCCGGTTTCCTCCTCTTGTATTTCACTAACAAAATTAGCTACAAGTCAAAACATCTAAAACAGACATTACTTACGGATAGGTTGAAGCTTAATACCAGCCTTTACTAACGACTGGTCATGGCATCCTCTACAGAACATGTAGTCTACCTTGCCTGATTCTTCTGCCTGCGGTACAGCAGGGTGGCACGCAGCGCAGTTATTTCTATTGTATTTTACGTGACCTTTGTGATTGAACTTTACGTCCTTATTATTGATTTTCAGAATGATCAGGTCCTTGGCGCTGGCAACGCCGCTAAAAGCAATCACGGTAAAAATGGCTACGATAATTTTGTTCATGTTGTTCCCCTTTTATTTATTGCGTGTTTTTTTTATTGAAGTTTTTGCTGTCTCTCAAAACATACCAATAGAATCATTTTACTGCTGCCTTGCTTAAAACACTCTTGTAATAGAGCACACTTGTACTTAAGAGTGCGCAGCCTATCCCCATATACATGATCGACATGTATATGGGAGATAGGATGTGTGTACGACGTATAAACAGACCCAGCGACATCATAAATGCGATCAAGATATAGTTTTGCCACTTCTGAAAAGCAAAAATACAACTACGCTTCGGCATGGCCTGTATCCTGTTAATATTGTGCCGGGCAATCCGACGAAAACCGAACAGCGCAATTGCTGCACCCAACATGATACCTGCACCGACGACAGAAACAACGAGCAGTGAAGAGCCAGGAAGATCAACCATCCAACGGACTGCAAAGCTGATTAGCAGCATCCCGGCCCCACTCCAAAATAGGCCCGCAAGCAGTAACAACGACCTTCGGTCAACAACAGGTTTAAGAGCGCAATTCATCTTGGTCTCTGGTTCCTCACGACTAAAAACGGAAACTTAGCTGAGCGTAGGCAATATTCTGCGTGGCCTCGATGCTAACCGGGGCAAGGGCCGCAGGTGCATTATTCGAAGTTACTTTATTGGTGAAGCCGTGAGTGTACGATGCCGAGGTGGAAACGGCAGGGCTCCACTGCTTCGTTATTCCCAATGACAGGTGATGCTCGATAACAGCGATTGAGCCGTAATTGCTGGTCACATCCTCGGGACCGATGGGAGAGGCACCGTAGTTGTAGCCAGATCGCACTGTTAGGCCAGGCAGCACTTCATACTCTGCTCCGAGTGAATAAACTACCTGATCTTTCCAGCCGAATAAGATGGGAATGACATTACCGGTAGGTCCCTTAAGCTCAGCGCGGTCCATGACGTCGGAAAAATCGATCCATTTTAGATCGGCCTCTAAAAGAAGCTTTGGCATCGGGCGGAAAGAAACACCTCCTGCAACGGATTGGGGGACATCCATCTCCATCGTGTATTTACCCTCTATTTGTGCAGGAGCTCCATTAACTACTCCTACAGCAGATCCATTAAAGGAGTATTCCTGCATGTACATCTTGGATGTGTACGAGAGACCGGCCTGAATCGTTGGTGTAATATGATATACCGCTCCAACCGCACCCCCAAGGCCAAATACCCCGGTCTGTGGCAGGACAAATTGAGGGGTCCGCATGGCCAGGGTTTGATAGCCAATTTGCGGCGAAACACCGAGAGTCAGTTTGTCGTTGACAACATAGGCCATGGTCGGTGCAATTTTAAACAGGCTTTTGGTCGTTACAATTGCTGTGGGGGCGGCAGGAGACAATGCACCTCCGGGAATGTCAACGCCAAGTCCGGCCACTCCGCCGGCGGCTAATCCAAAAAACATCTTGTCGGATGCCCGCGCTACTGCGCCAACCCCCATGGCAAGATAATTGTCAGAGTCGCTCTCTGTTGACTTCGTCTTTGTGTCGATTGAGCGAACAGCGTTGAGCAGGCCGAGGCTCATGTCAAATCCGCCCTTGTCTACTTTGAACTCCCCTGCCGCAGCCGGGTTATACATCATGCTGGGGATGTCTACCGGTGCTGCTACAACAGCGCCACCCCGAGCCCACTGGAGGGCTGTAAGGCCAAGTGTGTTGTCACCGTTTGTTGCTAGAGCCATCGATGATGAAGCCAGGACCAGCATCAGAGATGTGAGAGCAATAGTGCTTCTTTTCATCAGGAATCTCCTTGTTTTTATGTCAGAGAATTTGGTGAATCGCTTTAGCGTTATGAAGTCCGGTCTTCCCGCCGGCTAAGTTTTTAGTCACCTTCCGGCAGAAACATTTTTCTGTAGTAGGGGATTATCAGGATAAGCAGCAAAGCAGTCGACATTGCACAGCCCTGGCCCCATTCAAAGGAATGGCGGACAATGTAGCCCTGGAAGCTTGCTACAGCCGTGGCAATGGCCGCACCGGTAGCCATGTACCATCCGATTCTCTTTTTCATGAACATGAACGGAATCGAGAGGATCATTATGACTGAGGCGATATAAAGGCCATATCCGCCTAGCAATAAAGTGAGTGTCTGTGCGCTGTACACAGCCTCAGTGTGAATTACATCGAATGTTTTCCAGTCAAGATAATCAAGGTTTGTGATGAAATGATTAAGAGGGGATAAAATATTTGGTGCAGTCTCCGGATAATAGTCACCATTGATGTGAATAAAATAGCGGGCGCCATGTTGTGCATTCATGAAGACCATGCCGGACACGATGCCGATGGCGGTATAGGGAATCCATTTCAGCAGTTTATTTTTCAGGGTGTCCTGATCGGAATAGAGCATGCTGTAATAGAAGGCGAGGCCGAGAAACAATATTGCCATAACCGGCGGCATGCCGGTTATCGTATGTGGCGGTACGCCTTTGTGCGGATATTCAGCCAGTACAAGCACGAACCAGGGGATTGTCATTGCCATGCCGCCGACGGTTGCAAGCCCGTAAGCCCCCAGTGCTGTCGCCCGTGCCCATGTTTTGCCCTGGTAAAGCGGCCAGACCAACATCACGCTAAGCCCGCCGGCAAGAAAAATTAATATGATCCAGGCGGAATAGGTCGCGCTTAAAAGTGGAATGGCCGGATAGAAATCATAATCATGAGGGACAAGTCGCAGGAGCGCTTGTTCCAGGGCAATCTTCAATGTTCGCATCGCCGCAGTTGGGGCGCAGGTAAGGAAGTAAACCCCTGCCACACCCGCCACGATAGCTGCAAAAATCCGTTGTACCTTCGACGTTTCGTTGACCATGTAAATCTCCTTAAAGTATGTGCATCGGTGGTTTTCTACATCGAACCCAGTGTTACCGTGACCATGGATCCGAGCATGTAGAGCGATGCGCCTTTGAACAGTCCAATATCTGTTTCATCAGAAGGGAATGCGATGCTTTTGAATGCCATACCAATGATGCCTATTGTCAGCAGCGCCAGTATCCTTAAATAGCCCCAGGAAAAACCGAGTACAACAAGACAGCCAGCCATGCCGATAGCGGCAGCAATACTGGAAACTGCAATGATAATTCGTGTTTTTTTGATGCCATAGGAGGAGACAAACGTTGGAATACCGGCGCGACCATAATCGTCGGCATAGCGTATATTGAAGGTGAGTATGTGTGTCGGTATCCAGAGTAGAATAGTGACGGCAAAAAGAATCCCGACCAGATCTATTGAGCCTGTAGCGAGTACCCGGCCGGCGAAGATCGGCATGCCGCCGGAAATGCCGCCCCAGACGATGGCCCAGGGGGTGTTTCTCTTTAGCCACATGGTGTATATGACGACGTCAATGAACAGGCCGGCAAAGACTACCAGGGCATAGAGCGGATCAAGTAAATATCCCCAGAGAACGCCAGCAGCTGAGCAGAACAAACCAAGCAGCAGTGCTTCATGAACATGTACCGCGCCGTTCGGCAGTGGCCGATTGGCGGTGCGACGCATCAGGGCGTCGATATCACGGTCATACACCATGTTCAGAATGGTACTGCCGCTGATGGCCAGGAACAGGCTCCCTACCAGTCCGATAAAGACACTAATAGTCATTACCGGACAGCGGGCGCTCAGATACCCTGTTACTCCTGTTACTAATAACAAGCCTGTTTGGAGACTCTTTATTAGCGGGAGGTATGTCTTGATTTTGTTTTTAGCAACATTCATGGAGCCGAGTTGTCTTAGTGAGATTGTCATGATGTATCCCCCTTCAAAAGCTGTAGAACTTGCTAAACTCGGTCGCTGATTTTTTAGGCAGCGCCCCGTTGGTTAAGTGCTACTTGTTTCTGACACAGCGAAAGCCAATGTCGATATCGTGATAATCGGGCCCGGCAGAATTCCTGTTGTAGACGCGAAGTTCGAAGTCATAGTTATTCTTGCTGCCGCCCCGTAGCCACCTGTAATGAGTATTGGGGTACACATCACCTGACCATTGCCAGACATTGCCGGCCATGTCGTACAGGCCATATGGTGAACGGGCGTCTTTGGTCTGGAATCCGTTGTAGGAACGGCCATTATAAAAGCCAACCGGCGTGGTCGTCCCTTGTTTGCCGAAGCTCTTTTCGAACGGATCTTTGCTGGCATACAGATTTGCATAGGCTGATGTTACTTCGTTGCCCCATGGATATGATCTGGTGTCGGTGCCACGCGCTGCCTTCTCCCACTCGACTTCGCTTGGCAGCCGTCCCCCGTTGGAGTCACAGTATGCCTTTGCTCCAAACCAGGTTATCTGCACTACTGGGTGGTTTTCCCAACCGCTTTTTGCTATGAATTTCCCATCACGCGTTTCAATAGCCAGCCCTTGGGCATCGAGCTTTATCTGTACCTTGTCACCGGCTTTGATCTCAAATTCATGGTTGTGCTTATTGAATTTGTCACCGGGATAGAAGCCAAAGACCTTGTTATCTTTGGTTGCAATGGTGTGTCTGGATGAAGCGCTGTTCAGATACTCCGCATACTGTGCGTTTGTGACCGGTGTCACCATGATTTCGTAGTCATAATCAACTTTGGTTTTCTTGTTGTGCTGGCCGGCAAAGAAGTCTCCTTTGGCAACAGTCACCCAGCTATTCGGATTAACGCCGGTATCGAAGACCGGTATCGTCTTATTCTCTTGGGCGTGTACACTGCCGGATGTTGCTCCGGCTAATAAAATAACCGTAATGAATGTGATAAATTCCATCCTGTTCATTGCACCACCTCCTCAGTATCGACGCTGTTATCTTGTTTCAATGGAATCCTGGCAAGCTCCAGCTCACTGCTCTCCTGTTGCCATGCACCTTTTCTGTTCATAAAGTCGTATATGCGCCAGAGAAGCAGCATTGCCAGCACAACCATGATCGCCCCCAGACCGAAGTCGGCGAGTATCATTGTCCAATCAACCAGTGGCTGCTGGTCGTACGTGCTGACAAAACCGCGCTTCATCGAAAAAATTGTCATGGCGCCAAAGGCGATATCGGATCCAATGATTACAATCCACCCAAACCACTGCCTCGTCTTACCTTTCAAGCCGCACATGTCGGCGTAATACAGAAGGATTATGGTTGCTATAAGCGCCGCGAGAATGTGCCAGTGCCCAGTCAGCGTGATCCGCTCCTCGCGGGCCGGCCAGATCCGGAAGATCTTGTCCAGCTTGATGGCCATGAAGATACCGACCCCACTTACCGTGAAGTTCATGAACACCATCTGCCACAGTGGCCCAAACTTGAGAGGATCATGAACAAGTGCCTTGACGCCCTGAAACAGGTTGGCTTTTGCAATCCCCACTTCTGCCAGGCGTTCACCGATAAGTTTTTTCCAGCCGAATATCACGAGCATCAACGCCGCTGTCATCGTGAACACGGCGCCGACGTAGATGATTGTATGGGCGATGTTTTCAAATGGCACAACCGTCCAGACACCGAGCGTGATGGTGATTGAGCCGAATATCATCAGTGGCATCGAAATCTTGTGCCAGATCCCCTTGAAGTCCAACCAGCGGCCGACAAGCAGCGTTATTGCGACCGCAACCAGGGTAAGCATAATGTGCAGATGACCGATGATGGACAGCTGGAGCCCGGTTTTGTGGGGGATTCTGATGAGGTTTTCTGCCAGGAAGGTTTCATGGCCATTCCCCCAGAAAGAGCCGGTGACCGCCCCGAAACAGGCCGAACCCAGAGTGGCAACGGTCATGGTAAAGAAGGCAGCGCGTTCCAAGTCAATCCCTTTGGGGGTTCTGGCGTAGGGAGAACCTTTTTCAAGGTAAGTACTCTTTTTCCATGGCCAGAGCGCTTTTGCTAACATACAACCTGCGAAGAAAAGTAGGGACTGGCCAGCAATGAAAAGACCATGGAACGCATAATTATGGCCAAAATAGGCGAACCCCAAACCAAAGAACATTGTCAGCAGATAGCCAATAGTCACTAAGCCGTTAATGTTGCTCTGTTCTTCTTCAGTCATCCGTACCGTAGAGGTAATCATGTAGGTCTCAATGGCAACGACAGCCATTGCGATGACGTGGTAAAGCATGATGATCCGGCCTTCACGCTGTTCAGGGTGGATGGCCATACCGAGTACACGGATGGTAATATCCCTGATCCCCCATTCAGCCATCGGCCCCGACAGTGTCCCCCAAACTGCGGTTATCAGCGCAACCAAGGCGATAGCTAAAGCTATCAGCCCTTTGGTGGACCGAAAGAGGTAATCCCTTCGGTTAGCCCAAGTGTTCATGTAGTCCTCCTTTTAATGTAAGTAAGTGTTTACTTACATCGACATTAGTGGAATAGTAATTGCGATGCAAGCTTTTTTTTTGTGACCCTAAAAGTTTTTTTCTGAACCGGAAAATAGTAGGATTAAACCAATGTTAGCTATTGGGCGGGATTCAGTGGATATCATACATTCCGCGATAAACAGAGCGCATGTGTTGAATAAAATCCATCTGAAGGGTCTTGTTTTTTTCATCAACTACTGTTTATAAGTGTTATGTTTATCGGTGTGAAGCACCGATTATGAACAAATGGGGAGGTATAGATGTCTGAATACTCAGAACGTCAGTTACAAATAATTAGTAAAGCAATTGAGTTGATTGCTGAAAAGTCAATCCAGGAGTTAACAATAAAAAATCTTGCCCAGAAACTTGGTGTCACCGATGGAGCAATCTACCGTCACTTTGCAAGTAAAACCGATATTTTGCTCGGAATCCTCAGGGTGTTTCAAAAGCGCGCAAAAGATAACATGGAAAAAACCTGCACTTCTGATTTGCCTGCCATTGCAAAAATTGAGTATTTGTTCAGCAACACTTTCAGGTACTTCACCGAGTTTCCGTCTGTAGCATCTGTCGTTTTTTCGGAGAGTATCTTCCAAAACGACAGCATGCTTTCACAAGAGGTACACCAGCTCCTGAATATGCAGGAAAAGGCACTGTCGTGTGCCATTCAGAAAGGGCAAGAAAATGGGGAGGTCTGCAAGCTAATTCCCGAGAAGGAATTGATCCGTATCATAATCGGTTCCATGCGCTATATCGTGACCAAATGGCGTCTTTCAAACTACAGTTTTGATTTGATTGAGGAAGGTAACCTTATGCTGGCAACCCTGAACAAGTTGCTTACCCCGGCATAGCTCTTGCCACCATTGGCGGTATTAGGCGTTACCAGTATCCGTTAGGCATATGACAGGTGGTGTCGTTTTTTATTTTTATTGCGTGCTGAAAATAATAAATGACGGGATCATGAGCGGCAGCAACATAGGCGGAGGATATTTTCATCTAAATCATAACCGGGAAATCCAGGAAGGGCTATCAAAGCGCGATTCTGGCGACAGGATCCACTTTTCGTTTGATTCTTATCTCTATTCTAAGCCGTTCTTTTGGTGAGGGTGAATGTGCTTTGAAAAACTGCCATAAAATGAGAAAGGCTGCACCATAAGGAGCAGCCTTTCTCACAACCTCAAACAATAAAACAACTGGTCCTGCCATTACAGCCCTTTCAAATCCTTGCCAGAAGTAAATTTACCGCTTTTAGACGCTGCGATTTGTATTTCTGCACCGGTCTGCGGATTGCGGCCTTTTCGGGCGGATCGTTCTGATACGTTGAACGTGCCGAAACCCGGGAAGGTTATTTTGTTCCCGGACTTCAGAAGATTAGTTGTGACTTTCACAAAGGCATCTACCGTTTCAGCCGCTACATTTTTAGGTACGTCCAGCTCAGCTGCTACTGCTGCTACAAATTCTGCTTTTGTCATGTTGACTCCTTGGGATATGAGGAATATACCTCTGATTAAGATGGCTCTGCTGATACTACCAACACCAATTAAGACGAATCTCAGTCCTCTTTAGTTATGGCTGGCACTGTCGCCGGCCCGCTGTCCATCAACTCACCCCTCGCCTCCATTTTATCAAACAGGTCGTCTAATGCGCGGCGGCAGAATTCGCTCTCTGATATTCCATTCTCAACTCTTACTTGGGTCAATAGTCGCTCCTGGCGGGGTGTCAGTAGAACTCGTAAAAGTTTACCAGGACCCGTACCGGTCCCCTTTGGTCTTCCTGTCAGTTTTGATTTAGGAGGATTCGTATTCATATATAATAACCTTACGAGAATAAAATATTTATAGCATTAAAATAGCACGCTAGCATATAACATCAAACAAAATATCTTGGGAGAAGATAATCATGAGAATTATTTCGGATCTGGTTGGTGATATTATCGGGGATAGTAGCTCGATACGAGGTGAAGCTGAAACCTCACCTATTGGAACGGATTCAGTCCAAGTTGGTTGGGAAGGAATTGCGGTCGGTTCATCTTACAGAAAGAATAGAGGGTAGGTGAAAACTCTCTGAATCGAGACTGAACTTTTAGTCCTGTAAGGCTTAAAACTATGGAAATTATTTTTGAAGAGTATTTTTAGAAATTGTGAGTTCAACGAATCGGGCCTGTCAACCAGATTGTGTAAATGGCTTTTCGGTTTTCTGATGTTCATCCTTATTCCAGCGATTTGGGAGAACACCTGACGGCTTTTCGGTCAGGTGCTTCTTCCTCGTTGGCAAATATATGTCGCTTAATACTTACTACCGCTAAACTTAAAGTTACCGTCCTTCATATCTCTAAACTCTGCAGATTCAGGCTTTATTCCCACTTTTTCGAGAATTGCTGTCCATGCATTATTGGCCTTGTAAACCTCTACAACCTGTTCGATTGGTTTTTGCGTCCACTGGCTGAGTTGTAGACATACGAATGCATGTGACGGTTTCTTGACTGTGCTGATAACAGTACGAACCTGCGACTCTGGAACACCGAAGTGTGAGCTAAGCTTAGAGGAAAAAACGTTTAAATCATTTTTTGCTTGGGAATCGAGACGTTGCAGGTAGCTGCCGAGACCTACTTGTCCTGCTTCTGCGATAGTTACTCCGCTAATAATGAACAGTGCTAGTAATACAAATACGATTTTCATCATTTTCACTCTCCTTTTTAATTTCTGTGAGTTAAATTCCCCGCCCCTAGGGGGCGATTCAAATCTCAGATAAAGTTGCTGATACTCAGCTTGCGGCGGGGTAGCACGGGGTCTTACAAAAACATCAGATCAATATCACAGTTTTTCTAAACATTTATCATATAAGGGGCACCCATTAAAAGGCTGCTGTCAACGGCAAAAACGTTCCCTATGCTAGAAAATGCAGGTTTCCAAGCTTTGCTCGCAAGCTACTGACATCATTACCATTACCGTTATTTCTTTTGTTTCGATGTACTCAGCCTTTAGCTGCATCAGTCACCCATCAGGATCAAGGCTTGTTGTGGCGGTTTTGGAAGATCAAAAGCCCCTTCCGCGTTTCGCGGACCAGAAAAACTTCGGTTCCAGGCCGTGTCTAATTGGTTGTTTCAGGTCTCGTGGTTGTTAACCAGCCCCTTGGTGGCTCACGGCGTGGGCAGCAAAGACGTCAATAACTTTATGTAATGCTGGGTGGAGCGGCTGCCAATCAAGCCTCGTGGTTTTACCAACCCCTATGCGGGCTCACCGCTCCAGCCAGTTCCTATGTGAAGATTTTTTCCGGCATGAAATCAACCCCGTCTTTCATGACATGGTATGCTGCCCGTGCCAGTTTGTGCGCCAGCGCGGCGTGTGCGATCATGAAGTTGGTCTTTCGCAATTTACGGTTATAAAAAGCTCTGGCCTTATCATCATTGCGTCTGGCAAATTCTGCCGCTTCGGAGAATGCCCAGGAAAGGTACTTGTTGCCGTTTTTCTTGTTTCCCTTGCCCTTGGATTTGCCGTTGCTGATCCATTGTGTGGAGACTGCCCGGCAATATGATGCGTAGTTGCCGACTTTTTCGAATCGTTCAATTGGGCCGGTTTCAAGCATGATGGTCAATCCCAGAATTTTCCCGATACCGGAAATTGTGACCAGTTTTTTGTAGGCGTCCGTGAGTTCAAGCTTCTTCTCAAGAAAGTTCTCAATTGAGTGAATCTGCCTGGTGAAGAAGTCGATGGAGTCTTTACTCATCTGTCCGGCAAGAGCCAGATCCTCGTTGTCCGCCAGATACGGCTGAACACGGTTTTCACGCAACCGCTTTATGTCGTTGGTTTTCATCTTCGTGCCGCAATTTCTGGTGATAATGTTCTGAAGGCTGATCAGGAGCGATGAGCGCAGTGATACCAAGTGCCCTCGTTTCCTGAGCAGGTCGCGGATCGGCCTGGTATCCTTCGGGTAAATGTAACCTGTCGGTAAAATATTCAGTCGTAGCATCTCGGCCAACCAGAAGGCATCGTGCTTGTCGTCGGCAAACTTCATGCCGGAATACTTTTGGATGGCTGAAGGATTCGCCAGGTGTAAGGCGAATCCTTCAGCCATCAGCCCATCGACAAGCCAATACCAGTTGTAGGTCGATTCTACGACGATGCCAGCAAGATCATTTCGAAACGGTTCAAACGACTGGACAATTGCCCTAATGTCGTTCGGCGCTTTCTCCTTAAAGATGCGCTTGCCGGTTTCATCAACGATTGCCAAATAGCTGTTGCTTGAATGCAGATCGATTCCAGAGTACAGTTTCATCGGGCACCTCCTGATTGTGCTTGCAAGATTGGACGTCTTTCCAAGTATATCGGAAGGTTTTTGCATCCGTTGATTCAGGGGGTGCCTTTTAGATGATTATCAAGTCTACAGATCACAGATACTAAGCGTGGTCTTAACCCTTTTGAACTATTCTGTTAGGTTTTTGTTAGTTTCCCTCTTCAACGGTAACGTACATGTGAATTTACCCCAGTTTTGTGGACAGTTAGTTAAGCTGCAAGTTTGAGTTGATCGACCTCGTTCGGCGTCAAATATTCGAGCGAGGAGTGAATTCGCTTACGATTGTAGAATCGTTCTATGTAATCAAAAATGCTTTGCCGTGCCTGGGCGCGGGTCAAGTAGTGGTTATGAAAAACATGCTCTCTTTTTAAAAAACCGAAAAAACTTTCTACTGGGGCGTTGTCCCAGCAATTACCTTTACGGCTCATACTGCAAATTGCGCCATGTTTTTTCAGTAAACGTTGGAAATCGTTACTTGCGTATTGAGAACCACGGTCTGAATGGTGCAGTATACGGAGTGTGATAACCGAATAGCGAAGACCAGTTTCACTTGGTTAAACGTTTCATTCAGGCCGCTGCCTGGCGCTTAGCCTGTCCTTATTGTTGTGCCTTTCCTTGAGAACATTTCACGCAAACGCACGGAAATACATTGTGCCGTCTGGAAGCTTCTTTCGCTTGGAGGTCGGTGTTAAAACATCTTACTCCCAAATGTTCACCAGCAATAAAAGACCACCCTCAGGAGAGGGTGACGATCACTCCGTTGCCGGATCGACGCTCATCTTCCCAAAGTTTTATGTGCTGAGGCAATTTCACGCTTCCGCCTCTGCCTGCGCAACTACGGGTATGGCAGGTTCATAACTCTCCAAGCGATAGATGCTGTTCCACGCCAACTCACATCGCATGCAGGAACAAGCCTGAAGCATGACTCCCTTTACCGCCGAGAAGTGACCGAGGTTGATGTCCTTTGTAGAACATTTTGGGCATCTTTCACCACTCTGGCGTACAAAAGTCTCGATAGTGACGAATTCCGGCTTGTCCAGCCCGGCAACTTGGACTGCTGCGGCGCCAGCTGCGGCACCTTCTACTGTAGCAGCTGCCTCAGCTGCGGTTACGGCTTCTGCGAGGACCTGCGCCGGTGTCCCATCTCTGTATATCAACTCTACAGAATAACCGGCATTCAGGCGTTCAGCACGGATTCCGAAGGTTGTATTGCGGAGTGGTCCGAGGTTAAGCTGGGTGCAGCGCTCTTTGAGACTCTTCTCTGTGACTTTCGCCATATTAATTATCCTCAGTCAAGGCTTTGAGCCTTTTCTCGATTTCACCAGACTTTAAAAAAGCATCAAACGAAAGAACGAAAAAGAAAGAAATCAAATCGGCTTCTTTTGCATCCAAAGGTATTTCATCCGAAAATAAAGAAGAAATCTTCCGCATTTTATGGATTGTTGCATTCTTGATAGCTATGCGCTTCATTACAGTATCCAGCTTGCCTTCATCCCCTGCAAAAGTTTCTGAAACTGATTTACTCGCTTCACTTTGCATAAAACCTCCTTCTATATAATTATTTGAGTATAATATAACTTCAACTGTTTGTAGTGTCCAATAAATTCATATAATCAAGACTTATAAAAAATATAATGTAACACAACTATAACGACTAATAACGGCAAATTACTGATTGTGCAGGTCACAAACAGGGTATACAATGTAACTCAACTTATAATAAGGTTACATTATAGAGGCGAAAGGAAAACTATGACACTCGGGTCTGGAAATATTGTAGTTGATCTCAAAAAGTGGCTAGTGCTCTACCTTCAAGAGGTTTCAAACAAGAACCTATCGCCAAGGACGCTGGAGATTTACAAAGGGATTTTGGAAGGTTTTATTGAATACAGCAGAGGCTACCAAGACGAGGCTGGAATTGAGGATATCAACCGATTATTCTTGAATGGATACTTAGCAGATAAGGAAAACAATTCTAAAAACTTCAGTGCATCATCAAAAAAATTGTACGTAACTGTATTAAAGACTTTTTTTTCATTTTTGACTGAAAATAACAGTAATAATCATGATTTTGAAAAAATATTCAAAAAAATGAAGATTAAAGTTGAGCAAAAAGAAAAACCATCACTTTCAGAAGATGAAATAACAAAAATTTTAAACTTTTTTGAAAAAGAGAAAAAATCATCAATAAATAGACTGATAAAATACAGAAATGTGCTTTTATGCAAAGTACTCCTTTATGGCGGCCTGAGGGTAAGCGAGCTCCTCACATTCCGGATTTGTGATTTTAAATTCGATCCAGAGAACAATGTGTATGGCATGTTGGTAACCGGTAAGGGTGCTAAGCAGCGCTTTGCCTATGTACCCGCTGAAATGATTGCTGAAGAGCTTGAAGTCCTTAGAGAGGGGAAGGGCGAGGCCTGGGGTATCTGTACGACGAGGAACGGCACGGTCATCAACAGGAGTAACTTGTGGACAATTATTTCAGGAATGTTCCGGAGGGCAGGGGTAGACCAGCGAGGTCTTCATATCCTGCGCCATACGTTCGCCAGGCGTTTAGTCAATAATAATGTCAACCTGAAGACTATCTCCGAGCTCTTGGGTCATGCCGATGTATCGATAACAGCGAAGTTTTACGCGAAATCCAATGAAGGGGCCAAACGGGCGGCGGTCAGATCTGTATGATATATGAGGACAGGAAAGGAACAAAATCATGAACAAATTTTTGTACAAAAAACTTGCTACCAATGTCCTTCTCGGGTTCTGTTTTGCCGTAATAATCCTTCTGCTTATTATGGCGTACATCCCGAACTTTGCCCCAAGCGCTTATGTGCGTTTTCGTAGCACTGGCATAATTTTTCTTGTGCCTACTGTTGCAGGCGTTGGCTTTTTTTCGGCTCTTGGCTGGCTATGGATGATCTCTAAGAGAGGAGATGACTATGGTCGTTGAGGAGGAGTAATCAATATCAAAAAGATCGGTATTGACACAGACAAAGAATTGGCAAACGGTTCTGCAGCGAGAATCAAGGCTTTTTCTAAAGCCACATTTTGGGTTGGTTCGGTGGGAGTTCGGGTCAAAAAGAAGACTTAAGCCGCAAAGGAATTAGTTCCTCACTTATATTACGGTAATTCCTTTTTGAATTTATCAGAGTTCCTCTCTTATAACACATTTATTTAATAAATAATAAAGATGAACTTGCATCATTCACCTGGAAGGCTGAAAACTACTAAATAAGAGACTTGTCAACGCCTTTCTTGCCGGGTTTGGCCATTTCCCAGCATCGTCGTGCTAATACGACGGCTTCCCACTTCTGGAGCCAGCGTGATTACTCAGACGCGGCATGGTGTCACACTCTTGATAGCTGGCTGTAGTCCCCATATTAAACCTCCCCGTGATTGTTATGGTTCAATCATAAAAGATGACCTCCCCCGTCTAGTGAATATCTGTTTCACTCATTCGCAGTTTGACGCCCTCTGTTTGAATGTGTATACTCTTGCAACTTTTTAATTTTAATGAGATTTTAAATGTCGAGGGAAGTATGGGCGACCAGCTTTATCTGGAGAGGTTTGTCTGGTTCGACCATGAAGCTCGCAAAGAGCGTTTTCCCAATGCAAATACACTGGGAGCGCACTTCGAGATTGCTCCCAAGACAGCTCAGCGCTCTATCGATCACTTTCGAGACCGCCTTCAAGCTCCTTTTGAATATGACAAGTCACATAAAGGGTATTACTACACCGACCCTACTTTTCAGCTGCCCGTTATCCGTATATCTGAAGAAGAAATACTTGCACTGCTAATTTCCCGTAAACTTATTACTGAGGCTTCCGCCGGATCTCTGGCTGATGAGCTTGGGAGTGTTTCAGCTCGGCTCGGTTCTTTATTGTCTGCAAACCTACCTGGACGGGCAAAACCGGAGGATGCCTTTTCCTTCCGCTGGAAGAACATTAGTCCTACCGACCCACTGACATTCAAGCTTGTAACCTCGGCTCTTCTACAGGGCAAACTGCTCACCTTCTGCTACTACTCACCCGCTGATAGTAACTGCACTATGCGTACAGTAGAGCCGCACCATATGGTTAACTATATGGGGAATTGGCACCTGATCGCCTTCTGTCACCTGCGCGGGGACTGGCGAGACTTTGTGTTAGGGAGGATGACGCTCTGCATTGTAGAGGGAACCGCTTTTCAAATCCGTGAAAAAGAGGAGTGGGAACCTTTCCTGCAAAACACATTTGGTATATTTCAGAACCGGAAGAGCTTTAATGTGGTGCTCCGCTTTACCCCGGAACGATCACGCTGGATTAAAGGCGAAATGTGGCATGAGGCTCAGACAGAGCTGGTTCAGGATGACGGTTCGCTGATTCGTACAATTCCGGCGTCGCACGAAGCAGAAATCATGATGGAGATCCTCAAGCATGGTTCACATGCTGAAGTGTTGGAACCGGCTTGGTTGCGGGAAAAGATCATCAAGGAAATGAAGGATGTTGTGAAAAAATATCAGGGGTAGGTCGCTAGATGGGGTAGGTAGTGTGATAATAGTGTATAAGTCTTGCTGTTTTGAAAATATGAAGGAGTTTATGCATTGAACGTTTTCCAGACTCACGCAGATATCGTTGGCGACTACTCTTCCTACATACGCAGCTTCATATCCATTGCCGATCCCGAGATTAGCAAAGTTGTCAACCGCGAGCTGAGTCGCGGCAAGCTCTGGCCAGAACCATTGCTTCAGTTTAATCCCGCCTTCGAGATGTTCGGCAGCCTCGAAGACCTTGCCACATCCGGTACACTCCACCCCGATATTCGCGACATTTTCAAGGGCTATAAGCTCTATCATCACCAGGTCGAAGCAATCCGTCTTGGCACTGCCGGTAAAGACTTCATCGTCACATCAGGTACCGGTTCAGGGAAGTCACTCACCTATATCGGTTCGATTTTCCATCACCTGCTTTCAAATCCAGGCTCCAAAGGTGTAACTGCTGTTGTAGTTTACCCCATGAATGCCCTCATTAATTCCCAGTTTGAGGAATTTACCCGTTACAAAAAGAATTATGAAGATACAACCGGCAAGGCATTTCCGATCTCATTCGGCCAGTACACCGGCCAGGAGGGTGAAGATGCCCGAGCCAAAATGCGGGAGAATCCACCGCAGATCCTGCTTACAAACTACATGATGTTGGAACTGTTGCTGACCCGGGTCCGTGAACGTCAAATCCGGGATGGCATATACGAGAACCTCCGTTTTCTGGTCTTTGACGAACTCCACACCTATCGTGGTCGCCAGGGGGCAGATGTTGCAATGCTGATCCGACGAATCCGCTCTAACTGTGCTCATCAGATTGTCAGCATAGGCACTTCCGCAACCATGGTTTCCGACACATCCGGTAACCTTGCCGACCAGAGAGCTGAAGTTGCCGGTGTCGCTACCAAGCTGTTCGGACGGACTTTTTCTCCCGAGCAGGTTGTGAATGAAAAACTAACCCGTTCACTCTCTTCCGAAGGCGTGATTCCACCCAAAAACAAACTGGCCGATGCAATCACTGACGGTATCAATCAGAATGACAATATAGAAAAACTGAAAGTACATCCAGTCGCTATCTGGCTGGAAAACAAGATTGCCCTCGGTGTCCGTGAAGGCATCCTCGTTCGGGGTAAACCGAAACAATTGGTCGAGATTGCACAGGAATTGGCTGCCGACTCAGGTATGCTATCAGAAACCTGTCGTTCTTTTCTCCAAGAACTATTGCAATGGATCAGTATCGCCAATGTCAGACTGAAAGAATCCGGAGAGCGCTACACGCTGCTCCCATTCAAACTGCATCAGTTCATTTCCCAGACCGGATCGGTCTACACGACACTCGATCAGGACGATAATCGGTTTATTACACTTGAACCGGGCATGTACAAGGAAGATGAAGCTGACAAAAAGCCGATCTTCCCCAATGTATTCAGCCGTGCGAGCGGCCACCCGTACCTGTGTGTCTCACGGTCAGGAGAACAACTTGAACCACGCGAATTCAGAGAGACCACTGAAGATGAAGAAACAAATGATGGCTATCTGTTTGTGGGAGACGATCTCTGGGATCTTACCGAAGATGCCGAGATGCTGCCTGAGTCCTGGTTTCGTGTAACGAAATCTGGTGTTGTTGTGGACAGCAAGAAGAAACAGTACTTCCCCATAAAGCTCTGGTTTGACGAATACGGGAACTGTTCTGAAACAAAAGAGATGAAGTGGTGGGGCTGGTTCATGAAAGCCCCGCTACTGTTCGATCCAACTGCCGGTGTGTTCTTTGATACCAAGACCAACGAAGGGACTAAACTTACCAAGCTTGGCAGCGAAGGGCGCAGCACCTCCACTACCATCACCGCTTTTTCCATCCTAAATCGCCTCAACGATGCCGGTTATTCTGTCAAAGACCAGAAGCTGCTCAGCTTTACCGACAATCGTCAGGACGCCGCTCTCCAAGCGGGTCACTTCAACGATTTCGTTCAGGTAGTCAGGCTTCGTGCAGGAATTCATAAGGCATTAGAGCAAACACCTGGTGGTTGCCTCACGTTCGCTACTATCGGCGAATCGGTCTTCAAGTCACTGCGACTCCCATTCCTTGAATTTGCAAATGTGAATCAGGAACCTGCTCTGGCACCAATCCGGCGCAAATACGAGCAGGCGCTTCAGGATTTCCTCTTTTATCGTGCAGTAGCCGATCTGCGACGCAGTTGGCGTGTTGTTCTCCCTAACCTAGAACAGTGTGCTCTGCTGGCTATTGAATATAAAGATATGGATGAAATTGCTGCCGCCAATGAGTTCTGGTCGACATCACCTCTGTTTGGGGCATTGGACCAGGCAAAGCGAAAAGAACTGATCAGCACTATCCTTGATTTTTTCCGGCTTGAATTTGCCATCCATAGCGAGAATTACCTTACACAGTCCAAGCTCAAGGAATACGAAAAACTCTTTGGTGAACTTCTCAAGCGCCCCTGGTCACTGGATCGTAATGAAAAATTCAAAGAGCCGTATTACATCCGCTACGAACCTCTCAACAAGAATGCCCGGCTATTCACCAAAAGCATGGGACCAGCCAGTTCACTGGGTAAATTCATCAAGCAGTTTGTTAAAAGGGAAGGTCTCGATATTGACCTCAAGCGAGAGGGGTATCGTGAACTCATCCTCCAGATCATGGACATGCTTGAACAGGCTGATTATCTGAAGTCGTTCCCGGCCAGAAGCGAGAAGAACGAAGAGGTCAAGATTTACCGCCTCCGTCTGGAAAGTGTCATCTGGAAAAACGGTGATGGCTCAACTGTCAAGGCTGATGTCATCAAGAGGCGTTCCTACAAGGATTTAACTCCGAAACCCAACGACTTCTTCAAAAATCTTTATCAGCGCGATTTCTCCGCAATGAAGCGCTTCCGTGGTGAGGATCACACTGGCCAGTTGAATACAGACACCCGCCTGGATCGAGAGGATCGCTTCAGGGCTGAATGGTTTCTGGATGATGCCAAGACGAGGCTTGATGAAACAAAGATCAGGTCTCAATCAGTCAGCGCACTATTCTGTTCTCCCACAATGGAGCTCGGTGTAGATATCGGCTCCCTCAGTGTAGTTCACCTGCGTAATGCCCCGCCCAACGCTGCCAACTATGCCCAACGTTCTGGTCGTGCCGGTCGAAGTGGCCAGGGGGCACTGATCTTTACCTACTGCTCCAGTTATGCCCCTCATGACCGCCACTTCTTTAAAGAGCAACGGGAGTTGGTGGCTGGTACGGTTATGGCTCCTCGACTCGACCTCTGTAATAAGGAACTGTTGCTGTCACATCTCAATGCCATGGTCGCTTCCGAAATCGGGCTACCTGGCATCGACAATGTTGGTAGTGCCAAGCCGTCCATTATGAACTTGGTCACTGATGACAATGACACCATGCCGCTGGCTGCCAGTGTCAGAGCGGGACTGGCCATTTCACCAGCGCAATTCGACCGACTGAAGGCTACCTTCAAGCGGGTCATACGCGATTTTGACGATCAATTGGTGATAAAGGCCACTACCTGGTATTCCGAACAATGGATTGATCAGAACCTGTCGAAGATTGTCGAAAACCTCGATGACTCACTGAACCGGTGGCGGCGGCTCTACCGTTCCGCCCGAACGATCCTTACCAAGGCTACCCAGAAAATAGAAAGCGGCACATTGAGTCTTGGTAGTGATGAATACCGTAAATATAAGCGTCATCAGGATCAGGCTACCCGCCAGCTTGATCTGCTGCGCAATGACCTTACCGGACGATCATCTGAACTGTCAGAGTTCTACCCTTATCGCTATTTGGCATCGGAAGGCTTCCTGCCAGGCTACAACTTCACCCGTCTCCCCCTACGTGTCTTCCTGCCTACAGGAGATTCCCAGGGCGAGTTTGTCTCTCGTCCACGTTCAATAGCATTACGTGAGTTCGGCCCTCAGAACATTATCTATCACAACGGTCGCAAATTTCAGATTTGCCAGCTTGTTCTCCAGGATGCTGAGTCAGCTCTTACGGAAGCAAAGATCAGCACGAAAGCGGGGTATTTCCTCCCGGCTGATCAGAAAGACCTGGAGTTCTGTCCATTCTCGGGACTTTCGCTTGGTGACAACGCCAACAAATTGCATATCCATGATTTACTGGAAATGGCCGAATCCCGTGCCGTAGAGATAGATAGAATATCCTGCGAAGAAGAGGAACGCGTATCCAAGGGCTTTGAAATTAAAACATACTTCTCCGTCGATGGCGGGCAAATTGAGCGGGTACGAAAAGCAATCGTTCATTCAGGCGAAAACGAGCTCCTCAATATTCGCTATATTCCTGCAGCACGTCTCGTTCATATCAACATGAAGTGGCGGGCGCAGGAAGCAGAAGGTTTCCCAATCGGCATGGTTTCAGGAGACTGGAGCAGCTCTGTACCTGAAGAAGGTAGTCATATTACCGAACCGTATCGCCGCGTGAAGCTGATGACCTCAAATTTAGCCGATGCTCTCTATATCGAGCCGATTCAACCGCTGGGGCTCAAGCCTGAAGGTGTTATCACGCTGCAGCATGCGCTGAAGCGGGCCATCGAGACGGTCTTCCAGGTAGAACCGAGTGAAATCGGCGTTGTCACCATGGGTGACCCAGAAGCGCCCAATATTCTGCTGTATGAGTCCGCTGAGGGTAGTTTAGGTATTCTTTCCCAGTTTGTTGAAAACATCCATGCCTTCCATAAAGTGATAGAGCAGGCTTATGCTATCTGCCGCTATGCTGACGCAGAGTACAAGGGACCAGCTTCCTATGATGACCTGCTCAGCTATTACAACCAACGGGATCACAAGATCATCGACCGTCATCTGATCAAAGATGCTCTGGAAAAGCTGCTGCTGTGCACCATAGAGATTCAGTCAAACCAGGGCTTCGGTAGTTACGATGAACACTACCAGACCCTGCTGCGTAACATAGATCCAAACTCATCAACAGAGCGACGCTTTATAGATCACCTCTTTGTAAATGGTCTCCGTCTGCCAGATGCAGCACAGAAAAGGGTTGATGATCTCTATGTTCAACCAGATTTCTACTACGAACCTCGCATCTGGGTCTTCTGTGACGGCACGCCTCACGACGATCCACTGGTACGGGCAGATGATGATGAAAAACGCCAGACCATCATGGCTATGGGCGATGAAGTATGGGTTTACTACTACCGGGACAGCTTGGCCGAGATTGTGGCCGCGAGACCCGATATTTTCCGGAAGGTACGATGAATACAGCCTGTCAGCCAGGTAAACTGGTTTCTTTACGAGGGCGAGACTGGATTGTGCTCCCCTCGGTTGATCCCGATCTATTGGTCGTTAAACCTCTTGGTGGTTCAGATGATGAAATTGCCGGTATCTATCTGCCACTGAACATCCCAGCCGACAAACCACAGGAAACGGTTTTTCTTCCTCCTGGCAAAGAGGATCTTGGGGACATCAGCACCGCACGTTTGCTCTACGATTCAGCACGTCTGGCTTTCCGTAATGGTGCTGGTCCGTTCCGCTGTCTAGCTAAACTCTCCTTTCGTCCCCGTTCCTATCAGATGGTGCCGCTCATCATGGCCTTGCGTCAGGATTCTGTCCGTCTGCTGGTAGCCGACGATGTTGGTGTCGGTAAAACCATAGAAGCACTTCTGATCGCTAAAGAGCTGCTGGAACGGCGCAAGATCCAGCGCTTTGCAGTTATCTGTCTGCCGCATCTGTGCGAACAGTGGCAGATCGAAATCAGGGATAAGCTCGATATTGAAGCGGTTATCATCCGATCTAACACCCAGGCCCGTCTTGACCGCCAGATTCAGGGTGATACCAGCGTCTATGATTACTACCCTTTTCAGGTTATCAGCATCGACTTCATCAAGTCTGATAATCGCCGTGACGTCTTTGTTGAACAGTGCCCAGAGCTGGTGATTATTGATGAGGCTCACACCTGCACACGCCCAGCCGGAGCTTCAGCCAGTCAACAACAGCGTTACCACCTGATTAGCCGCCTGGCCAAGAAAGCTCATCAGCAGATGATTCTGCTCACAGCGACCCCGCACAGCGGTAAGCCGGAAGAGTTCCATTCTCTCCTCGGCCTTTTGCAGCCGGAATTCGAGACATTGGATCTGCCGAGCTCCTCGCAAAATCAACGCCGCGATCTTGCCCGTCATTTTATCCAGCGCAAGAGGGGTGACGTGGAAAAGTGGATGGGAGAAGATACTCCCTTCCCGACTCGCGATGCCTTTGAGGCCGATTATTCCCTGACCTTGGGGTATCGAAACCTCTTTGAAGAGATTCTTGATTTTGCCAAGCAACTTATATCTGTTGACCCTGGTAAGGTGGGGCAGCGCAGAATACAATATTGGACCGCTCTGGCTTTGCTACGTGGCGTCATGTCCAGCCCCGCAGCGGGAGTCGAGATGCTGAACACTCGTCTTTCCAACTTGACGAAGGCAGCCGCTAACGAGACATCATGGACTGTTGATGCTCTTGATGAAAACCCGGTGAGGGATACTGAGTTCGGATTTGAGGGAGACAATACCCCCATACAGCTGATCGAGCAAAATGACTGGAGCGCAACCCAACGACAAAAGTTGCGGGCGTTTTCACAACAGCTCGCAGGTCTATCATCAATCAAAGATGACAAAAAACTTGCCACTGCCGAAGCTCTTCTTCAGGAGTGGCTGGCAGCAGGTTTCAACCCGGTTATCTTCTGCCGCTACATAGCCACTGCCAACTATGTGGGCGAACTGCTTGCCCCGGCGTTGAAAAAGAAATTCCCCAAGCTTGACATCCAGGTCATTACCAGTGAACTGCCGGATGAACTTCGCAAGCAGAAGATCGAGGAAATGGGTAAATCGAAGCTGCGGGTACTGGTTGCTACCGACTGCCTTAGTGAAGGTATCAACCTACAGGACCAATTTACTGCAGTCCTCCACTACGACCTCCCCTGGAACCCAAACAGGCTTGAGCAGCGTGAAGGACGTGTTGACCGATTTGGCCAGAATGCACCTGAGGTGAAAGCTTGTCTGCTCTATGGTGCTGACAACCCTATCGACGGTATCGTACTGGATGTTCTGTTGCGCAAGGTTCGCGAGATCAAGCGTTCTACCGGCATCAACGTCCCGTTTCCAGAGGACTCCCAGAGCATTATCGACACCATCACCCAGGCTCTCCTCATCAGTCCTGATCGAAAAATTACCAGGGGGCGTGATCGCAGCAATCAGATGACGTTTGACTTTGGTGAACTCAACGAGGCAGAAGAGGCCAAGATTAACGTCACCCGTAAGGTGGAAGAAGCTGCCAAGCGTGAAGAGGCATCACGAAGTATCTTTGCTCAGCATGCCATCAAGGCACATGAGATTGAAGCCGACCTGAAAGAAGTTGATGAAGCAATTGGTGATCCTCATGCCGTGAAAGACTTTGTCACGACTGCTCTGAATAACCTCTTCGGTGTTCAAGTGATGCCGGAGGCCAAGGGCTACCGCATTGTCACCGCCAATATGCCGGATCAGTTGCGCGGTATTCTGCCAGCCGGAGATATGGTGAGCATCAGCTTCAGTTCCCCCACTCCTGAAGGCTACCACTATATGGGGCGTAACCACCGCTTTGTGGAACAGCTTTGTCAGCTTGTTATGGCCAACACTGTCAGCCGTATGGACAAGCGTGCCGCTCGCACCGCTGTCATCCGTACCAAGCAGGTTGCAATCAAAACCACGCTATTACTTTTCCGCTGCCGCAACGTCATTGAGGATCGCAAGGGGCATCAACAAGTAGTGGCTGAAGAGATGATCCTGTGGGGCTGGAAAGGCACACCGCAGCAGAAGGAATATCTCAGCCACGATCAGGCTCGTGATTTGTTGTCCTCGGCTCGGGCCAGCTCCGATTTGCCAACACCGGCCAGAATGAGTTTCCTCGATAACGAACTAAAATTGCTGCAAAGCTTTACTACAGAATTCGATGGGGTAGCTGAACAGCAGTCACAAAAGCTTGTGGAGGCCCACGAACGCTTTAGTTCACTCATGGACGGCAAGCGTTTCCAGGTAGTGCATCCGGTGCTGCCAATGGATCTTCTCGGGGTGTATGTTCTCTTACCTGAAGGTGGACAGACTGGAGGTGTCGCATGAATTACCCCTCCATTCGCATAGAAGGTTCGATCCTTTCCCCAGACATCCTTGAAAAGCTTGATGATGCCAACGGTCAACGCCCAGCTGATTTTGGATTAGAAGCAACCGTCAAGGTGAAGGATGAGATTGCCCGTGCTTGGGCTGACGCTCAGGACTACTGGCGAATTTATAACCGTAAACTGGAAACGCTGAAGGAAGACTCTCTGGCCACTACTGAGACTCGCAACCTCTGGATTGTGCCACTGTTGGGGCTACTCGGTTATCAGCTCGAATACGAGGCCAAGAGCATTGAGCTGAACAGCAAGCTTTATCCAATATCACACCGCGTTACCAATCGAGGTAATGCAGCCATTCAGATTACCGGCAGTCGTGAGCTTGCAGGTTTGGATCGTAAACCCGAAAAAGCCGCACTCAAGATGTCGGCCCATGCCATGATGCAGGAGTACCTGAACCTCACCGAACAGCTCTATGGCATCGTCACTAACGGTAGGCTACTGCGGTTGTTGCGGGACAGCTCACGTCTGGTAAAGCTCACCTACCTGGAGTTCGATCTTGATCGGATCTTCACCGATGGCCTTTTTGCCGACTTCGCAATCCTCTATCGGCTTCTGCATGTTACCCGATTGCCTGCACAGTTGGATAACTCTGCTGACAGCATCATTGAACGCTACCACCAGGATTCTCTTGATTCCGGTGCCCGTATCCGTGACGGACTGAGCAAAGCCGTAGAAAACGCTATCCGTACCTTTGCCAATGGCTTTCTGATGCACCCCAAAAACACTGAGTTGTTGGATGAGATCAGTTCCGGCAGGCTTGAGCCTTTAGAATACTATCACTACATGCTTCGGTTGATTTATCGCCTGCTCTTCCTGATGGTCATCGAAGAGCGCAATCTTATCTATCCTCTCTCTCAATCTGCTACCAAGCGTGACATCTACGACCGTTATTACAGTCTGATGCGTCTTCGTCGCCTTTCAGAAAAACGCTACATGGCCAACCGGCGACACGATGATCATTGGCTGGCTCTGCTAGCAACATTCAATCTGTTTGAGGATGGCGGCCCCGGCAGTAAGCTCGGTATCGCCCCGCTGGCAGGCGACCTGTTCCGCTTCGACGCCATCGGACCTCTTGGCCGCTGTGCTCTCGATAACGAGACCCTGTTGCACTGCCTTCGTTCCCTGAGCCTGTATGAAAACCCGAACAATGGTCAAGTTATCAGGGTCAACTACGCTGCTCTCAATGTGGAGGAGTTTGGTTCGGTCTATGAAGGACTGTTGGAATACGAGCCGGTCTTTATCCGCACCGACAGCTCGGTTGAATTTGCGTTTGCTCGTGGTGATGAACGTGCCGCCACCGGCTCCCACTACACGCCGGATGACCTGGTGCAACCGCTGATCAAGCACTCTCTTGATTACCTTATCGCCGACAAACTCAAAGAGGCCGATCCGGAAAAGGCGCTGCTATCGCTGCGAGTGGCTGATATTTCCTGCGGTTCTGGACATATTCTGCTGGCTGCAGCTCGTCGGATTGCCACCGAATTGGCCGTCGTTCGGACTGGTGAAGAGCAACCGTCACCGATTGCCTTCCGCACAGCCGTTCGTGATGTTATCTGCAATTGCATCTATGGTGTTGACCTCAACCCACTTGCGGTGGAGCTGTGCAAGGTTGCGCTCTGGCTGGAGGCCCACATCCCCGGACAACCGCTCAATTTTCTCGACCACCACATCAAGTGCGGTAATGCCATTGTTGGTTTTGCCCGGCGGGACGAGCTGGAGCGCGGCGTGCCCGATGAGGCATTTGCCACCATGCCGGGGGATGACAAGGAGATTGCCGCCAGCTTCCGCAAGCGGAACAAGGAAGAGCGGCAGATTCACGAAAAGCAGCTGGTGAAGCAGACAAGCTTGTCCTTTACCCCCGAGGTGGAAAGACACCTTTCAGAAGTTTTGAAGGGATGGCGAACCATTGCTGTTCTGCCGGAGCGAACCCCTGCCGAGATCGAGGCCAAGAAGAAGCGTTATCAAGAGTTTGCCGGAGGCCAGGATGCCTGGCTGCTGAATCAGGTTGCAGCAATACCGGTTGCCCAGTTCTATATAGAGAAGTCCAAAGAGAATCAGCCCAAGCTGATCACCGATGAAGAGTATCGCCGCTATCTGGATGGGCATCGTCACCCGCAGGGACAGGCCACAGCCATGGCATGGGCACTGGCCAATCGGAAGCGGTTCTTTCACTGGTTTCTGGAGTTTCCGGAGATAATTGAGCAAGGTGGGTTTGACTGTATCCTCGGGAATCCACCGTATCTTGGAAGTAGAAATGTCGCATTACGTTTTGGATACAATTTTGCGCACTGTAATAAATACTTATATCCAAGCCTAATAGGTAACTGTGATCTTGTAGCTAGTTTTTTACTGAGAGCATATAGCTTAATTAAAAAAAATGGGTATTTAGCCTTGCTTTCAACCAATAGTATTTGCCAAGGTGAAACCAGAGAAGTTGGTTTAAATTATATTGTCAAAAACGGCGCAAAAATAAATTTTGGTATAACTTCTGTCAGGTGGCCAGGGAAAGCAGCAGTAGTAATATCAGTGTTAACATTGTGCAAAGGAGATTTTGTCGGTGTTAAAATACTTAATGGAAGAGAGGTGAAATACATAAATTCATTTCTTGGAGAAGGTAGCAATGAGAATATTGAGCAAGATCCTCATATATTACAGGAAAATACAGGCATAACTTATAAAGGGTCAGAGCCTTCTAAAGGTTTCATGTTAAGAGTTGAAGAAACCAATAATCTTATTAAATTACAAGACAACTATAGAGATATTGTTTTCAAATATATGAATGGTGACGATCTTGTAAATGATCCAGAGCAAAAACCATCACGTTTTGTAATAAATTTCTTTGATTGGCCCATAGACCGCGCTCAGCAATATTCACATGCGTTCAATATAATTGAAAACACAGTTAAGCCTCTGTGGGAAAATGATTCTGATAAAAGTAACACTTCAAATTGGTGGTGGCATCGCCGACGGTCAGAAAAACTATATGAGCTTCTGAAAAAGCAAAAACATGGATTTACAGTCGGGTTTACTTCTAAAGTTGCTAAATTTGCAAGAGTCCCATTTGGTTATGTATTTTCAAATGCTCTAGTTGTCGTTTGTGATTCCAGATATTCAGTTTATGCTGTACTAGATTCCACAATACATGAGATTTGGGCTTGGAAGTATTCATCAACGATGGGGAGTTCAAGTTCAACTTTAAGATATACTCCGTCAAGTGCATTTGAAACTTTCCCATTCCCAGAAACTCTTTTAGCTACAGATAATCCCCGATTGTCCACTATCGGTGAACACTACCACGAACACCGCCGAGCCCTAATGCTCCGCCTCTGGATCGGCCTGACCGACATTTATAATCTCTTTCATAACCGCGACCTCACCCCCGCCATCGTTGCCAAGATCAGCAGCAAACCGGATGAAGCAGAAGCCGGATACCAAGGCATCCTCGAACTTCGTAAACTCCACCGCGAACTGGACGAAGCCGTTATCGTCGCCTACGGTTGGACTGATCTCAACCTTGGCCACGACTTCCACGAAGTCGAAACACTTCCCGAAAACGACCGCGTCCGCTACACCATCTCCCCCGAAGCCCGAAAGGAGCTCTTGAAACGCCTCCTCGCCCTCAACCACCAGCGCGCAGCGGAAGAGAAGGCAAAAGTCGTAGAGAAGCCTGTGAAGGTTGCCAAACGTGTTCAAAAACGCAAGTCCGACGACAACCATGCTAGCCTGTTCGACTCTACTTATCCATCCATTACACAAGAGGTTGTAGCAATCGTTCCGCCTGTCTTTAATCCTATGCTTCTCCCTGATGGTGCCTGGATACGACCGTTGGTAGACCAGTCTGCAGAGATAGGAGCTATTCTGGCTGCAGTTCTTAAGTCCGTTGGGGGACCAACACCTGCGCGGCAAGTGCGGCTCACAGCACTTCTTTCATTAGAACCCCGCCTGCTCACACCTGCTCTAGCTGGTGAAGAGATATTGACATGGAGGCGACTGATTGGAGCTGAGGCTGAACCACGTCCTGACGGCGTGGTGTCATTCGTCCCTCGTTCCGATAGTGCCTGGGGAAAAGCGGTGCAACATCTGCGCGGTAGCGGTCTGCTTGTTGAGGATTTTAACTCCGGCACATGGGCACCGGGAAATGGACTGGATAACATTGAAACGGAAGGCTGGCCCGAAGGCCGCGTCGGAATGGTTTTGAGTATATTGAGCAGGCGCAGTACTGAGGAAATAGTTACGCAGCTTCCACTCGACATGCAGAGGTGGATATATGACCAAGCAGCTTGATCTTTTAGAACCTTCAAAACTGAGCTTAACGCCCCAGCCAGGACACACAGAGCCCCGTCTTTGGGTACGACGGATTATCTTGTGGAAAGAACCGGGGGTAATTATCCGTGAGACTGAACTCCGCCCTGGCCTTAACATCATCTGGTCCCCCGACCCTATCGACCAAGCAAAACGAGTTCGCAAACAGTCAATGGGGCATGGCAGTGGCAAGACCCTGTTCTGCCGCCTGATCCGTTATTGTCTGGGAGAGGACCGTTTCGCGCCAGAAGAACAACGAGGCAGTATTGCACAGGCCTTTCCGAAGGGTGCGGTCGGTGCCGAAGTCATACTTGATGGAACTGTATGGGCGATTTATCGTCCAATCGGCATGGGACGAAAGCATTACGCCATTCCAGATGGAAACCTCGACAGTATCATTGCCGGCGAAGTTGAACCAACTGGCATTGAACCTTTTATGGAGGCTGTGGAGTCATCAATACTGTCTGCTAAAATTGTCAAGCTTGTTCCCGGTGACCGACCGTTTCATGGCTGGCTGGTTGCCCTGGCATGGCTTGCCAGAGACCAGGAGTGCCGCTTCGACAAAACCCTGGATTGGCGTTCGTCGGATTCGGATTCCGGCTCACCTGCTCGCAATCTTTCAGAGACAAAGACGTTAGAAGCTCTCCGAGCCCTGATTGGCGCTATTACACCCGAAGAATGTCACCTCCGGGATGAAATTACCCTGTTGGAAACCAAGCATAAGGAAATGTCTCAGGATATTGGCCGCAGCAGATGGGAGGCAAACAAGGCAACAAACGGTCTTATTTCCCAATTGGGGTTGCGCCGTAACGAAGTACCTGCCGGGCGGCTAGCCGTGGATGTTTTACGAAAAACCGCGAAAGATGGTCTCGCTAAAGCTGCTGCAGTAAATCCCGCCACAGATGTTTCAAATCTTGACTCGCTCCGCGCTACCAGCAAATCTGCAGAACAACGAGCGAATAATCTCTCAAACGAACTGGCCGTTATCGAAGCGCAAATACCGGAGATTGAGCGGCTATTAAGTGCGATAAAAGGAGAATTACCAGGCCTTTCATTTTCCGTTCACAAGGCAGAAAATCCGCAATGCCCGATATGTGAAGTGCCGATTGATAATGCCCTTGCAGAAGGATGCAAATTATCCCACAAACTGCCGAATGCTGATGAAGTACGCGCCCGCCGAGAAAAACTCAAAGAAGAGATTGAACAGGAATCAGCACGGCATCAAGACCTTAAAAAGAGACAGGATTCCATCAAGAAGGACCTACCTGATGCACAACGATACGCTGAAGAATTATTGAACCAAGTACGTGCTGTTGAACAAATGCGCGAAGCCAGGGCTGAGGCATGGTATTCGGCTCGTCGCATGATTGATGAGACTTCACGATTGGATGATTTACTGGATGCAGTAGAACGTCTGCAGATCCGCGATGATAAACAATCAGAAAATATTGCCAACAAAAAGGAACTCTCAGGAGCATTCAGAAAAGCACAAGCGAATGTTTTCCATCGCATATCGCAATTTTTCGATGCAATCATTCACCAGGTTGCCGGCGCAGGTGCTGAAGGAAAGACCACGCTTGACGGCAATGGCCTTCATCTGTCTGTCAAGCTGGGTGGTGAGCGGTCGTCACCGGCAATAGACTCCCTGAAGGTAATCGTCTTTGATTTGGCGGTTCTGTGCATGAGCATCGAAGGTCGCACCCACATTCCGGCTTTCCTCATTCATGACAGTCCGAGAGAGGCCGACCTTGGCCTCAGTATTTATCATCAGATTTTCCACTTTATGCAGGAGCTGGAACAGTTGGGCGAGCAACCACTGTTTCAGTACATCGTGACGACAACAACGCAACCACCAGATGAATTGCAGAAAAATCCGTGGCTTAGAGAAACGTTGGGCGGCAATTCGGAAACAAGGCTTTTGAGGCGGGATCTATAAACTTCTGAAAATATTTGAAATAACTAAATCCGCAATTAGCTTTTGCGCCGAGAATTATCATGATTCCTGAAACGCTTACCCCGAATTTAAAACTTCTGAGCGAAGAATATGTGCTGATCCAGGCTTGGAAAAAGACCGCCTCGTATATTCGGTCTCATAACTGGTACGCTGATACCCTTGAACTCGACCGCGCTGCAGTAAACCTTCCTGAGTTCCTCAATAAGCTGGCTGAACGCCTTGAATCTCCTGCTAGCTGGGAAAATGACAAGCTGCGAATTGTTCCTGCGCCTAAAAGCCAGCAGTGGCATATTGACCCCAAATCAGGTATGTGGGGGCCCGCCAAAGGTACAAGGGCTGAAAAGAAAATACGTCCGTTGGCGCACGTGGCTCTTGAAGACCAAGTTGCTGCTACTGCCTTGATGCTTTGCTTAGCTGACCGTGTCGAGACTCTCCAGGGTGACCCCAGAGTTCAAATCGAGAACAAAGAGGACCGAAGTAAGGTTATTTCATACGGCAACAGGCTTTATTGTGACAACAACTCTAACGAGCTGACGCACCGGTGGGGATCATCAAAACTCTATCGAGGATATTTTCAAGACTATCGCATGTTTCTTGCCCGTCCTGAAAAAGTGGCCGAAGAGTTTGGCGATAACATTGTAATAGTTCATTCTGACCTCCGGCAATTTTACGATAGAGTCCTACCTGGTCTGTTGTTCGAAAAAATCAAAGCATTATATCAACCTACTGACGATAAACAATTTTACATGATGGCCCGGCGCATCCTTCGATGGGGATGGCACAAGAGTGACGAGCGAGAAGCGGCCAAGTATGCGAAACAATCAGAGCTCGATGACTTTTCCAGTGTCGCGCTTCCGCAGGGACTTGTCGCTTCAGGTTTTTTCTCGAATGTCGTTCTTCTCGACTTTGACCGAGCTTTACAACGAATAATCCATAACGACGAAGAATTCTTCCCTGGAGCGGTCTTACTCGATGTATGTCGTTACGTTGATGATATTCGACTGGTTCTGCACATAGAAAAAAAGCAGAACCTCGTAGATATTGAAAGGCAAGTTGTTATCCGTTTACAGAGTTTACTCAATGAAAACGCGATGGGCCTTATTCCGTCAGTAGAAAAAACTCGGGCAGCGCACTTCCGAGAGGACGAACGACCGATTGTTCGCCAAAGCCGCCGGATGGAGAGAATTCAGCATGCTATATCTGGCGGTTTTGATGCTGTTGCCGGCGAGGAAATTCTTGAATCCATTCAAGGGTTGGTTCGTTCGCAGGCTCGCTACTCAAAGGAGAGAATCGAAGGTAAAGCATGGACATTTGTACCAATTGCAGATGTCAGAGATGATACTGTTGCTCGATTTGCTGCTGCGCGTTTCCGTTCTACATTTCGCTCTCTGAGACCTTTGCTTGAGGCACAGCACGATTCAAGTAAATCGGATAAGGGAGATGTTGATAATGATTTTTGTTTCGGCAGTCAGCGAAAAACACAAGCTGATTTGGATGATGAAGCAAGAGCATTCGCTTTGGGCCTTATTGAAAACTGGGTTGAAGACCCGTCAAATGTTCGCCTGTTGCGGATAGGAGTTGACCTCTGGCCTGCCAAAGACATCCTTGAGCGAATTCTTGAAATATTAAGACCATACACAACTAATGGTGGTAAAAAAAATGCTCCTAGAAGAGTAGCATTGTACTGTCTTGCTGAACTTTTCAAGGCTGGTGCTACCGAAACAGGTTTTGTCGCTGATGGTGAATCGTTACCCGCTTCAGTAGATATTGAGGGTTATAGACGAATTCTTTTTAACGAGGGCAAGCGAATTGCCGAACAAAGTCAGCAAAATTTGCCCTGGTACTTAAAACAGCAAATTCTTCTCTTCCTTGCGACAATTAATCCTTACGAAGCCCCTGTTTTCAGAAGTGGCACCAACCCTGAGACAAAGCATTATCGTAACCTCATTCTATATATGCGGGGCGAAACAAACCGACTTCAAGATAAAGACTATGCCATACTTGCAATTTTAACCCGTCGCTCATTTACTGCTTTAAACCGCCCAATCCATTTGGCAAACAAATATATTACATCAAATAGATTTAAGCATATCGCTGAACGCGATCCATCTTTTGCTGTCGAAATCCACTCCATAAATCCAGCGATGGCACAAACACTACCTGGAAGAATGCAACATGACCTCTGTCTTACCCAACAAATTGCTCCTGAAGAGAAAGTATCGCTTGCCAAACTGGTTCTCGATAGTGACGAGGAAAATAGAGCGCAACTATGCAATGAGTTGACACTACTTCAGTTTGCCGAGTTATTCTTGAACAAGTGTCAGTCGGGTGCAACAATGGAGATTATTTCTCCATCTGATGTTCTGGTTAGCATTGGTACTCCAGAAAAATATTGCACAACGATTACCTCTGTTGAATTTCAATCTGGAAAATCCTTAACAGGTGGCTTCCTCTACAAACCTCCAATTTGGTGCAAGCCTACTGACAGATGGCGTTTTCAACTTGGTTTTCTTCTGAGATTTATACTTATCGGGAGACAAGATTTCACAAGAGCCCTCAAGCCAATTCATTGGAAAGAAGGAACTGCCACATACAGGGTTCCAGAGAACCACTGGTATCAGAGAATCTATGGACACCATAACGGGCATTCTGCATTCGGAGCGGATTGGCTACCTATCACTGATTGGACCGAACAATTTTTGTATGCATTGCTTAAATGGCCTGGTTGCCGTTCTTCTAATAAGTTCGAAAGCACCGATTTTGGTATTATTGAAGCACAAGCGCTCATAAGAGCCAGATTCAGCGAGCTTAAAGAGAATCGAGGACAACTTTCTAATGTATTGATGTTGCCGTTATCATCCGGGTGGCCAGAGAGACCAACTAAGGACCGACCACTACGCATCTGTGTAGTACAATCAATAATACCGAGCCCTACCGACATCAAAAAAGCTACAGACCTTTCATTATCTGACCCCGCTCTGAGAAAGCGACATCGAAACCATCTGTCCGCCGCGCTTGAAGCGGTCAAGCGAATGCTAGACCTAAGGGAGACACATAAAAAAGGTGACTGCAGGTTGGATTTTTTGATTCTGCCAGAATTGTCTGTCCATCCCCAAGATGTCGAAACACATTTAATCCCTTTTGCCCGTGCGTTTAAGACCATTATCTTTGCAGGATTAACCTATGAGGAGCTATTCCCTGGGAAACCGCTCGTAAATTCTGCTCTCTGGTTAATACCTGAATGGTCTGAAGATAAGGGGTTGCAAGTTCTTCGTCGAAGACAAGGAAAAGAACATCTTGCACCAAGTGAGAAGCGCAGTAATCATCCAGATGTTCAATTGCAAGGGTTTCGCCCCTGTCAATGGCTTGTTGGCTACAAGTGGGACAAAGATGACGTCAAGGACCCACTGTGGCTAACAGGTTCGATTTGTTTTGATGCAACTGACATTCGTCTCGCTGCTGATCTACGCCACCTATCAGACGTTTTTGCTGTTGCTGCAATGAATAAGGACGTCAGCACATTTGACCAAATGGCTTTGGCTCTGCAATACCATATGTTCCAGATGGTAATAGTTGCCAACAATGGGCAATTTGGCGGCAGCAACGCATATGCACCTTATCGTGAGCCATACAAGAGACAAATCTTTCATTTACACGGTCAACCGCAAGCCTCAATGGCATTCTTAGAAATTGACGATGTCGAAAAATTCCTTCGTAGGGATAAACATGCGCAAGAAGCAGTGTTAGATGCATCATGCAAACACGATACGACAAAAGCATGTAAGTCAGTTTCTGGCAGGGAATGGAAATGTCCGCCAGCAGGAATATGCAATGGGGATTCATGTCTGCATAATTCATAGAAATATTTCAACATCAGTTTCATTCAGTCGTCCCTTGGCACTTGAACCATAGCTAATTTTAATGGAGGATTACAATTGGAATTGTCAGAAAGTGAGTTTCTCCAGCATTACCTCCAAAATTCGCAACATATGATGTGGTTTCTTGGGGCAGGAGCGTCGCGTACAGCCGGATTGGCAACTGCTTCTGATATTATCTGGGACTTGAAGTGCAGGTATTACTGCCGGTGTGAAAATCAGGATTTGAAGTCGCATGATATTAACAACAGCGCCATCAAGCAAAAGATTCAGAGTTATCTTGACAGCCAGGGCTTTCCGGCGCTTTGGAGCCCTGAAGAATACTCGTTTTATTTCGACTTAACGTTCGATGATGACTATGTCGCTCAGCAAAAATACATTAGTGAAGCTCTGGCTAGCGACAAAGTATCCTTGAATATTGGTCATCGTGTCTTGGCTGCTTTGATTGAATTGGCGCTCACGCGTATTGTTTTTACGACAAACTTTGACGATGTACTCGAGATCGCCTACTCAAACGTAAGCGGCAAGAATCTTTCTACCTATCATCTGGAAGGTTCATATGCTGCTTTGGTGGCTCTGAATGCAGAGCGTTTTCCAATCTATGCAAAAATCCATGGCGATTTCCGTTATCAAAACATCAAGAATATTTCTGCAGATCTAAGGAACAATGACCAGGAAATTCAGAAATGTTTTCTTGCCGCTGGCACGCGATACGGGCTGATTGTATCAGGCTACAGCGGACGCGATGAAAATGTCATGACCATGTTAAGGGAGGCAGTGAATCAAAACAACGCATTCCCGCACGGTCTATTCTGGACGGTTCCGAGGTTTTCTGATGCAACTGAAATTGTTCGGGACTTTATCACGTATGCGCTCAACAAAGGTGTACGCGCTCATATTGTGGAATCCGGAACCTTTGACGAAATGTTGTCGAAAATATGGCGGCAAGTTGAAGCAAAGCCGCAAGCCCTCGATGCAAAGGTAAGAACCTCATCCGCCACAAAGGTGTCCATCCCTCTACCAAAACAAGGCAATAAATTCCCGATTCTGCGCACAAACGCCTTGCCAGTAATGGCACTTCCAGCGCGGTGTGGCTCTATTGAATTAGTTGGCTCATTTACTTTCTCCGACCTGATTGAAAAGAAAAAAGAATTATCGCCAACCGCAGTTCTAACCTATACGGACAGGATTTTGTTCTGGGGTGACGAAAAAGAGAGTGCCAAGCTTCTTCCGAAAGAAAAAATAAAGACTATCCAATCCTTTGACTTTAACAATGCAGCACAATGCGTGGCCGATTCCTCCTTCTTAAAATCGTTTTTCGAAGAGGCACTTGTTACAGCAATTTGCACGAATAGACCTTTGTTTATCAGACGTGGGAAGGGCCACTCTTATTTTGCCGTCGTTCGGCCTTCGCAACCGGATCGCCTTCGCGTTTTCCGAAGATATGGGCTGGTTGGTGGAAAACGTTGTCTTCTGCCACCTGAGGCGACTTCATGAGGAAGCCTACTATCACACTGGCTGCAGCGATACTGATTTTGTGGTCAAGGAAGGGATAAAGATCACCAAGCGGATTCAGGTCTGATATGAAGATGTATGGATGCAAAATCGATACTGGTGACCAATGATTTTGAGGATGTAATCGATACCGCCGGTGGCAGGGTTCAGTGCATTCCGGTGGCTAAGTTTCTCCTGGGATTTGGGGAAAATTCTACAGAAAAACCTTAATCCAAGCGGCCTCTGAAAGAAATATATAAGCCGTTTTTGTTTTCTACCCAGCTTTGCTTAAAGTGCACATACTAGGCAGATTTTATGAACTTTAAGTGCAGATAACATCCACTTAAGTGCATATTAAATACACAAAAAATGCTGTAACTGCTGTTAGTAAAAGAACTTGCTGTGATATCAACAATAAATGCATGCATACGGAATTAAATCCGTACACAAACTCTGAGAGGAAACCCATCCCATGTATCTGCTGATTATTGGGGGCCACTTCCACCAGATTTCCCCCCAAATGGTACTTGTTCCGTAAAAGGAATTAGTTCCTCACTTATAATACTGTAATTCCTTTTTTAAAAACAAATAGTTCCTCACTTGTATCACATTTATTTAAATGATAGATACGAACTCGGTTCGCCGTTAAGTGGGTATGTTGACGGCATAATCAAGGTTATGAAATCCTCACTACATAGTAAGCATTTTGGGGGATTTACTTTTATGAATCCATTTTTAGCTTTTATTCTGCTGTTTGTCATACCTGTAAATATCATCGATATATAGTGACGATAACAACCAATTTTGCATTTACGTAGATATCCTCACTAAATATCACATTTTTTTAAATATAGAGAGAATATCGCCTTGGAACTGGCTGTTGCAATAGTACGGATGGTAAACACTTATATAAGATTTGTTGCAATTGGTTCAGAGAGTGGAGCGTGATATAAAATAACCAAGGTCGAATGGGGGGAGGTTTGATGATGTCCATATCTAAAACCTAGAGGACAATACAATCATGACACCAGACCTTCTTGAAGACCTTATCGCCTTTGTTTGTGCAACGGAACCAGACAAAAGTAATACCTGCCCAGTCTGTGGAGGGGATCTTGAAGAAAATGATGATGGTGAGCTGACCTGCCCTGAGTGCGATGGCTGATCATTCTACTTTTCCAAAGAGCATGGAAGTACTGGAAAATGATCCGTTCCGAATGTAGTATGGCGGCATCTTTATCCAGATGGAGGAACAATGACCAAAGCAGAAATTTTTGAAAAGGTTCAGGAAAGCATTGGCATATCGAAAAAAGAATCCGCCGAGATTGTAGAAGCCGTCTTTGCTATCATGAAAAGCACACTCGAATCCGGTGAGAATCTGAAGATATCAGGTTTCGGCAGTTTCATTGTTAAACAGAAGGCTGACCGTCGTGGCCGCAATCCTCAGACAGGTGAGACAATCACCATTAAAGCCCGCCGTATCCTGACATTCAAGCCGAGTAATGTCCTTAAAACAGCCATCAATAAAGAATCGGCATGAGCCAGCAACATGGTAATGCCGGACAAGGCGCTCGCATTATGGCTTTCAAGCGGGATCTGATTGTTCTGGGGTGCGCTCTTGGTATGTTCTTTATTGCATGGCAATGGATGAAAAACGCTGCCAGTATTTCTGCTCTCGGGCTGCCAGCGATAATCGCGCTGATTGTCGCCTTCAAGTTCCTGCTCAACAAGGTTGAAAAAAAGACAAAATATGTCAAGAAACGGGCAAAGGATGCCGACCGGGGGGCTGCTGCTGAAGTCAAGGTTGCAGCAACAATGGCTGAACTTCCAGAAGGCTTCACGGCTTTTCACGACCTGGCTTTCTCTGGATTCAATATTGATCATGTCGTAATTGGTACATCAGGCATTTTTCTGGTCGAAACCAAAAGCCACGGTGGAAAGGTTACCACTGAAGGCGATAAACTGTTGTTGAATGGGAATCCGACAGATAAGGATTTTATCAACCAGACATGGAGCCAGACTTATCAGCTGAAAAGCTTCCTCAAGGAGCAAACCGGCAAAGAATACCAGGTTAAGCCTGTTCTCTGCTTTTCAAAGGCTTTTGTCCAACTCCGTCAGGCGATAAAGGGTGTTGCAGTCGTCAATTCAAAGTTCCTGAACGAACTATTGCAACGACAGAAGCCCCTACTGTCATCCGAAGACTTAAAAGCCGTTTCCGCAGCATTAAAGGCAAAATCAGTATAATGTGCGGCCGATTCGTTACAGTCATACCAGTAGATGAATTGAAGGCGATTTTCGACCTTATTGAACGCCCACAACTAGAACCTCGCTACAACGTCGCTCCCACCCAGAATGTCGGCGTAGTCCGCCAAGCAGACGACTCAACCAATCACTATGACCAGCTAAAATGGGGACTGGTGCCATCGTGGTCAAAAGACCCATCAAAGGGAGCTTCACTGATAAATGCCAGGTCGGAGACTGTTGCCGAAAAACCTTCGTTTCGACATGCAATCAAGAAGAACCGCTGCATCATCCCCGTGTCAGGATTTTATGAGTGGAGCCATGCCGGGACGGAAAAACATCCCCATTACATTCACCTATCAGATAAATCACCAATGGCACTGGCAGGTATCTGGGAACATTGGAAATCACCTGACGGAACCTCACTGGCGACCTTCTCCATCCTTACCACTTATGCAAACAAACTGATTTCAGCCCTTCATGAACGCATGCCAGTAATTCTCATGCCGGATGCATACGGATTATGGCTCGACAGAAATCTTCAGAACCCGCACCACTTGGAACACCTCTATAAGCCTTATCCTGATGAACTGATGATTTACTATGAAGTCCCAACATTGATAAGCAATCCAAGATTTGATAGCCCTGCCTGTATTGTTCATGTTTGATAATAAATATAGCTGGAGGATTTAATGGCGAAAAATATTTGCATTGAGTGTGGAACAAAGCGAAAACTGTTTTCCTTTAACTATGCAGGGTTTGACATTAGGGGTGGCGATTTTCACTCCTTCCCAGAGAGAATCCAGGCGAGTGCTTTTCCCGGTAACAAAGATGATGATTTCCTATGTGCTGACTGCGCCAATAAACAGGAAGTTACCTGTTCTGTTCATGGACGTCTTGATGACTATTTTGCACTGGGAGTTCCCCCACGGTGTTTCAAATGTAAAGCAGAAGTGAGTTCAAATATTAAGGATGCGAAGGTTCAAAGTTTTTGGGCAAAACAGTATCCAGATGCAGAGAATGATATTCGTCTTAAAATGTTTTATACACGTGGAGGCTTAGCGTGCTCCCTGATGAAATCTGATGGGAAATTTGAACAGTCCGAACTGGATGTTGTAATTGGTCTTTCGGACACCGTGTCCGGCAACAAAGAGGGAGAAGAATACAATGCGTTTTACGCTGGATATAATGATTACAACGGAAACGTTGTCAGCAATGCGCAAATCCTGGAAAACTGCACTCAATTAAAGGATGAAACATCGAACAAAACCACAATTATGATGTTGTTAAAGATTGCTTCTGCAGATGGTTTCCTTGATAGAAGTGAGTTTGATTTTATAAGAAAAGTTTCGCAGGGCCTTGAAATTACACCCCCTGAGTTCGATGTTTTGGCAAGCAAGCTCAATTTACAAACAAGCGACTTTCAAAAAGACGAACTTATAGCTAAAGCAAAAACCTTCGGATTGGGGGCTCTCGCTATCGGTGGAGCTGCGCTATGTGCTTTACTTGAAGAGAGTGGTAAGCAAGATTCTTCAAAAGATAAGAACCCTGGCTCAAGTAAAAAAAGTGAACACCGCATATCAGGCAATTTCAAACGTTGCGGGAGCTGTATCCACTGGGCAGGCTCACGGACTTGTTCTAGCAACAGATATGATGCTGTTACTGAAAGCGCCAATGTCAAAGGCAAATGTACTCATAAAAAGCGGGTAAACTCAGATAAACATCCCGATACCGGGTGTGGTGATTGGCAAAAGTGGAATGCCCTAAAATAGTTGCATTATTTACATCTGATTTGTATTAGGCACGAAGTAATATTATTTGACATTGAGGTAATCTTGGAAATCGTTGTCCTCAAAGGTAACAATGAAATCGGTGGTACGTGTATCCAACTGTCCACTGGTTCAACAACAATTCTCCTGGATGTTGGGCTCCCGCTCAGTGCGACCAGTGTCTGCGTGGATGTTGCTACTATCAATGCAGATGCTGTCCTCGTAAGCCATTCCCACCAAGACCACTTCGGCCTAATAGACCGACTGAATCCTGATACGCCCGTGTATATGGGAGAATTGGGAAAGAACCTTATTGATGCCACCCACGTTCTCATCGGCAAGAAGCTACATGATAACAATTTCCGCTTCTTTAACTCGTGGAAGCCATTCCATGTCGGCGACTTTAAGATAACGCCTTACCTTGTAGACCATTCTGCTATTGACGCTTACGCATTTTTAGTCGAGGCAGACGGAAAGCGACTCTTCTACAGTGGTGACTTTCGTTCACATGGACGGAAAGGGAAGCTTTTCGACAATCTGGTAATGCATCCGTTGCCAGACATAGACCTCATGTTTCTTGAAGGCACCATGATACATCGCAGCAACGACGAGTTCCCGACCGAGAGTGCAGTTGAGAAGAAAATGTTAGACATCTTAACCCAACAGAAAAATATATCCTTCATCATTTCATCTTCCCAGAACATAGACCGTATTGTTTCAGCGTTCAAAGCATGCAAGAAGTCCGGTAAGACCCTGGTCATTGACATCTACACGGCGTGGGTACTAGAGAAAGTGAGGGAAGTATCCGAGAATGTTCCTGGGATGGAGTGGGACAATGTTCGACTCTATGCCGACTTCAGCCAGGATGAAAAGCTGAAGGCGAATCCCGATTACTTCGGAGATTTCAGAAAACGCCTGTACCGGCATCGGGTAAAATGGCAGGAGTTGACGGCTAATCCCTCTTCATTCGTCTATTTCGGAAAAATGTCTTCATTTAGGAAAATAAACGCATTCCGGGAGGGAAATGGCCCGGTAAATATCATCTACTCACAGTGGCAAGGCTACCTCGACGGGAAGCATTCTGACTATTTTGGTGCTGATCGCATTGCCGAGTTCCGCAACGACTCTGAAATCAATTTCGTCTATGCCCATACGAGTGGACATGCGCCGTTGAAAGACCTGCAAAGCTTGGCAAAGGCTTTGAATCCTAAGATCCTTGTTCCTATTCATACCGAGTACGGGGAAGAGTTTGGCAAAAGCTTCGATAATGTCATGACCTTAACAGACGGTGTCCCTTTTGTTCTCAATTAAAATGTAATCTGGAGGTATTTGATAATGACAAATAATACGGAAAAGATATTTGGCCGTCTCAACGTTGACCATCCACTTGTTGATGAACTTGCTTCAGGAAAGCACGTTTGGTGGAACCGGCTTGTCGGGTTGTCCCACTCTGACCCTGACATTAACATCCAGGTTCGTGGCAGCTATCTGAATGTTTATTGCAAGATGGGCAACCTGCTGAAAATATACATGCAAGGGAAGAAAGTAGCCTGTAAGGTTCATTATAAATACCTTGTAGGCGCTCGTACTCCAGAATACATCGAGACGTATCCATCAGGTGATGACATCGGAATCAAAGAGAAACCATGCGATTTCGTTAATTCCATCCTTGATGAAAAGTTTTTCAAAGCAGTTAAGCAGAACATCGGCACGTATGCAGGGGAAGAGAAAAGGATTCAATCCCGGCTTGTTGAAAAAAACAAGGGAACCATCCTCGACGTTGAGGTTGCCTTCTCGGATACGGAAGTGCTAGCGGATTCAGATGACGGTAACACACGAATCGACTTTGCGAACTACGATAAAAATATGAAATGTTTAGTATTTATTGAGTTAAAGCAGATTTTTGACAGTAGGCTGTATACCAAGGAGATGAACGAGCAGATTCAAAAGTATAGTACTTTTGCGAAAAAGCATGAGCAGCCTCTGATAGCAGCATATAATGATGTCATTCAGGTCAAAAAGAAGTTGGGGATTATAGACCAACAGTCGCCTTTATGGAATGTCGTCATTACACGTGTTGAGCATAAGCCAATTCTTGCTGTTGCAGGGTATAATCAGACGATCATTGACGCAATGAAGCCAAAAATCCGTGGTATAAACAACGATAAGCTAGATACTTCCAAGCTCGCCGCTCTGTGTTTTTTCGGGACTGATTCAGATTTAAACTTGAAAAAAGGGAAGAATAAAGAAGTTTATATTTGAATGATGGCATCACCAATAAGGTTTGCTTGATAGGAACCATCAAGACCTGCGTCGTTTAGAACATCTCTATACCCCGTTAAAGCCTCTGCATAGCGCAGGGGCTTTTTACCTCCCCCTCTTCTATTCCCAAAGTATGATAATTCCGCTTGACGTGCCCCCTTATATATAGCTATCATTTGATATGGGTATCATTTGATAGCTAAAAAGGAATGTCATGGAGCCATTAACAGAACGGCAGCAGCAAGTCCTCAATTACGTTTCGTCCTGCCTTGACCAGAACAGTTGTCCGCCTACTCTTCGGGAAATATCCGAGCATATTGGAACTGCGGGTACTGTGACCGCTATGCGCCATCTCGAAGCATTAGAGAAAAAAGGGTATGTGCAACGCCGGGAAGGTTCTCGGGGAATTGCACTTACCAACCGACCAAACATTCCGGTCCCACTTCCAGTTGTCGGGACAGTGAGGGCCGGAGCACCCGAACCAGCGATTGAAGATATTTCAGGTTATGTTTCTGTTGACCCCTCTTGGATAAAGGGGACGGGCTGTTTCTTTCTACAGGTCAAAGGTGACAGTATGATTGAGGCCGGAATATTGGACGGCGACCTTGCCCTAATACAACCGCAACCAATTGCTGATAACGGCCAAATTGTTGTTGCGATGATAGACGGAGAAGCAACTCTGAAACATTTCTACCGGGAGGAGGATCATGTCCGGTTGGAACCTCGGAATCGCAACATGGCATCAATCATTGTTTCGGAAGCAGAAGGATTTACAATCATCGGGAAGCTGTTAAAGACCGTTCGTAACTATTCATGATGTCGGGTTTGCCAATCCGCATAGCCGTTGTTTATCAGGAAGGTGTCAAACCAAAACCGGTCTGGTTTGAATTGAACCGCAAGCAGCACAAAATCGCCAGGACAACTTATTACTGGAAAGACCGAATAGGTGATGCGCCACTCCTTCATTTTGCTGTCGTAGACGAAGAAGACTCGCTGTTTGAACTGGTATTCAACTCCCTCGACCAGACCTGGATGCTTTATCCTCAAAAAGTAGAATAGCAATGCCTGAACACCGCATCTGCATGCATATCGACATGAACGCATTTTTTGCATCAGTCGAGCAACAGGCAAACCCAGAACTGCAGGGTAAACCGATTGCAGTAGTCGGTGGCGGAGGTCGAACGGTCATCACCACCAGTTCCTATGAAGCACGAGCTTTTGGTGTGAAGACCGGAATGGCAAAGTGGGAGGCTCTGCGGTGCTGTCCGCAACTCATCATAGTCATCGGTGACAATAAGAAGTACACCTACACATCCAGCCGCATCATGGAGATGATGAAGGAATATACTCCGCTGATTGAAGTCTTCTCAATCGACGAAGCGTGGCTGGATGTCACACATTCTCTGTCAATCTTCGGTACTGCCGAGCGCATCGCCTATCTGCTCAAAGCCCGAATTAAAGAGTCATTCGGAATCACTTGCTCCATAGGCATTGCGCCAAATAAGCTTCTGGCAAAACTTGCATCGGATATGCAGAAACCGGACGGCCTGACTGTAATAAAGCCAGAAGACGTCGAGCGGATACTGGAACGGATGCCGATTAAGGAACTGTGCGGCATCGGCAAGAACATGGAACGACATCTGAACATGATGTCGATTTATACATGTGGGGAACTTGGTAGGTGTGACGAAGCGAGACTGACTCGAAAATTCGGGATTATCGGCTCAAGACTGAAACAAATGGGCCAAGGTGTTGACGATTCACCTGTCACGCCCAATGAAGAGGATGATGAGGTAAAGTCTGTCGGGCATTCCATGACGTTGCGCCAAGACGTATCCAAGCGAGGAGACATTCTCAAATACCTGTTACAACTCTCAGAAATGGTTGGCAGGAGAGCCAGAAGGTATGGCGTATCAGGCCGCACGATTACTCTGCATGTACGGTTCGCTGACTTCTACTCAAGCTTTGGTAAGCAGAATACGCTCAAGAGCCACATCAACCAGTCAGATGAGATTTACAAAGCAGCAATCGCCATTCTGGATACGACGGAGCTGCCGCAACCGGTTCGCCAGCTTGGGGTGAAATTGTCCAATTTGAAGTATCAAGCTGAGCAATTGTCTTTATTTCAGGAAATGCAGAAGAAGTCAGATGCTATTAAGGCCATGGATTCAGTCAATGACCGATTTGGGGAGTTCAAAGTGACTTTCGGAAGTCTGCTGTCATCGGAGGACAAAGGCAGCCACGTGATAAGTCCGGCCTGGCGACCTGATGGAATTAGGAATGTTGCGGTTAAGTAAATCCCTGATAAAAACAACGACAAGCTAATTACTTCAAATCTTGCAGCTCTTTGCTTTTTCGGGATCGATGCAGATTTGAATCTGAAAAAGGGAAAAAAATTCATATGAATGTTGATGCTGAACTCTTACTTTCAAGTTCAGCACCAACGTATCAACTTTTATGCTTAGGAAACAAATCTAATCAGCCGTTCTGATTCTTCCCACAAAGCGCTATTGCAGATGGCGGCAGTTTACATTAGCCATGGGGCATTAGGGATTTCTACATTTTTATTTCTCAGATTTTCTAACCTTTTTATTGTCAAGTGACCTCGAAAATTCGACTGTGCCATCCTAAGGGCTGAGTACGTGTCGTCCCCATATCCCATAAAACCATCTAAAATCTCTGCTTTATAATATCCCTCTGCCGGCAGCCATTCGATCCTCGCTGTGATCTTATGTTTTTCAAATGGTTCAGGTCTAACAAAATCGTCACACTCGCAACCTGTGAGAATCTCATAAAACTTTGGGAAATCCGCACAGATAGCAGCCATAGCCATTCCACTTCTATTTTTAATGTCTTCAAATGCTTCATTTTGGTCCATGGACCATTCAGCGCACCACTGAGAAAATGATATCCCACGAATCTTCAAATGCGCTTCCATGCCATCTGGGATTGTGCCTTTTATCTGTCTCCCTGGTTTTCCAGGCAATATGACACCATTCCTCACTAATATAGCATGGATGTACTTTGTCGATTTTACGCCAACAATCCGGGTGATCTCAACGGCTGAATAGCCTTTTTTAAAGGCCTCAACGTAACCTTGCTCTACTTTGTTTTCAAAACCATTATCTTCGGCAATTTTTTTGAACCGATACGCCTTTTTCTTACCCATTTTTACCATTTTACTTCTCCTTTTTTTCATTCTTCGCAAGAAGATTATTTGACTACTACATAGACTATCCGCAGGGGGGGGACAGAAATCTGTGGAAATGATGTTGATCGCGCCACTTTTTTTTGACATCTTGACGTTCTGCTGCTATATGTTGGCCAGAGATATAGGAGCTTTTATGGAAGATCAACCAGTCACCCCTAAAAAAACCAATGCATCAAAAAAACTCGGTGAAAGAAAATCGAATACAAGATTGCTGCGTGTACTTATTACCCCTCAACAAGACTCCTACCTAACTCTGCTGCGCGACCAGGGATACACTGAGAGCGAGCACGTCCGTCGCGCTTTAGATGACTACTTCGCTAAAATGGTCAAAGATGGGCAGTTAAAAACCCAATAAAAATACCTCTACAAAACTCACCACTCAAGCCAAGCTTAGTCTTAGTTCTGTTTCAATTTTAACAAACCTCTCCGAACTGCCTGTAAATCCTCGATAATTTAAACTCACGTCCGTATCTACCTAGTTATCAATCCATTGCATTTGTCCCGTACCTATTATTTCAGGGCACTGTTGCCCTATTTTTCGTATTGACAGGTAAAGATTTTCAGTGGTATTCTTATGCTAGATTATAGCATGAGTTATCGAAGCAGTTTTATTTTTCTACAAGGAGGTGAGCATGAAAAAGGAAACCTTTATGACTTTCACTGGAGTCGAGATATGCAGTGCGTTGAAAGAACTTGATCGGCTTTTGCCACCTGGAGCTTATAAACCGATCTGCTGTGGTCCGGGTGCCAAGGCAGGCTTAACTGACATCAACCCTAATTTTGCATTGGAATTGATCTGTGAAATCTTTGGGCCACTTGGACTCGGGTGGGGGTATGAAGAACTTGAGTTTCGGCCTGATGGGCAGTATTGCGGAATCAAGCTGCGTGTTTGGTACGGCCTATACAATGACTCGGGTGAGATGGCGAAAACGATAGAGTGGACAGCACGAGGCGGAAATTATAACGGAGGAAATCGGGAATGGTCTGAAAAGGGCGCTTTAACCAATGCTCTCGGTGCAGCATGGTCGCTGCAAGGCTTGCAGCTGTCAGTGTACAAGGGACTCAGGAACCATGAAAGTGTCCATAAAGAGTGGCGCAGCCAACTTACGCCAGATCCTCCTGCAACATCACCCTTATCTACCGCGGTCGATGCAAATCCTTCAATAAGCCTTATTGAAAAGTTGGAAGCGGCAAAAATACCCTTTAAATCTGCCGAAGAAGCGATTTATGCGCTCCCTGCGTACAATAACGCAATTCAGAGGAAGATAGTAAGCGACGCAGGAGGGAAATGGGATAGTCGTATTCCCGCTTCAAGACACCGCTTGCGCAATAAGGACGGAGTCTTTGTGCTGAAAAAGGCGGCGTAGCCATGAGTGGTGAAAGGTTACTTTTTGATTGGATATCACCAGCACCAGTAAAATCCGTCAGGCTCGAAGCCGACTCGCCAAGAAAAGCTTTTTATGTAGTTGAGATTTTAAAGCTTACGCATGCCGGCTATATAATCCGCAAATCCTCCGGAGCTGAAGGGGCTAAAGCAAACATTGAATCCTGGTACCGAGTCAGTATTTCTGGAGCTGAGAAAAAGATGCATCAGCTGATTAACCATAAGCTGCGTAAAAAAGCGGGCCGCATTTATCATCTTGTACGAGAAATTATCATCACCAAGCAAACAGAGGAGAAACTATGATCAGTATCTTTATCGTTGAGAAGCTAGTCGGGAGCGCAATACTACTGGCTGCAATTATTGTCGGCATCGCAACCATTAACCATGGCGACTTCTGGCTGGGATCACTATTCCTGCTTGGCCAGGCCCAAACAATCATCACCGGACATAGCGGACATGGCGATAAGGTCATTGAAGAGAGCAGCCACATCAAACTGCACACCAATGTCTGAAGCCAATGTAACGAGGGAGATAAAGAAGGCCGCGATGACTGGTATCACACAGAGAGTTGCAACGTGTCACGAGCTCACGCTATTAAAGTTACCGTCGATAGCCGAATTATTTCCGTTCAGATTCAAGGATACTGGATTTGAGCTGAAATTCATTTTGTTTACCTGCGGCTCGTGCGAGAAGCCATTCGACATTGCAAATGTTCACGGAACCTGCTCCCAAGTAATCGAATCGGTGATAGATCTGGATCTGGTCGCGAAATGCGTCCGTTGCGATATGATTACGCCATTTCAACTGCGAATATCCAGTGACAGATATTGCAATTGGAAAGATCACAAAGGAGTCTGGAACCAATTCAGAATCTATGAACCAGGCAGAAAAGGAGTAACAGATGCATGGCACGATATGCTGGGGGTAATTAAAAAGCTTGGAACACCGAATTGATAGAACCATGGGTGCCCATCGGGATTTTTAAAGGCCCGGATGTTCCTGGGGTTGAACTTCTGGTCGCCCATGTAGGGCTCGTTACTCATATCAGCATCCGGTGGTAGCACTGTAATCAACAGCCGAAAGGATACAATTTATGGAAAGAACTCATCTGGAAAACCAGCCTGTGAAGGTGCTTGATGCAATCGTTTGCGACGTATGCTCCCATCAGTTTACTCCGGAGGATCACAGCGGATTTTACGAGATGATAAGAATCGGCGGGACAGGCGGATATGATTCAGTTATCGGCGACGGAGTCCGCTGGTCGCTGGATATCTGTCAGAACTGTTTTGTTGACCGGTTTGGTCCATTCATTCAGCGAGAAAACGATTAAGGAGAGGATTTATGACACCGTTCGAAGCATTTTTATTGGCAATGTCGGGGATGCTCGTAGCCGGCGCATGCGTTATCTACGCTATATACAGACAAAAGCGGCGGCGCAAGAGATAGAAGTCGTGTGCAATGAAATCTGAAGAGTAGTTCCATAATAAACCAATACAAGAGAACCCAGTTGAATCGTAGGAATTCTCACCGTTCCAGAGGAGGATAGAAAATGTCAAATAGAGCTAAGATCAACGGCATCATTGGTGGGGCGTTTTTCGCTATTGCGCTGGTTCTCTTTTTTGTCTGCTGCCGGAGGGTAGTGGTAGACGCCGGACATGAAGCGGTGCTGGTGAAAAAACCGTACTTCTTTGGCCATGGTGGGGTAGACAAGGAGCCGATCCGAACCGGTTCAGTATGGGTGGCCCGCAGTACCGAGGCGTGGCAATATCCGATAACTCCCGTGCAGTACACTGAAAAATTCGATGACATGAACACGAGAAATAAAAGTTTAGTTGATTTCAATAGCTACGTTAAAATAACCATTACGAACATCCCTCTTCTGCAAGAAAAGTTCGGGCCGAAGTGGTATGAAAACAACATCAAGGAAGTTTACCGGACAATTATCAGGAACGAAAGCCGTGCACAGACTCAAGACGACCTGATGAGCAATCCGGCTATTGTTAAATCAATGGAAGATCGGGTGCAAAAACTACTGGCTGAACATGTTGCTAACATTGCAATACCCTTGAAAATTCATGACGTCGTCATCGGCAAAGTAACACCAAATAAAGAAGTGCTGGACGAAATAAACCGGACGGCAGCACAGCAACAGCGCAAGAACACAGAAGACCAGCGGAAGTTGGCAGAAGACGCCAGAAAACAGGCGGAATCAAGCCGCGCTGCCGCTGACAACGCTTACCGCCAGTCAATGAGCCTGAGCCCCGAGCAGTTTATCCAGAATGAGGCAATAAAGGCATTCGTGAAATCGTCGGAGCTCTGCTCCACCGGTAAAGATTGCACGATGGTATTGGTGCCGCCAGGGCAAAACTTCACTCTGCCGAAGAAATAAGAGCCGGGCGCTATGGTTGTAATCGCTTGGCTGATAGGCCATGGCGCCCGAGATTTTACATCTGTTTATGCTAACCAGATCACGGTATAAGCGGGAAAAAGAGTACTCATTATCAGAATGCCAAAGCGATTGAAGGTCAGCATTTTGCCCGAGCTGAAGCTGTGGGCAGATCTGCTGTTGGCAAAAATGTAATTTTGCTGGTTGGAGCGCTGGAGGGCGACGAATGATGAAGAAAGCGGCTATTATTTATTCTTTGATATTTATATTGGTGTTGTCTGGCTGTGCAACGACAGGCTCCGGGAATTCTGAAAAACCCACAGAATGGACCCTGGAGGAAGTAGGAAAAGGTATGACTGTAGGCTCCGCGGCAAGCAGTGCCGGCGTTTTCGCGCCTATAATTTTTGTGGTTGGATTTGTTATGGAAAAGGTCGGAAGGGCGATTAAAACAGATCCTGAAGTGAACAATAATTATGTATACCATAGGACTCAAGAAACCGAAGAACCGTCCGGCCTGCTGGACAGAGAATAGAAGATGTTTTGTGCGACGTTGGCATACGTACCAAAGAGAGCAGAACAGACCTTGCAAAAACAAATTGGTGATTCAACTGAGTGTAGCATTTGTCAATCTGGCGTTTACCCTGCTTTGCACTCATTGAAATACGCGATATTTGCCAAAATAGGGTTCAATCCAAGAATTGTTTGACAATATTGTCAGGGGCATAACATGAATGGACAGAAAATAGGATATATTAGGGTTCATCCACCGACCAGAACACTGAGAGGCAACTGGACGGGCTGGCGATGGATCGTGTCTTCACTGACAAGGTTTCCGGCAAGTCTATTGATCGCCCCCACCTGCAGGAGATGTTGCGTTTTGTCCGGGACGGGGATCATCTGTTTGTCCATTCAATGGATCGGCTCGCCCGTAATCTAGTTGACCTGAGACAGATGGTGCAGGATCTGACAAAACGTGGGGTCAGAGTATCCTTCGTCAAAGAAGGGTTGGTCTTCAATGGCGAAGACGCTGCCATGTCAGTGCTTCTCCTCTCGGTCATGGGGGCGGTGGCTGAATTTGAACGTTCAATTCTGAGAGAACGGCAGGCAGAGGGAATACGTATTGCGAAAAGAAAGGTGTATATAAGGGAAGAAAGGCATCATTGACTAAAAAACAAGTAGAAGAGGTACAACAGAAGATTGCAGCCGGAGTGCCCAAGGCCAAGGTAGCGCGGGAGTTTAAATGCTCACGTGAAACACTCTATAAATATCTACGGCAAGAAGAAACAGCATGCTAATGAACACAACAAGGGCAAGGTGACTCTACCCAGCTTTCATTTTTGGCTTATACGCATGCGAATGTATCGGGTGTGGTCTTCCGGATGCAGATCGCAGCGTTTGGGCTACTTAGGTCAGAACTCTTTCGTTTAGGGGGCCATTCTCTGATTTGGATATTTCCTGTAATCGGTCGGTTCGTTGATTACAAAATCAAGGGCATTTGCGAGAAAAAGTTCCTAACGATTATTTATGTAATAAATGAGTTATAAGTGAGGAATTATTGTCGTTCATGGTATACAGAAGATACAGTTTAGTTGGGCCTGATCCCTCCATTGATATGCGTTAAATTCTCCCTTAGATGATGAAACCTAGATCCGCTACCCCGCTTCCCCTATAAATACATTCGAGACGTTCCGCTATTTTTGTGCACAAAGTTGGGCAGAAAGAATTTTGCTTTATCTTTAAGCCTTGGATAATACTCGAATAAATGCATATTCGGCAAAAGTAGTATTTGAGCATAATTTGGGCACAAATTGTGACTAAGTTGTGCTTTTTTGTGCAGTTCAATTGGCCCTTTATGAATCATTTTTCTGATTTTGTCCCCCCCCTGCGGATAGTTAAGAAAGGGAATGATTAACGAGGAGGGGCTTGTGCCAAATCATAATAATATTGTTGGATCGGAGGCTAACGCCACTGACCAACAAGCTCCAGCAGTTTATGGCCATTAAAAAAAGTACTCCCCATGATGAACAGGACTTACTTACGCCTGAACAGTTTGCCGGAAAGCTTCAGATCGGACGTTCGACGCTATTCAGTTGGCTTGCCCAGGGCGTCCTGATTGAAGGTGTACATTATTTCCGGGTTGGACGCGTTTTACGCTTCAGCTGGGACCGCGATGTGCTCCTGCAGATCAGGGAAGTCAGGATCAGTGAGCCTCAGCGGCCCGTCCGTCCAGTAGGTATTCCAGGAAAACATCCCGTCAACTGGGAGTATTGACCCGCTGTTGAAATCATCGCGATTGTGCTATTCTATTGCCGGACTTTGTTCGGTGGAGAGGATGCGCACAGGAGAAGACAATGCGCAACAAACCCTCGGCAGAAATGCTCTTTGACAATATGGACGACAAACATGAGGGCACGGTTATTCGCAAGCCGGGCAGTAAAAAGTTGTATTTCCTGTTTTATTATTACGGCCGCCGGGTTGAAAAAACTACCGGGCTTGACGATACCCCTGTCAACCGCAAGAAAGTAAAAGCCTGGCTCGACCGGCAAATGGAAAAAATAAAGGCAGGGAATTTTATTTTTGCGGATGCTTTTCCATCGGCATCCGAGGCAGAAAAAAGATGGTTTGCCCAGCAGGAAGGGAAGAATTATTCTCCATCGCCAAAAAATATCATAATCGGGGAATATCTGGATAAGTGGAATCAAGAGGTCGTGGCATTGTATGATTCACACACGAAACGTTCCGACTACCGGGCAATTCTTACCTGCTGGATCAGGCCCTATTTTGCAGAGAAGACTTTCTACAATCTGACAAGGCTAGAAATGCAGAAATTCATCTCGACCTTCAAGTTAAAGATCGGGAAAAACAAGGGCAAACCGCTATCCCGCGCCAGGTCCATCAACATCATCACCGTTCTCAGAACCATGTTTAATGATGCCACTGATGAATTTCACTGGGATATCCCTGACCCGTTCCGCAACCTAAATCGTCACATACCTAAAAATCCTCCGAAGGGGAGGGAGATCTTCCGCTTTGACGAATGGTTGCTGATCTTAGGTGCAATTCCTCCCTGGCACCGCCCGATGCTCGAAATCATGATGCTGACCGGCATGATTCATTCCGAGATATCCGGTCTGCTTCGCAGCCATATCAACCAGGATCATATCATGGTGCAGCGGTCGATTGTTCGGGGGGTCGAAAGCTCGACACTCAAGACCCGCTATCGTGTGCGCAAGATACCGATCACCAAGCGGATTCGGGCCGTTCTTGACGAGGTGCTTGCCAGGACTGACAGTCCGTACGTGTTTGCCCAGCCGGATGGAAAGCCGTATTTACGAGAAAACTTCACCGAGCGCACCTGGACGAAGGCGATCACAAAATGCAATATCCCGTATCGTCCTCCCTATAGTTTGCGTCACAGCTTTGCTGCGTGGAGTCTGCTCATCGGCATTGAACCGCTTCGCCTGGTAAGGTTAATGGGGCATGGCAGCAAACAGATGGTGTACGAGGTGTACGGAAACTATCTTGAAGGTATTGAGACGGACTACTGGGATATTCTGAATTACTTCGGGAAGGATTTTGTCGAGGTCAAAAAGAGGCCCCTGGCATTCTATCAAAACCTTTCTGGTGAAAGTTTTGGTGAAAGCCAAGGGTCAAAAGAGCATAACCAATTGATTATACTGAATAATTAGTGGCGGAGAGGTAGGGATTCGAACCCTAGGTACGTTGCCGTACACCTGATTTCGAGTCAGGCACCATCGACCACTCGGACACCTCTCCGTGAGAACGAAGTTTATAACCTATTTCGTTCACTATTTCAAGTTCGGTTTTTATGCCCGCTTTTTTGAAACCTGCGTCAATCCTCCAGCAGGTCCGGGAGTTCGTTCGAATCATCCCCGCGGTGAGGAAAGTGCTCTTTCAAAATGCCACCTACTTCGCTGATTGTTGCGGCCAGCGTCTCCGTCATGCGCCCCGCACGGATCCCGGCGGCCAGCCCGGAAGCCAGGGAGGTCCAGCGCTCCGGAGGGATGACCGTGTTGATGCCGCGGTCGCCCAGTATCCATACCTTGCGCTCCAGCAGGGAGATGAAGATGAGGATGCCGTTTCCTTCGCGGGTACGGTGCAGCCCCCGTTCGTGAAAGGCGCGCACCGCCCGCAGGCGTACCGCTTCGCGTATATATGCGGCCGGAGTGAAGGCGAGTTTGAGCGCCGGGAGGCGGTTGGCAAGAGCCACCAACGGAAAGTAGAGGATGGTTGCCAGCGGGATGAAGAGCCAGATCGTGGTGTCGTTGACAGCCAGCGCGACGCCCGTTGACAGGACGGCGGCCATGATTACTGCGGCACGCATGGCGGCTTCCCGGTAGTCGTCGCTCTCGGCCACAAGCATGGGGGCTATCTCTCCGGAGGTGCAGGCCTCGGCCTGCCTGACCGCCTCCAGAATGATGGTCTGGTGCTCACTGCTCAGGTATTTGGATGTCTGTTTTGTCATGGTTGTCACCAGTCTCCTGAGGCGCCGCCGCCGTCAAAGCCGCCACCGCCTCCGAAGAATCCGCCGTCACCGCCGGATGAGAATCCGCCTCCACCACCGAATCCACCGCCACCCCAGTAGCCGCCTCCGCCGCCATGGCCACTGCCACCGCCGCCGCCGAGGTTGGCGAGTAAGCCGACAAGAAAACCGCCGACAAGTCCGACGCCTCCCAGTATGAGTAGGTAATTCATGGCAAGGCCGGGAAAGGTCATGGCGGCAGCCAGGGGAAGGCCGACTGCTCCGGCAACTCCTCCCAGCGGGCGGGCTACGGAGCCGAGGGCCGCCGCAGCAACTCCGGTGAAGAGGAGGTAGGTGAGAAAGGAGGATGCGACCCCACGATTCGACCGCCGTTTCCGTTCGCCCGGCGTCGCCTGGAATTCACCTTTTGTGGCGGCCATGACCGCTTCAATGCCGGCATCAAGGCCGCGGTCATAATCGCCGTTGCGGAGGTAGGGGCTTATGACGTTGCGGATGATGCGGCCGGCGGTAATATCCGGTAATACCCCCTGAAGCCCCATGCCGACCTCAATGCGTATCTTGTGCTCGGCCTGGGCCAGCACAATGATCACCCCGTTGTCTTTGCCCTTTTGGCCGATCTTCCACTGGTCCGCGACGCGGATGGCAAACTGATCGATATCATCACCCTGCAGCGACGGAACCGTCAGCAGAACCACCTGATTCGACTGCTGCTGCTCGAAGGCGGCCAGCTTCTGCTCCAGCATGGTTGTCGCCCCGGGAGAGAGCAGCCGGGCGTAGTCATTGATCCGCCCCGTCAGCTGCGGGACGTCCAGCGCCATCGCGGTAAGCGGCATGAGAGCCATGATGGTCAGGAAGATGATGCGCTTTAAGAGAAGCATTGGTGGTAACCCCGAAAAAACGGCCGAGCTTGTTTACGAATCAGAACTTCACCTTGGGTGCAACTTTTGCCGTTTCCTCGGCCTTGAACGCCTCTTTGCGCTGCAGGTGCAGCATCATGGAGTTGGTGACGGAGTTGGGGAAGGTGCGGATGCTGGTGTTGAAAATCTGCACCGCCTGGTTGTAGCGCTCCCGGGCGACGTTGATGCGGTTCTCGGTACCTTCCAGCTGTTTCTGCAGATCCATGAAGTTTTCGTTCGCTTTCAGATCCGGATATTTTTCCACGACGACCATCAGGCGGGAGAGGGCGCCGGAGAGTTCTCCCTGTGCCTGCTGGAATTTGTTCATAGTGGCGGGGTTGTCGAGGACATCTTTGGTGACCTGCATGGAGCCGACTTTGGCGCGTGCCTCCGTGACCGCTTTGAGGGTGTCTGCCTCATGCTTTGCGTACCCCTTGACCACCTCTACGAGGTTGGGGACCAGATCGTTGCGCCTCTGATAGCTTGATTCCACGTTGCCCCAGGCGGCAATGACCGCTTCCTCGTTGGCCTGCATGGTGTTGTAGCCGCAGCCGGACAGCAGTGCCAGCAGCATGATGAGAGTGATTTTTGACATAAGTTGTTTCATGGCGATGTCTCCTTGATATTTGTCGTAGGATGTAATCCTACACGATACAGCGCTCATTACAAGTGGGCTGTGCGTTAATGGTTTTGTTTGTAAGAATTATCCCGTCTATTGCCACCTGGTTTCAGTAAATGGTTCCCAATAGGGGTGTTACTCTATTCTTTGGGAGATGCATCCGGTTGAAAACGGTGTCAGCTGCCGATTCTGTGCGTGGGGGGAGCGCTGCTGATCCCGCGGTGCAGGCTGATCTCGCTGCCATCGGTCTGCCCCCTGTCGTAGGCATCGCTGTTGACGTAGCTTCTGCGACTGTGCATCGTCCGTATGGGGCCGATCTCGCTCATCGTCTGTCTGATCAATCCCTCTTTCACCGGGACCAGTGCGCCGCTGGTGACCGGGGTCCGGGTCTTCTGCTCTCTCAGGCGGGCGGTGATCGTGGAGACCGCCCCCAGATAGTATGATTGGCGCATCAGTTCGCGGTGGCGGGTGGCGGTCGTGCTGTCGGCATGCCCCTTGATATAGGTGATGCAGAGTTTTCTGACTGTCCGCTCCAGGTAGGCGAAGGTGTAGGCGGCGATCTGGACATCTGCCCCGACGCCGATAAAGGTCAACCTGCCGGCAGCGGGATTGTGGATCGCCTGGCAGTCGAAGGCGCTGCTGACGCCGCCGCTCAGATGGCGCAGCCATTTCGGCAGGCTCTTCGATGCGGCGGTGTCGATCTTGTCAGCCTTGTCCGGCTTTCGGGCCGCTTCGATGTCGGCCATGGCCAGGTTGTGTTCTGACAGCAGGCGCTGGGCGTGCCCGGCTGCCAGAGCGGCTTCATGCTCATTGCTGGAATCGGCCAGTGCCAGCAGCTTCTTGATTTTTTCGATTATCGGTGCGTTTTCCACAAATCCTCATAAGAACCAGCGTGTAAAGGTATCGCGTTCAGCGCTCAGAGCGCTGCTGATGGCGTTGGGTAAAGAAACAAAGGAGGTGCCCCGATTACTTGAGACCGAATGGGGAGAGTGTGAAGCGCGGCCGTTGAGATGTGTCCGGCCTGAACTGCGCCTTCCGGGCCGTGTGCCGGTCTTTTGCTGTGGGGATATGCGGAATCAGGCTTCACTGGCGACAGTGCTGTCACCGTTATAAGGGAGCTTCTTTTGGTGCTGCATGGTGGAGCGTCCGTCAAAATGCCCGCCTTCGGCAATAGTCAGGCGCGCCGCAAAAATATCGCCGCATACTTCGCCCTTGCGCTGGATGTCAACCCACTCTGCCGCATGAATGTTTCCGATGACTTTTCCACCGACAACAATTTCCCGAACGGTGACATCTCCGGTCAGACTCCCCGCCTCACCGATGATAAGGCAGTCGGAGGTGACGTTCCCCTCAATGGTGCCGTCCACTTTAATCGTGCCCTTTGATGTGACATTGCCCTTCAGGACCGAGTCGGGTCCGACGATAGTGTCAAGCTTGCCCTGTTTCTTTGAAAACATGTATTACCTCCATATCAGCTGGTCTGTACATGATAGATGCACCAGCCAGCCTCAGCCGCTGGCAGCTTTGGTAAAAGAAGTCGGGTTTATGCACTTGCCGTTTTTCCATATTTCGTAATGCACATGCGGCCCGGTTGTTACCCCGGTAGAGCCGGTTGTCGCAATCTCCTGCCCCCGTCGTACGGTCTGGCCAACCTTCATCAGGTTCTTTGTGTTGTGTGCGTATACTGTGCTGAAGCCTTGGCCATGCTCGATAACGACAATATTGCCGTTCCCCCTGCTCCACCCCGAAAAGCTGACGATGCCGTCTGCGGTGGCGTGTACCGGAGTTCCGCTTTGGGCGGACAGATCTATGCCGGCGTGAAACAGCTCGCGGCCGTATTTTGGATGAAGGCGCATGCCGAAACCGGAGCTGAGCCGGCCATCGACCGGAATACCCTGTGGCGTGGCCCGGTACACGTTGCGCGCCTTCGCCATGTATTCCCTGATTTCCGTGACGGAGGCCATGGATTTTGCGACCTGGATCTTCAGCTCTTCGATATTTATGGAACCATCATCCCGTGGGGCATCCATCGCATCAAGAACTTTTTTGCGGGAGCCGAGCGAGAAAAGACGCTTGAATTCGGATTCTGATTCTTTTAACGAGTTGATGGTGGATTTCATCTCCTGGAACTGGCTGGATATATTGGCGTACTTATTGGCATACTTTTGATTGGCCATATACAGGCCCACGGCGTGATATGTCAGAGAAACCGTATATATGGCTCCGACGCCGGCAAAAATCAGCAGCAGCCCGAGCAGGGCATACGGCATTCTTAAATTGAGGGAACTGCCCCTTGAATGCGGGACGAACATGATTGTTACGGTTGTAGAGAGCTTTTTGAAAAGCGGGCGCAGCTTCTGCATGCGGAGTTCCTAACGATGGGATTTAACGAAGGTCTTGTTAAAATATCCAGTTGAGGGGGAGATGACTTGTAACACATTTATGCCAATGTTTCAAAAGATCTTTTGCCTGGCGGCGCTGTTGTAGCCAAATATAACAGCTATTTCAGTGTGTTGTGTTTGACAGGAGGCCCGGCAGAAGCCGCTTCAGCGGCGGATAATCAGCACTTCACCTCTCATAAGTTTCTGCTCGAGCCGGGCTCTCAGCCATCTCTTCAGGAACGTGCGGGTGGCCGGGATGAGAAAGAGAAGGCCGATGAAGTCGGTGAAGAAGCCGGGGGTAAGGAGGAGGACAGCACCCACCAGGATCATGGCGCCGTCGAGAATATGCGCACCCGGCATCCGGCCGGCTGCCAGTTCATCGCGGATCGCACCGATGACCTTGAACCCCTGCGACCTGGCCAGGTACGCGCCGGTCATGGAGATGACCAGCAGGATGGCCACGGTCGGGAGCGCGCCGATAACGCGGCCGGTCTTTATCAGCAGCCAGATCTCGATGATCGGGACGAGGGCGAAGAGGAGGAACAGGGTTGCAGGAATTCTCATTGGTTCACTTTCCTTGTTAGTGTCGTTGTGTCTGGTACTTCCTGTACACTGTCAGGGTTGTCGGTGTTATTTCGCCGCCAGATCCAGCTGGGTCAGATACAGCCTGGTATCAAATTCCAGTTGGCTGTAGGCCGGTTCCATGTATTCGCACAGTTTGTAGAAAGCCTTATTATGCTCTTTTTCCTTCAGATGCGCCAGTTCGTGAACGACGATCATCCTGAGAAATTCAGGCGGAGCGTTCCTGAACACCGCCGCAACCCGGATTTCATGTTTGGCCTTGAGTTTCCCCCCCTGCACCCTGGAGACGAAGGTGTGCGTTCCCAAGGCTTGCTGGACTACGTGGAGCTTGCCGTCGTACGCCACCCTGCTGAGCGGCTGAGCGCTGCGGAGAAACTCGTTTTTGATAGCCATGGTGAAATCATAGAGCGCTCTATCGGTTCTTATCTCGTGGGTATCCGGATACTTCTGCGTCAGGAAGCTCCCCAGTCTGTCTTCCGCAATCAGTTGCTGTACCCGTGTGGTAACTTGTTCCGAATAACCTGCCAAATATTTCAATTGATACATTCTGTACGCTCTTCCTTTGTTAGATAATGCACTCTTAGCCAATATGCACACAGATAACGTTCCCGGCCACGTTATTAGGTCAGCATTTGCAGCTCTTCCGCTTGATATAGGTGCTGATCAGACGGCTCTCAATACTCAGGCGGAACAGCAGCGGCATGACGGCTGCCATAAAGATGATGCCGCAGCCGAGCCACTCCCTGCCGTTCAGCCGTTCTCCAAGCACGAAAAATCCGGCGATCAGGCTCCAGACCGGGTCGAGCGTGTAGATCAGTCCGGCCCGGGTGGGGGTGACGTAGCGCTGGAAGGTGTTCTGCAGGGTAAAGCAGAAGACCGTCGGAAATACGGCACAGTAGACAACCGACATAACCGCAGGGGTGGAGACGGTGAAAGAGGGGAGCGGGAGCAGCAGTGTGGCGGCTCCGGCGATCAGCGAGACGGTGGCGAACTGAACAAGCGACACCAGGTAGACGTCATCATCCTTCAATACCTTGGAGACCGAGATGATATGGCAGGCGATCAGAAAGGCGCAGAATGTCGAGAAGAGGTCGCCACGGCTGAAGCCGCTCGTTCCGCCGGTGGCCAGCAGCACGATGCCGGCCACCGCCAGGGCGATGCCGGCCATGTTGACGCGCCCGATCCGGTCGCGCCAGATGATTTTGGCAATCAGCGGGATGAATAGCACGAAGAGGTTGTTGAGAACGCCGGCCCGCGAGATGCTGGTCCCCTGGATGCCGAAGACGAAACTGAGGTTGGTCACCCCCAGTGCCGCTCCTACCTTTGCGCCGCGGATGATGGTGCCGGAGTCCAGTTTTTTCAGGCGTCTGGAGCAGACCAGCAGCATGATGCCCGTTGCGAGGATAAACCGGGAGAGGACAAACAGCTGCGGCGGGATCGTGGCCACACCGATTTTGGTGAAAAGAAAACTGCCGCCCCAAAGAAAGGTGGTCAGTACGAGAAAGAAATATACCCGGTTCATGGCCGGTGGGGCGGTGGTCACCGGGAAGCGTCCCTGGCGGCGGCAACTTTGCTCATATAGGTATGGATAATCGGCAGGTCGGCGGCGGCCCAATCCAGCTCCGGCATAAGCTGCGGTTCAATCCACATCAAATCGTGATGTTCATGCATGGTGATGACGCCGCCGGTCAGACGGCAGGTGAAGGGGTAGAGGGTGACGGTGAAGTCCGCGTAACCATGGGTTGCCAGCGGAAGTGCGTCGCCGATAAGGACAGTGACGCCAAGTTCCTCCATCAGTTCACGGGTCAGACATTCCTCGGGCGATTCGCCGGCCTCGATCTTCCCCCCCGGAAACTCCCACTTGAGCGGCAGGGTCATGGAGGCGCTCCGCTGGGCGGCCAGAACCTTCCCTTCCTGTTCGATGATGGCGCAGGCCACGTGGAGGTGGCGCATCATGGAGCCTCGGTCTGATGCTGTTTCAACATCTGTATGCCGACCCAGCGACAGGCAAACTGATAGGCGATCCGCCCACTATTGTCCCCTTTGTCGTAACCCCATTGAATCGCCGCTGCGTGCGCTTCGTCGTTCCAGACGAGCGGTGACCCCTGTCTGGCAAAGAGTTTCTCGACCCATTGTCGCGTTACGGTGACATACTGGTCCTGACTGAAGGGGTGGAAGCCTACCCAAAGCCCGAAGCGGCCGGAGAGTGAAATCTTCTCCTCAATCGCCTCACCGTGGTGCATCTCGTTGTTGATCAGCATGGCACCGCGGTTGTCGGTTTCAAATTCCGGCAGAAGGTGGCGACGGTTTGAGGTGACGTAGATCAGGACATTGTCGGGTGGTGCATAGACAGCACCGTCCAGGGCGCTTTTAAGCATTTTGTAGCTTGACTCCCCTACTTCGAAGGAGACATCGTCGGAGAAGATAATGAAGCGGTACGGTAACCGCTTGATACTGTCAACGATGTCCGGCAGATGGATCAGGTCGTTTTTGTCAACCTGGACAATCCGTAGCCCCTGCGCTGCATAGCTGTTGAGCATTGCCCGGATGAGCGATGATTTGCCGGTGCCGCGGGTGCCCCAGAGCAGGGTGTTATTGGCGGGGTAGCCGGCCAGGAACTGGCGGGTGTTCTCTTCGACCACCTCTTTCTGCTCTTCGATGCCGAGCAGGTCATCGAGGCTGATCTGTTCAACGCTTTCCAGAGGTTCCAGGTAACCGGCAAAGGAGTGCCGACGCCAGTTGGCGGCGTGGCAGAGTGCCCAGTCGATATCGGCCACCGGTTTCGGCAGCAGTAGCTGCAGTGATGTGAGTACCTGTTTGAGTTGTGATGCCATTTCGTTATCCATAGTGCCGCCTTTCAGGCTCATTGTAAGCCGATGAACGTCAGAAAATGCGATTGACGTTTTATAGGTAATAACATATTGTTTTTTGCGCGTCAGCCAGAATTGCCGGTTGTTTGCGCGAAGTGACACTGTTGCACGGAGAGATGCGCGATGTTTTTAAAGGTTACCGATCTTGCCGCCGCCATCGGCGTTGATGAAAAAACAGTATTAGGCTGGATTAAACACAAGGGGCTCCCGGCGCATAAGCAGGATGACCGGTACCGCATCAATCGGGTTGATCTGCTGGAATGGGCCACTAGCCATGGAATTTTGATTCCTCCCGAGATCTTTGCTGCCAGTGGCGAAACGCCGGATCGACCGCTTGTTTCCGATGCGCTGGCCCACGGAGGGATTTTTTACGATCTGCCGGGCGATACTCCGGAATCGGCATTACGGGAGGTCGTTTCGCGCCTCAAGCTTCCCCCGAGTCTCGATCCGGAATTTCTGCTGCAGACCCTTCTGGCACGCGAGGCCCTCGGCTCCACCGCCCTCGGGAACGGTATTGCAATCCCGCATGTTCGTAATCCGATCGTCGGGCAGGCAGGGGAATCTGCGATAAGCCTCTGCTTTCTCAAAAATCCGATCGACTTTGATGCGATAGACGGTCAGCCGGTCACGATTCTTTTTACGCTGGTAACGCCTAACGTCAAAGCGCACCTGAATCTGCTGGCAAAGCTGGCATTTCTGCTGCGTGATCAACCGTTTCAGGAACTGCTCCATCGTCCCGGCAGCGAGGGGGAGATCATGGTCGCGATTCGCGCGCTGGAGGAAACCATCATCAGGAAGTAAGACGTTATTTTCCGCTTTTTTAGTACGATAGTAATACGTTCTGTTTTTGTAGGATTTATTTCGTGATCGTACGGATTCCGTTTGCCGGAGCCGGCACAAAACAACTTCGATTACGTACGCATCCTGTTTTTAAGGGCCAGGGGGGCAGAGCATCATGGCGCAGGAGTTGGTAGCCGCTAGTACACTGATTTTCGCCGCCACACTGCTGGCCGCACTCTCCGGTGCTCCACTGCTGGTGCCCGGACTGCTGAGTGTCTCCCGTGGTCAGCTGCTGGCGACTGTACTCATGCTGGCGGCTTCCGCCCTTGGATTAATCGGCGCTGCCGTGGCGTTAATCTCCGGTAGTTCTGAAATTTTTCAACTCGCCTGGGCACTCCCGTTTGGCCCGGCCGAGATCGGCATCGATCCGCTTTCGGCCTGGTTTCTAATCCCCATCTTTCTGATCACCGGCTGTGCCGCACTGTATGCCCGTACCTACTGGCACGCCGGCCACTACCCCCATAACGTCCGCAAGATGACCTTCTTCTTCGGGGTGATGACCGCCGGCATGAGCGCCGTTGTCCTGGCCCGTGATGGCATTAGTTTCCTGTTTGCTTGGGAAATAATGGCGCTGGCATCCTATTTTCTCATAACCACCGAGGACGAAAAACCCGAGGTCAACGCAGCCGGCACGCTCTACATGATTACCACCCACACCGGGACCCTCGGTCTGTTTGCCCTCTTTCCGCTCTTGAACCTGCTGAGCGGCAGCTGGCTCTTCCCGGCAGCCGGTTCACTGACAGCCTCCTCTCCTCTGGCTGCCGCTGTGTATCTGATCGCCCTGTTCGGTTTCGGCATGAAGGCCGGCATCATGCCACTCCATATCTGGCTCCCCTCGGCCCACGCCAACGCCCCCAGTCATGTCTCGGCCGTTATGTCCGGTGTTATCCTCAAAGTCGGGGTGTACGGGATCGTCAGGACACTGTCGTTCTTTAACGCTGTACCACTCTGGTGGGGATGCAGCGTGCTGGCCCTCGGGGGCGTCTCCGGAGTGGTCGGCGTAGCCTTTGCGATCGGACAGCACGATCTGAAACGGTTGCTCGCTTACCACAGTATCGAGAATATCGGCATTATCTTCATGGGACTCGGCGTGGCGCTGGTAGGGCAGGCGACAGGCTCTCCGGCGATGATGCTGCTCGGTATGAGCGGAGCGCTGCTGCATGTTCTCAACCACGCCCTGTTCAAGGCGCTGCTCTTTCTTGGAGCCGGTTCGGTCATCCACGCCACCGGCACCCGTGAAATGGATCTGATGGGCGGGGCGGCACGGCGTCTCCCCTATACGGCCCTGCTGTTCGGCGTCGGCGCGGTCGCGATCTGCGGCCTGCCGCCGCTTAACGGCTTTGTCAGTGAACTGCTGATCTACCTCGGTTTTTTTCAGGGCATTCAGGGCACGGGTGGGGCGGCGGCAGCTGCAGCGGCGTTGGCCGCTCCGGCGCTGGCCCTGGTCGGGGGGCTGGCGGTGGCCTGTTTTGTCAAGGTTTACGGCATCGTTTTTCTCGGTTCGCCGCGGGCGGAGCGGCATGAGGCGAGCCATGAGGCCGGTTGGCCGATGCTGCTGCCGATGCTGCTGCTGGGTTCGATCTGTCTTGTCATAGGGCTGGCTCCCTCTCTGGTGGCCGGCCCGCTGGGGCGGGTCAGCCTGACTGTTCTGCCGCTGCTGGTCACGACGGCGGGACTCCCGCTGCAGGAGCTGGCACCGCTGGAGATGATAACCATTGCGGGAGCCTTGCTGCTTGCCCTGATATCTCTTGTGACGTTCTGGTACAGGCGCCGGTTGGCGGGGACGGTCTGTAGCGAGAACGTTACCTGGGGGTGCGGTTATCAGCGCCCGGCGCCACGGATACAGTATAGCGCCTCATCATTCGCCGGCATGTTGACATCCCTCTTTGCCTTTGTACTGAAGCCGCAGAGTCACCCCCCTGAAATAGCGGCGGGGATTTTTCCCGACCGCTCCCGCTTTTCCAGCCATGTTCCGGAAGCTGTGCTGGAGCTCGTGTATATCCCGGCGCTGAAACGTCTCTATGCCCGCTTTTCCGGAGTACGCAAGCTGCAGAACGGCATCCTGCAGCAGTACGTTCTCTATTCTCTTGTTACGCTGGTTGTCCTGCTGGCAGTCAGTTACTTCTGAGGTCCTGAAGCTGAAGGAGGGGGCGCCATGAACCAGGCCTGCACTATCCATGAACAGTCGATAGCAAAGCGCATCAACTGGGTTTTCGATCTGGCGCAGCGATACTCGGCAGAGTTTTGCTCTCCGGAGGCTTTTCTCGCCAGAGAGCGCTACCTTGCACTGCATCCGACCGCCATCGCCGTGTTGAAATGCATGGACGGCCGCATCAACATCCCGGTTGCCACCAATACGCCCCCCGGCATTATTCAGCCATTCCGCAATCTTGGCGGGATATTCGATATGGGATGGCCCCATCTGGGAGAGGTGCTGGCCCAGTATGTCCAGCGTATGGTGAAAAACGGCCGCCGGGTCCTGCTCCTGATAACCTACCATTTTTCACGCGGCGATGCTCATCGGGGCTGTTCCGGCTTTGGCTGTGATACGGTGGCGGCAATTGCCCATACCCACCAGATCCGCAGCCAGATGGAAGCGATCTTCGGTGCCGCCCATGACAGCGTCTATCCCCTTATCTGTGGTTTTGAAACCGATGAAGATGCCCTGCTGCTGCACAGCCCCGACGGGCATATACTGGATCTGTCCGCTGGCATGACAGCGGAAGGGCTTGCCGCAGAACTGGCGCCCCGCTTTCATGACATGCCCCAGGAAATGAGGAACGACCTCCTGCCGCTGCTGGCCGGCAACCTTTCCCACATTAAGGCATTACGTCAGGAGCGGCGTGCGCTCACCGTCGAACATCGTGAATGGATGATCTGCCTGGGGCGTGGTTTTGATTTTCTCCATACCCCCAACCTGGCTCTGATCGTCGGGCCGTACAGCCCCGATCTGGCCGACCCGATCCGCAAGGCGGCGGCAATTATTGAAAGCAATATGGCCGCCGGGAGGATTCCAGACGACGGCTTTCTGCTGCTCGCTTCGGTGCCGTATGATGAAATTGGGGTTGACCGGGCACGTGCCGTTATGAAATCGCAATTTCTGGCCAAATTTGCTGCCGAAGTGATAGAACGCGAGTTTCCAGATCTGGCCGTGAAGATGATCCGTCGGACCTCGGTGCTGGACTGGAATTCGCGCCGGATAGAGGCGCTGCCCGAGCCGGATGGAATGAGCTGCCAAACTGGGTGACGCGACTCCCGCTAAAATCCGAAAAACGACTCCCCGGCTGCTGAATAGCCTGTAATCGTGACAGTTTTTTATTGACACGTATACGTCTCGGGGTTCACTATCTTACCCCGCTGAAAGTGTTGCAAGCGGTCTCTTTCTAAATCCGGTCTGAATTGTTTCAAGGAGCTCTTTGTATGCATTCCGCTCTGCAGGGTTACTTTGACCCTGCGCTCGTGGCGCTGGTCGCCGCGCTTGTTATCGGCTGTGCCGGCATCCCCGGTCTGTTCCTTCGAAAACCGGGCCCCGGCCAGATTTTATCAACGGCAGCGACTATTCTTGCCGCCATGGCCGGCGTTCCGGCCTCCCTGCAGCTCCTCTTCAGCCACACAACCACCACCTATCTGCTCCAGTGGAGCCTGCCGTTCGGCCCCTGCGAACTTGTCATCGACCCGCTTTCCGCGTTTTTTCTGCTGCCGGTCTTTATCGTCGCCGCCGCCGGTTCTCTCTTTGCGGTCGGCTACTGGCCGGCTGCCGAGCATCGCGCTACCGAACGGGGACTGACCTTTTTCTACGGCCTGCTCGCCTCGTCAATGGCGATTCTGCTCATGGCTCGTAACGGCGTTTTTTTTCTCATGGTGTGGGAAGTTATGGCGCTTTCCGCCTACTTTCTGATTGTTGTCGAACATGAACGGGAGAACGTCCGGCGCGCCGGAATCGTCTACCTGATCGCAACCCATACCGGCACATTGGTTCTGTTTGTCTACTTCTCGCTGCTGGCGGCCCAAACCGGATCGTTCCTGCTCCCTCCGGTCGGTTCGCTTTCAGCGCTCTCTCCCTATGCCGCGATCATGGCGCTGGCGGCTTTTGTCGGCTTCGGCGCCAAGGCCGGTATCATGCCGTTTCATCTTTGGCTCCCTTCGGCTCACGCCAACGCACCCAGCCACGTTTCCGCGCTGATGTCGGGTGTCATTCTGAAGATGGGGCTGTACGGAATCTTCCGCTCCCTGACCTTTTTTTACGAGCCGCCGCTGCTCTGGGGGGTGGTTCTGACGGTGTGCGGCATAGCCTCGGCGCTGCTGGGGATAACTTTCGCGGTCGCCCAGCGGGACCTGAAACGCCTGCTGGCCTGCAGCAGCATCGAGAATATCGGCATCATCACCACCGGCCTCGGAGTTGCCATGATGGGGGTGTCAAGCCACAACCCCACGCTGATGTATCTCGGCATGGCGGGCGCCCTGCTCCATATTCTCAACCACAGTTTCTTCAAACCGCTGCTCTTCCTCGGCTCCGGGGCCATTATTCATGCCGCCGGAACGCGTGAGATGAACCTGATGGGGGGGCTGGGAAAAGGTATGCCCCGCGTGGCCCTCCTCTTCCTGATCGGTTCGGTTGCCATCTGCGGCATTCCCCCTCTGAACGGCTTTGTCAGCGAATTCCTTCTCTACCTCGGTTTCTTTAGTCAACTCAAGGCCGACAGCCTGGTCTATCTGGTGTTGCTGGCTCCGGTGCTGGCGCTTGTCGGCGGACTGGCACTGATCGCCTTTACTAAGCTGTACGGCTCTGTCTTCCTCGGTACTCCGCGCAGCCAGGCAGCGGCGCATCCGCATGAAGCCGGGTGGCCGATGCTGCTGCCGATGGCTTTTTTAGCGCTGCTCTGCCTGCTGATCGGGGTAGCCCCGCAGTTGGCCATGCGTCTGGTTTCACCGGCTATTGCGGCGTTTTATCCGCAACCTTTTGTAGCTGAAATCCCGGCCGGGTATGATTCCGTTCTGGGCAGGCTTTCGCTTGCCGGTATCCTGCTGCTGACGGCAGTGGTCCTCGTGACACTGCTCTGGAGGTGGCGTCTGGGACGGGGGAGGGTGGCGACTGCGCCAACCTGGGGGTGCGGTTACCAGCGCGGCACGGCGAGGGTCCAGTATGGTGCGACCTCTTTTTCCGAGTTTGTCGTTGCTGTCTTCAATGGTATGGTGCGCCAGAAAATAGATCGTCCTACTTTGGGCGGCCTTTTTCCACGGTCTGCCCGCTGCAGCGACGTCCCGACCGAAACTCTTCTGGACAGGGTCATTGTGCCGCTGTTCATGCTGGTCGGAGCGTGGTCCGCTTTTTTGCGCCGTCTGCAGTACGGCCTGATTCATCTGTATATGATGTATATCTTTGCCACCCTGTTTATTCTGATGCTTTGGGCACACTAAAAGATCCTTATGGGAACTGCCATGACAAACAGTATCATTCATATCCTGCTGGCGCTCACGATGCCGCCGCTGCTGCTGGGGGTAATCGGTAAAACGAAGGCGGCGTTTGCCGGGAGAGTCGGCGCGCCGTTCCTGCAGCCCTACTACGACATCATCCGCCTGCTGCGCAAGGGGAGCGTCTTCAGCACGACCACCAGCTGGGTTTTTCGTGCCGGGCCGATCGTCGCCCTGGCTACGACTGCGGTCGCCGCGCTGCTGATTCCGTTTGGCGCGCACCAGTCGCCGATCTCCTTTGACGGCGACATGATCCTGTACGCCTATCTGTTCGCGCTGGGGCGTTTCTTTACGATGGCAGCCGCACTGGATACCGGTTCCAGTTTCGAGGGAATGGGGTCGGCCCGCGAGGCGACCTTCTCCTGCCTGGCCGAACCGACGCTCTTCTTTGCGCTGATCACGCTGTCGCGCCTGTCCGGTTCGTATTCTCTCTCCGGGATGCTGATCAACATCAGTTTCGGCGTCTGGCTGAACACCGGCGCGGCGCTGCTGCTCCTCGTCTGCGGGATGTTCATCGTGCTGCTGGCCGAAAACTGCCGTATCCCGTTTGACGACCCCAATACCCACCTTGAACTGACCATGATCCACGAGGTAATGGTGCTTGACCACAGCGGTCCGGCCCTGGCGATCATTCAGTATGGCGCTGCACTCAAACTGTTTGTGCTCGGTGCCTTTTTTGTCCACCTGGCGCTCCCCTATGCGACCGGCAACTCTTTGATCGACTGGGGGCTTTTCGTTATCTCCATGCTGGAACTGGCCGTCGTCATCGGTATGGTAGAATCGGCCATGGCCCGTCTGCGGCTGGTGCGCGTTCCCCAGTTGCTCGTTGCCGCCGCAATACTGGCGGCGTTCTCTACTCTGCTTGTCATCAGGTGATGCGATGATTACTCTTGCCGACCAATTGCTTGTGCTGGTGCTGCTGATCAACTTTATCTCGCTCGGCACCAGCCGTCTGATCTTTTCGATTCGTGCCGTGGCGGTACAGGGGGTCATTCTAGGCATTCTGCCCGGGCTGATCCACCCGTTCTCCTGGCATCTGGTCGGGATTACGACCGTCATAATTGCGGTCAAAGGTTTTGTTATCCCGCTCCTGCTGGTGCGGGCGGTCCGTTCCGCCGAGATCAAGCGCGAAGTGGAGCCGTTTCTCGGCTATGTCCCCACGCTGCTGCTCGGCGCGGTTTTTACGGCGCTTTCGTTCGGTTTTGCCGGCAAGCTGCCGATGCTGCCGGAACACCAGAATTACATGTTCGTCCCGGCATCCATCGCCACGCTGATGAGCGGTTTTCTGGTGCTGACGACCCGCCGCAAGGCGATTTCGCAGGTTATCGGCTACCTCATCCTTGAAAACGGCATTTTCATCTTCGGCCTGCTGCTGGCGGAGGCGATGCCGATCATGGTTGAAGCCGGTGCCCTGCTCGATCTGCTGGTCGGCACCTTCGTGATGGGGATTGTCATCAACCAGATCAGTCGTGAGTTTTCCTCGCTGGATACCTCGCGTTTGACCTCCCTGAAAGAGGAGTAGTTCCATGCTTGCTGCCCTGATCATACTTCCGCTTATCGGAGCCGCTACCTGCTGGCTGATTCCGTTTGACCGCCTCCGCCCCAAGGTGTTGTCACTCTTCTCTCTTGCCCATTTTGGTATCACGCTCCGGCTGCTGATCGTCACCCCGCCCGAATCTCCCGGTGGCTGGTTTCACCTGGATGCACTGGGGAAAATCGTCCTGTTGAGCACCAGCACTCTCTTCCTGGTCTGTGCCCTTTACTCGATCGGCTACCTTTTCTATCGTCAGGAGCGTTCCAACCGTGCGCTCTGCATGTGGCTGCTGGTCTGCCTGTCGGCCGCCTCGCTGGTTACCATCACTCACCATCTGGGACTGATGTGGGTGGCGCTTGAAACCACGACCATCTCCATGGCGCCGCTGATCTACTTCAACCGCAACGCCCGCTCCATCGAGGCGACCTGGAAGTACCTGCTGATCTGCTCGGTCGGGGTCGCCCTGGCGCTGATCGGCCTCTATTTTCTCGCCTACGCCACGATTGTCGCCAGGGTTGAGCCGTCACTGCTCCTCGATGACCTTATCCGGGATGCGGGAAAACTCTCCTCCGGCTGGGTTCATGCGGCCTTTGTCTTTCTGCTGGTCGGTTTCGGTACAAAGATGGGGCTGGCTCCCCTCCATACCTGGAAACCTGACGCGTACGGCGAAGCACCGGGACTTGTTGGCGCTCTGCTCTCCGGCGGGTTGGTTAATCTGGCTTTCCTTGCCCTGTTGCGCGTGTACCAACTCTGTCTGGCCACCAAAGAGATCGTCTTTTTTCAGAATGCCCTGATCGTCATGGGGCTGTTTTCGATGGTTATGGCCGCGGTATTTATGGCGCGACAGGCGGATTTCAAGCGGATGCTGGCGTACTCCAGTGTTGAGCATGTCGGCATCATGGCGGTAGCGCTCGGATTAGGAGGCAAGGCGATCTTCGGCGCGCTGTTCCACATTCTCGCCAACGGCCTGACCAAGGGGGTGCTGTTCCTCTCTTCAGGCAATATCCACCGCTCCTACAACAGCAAGAGAACCGATCAAGTGCGGGGCGTCCTGCGCCGCCTCCCCTGGTCGGGCGGGATCTTCCTGGCCGGCTTTATCGCCATCACCGGTTCACCGCCATTTGCACCTTTTATCAGCGAGTTTACCATAATCAGCAGCGCCTTCATGCAGGGGCAGATGCTGGTAGGAGCCATTTTCCTGCTTTCGTTGACGGTTATTTTTATCGGCATGGCGCTGACGGTTCTGCCGATGGTCATGGGGGAGGTTCCCGCTGACAGTGAAAAGACCGCATACCGGGATACCTTCTGGACGGTTGGACCGCCACTGGCCCTGCTTTTGCTGATGTTTTTACTCGGGGTATGGATACCGGAACCATTGATGACGCTGTTGCGTGATGCGGCGGCTCTTTTGGAGGTGCCTCAATGAGTTACGGCATGAAAACTTTTTATAACGGCACCTCGTTCGACCGTGGCGAGATCCCGTCGCATGATAACGACACCTTCTTTCAGGCACTGCTGGATGCGATCTCTGCCGGTTGGCGGGTCTGCTCCTATTTCGGGATTCCGCATGCCGCCGGGGCGACGCTGTACTGCATCATGTCCGCCCGTGACGGGAACGGCACCCTTGGAATATCCTCTACATCCGTCGGACGTTCCTTCCCCTCACTGGCGGCCGCCTGTCCGCAGCTGCATCTGTTTGAACGGGAGATCGCCGAACAGTGCCTGGTGCGGCCGGAAGGGCATCCATGGTTCAAGCCGGTACGCTTTCAAAAACCTCTCTGCGCCGGAGAAGGTTTCTGGAGCGATAGTGACGGCGGCGGCCTGCTCCCGGGCGTGATGGATTTTTACCGCGTTGAGGGTGATGAGGTACATGAGGTTGCGGTCGGTCCGGTACACGCCGGTATCATCGAGCCGGGGCATTTTCGTTTTCAGTGCCATGGCGAGGAAGTCTTTCATCTGGAAATAGCGCACGGGTTTCAGCATCGCGGCATCGAACGGGCACTGATCGGCGGGCCGGCGCCGCGCACCATGCATCAGATGGAAACGATAGCCGGTGATACGACGATCGGGCATGGCCAGGCCTACTGCATGAACATGGAGACGCTGGGTGGTGTCTTCGCGCCGCCGCGAGCCGAAACGGTGCGCGGTATAGCTCTTGAATTGGAGCGACTGGCCAACCATACCGGGGATCTGGGTGCCATTGCCGGTGATGTCGGGTACCTGCCGACATCTTCATTCTGCGGGCGGATAAGGGGCGATTTCCTCAACATGACCGCCCTGCTATGCGGCAGCCGTTTCGGTCGTGGTCTGCTCAGACCTGGCGGGATCGGCTATGATTGCGACGCCGCCATTGCTGATGAGCTGTACACAAAACTCCAGGCTGCGCGGAAAGATCTTACCGGAGCCGTACAGCTGCTCTGGGATACCCCCTCGGTTATGGCACGCCTGGAAGAGACCGGCACCGTTACGAAGGTGGATGCCCGCGAGATCGGCATGGTCGGTCCTGCCGCTCGTGCGTGCGGTCTGAACCGCGATGTGCGGCGCGACCATCCATTCGGCATATTCCGCATGAGCCAGATACCGGTTGTTACCGCGACGACCTGCGACGTCGCCGCCCGCACGCTGCTCCGCTGGCTGGAGGCCGAGCGCTCACTGGATTTTATCGCTGAACAGGTCCGCCATCTGCCGCGCGGCGGCGGTTATCGCAACCCGACGAAAAGTATTGCGCCTGATCGCTGTGCGGTTTCCTTAACCGAGGGGTGGCGTGGCGAGATATGTCATGTTGCCCTGACTGACGCTCAGGGGCGTTTTGAACGCTACAAGATCGTCGACCCTTCGTTCCACAACTGGAACGGCCTGGGTCTTGCGCTGCGTAATCAGCAGATTTCCGACTTCCCGCTCTGCAACAAGAGTTTCAACCTGTCGTACTGCGGTTTTGATCTGTAACTGAATTTTAAATTACCGGTTATCAGGTCGTCTGGTGGTTAGTCTGTTACGTGCGATAACAAAATATTACCGTTACAACGCTTCGACGTGGTGACGCATCCTTTGTACAACCGGTAGAGAGTGGAATGCTAATCAAATATGTAAGAAGCCTTACGGGGAATAAACGCACTACCAAAGCTAACAATCAGCTTGGCATCGCTTTGATTTTTGTGGCTGGCGCTATAAACGCCGGTGGTTTCCTGGCTGTTAAACAGTACACCTCGCACATGACCGGCATAGTGTCAGCCATGGCTGACAATTTGGCGCTTGTTAAATTCGACTTGGTGTTTGTTGGTGTCGGGGGATTGTTGTCGTTTATCGCCGGCGCTACCAGCACAGCTGTGATGGTCAATTACGCCCGGCGACGGCATATGCACTGTAAATATGCGTTTCCCCTGCTGTTGGAGGCGCTGCTGCTGATTTGTTTTGGTATTCTTGGTGCCCGTCTTTCCGTGGTTGATGCACTATTCGTCCCTCTTACCGTAGTGCTTCTGTGCTTCATTATGGGATTGCAAAATGCGGTTATTACCAAATTATCCAATGCAGAAATCAGGACAACACATATAACCGGCATCGTTACGGATATTGGTATTGAGTTAGGTAAGTTATTCTACTGTAATTCCGGAAAATTTCCGGATCAACCCCGAATAGTGGCAAATAGAGATCGTCTCAAGTTGTTTATTCTGATGGTGTTTTTTTTCTTTGTGGGTGGTGTGACCGGTGCTTTTGGATTCAAGCACATCGGCTATCTTTCTACCGTGCCGCTTGCGGTACTTTTGATAGTAATGGCAATCGTCCCTGCTATTGACGACGTGGTTACGCTCGTTCGGCGTTTGAAAAGAGCTTACCTGATTCAGTAACTTCTACATGTGAACCGGAGCTTGTATGTTAAAAGCAATTATGACCCGTTTCCGTCAGGGGCATCGCACCTTCAAGTACCCCGATGCACCGCTGCCGCTGCCGCCCCGTTTTCGTGGTCTGCCGGTCCTGGACGCTTCGCGCTGTCGTGACGATTGCCGGGCTTGCGCCGCCGCCTGCCCGTACGGTGCGATTTCCGCTTCCGGTCCTCTGGTGATCGATATGGGGAAGTGTCTGTTCTGCGGCGATTGCGCCGCCGCCTGCCCCCATGATGCGCTCACGTTTTCAAGCGATGCCCGTCTTTCCAGTCGCAGCCGCAGCGGGTTGACAGTAACAGCCGGAGAGTTGTATGATCCGGCGGATTCACTGGAAGGTGAGCTGCTCCGCCTTTTCGGACGTTCGCTCAAGCTGCGCGAGGTAAGTGCCGGCGGCTGCAATGCGTGCGAGGCGGATACCAACGTGCTCTCCACCATCGGCTGGGATCTTGGGCGTTTCGGCATCCAGTTCGTTGCCAGCCCGCGACACGCCGACGGTCTGTTTGTCACCGGCCCGGTGTCTGAAAATATGCGCCTGGCACTGCTGGACACCTATGCGGCCATTCCGGAGCCTAAACTGGTCATCGTCGCCGGTGCCTGTGCCATTAACGGCGGGCCGTTCAAGGATCACGCCGAGGTTCATAACGGCGCTGACGCTCTTCTGCCGGTGGACCTGTACATTCCCGGTTGTCCCCCCAGCCCGTTGACAATTCTGGACGGGTTGCTGCGCCTGGTGGGGCGGATCAAGGAATAACCGTTTTTAAAAATACAAAGCAGCACCCATTCAACTAAGGAGATTGTGTATGGATCAACAGAAACAGGTTAACTATCTGAAAGAGTGGAAAGAACATGAAACATGTGCCGAGCAGATGCTGCCGATTATCGGCCGTCTGTACCGTGATCATAATATTATCCTGACCCTCTACGGGCGTACTCTTGTTCACAGCACGGTTATCGATATCCTGAAGGCGCACCGTTTTGCCCGCATGATTCTAGATGCCGAACTGACTGTTCTGGAAACATTCCCGCTGCTGGCAGCGATGGATAAGCTTGATCTTGCTCCGGGGAGGGTTGATCTCGGCAAGTTGACGATTCAGTACCAGAAACTGGCCGAGAAGATGTCGGTTGATGATTTTGTCAAGAAGGAGCTTGCCCGCATCAATACCGGTCGCGGCGCGGTGCGCGCGGAGCCGCAGGATATCGTGCTGTACGGTTTTGGACGTATCGGCCGCCTCTTGGCCCGTATTCTGATTGAAAAGTCGGGCAGCGGTGAGAAGCTGCGCATCAGGGCGGCTGTCGTGCGCAAGGGTGGGGCGGATGACCTGCTGAAACGTGCCAGCCTGCTCCGCCGCGATTCAGTCCATGGCCAGTTTAACGGTATCATCACTATTGATGAGGAAGAAAACGCCATCATCGCCAACGGCAACATGATCCGGATCATCTACGCCGATGCCCCGGAAAACGTCGATTACACCACGTACGGTATCAACAACGCCATCCTGATCGATAACACCGGCAAGTGGCGTGATCGTGACGGGCTGGGGCGGCATCTGCAGGCTCCCGGCATTGCAAAGGTTATTCTGACCGCGCCGGGCAAGGGAGATATCCCCAATATTGTCGCCGGCATCAACGACAGCCTGATCACCGCAGAAGAGACGATCTTCTCCGCCGCCAGCTGCACCACCAATGCGGTCGTGCCGGTCATGAAGGCGATCAATGACCGGTTCGGCATCGTTCACGGACATCTGGAAACCTGCCATTCCTACACCAACGACCAGAACCTGATCGACAACTACCACAAGGCTTCCCGCCGTGGCCGTAGTGCCCCGTTGAACATGGTCATCACGGAGACCGGTGCCGCCAAGGCTGTTGCCAAGGTCATCCCGGAGCTGTCAGGGAAGTTGACCGGGAACGCGATCCGCGTACCGACGCCGAATGTCTCCCTGGCGATCATGAATCTGGAGTTGGCGCATGCGGTTGACGTTGAGGTCATCAACAGCTATCTGCGTAATATGTCGCTCGATTCACCGCTGCAGAACCAGATCGATTTCACCAACTCGCCGGAAGTCGTGTCGAGCGATTTTGTCGGTTCACGCCATGCCGGTGTCGTCGATTCATTGGCGACCATTGCCGAGGGGAATCGCTGCGTTCTGTATGTATGGTATGACAATGAATTCGGTTACAGCTGCCAGGTAGTACGCATGGTGCAGCAGATGGCCGGCCTGGAGTTGCCGACGCTGCCGAGCTGAACGGCTGTTGCAGTTTTTTGATGGCTGGCTACGATCCGTGAAGGCGTGGTCAATTCACTATGCCAACGCCCACCGCTTTACTGCGGTGGGCGTTGGCGCTTCTCCACTTTAATCCACATTCTTCCCGCCGACATGAACCGCGAGCCAGATCGTTTTCTGTCCGCTGTCGGTCGCATCTACCCGGTGGCGGCAACCGGCCGGAATCATCACATGGTCGCCAGGCTTCAGAATCACGGGGGAGGCGGCCTCCTCAAAGCGCAGCGTCGCACCTCCTGATACCAGCAATACCCACTCATCCCAACCCTGGTCATACCACTGACCCGGTGGCGTTGCCTGCCCGTCGGAGACGATCCTTTCAATACGGACCCGGCCCGATTCAGCCACGGTTTGCATAAGTTCTTCCTGCAGTGTGCCCGGGATGTCGTTGAAGAGATTGTGCGTTTCGGGAGTCTTTGAGCTTTTCTCCATAATGTGAAATTTCCTTGTTTCCGCGACAGCGGGGTGGAAGTGAGGAAAAATACTATTGTTTCTTGTGCCAGCATTATATTTTGTCCATATATAATGCTGGTTTGTTGCTACGTACTTTGCTATAAAACGGATGCAAAATCAAATTATTAACTCGGTAGCTCTATTAGGGAGCGCTGTTGGGATCATGCCATGCCACCATCCGACGAGAAACTGAAAAGCGATCTTATCCTGGACGAACTCAAAAGACGGCAGCGGACAAAAGAGGTCGTTGATGTTGAGGAGGAGCGGGTCAAGGTTGTCATCTTCATCTGCGGCGCGAACCAGTTTGCGTTTTACGGCAGGGATATCAGGGAGATACTCCCGTCGTGCGAGGTCTCGTGGGTGCCCTCCCTTCCTGATTTTCTCCCCGGGCTCATCAACGTACGGGGGGACATCGAGTCGGTTGTCGATATTCGCCATTTTCTGGGTGAGGAAAAATCCGGAGACGGCCCGCATCCGGTTGCCATGGCGGTGCAGGGGGATTTTCATTCCGGCATTATCATTGATTCGATCAAGGATGTCGTCGATATCCCGCTGAGCCTTATACATTCTCCGCTGGCAACTTTAAATGGTGCGGCGCGCGATCTGGTGATCGGAGAAATAGCATATGACGGTGCCGTCATATCGTTGCTGGATATTGGAAAGCTGGCGGCCAAAATTTCCCTATGAGTAGCATTGATGGAATACGCCTCAATCTGCTCCTGTTTTCTGTCGGAGGCGTCCATTTCGGAATGGATGCTGAACAGGCAGCCGCAATAACCGGGTATCACGGTGAAGAGGCTGAGGATCTGTTCTGGTTCCACGAAGAGATCGGCTTCGGCGGTGCCACGCTGGCCTATAGCGCCCCGACCATTGTTACGATCAGGGGAGAAGACTCTCTGTCATACCGGGTCATCATTGACAAGATGGAGGATATCGCGGAAATCAGTTCTGTGGATATTCAATCGTTCCCGCTGCTGGTGGAGTCGCTTGCCCTGCGCAAGGGCATGTGGGGAGTCACGGTCAGGGAGGGGCGCATGGTTCTACTCATTGATTTTACACGGCTTTTACGACATAAATCGGGTACTGCATACATATAAACCGGAGGTAGCAGCTTTATGACAATCGTTCAACCGGCAATTCGTCTTATGAACAGACTTTCCTACTCACGCAAGATGTTCGTCGCCGCTTTTTTCTTCTGTGTTCCCATCGCTCTCCTCTCCTATTTTCTTGTCAATAACATCCTCGCGCAGATGGAGTTCTCCGCCAGGGAACGCTATGGTGTTCAATATGCGACGCCTCTTGTCAAACTGCTGGAAGGCGTTCTTGAAGAGCAAAGTGCCGCCCTGTCCGGTGGCTCTGCCGGGGGGGGGCGTGCTTTGTCCGAACAGTCGCTTGCCGGAGTTGACCTCGTCAATGCGCAACTTGGTGAGACTTTGGCGGTGAAAGGTCAGTTGCAGGCGCTCAAGCTGAAAATGGGTAAGCTGAACGGAATGAGCGGGGTGACAGCGCAGCGCTCTTTCGACGAATATAATGCCTTCTCAGCAGAATTGTTGGGGCTGATCGTACTTGTGGCGGATAATTCCAACCTGACCCTTGATCCGGATATCGACAGCTACTATCTCATGGATACATTTGTGACAAAACTCCCCCCTCTTGCAGAGGCCATAACGCGTGCCAACCTCATCGCATCCCGCCTCTCAAATACGTCCGCTTCTTCCCTTGGCGACAGGACCGATCTGGTCGTGCTTGCCGGACAGGTGAAGACACTTGTTGAGGCGACGACGAAGAATATCCGGGCGGCCTGCGGAAAAAATACGGAGCTTTGCGGGCGTCTGCAGAAGCCGCTTCAGGAGGTTGAAATCACTTCAAAAGCGTTTATGAAAATTGTTGCGGCTTCCGCATCGGGGAGCGCTGTTTCGCCTTCCGGCGCTGCAAAAGCGGCCAATGAAGCCAGGAGTGCGGTTTTCAGGGCTCATGACGTCGTCTCCCGGGAGTTGGATGACCTGCTTGCCAGGCGCATTGCCGGGGTCCGGGCACGAATGGTACTGTACCTGTCCATCTCTTTTGTCGCCTTTCTTCTTGGCATCTATCTGAATATTGGCTGCTTTCTTTCCGTGAGCAGAGGGATCGTTTCAGTGAAGGATGTTTCGGTGAAGGTGGCTGATGGTGACCTGACTGCAGAGGCACCGGTGTTTTCCCGGGATGAGCTTGGCGATATGGCACGAATGTTCAACTCCATGACGGGGAGTCTGCGCCATATAATCGTAACGCTCTCGGATGTCGCCGGTGGGGTGCATTCCTGTGCCGGGAAACTCTCGGAAAGTGTTGACCAGCAATCCACTTTTTCCACCCAGCTTTCCAGCTCGGTAGTGGAAATATCATCCACCATGGAGGAGTTCTCTTCCACTGCAAGCCAGATAGCCCAGCACAGCCAGAGCGTGGTAGAGAGAGCCGATAAATCGCTTGAGGATTCAAAACTCGGTGCCGCCGAGGTGGAAAACCTCAGTTTCAAGGTCAACGATCTAAGCCAGAATCTGAGCGAAAATCTGAACGAGATCGTTCAGTTGGGGCGGAAATCAAAAGAGATCAACAAGGTCATGGAAATTATTAACAATATTGCCAACCAGACAAAGCTGATAGCATTCAATGCCGCGCTCGAGGCGGCAAGCGCCGGAGAGGCCGGAAAGCGCTTTGGAGTTGTGGCGGTCGAGATCAGGCGTCTGGCCGACAATGTTGTCGAATCTACCTCTGATATCGAAGGGAAGATTACCGAGATCCTCGATTCTGTGAACCGCTTGGTCATGTCCTCTGAAAAGAGTTTTCAGCTGATCCAGGAAGGGCAGGAGTACGCTGCCCATACGGTGGCGATGCTGATAGAAAGTGTGGATGGTATCGAAGAGACTACCGACGCTGCCCGCCAGATCTCGCTCTCCACCCAGCAGCAGCAGATTGCCAGCAGTCAGGTGGTTCTGGCTCTCAAGGATATAGAGCAGGGAGTCCGCTTCGCAACCGATTCCATCAATCAGACAACCAATGTGACAGATGAACTGCTGGAACTCTCCGAAACGATGAATAAGCTGGTCCTCACCTTCAAGTTAACCAAAAATGATGGTGGGGATGTGCCCGTGGAAAACGGCTAACCGATGATAAATCCGGGGAGAGCCATTCGGGTGTTGCTGGTCGATGACAGCAGGTTGGTGCGTGAGATGATCCGTTCCATTCTGGAGTCAGAGCCGGACATTGAGGTCGTCGGCGAGGCGGTCAATGGTGTAGAGGCCATTGCCAAGGTTGCCTCACTCAAGCCGGATATCGTGACCATGGATATCGAAATGCCTGTTATGGGCGGATTAGAGGCCATTGAGAAAATTATTGCCAGGCATCCGGTCCCCATCCTCGTGGTAACCGCTCTGACCGGCATTCGCACCGCTTTTGCTGCGGTATCAAAGGGTGCGTTGGATGTCATTGAAAAGCCTGACATCGGTCCTGAAAACGTGCGCAATCTCGTGAAAAAGATCCGTGTTCTTGCAAAAGTTGACGTTTCCGCCCAGCTGATGACCATGAGAGGTCCCTCTGGAACATCGAGGGCAAGCAGGGTGACACTGCCGACCGGTTCTTCAAAGGTGGATATTGTTGCCATAGCCGCTTCCACCGGAGGGCCGCAGGCCATTAATACCATCTTGAAACAGCTCCCGGCCGGTTTTCCCGTGCCGATTGTTGTTGCCCAGCATATCGCAGAGGGGTTTACCCAGGGGATGGTCGATTGGCTGAACCTGGCAACGCCGCTCAATGTTCGGGTGGCTGTGAATGGCGACCTTCTTGCCGCGGGGTCCGTGTATGTCAATCCGGCCGAACAGTCGATGGTGATTACCGGGCAGGGCAAGGTTGCTCTCGGCCCCGGGGATGTTCGCCAGGTTTACCACCCTTCCTGCAACACGCTCCTCTCGTCACTTGCCGCAGCGTATGGTAAAGGAGCCCTCGGGCTCATTATGAGCGGCATGGGGGATGATGGCGTTCTCGGTATGGAGGCGATCCGGAAGGCGGGTGGGGCTACCTTGGCTCAGGATGCAACCAGTTCCGTCATCTTCGGTATGAACAGGCTCGCGGTTGAACGTGGCTGGATCGACAGTGTACTGCCTCTCGGAGAGATCCCCGCCGAGCTGATTCAGCGTACCGGGGGCAGACTGTGATAAAGCTGGAGTGTCCGGAATTATGAACGGAGATATGAACCTTACCCCTTTTAAAGAGCTGCTGCTGCGTACGTGCGGACACAGCTTTGAGAAGGAGCGGGAGCAGGCGCTTTCTGTCAGTCTGTTTCGCCGGATGGCCGTGCAGGGGATGGCCGGATATGATGCCTATCACGCACTGCTGCTACGTGACAGCGATGAACTGCTCCGGTTGACGGAGTTGCTTACCGTCAATGAAACGTATTTCTTTCGTGAGCCTGATCACCTGAACATGATGGCTGATACGTTACTGCCGGAATTTATGGCACTTCGTAAACAGCGCCCGATCAGGATAGTGAGTGCCGGCTGTTCAACCGGAGAGGAGCCTTATTCCATTGCCATTATGCTTCGGGAGCGATTTGGAGCTGCAAGTGAGCGGCTGTTTGAGGTTGTCGGGGTGGATATTGATTCTACCGTTATTGCCTCGGCACAGCGGGGAGTCTACGGTAAAAATTCGTTTCGCGGCATGGACAAATCCCTGCTTGAGCGCTACTTTGAAGCCGGCAGCTCGGGTCGCTATCAGGTTTGTGATGCAATCAGAAAACAGGTCGGGTTCGAGGTGGTAAACCTTCTGGGACCCTCCTATCCGGAACGGATGCAGCTGCCGGATATCATCTTGTACAGGAATGTCTCCATCTATTTTCCCGGTCAGGTGCAGCGGGAAATATTCGGCCGGCTTGCGGAGCTTCTTGCCGCTGAGGGGGCGTTGCTGGTTGGCGCCGCAGAAACGTTTCATCATGACATCGGCGTACTTTCCCTCGTAAAACAGGACTCGCTCTTTTATTACCGGAAAACCCCACCGCTTGTTTTTGAAGAGCGCCGCACGGCAAGTCGTTTTTCTACAACTTCCAAACGGCTAGAGGCCGGGGCTGTGCGGACCGGTTCCGCAGCAGTTGCAAAACCGCAGCCTCCCCCGATGCGGCCGCAGGCCACGAATGCTCCTGATTCTCCCGCTAAACGCCCGTATTCCTTGCCGCGGGTGGATATCAGGGAACGCTTTGACGAAGCCATAACGTTGGCCCACAGCAAACAGTACGACACGGCCCTTGATGTTCTTGCAGCCATTATTGAACAGGATGGCACTTTCGAGAAGGCGTATGTCCTTAAAGGGAGCCTGCTCCTGAGCCTGTCACGTTTTGATGAGGCGCTTGTTGTCTGTAAAACAGTTCTGGAACGTGACCCGCTCTGTCTGGAAGCATACCTCATGCTCGGAATTATTGCGCGCCAGATGCGGAACAACGATGAGGCGATCAAGCGCTTCAGGGAGGCCATTTATCTGGACGCTACCTGTTGGCTTGCCCATTTTCATACCGGCGAAATATTGTACGCTCAGGGCGACGAAAAAAGGTCGCGCAGCAGTTTCGAAACAACGCTCAAAATTCTGGCAGGCGGGCCGCTGAAGGAACTTGGGCAGGCATTTTTCCCTCTGTCGTTCAACGCCGAACAGTTTGCGGTCATCTGTCGGCATAAATTGTCGCTTCTCGTCCCCGCAAAGGGATAGAAGTTAAAAGGTGAATGGTTAAAACATGGCATTCGATCACTCCAAATTTCTGGCACGTTTTGTCGAGGAAGCCCGTGAACATTGCTCCCGGATAAGCGACGGTCTGCTTAATCTGGAAAAATCGCCAGGCGATTCCGAGACCATCAACGGGCTGTTCCGCTCGGCCCATACCATCAAGGGCTCATCACGGATGATGAAGCTTTCCGGCATTACCATGCTTGCCCACAAGATGGAGGATGTGCTTGATGCGGTGCGCGGTGGGAAAATGCCCCTGACACCTCCTGTCTCTGATGTGCTCTTTCGCGGGGTGGATGCCCTCCTGTTGATGCTGGGACCGATAACGGATGGTGATACATCGGGTGAAGCGCCGGCGGCGCTCTGCGAGGAACTTGCTGTTATCGCTACGGTGTCGGCCGCTGGCGAGGCGCCGGAGTCATTGTCTGTACCTGCCGTCACTGCTGAGCCTGACCATGCCACCGTGTCTGTTGAGCCTGTTTCGTCTGTTGAGGCTGTTGACGCTGTTGACGCTGCCCGTCCGGCAGCATCTGTCAAAAAACGCCAGGTAGATTATCTCCGGGTTGATGCCGCCAAAATCGATGATCTGATCAGGCTCATGGGGGAAATTGTCTCTGAGCAGGGGAGGTTCAGGCGGCATATCGGCAGGCTCTGTGACGTTGAACGTGCCACGGCGTTACATCTCAAGGCCGTTGAGGGACAGCTTCATGGCGGTGATACTGAACAGAACACGCTGATCGAAGCCGGTGCGGCACTGCAGCTCTCCCTGCGCCAGTCGGTGCGGGCCATGTACGATGCCTCCCTGCTGCAGGATCATCTTGTCGGTGACCTGCAGGGGACCTCGCTCAGAATGCGCATGCAGCCACTCTCAACAGTTTTTGACCCCCTTCGCCGTACCGTCCGGGATCTTGCCCGTGAGCAGGGCAAGGATGTCGATTTTGTTGTGGAGGGGGGCGATACCGAGCTGGACAGGAAGATTATCGACCGTATCGGTGATTCTCTCATGCATATGATCCGCAACTCACTGGACCATGGTGTGGAGAATGCCGAAGAGCGGGTCGCGGCTGGAAAACCGGCGCAGGGAACCATCAATCTTGCCGCCTGTTACGACAGCGGTTGCGTCACCATTTCGCTGGGAGACGACGGCAGGGGGCTTTCCGTCGAAAAGATCCGCGAGAAGGCGCTCGCCAAACGGCTGTTTGACGCAGACACACTGGCCGGCATGTCACGTGCGGAGATTACCGACATGATCTTTATGCCCGGTTTCAGCACGAGCCCGATTATCACCGATATCTCCGGCCGTGGTGTGGGTATGGATGTGGTCAGGAAGAGTATCGTCGATGAACTCAAAGGAACCATCATCATCGAAACCAGGGAAGGGGAAGGAACGACCTTCCTGTTACGGCTGCCGCTCAATCTGGCGGTGTTCCCTCTGTTCCTGCTCTCCACCGGCGGCAAAACCTGTGCCCTGCCTGCCACCTCACTGGTCGAAATGCTTTCGGTCCAGCGGGGGGAGATAATCGAGATTGTCAACAAACGTGCCATCCGTCTTCGAGAGCAGATCATTCCGGTCGAGAGTCTGGCCGCGCTCCTCAGACTTGCGCCGGAAACCCCTGCAGAGGCTGGTGAGGTGCTGGTCGTTATCATCAGGGATGGAGAGGAAAAACTGGGGCTGGTGGTAGACGAAATCATCGGCCGGGAAGAGATGGTGGTGAAGCCGCTGCCGCTCCACCTGCAGAATCTGCGCATGGTTTCAGGCGTTACAATCGGCGAGCAGGACAGCATCATCAATGTTCTCCATGTACCGGAACTGATCAGGCAGGCGCGGGAAATTGCGGAGCCCGGCCGACAGCGTCCAACCGCCAGGGAAGACCATGCGGCAACGGTGCTGGTGGTGGATGATTCCATCAATACCAGGGAAATTGAAAAGAGCATTCTCGAGGCCTATGGCTATACCGTGGTTACAGCGGAAGACGGCGAAGAAGCGTTTGAGAAAACGCGCGAAACTCTCTACGATATTGTAATAACCGACGTGGAGATGCCGCGACTCGACGGTTTCTCGCTGACCAAACGGCTGCGGGAGGATGAACGTTACCGGCACGTGCCGATCATCATCGTCACTTCGCTGGAGAAAGACGAAGACAAAAAACGCGGCATAACGGTCGGTGCCAATGCTTATATCGTCAAGGGCGCATTCGACCAGTCGAATTTAATAGAAACGGTCCGCAGTCTGATCGGGTGACAAGGAGTGATGTCATGAGTGAAACAGCAGGAACCATTCTGGTGGTGGATGACGATGAATTTACCGCTGAACTGACCGGGATGATCCTTGAGTCTTCAGGTTACGACGTGGTGATTGCCGTAGGGGGTATGGAGGCGTTGGAGAAAATTGCTGCGGACAGCTCAATCTGCATGGTTGTCTCGGATATGAACATGCCGTTCATTGACGGGGTTCAGCTCTTCACAGAGCTGCGGGGACAGGGGTACAGCCAGCCTTTTATGCTGCTTACCGGAGACGATGCCGCCCCTCTCAAATCTGCTAATCCGGATATTGATGCCGTCCTGACGAAGGATGAAAATCTGCAGGAAACACTGCCGGAGCTGGTGGAGTCGCTCCTTTTGCGCGACTGAGATGGGTGCCGCGATTTCCGTTCATGCTGGTGTGTGGCATGAGAACGTATGTGAAAAGGGGGTCTGATGATGCCTGAAAAACCGAAACTGGCGGTCTACTGGGGAGCATCGTGCGGCGGCTGCGAGATTGCCGTTGTTAATCTGCACGAGAAGCTCCTCGACGTTGATGCAGCCATGGACTTCATGTTCTGCCCCTGCCTGCTGGATACCAAGAAGAAGGATATCGAGGCGCTCCCCGATCGGTCTATCGCCGTGACTCTCTTCAACGGCGCCCTCCGCACCGAGGAGAATGTTGAGATGGCCCGACTGCTGAGGCGGAAGTCCCGATTGCTGGTCGCTTTCGGTTCCTGCGCCAAGGGGGGATGCATCCCGGCTCTGGCCAACTTCACCACGAAAGCCGAACTGCTCAACACCATCTATCTTGATAACCCCTCCGTTGATAATCCCGCAGCAATCATCCCCTCCGGTACGAGCAGCTTTCCCGGTGGAGAAGTTCACCTGACACCGCTGTTGGAGCGCGTTAAATACCTGGCCCAGGAGGTGGAGGTTGATTACTCTATCCCCGGCTGTCCCCCGGAATCAGAGCAGATCTGGAATGTCATCGAGACGATCCTCTCGGGTGACCTGCCGCCACAGGGGAGCACGGTCGGCTGTGGTTCGCTGACCGTCTGCGATGACTGTGACCGGACCAAGGAGGAAAAGCGTATCACCGCTTTTCGGCGCAATTACGAATTTTACCCCGATGCCAAAGCCTGTCTGCTCGAGCAGGGGCTGCTCTGTATGGGAATAGCCACCAGGAACGGTTGCGGCGCTCCCTGTACCAAGGCCAATATGCCCTGCACCGGCTGTTATGGCGCGCCGGAAGGGATCAGTGATCAGGGGGCGAAGATGGTTGCGGCACTTGGTTCCATCATGGACATCGGCGATACGAGCGGACTGTCGGAAGATGAGATCGCGGCACGGGTCGACACGTTTCTAAAAACGATTCCTGACTACGCCGGACTGTTTTACAAATACACCCTGGCCAGTTCGATACTGGGCGGTCGAGTTGGTTCAAAAACAACCCCCCTCAGTCCCCCCTTATCAGGGGGGAAGCGTCCTGCTCCTCCCCTGATAAGGGGAGGCCGGGAGGAGTTAACGCAGGTGCCTGATTCTGAAATGATGAAGTAACGTAGAATCTGGAGGTATAGATGGCGCGTATCACGATTGACCCGGTCACCCGCCTGGAAGGACATGGCAAGATAGACATTTTCCTGAACGATCAGGGTGGGGTGGAGAATACCTGCTTCCAGATCCCGGAGCTGCGTGGCTTCGAACAGTTCTGTGTCGGGCGGATGGCGGAAGAGATGCCGGTTATCACCAACCGTATCTGCGGGGTCTGCCCGGAGGCGCACCACATTGCGGCTACCAAGGCGCTTGACGTTGTCTTCGGCGCCGAGCCGACCGCCGTGGCAAAAAAACTGCGTGAAATCCTCTATATGGCCTTTTTCGTCACCGACCACACGACTCATTTTTACGCCCTGGGTGGTCCGGATTTTATCGTCGGGCCTGATGCGCCGCCATCGGAGCGCAACATCCTGGGGGTGGCCCGCAAGGTCGGTCTGGAGGTGGCCGGCGAAGTGATCGCCTGCCGCAAGCGCAACCACGAGATCATCACCTTTCTGGGGGGGAAGTCGATCCATCCGGTGGCCGGACTCCCCGGCGGCTGGAGCCGTCCCATCAGCGGCGAGGAGCGAGCGCAGATCGAAGCCACGGCCCGCAAAAACATCGAATTTGCCCGCTTCTCCCTCTCCATTTTCGAAAAAATCGTGCTGAAGAATCCGGTCTACATGGAAATGGTTACCTCGGATATCTATCTCCACCGCACCTACTCGATGGGGACCGTTGATGCCAATAATCAGACCAACTTTTACGACGGCATGATCCGCGTGGTGGACCCGGAGGGGAACGAGTTTGTCAAATACCATCCGTCGGACTATCGCGAGCATATTGCCGAGCGGGTGGAATCCTGGACCTATCTGAAATATCCGTACCTGAAAAAGGTGGGGTGGAAGGGGTTGACAGACGGGATCGACAGCGGGGTTTACACCGCGACGCCACTATCACGGCTGAATGTCTCGGAAGGGATGGCAACGCCGCTGGCCAATGAAGAGTACCAGCGGATGTACGAGGCCTTTGGGTGCAAGAAGATCACCGCCGCCCGCTACGAGCCGATCCATCACCGTCTTGCCACCCACTGGGCGCGACTGATTGAGCTGCTCTACGCCTCGGAGCGGATGCTGGAACTGGCGCTCGACCCTGAAATTACTTCGCCTGAAACCCGTAACATCCCGGACCCGGACCGCTTTACCGGTGAGGGGGTCGGTTCGGTCGAGGCGCCGCGCGGGACACTGACCCACCATTTTGTCACCGATGAACGGGGAGTGTTGACAAAGGTCAACATGATCGTCGGTACCACCAACAACTACGCCGCGATCTCCATGTCGATCAAGCGTGCCGCCGAAAGGTTGATCACCGGCAACGCACCGGATGAAGCGATCCTCAACAGGGTGGAGATGGCCTTCCGGCTGTACGATCCCTGCCTCTCCTGCGCCACCCATTTTCTCCCCGGCAAGATGCCGCTGACAGTATCGATCCGCGACAGTCAGGGCGAAATGCTGCGTGAGATGCGGAGGAAGGGATGAGAGCGCCAGGCATGGAGGGAACCGTTATCATCGGGATGGGGAATCCGCAACTCTCCGACGATGGTGTCGGGCTTGCGGTCGCTCTTGCCGTGGCCGAACGTGTGCAACAGCGCATGACCCTGACCGTGACCGAGTTAAATACCGGCGGGATGCGGTTGATGGAGGCTATGGCCGGTTTCAAACGGGCCGTGGTGGTGGATGCGATGCTGAGCGGCGCGCCCCATGGTACAGTCCGGCAGTTTGACCCGCAGGATTTTGTTACCACCAAAAACACATTTTCGAGCCACGATACCGATTTTGCAACCGCCTATGACCTGGGGGTGATGGCCGGTGTTCCCCTGCCGGAACAGGTTTCCTTCTGGGGGGTCGAGGCGCGTGAGTTTGATCTCTTTGGCGAATGCCTTACCGCCGAGGTTGCTGCGGCGGTGCCGGTGGCTGTGGAACGGATCGTCGCCCAGCTGGTTCAATGGGAGGAGGCAGCATGAAAATTGGCATCTATTTCTGCAACTGCGGCAGCAACATCGCCGAAAAGATCAGCTCCGCAGCCGTGGCCGAGGCGGCCGGCTCTTTTCCCGAGCAACCGTATGTGAAAAATGTGGATTTTATCTGCTCGGAAGAGGGGAAGCTGCAGTTCGAGGAGAGCCTGAAGTCTGACCGGCCGGATCGAGTGGTGGTGGCCGCCTGCTCCCCGCGGGACCATGAGGCTACCTTTCGTCGCTGTCTGACCAACGCGGGGATGAATCCCTACCTGATGCAGATCGTCAACATCCGCGAGCAGATCGCCTGGGTGACCGAAGATCCGGCTGTTGCGACCGAAAAGGCGATAGCGGCTATCCGTGGTGCTGTCTGCCGGGTGCGGCTGCAACAACCGTTGGAGAAAAAACAGCTGGAGGTCTGTCCCGATGCGCTGGTGATCGGTGCCGGGCCGGCCGGCATGAAGGCGGCTCTGTCGCTGGCCGAAGCGGGACGCTCGGTGGTGCTGGTGGAACGGACACCGTTTATCGGCGGCCTGCCGGTCCGTTTCGAAGATCTGTTCCCGGCTCTGGAGTGTGCCCCCTGTATGCTGGAGCCGTTGATGGGTGAGTTGCTCCACGGTGAACACCCCGGAAAAATCGAGCTGATCACGATGGCGGAACTGATGGAGGTAACCGGTTTCTACGGTAATTTTATCGCGAAAATCCGCCAGAAGCCGCGCCATGTTTCGCTGCATGAATGCATCGGCTGCGGCGAGTGTATAGAAGCCTGTCCAGCCACAACAGCGAATGAATTCAACAGCAACGCCAGTCAGCGCAAGGCGATCGATTTTGCTTTCACCGGTGTCCTGCCGAACGCTCCGTTCCTGATGGAGAACGTCTGTGTCCGTTCGCATGGAGTGGAATGCCGGGCTTGCAAGGACGCCTGTCCGGTGGGGGAGGATGTCGTCAATCCGGAAGAGGAGGAAACGGTTGTCGAGCGGACGATCGGCTCGATCATTATTGCCACCGGGGCCGGGTTGTATGATGCCTCCCGTGTGGCCGGTCTGGGGATGGGAACGCTGCCGGATGTGTATGATGCCCTGCAGTTCGAACGGATGCTCTCGTCGACCGGACCAACGGGGGGAGATATTCTGACCGCCGCCGGCAATACCCCGTCATCGGTGGCAATCATTCATTGCGTCGGCAGCCTGGATGAAGATCATAAACCATACTGCTCCGGCATCTGCTGCCAGTACGCCTTCAAGTTCAACCACCTGATTTCTGCCAAACTGCCGGATGTGTTAATTACCCATTATTACCGTGAACTCGTCATGCCGGGGAAAGAGGCACACACCCTGCTGCGGCACGCCGCCGCGAACGAAAACTCCACCCTGAAACGATACGCCGCCATCACTGATCTCTCGGTGACATGTGCTGACGGCGGCACGCTCCAGGTCTGTGCCGGAGGGGAGAACGCTGCTGCCGATATGGTCGTACTCTGTCCGGCGGTGGTCCCGGCGCAGGGGGGCGATACGCTTTCCGCCCTGCTGGATGTCAGCTGCGACCAATTCGGGTTTTTCCGGGAGCTACACGGCCGTACCGACGCCGCCCAGAGTGTTATCAAGGGGATATATCTGGCCGGAACCTGCCAGGAACCGATGGATATCAGAAGTGCTATGCTCGAAGGGATGGCCGCAGTCGGTCATACGCTGGCCGGACTCCAGCCGGGACGTACCATCGAGATTGAGCCAATTACCGCCGAAGTTGATGAAAACCACTGCGCCGGCTGTCGTCTCTGTCTTTCGGTCTGTCCTTACCACGCCATAACGTTCGACACGGAACATAATACTTCACATATCAACGCCATCCTCTGTCATGGCTGCGGTACCTGTGTAGCCGCCTGTCCGGCTGGGGCAATTACCGGCCACCATTTTACCAATGAGCAGATTATGGCCGAGATTGAAGGAGTCCTGCAATGACGACTGTGGAAGCTTTTGAACCTAAAATAATCGGCTTTCTCTGTAACTGGTGCTCGTATGCCGGCGCTGATAAGGCGGGGGGGATGCAGGCGTCGTATCCACCCAATGTCAAGGTCATCCGGGTCATGTGCAGCGGCAGGGTTGATCCGCAATTTGTACTTTCAGCCTTTGAAAAGGGGGCCGACGGTGTTATTATCCTGGCCTGTCACCCGGGGGACTGCCACTATAAAGAGGGGAACTGCCGTGCCCTGCAGCGCCACGGTATGTTGAACCTGATGCTGGAACAGTTGGGGATTGAGAAGGAACGCTGCCGCCTGGATTACGTCTCCGCAGGTGAAGGGGAAAAGTTCAGCCGGGTTATCGGCGAGACGGTTGAAACGGTTCGCAGGCTTGGGCCGCTTGTCGTGGCATCTGTGTAAAGACTGATAGAATAAACCACAAGGAGAGATACGTCATGGCTGTTTCAGTACTGGATGCACGAGGGCTTAAATGTCCCCAACCAACACTCAAAATTACCGTTATGTCAATCAAGATGAAACCGGGCGATGTTCTTGAAGTCATTGCTGATTGTGCGACATTCGAAAAGGACGTGCGCGATTGGTGTTCCCGTGCCAGAAAAACCCTCTTGTGGGTCAGGGAAGAGGGAACCGCAAAGAAAGTACAGATTCAGTTCTGATAGTTTTTTATCATTTGAAAAGGATGGAATCACTTGAGCACTAAAACCGTTGTCATCGCGGCAAAGCTTAAAAAAATCCGTGAGGCTTATATCAAACAACTTCCAGCGCAACTGGAAGCAATCCGCGCCTCCTACTCAGAGTTTGTTCGTGGAGAGAAGGGGAACTTGCCGCTGGAGGATCTACATCGCCGCATCCACACCATGAAAGGGGCTTGTGCCTCATTCCGGCTGAGCATGTTGAGCTCTGTGGCTATGGTTGGGGAACATCTGGCAAAGGAAGCGTTGCAGGACGCGACTCCGCCTGACCGCTTCTGGCATCAGAAGATGCAGGAACAGTTTGACCGGATGGACCACGAGATCTCGACCATTGATCCGGCGCAGGGAATGGAGATGCAGATTCAGGAGCTGGCAATTGCCGCCGAGGGAACTGTAGAAAGGGAACGTAAGCTTGTGTATCTGTGCGAGGATGACTCGTACCAGCGTCTGACCCTGGCAACCCAGATAGGCTGTTTCGGCTTTGAGGTGCTCTCTTTCGGCGAGCTGGAACAGCTTGTTAACGCCGTGCAGAGCGCCCCGCCCGACGTGATCGTTATGGATATGATCTTTCCCGACAGGCCGCTTGGAGGAGCGGAAGTCATGCAAACCATTCAGGAGGGGCGGGAGACCCCGGTGCCAACTGTTTTCATCTCTTCTCAGGGGGCAATAGCCAATCGCTTGTCGGCCGTGCGTGCCGGATCCAGTGCCTATTTTGTCAAACCGGTCAACGTGACGGAACTCTGTTCAACCCTCAGTCTACTCACCACAGCGGTGAGGCCGGAGCCGTACCGGATCATGATTGTGGATGACGAACCGCAGCTGGCCGATTATCACGCTTTGATACTCCAGGAGTCAGGGATGATAACCTTGACGGTAAATGATCCGCTCCAGGTAATGTCACCATTGTTGGAATTCAAGCCGGACCTGATCTTGATGGATATGTACATGCCGGGGTGCAACGGCGTAGAGTTGGCCAAGGCCATTCGCCAGATCGGCGCCTATTTCAGTATCCCCATCGTCTACCTCTCCAGCGAAACCGATCTGGATAAACAGTTTCAAGCCATGCTCACCGGCGGTGATGCGTTCCTGACCAAGCCGATCCAGCCGCAGCGCCTGGTGTCTTCAGTGGTTGCCCGCGCCGAGCGGATGAAGATCATCCGCTCCTACATGGTGCGGGACAGCATGACCGGCCTGTTCAATCATACCGCCACCAAGGAACAGCTGGATACGACTATTGCCCTTGCCCAACGCAAGCAGGAAGAGGTCTGCTTTGCGATGATCGACGTCGACAAGTTTAAGCTTGTGAATGATACCTATGGCCACCCGATCGGGGACCGTGTGCTGATTGCCCTGGCACGCCTGATCAGGCAGCGTGTGCGTAAAGCGGATATAGTCGGGCGTTTTGGCGGTGAGGAGTTTGCAATCATTCTCCCGGGCTGTGCCATCGCCGAGGCGGTCACTTTGCTGAACGAGTTGCGGGAGAGTTTTGCGGCCGTTACTTTTGAGGCGAAAGAGGAAACCTTCTCATGTACCTTCAGTTGCGGCATAGCTGCCCTCTCTCTTTATGGAGATGCTATTGCCCTTAATGCGGGGGCTGACGAGGCGCTGTATGCCGCCAAGCATGCCGGACGCAACCAGGTAGTGGCTGCCGTTGGCGTTAACGGAGTCAAGTGCGAATAAATGGTGTGCCTGGTGTAGAGGGGGGATTAGACCGGGTTTGCCAACTCAGGCTTTGCTGCCGGCCGCCAGCATCTCGGCGGCGTGTTTCAGGGCGGATTCGGTAATTGTGGCGCCGGCCAGCATGCGGGCTACTTCGCTGGTGCGCTCATTCAGATCGAGTTCAATGATTCGGGTGGACGTTCTCCCTCCTTCCACCAGTTTTTCTACCCGCAGCTGCTGATCGGCAAAGACCGCCACTTGCGGCAGATGGGTGATGCAGAGCACCTGCTGGCGAGCCGCAACATTCTTCAATTTCTTCCCTACCAGTTCAGATGTTGCCCCACCGATGCCGGTATCTACCTCGTCAAAGACCAGTGTCGGCACATCACCCTCAGGTAGCACCTGTTTGATCGCCAGCATCAGCCGTGACAGTTCGCCCCCCGAAGCAATCCGCCCCAGTGGCCGTGGTATCTCTCCCGGGTTTGGGGAAAAGAGGAACTCAACTTTTTCAAAACCGCTTGAACGCGGTTCCGGGAGCGGCTCCAACGTCGGTTCAATCACAGCCCCCTTCATGGCCAGCTGGTGCGCTTCAGCTTCCAGCGCGTGTTTAAGCTTTGTGGCGGCTTCGATTCTGGACTTTGTAAGTTCCTCACCGGCCTGTTTCAACAGGTTTTCCAGATTGTCACGTTCGGCTTCCAGAGCATGCCTGTTCTGCTCTCTGCCTTCTAATTGTTCCAGTTCGGTATCAATGCCCTTTTTATAGGCCAGAATCTCTTCCACCGTTGGGGCATATTTCTTCTTCATTGTGCCGATCTGGTCAAGCCGGTCGTCGATCTGCTGCAGTGCTGCGGGGTCGGTCTCGATGCGCGATGCGTAGTCGCGCAGGGTTATGGCGGCATCCTCCAGCTGTAGATAGGCACCATCAAGTGAAGTGGCGGTTTCCTGAAGCGAATGGTCGATAGCAGATAACTCCGTTATCGAGGCGGAGATACGCCTCAGCTGCCCCAGAAGAGCTCCGTCACCGCCGTACAGCCGATCAAACGCTTCGCTGCTGACGCCGCCCAGCTTTTCGGCGTTTGCCAGCAGTCCCCGCTGTTCCTCAAGCTGCTCCTCTTCACCGGCTTTGAGGGCCGCTTTTGCAATCTCTTCAGACTGATACGAGAGGAGATCGAGGCGCCTAGCCGCCTCTCGCTCAGCATTTTCAAGTCCGGCAAGGGTATCGCGTACTGAGGCCAGACGGCTGAACAGAGTTGCAAAATTCTGGCGCAATTCGCCGCTGCCGGCAAAGGAATCGAGCAGGCGCAGGTGGTTTTCCGCTTTGAGCAGGGTCTGTGAATCGTGCTGGCCGTAAATGTTGATCAGGCGCGGGGCGATGTCGGTCAGAAGCGCTAACGTCGCCATGCCGCCGTTGATGAAGATCCTGTTTCTTCCGCTGCGTGACAGGGAGCGCTTGATCAGCAGTTCATCATCAACATCGAATCCGGCATCTGAGAGCTGTTGTTTGATGTCCGGCAGTGAGGAGAGGTCAAAGAGCGCCTCTACGGTCGCCTCCTCTTCACCGGAACGGATCAGGTCACTGGAGGCGCGATTTCCCATGATCAGGCCGACCGCATCGATTATGATGGACTTGCCGGCACCGGTTTCACCGGTCAGTACGGTGAGCCCCGCTTTAAATGTTATCTGCAGGGTATCGATGATCGCGACGTTTTTTATAGTCAGGTCGGTTAACATGATCTGTCAGCGCTCCCCCCACTTCAGTTTTGTTCTCAGGATCTCGAAATAATCACGGCTGCGCGACATGACCAGTGAGGTCGTTTTAAGCGCCTTGCGCACCTCTACCGAGTCACCTTCGCGCAGCTCAAAACCGACCTGGCCGTCCAGAGTCAGGTATACTTTCTCATCAAAAGAAGAGGTGACCGTAATCGAGATAATTGATTCATCGGTGATGACAATCGGGCGGTTGGTCAGTGTGTGCGGGCAGATCGGGGTGATGACGATACAACTCATCAACGGGTGGATAATAGGGCCGCCGGCAGAGAGGGAATAACCGGTCGAACCGGTGGGGGTTGACACGATCAGTCCGTCAGCTTTGTAGGTGGTCAGGAAGTGGCGGTTGACCTTGGTCTCCAGGTCAACGATCCGGGCCAGTGCCCCTTTGTTGATCACCATGTCATTCAGAACGTGGAAACTCTCGACCTCCTGTCCTTCCCGGTGGAGGGTGACCTCCAGCATCATCCGCTCGGAGACGCGCGGGTTCCCTTCGAGACACTTTTCCAGACGTGCGTAAAGTTCCTCAACAGTGATTTCAGTCAGAAAACCGAGACTCCCCAGGTTGACACCGAGGATCGGCACATCCTTGCCGCTGAAGAGGCGCGCCACCGAGATCAGTGTGCCGTCTCCCCCCAGCACCACCACCAGTTCGGCCTGTTCACGGATGTCTTCTTCAGTCATCGCCTTAGGGTAGCCGAGCTGGCGGGTAAGCTCCGCCTCAGCCATCGGGGTGCAGCCGCGCTCTTCCAGCCATTTAACCAGATCGCTGGCAACACCGAGACAACGCGGGTCATGGACTTTTGCAAATATGGCGACGTTCTGGATCTGTTGCATTGATCACCTATTTCAGTTTTCTGATCTTGTCCAGGCTCTCTTCCAACACCAGTTTTTTGCTGTTAACATCCGTCAGTTTCTGACGCTCCTTGGCGACAATCTCGGCCGGAGCGCGGTCAACAAAGGCCGGACTCTCCAGTTTCTTGGAGAACATCTCGATCTCCTTGTCGATCTTGCCGATCTCCTTGAGCAACCGTTCCTCTTCTGCCGCTACATCCACGAGACCCTTGAGCGGCACATATATCTGGACATCGCCGGCAACCTGTATGGAGGCATCTTCCGGTTTTTCGATGTTATGACCGATGGCAAGGTCGGAAACCCTGGCCAGGCTGATGATGGCGCTTTCGTTGTGCTTCATGATGAGGCGGCTGGCTTCACTGTCGCAGGAGAGGATGACTGCGATCTGTTTCGACGGAGGTACCTCCATCTCGCCACGGATGTTGCGGATACCTCCGATAACCGCCATGACCCGCTCCATGTCGGCAGCATCCTCCGGAAAGGAGAGGGAGTCGCAGGGGGCAGGGTAGGGAGCCTGCATGATGGTTGGAGTCGCTTTTGTCCCCGGCAGCGCCTGCCAGATTTCTTCGGTGATAAAGGGCATGAACGGGTGCAGCAGGCGGAGCAGGTTTTCCAGCGTGTACCAGAGAACGTATTGGGTGGCCAGTTTACGCTCCGGCGTGCCGTTGTAGATATCCTGCTTGGACAGTTCCAGATACCAGTCGCAGAACTCGCTCCAGGTGAACTGGTAGAGCGCCATGGCGCTTTCGTTGTAGCGGTAGCCGGTCAGGGTCTCATCAACCGTTCGGGCGGTTTCATTGAGACGGTGCAGGATCCACTTGTCTCCCTGGGACAGTTCCAGCGAGTCAAAGCTGATGCCGTCCGGATTGAAGCCTTCAAGGTTCATCATGGTGAAGCGGGCCGCATTCCACACTTTGTTGCAGAAGTTGCGGTAACCGGCGATGCGCTCTTCGGCCAGCTTGATATCGCGCCCCTGGGCGGCAAAGGCGGCCAGGGTGAAGCGGAAGGCATCGGTGCCGTACTGGTCGATGACCGTCAGCGGATCGATGACATTCCCTTTTGACTTTGACATCTTATGCCCCTGGGCATCGCGCACCAGGGCGTGAATGTAGACATCGGTGAACGGAACCTCATCCATGAAGTGCAGTCCCATCATCATCATGCGGGCCACCCAGAAGAAGAGGATGTCAAAGCCGGTTACCAGAGCGGCGGTCGGATAGAATGTTTTCAGCTCGGCAGTCTGGTCGGGCCATCCCATGGTCGAAAAGGGCCAGAGGGCCGACGAGAACCAGGTGTCCAGCACGTCGGTTTCCTGGCGGAGCTCATCGCTGCCGCATTTTGAACACGTGGTAGGTGCTTCCATGGCGACGGTGATTTCGCCGCAATGGTCGCAGAACCAGGCCGGAATACGGTGTCCCCACCAGATCTGGCGGGAGATGCACCAGTCACGGATGTTTTCCATCCAGTCATAGTAGGTGTTTTCCCACTGTTTGGGGAGGATGCGGGTCTTGCCGGTTTTTACGGCATCCAGAGCGCGCTCGGCCAGCGGGGCGACCTTGACATACCACTGCAGTGAAAGGTACGGCTCAACCACGGTCTTGCAGCGGTAGCAACCGCCAACCGACATTGGATGATCGTCGATCTTGTCCAACAGTCCGGCCGCTTCAAGTTCGGCAACGATGCGCGTACGGGCGGCAAAGCGATCCAGTCCCTCGTACTGGTGTCCGGCAGCGTTGATGATGCCGGATTCGTCGAGGACGTTGATCTTATCGAGGCCGTGGCGCAGGCCGACTTCAAAGTCGTTAAAATCGTGGGCTGGGGTGATCTTGACGACGCCGGTGCCGAATTCACGGTCAACATAGTCATCGGCAACAACAGGAATTTCGCGATTAAGGAGCGGCAGGAGGACCTTTTTGCCAACCAGATCAGCATAGCGCTCGTCTTCCGGATGGACAGCCACAGCGGTATCGCCCAGCATGGTCTCCGGGCGTGTTGTCGCTACAACCACAAAGCGTCCCGGTTCACCGACGACCGGGTAGCGGATGTGCCAGAGGTGCCCCTTGTGGTCTTCGTGTTCGACTTCTATATCCGAAAGAGCGGTATGGCAGCGCGGGCACCAGTTGATCAGGCGGTTGTCGCGATAGATCAGGCCGTCTTCGTACAATTTAACAAAAACGGTACGCACCGCTTTCGAGAGCCCTTCATCCATCGTGAAGCGTTCACGTTCCCAGTCGCACGACGCGCCAAGGCGTTTCAGTTGGCCAATTATCTGTCCCCCCGACTCAGCCTTCCACTTCCAGACACGCTCGATAAAAGCTTCACGCCCCAGGTCGTGGCGATCCTTGCCGTCGGCGGCCAGCTGCCGCTCGACAACGTTCTGGGTGGCGATGCCCGCATGGTCGGTGCCGGGCATCCAGAGGACATTGTACCCCTGCATCCGTTTCCAGCGGCAGAGGATGTCCTGCAGGGTGTTGTTGAGGGCATGTCCCATGTGCAGGGCGCCGGTGACGTTCGGTGGCGGGATGACTATGGAGTACGGTTTTTTGTCGGAGGTCGCGGCGGCGCGGAAGTACCCCTGCGTTTCCCACTCGGTATACCATCTCTTTTCAACATCATGAGGTTCGTACCCCTTGGCAAGCTCTTTGGTCATGCAATGGTCCTTTTAGTCCGTTAGAAGTCTTTTCTGCCTTTTTCAGGTAGAAAAAACTTTGTTAACGCACGTATCACACTTTATTGGGTCAAAAGAATTTTGAACGTAACCATATACTACTGTTGACTGATTGAGGTCAAGCGCACTCTTGTGAGATGCTGAAAAACAAAAAAATATGCCGTTTCGTTTCGCTTGACGGGCGGGCACATGTGTACTATTCTAACACGACAAAAGATGTCTTGTTGTGCCGACGCCGATAAACGGGATAAATGCGTTTACAAAATCACCTTCTGTAAAAGACCGCATTCAACAATTTTTAGCTTACCAGGGAGAGCGACACATGACGCAAATAACCTTTGGAACATCGGGCTGGCGCGGAATCCTCTGTGAAGATTTTACCTTCGATAACGTTAAGGTCGTTGTTCAGGCTATAGCTGATACCATTAAAGCGTCCGGGGAACAGGGGAAGGGTGTCGTCATCGGCTGTGATACCCGTTTCATGGGGCAGCGTTTTGTTGAAGCGTCCGCCCGTGTTCTGGCCGGGGCCGGAATCAAGGCGTATGTTTGCGAGCGGGATACTCCGACCCCTGTTATTTCCTACGAAATATTGCGGCGTGGAGCCGCCGGCGGCATCAATTTTACCGCCAGTCATAACCCGCCTGAATACAACGGCGTCAAGTTTTCGCCCTCATCCGGTGGACCGGCGCTGCCTGAAACTACCGCTGAGATTGAGCGCCGCGCCAATGCGACGGTTGGAACAAAATGCTACACTGAACTCTCCCTTGAAGAAGCCGGGAAGCGGGGGCTGCTAGAGGTTATCAATCCCCACGAGAGTTATCTGCAGGCTTTGGAACAAAAAATCGATTTTGATGCTATCGGCAAACTTGGCAAGGTTGCACTTAACCCGCTGTATGGCACCGGCCGTGGCTACCTGGATGAGCCGCTTCGCACGCGTGGTATCCCCTACACCATCATCAATGATCGTCCGGATCCCTATTTTGGCGGACATCCGCCTGAGCCGTCTGAGGCCCACATCCCGGATTTTATCCCCCTGGTCAAGAATGATCCCGATATCAAGTTAGGTCTTGCGACGGATGGTGATGCTGATCGCTTTGGTATTCTGGATGCCGACGGCAGCTATATCGAACCCAACTACATCATTGCCCTGCTGCTGGACTATCTGATTCGGGTACGCAAGCTTGAAGGTGGTGTGGCCCGTTCTGTCGCGACCTCGCACCTGATCGATGCTGTGGCAAAAAAACATGGTATTCCGGTCTATGAAACGCCGGTCGGTTTCAAGTATATTGGTGAACTGATCAGCCAGGATAAACTCATCATCGGCGGAGAAGAGAGCGCCGGCTTGACGATCAAGGGGCATGTCCCGGAAAAGGACGGTATTCTGGCCTGTTTTCTCGTAGCAGAGATGGTGGCGCGTGAAGGCAAGAGTATCCGCCAGTTGCTTGAGCGGCTGTATGGAGATGTTGGGCGCTTTGTTACCCGGCGTGACAATCTCAAGTTGTCAGCGGAGTTGGAGATCGCCTACAAGAATAAGATTACTTCGCTTCCTGCCGAAGTTGCCGGGACGAAGGTCAAGGAAATCATCAGGGTCGACGGGACCAAGCTACTGCTCGACGACGGCAGCTGGCTGTTGTTCCGTAAATCAGGTACAGAACCGGTGGTGCGGCTGTATGGTGAGGCGTGCAACGATGCCCGTCTTGCCGAAGTGATGGCCGCCGGCCGGAAGTTCATATTAAGCTGATTATATCTACGAAGGAGATTTGTTATGTGGGATTACACACCGATAGTTAAAGACCATTTTTTGAACCCCCGCAACGTTGGAGATATCACTGATGCCGATGCTGTTGGCGAAGTCGGCAGCCTTGCCTGCGGTGACGCACTAAAACTGTACCTCAAGCTGGATGACAACAAGGACAAGATTGTTGACGCCAAATTCCAGACCTTCGGCTGCGCCAGCGCGATAGCCTCCTCCTCCGCTCTGACGGAAATGGTCAAGGGTAAAACCCTTGATGAAGCCCTGGCTGTCAGCAATCAGGACATTGCCGACTTTCTGGGTGGCCTGCCGGAAGAGAAGATGCACTGCTCCGTCATGGGACAGGAGGCTCTGGAGGTAGCTATCTTCAAATACCGCGGTATGCCGATCCCTCAGCACGACAGCGAACACGACCATGGTCACGCCTACCCGGAATACGAAGGTGAGATCGTCTGTAAATGTTTCGGGATCACTGACGCCTTCCTCAAAAAAGTCATTGAGACCAATGGTTTGACAACAGCCGAGCAGGTGACAAACTTTACTAAAGCCGGCGGTGCCTGCGGTGGCTGTATCCCCAAAATCAATGAATTGATCGAGCAAGTTTTGGGAGAATCAGCGGCTCAGACGCGTCAGCGCCCGGAGAAACTCTCCAATATGAAGAAGATGCAGCTGATCCAGGAAGTTCTGGAGCGCGACATCCGGCCGCTCCTCTGGGCTGACGGCGGTGACCTGGAACTCATCGATATCGACGGCTCCAAAGTGCAGGTTGCCTTCCGCAAAGCCTGTGCCGGTTGCGCCTCCTCCGGCAACACCGCCCGCATGGTCGAAGCCAAGCTGCGTGATCTCGTTGCCGAGGACATTGTTGTAGAGGAGGTCTCCCAATGAAAGAGATCTATCTCGACAATAACGCGACCACCAAGGTCGATGAAGCTGTCTTTGAAGAAATGCGTCCTTACTTCTGTGAACTGTACGGTAACCCCAGTTCGATGCACTTCTTCGGCGGTCAGGTACAGGCCAAAGTAACCGAAGCCAGGATTCGTGTGGCGGAGCTGCTCGGTGCATCACCGGATGAAATCATATTTACCGCCTGCGGCACAGAAAGCGACAACGCCGCCATCCGCTCGGCCATTGAAGTACTTCCTGACCGTAAGCACATAATCACCAGCCGCGTCGAACACCCTGCCGTGCTGACCCAATGCCGCAACCTGCGCCAGAAAGGGTACCGGGTAACCGAAATTGGTGTCGATGGTGCCGGACGTCTCGATATGGAAGAATTGAAAGCCGCCGTTGATGACGACACTGCGATCGTTTCGTTAATGTGGGCCAACAATGAAACCGGCGTGATTTTCCCGGTAGAAGAAGCCGCTGCCATTGCAAAATCAAAAGGTGCTTTTTTTCACAGCGATGCCGTTCAGGCCATAGGTAAGATCCCTATCAACATGGCTGGCTCAAGTATCGACATGCTCTCCCTCTCTGGACACAAACTGCACGCCCCCAAAGGGATCGGTGTACTGTATGTGCGTCGCGGCACTCCGTTCCGCCCATTTATGGTTGGTGGCCATCAGGAAAAGAGCCGTCGGGCCGGCACTGAAAACGCCGCAGCCATCATTGCGCTTGGGAAAGCATGTCAGCTGGCCGGAGAGCACATGGACGCCGAAAACACGACCGTCAAAGCGATGCGCGATCGTCTGCAGGATGCGTTGATGGCAGTGATTCCACATTCCCGTATCAACGGCGGCGGTGCCGAGAGACTGCCAAATACCACTTCGATAGCCTTTGAATTTGTTGAAGGGGAGGCAATACTGCTGCTGCTGTCTGAGTTTGGGATCTGTGCATCATCAGGAAGTGCCTGCACCTCCGGCTCACTGGAACCCTCTCATGTCCTGCGTGCGATGGGAGTGCCTTTTACCTGCGCTCACGGGTCGATCCGTTTCTCGCTTTCGCGCTACACCACTGATGCCGAGATCGATGCCGTCATCCGCGAGTTGCCGCCTATTATTGCCCGTCTGCGTCAGATGTCGCCCTTTGGCAGGGAGCATCTGAAAGGGCAGGCGTAGGAATTGTTCTGGTTTTTACAAGGGCGACCCGTTTATGGTCGCCCTTTTTTTGTTTTGCTGGAGAATTGGTGGAAATGAGTTAGAATGGCTTTGCACCAGCATAATATAGTTGTTAATTTTTGCCTTCACTGGAGAAAAACGTGGAAATAAAAATACCTGAAGTCGGCGAGTCAGTGCGCGAGGCGCTATTGGCAAAGTGGTTCAAAAAAAACGGGGATTTTGTCAAGCGGGACGAGCCGCTCTGTGAAATAGAAACAGATAAGATTACGCTGGATCTAAATGCCGATGCTAGCGGAGTTCTTACGATCTCCGTGTCTGAGGGCACAACGGTTGCAGTTGGTGCAATAATCGGCGCGATTGAGGAAAGCACGGCTGTACAGGAATCCACCGTTGCTGTGGCTGAAAATGTGTTGGCAGATGAACTTGCTGCACCGGCATCGTCGCCATCGTTGCGCCGTGAAATGCGTGAGCAAAATATTGCTCCTGAGGAACTTACGGGGAGCGGTAAGGGGGGGCGTCTCACTCATGATGACCTGTCTGCGCGTATTGTTGAAAAGTCGAAGCTCCCCCCTGCCTCGCGTCCCGCAGCTGTCGTTGAGGCGGTGGCTGTCATTCCTGGTTTCAAAGGTGCTAACTCTTTGCAGGTTGTCCCGAGCGCACTAGAACCAGCCGTTTCGCTCTCTGCCCCTCAGGTCGTGCCGGTTGTTTCGGTACATACAGAAGACTCGCCAGCCTATGCTGCTGGCGTGCGCGAGGAGCGCCGGGCGATGTCCCCTCTTCGCAAGCGGATTGCTGAACGACTGGTTGCAGCCCGCCAGAAGACAGCGATGTTGACTACGTTTAACGAGGCTGATCTCTCCCATGTCAAGAAACTGCGCAATACCTACCGTGAGCATTTCCTGCAGCGTCACGGGATTGCACTCGGATATATGCCTTTTTTTGTAAAAGCGTGTATTGAGGCACTTAAGGAGTTCCCGCTGGTTAATGCCAGAATTGATGGTGACGATATAGTTTATCACCGCTTTTATGATATTGGAGTTGCCATTGGCGGTGACAAGGGCTTGGTTGTGCCTGTTTTGCGGGATGCCGATCGGCTTAAAATGTATGAGATAGATCAAACAATTTCGGCATTTGCGGAGAAGATCAAAACAAATCGCCTGGCTATCTCGGATCTGGAGGGGGGAACGTTCACAATCAGTAATGGTGGAGTATACGGTTCAATGCTTTCCACGCCGATCCTGAATCCTCCACAGAGTGCTGTGTTGGGAATGCATGCTATTCAGGATCGCGCGGTTGTACGCGACGGCCAGATCGTTATCCGGCCGATGATGTATCTGGCTCTTTCCTACGATCATCGTGTTATTGACGGTCGTGAAGCGGTCGGTTTTTTGAAAAAGGTTAAAGAGTATATTGAGGAGCCGGAAGAGTTGCTGCTGGAAGGGTAGTATGCAGAGGGCAGTGTTTTAAATTGACGCATGTATTGATCCAGATGAGAGGAGGGTTTTATAGTGTCTGAGCAGATATTTGATCTGATAGTTGTTGGTGCCGGTCCTGGCGGCTACGTGGCCGCCATCCGGGCGTCCCAGCTCGGGATGAAGGTTGCGCTGGTTGAAAAACGTGCTACAGCAGGTGGTGTCTGTCTCAACGAAGGGTGTATTCCCAGTAAGGCGTTGCTTGATTCAAGTGAACTTTTTGCGCTGGCGCGGGACAGATTTGCTCTGCATGGCATAGCGATAGATCCTCCACGCCTCGATATAGATGCGATGATGCTGCGTAAGGAGGATGTGGTCAGGAAGTTGACCGATGGTGTTGCCTATCTGTTAAAGAAGAACGAAATTGAGCGACTTCACGGTACTGCGGTTCTTAAGGGTGTGAACCCTGATGGGTTGCATCAGGTGGAGGTAGTGCTTGCCGCTCTACCGGCTGCAGTGGAAGGGCAACAGAATCTTCTTGATGCGGCTTCGCAAGCTGTGGTTGTTCTCACGGCTCCCAAGGTTCTTCTTGCGACCGGCAGCGAGGCGTCAGCTTTGCCTGGTATCCCTTTTGATGGTCACGTTGTTGTTACTGCGCGTGAGGCCCTGTCATTCGATCAGGTTCCGGAGCATCTGATCGTTGCCGGTGGAGGCGCCATAGGGCTTGAGCTTGGTTCAGTCTGGCGGCGCCTGGGGGCCAGGGTGACAGTGATGGAGATGCTGCCGCAGATTTTGCCGAATATGGATAGACAGGCGGCCGATGTCCTCTACCGGTCATTGCGCAAGCAGGGAATTCAGTTCAAACTTGGTACGCGTATTACCGGGGTGCGCCGGATCGGCTCCAAGGCGATTGTCCTGTTTAACTCCGGCACTGGTAGCGAAGAGATCGATTGCGACAAAGTGCTTGTTGCGGTTGGTCGCAGGCCGTTGACCGCAGACCTTGGGTTGGAGACGCTTGGTGTCACGTTTGATGAATCGGGGAGAGTGACTGTAGATGATTCGTATCAATCGTCGATACCAGGAATTTATGCGGTCGGGGACCTGATTGCCGGCCCGATGCTGGCACACAAGGCGTCAGAAGAAGGGGTCGCCTGTGTGGAGAGAATCAGCGGTACGGTGGCTAAAGTCGAGTATGAGTTCATCCCCGGAGTTGTATATACCTGGCCGGAACTTGCCGGTGTGGGGAGTACGGAGGAACAGCTCAAGGCGGCAGGCATACCCTATCGCAGCGGGCGCTTTAATTTCGCTGCATTAGGGCGGGCTCGTTGTATGGATGAAACGGAAGGTTTTGTAAAGGTACTTGCCCATCAGGAAAGTGACCGCGTACTCGGCATACATATCGTTGGCCCACGCGCATCTGACCTGATTGCAGAGGCCGCTGCGGTGATGAGCTTTGAAGGTACGGCTCGCGACATTGCCCTCATCTGTCACGCCCACCCAACTCTTACCGAGGCAATCCGGGAAGCGGCTTTGGACGTTCATAAAGAATCAATACATACCTGAGGAATAGACTATGCCCAGATCAAACCGCAAAACTAAAATAGTAGCTACCGTCGGTCCTGCTTGCTCATCCCCGGAGATGATCCAGAAGTTGATGCAGGCTGGTGTTGATATCTTCAGGTTGAATTTTTCCCACGGAGAAAATTCCCAAAAGTTGGAACTGATCAGGATTATACGGCATATTTCTGATAAACTTGGTCGTCAGGCCGGTATTCTGGGCGACCTGCAGGGACCTAAGATAAGAACTGGAAAGATGGCTGGTGACGGTATGCTGTTGGTCAAGGGGGAGGAGGTCGTCATCACCACTGACAATGTGCTTGGGAGTGAGGGGGTGATTCCAACGATCTACCAATCATTGCCGCATGATGTACATCCAGGTTCCAAAATTCTGCTTGATGACGGACTCCTGGAGTTGAAGGTTGTTGCGCTTGATGGTGAGCGGGTTCGTTGCCTGGTTGTTACTGGTGGGCTGCTCAAAAATAACAAGGGAATCAACCTTCCCGGCGTTGATGTTTCGGCTCCCTGCCTTACCGAGAAGGATTTGATTGATCTTGATTTTGCGCTTGAAGCTGGCGTAGATTTTATCGCACTATCGTTTGTGCGCACCGCTGAGGATATAAAAGAAATAAAGAAGATGATTTCTGACAAGGGAAAAGACACGCCGGTCGTGGCTAAAATTGAAAAGCCGGAGGCGCTGCGCAACTTCAAGAAGATCCTTGAGGCAACCGATGCAGTTATGGTGGCGCGTGGTGATCTTGGGGTAGAGATCGAACCGGAAAAAGTGCCGATTTATCAGAAAAAAATCATCCAGGCGTGTAATAAAGCAGGTAAACCGGTCATAACAGCTACTCAGATGCTGGACTCGATGATCCGCAATCCTCGTCCAACGAGGGCAGAAACGTCTGATGTTGCCAATGCCATCATCGATGGTACTGATGCAATTATGCTTTCGGCAGAAACGGCATCAGGTGATTATCCCATAGAGTCAGTTGAAACGATGGTTCGTATTGCCAAAGATGTTGAAAATACAGATTTCCTTGTCAGTGCAGCACCGGACAGTTCGGCATCAGCAGTAGCGCAGGCTGTTGCAGAATCGTCCTGTCGTACTGCTGCAACTCTTAAGGCAAAAGCGATTGTTGTTTTTACCCGCTCGGGCGGTACAGCCGCCCTTATTTCAGCCTATCGACCTTCAACGCCGATCATGGCTTTTACCACCTCGCTCGCTATCCGTCGCAGGCTCTCAATTTACTGGGGTGTGCATTGTACAAGTGTTGGCATAATGGAAGATACCGACCAGCAAATTTATGAAGTTGAGAAAAAGCTATTGGCAAGTGGCTTCCATAAAGGGAATATGGTTGTTATTACCATGGGGATTCCAATTGAGACACGCGGCTCTACAAATCTTATGAAAGTACACGAATTAGGTACACACGGATTCTATGAGGTCTTTGAAGGGGTTAGGTGACCGGCACGTTATTTAATTCATCCCCCATCATTTTTCTTTTGACAGAGTTTAAAAGTATGTGATAGAAAGCGAGTCCCTTTTGAGACGGAAGTTTTGCGAGGGGCCCGAAAAAAAGATTGTTGTCTGAAAGAAAGTTATTGACAAGCGAGATTGA
>JAQUIT010000007.1:152462-160889 GCA_028681335.1 Desulfuromonadaceae bacterium | reverse complement strand
GTCAGAAGGATTTCACGGAACGTGAAGAAACGTTTTTCTTTCTTGTTGATGCTGTAGGAGTCCGGAATGTTCTCGGTGTAAACTTCCCTGATCGCCTTGAGCACTTTCTTCTCGAAGGGTAAACCGGCATAGAGAGACAGGTTCTCCTTGATCTTCTTCTCCTGGCCGGAAGTGAGGCGGATTGTTTGGGATGGCACTCTTTGGGGAAATGCGACCATGCTGAAAACCTTGTCACCGCAGACGACGTAGAGCTCGGTCGGTGTCGATGAGTAGGAAAACTTGTCTCCTTTCTTAATCACCTTGAACTTCACGAATGCATCTTTGCCGGTGATCTTGATCGTTACCCCCTTCTCGGTGGAGGTCAGGACTTCTCGAATGTCAGTTGGGCAGGAGATCCGATTTATGTCGGAACTCGACAGCCGAATACCGGTTGACGATTCGGGCAATACAACGGTCGGAAACTCCCCTTCGACCGGCTTTTCAATAGCCTGGTCAATTGAAGCTTTCTGCCTCTGGAGACCACCTTGTTCCACTGCATGCGCCAATGTCGGCACCAGCAATGCAGTCAGTAAAGCAAACGTTTTACGCATCACGCCCCCTTGTTCTCGCCTTGCGCTGGCTTCTCATAGAGACGCACCAAGACGAATTTTCCGTTTTCGAAGCGGTATTCGATGAGGTAGACCTTCAGAACGTCCTCTGCCTTCTGATCCACCATGTAGGTCTTCTTGGTGCCGGTCACTACGAGGCGCCTTTTCTCGGCATCGTTGATGATTGAATGAATGTAAAAGGCGCTGGAGGCCTTGGTGTTTTCGATTTTGTCCGCCAGTTCATACAACTCTTTACGTGATGCCTGGAACTCGGCGGGGTCGTAGACAGCCAGCAGTTCGCTGAACTGCGACCGGACGTTGACTGGGTTGTAGGTAAGCGCCAGACTCAGGATGTAGCGGGTGAATTCCTTGAGATATTCATCCGAGGCTTTGTCACCTGAAACCGAGATCTTTGAATTGATGGTCGGCGGCACGAGAATCACCCGTTGACTGTTCAGAGCAGTGAACAAGCCAGCAGTGTTGATAACAACGGCGATGCCGAGCGCTACGACCACGAACTTGAGCAGCCGGTTCTCGGCAAATATGTTGGAACTTTTTTGCAGAAATATGTCGAGGTTCACTTCTTTGCTCCCTTTGTAGTGGTCATTCCAGAAAATCTCTTTCAAAGAACTGCGGGTAACCCTTCATCGGTGCCAAGCCAATGAAATAGAGTATGTGGCGCAGAAAACCACGTGGGTACTGTCGTTTGAAGCGGCTGTATGCCCACGGTACGATGATCATTGTCAGCCATAGATATCCACCGAACTGTTGGGCTAAGATAAAACTCGCCGTCATGATTGCCAGGTCATCGGGCTCGAACCAGAGGACCTGAAACGGCTGCGTCAGATATTGGGGAAACTTGCGAGTCAAGTCTGTCTCCGATCATGGCTACAAGATGGTGAGGGGGGCTTTCGCCCCCCCGGTTGTGGCTAGATGATCATCCCAAGCGAGGTGACGATCTTGTCCGAGTTGATGACGAGCACTCCTCCCAGGATGCAGAGGACTGCCGGAACCAGCTTTTGCTGGATCATGACGACGACGCCGGCAATGATGGCAAGAACCCCGGCAATAGCGCCGAAAGGTCCCTTGAGGATGTCGGTGATGAAGAAGTCGTAGGCCTCGAAGCCGAATGAACCGGCTACGGGGGCAACGAGGGCCATGGCCTGGGATGCCGCCAGCGTTACGATCATCGCAACGAGGGACATCAGAAGCATTTTCCGCTTGTGCATGCATTTCTCCTTTGAGCTGTTGGTGTGATGGTCAGACGATGTTGCAAAATAGATTCAGTGTGATTGCGGCTTGCTCACCTCCTTTCCCTTGTCCAGCAAACCGGTTATCCGTTGGATGTCTGCACCATTCACGTGAGCACCTTCGATCCAGAGTGCCGGTGTTCCTCGTACGCCAAGCCCAGTTGCAATCTTCTCCATCTCCTCCAATTGCTGTTGCTGTGCGCCATCGGCTATGGAGATAGGCTTTCCGTCCAGCACTCCCTCAAATACCTCACGGAATGCCTTGTCCTTGTCAGATTGCGACAGAATGTAGCGGGCCTTTTTCTCTGCGTCGGGATGTATCCTGCGTAGTGGGACGAAATAGACGTAACGGGTCACGTCAGTTCGCTTCGAGAGGAAGTTGTCAACTTTGCGGCAATAGGGGCAGTCAGGGTCGGTGAACTCGATGACCTTTTTCGGGCCGTTGCCTATTTTCAGGGCTTTATCCAGGGGGAGACTGTTGATTCGTTCTGCAACAACCTTCTCCCGCATCTCGGCTGTCAGGTTTTTGCCGTCTTTGGTCCAGATTTCACCAAAAAATAGGTATCCTTCGGGGCTGAAGTAAAATACCTGTTCGCCTGCGGTGATCTCATATAGGCCTTTGAGCGGCGATTCCCTGAAGCCATCCAATTTCATATTTGGAAAGGTCTTCATCAGGGTCTCTTTCTCCGTTCTCAGATTGTCGTTAGCCATAGAGAAACCCGCCGCAGTCACGATGAACATCATCAGCCCGCCGACCATAAGTTTCTTGTTATTTGCGGTCTTCACATCTCCTCCTTTCGTATTCCGATGATTTCTACTCTTCTGTTTTGTTGTTTGTCCTGCGAGGCAGGGCAGCATTTGCCTTTGCCTTCGATAGTGCCGATGTGCACCCCCTTGGCCTTCAGAACCGTGGCAACCGCCTCTGCTCTACTGAAGGACAGTTTTTTGTTGTAATCATTCGTACCGATTGTGCAGGTGTACCCGGTTACATCGACGGCATTACCTGCGGGAATATCCCTTGATATCTTTTCCAGATTGCCTTGCTCAAATTGGGAAAGCCTGGAACTGTTCAGCTGAAAGTGAACTGTCCCGAGTAGCCCTTTGATTTCAGGCAGCTCATTTCTGGGTGTAACAGTGACAACGTCTGGTTGCGTAGCGGGTGGTTGTATTGTCATCGGGTCGCTCATTCTCACCGCAAGCTTGGCAATGGCAGGGAGGATGGTCAGCTTGTTGTCCGGGCAATCGGAACAGACAACAAAAGTGTCCCCACTCTGGGCTGATGCGGCATCAAAGGAATACGCGAATGGTCGTTGGCGTATCTCCGAAGCGAAACTTGACAGTGGAATGAGAAAAACGAGTGACGCAGTGGTCATGAACTTTGCCAGCATGAGTCCTCCGGAAATTTGATCTTCATATTGATTATCTTCTGGGGGGGAAGGTGCGAGGGTGGTCTTTGCGAATTCCTCTTTGACGAGGTAGGAAAATTCTTAAGATAGGCCACGCACTGGCGGCCACGGCCATACACTTGCCGTTACCAGTTGTGGCGGGAAAGCGAGTAGCGTGAATTGCTCAAATATGAGGAGTGGTGAAAATGATTGGGTTACAGAGGAAGGGGGTATGTATAAAAAAAGCCGCAAACTCCATAAAGAAGTTCGCGGCTTTCAGGCTCATCCTCGCTCGTGCCGTCTGGCGAGGTCTTTCAGGGGGCCTGGTTCCAACCCCTCGAAAACGTATGGATTCAATATCTGATTCCCCCACAGCAGATTTCGATCAACTTCGCTCAACGATGCATCGTCACAGACAGTCGCCCAATTCTGCTCGATGCACTGGATCTGTTTGGCGATAATGTTGACGGCCTCATCTTCGGTGAGAAGAAATTGCGGAGCGGCAGCAATGCAGGTGGTGATCCGACTTGAACGGTCGTCTCCCATGACCAGCATTGCTTGAGTGGCGATCTGCCCATGGCGAGCCTGTGGGCAGATATCGTATGCCGGGGTTAACGTCAGCATCTGTCCGTCCCAGAAAGCTGCATGATTGCGGGCGTGGTCGTCAGTATTGCCAACCAGAATATTGAACACGATGCGGGAAAACAGTTCGCGCAATGTTCCGGGAGCATTTCTGAATTTACTCCGGATAATTTCGGCCAACGTTTCATAACTTGCGTAACGGGCCATCATCTCATCCAGAGTCAACATCGTCAGAGCCGAAACAAGGCTCTTGCGCTGCCACCCATTGGCCGTTGCCTTCCGATCAAAACGATCGACAAGCAGCACATCCTTGCCGGCGGCACGTTCCAGAGAGACCGGCGCTACATCAATGTCAGCCATGGCAGCTAGTCTCATTGCGACATACTCTGCTTTGACGACGGAGTAGAGGTCGGTGGAAGTGGAAAATTTCGCTATGAATTTCCTGGATTCACTTTCAATGAGGGCCTTGGGTCGTGCTCCACCGATAGAGGTGCCATGCTGAAGTGCCTGGGCAAGCTCAGGAGTTAACGGTATACCCTTCTCGACACGCTCGGTCGCCTCAATCAGTTCTTCAATGGGGGCTCCGGAGGCATATCGCGGCTCGTACTGCGTAGGCGATAACTGGAAATCAAGGGCGCCTATCCGGTCGGACCCGGACTCAATAAGGTAACTGAGTTCGTCGAGTGCTGCCGGGTCGATTCCAGGCGCTTTATTTCCGAACTTCTTGTTGAGTATTACCCTGCGCCCCCAGGCATCAGGAGCTGCGTCCCGTAAACACCCCGGGATGGAAAGCCCAGATAGGAGAGGGAGTAGCCCCTGACGCAGGGGAAGTTCAGCGTCGTAAATCGAAATAGCATTGTCGCGCTGCAGGTAGCTTTTACCGTAGTTGAAGACATATGTCGTCCCTACGGTTGTAAGCATACCGGCCACCACCGGATCTGTCTCTCCAGGGAGCCAGATCCAGACATATAATTCTTTGTACTCAGAATTCATCGTTTACCTTCATAGAGCTGCGAACCAGCTGGGGCAGAAGAGCTAGCTTATCGTCAACCCGGCTTATATTTCTGGAGATATTCGCGTTCCCTTCATCCCCAAACAGGTTTACCCCAACCAGGTTGGCTACCTCAAACACCAGGCCTATCTCACACTTCGGATCGCCACGCTCGATCTTCTGCAAAGTCCTTCTTGAAATCCCTGCCCGTCCAGACAGGTCTTCCTCAGTCATCTTGCGCTCTTTCCTGCCAAGCCGGATGAGTTTGCCCAACAGCTCTGCAGCATCCCGGGTCTGGCGGAGATATGTACGGTTGACTGGAGACGCCATAGATCACCTGTTGAGCATTAACGTAGTCATGTGATAGCTTCGTGATTACGATAATAGTCAAAACATATAAAGGCGTCAATAGAATTTACTGTTTAGCTGATGACCTGCCATGACTTAATGTCAATCCAAATGAAGCCAAATGTCATTCCAGTATTTTACCAAGTACCGAGGAACAATAGTCATCCGTAACTTCACCTGATGGGATGATATGCCTTTCTACTATCGCTGCCGGTATTGGTAGCAATTCTCTTGGCTGCTCCGTGGCTATTTGGGTTTTGGTACATGTTGGCGATGGTTCACGTACCATGAGATCCATTACCCTGCCACCTTGTTCAGATGCCAGAAAATATTTGAGGGCCTCGTGAGTATATGCCGACTGCTTGCGGCTTTTACGTAGCCGATCGAATGCGCTGACAATGCCGGGGTCGTAGGTTTTAATCTTGAGCGTGTACTGGGCCATGGCACACTCACTTCCCGCCAGCAAGTGAACGGAAACCTCGGGCATTGGCAAATTCCGGAGCCGGCAGAACGATAACTTCAATATTCTTTGCCGGGAATTCACCTTTCAGCAGTGCGGCTCCTCCACCGAACAGCAGCACCCGATCAAAGTCGGCGTGCATGCCGACATGTGCCTGCAGTTCTCCTTGAACATCCCGGATGATGTGCTCGATGTATGCAATGCCGGCTTCGTTTATTTCCTTTCGGACGTCATGCCGATCGAAGCCGTATTGCAGGTAACCTTTCTCGATCAGGAAGGAGATTTCCACCGGCGTGAATGTGCCTGAAGGTGCCAGGTCTTTTATCCGTGGCAGCAGATAACTGGTAGCCATCTGGTGCACACCCCTTTTATTGAGAGTCTTGCCGTAGATGATCTGTTTCTTCTGCGGCGAGAAGAGCGTAAAGATGATGGTGTTGAATCCGATGTCAATTCCAAGGACATTCCCTTCAGGCCGTTCTTCGACATTGTCCAGGTAGTCTCTTAGTCCGCCGAGTCCTTGCGGAAAAATTGCAACGTCTGTGATGATGGCTCCTGTCAATGCTTTTGCAAGGGACGGAACCGCTCCACCAGGCTTATTCTGATCCTGCCAATAGGAATATGGCAGGCCGACTGCAAGGGTTATCATCCCTTCCACCTTGGCTGACTTGACACAGTGGCCAACGAACTCAGGATAGAACCTCACAAGTTCCTCCATCGTTTTCAAGTAGGACGAACCGGATGACAGGAGTGCTTCTTCTCCCACAAGCAGATTATCTCCGTCATACCTGAAGGCAGAGATGATCCTCCCCTGACGCTCCTCGTACATCCACTTAGCCGATGAAAACCCCAGATCGCAAACGAACACTCCCATACATGCCTCCTTGTTGGTAACTTATTGGGGGAATAAAAATCCCCCTACACCTATAATCTTGCAGGGGGGAAGGTGAAGGAGGCCGTTTGGGAGAATATTTTGGAAATTATTTGGAATCCGCCAAGATTGGTTACGATTTGGGATGCTATACCCGATTGGACATTTTCTGTTCTCACGCTAAATAAACGGTGTGGTTGGGAAGTCGCTATTAATATGCTTTTATGCTGTCTATGTAGTTTCCTTAATTGTTAGGGAATTCGCTACAGACGGCTCTTGGGATTGCGTTATTCGCCATTCCAGACGCGTCAGCGCGTGCAAGAAACGCTGATCATGGCTGACTAGCAATAACGCACATGGACAATCGTCCAGCGCACTTTCCAGACATTCAACCGAAGGCAAATCTATGTGATTTGTCGGCTCGTCCATGACAATGATGTGCGGCTGCCTCGTCATGCCAAGCGCCAGTAATAGTTTCCGAATTTCACCGGGGCTGGGTTCACGGCTATCCAATAAACGATGCGGACGCGATCCTAACCGGCTGATAATAGTCATCACTTGCCCTAATTGCTCATGCGGCAAAGTTTGCACTTCCGCAAGAATGGCGCGCGATTGCGCCGCGTCAATTTCCTGCGGCAGATAGATCAATTGACCAGCGGGCACGTTGAGTTGCGGCAGCAACCAGCGCAAAATCGTGCTTTTCCCCGCGCCATTCTGCCCAGTCAGGGCGATGCGATCCGTCGGGCGGATAACTAATTGCGGAAAGGCTAACAGTTTTTCAGTATTTAAGGGCAACGTGCCGGATACATGTTGGAACAGCACGTTCCGCTTCGACACCGACCCCGGAAGCCAGATACCGAGCGAATACTCTTTTTTGACTTTGATCCCCTCTAATTCCTTCTGTGCATGTTCAAACCGACCATCCAACTGTCTCAGAAGTTTCCCCCCGACAATGTCTTTGCCGGTCAAACGGGCTGCATCAATTTTCTGTTTGGCATCATGATCGTGTTTTGCAATGCCTTTTTTTGAGCGTTTGTGTTCGTATTGATTGGCTAAATCCCGGCGACGACCAGCTTCGCGGCGCAATTCTTTATAGGCCTGTTTCTTCAGGGTATATTCCTTTTTTATGGTTTGAGCATCCATGGCCGCGATTTGTGTGCCTTTGGAATAATTGCCGGGCCGTGCTATTACTTCTGGCGGCTCAATAAACAAGCATTGCTGGCATAAGATATCCAGCAATTCACGATCATGGCTGACTAGCAAGCCTACGCCGGAAAACGATTGCAATGCACGCAGCAGTATGTTGCGCGCCACAGCATCTACATGATTCGTGGGTTCATCAATAGCGAGCACTTCCGGTTCCAACCATAATGCTACTGCGATTTGCGAGCGTTTGCGTTCGCCGTGGGATAACGTTGGCCATCGTGCCAGCCAATCTTCCTGGATGCCCAACCGGCCGCGAATGACTGCCGCAGTTTTGGCTGCATCCTGTAACAGTTCGGCCAGTTGTGGCGGCGGATCATCGGTGCGTTGGTCACAATAAACTAACCGCGGCGGTGCATCCACATAGCCGTCATCAGGCAGCAGCAGGCCGGTTGCTAATTTCAGCAGCGTAGTTTTGCCCGTGCCGTTCGCACCGACAATGCCCGACCAGCCCGCCGCGAAATGTAACGATACATCACGGAACAGCGGTTCATGAGCTGTTTCATAGGTATAACTGATGTGATGGAATTGTAGAAATGGTTGCGACATGCTTCCTTCTTCAGTCTCGTTACTGCAGAGCTCCAGCGGTGGTTTATCTTGCCGCCTCAGCGGCAATCGCTTTTCGCCTTTTCTGAATTTCAGGATTTATGGGAAAAGCCTGTAACACCGGATTATTCAAGACTTTGCAGTTTTTTCTGGATATTCTGCGTTTACAATCGTACTTGCCCAATCAGCTAACTTCTCCGGCACAAA
>JAQUIT010000007.1:85989-152362 GCA_028681335.1 Desulfuromonadaceae bacterium | reverse complement strand
CTTTTCTGAATTTCAGGATTTATGGGAAAAGCCTGTAACACCGGATTATTCAAGACTTTGCAGTTTTTTCTGGATATTCTGCGTTTACAATCGTACTTGCCCAATCAGCTAACTTCTCCGGCACAAACCCGGCCCAGCATATTCGATTCTCATTTCTCCACTTGCACCGCGTGATCTTTAACTTCGGCGCCTCCACTTGCCCGCCGCGCTACTCCTCGGTTGTCTGCCTTTTCTGCCTTTTCTGTTTTCTTCTGTTCAACTCGTTATTGACCGGTTAGACCGATGTATATACCCGTTGAAGCTTTTGCCGATTTCGCTACTTATCCAATGTATCTATATATATGCTTTACCACAGATTCAGAAATTCAGCATCCGGTCTCCAAAAATGATACTAAACTTATTCATTGTAGACTTCCAATCCCTAATCGGCATTGTCCATTTTTTAGCAATATTCTTCAAAACCAGATAGCGCAACTTGAACATAGCTTCGTCATTAGGAAAATGACCTCGATTCTTGGTGACCTTACGAAGCGACATGTTCAGAGACTCTATGGCATTTGTCGCGTAGATTGCTTTGCGTATCTGCTGAGGATAGCAATATTGCGGAATAATCCGTTCCCAGTTGTTTCGCCATGACCTTGCTATAGTCGGATGACTTGCATCCCATTTGGCGGCAAATGTATCAAGGTTTTTCTCTGCCATTTCTACGGATGGTGCCTGATAAATGGTCTTTAAGTCTGTTGCGACTTCTTTACGCTGCTTCCATGACACATAGTTCAAGCTGTGACGCACCATATGAACGATGCAGAGCTGAATCTGGTGTTTGGGTAAACTGCTTCAATTGCCTCTGGAAATCCCTTGAGTCCATCCACGCAGGCAATGAAGATTTCTTTCACCCCACGGTTCATCAATTCGGTGACAACTTGAAGCCAGAATTTAGCACCCTCGTTTTCAGAAGTCCAGATTCCAAGGACTTCTTTGATGCCATCCATATTGATGCCGATAGCAAGGTAAACTGCTTTGTTGATTACCCTGCTGTCATGGCGTACCTTTATCCAGATGGCATCAAGATAGACAATGGGATAGACCTCATCCAGTGGGCGGTTCTGCCAAAGCAGTACTTCTTCAATGATAGCATCGGTAACTTGGGAAACATCAATACCGTAAATCTCCTGTAGATGCCCTTGGATGTCACGGGTGGTCATACGGTCTAGTTGAATTGCTTCTGTGCAATCAACAGTTCTAGGCGTTTGATTTGCTCATCATAACGGAGCGCCACCTGGAAACGCTGCAGTGCATGCTCCAGATCGATGCCGCCGGCATTTATCGCAGAATTGCCGATCAACTCGGCAACGTAGGCATTGCGGTCGGGATGCCAGACGATTGTTACGGATGGATGTGGATCATGTATTCTGGTGGTTGGGACCCTCTGCGGCGGATCTTCGCCAAACATCCGCGCATAAACCGCAGGAAAGTCTCTCTTCAATGCTTCATGGACGTCGCCCTGTTCACCTAGTGCCAGTTCTCGCGCTGCTTTTAAAGGATCAAACCCCCATCCTATGCACCACCGCGGGAAGGAATACCCTATTTTCTTCAGTGCTGATTCCCACTTGTCATCGATTCCGTATGAACGGCGTAGCCCAACTTTTTCAAGGGTATCAATGTCGCCGGTACCCTTGAGCAGGTTATGGATATGTGCGACTCTGTTTTTGCTCACCGCTCTGCTTATTTCAATAACGCTCAAACCTGAGTTAAATGCCTCAACGATTCGCGAGTTAAGCTTTTCTTCCAGATTTTCTACTCTCATTCCGATTCTCCTTGAGTTGATGAGGTACAACATATCTAAAAGAACAAGTTCTTATAGATATGTTTAGTTGTCGACTCTGACAGATGTTTATGACCAAAAAATATCATGGTTACCCTCCAACATGGCCAGCTGGATCAAGGTATGTTTCCGGCTTCCGGTACGAGAATGACGGCGAAGGTTATATGCCGCCTGTCGAACCCGGTGGATTTTGAATTGCGGGTACTCGACCTCGAAGTGCTGCTGGATGCGACTTGCCATTTCTCTAACACTGAGTTTTGCTCCTGGTTTGAGATTGAGATAATTGCTAAGGATGTAGCGTTCGATTTTCCCGAAATTAGGGAAAGCCAGCATGACCGCCCTCTTATCTGGTTTGAAAGTTTTATTCATCTGGGCAACGTACCATTCGTCTGTCCAGATTCGACAGAGAGCAGAAAGAAGCTGCTGATTACTATCCGTAAGCGGGGATTCGATGATGCGGTCTTCAGCAAGGCGCCTGAGCACCTTCTGGGATAATGGCTTGAACTTCTTGATTGCTGCATTGCGTTTCATTATGGCTCCTTTTGCGGGTTGTAATAATCGGTTGCTGTTGCCGTGAAGTGTTTCGATCATGAAGGCGGGCTTCTTGCCGAGAAACCCAAATGCGTGAAGTCCTGAGTGGCTACACAGCCAGACATTATGTCCCGGTGTTTTTGAGTCACGAGCCTCATGCGGTCAACGACTATGGTTCCGTTGTCTGCGAGCTGCTTTATCCGTCTGAACGCCCTTTTCAAAGTGTCACGGACATTAAAATCCGAGCAGCCGTAAAGTTCAGCGATCTCGTAGGTGGATAGTTTCCCTTGTTCCGCTACCCCCAGGGAGAGAGACAGGGTTTCCCTTTCCTTTTCCGTCAAGTGGTGGGAAATAGCCTCGAAGATCGCCTCGATATCAGCACCATCATCACTCCCGTGAATCGTCTGTTCGACTGCCTCAATGTCGCCATAACAGATATGCGAAGGAATCGAATTGGACCCATGGGTGAAGTTAGGGTCGGGAGTCAGAACGCTGATCTTGTTCCGGAATGTGGTCCAGAAGGCAGCCTCGAACGGGATATTCTTCTCCTGACTGCGGAGAACCGCGACGAATGCAGCCTCGTATGCCTCTTGCTGAAAGTCGCACATTTCATAGGGGGTGAATTTCCGATACTGCCTGATCTTGCTCTTGATCGTGGGTTCGTTGTCCTGCACCCATTGCATTGCCTTGAAGAAATCCATGTGACCTCCGCTCAAACAAAAAAAGCCGGTCACGGAAGTTTTCTCCGTAGACCGGCTTTGCCAGCACATTGAAGTGCCCGGCCGTGCCAGATTGAATCTGTGCTATTAGGTTGTCGTACTACGACTGGAGACCGGGTGTTCCCGGATCACTTTACGGTTTCAGAAAGTCTTACTCCCAAGCATGAAGCGATACGGATAATTTCCTCTGTAGAGGAGATCTTCCGAAGATGATCTTCAACCTTTCTCCTGATTCTCACGGTGTCCCATCCTGAAGGAAGGTAGATGCCAAAAAGATGAATGGTACCGTCTTCAGCAATGCTGATGGTTTGATCACGGAATGCCTTGATGACGACATTGATGTTCGGCAAGCCTTCATCGAGGCGGTATGCATTTCCGGTATGGGTAATGGTGAGTCCTTGCTGACGTAAATAAGCGATGACAATTGTCACAGCGTCATCAGGAACTGGGCAGTTCATGGGGGTCCTCCTTGATGTTTTTAAGCCCCTAATGGTTATAAAAGGTTAAAAGAAGGTTAGGGGGTTGTGGAAAACTCTGTAACATCGCGTGCTGCAAAACGAATTTCCGATGTGCTTGTCGGCCAAAGGTCAATAGTTCTGCCGGTCTAAAGTCAATAGGTTTGCCGGTCAAAAGTCAGTACCTGTAGGGCTTAGGTCTATACTTTGTCGGTCAAAAGTCAGTAGTTCGCCGGTCATAAGTCAATACTTGGTAAGTCATAGGTCAATGCCTCCGTGCGACGGTAACCAGGTCATCCTTGACCTCCCAGGATTCGAGGAAACTCACTTTCACGAGAACATCGAGCGCTTTTCTCAATTCGATACGGAAATGCCTCAGCTCCATTTCGGAACCGCACAGCTTGATGAGAGTCTCAGCCTTTACCGGGAAAGGTTTCCGATGACTTGACCAGTAACCAAACAACTTGGATGCGATGCCGTCTGGGAGCGCTCGCCTCGTTTCCCAGTTCACCCTCGTCAGGAACTCTTCGTCAAATAGGAGGCGCATTTCCTCGCCAACCCAGACTTCCCATCGGGATAGATTTTCATTGTTATCGTTTCTGGATCTGAACTTAAGGATCAGAGAAACACTGATGAAGGTATCAAGGCGTTTTGATTGGAAGCGGATTGCTGTAGCCTGCATCCTGCTCAAGCAGACACGGAGTCGGTCGTAGCTTTGGCCCTTGATGGGCCAGCCAAGCATTTTGATGAAAGAATAGGGGGTGAAGTCGATGCAATCGCCAAGATGGGTCTTTTTTGCCAGGTGCATCAGGTGCAACCAGACAAGTTCATCATCCTGGCGCAGTTCCTCTCCGCGATAAATTACCTGGCCGTCTCCGATCACAGCTATTTCTGCGTCCTTCATGAAGAGACGAGCTTGATTACGGTTCCGGCAATTGAAAAGTGCCGAACGAAGGATTTCATTCGGCATTGCTCTTTGAGTATCAGGCCACTCTGGAAGATACTTTGGTCTCGCTGCGAGGCTTTCAAGAATGCGTTCGAACGAATCAACGCCGCTTCTATCGTCAACTGAACTTGCTCTGTGTTGGAGTCTATTATGTTGCAATGGCCACCTCCCGGGATCGCGGAGGTGGTGCCGGTGAAACTCTAATATGTTCGGTTTCACGCACAAAGGCCTGGCGTTCGAGGTCCCGACGGATAATATCCATCACACGATCAAACCTGGCTTCAGGGTCTGGAGATTTTCTGTATTCGATGGTTACCTTCACGGCCTACTCGCAACAAACAGAAGATTAACTAAACATTTTGATGAAAATATTAAATACGTATGCTATAAATGATGAGTAAATGACGATTGTCTGTTCCATATAGACGATAAACCGTTTGCAAATATCATCAATCGGCCCAGAGTGCATCAAATGGCCAACCTAATTCTTTGGCAATCAGCCTTTGCAGACGTTGTGATTTTGCTCTGCCGCTGATTACGTGATAGACCGCAGTACGATGTACCCCTGCTTTTTTAGCGATATGTGATCCTGATATTCCTTTCTGCATCATCAGGACCTTTATTTTAAGCGCTTTCCTCATCATGATGATTATTGTTGCATAAGGATGAAAACCATGTCAAGCCAAAATCTGCATAATGATGATAATTTGATCGAATCTATCATCGAAAAGCTGAAAAAAGCCCTTGATCTGAAGAATGATACGGATGTCGCAAAAGCGCTAGAAAGCGACCCAAGGCTGCTTGGAACCTGGAAAAAGCGGGGAACAGTCCCGTACGATAAAATCATCAAATTGTGTATCAGGCATAACATCAATTTGCAGTGGATTTTCTCAGATGATAGTTCTCTTCCGACCGTGTGCCGTGACAATGGACTTGTCTCGGAGGCTGATGGCTACGTCCGGGTTCCTCGTTACGAGGTCAAGGCCAGTGCTGGAGGAGGTGCAATTATTCATAGCGAACAGATTGTAGATCACTTGTATTTCAAGACGGAGTGGGTAAAAAATGTGTTGGGAATCCCCAGGGATTTTCTGGCACTCATTTCAGTTCAAGGCGATAGCATGGAGCCTACCCTGAGCAACGGCGATCTAATCTTAATCGATGTCCGGACGTCGAAGGTTGAAGATGGCGCTATATACGTTGTGCAATACGACGATGCCTTACTTGTGAAGCGTCTTCAGAAGAAGTATGACGGCTCTGTTGTGATCCGAAGCGATAACACCCTATACGAGCCTGAAATTCTGCATGGGGAAGAGGCGTTAAATCTTAAGATCGTCGGTAGGGTGGTTTGGGCCGGCGGGGTGATTTAGACAGGAATGACGGGATGAACGTTGGGATATGGATAAGGGTATCAACAGAAGACCAGGCGCGGGGAGAATCGCCAAAGAATCATGAAGCCCGTGCTAGAATGTATGCAGAACTCAAGAGATGGAACATAGTAGACTTGTATGATCTGTCAGGCGTTTCAGGCAAGGATGTCCTTGACAATCCCGAAGCCAAGAGAATGCTTGATGATGTAGCCGCTGGTCGAATACAGGCTCTTATCTTCTCAAAACTTGCTCGCCTTGCCCGCAACACCAAACAACTCCTAGAAATCTCCGACTACTTCCAAAAGCACGACGCTGCACTCGTAAGCCTTGAAGAGAGTATTGACACGTCCTCTCCTGCCGGCAGACTCCTCTATACCGTTATCGGCGCATTGGCTCAGTGGGAGCGTGAGGAGATCTCTGCCCGTGTCGCAGCATCAATTCCTATCAGGGCAAAGTTGGGAAAGAATACTGGTGGAAAGGGGGCCTTCGGTTATCACTGGGTTGATGGAAAGATCGTTCCCAATCCGGATGAAGCTCCAGTCGTCAAAAGGGCATACCAAATATTCCTTGAAACCGGCAAGCTGCTCACCACCTGTAATCAACTCAAAGATGAAGGGCTCTATTCAAGGAGCAAGAAGGTTTACAGGCCGACATCTCTCAAGCGGCTTCTCTCGGATACAATCTACAAGGGCATACGCAGAGCCAACTACGCAAAGAGTCTTGGTAACAAGAAGAATTGGGTGCTGAAACCGGAGTCAGATTGGGTCTATACCAACGTGCAACCGCTGGTGTCGGAAGAGGACTGGGACGCAGCGAATAAAATCTTTGAGGAGACTGCTCGACGATACACATCATTCAAATCGGTTCCAAAGGTTGGAAGGTTTTTGTTTTCAGGAATATTGAAATGCCAGTGCGGAGAAAAACTGTACGTTGCTCCATATCCGTCGATGAAGATTCCCCGTTATGCTTGCAAGAAATGTGGAATGAGAATCAACGAGGACATCATCGAGGAGAACTTCCAGAATGCCTTGAAGGAGGTGGTTGTCGCACCTGAACAGCTTGGTGCCAACGAAGATCTGGAAAATGAATTGGTGGAAAAGCAGGAGAGGCTTGAACTGCTGAAGAAAGAGCAGAAGGAAGTAAACGGGAAAGTTGATGTTTTAATCGACTTGTACGGTAAGCAGGTTCTTGATCAAAACGGGTTCAAAGAAAGATATGATCCGATCAAGACCAGGCTTGACAACATTACCCTGGAGATCCCCCGTCTGCAGGCAGAGATTGATTTCATCAAAACAAATGAGATTGGCAAGTCGTATGTAATCGAGAGAGCAACTACGCTGGCGTCACTGTGGCCATCGTTGAGTTATGAGGCTAGGCAGCAAGTCGTGAAAGAACTTGTCGAGAGGATTGATGTCGGCGAGGATTCCCTTCATTTTGTCTTCTTTTATATCCCTTCGTTCGCGCCAGTAGAGAAAGGTTCACACATCTCCAGGGGTTCATCGCCGCCACCAGCATGACCCTGGCCGGATAGGTCAGTGACAGGAGCGAGCGGGAGATGGTGACTTTGCCGTCTTCAATCGGCTGCCTGAGGACTTCGAGAACGTTTTTCTTGAACTCGGGAAGTTCATCCAGAAACAGCACACCGTTGTGCGCAAGAGAGACTTCACCCGGCTTCGGAGTTGTGCCGCCGCCGATCAGACCAACATCGGAGATCGTGTGATGCGGTGACCTGAAGGGGCGTACCGCCAGCAGCGCCCGCTCTTTCTCCAGCATGCCGCTGACACTGAATATTTTGGTGGTTTCAATCGCTTCATCAAAGGACATCTGGGGGAGGATTGTCGGGATACGGCGGGCAATCATGGTTTTTCCCGAACCTGGAGGGCCGATCATCAGGATGTTATGCCCCCCACTGGCGGCCACTTCCAGGGCACGCTTGGCATGTTCCTGCCCCTTGACCTCGCTGAAATCCTCACCATATTCGCTGTTACTTGAAAATAGCCCCGGCAGATCAACCCGGAACGGCTCGATGAGCTCGCGGCCGCTCAGAAACTCCACCACCTGGGAGAGAGAGGTGGCGCCGATGATATCAATCCCCTCGACAACAGCCGCTTCGGGGGCGTTTTCCGCCGGCAGGATCAGGCCGGCCAGACCGGCACGCTTGGCGGCTACCGCCATCGACAGCGCGCCTCGAATCGCCTTGAGCCCGCCATCCAGCGATAACTCCCCCAGCAGGATGTAGTCGTGCACTCGCGGCCCCTTGACAACACCAGTGGCGGCGAGGATGCCGATCGAGATCGGCAGGTCGTAGGCGGTCCCCTCCTTCTTGATATCAGCCGGCGCCAGGTTGGCGGTGATGCGCCGCGGGGGGAAATCATAACCGGAATTCTTCAGCGCCGCCTTGACACGATCCTTGCTCTCCTTGACCGCGCCATCCGGCAGACCGACGGTAGCAAAGGCGGGGAGGCCAGGGGCAATATCAACTTCTACATCCACCAGAATGGCATCTATACCGATCAGGGCACTGCTGAAAACCTTTGCGAGCACGACATACCCCCTCTCAAACAATGTTGAATTTTGAATTACTAATTCTGAATTAAAATCATTTAGAATTCAACATCCAAAATTCAAAATTGCATTTAAGGTTTTAGCATGATGAAGCCCATCTGACGCCCCGACTCTTCTTTATCCCTGCGATACGAGAAGAATTGTTCACTGCGGCAGCAGACACACAGGTCCGAGAGTTGGATCGCCGCAGCCGGAAGACCGGCAAGCAGCAGCAGCTCCCTGTTGGCGGCGGGCAGGTCAAGCTGCCATTTGCCGGGACTCGTCAACTCCGCACATGAATCCCAGGCAAGACCGCCCTGTAAAAACGCCTGCCTGACAGGTCCATCAACTTCATAGCAGCATTTTTGAATGCAGGGACCGATCGCAGCCTGAAGCCTGGCAGGATCAGAGCCGAATTCAGAGCACATGCCGGCCACTGTTTTGGCAACGAGTTTGGATGCGGTGCCTTTCCAACCGGCATGAACTACGGCAATGACCTTTTTATCCGGGTCACAGAGCAGGATCGGGGCACAATCTGCGACACAGACGCCGATTATAACGTTCGGCTGATTGGTAATGACGGCATCACCCTCAACAGAGAGAAAATGGCTGAAATCATCATTTGGTTCGTTGATCACCAGGATGTCACTGCCATGGACCTGAACAGGAGTCACCAACGCCTCCTGGTTGACGCCGAATGCACGGGCGAGCAGGCTGCGGTTCCCCTCTACATTTGCCTGCTGGTCCTGTGTATTCATTCCCAGGTTAAGCGAGTTGTAAGGAGGACGGGAAACCCCTTCATGGCGGGTCGTGAACCCTTGTGTCGAACACGCTGACCCGGGGAAATCCACTTCGACATACTGGATGCGTCCGATACGATTTATCTGCATTAGTACTACCTCCAAAAATCTACTTCTTCCAACAGTCCATTTTGTGTTACTGCATGATTGAGTAAGTTAAAAGTTGTTTTCTGCTCCTTTTTCTGGCAGAAAATAACTTAGTTAATGCATTTATTCAGATTTTATTGTGGCGAGGCCTTACTACTGTTGTTGCGTTGCCACCAGACATAGACCGCTACCAGAACGGCGCTGAACAGAACCACCCAGAGCACAGCCTTATGTGAATACTGCATGATCAATTGCTCGTTCTCACCGATTGCATAACCGATCAGAGTTAGAATGGTGCACCAGAGACCGGCGCCAAGCAGCGTGTAGAGGGCAAACTTGAAGTGATTCATCCCTGCCACACCGGCCGGAATTGAAATCAGATGGCGGATCACCGGCAGGAGGCGGCCGATAAAGGTCGATATCTCACCATGGCGCAGAAAGAAGCGCTCCACCCGCTCAAACTTGTCCGGTGGAATCAGTACGTACCGGCCATATTTAAGTATCAGCGGACGCCCGAGATAGTGGGATGCATAGTAATTGGCATACGCACCGATCAGGCTCCCCGCGGTTCCGCACAGAATCGCTATCGCCATGTTCATTTTGCCCTGATAGACCAGATAACCGGCCGGCGGCATGACCAGTTCGCTTGGAACCGGAATGATTGAGCTTTCCATGGCCATCAGGAGCAGTATCCCCGGATACCCCATGGCTCCAATTGTGTCCAGCAGCCATTGGACAAGGGTGTGCATCACGAGAAACCCCCTCAGTAAATAGTACGATTGCCCTTTATACCTCAACTGAACCATTCGGGCAACAGCAGATAGGAAATGTATGAAGGAAAACAAAACCAGTATCATAAAGCGGTTACGCAATGAAGTCCTCGTCGGAGATGGCGCCATCGGCACCATGCTCTACACAAAAGGTGTCAGTCTCGACAGTAATTTCGAGCATCTGAACCTGATCCGGCCCAATCTCGTTGCAGAGCTCGCAGGCGAATATATTGCCGCCGGTGCCCAGGTAATTGAGACCAATACGTTCGGCGCAAATACCACTAAACTTGCAGCAATCGGACTGGGACATAAGGTAGCCGAGATCAACCTGGCCGGTGCCGCCATTGCCTGCAAGGCTGCCGCCGGGAAAGCCCTCATAGCCGGCTCTATCGGGCCGTTGATTGCGGCCAAAGGGGAACAACGCGAACTCAGCACCACACAGATGGAGGAGGCCTTTCGACTTCAATGCCTGGCGCTCGCTGATGGTGGTGTTGACTTCCTGCTATTGGAAACCTTCTCTTCTCTCGAACAGTTGCAGCTGGCTGTAAAGGTTGCACGGGAAACCGGCCTACCGGTAAGCGCCTCTATGGCTTTTCTTGAAGGTGGGCGTTGTGGTGACGGTAGCTCGGTTGAGAGCTTCTGCCGTGGGATGGAAGATTCATGCGCAGACATGATCGGTGCCAACTGCGGTGCCGGACCACTGGAGCTGCTCAAGGTCGTCAAACGCATAGCAACGCTTACCGATAAGCCGATCAGTGCCTACGCCAACAGCGGCTTCCCTGAGTATCTTGATGGCCGTTACATCTACCGCGCCACCCCTGATTATTTCGCCGCAATGGCACGGGAAATGGTTGCTGCCGGAGCTAATCTTGTTGGCGGCTGCTGCGGTACAACCCCGGACCATATTGCGTTGCTGAGCCGGGCACTCTCCGGCTGCCAACCGGCTACAAGAGACAAAGCACCGGTCGTATCCTTTTCTGAACCGGCACCGTCTACACCTAAGCGATCCTCTTTTCTCGACTGCTGGGGAAGCCGCAAGGTCATTACCGTCGAACTTGACCCGCCCAAGGGGCTGAACTGCAGTAAAATTATCGCCGGCTGCAAACACTTAAAAGAAGCCGGGGCCGATGCTATAAACCTTGCCGAGAACCCACTGGCTCGTCCACGAATGGGTAATATAGCCCTGGGGAGCACCATCCAGCGCGAGGTCGGAATTGAGGTAATCGTTCATGTCACCGGGCGTGACCGCAACCTTATCGGCATGCAGTCAGACCTGATGGGTGCCAGCCTTCTCGGCATCCGTTCAATCCTGGCGGTAACCGGTGATCCCGCGACGATGGGTGATCATGCCGGTGCCACATCGGTGTTTGACCTGCACTCGCTGACACTGATAAAACTTCTCCACGACCTGAACAGTGGTGTTAATGCGATCGGCAATCCTATAGGTACCGGGACCGGTTTCACAATCGGTGCAGCCTTCAACCCAAATACCGGCAACATGAATGTGCAGGCGGCACGACTGCGCAAAAAAGTTGCCGGCGGTGCCAGCTTCACGCAGAGCCAGCCGATATATGATCCGGAGATTCTCTTTGCCGCACTCGCGGCAATCCGTGACTGCACCGTGCCGTTTCTCCCCGGAATCATGCCGCTGGTAAGTGAACGCAATGCAGAATACCTGAACAACGAGGTACCGGGAATAACGGTGCCTGACGCTGTCAGGGCCCGTATGAAGGGGCTTGAAAAGGAGGCGGGAGCCAGAGAGGGCCTGGCGATCGCCAAGGAGTTTATCGACGCTACGTTCAATTTTGTGGGCGGCTATTACCTGATCCCACCATTTGGTAAGCACGAGTTGGCGGTTGAGCTGATCGAACATATAAAGATCTGCGAAAAAGGGAGACGGTGATGACAAGGTTGATAAATGGATTTTTGTGTATTGTCTGCCTTATGCTGGCCGCCTGCGCGACTCAGACCAGCTTGAGCGAGGAATTTGATCGGAGCGTAAAGGCCTATAACCGGATGCTGCGCTGGCATGAGATTGAAAGCGCCGGCATGACCTACATCGATCCTGAACTGCGGGATGAGTACCTCAAACAGGCAGAATCCCTCAAAAAACGGGGGCTTTCCTTTACTGATTTCCGCATTCTCTCCGCTAGGTATGTTCCAGAGAAAAAAACCGGTGATGCTGTTGCAGAATTTGATTATTACCTGCTCCCATCAAACAGAGTTAAAACAGTTTCCTACCGTCAGGCGTGGGTCTACACTGAAAGTAGCAAAAAGTGGAAACTTATGAGTGGGCTGCCTGACTTTGAATAGAACAGTATGACGTTTCTAGATCAGCATATTCAGCAATTCATCGCCTATCTTCAAACCGAGCGTAATGCTTCGCCACACACTCTTGCGGCCTATCGCAGTGACCTTTCACAGATGCTTACGTTCGCCCTGCATGACAAGGGTGAAGCGGTATCAGCTCACGACATTGACCACCTGTTCCTCAGACGCTATCTGGCAGGGTTGTCAAAGGACACGAAAAAAAGCTCTATCGGGCGCAAGCTGGCTGCGATACGCTCGTTTTTCCGTTTCCTGCTGCGACGCGGCTTCATCGCAAAAAATCCTGCCGAGCTGATCGCTACACCAAAGAAAGAGCAACGCTTACCATTCCATCTGGACATCGATCAGGCCACAACCCTGATGGAATCCACGGATAATAGCGATAAATACGCCCTGCGAGATCGCGCCATTCTGGAATTGCTCTATTCCAGCGGCCTCCGTGTCTCAGAGTTGACCGCTCTTGATTTCACGGAACTTGATCTCACGTGCGGTATGGTACGAGTTACCGGAAAAGGCGGGAAAGAGCGAATTGTCCCGGTTGGCTGTCGTGCTCAGGCTGCGCTGCAGGAGTATCTTGACCAGCGGGAAAATAAGACCGGAAAAGGGGCTGTTTTTCTCAACACACGCGGCGAACGCATCAACCGCCGCAGCGTGGCACGCATCATCGACACCCATGTAATGCAGATTGCCGCCTTTAAACGTATTTCACCACACACCCTCCGTCATACCTTCGCCACCCACATGCTCGAAGGGGGAGCTGATCTGCGAGCCATCCAGGAGCTGCTCGGTCATGCTTCACTCTCCACAACCCAAAAATACACCCACGTCAGCATAGACCGCCTGATGGAGGTCTATGACAAGGCACACCCGAAAGCCCATACGAAAAGCGGGGAATAAGTCACCTTATTCCCCGCCTGAGCAGCTTCTGCAGATATAAATGTATATCAGGCGATCTTGACTTCCACCTTGTCCCCTTCACTTACCTTGAGCTTTTTCTCAATGCCGGGGCCGACAACGACGGTGCCGTTATACTGCATATCCATATCTTTCATAACCATGACCGGAAACGTGCCGCTTGTACCAGCAGCAACATTTGTCAGAGTGAGCTTCTTGAAGGGGGTCTTGTAAAAATCCGAGATATAGTGAGAGGTCGGCTGACTGACAGCAACCATTCCAAGGGAATCAAAGCTTGCACTGGCCTGCTTATCAGCCAGATGACTGATACTCATACGCAACAGACTCTCGTCTGACACCGGCTCTTCAGCTTCCGGCAGCCCTGATGCGGCAGGTTGATCACTTATAAGTTTTTCTTTCAGTTTTTTTACTGCAAGATTAAGCGTTATCGACAGCACCTGAATATTAATATTGTTGGAGCATAACAGGTAGAGCATTGCTTCCGGAAAAGCCTTGACGAGGATGCGACCGTTTGAGTAGCGCCAATCAAGCAACTCCAGTGTTTGAGACACCTGCAGACCATGTAAGCACTCCACTGTCAGTGAAGCCACTTTCTTTATTGAATCTGCATCGATGAGCGGGGGGAAGGCATGGGCAATCACCTCTCCGTTATTGCTGCAGAGTGCACTGCCAAGCACGCCATCAACGCTGTTTATGTGCTGCAGAATGTCCTTCATGAAACAACTCCCCTACTTGGTCTGTGCAAATGCAGACTTGATCTCGGCTTCAACGCTTTCCAGGTTGCAGTCCGGCTTGACCGCAATACTCAAATAGTGCTGTTTGGAATCGTACAATAACAGGTTGTAGTTTGTTGTATGGACAACTGCTGCTTTAACTTCACCCAACCCCATGAGCTCACCGATACTGCTGCCGGTTGTGGCCAGGAAAACACCTTTCGCGGCCAGCGCTACCGCTTCAATACTGGAGTCCTGAACTGGCGCCCCCTGCTTGTCAAGCAAAACGGCATAGGTAATATTATTTATTTCCTGCAGACGGGCAGCAATTTTGCTCATAGTGCGGCGGGGTGTAACAGAGGGAGCGGCTGATTTATGTGCCGTAGCACCGGCACTTTCTTCATCTAGCCGCCGCAGTGCTTCAAGAAGCAGAAAATCGGTGCGATAATGGATAGTACATACGTTGGAAGTCATCTCCGGGTGGATATTAAATGTACCGCCCGGCCACTTGATAATCTCATAGATGGCCTGTTCGCCGATTTCATCACCCTGTTCGGCGTGAATTATTTCACCATCAACGAAATAAATTACACCGTTACTCTCTCCGTATTCTACAGAAATAGCCCCGGTATATTTATTGTGCCCTTTAAGCTGAATGACATCAGTCAAAGAGAGACCGGCCACCGCACCTTTAAAACCGCTTATGTTTTGAGACATCTGTGCCAACCTGTAAAAGGGATATCATCCAATAACTGTCACGCGCAATTAAGCCATTTAAACCATAACCACGAGGCAAGTTCAAGCATGAATATCATGTTATCAAATAATAAACCCCGCCGGTTGCCCGGCGGGGTTTATTGATGCCTCAGTTACAAAGTCTTCTAGCCTTCGCAGAGATCGACTTTTACATCCCAGTTTTTCAGCTTCATCGTGCCGTTCTTCTCGAGGTTGAGGTGCATCTTGAAGGCGCGATCCCACATCTGCGGCTCGTGCCCAACCTTACGCTTGAGGCAGTCAGCTTCAGCAATATTAAGGTATTCTGTCAATTGTTCTTTGTAATCAGGGTGTGCACACTTCTGGATAATCAGACGGGCACGCTCCTTCGGTGCCACTCCGCGCAAGTCGGCCAGACCCTGCTCAGTGATAACGCAGTCGAGGTCATGCTCGGTGTGGTCGATGTGTGAGCAGTGTGGTACGACGCAGGAGATACCGGTCGGATCAGTCTTGGAAGGACGGCTCGACGGAGTGTGCATCATCTTTAAAAAGCCGTTACGCAGGAAGTCACCTGAACCACCCAGACCGTTGATCATACGGGTACCACCAACCAGAGTGGAGTTGGCGTGGGCATAGATATCAATCTCTACCGGTGTATTCATGGCGATACACCCCAGACGGCGGATCGGCTCCGGTGCATTGGAGATCGAGAGTGGACGCAGGGTAATCTTGTCAAAATACTTGTCCATGTTTGCAAAAAATTTCGGGAAACCCGGCTCTGCAGAGAGAGAGAGCGAACATGAAGATGCGTGGTCCAGCTTACCGGAGTCGAACAGGTCAAGCATTGTGTCCTGCAGAACTTCGGTATAGACGGATAGATTGCTGAACGGTCCTTTAGCCAACCCACCGATAACGGCGTTGGCGATGGAACCTACACCTGACTGAATCGGCAGCAGGTTCTTCGGCAGGCGGCCGGCCTTTACTTCCTGGCTAAAGAATTCGATGATATGGCCTGCAATCGCTTCGGAGGTATCATCCTGCTCGGCAAAGGCGCGACCCTGGTCACGGAGTTTAGACTCAACAACAGCGATAACCTTGCTTGGATCGCAAGGGATCGAGGTGGAGCCGATACGGGAGCCGGCGGTAACAATGTTAAACGGCTGGCGATTCGGCGGAATAGCCGGAGTCAACAGATCGTGGATACCTTTGAAGGATGGCTGTCCGGTGTTAACCTCAATGATGATCCGGTCGCAGATCATCAGGATCTCAGGAATAACGCCGCAGGAAGATGTTGGAACCAGGCTGCCGTCTTCCAGAATCTCGGAAACTTCGATAATTGCGAGATCAAGCTTGCCGGTCTCGGTGTCCTTTGTATAGAAGCCGTAGCCCAGATCCTGAGCGAACAGGGAAAGATGCTTGTCGCCCATACGGATACGCCCCTGGTTGATACCGGCAGCGATGTCCTTACCGGTCTGATATGGCCAGCGGCGGTCGATCATGTCGTTCTGTGCCCAGCGGTTTTCGGTCTCGGCACCAACAGATGCACCAATAAAGAGATTGAATTTGAGTTTACCCTGCAGGTTGTTTTTCTCAACGTGCTCAGCGAGGGCGATCGGTACCACTTTTGGGTAACCGGCCGGGGTAAAGCCTGACCAGCCAAGGTTCATGCCGTTCTTGAAGAAGTCAATCGTCTGTTCTGGTGTCATCACCTTACTCAAAAGGGACTTGCATTGTACGCGGTCTTGAAGAGTTCCGTAATCCGACATTTACTACCTCCTGTTTGTTTTTTGTGTTTACAGGCAGAAACCTGTGTTGACAAGGAATTTATGAACCACCTATCCCGAAAGACAGTCTGCAATCATACCGGCACGTTAGACCAAAAAACTCGCCAGGGGCTCGAGTAGAACCGGATTCTACGCATACGCTTATCTTTCGTCAAGATAAAAAGTATACAGTATAACCGCTCAATTTTCGTAATCAACCGCCACAATTGATGAGCAGACCGCCTTCATGTGCGGGATGACCTCTCCGGCATGGTACGGATGGATCTGGTAGGCCTGCAGATCGGCGAGGGAATCGAAACGGGTGGTAAGTGCAATATCGTATGACCGTTCCGATCTGATCAGGTCAACGCCGACCTCGAGGTGACGCAACAGGTCGACTTTGCCGTCCATGCTAAGGAGCTTGTTTCTGGTTGCCGTCAGGTTTTCCGCGCTGGGATCTGCCAGCTTGAATAGCACAATGTGAGTAATCATTGATCTTTTCCTTTCATAAAACGAGTCTTTTGGAATTATGGGTGCTGCTTGAAAATATTTACAATGAATCGGGCAGTTGGCGGAGAAATACCACGTACGCCCCACTGCCGCCCATTTCTCGCGGCGCCGGGGCAAACTCCAGAACCATCTCCCGCCCGGTATCGCGCAGCCATGAAGCGACAGCCTGATGAAGAACCGGTTCATCAGAGGAGTGATTTCCTTTGCCGGTGATAACAAGAACGGCCTTTTGTCCCCTCTTTCGGGCGGACTGTAAAAAACCCGGCAATGCAGCAAGAGCTTCCTCACGTGTTAAACCATGCAGATCCAGTTGGTGTCCGACTGAAACCACACCTCGCTTCACCTGGCGGAGCCGGTTGCCGGAAAGCGGCTGCAACTCACCTTCATCAGGAATCGAATCGATAAATTTTGTATCCAGTTTTAAGCGGCCGATCTCCTCAAGAAAAGCACCCTCTTCGACGACCAGAAGCTCCTCCCCGGTTTTTCCGGCGGTTTTCTGCAACGGATGAGATCCAGCCTTAACCGGCTTTTTAGCGGATTTTTGAAACGGCCGCACATCGGCGACCGCCTGAAAAAAAAGATCAAGACCGCTATCAGCCTCCTCCACCGTTTTTTTCTCTGCCGGTTTAACCGGTGCTGCCGACTCAGCCTCCGGAACGGCAAGCCCCTTTAGAGCTCCAAACGGAGCGACATGAAACTCTTTTGCTTTTGGTATATTTTGCTGCTGTTGCTTTTTCTTTGCCACCGCTTTAATCCTTCGCAACAAGCGTTATTTCTATGCGACGGTTCTTGGCCCGGCCTTCTTTCGTCGCGTTATCCGCAACCGGTTTATACTCGGCAAAAGCCGCTGCTGACAGGTTGCGAGGATCAATCCCCTGCTGCTGGAGAAATCTGGTGACATTGATCGCACGGGCAGCCGACAACTCCCAATTGGTAGGAAAGGTGCGAGCCAAGCTCCCGGAAATCTGGACTACGTCGGTATGCCCCTCAATCCGGATAGCTTTATCACCGACATTTTTCAGTGTTTCAACCATCTTGTTCAGAATATCAAGCCCTTCCGTCTTTACCTCGGCACTGCCGGAGTCAAAGAGGATAGCAGCTTCCATGTTGACAGTCAGCTTACCCTTCAATTCGGAAATGGTGACCTGTCCCTTGGCAATCTCGTTCTTCATGTTTGCCAGGAGCTGTTCGTACGTGCCACTCACCTCTTTAACCTTTTCCTCTTTTACCCGCTGGATTTCAGAAATATCAGCGTTCAATTTACTGTTTTCGATCTTTAGCTCGGCCACCTGCTGGCGGGCCTCACTGATATTTTTCGATAACGTGTCTGATTTTGCCCTGAGGATCTCTTCAAGCTGTTTTTTATCAACGGCTAGCGCTGCAGCATCCCCTGTGAGCTTGTTAAAGCGGACGTTTAATTCGTTATTCTCCAGGGTAAGCTTTTTATGCGCCTGCTGCAGGGTAGCAAGCTCTTGAGATAAACCATCCGCCTCACCAACCTTCTTCAAATACTTACTTTCAGCGACCAGACAGCCGCTGGCAGACAGCATAAACAGGGTACCAACCATATAAACAAGCAAACGTTTAATCATGACCCCTCCTTCTTCAGTAGATAGACCTTTCGGCCTTATATCATATAATAGGAATTTTGGTAATGCGGAATATGCAGTTTCCACTCTTTACGGGACGGGTCAAAACCGGCTCCGGCTTGACATAGCAGCTCTTTAAGACTACAAGAAACTCTGGAGTTCAGTTAATAATTCCCTCACAACGGAGAGCCCATGGCTGCCAAAATATCATTCGTAGGCGCAGGCCCGGGAGCGGCCGACCTGATCACTATTCGAGGTGCACGCCTACTCAGTCACGCCGATGTCGTCATTTTTGCCGGCAGCCTTGTTGACCGCAAACTGGTCCAGCTCTATGCAACCAAGGCCGATATCTACGACTCCGCCGGGATGACGCTCCTGGAGGTCATAACCGTCATGAGTGACGCTATAGCCTCAGACAAAAGCCTTGTCCGCCTGCACACCGGCGACCCCTCCATTTACGGGGCCATTCAGGAGCAGATGGAGGAACTGGACCGACTGGAGATCGACTATCAGGTCGTACCTGGCGTAACCAGCGCCTTTGCCGCTGCTGCCGCGCTCAAACAGGAACTGACCCTGCCGGAACTTTCGCAGACAGTCGTCTTCACACGTGTCGAAGGACGTACTCCGGTGCCGGAGCGCGAACGGCTCAATGCAATAGCCAAGCTCGGGGCCACGATGGTGATTTATCTTTCGGTCGGCATGGCCGAAAAGGTCGTCGACCAGCTGCTTCAGGGCGCCTATACCCCCGAGACTCCCGCAGCGGTCGTCTGCCGGGCCTCATGGGATGACGAGCAGATCATTCGATGCACTCTGGCCGATCTGGCTGAAAGAGTCCATTTGGCCGGTATTGATCGACAGGCACTTATCATCGTCGGTGACGTACTGGCTGCTCGTCGTGAGGGTCTCAAGGCCAGGTCATTTCTGTATGACGGCGGCTTTTCGCATGGCTTCCGCGAAGGTAACGTTGCCTGACATGCGTATTGCCGTTGTTGCAATAACCGCCGGCGGAGCCCGGCTTGGCAGGCAGCTGGAAGCACGCCTGCCCGGCTCGCAACTCTATGTATCGCGACGCTACGCCGGTCTAGCCGGAGACAACTGTAATTCTTTTGAATCGACCGGCCTCAAGGATCTGATTTTTTCGCTCTGGAGGTTGTACGATGGCCTTGTGCTGATTATGGCAACAGGCATCGTAGTACGCATTGTCGCACCGCTTCTGGAATCAAAGGAAACCGACCCGGCTGTTGTAACCATGGATGATGCGGGCAGATTTGCAATTGCACTCCTTTCAGGGCATCTTGGTGGTGCCAACGAATTGGCTGAACGCTGCTCATCGGCCTCTGGAGCTTGCGCGGTTATTACCACCGCAACCGACGCTAACGGACTCCCCTCTTTTGACTTGCTGGCCAAGGAGCAGGGATGGATCATCGAAGATATCGTCCGGGTCAAGACTCTCAACTCCCTGCTGCTCGACGGCAAGGAGATCGCCGTTGTCGACCCGACCGGCCATACCAGCTCCTGGCTTCATGGCCGTGGTACCATCACCTTTTTTGATTCTTTTGCTGAAGCAGAAGACAGTTCAGCCTGCGGTTATGTTTTTGTCACAAACCGGTCCCAGCAAAACCTGGCTAGCGCAGAAAAAACCCTCATCCTCCGCCCGCGCAACCTTGTGCTTGGTATCGGCTGCAACCGCGGCACTTCAGCTGATGAGATTGAAGCCTTTGTCATCGACCACCTCAACGACTTGTCGCTCTCACCGAAAAGCGTACACTGCATCGCCTCGGTCGCTGCCAAGAGCAATGAAGCGGGTCTGGTGGATTTCGCCAAACGCCTTGGGGTGCCGTTGCGCTGTTTCGAAAGCACTGATCTTAGCCTCGTATCTTTTCCTTCGCCACCTTCGGAACATGCTCTGGCAGCTGTCGGTGTAGCCGGCGTAGCAGAGCCTGCTGCGCTTCTTGCTTCCGGCAACGGGCGACTCCTGCTGAATAAAGTAAAATCTGCAAATGTCACTTTGGCGGTGGCTGAATTGACGGAGGGGTGACCGCTGTGCCTAACAAACCTTGTATTGCCATAACGATGGGCGACCCATCGGGAATCGGCCCTGAAATCATCATCAAAGCGCTGCAGTCACCGGATATCGCACACATCTGTGCACCGCTGGTAATCGGTGACCGTTTGGCACTGGAACGCGCACTCTACACCTGCGGCTCTACTCTGAAGATTAACGAAGTAGCAACCGCCGTAGATGCGCGGTACGTAGATGGTAACGTCATTCCGCTGCTGGTTCTTTCTCACCTCACCGATTCAGATATTCGCTACGGCGCTCCGTCTGTGGCGGCCGGCGATGCCGTTTACCGCTACATCTGCTCTGCGGCACATCTCTGCCTTGAGAACCATGTGGCAGCCATGGCAACCGCTCCGATCTGCAAAGAAGCGATGCACCAAGCCGGCCACGACTACCCAGGCCACACCGAGCTCTTGGCCGAATTGTGCCGGACTGATGACTTCGTCATGATGCTGGCCGGTGATGTTCTCAGAGTCAGCCTGGTTACAATTCATGAAGCACTCGCCGACGTCCCTCACCTGGTAACGTTCGAGCAGGTTTTAAAGACAATCCGTATCACTGCTGCTGGAATTGCGCGCCTGACCGGCAAAGCTATGCCGAAGCTGGCGGTATGTGCACTTAACCCTCATTGCGGAGAGGGTGGGAAATTCGGCTCTCACGAAAACGTGATCATTGCGCCGGCAGTTGAAGCCGCGCGAATGGAAGGGTTAGACGTTTCAGGGCCACATTCTGCCGACACCCTGTTCCACTTTGCACGGCAGGGGTGTTATGACGGCGTGGTGGCGATGTACCACGACCAGGGGCTGATTCCGCTCAAGATGCTGCATTTTGACGATGCCGTAAACATAACGCTGGGCCTGCCAATCATCCGCACCTCTGTTGATCACGGCACCGCCTATAATCTTGCGGGAAGCGGCACCGCATCGGAGAGCAGCCTGCTGGCGGCAATCAGAATGGCTGCGGCAATGGCACAATAGACACTCTCATTTCCGCTTGCACTCGCCGCCCGTTTTTCGTAGACTCCGGTCATGATAAACTTCGAAACCATATCCGCAAAAGTCCGCGCCGGAGTGCGTATCAACTCTGGTGAAGCACTGTTTCTGTTCAACTCAAACGACCTACTGGGAATCGGCGAACTGGCCGTTCTTGTCAATGAACGCAAAAACGGGGCAAACGTTTATTTCAACGTAAACCGCCATATCAACCCCACTAACGTCTGCGTTAATCGTTGCGCATTCTGTGCCTTTTCACGCACAACCGGTGAAGATGGCGCCTACACGCTTGCTCTAGATGAAATCTGCCGGAGGGCTTGCGAGGCAGAGAGTGAAGGGGCAACCGAGGTCCATATTGTCGGCGGCCTGCACCCCGACCTCCCCTTTGAGTTTTATGAAGAGGCGCTCCGCGGCATCCGCACTTCCGCGCCACGACTTCATATTAAAGCTTTCACCGCTGTCGAGATCGAATATTTTTCCCGCATTTCCGGCCTGGCAATCGAGAAGGTCTTTGAACGGCTCATTAGCGCCGGTCTCGGCTCCATGCCGGGGGGGGGTGCTGAAATCCTCGTTGAAGAGGTGCGCCAGAAAATCTGTCCCGAGAAAATTTCCGGGGAACGTTGGCTTGATATTATCCGCCTTGCACATCTTGGCGGCCTGAAGACCAACGCAACCATGCTCTACGGCCACGTAGAAACCGCTTCCGACCGCATTGCACACATGGAAATGCTTCGCACACTGCAGGATGAGACAGGTGGTTTTCAGGCATTTATCCCTCTGGCGTTCCAAACCGAAAACTCAGACCTTAAGCTCGATATCAAGGGGACCTCCGGCCTTGATGACCTCAAGACATTGGCAATCGCACGTATTTTCCTCGATAATTTTGACCATATCAAGGCCTACTGGATCATGCTCGGCGAAAAGATTGCTCAGGTTTCTCTGGCTTTCGGGGTCAACGATCTGGACGGAACTGTCGTTGAAGAGAAGATCGGCCATGATGCCGGAGCCAACAGTCCCCAATCACAGACAAAAGACGGTATCATTCGTCTGATAAAAAAAGCCGGAAAAGTTCCTGTCGAGCGGGACACCCTGTACCATCCTATACGCAGTTACTGATGCAGCCGGCTACGTCCATCTCCTCATGCAGAGAAGCCACTATTGAAACACTGCTCGCCCCCATCGGGGAAAAGCGCTTTCTAAGTGGCATCCGTAGCCTGCATGCCCTGTTCTGCCTATACGCATCAACCTCCCCCGAGCCGCTCCCCGCTCGCGGGCTGATAATCACGCCAGAGATCCGTGCACAGTGCGAACGGTACCTGCCTATCGCTAAGATAACCACCATCTTTAATCGACTCTACTCCTCTGCACTAACCTATCCTCCGATTTTATCCAGCACGCCATTCCACAGCTCCTTCAGCTGGGCCGACACCTTTGCATCACTGCCATATGAGTTCCAATTCAGCGCCAATCCGGCACGACTTCTGGAGGCATTACTGTGTGACAAAGACCTGATGACCCGCTTTCTATTCACCTCGTTCCTACCGAAACGCTTCTATGGTGCAATCGGGCGTTATCCCGACCAGCAGTTGTTTATCAGGGAGTGGTTAAAAGCCAGAGGAACAGGGCGAGTGAGCTGCCTTGATGCTGCCTGCGGTACCGGCGAGGAGACCTACAAACTGGCGAATCTTCTGTGCGAACTGGGATTTTCACCAGACAACATGCGAATCGACGGCTGGACAGTGGAGCCGCTTGAGGTCTGGGTCGCAACTCACCGCAGTTTGCCGCACGACCGAAACCGTGAAGCGCTGCTGAGGGAAACAGCCGCCCCTCTGCTTCAACGCGGATACGGGCGGAGCATCCACTTTCGCTGCATTGATTTAATCAGGGGCGCCCCCTATGCGTGCTCACCTGACATGTCTGCTGTCAATGGCGGCCAATTCAACCTCATTCTCTGTAATGGGCTTCTCGGCGGACCGATTATTAATGAAAACAGCCAACTTGAGCAAGCGGTTGCCAATCTGGTGCAGCTGTTGGCACCTGGTGGAATGATGCTCGCTGCCGATAATTTCCACGGTGGGTGGAAACAGAAATGCCCGCAGTGGAAACTGCGGGCATCATTTGAAGCCAATGGCTTGAGGAATGTAGAGATTAGCGAAGGTATCTGCGGACTAAAACCTTATTAACAACCCGCCCCACGTCAAACCACCACCAAAGCCCATTGCGAGGACCAGATGACCCGGTTTTATCGTACCGTTACGCAGGTTTTCATCAAGCACCAACGCCACCGAGGCGGCCGAGGTGTTACCGCAGCGATCAAGGTTTAGCAGGAAACGTTCCTTCGGAAAGCCACTTTTTTTGGAGATAAAATCTATCATGCGCACGTTAGCCTGGTGAGGAATGATGTAATCCAGATCAACCGGAGTGATACCTGCTTTTGCACAGAGCGTATTGATAATATCGGGAATAACATCTGTTGCAAACACGTAAACCTGCTTGCCGGCCATCTGGAAATAGATCTCCCGGGCCTCTATCGAATCGGGTGTAACAGGTTTGCGTGAACCGGAGGATGGCACCTGAATCAACGGCCATCCCTTACCGTCGCTGCGCATATATGTGTGTTGAACCCCTTTTGTCACATCACCGCCGCCACTAAGAATTGCTGCACCGGCGCCATCGCCAAAGAGAGGACAACTGTTCTTGTCGTTGAAGTCGAGGATTTTGGAGTAGGTGTCGGCGCCGATGGCCATAACTGTTTTGTATTTCCCACATTTGATGAAGTTATCGGCGATCTCAAGTGCGTAGACAAAACTGGAGCAGACGGCGTTGACATCAAAGGCAAAAGCATTTTTGGCACCGATATTTTCCTGTACCATGCAGGCAGTAGAGGGAAGGCTCATATCAGGAGTCGAGGTGCCGACAATTATGCAATCTATCTCAGAGGCTTTAATACCGGCCGCTTCCAGAGCGTTTTTAGCGGCAACCGTAGCGAGATCGGAGGTGGCCTGGTCGGCATGGGCAAAGCGCCTCTCGCGGATGCCGGTACGGCTGAAAATCCACTCGTCCGCATTTTCAACCAGATAATCAAAATGACTGTTAGGTATTACCCGGTCCGGCAGACATGAGCCGCTGCCGATGATTTTTGAAATGATCATTGCTTCCCCGATTCCACCCGCTCGAGGCGATGGATTTCTTTTTGGATAAAACGGACTCTACTTGTGTAGCGCAAAATAACACCGTTTGTCAAGACCGGCGCTCGAAAGCAGCCCACCAACCTTATCTGGATTTGAGAACATCGATGATTGAAAATGCCCACAACACACCGAAGACCGCAAGGACGGCCTTGCCAAATCCGCTTACCCCATCCAGCGCTTTCAGGACCTCGGCTTGCGTTACAACAATCGCCCCGCCACCAATCTGAGCCGCTATAACTGGTGAAAGGCCACGCAACACTACAAACAGCGCCAGTAGCAGTACCAGATTGACCAGTACAAGGATAATCCCTCCAACCACTTTGCGGCCAAGATAGAGCTGCCCGAGGCCCGGCAATACAAGGGCCGAGAGTAGCACGGCCGTCATTTTTTTATTCATAATCAGTTTCCTTTATCCGACAGCTCGATAATTACGCCGCACAGCGGTGACAGCTGTTTCTGTTTTGACTTTGCCGCAGCATTGAGGCATAGTGATGCCACTTTTAACGTATATTTTAGGAGCTAACCTATGGTTTTACTTGCAAACATTCTGCTCGCGCTGGCAAAACTTGTTGAACTGGCCGGCGGACTTCTAACAATTTATAAATACATTCTGCTGGCCAGTGTCGTGGTTTCATGGGTTAACGCCGACCCCTACAACCCGCTGGTTAACTTTATCTATCGTGTCACAGACCCGCTATTGCGCCGTATACGTCGACACATGCCGGATACCGGCATGCTGGACCTATCACCGTTGGTCGCCTTTGCCGCAATCTACGTTCTACAGATCATTGTTCTTGATACAGCTTACCACTATCTCGTAAGCACCGGCATGTCGCTTAAAATGGGAAGTTAATACGCGGAGTCTTGTATCAGACTGATTGACATTTACCCTTGGCGCAAAAAATAATGCAAAAAAAAACCCCGGAGAATATCCGGGGTTTTCGGTTTTGAAACGAAGCCAAGCGTTAAATTCTTGTTACGTTCGCGGCCTGAAGCCCTTTCGGACCCTTTGTTACTTCAAAAGTTACTCTATCGCCTTCTGCAAGGGATTTGAAACCTTCGCCTGCGATTGCGGAAAAATGGCAAAATACATCTTCGCCGCCTTCCTGCTCAAGAAATCCAAAACCCTTGCTGTCGTTAAACCATTTTACTGTTCCGTTTACCATGTGCTTACTTCTCCTGATTCTTCTTAATGATTTTATCCGGAAATATCCGAACTAATGTTAACTTATCAGCATCGCACAAACGATGTCAAGCAAATTAAATTACACGCTATTATTTATATAATATATATATTCCAATCACTCAGCACAATTCCGTTGGTTCAGGATGATTGCAAGACGAGACCACTACTATTGATAATTTTCATGGCCTGCGCTAACTGATCCCCCTCGCCATCAACCCAATTGATAGTAACACCATGCCGCTCCATGCGCCTGAACCAGTTCCCCTGGCGTTTTGCAAAGTTATGGATGGCTGAGTTCAGTCTCTGAAACATGTCATTTTTGTCCATATCACCCCGAAGATAGCCACCAACATAACGGTACTCAAGACCATAATAATCGAGCCGTTCCCACGCTATCCCCCCTTCATGCAGCCGCTCTACCTCTTCAATCAAACCATTCTCAAGCCGGCTCCTCAGCCGATCTGTTATGCGCCGACGCAAAACATCACGCTCCCAGTTGATACCGATAACCACCGACTGCAACCTGGGCAGCAGCTCATTTGCAAAACATTGTTCGACCGTTCCGCTGGCAATTTCAATTGCCCTGATAGTACGTTCCCTATCCAGCAGATCAGTACTATTATGCAGGTCAGGCTTGAGACGCCTCAATTCCACTACCAGTTCAGCATCCGTTTGCGCCGCCAACACCCCCCGCAAAGCATCATTGCGAGGCACCTCGACCATACGGTAGCCTCGCAGCACCGAATCCAGATACATGGCGCTGCCACCACAAAGAATCGGAAGAGCCCCGCGACCGGCAACCTCTTCATAGGCACCCAGAAACCGACGCTGAAAATCAAAAACACTGAATTCTCCGCCGGCAGCCACAATATCTATCAAATGATACGGCACCCGACCATATTCATGCAGGTCCTTACCGCTCCCGATATCCATTCCTCTGAAAACCTGGCGCGAGTCAGCCGAGATTATCTCGCCACCAAAACTCTCCGCCAAGGCAACGGCCAGATGCGTCTTGCCTGAAGCTGTCGGACCAAGAATGGCAAGCAAATCAGGTATTGTAACCGGCCTAGTCATTATGCAGCCCCCTATAGACAGCTTCTGCCGTTGTCCGGTTCATGCCGGGAATGGCCAAAATTTCCTCCACTGCCGCCTCCTTGATTAGCTGCAGGCTCCCAAAATATTTCAACAAGGCAACCCGACGCTTGGGCCCAACACCCGGGATGCCCTCTATTAGCGACGCAATCCCCTCTTTGCCGCGCAACTTCCTGTGGTATCCTATCGCAAAACGGTGCGCCTCATCACGGATAGCGGCCAACAGAAGCAGCGGCGCCGAGTTCTGGCGGAGTACCACCGGATTCTTTCGCCCCGGGAGGAATATCCGTTCGTCACTTTTGCTGACGCCACCTGCCGAAGCATCGTGCAGAACACGACTCTTGGCCAGCGACACCAAGGCAAAACGTCCAACCAGTCCGAGCTCGACAAGTATCTGCTGCACCGCGTTCAGCTGCCCGATCCCGCCGTCAACGACAACCAGGTCCGGCATATCACTTGATTCCAAACTGCCGGCACGGAATCGACGCATAAAAACCTCCCGCAGCATGGCAAAATCATCCTGACCGGTAACGGTTTGAATGCGGTAATGACGGTAACTGCGTCGATCTGCCGCTCCGTTAGTAAACACTGCGCAGCTGCCCACCGAGAAACGCCCCTGGATTGTGGAAATATCATAACACTCAATCCGGCGGGGGGTTCTCCCCAACTGCAGGCGAAGGGAGAGTTCAACCAGTACCGCCTCAGCCGATGCCTTCTTCTCATCACGCTCCCTGCAAGCAGATATGGCATTCTTGACCGCAAGGTCAACCAGCTCACGCTTGGTCCCTCGCTGAGGATGGAGGAGAGAGACCTTGCCTCCTTTCAGTTCACCGAACAACTCGTTCAGCACACCGCAATCAGCGACATCAAGCGGTACAAGAATCTCTTCCGGGATAAAAACCGCAGCGGTGTAATACTGCTTCAGGAATGCGGCCACAGCGGCCTCATCGTCCAACTCCCAGGAAAAACTGAACAGGCGGCTCCCGATAAGAATTCCGGCACGAATAAACAAGAGCGCCAGCTCTACCCGGCTTCCGTCCCGGTAAAAACCAACCACATCGCTATCTCCGCCGTGCAGTACAACTTTCTGTTTTTCTACCGTCACTTCAATTGAGCGAAGCAGATTTCTCCAGTTGGCGGCCTCTTCGTAGAGCATACGCTCCGATGCCTCTATCATGCGCCGCTTGAACTCAGCCACGAGCTGCCGCCCCTTTCCCTCCAGAAAGAGCATGGCCCCGCCGACCAGATCCGCGTAAGCTTCCCGCGTAATCAGGCCGTGGCACGGAGCGCTGCACTGACCAATCTGATGGTACAGACAGGGGCGTTTGCGGGACATACAGGTTGCAAGCGGGTAGTGCCGAAGCGGGAACATTCGCGCCATCTGCCGGAGTACATCACGTGCCGCTGCACCGGAGGAATAGGGGCCGAAATAGCGGGCACCATCATGTGGACGCTTACGCACGATCGTAAACCGGGCAAACTCCTCATGCGGATTAATCCGCAGCGAAAAATAGGTCTTATCGTCCTTGAGATCCAGGTTATAGCGAGGGTGATGCTGCTTGATGAGTGTATTTTCAAGCAGCAACGCCTCCTTCTCGGTATCGGTCAGGACCACTTCGATATCGACGACTTTCGCCATAAGAAATTTGACGTGCGGACGGGAGTCACCTGACCGGCTGAAGTATGAGCGCACACGCTGCTTCAAACTGCGCGCCTTACCGACATAGATAATTTCACCGCCCCCATCGCGCATCAAATAGACGCCAGGTGAGGACGGAAATTTCAGTATTTTTTCTTCGAGGGACATTGGCGGAATTCTACCCGTTTGCACCCGGAATGGGAAGTGACTTAATTAAGCAGATATCTGCCTAATTAAACAGCACATGCCAATTACTCAGGCAGACACTAAACATGCCTGCACCAAATAAAACCAGCAATATTAGACAGGTTGCCTGAATAAAACAATTGGCCGCTTTCTTGCTGTGAGACCAAAATGCCCAATGACGGGCACCAGACACCAACGGGGGTAATCTGTATGGAAACCATGTCAACGACGACAGGTCTTAGTAGCAGTGCGGACGTTCTTTTTCTTATGCTGGGTGCAGTAATGGTGTTTGCAATGCATGCAGGCTTTGCATTTCTTGAAGTCGGCACAGTGCGCAAAAAAAACCAGGTCAATGCACTGGTAAAAATACTCACCGATTGGGCTGTTTCAACGCTCGTATATTTTACAATCGGTTTTCCGATCGCGTATGGAATTTCCTTTTTGAAGCCGGCCGGTGAGCTACTCGGCGCGACACAGGGATATAACCTCGTTCATTTTTTCTTTCTACTCTGCTTTGCGGCATGCATCCCCGCCATTATTTCCGGCGGCATTGCAGAACGGGCCAAGTTCTGGCCGCAGGTAACTGCCGGCGCCATCTTTGCCGGAATCTCCTACCCAGTCTTTGAATCCCTCATCTGGGGACAGAATGCCTCCGGGTTACAATCTTTTTTCAAATCGGTCGGCGGTGCAGAGTTCCACGATTATGCAGGATCTGTCGTCGTCCACTCGCTTGGCGGCTGGATTGCCCTGCCTGCTGTTATCATCCTCGGCCCGCGCATGGGCCGCTACATCCGCGGCAAATCCCACCCCCTTACTGTCAGCAACATCCCCTTTCTATCGCTCGGCTCCTGGATCCTGGCCGTAGGCTGGTTCGGTTTTAATGTCATGAGCGCCGGCAACCTGGAAAAGATCTCCGGCTTGGTGGCGGTTAACTCTCTGATGGCTATGGTTGGCGGCATCATCGCTGCACTCATCGCCGGCAAGAACGACCCCGGTTTTATTCACAATGGCGCCCTGGCCGGTCTGATTGCGGTCTGTGCCGGCAGTGACATCATGCACCCGCTTGGCGCATTCATGGTCGGCTGTATTGCCTCCGTGATATTTGTCTACGGCTTTCACTTTGAACAGGAGAAACTCAAAATTGACGACGTCCTCGGAGTATGGCCTCTACACGGTGTAATTGGCACTTGGGGAGGGATTGCCGCCGGGATTTTCGGACAGAAGTTTCTGGGCGGAGTCGGTGGAGTCAGCTTTATCTCTCAGCTGGGTGGAAGTGTACTGGCAATTATATTCGCCCTGTCCAGTAGCTTTGTTGTCTATGGAGTGCTTAGCAAAACTGTTGGAATCCGCCTTGATCAGGAAGAGGAATATAACGGTGCAGACCTTTCGATTCACAAAATCGGAGCCTACCCCGAAGACAGCATTCGCTGACCTCGAAAGCGCCCTTTTTATTTACATAAATACTGCGGGACATTCGCACGATCACACGGTGTAACGTACTGACATAACGTTTCTTTCGTTGACAACGGCGCCGGGAGGTGCTACTTAGGAGGCATTTTACCTGCAGACTCCATCTGTATTCCGTGCGCCTTTAGCAGCGTAGCCGGATAAAAGAGGTCCATTAACGTGATATTATTGAGATTATGTCGCAACATCCTACCCCGGCTTCTGGTCGCCCTCGTCATAATTTCATCACTGGCTGCATCTCCGGCCTACTGCCAGGAAACGGAGGATTCACAGGTTTTTATTGCCGGATTTAATGCTTACCAGCAGAAAGATTATGCATCCTCAATTGAAAAGATGAATGAGGTTTTGCAGAAATACCCCGACACCCCCCTCAGGGATATGGCACTGTTCTGGCTTTCCCGTTCCTACTACAAAGCCGGCAACCAACGGGAGGCTGCGCGTTACCTTTCACAGTTCTCCAAAGAATACCCTGAAAACCCGCTCAGAAACACCGCCGAGAGCGATCTCCTCGCGCTTACCGCTCGTTATGAAAACGGTGAAGAACTTCCGACCGGGCAACCTCTGCCTAAACTTGCAGCAGTGCCGGATGCAAAAGCCCTGGCTGCCGCCAAGGAAAACGAAGCTAAAATGGCTGCCGAAGCCGCACGCACTGCAGCTCTTGAGCAGACGGAACAAAAGGCTGCCGCTGAGAGAAAAGAGATGGAGCGTGCTGCTGCAATCAAAGCCGAGCAGGTCAGGATAGCTCAGGAGACCGAGGCGCGCGAAAAAGCCGAACAGCAGCGTATTGCAGCCATCAAATCAGCAGAAGAGCGCAAAGCGGCTGAAAAAGCAGCAGCAAAAACAGAACAGGATCGTCTCACAGCTGAACAGGCAGCAGCAACAAAGATCGAACAGGATCGTCTGGCGGCTGCTAAAGCAGAGGAAACGCTCCGGGCTGAAGTTGAGGCTGAAACTGCCCGCATAAACGCGCAGAAAATTGAAGCAGCGCGTATTGCCCAGATAAAGGCAGACGAAAACCGGATTGCAATTGCAAAAGCGGCAGAAACACGCCTGACAGAACAGAGACATGCCGAAGAAAAGGATAAGGCGACAAAACAGGCGTATCGTGAGAAGGCTATCAGCCAGTACAAGACCATAATCGACAAATTTCCGACATCCAAAGCAGCCGTAACAGCGGTGACAAAACTGCGTGAATTGGGCGTTGCTGTTGCGCTTCCGGTTCAGGCTGCCGAGACGCCCGCAGCAGCGGAAAATGCCCAGGTATTACGCTTTGAAGTTGCCCAGTTCGCCGGTTTCGAATTCAATCTTTTACCTCGCCCGGATACTTCCACGGTTGGCGAGGTTATTACGATCCCGTTTGAAGTCATCAACCGCGGCAACGGCAATGACTCCTTCTATCTTGAATCTGCATTCCCGGCAGATTTTAAAACCCGCTTCGCCTCGGCAGCAGCTCCCGAAGTTGCCATCAGCCAAACACCGGACCTTGTACCTGGCGAAACATTTAAAGGATTAATCGAACTTGTCATTCCACCTGGCAGCATCGACGGCTTGCGTATCACGCACCCGGTTAAGGCTGCATCAAGACTTTTGGCAGAAGCCAGCCAGTCTCGTGAAGTCCAGCTTACCGCCTCTGCACCACTCCTGAGAGCTGTCCTGCGCACAGATAAAACCAAGATTCTTCCGGGTGACAAGCCGGTGTATCGCATTGCCATTCTCAACGTCGGCTCGACCGCCGCACAGGATGTAACGCTGCGCCTGAACTTCCCGCCACAGTTTGAGCCTGTTGATTATGCAGCCTCCGGATTCAGGCAGGAGATGAAATCAGCACTGGTGTTAGACGGTTTACAGCTTAAATCCGGCGAGAGCCGTGAATTCAGTGTTAGCCTGCAACTCAAAGACGACTCACTGGCCGGCCAGGAACTCTCCACCCGGGCAGAATTAATCAACAATAAGCTCAAAACAACCGCCGCCTTTGTTTCAAATCTGTCCTCTGTAGAGTCCCGGCATGGCATCTCCGTTCGCTCCGGATCAGACAACCTGATAACGATTCCAGGGCAGACTGTCACTGTCCCTGTTGTGGTGACCAATACCGGTAATATAAGAGAAAAATTCAAGATTTCGCACGTGGTCACCGGCGCACAGAGTGCAACTGTTTTCAATGACCTGAACCGCGACGGCATCCATCAGGCCGGTGAACCTGAAATCAGCGAGATCGGCCCGCTTGCACCGCGCGAGGAAGCCGGCATCCTGTTAGAGATCAAAACTCCGGTAACTGCCGCCGATAACAGCAGCGGCAACGTTCAGGTTTCTTTTGCGCCGGAAGGGGACAACGGCAATTACGCCACTGGCTCAATCAAGCTTGCCTACTCGAGACCACTCCTCAAGATGGCCATGACCGGACTTAATGGACGGCTCAAGCCGGGTGACATCGCTTCATTCGATTTGACGATCACCAATAACGGTTCCAATCTCGCGCGGATTGTAGTGTTGCAGAGCGCCTGGCCTGATCAGCTTGAACTGGTTGCTGCTGACCCTGCGACGAGTGCCGTCAGCAACGGAGCTGTTGTCTGGCGTTTCAAGGAGTTGGGTGCCGCTGAGAAGCGCAGCATCAAGGTTTCATTCAGAGTTAAACCGGGTATCGGAGTCGGGACAGCCATTCAGGTAAAAAACATTCTGAGCTACGAAGACCAACTGGGAAACAGGTATTGATATGACGTCACGCTCCGGCCGCACGACCCTCCTTGTTATCATGATCTGTATTGCACTACCGGCCTGGGGCCAGCAGAATCTCCTGTATGTTCCCCAACCGGCCCCGGCTGACCAGAAAGAGCCATCGCAGGACGGTCTCCTTGTCCGTGAGATTGAAATACAGAAGGGTGACTCCCTTTATAAACTTTCACGCAGGTTCAGCGGTCACGGGATGTATTTCCCCCAGATTCTTCTGTTCAACAACATTAAAAACCCCGACCTCATTTATACCGGCAACATGCTTAAGGTTCCGGTGACGCAAACGGAGAGAGCAGATTCTGCCAGTGCCGGTTCCAGACCGCCCGTTTCAGCGGCCAAACCCAAAGCTCACGGTGGCAAAAATGCCACGCATAAAAACAGTGATATTTTGCCAACAGACAAAGTGAACACGTCTACCCCGGCTTCTGCCACGAGTACAGAACTTTCTTTGAGTGATTTAAACAAAGGCGAAACCAAAAAAGTCAAACCGGCCAGAGAAAACAGGAAATCGGTCAGTCATGTGAAGAAGGCCCCTACACAAGAGCCCAACCCCCCAACACCGTCGCAAAAGAGATCTACGACAGCCAAAGATGCCACGGGCCAGAAGCTCTACGAATCAGCGGTAAAGGCATTTCACCAGAATGATTGCCGTACCGCCCTGGAGCTGTTTGATCGTTATCTGGCAGACAATTCGGCCTCACTCCTCGCCGCGGATGCGAATCTTTATAAAGCCGAATGTTATTTGAAACTATCTGCACAATAAACATCTATCCCCATTTTACGTTACACACCTGCGAGGTTGATACACCATGAAGATCTCTCCACTCGATATTCAACAGCAACAGTTTAGGGTAAAGACTTTTAGAGGCCTTGATCCTGATGACGTTGATGCCTTTCTCCAAACAGTTGCCGGTGAAATGGAGAGCCTGCTTCGTGAAAACAGCGAGATGAAAGAGCAGCAGTCACGCCACAACCGGGAGTCACTCGACATGGCTGAAAAGGAACGGGAACTTCGCGAGACCCTGCTTTCTGCCCAGCGTGTAATCGAGGAGATGAAGGCCAATGCCCGCAAAGAGGCCGAGTTGATAGTATCAGAAGCCGAGCTGAAGGGTGAACGTATTGTTGCCGATGCCGAGCGGCAGTTGGGTGAATTAAAGAGCCGTATTGAAGAGATCCGGCGGCAGAAAATCCAGTTTGAAATGAGTTTCAAGGGATTACTCGAAAGCTTCGGCCACCAACTTTCAGGCGATGCTCAGAGCTGAACTCCCTTTTCTAAAAACCATCCACAATGACCTGGTACTGAGCGTATACGTTCAACCGCGGGCATCAAAAAACGAGCTGTGCGGCCTTGTGGGGGAGGAACTCAAGATAAGGCTTACCTCGCCGCCTGTTGATGGCGCTGCCAATAAGCTCTGCCGTGAGTTTATCGCCGGGCTCTTTAACGTTTCAAAATCAGCGGTTGAGATTGTTTCAGGAGAATCATCCCGCCATAAACGTCTGCGCATAAGCGGCGATCACCCGGAACAATTCAACAAACAGATATCTGCAATAGAAGAATCCCTGAACACCGGGCACACACACTGAAAGGATGCAACCATGGCAAAGGCTAAAACTGGAGACAAAGTAAAAGTACACTATACCGGCACACTCGAAGATGGATCTGTCTTTGATTCATCGGAAAGCTTACCGGATCAACCTGATGATCATTCTTGTGGCTGCGGCAGCAGTAAAGAGGTCAATGACGGCTGTGGATGTGCCAGCCAGTCAACGGATCCTATGGAGTTTGTCATTGGCGCCGGACAGCTGATACCTAAATTCGAAGCGGCAGTGATCGGCCTTGAGCCTGGCGAAAGCGTTACGGTCTCCATACCCGCAGATGATGCATACGGGCAGCGTGCAGAAGAGATGGTGGCTGTTATCGAGCGGAGCGAAATCCCGACCGACATTAAACCGGAACCAGGGCATCAGATGGAAGTAATTCTCGAAGATGGATCACCTCTACCGGTTCTGGTAACTGAAGTTACCGATACAACGATAACGTTGGATGGTAATCACCCATTGGCAGGGCGTGACCTCACTTTTGCGATCCGTCTGGTTGAGATCCTGTAGCAGCTTTTCATCACGAGGCTTATTCCCAGTAAAAAAAGGGCGCTGACATTCCTGTCAGCGCCCTTTCTGTTTCTGTTATGTGAAGTACCTCTATTGCTTACCGGTTGCAACCGTTGACCCGGAAGACTGCACCGCAAAATCTTTCGCGCCTGGAGGCAGGTTGGCAACCACGATGACAAAAGGAATCGCCCTACCGGGGGCAACTTCCATATTAGCCAGCGAATCGCCAAATTGATTCGCCATCGCCGCCTCTATCTTATCAAGAGGCAAACTCTCCAGCTGTTCCTCCGTTAACGGGTTGCCACCATACGCATTCTTGGTAGCGATGCTTGTGCCGGTGGAATCAAATACCGTCGCCTTAACCTGCAGAGCCGCCCGCGGCTTGGGAAACTCATTGAGAGCCTCACCTGAAATAACCAGCAGATCACCTGCACCTTCATTTTTAATGAAGACCGCTTTCACGGCACGGACGCTAATCCTGCCGGCTTCCGGTGTAGCATTCTTCGCTGTAGAAAATGACGAATAGCCGATATAGCCTAAAACTGAAACAACCAGCAATGCCGCTACAGCAATTACGATACCGAAAAGCGGGCTCTGTTTCCGCCTGGAAGCGATAGAGAGCGGCGGTAACTCGTGCTGTTCACCAATGGGACCTACGCCCGGAAGAGACGGTGCTGCTTCGGTAGACACCGGCCTGATCTGTGCCTCAGCCAGAGGGGCAAAGAGTATCTCCTGAGAAGGCTTCAGATCTTCCGGGTTTACCTGCTGAACCGCTACTGATGTCAACTCGTCGCCAAAATCGATTTCATCCAGACTGAAGGGGGCATCACCGGCTGTATCAAGCGAGAACAACTTGCCACTTTTACCGCTTGAATCGTGACCACCCATATCCATTGATTCAGCAAAACTGTCATCACCTTCAAAATCAAAGGTGATTGCGGCACCAGACTCCTCCGGAGCCGCTTCTACAACGGCTCCAAACATATCATCATCCGAGAAGTCGAGCCCCTGCAGCGCCTCTTTCCGAGGAGCAACGGCAACATACTCGCTATCGTTGTCAATAAAGTCGGCAGCCGACACCGTAGAGAGCGGCGTTGAATCCGGCTCAGAAATTGCCTCGCCAAAATCGAAGTTGGAAAAATCTACACCACCACCAATGGCAGCTGGCCCGGCTGATTTAGGAGCCATTGCATCAAAATCATCTGACTCAAAAGTTATCGTCGATGCATCAAATGTTTCTGTACCGTTTAAACTGAAATCATCTGCGCTATCGGCCGATGAATCTTCATATCCGTCAAAACCGGCAGAGACAAACGTCGCGTCACCGGCAACGTCCTGCTGATCATCTGGAGCTGCTGCCGGCACATCACCCTGGCTGTCTAAAGGAGCAAAACCGGACAAGGCCGTACCCTGCGCAAAGGGCTCCACATCCGCCCCCTCCTTATGCACCCTGAAGACATGTTTGCACTTGGTGCAGCGGACTTTGACACCCTTATCAGTGACCCTGGAATCGTCAAGCCTGAACCGAGTTTGACATTTTTCGCATTGGATGATCATCTGCAACTCCTCGATGATGGCAGCTTATGGTAGGAATCCATGGAACTATCTGAAACAACGCTCGTTCTATATCAGAAAGGGTGAAAGGTGTCAAATCATTACGCCGTAGCATTTCGACCGTTTAAGTCAAGTTTTGTGCACAGATTCCGGTTATCGGACATGAAGTGCAACGGCTCATGTCTTTACCGTCACATCCGTCACTGATTCCCAGATGGGCAAGAGAAAAATCATATTTAACCGGATCAAGCGGATCAAAGGCACGCAAGGCAGCAGTAATTTCCTGTGCCATACGCCAGTCGGCGGCCTTTCTGCTGGACAGGCCAAGGTAGCGACCGATGCGGCAGATATGCGTATCAACAGGGATAATAAGCTGTGACGGGGAAACGTTCTCCCACAAACCCAGGTCAATACCGTCCGCACGGCGAACCATCCAACGGAGAAACATACAGAGTCGTTTGCAGGCGCTACCGGAAACGGGGGCCGGGAACAGGAAGCGAAAGTAGGAGTTGGGCGGGATGCTGTCACCACCGAAGACTGCACTATAGCTCAGAGCTTGAACTGCGGCGGAGTAGCTGTTCAATGCGCCGCTCACGTCAGCATCTCCAGCGGAGTATCCACACAGAAAAAATGACTGGATACTGCCACACTGTTCCACCATCTGCCTCATCCCCCAAAGCAGTGCACAGAGGTCACGGCCGTCATTAAAGCGGTGCTTGAAGCCGGAGAACGTACGCAGGCCGGCATCCGGGTCAAAATTTTCGACATACTTTCTCGGTGACGGCCCCATCTCTGCAAATATCGTTTCCAGCGTGCGCAAGATTATGACAACAGAGCCATAGGCAAATGATGAAGCGATAACCGCAGCAATCTCCTGATCTGATGGATCTGGGTAGCGGTGGCAGAAAGAGAGTGGATCATTGTCCAGATGATGAGAAGATCTGGCAGCGTAGAGCGCGTCGAGCACCGCCCGTATATCAGACATCAGCCTCTCGCAGGAATTCGGCCGCATCCTCAGGCGAAGTCGGGTTGATATAAAAACCGGTACCCCACTCAAAACCGGCCACCTGAGTCAACCGCGGCACCAACTCGATATGCCAGTGGTAATCATACTCCAGAGAGATCCACTGATCCGGCTTACCAGGCCGGCGATGCATAGGTGGAGCGTTATGCAGAATAAAATTGTACGGCGCATCCCGCAATACCGTCTTGACACGCAGCAGCATATCCTTCATGGCAACCGCCAGCTCCGCCAACTGGGCATCATCCATCAGGGCAAAATCGTGACTGTGACGTTTCGGGAACAGGCGCAGTTCAAACGGCGAACTTGAAGCGTAGGGGGTCATTGTCACGAAGTTGGAAAACTCCTTTACCACACGCACCCCTTCACGAAGCTCAAACTCAATCATATCGCAGAAAATACAGCGTTCTTTATCACTGTAATAATTACGGGCGACCTTCAGCTGGGTACTTGCCACCGGCGGCAGCAGCGGCACCGCAATAAGCTGACTATGGGAATGAGAGAGGGATGCCCCCGCACGGGTGCCGTGATTCTTGAACAGCACCATATAGCGAAAGCGGAAATCCTTGCGCAGATCCAGGTAGCGATGGCGATACGCGATCAGCACGTCGTTGATCTCATTGACCGTCAGATCGGCCAGCGTACGGTTGTGGTCGGGAGTTTCAATGATCACCTCGTGCGCTCCGATGCCGTTCATAACATCATACATGCCGTAGCCGCGGTTATTCAGTTCACCCTCGACCCGTAACGCCGGATACTTGTTAGGAATAACCCGTACCCGCCAGTTAGCGGCGTTAGGCTCGCCACCCGGGCGAATGGCAAAGATCTCCGGGGGTGTCTTATCCTCATTACCGTAGCAGAACGGGCAGGCAATCATCCCCCCCTGCTCCTGCTCCACCTGAAAATCTCGCGGACGACGACCGCGTTCAGTTGCGATGATTACCCAGTGCAGCTTTATCGGATCCCAGCGTAGCTCGGACATGCTTTCTCCTGAATCAAGTCTTTGAATTTACCTGCCGGCTTCGCCACGGGTTCCAGATGCAAGGCTTGCGATATGGCGGGGCGAGGCGCACCCCATGGTACGTCGCATCCCGCAATAGTGAGCGTAACGCAGCAGAGGGACGTTTGGTGGAGTCGAATTAAATAAGCCAGTTGTCCAGTTCGATATCCGCTCCCGCATAATACAGCATCAGCGGTGCATCGCTCGGCCAGCGGCCGATCTCCTCGTTGTCGCGCACCAGCGATAACGAAGCGAAGAGCTTGCACTTTGGCGGCAGATGCAAGACCTCCAGCGGGATGCAGACCTCGCAGGTACGGAAAATTTTCCAGTTGCAGTAGCTGTTGGTGGGGGCCCAGATACCGTTTTCCTTAACCTGGAGAAGCCCTTCGTCAGAACGGATCTTGAGGGGCAAACGGAATTCACGGTCGTAAATAAGGTGCAGGTTCAGGACATCATTCTCATGCAGCAGCAGATGCAGATCCTGAATGCCGTCAATTCTAAAGAAGAGCGCCTTCTCGTTATAACCGTAGTAGAAACTCTGCAGCATCCGGTCCGATGAATGCATCGCAGAACCCTGACGGGTCAAATCATACAGTCCTGCCGCCAGCCATTCAAAGTAATCACTGATCCTGCCGTTAATCTCGGGGTCGATAAAGGCAGCCGGTTCACGGATCAAGCCGGCCGGACTCTTCGTTTTGATCGGTTCCAGCAGCCCGCGCGGGTAATCCTGCCCCAAAAGACGGTAGATATTCATCAGATGCTGGCGAAAGAGCCGGTCAAAACGGTCACTATGCGGCGAAAAATGGTCATCCCCGTACCACCAGAACCAGTCGCTACCTTCAGCGGCATACAGGGAACGGCATAGAGCCTCTACCGTGGCGTCTGCAGAGGGCTCCCCGCTCAGAAGGGCGGCGGCGACAAGCGGATTACCGGAAACCGCAGCCTCACGTGCCTGAGCAAGCAGGTCCCAGGCCAGGTTTTCTTCAGGATGACCTATCCAGATGCCGTAGCTGCCGTTAATCCATGAACCGGGAAAAATGTTATTCAGCCGGCCGTCAAAACTGGTCTCCCTCAGAACTTCGCTGCAGGTAGCCAGCCGGAGTGTTGCAGCGGCGGCAATACCCTTGTACATCCCCTGCAGAAAAGCATAGGCGTTATCCGGATAATATTCCCAGGCGTTTTCACCATCAAGAATGATCGAAACAACCCGGCCGGATCCGCCAAGACGTGATTTTATGGCGTTCAGACGTGCACACAGATCGTCCACGGCCCGCCCCGCCTCCCACTGCGAGTAGGTAAAGCCGATCAGGTCGGAGAGTTCATGATCGCGGAAGAATGCACCGATCTCCCCCTGGCTGCTGCTGTAACGCCATGGCCGGTACAGGCGCTCTTTGCCTATCCCAAGACCGCCGTCAATACTCTTTGCCAGAATTTCCTCGTCAGTGGCGATCCAACTGATACCGCTTCCGGCGATAATCGTCAACGCCTCGTTGCTGACGGAACCCTCCGAAGGCCACATTCCGGCAGGCTGGAAGCCGAATATGTCGCGGAAATAGCTTATGCCACGCCGAATCTGGGCTCTGGCATCCTCGGAGTGGCGAAAGTGGGCTGTCGGCAAGGTCGCGCGCGGCATCGCCGTATGAGCTATGCGCATATCGCAGAGCAGCGGCAGGATCGGGTGATAGTACGGAGTCACTGACAGCTCGATCCTCCCCTCAATGTGGAGGCGCTTGTACAACGGTATTATCGCCTGCAGTACTTCCAGCTGAGTAGCGAAGAGCAGCTCCTTATCGGCAGCAGAATAATTTTCACCCTTGGCCGCCAGAGCTGCAAAAGCCGGATAGCGGCGCCGGGCCGCCTCACCTGTCCAGGCCAGAAAGAACAGCACTTGCAGGTCCAGCAGGTCCTGATCGCTGAAATGCCTGACCCGCTCGGCGGCAAGGCCCGGCTTCCCTTCACCCGCCATATAGAGCAGCTCAAGGTAGCGACGGGAGGGCTCAATCATATTTTCGCGGTTGGCCGAGAAAAAATTTTCCAGCAGAAAAACCCGGTCATCCGGACTCATCCCTGATGGATCAGCTTTCCCCTTTGCAAGAAACGGATCGACCGCATCCCCTGAAGCATACTCCAACAGCTGCTCTATCAGCGACGGCACCAGATTAAACACCGCCTTGGCGCCCGGCGTATCCTCAACTATTGCCGGCATGTCAAAATAATCCTTGATGCCGTGCAGGTACGTCCAGGGGAGAGCATATTCATTTTTGAGCGGGTCTTTATAGTACGGCTGGTGCATGTGCCATACGATGACCACATCGAGCGGCTGAGTATGTGGCATAATCGGCTACGCCATCTCCTTCTTCCACGCCACGATCTTCTTTTCGAATTCGCCGAGCAGCCTCTGGGCCGACTTATGATCCCTCGCCTCGGCAACTATATGGACAACCGGAAGATACTGATCAGGCAGCACCAGCACCCACTCCGCTCCAAAATGCACCTTGATGCCGTCGATGAAGGAGGCCTCCTTTTCGAGGCTGTCCTCGCTCATCTTGCGCATGATCCCCCCCTTCATCTCCCAGGGGCAGGGAAGACTGGTTTGCAGAAAGGCGGTTGGCGGCACCTCCGTAAGCGCCTGTGACAGCGTCACTCCAGCGGCAGCGCTCAGCTCCATCAGTTTTGCTATGGCAAACATGCCGTCAAATGCCGACTGGAAACGGGGGAAGGCAAAACGACCGTCAGTGGTACCGGTCATCATGATTTCCGAAGAGGAGGCTGCCTCCAGCATGGCGCGGTCCGAGCTCTTGGTCCGGACCACCTGGCACCCCTTCAAAGCGGCCATCTGCTCTATGGTTGACGGGGCCTGCACCGGCACGGCAATACCACCATTCTGGCCTGTCTTCAGCAGCAGCGCCACTGTCAGGGAGAGCAGTTCGATACCGGAACAGATGCGCCCGTTCTCATCAACCAGCGTGATTGACTCGGCGGAAGGGTCAAGCCAGAAGCCCCCCTGGGCCCCGAGCGAAGAGACAATTGCCGAAAGCTGGGTCAGCGCCTGCTCTTTTTCTTTTATCTGGACTCCGCGACCTTCGTCCACATAGGCATTGAGCGCGATCACCGAAAACCCGAGCCCGTTCAGAAGCTGCGGCAGCATCTGGCTGGCAGGAGAAAAATTGAAATCCACCACCACGGTAAACGCGGATTTTTTCAGCAATTCGCGATCCAGTACCCGCAGGAACCCTTCGCGGTAAAAATCTCCGACGCTGTTGATATCGGTGATAACCCCCGGTTCCGTATGGTGCGCCCGGCGGAAATTCTCCTTGAAAAAGATGCGCTCCACATTCTTCCCCATGTTGCTGGAGAAATCCAGGCCGTCACCATCAAGAAAAACTATCTCCAGCAGAGCCGGATCATCCTGTGCCTGGCGGAAATGAACCCCCCCGACTTCGCCAAACGTCTTCAACTTGTAGCGGACAAGCGGCAGCGATATCATTTTCATGTCGCGGACATTGATGCCGGCCGACAGCAGCCCACCCATAAAGCAACGCTTCAGCATGCGTGATGACGGATTGGAATCACGACCTCCGAGCACGAAGCTCCCCTTGGGGAGGGACGTGCCGTACGCACAGCCGAGCTTGGCACAGAATTCCGGAGTGAGCTCCACATTGGAGAGCCCCTTGATGATCGCCCCCTCAAACAGCGCCTTTTTCCACTTTTCCCCCCAGATCATGTTGGAGGTAACCGTTGCACCTGCCTCTATGGTCTTCTTCGGCCAGATCTTCACGTCGGCCTTGATGACCGCCTCGTCACCAACCGAGGTCTCATCGGCCACAATGACCCCCTCTTCAAGGGTCGCCCCCTGGCCGATACGGACGTTGGAGCAGATGACGCTGTCGGTTATCTTGGCGCCCTTCTTGACATAAGAGTTGTCCCAGATAATGCAGCGGTTGAGCCTGACCCCCGCTTCCACGGTGCAGTTGCGGCCGATCACCGAATCCTTGATGCGCACGTCCCCCAGAACCTGGCTGTTGTCGCCGATGACGACCGTACCCTCAAGACCCGCGGCATACTCCAGCTTGACGTCGGCACCGATGCGCAGATCCTTGCCGACAAAGTCCTGCTTCGGTTCGTCAATCTTCAGGTTAACTTTCCCCTTGAAAATATCGTGGTACGCCTCGCGGTACGAATCGGTGTTGCCGATGTCGCGCCAATACCCCTTGGCGGTGACCCCGTAGAGCGCCTCCTTCTTTTTCAGCATCAGCGGGAACAGATCCTGCGAAAAATCGAAATTCTCCCCCTCCGGGATGTATTTCAGAATCTCCGGCTCCAGCACGTAGATGCCGGTGTTGATCGTGTCGGAGATCACCTCGCCCCAGCCCGGCTTTTCCAGGAACTGGGTAATACGCTTCTCCTTGTCGGTGATCACGACACCGAACTGGAGCGGGTCCTTCACCGATGTCAGCGTAATGGTGGCCTTCGCCTTGTGGTCGGTGTGAAAGTCAATGATCTTCTGCAGATTGAAATCGGTAAGAAGGTCACCACTGATCACCATGAAACGCTCATCCAGATATTTCTCGGCAGCTTTGACCGCCCCCGCCGTCCCCATATCGGCAATCGGGGTGACGTACGTGATCTTGACGCCGAAATCTGAACCATCACGGAAAAAGTTCTTGATATAGAAAGGCTGGTGATAGAGCAGCATCACGAGTTCGGTAATGTCGTGTTTCTTAAGCAGCTCCACGATATGAAGCATGATCGGACGGTTGAAGAGCGGTATCATCGGTTTTGGCATGCTGCCGGTAAGTGGCTGGATGCGGGTGCCGAAGCCCCCCGCCATAATAACTGCTTTCATGGTAACTCCTCAAAGATTGAATTAAATAGCAAGTCCCCCTTCTGCAAGGGGGACTGAGTGAGACTAGACGTCTGCCTTAAGCTTCTGCGCCTTCTTGGCCAGCACCCTGGCAATTTCCTGTTTCAGCTCCGTCAGGTCGCCCGACTTGACCACGTAGCCGTCCGCCAGCCATGCCGAAAAATCGTCCTTGTAGCATGAAAATGCCGAACAGAGGATTACCGGCATGTCGTGGCGCTCCTTGACGAGTTTCTGCAACAGCTCAATACCGCTTTCGTTCTTCAGCTTTATATCCAGCACGGCAAGATCAAAAGCTCCCAACTGCAGCTTTTCAATCGCCTCCGCGCTGCTTGCCGCTGTCACGACATCGTACCCCTCGTCCTTCAACTCTTCGGAGTACAGTAACCGGATATTGGCCTCATCATCTACTACCAAAAGTCTGCTCATGTCTGCTCCTCCTTCCGGGTGGGAAGTGTAATGGTATAGCGGATTCCATCAAAAGCTTCCGCCTCTGCCACAAACGGAATCCCCTGTTTTTCAAGCATGGTTTTACAAAGCGCGAGCCCCAGTCCGGCACCAAGCTCACGGGTTTCCGAAAACGGAACCAGCAAATGGTCAAGCTCCGCCTGGGAGATGTGCCGGCTGCGGTCTTCAATCGTGAGTATCACACAATCGTCACCACACTGCGAGTTGATCGAAATAGAGCGGTCAGCGCCAATGCCGGTAATATCATTGTGCAGCACCGTCCGGACACAGTTGGAAAGCTGTTTAAAGTCAATATATACGTGCGGCAGGTCAATGCCGGGAGAATAGAACGTCGCGTAACCATGTGCCGTTAAAACATCCGCGGTATCATGCAGAGCGGTCTCAACCAGCTGGTTCACATCCCAGAAGTCCCGGGTCGGATACAATGAGTCGGAATAATTGAGAATTTCATCCAGGACTCCTTCCAGCTGGCGGGTTTCGGCAACAATTGATTCAATAAAGGTACGCCTGGAATCGGTTGCGGGACTGTTTTTGAGCATGGAACGGGCGAACCCGCCGATGATCATCAGCGGGTTGCGGACCGAGTGGGCAATACTGGAGGTGATACGCCCGACCAGCGCCATATTCTCCATCCTCACAATCAGCTCCTGCTGTTCCTTCAGTTTTTTACCGGCCTCGGTGACTCGCTCCAGCTCAACATGAAGCTTGTCGTACAGCGATGCTCTCTCGATTGCAAAAGCGACAGGGAAACTGAAGGTTTCCAGCGAATGCATATCTTCTTCGGTGATAGTTCGATGCGTGATGCAGTTATCGGCGATGATCATGCCCACACGGCGGTTGCGCGAAATGAGCGGCATCGCCAGGAAAGCATCCACGCCCAGCAGACGTGCCAGTTCCGGCGGCACATCCGGATGCTGGAAAGCCCCCTCGACCAGGACCGGCCGTTTGCCATCCAGCGTTTTGACAAGAATATGATCTTTGTTGGAGAGTGGAACCGTCAGCTGTTCCAGGACATCGTGAAACTTTGCGCGTTCGGAGGAGAGTTTGTTCAGCCTGAAGTTCTGCGCCAGGGTCTGCAGATCCATATCGCTCTGGATGATCTCATTCCAGACACGGCTGGCCTCTTCAAGGTTCCGTGGACCGAGGCCAAGATACCCTTTCAGCAGCCCGTCCTCGCGATCACACAACAGCAGGAAGGCGCGGTTCATACCGAAACCCTTGCCGGCGGTAATCGCGGTCAATGCGACTGACAGCACCTCGTCCAGATCGACCGAGCTTTGGAGGACATAACCGAGTTCGTGCAGGAAGCGGATTTCAAGGGTTTTATTATCGAGGAAACTTACCAGAGACTGAATCTGCGTTTTCTGGTGGCGAAATTCGGCAAGAAGATCCGTCAGTATCGGCGCCAACGGGTTGTTCTCATCACTCAGCCTGGCCAGATCGGTTAAAAAACGGTGGCAGTCGCTGCATTTATCCAGGTTCCGCTGTCGTTTTGAAACAAGCAGATCCTCTTCACCCGCACCAATTTCCGGGCAATCTGCCAGCTCAATAACCTCTCTGTCCCAGCAACACTCCCGCTCCACACAGAACCTCTTATAATGAATTAGTACGCCAGGACTTCTCCCTGCGGGGGCAACTTCATTAACGTACGTATCCTGAGTTTACAGGGTAGAATAAAATCATAGCAGCCAAAATCGAGTATGCAACCCGAATATCGGCTCCGGACTGAATTACTTCACATTCCAGGTTGTCCCCTGCGCCGAATCAAGCAGTTGTATGCCGTTTTCCAGCAACAGGTCGCGGATCTCGTCACCGCGCTTGAAATTCTTTGCGGCACGCGCCTCTGCCCGCTCGACAATCAGTCGTTCGATTTCGTCCGGCGCCATGCTTATCCCGCCGGCTTTGGCGGCCTTGAGCCCCTCCAGCCATACTGCCGGCGCCGTCGAGAACAACCCCAGCACGCCCCCCGCCTCGGCAAACAGTCCACGAATACGCGAGATCAGTGCCAGCGAGGCCTGAGTCATCTCCTTCGTCTCGGCGATAAAACGGTTGGTGCAACGCACCGTTTCAAACAGCACACCCAGCGCCAGCGCCGAATTGAAGTCATCGTCCATCGCCTCGGTGAAGCGTGGCAGAAACTGGTCGGCCTTTTCCTGCAGTTCCAAACCGACCTCGGCCAGGGCACCGGCAGGAGCAGGTGCCCTCGGCGCGGATTGTTCTGCCACTATTTCGTCCAGAGCCGCCAGACAGCTGTTGATTCTCTCCAGCCCTGAACGGGCCTCGTCCAGATTCTGGTCGGAGAAATCCAGCGGTGAACGGTAGTGGGCGGAAAGGATGAAAAAACGGAGCGTTTCCGCATCGTACGTCTTCAGCACGTCGCGGATTGTAAAGAAGTTCCCCAGCGACTTGCTCATCTTTTCGGCGTTGATATTGACAAACCCGTTATGCAACCAGTAGCGCACGAACTGGCAACCGTTGGCCCCCTCAGACTGGGCAATTTCATTTTCGTGATGGGGAAACACCAGGTCTTTGCCGCCACCATGAATATCAAAGGTTTTGCCCAAAAATTCCATGCTCATGGCCGAACACTCAATATGCCAGCCGGGACGACCATTACCCCAAGGGGAGTGCCACCACGGTTCTCCCGGCTTTGACCCCTTCCAGAGGGCAAAATCCATTGGATGGCGTTTTTTATCACCCACTTCGACACGCGCTCCCGCCTGCATATCCTCCAGGTTGCGCCCGGAGAGCTTCAGGTAGCCGGTAAAGGTCTCAACAGCGTAATACACGTCGCCAGCGGAGACATACGCATGCCCCTTGGCTATCAGAGCCTCGATGATGCTGATAATGCCGCCGATATGGTCGGTCGCCTTCGGTTCCACCGTCGGCTTGGCCAACCCGAGACTCGCCATATCCTCATCAAAAGCCTCGATGTAGCGATCGGCGATTGTACGGTAATCGGTCCCCTCCTGATTGGCGCGGTTGATAATCTTGTCATCGATATCGGTATAGTTGCGGACATAGGTGACATCGTAGCCGGCATACTTCAGGTAGCGATAGATGATATCGAACACGATCCCGGCACGGGCGTGCCCGATGTGACAATAATCATAGACCGTCACCCCGCAGACATACATCCCGACTCTGCCGGGAATCAACGGAACAAACAGCTCTTTTTCACTGGTGAGGGTATTGTAAACGCGCAATGCCATGGCTAAACTCCGCTTGTAAAATGTGAGGCATTATGCCTTTTTGCGGTTGGGATGGCAAGGAGGGAAATGAGGAATTGTTATGGTTTCGAAGCAATTCTGTATTGATATATCTTGATCACGATCCAGGCAGTTCCGGCCCCGACCAGATCGGCGGCAATATCACCCCACTCAGCGGTCCTGCCGCTTGTCAGGGTGGCTTGCAGCAGTTCGATCAGAACACCGAGAAAGATCCCGTAGAGAAAAGCAGCGCCGACAGCCCACCTGCGCGGGCACATGGCGAGGTAGGCAAGCCCGGTTACCACGGCAATCGCCCCGGCATGATTCAGCTTGTCCCACCCCAACCCGGATGGTGCAGCAGCGGCCGGCATCAACGCCAGCCAGAGAATCAGCAGCGTCACTCCGATGAGGCTGATTTTGAATTTAACCCCAGTGGGCCTAAATAAATTTTGAATTTTGGATTTGAACACAAACCAAGCCTTTTACCGCCGATTAACGCCGAGAAATAAAAACCTTGAAAAAATGCTGGTTTAACCCTAAGGGTGATTCGTCTTTTTGAAGTAGATCCTGGTTTTATCGGCGTGTATCCGTCTTTATCGGCGGTTAACTGCCGTTTAGGTGCATGATCCAACATTCAAAATTGCCTTTCTAGCCCTCGCCGTCTATTTCAGGCCGAGCATCACGGTACCGGCAGTCAAAGCCACATTGGCAAGGATCTGGGTTATATCCTTGATATCGCGCATCCAGGAAATCTGTTCCAGTTTTTGCGGCACCACCAGGGTATCACCGGCCTCCAGAGAGGCCGAAAGGAAGCTGCCTAAACTCCAGTGTCCCCCTTCATCACTCCATTGAATACCGAAAGATGACTGCTGGCGGCTGAAAACAGTGCCGTCCGCCCGGACGATATACATCTCGCTCTCTTCGGCATTTTTAACCGGACCGCCCGATTTCTGCAGATAGCTGTCAACATCCTGCCCGGCCAGGTAAATGAACGAGGTCGGATTATACACCTGTCCGAGCACACTCACGACACCAGGCCGCGACGGCACCTCCAGCTGGTCTCCCCCTTCCAGCTCCAGGTCATAACTCCCTCTCTTCAGTTCATCAACCGCAGACAGACGCATCACCACGCGCCCTTCAGCCTTGAGCCCCTTCATCCGCTGGAGACTCTTCAGCAGGCTGTCAAGGGCCGTCTTGGTTGCCTCCAGCTCTTCCTTGGATGTCGCCACCGCAGCGGCCGCCGCCTGCTTCTGCAGCAGATCCTTTTCAGTACTGGCAATGATCTCATCCATCCGCTTCTGTTGCGCTTCCTGCGCCGAGCGCCGTGTAAACTTGGCACCGCGCAGATAGGCCTTGTCGGTATAACCGCCCGCACGAGTAATCACCGAACTCAGCTTCTCGCCGCGCGCCAGCGAATAAACACCGGGAAAACGCACCTCACCGCTGAGCGTCACAAACTTGTCGGTCGCATCCTGCCAGTCGGTGACACCGCGCACGATCAGGACATCATCACTTTGCAGCGGCAGATTATAAGCGGCATCACCTGCCAGCGCCTTGCCAAGATCAAGTTGGATCCTGCTCGACTTCGCCCTGTCTCCGCTAATCTCGATCCGGCTCAGCTCCGCCTGATCGAGAAAGGCATTCCGTTTGGCGCTTCCGGCTGCCGTCACCAGATCACGCACCGACATACCGGGGAAATAATCATAGGTGCCGGGATTGACGACCGCACCGTTGACAGCCACCTGCGGCTTTTCCTCCATGTCCCAGCGTGAGAACACCTTGACCGTATCCTGTTCCTGCAGAAGCAGATTATCGGAGCTGTTGCCGTCAAGGGCACGGCGCAGACTGACGGTAATAAGCTCACGACGGTAATCCGGAGGGGACATGCGGGTTATCTCTACCGAATCAAGATAAGATTCAGGGAGCAAAATTTGCGTTGAAGGTATCAGGTCCGTCAGGTGCATGCCGGGGCGGAACTGGTAATCCCCCGCCTGCTGGACATTTCCCTTCAACACGACAACCTGGCGAACCGCACTCTGTACCGGAAAAACTTTCACCATGTCGCGATCCTTCAACTCGACTGTCCCTAATTCGGCCTTGGGATCGCTGCTCTTCAGCGAGTAATCAAGCGCAATGCGCGCACTGTTATTCTCGATCCGCTCAATCTGGACCCGCTTCAATGAACCGCTGGCAGCCACTCCACCTGCCATCTGCAAAATTTCCGGAAGGGTCGTCTTTCCTTTCAGCTCATAAATCGCCGGGCGCCGCACCTCGCCGGCCACCGCCACGACCGGGCCGATCACCGGAACAAAAATTGTATCGCCATTTTGCAACTGGACATCCTTGTTGCGGTCGCCCGAAAGAAACATATCGTACAGGTCAACCGTTGCAACGCTCTCACCAGCGCGGGTTATACGCACAGCACGCAGCGAACCGTTTCGTGACGGGCCACCGGCAGCTGCCAGGGCATTGACAACGGTAGCCAGCGAGCTTACCGGATAATTGCCCGGTGCTTCAACCTCCCCGACCACATACACCTGAATGCTCCTCAGCTTTCCCAGCGTCAGACTCATTTCATAATTCCGGTAGGAGCGGTCGAGGGCATCCTTTACCGCTTTCTGAGCCTTGTCAAAGGGGAGTCCCCACACCCGCACCGGGCCTATTTTTTCGACCATTACTTCGCCATTCCTGCTGACGGTCAACTCCTGGCGGAAATTAACGGCGCCCCAGACACTGAGATCAACAACATCCCCCGGACCCAGCTGATAGTTTGCTGCTGCAGGCATCGCATCAATGGCATTGGTCAGCTGGAGGCTGTTTTTAAAGAATTCATAGCCAAACTGCTTCAGGTCGCGGTTCATCGGCTCAGTCTCGGTTTTGTCGAGCAGGGTCACGGCTTTTTTAGAAAACGTCTTCTCAATGCGCGACCCCTGTTCTTCGGCCGGCAGCGGGATAGCCTGGATTTCATCGGATTTGAAGAGCGTTTGCTGTTCCCGATCAAGAGCTATGACCTGAATGAAATACGGCTGATAATTACGCAGTTCCCGCAGGACATAATCACTCGCCGGCCCCACCATGATGCTCTTTACCAGCTGCCCGGATTCGGTCCCATAGCGGATTGCAAAGCGCAGCAGCGTAGTATCGACTTTTGGAGCCACGTCCGTCAGCTTCCAGCTGAGCCTGAGAAGGCCATCACCGGGACCAACATTCACGACCATCGCCGGCTTATCGGTTTTCTGCTTACTAGACGTCCAATCAGTCTTAATGAGACTGCTGTCCAGCGCCCCCTTCAATTCAGCATCCTGCCTCTCAGCAGACTGCATAAGTGGCGTGAAAGGATTGGTCGCCATATCAGCGGTAGTAGCGGCATACGAACTACCAACAACCAAAAATAGTAGTGATACAAAAAACAGGCGCAAGACGGTTTTCATTATAACAAACTCCTATGGATTCAATTTTGAATGATAAATTTTGTATGTTACATTATTCAGACATCCCAACCCACATTTTACTAGTCGTAATCAGCTGTTTTTAACCATCTATAAATTATTATTGAATTCAGACTCAACAGATTTTTACCCTCAACGAGGCGGTTCAACCCAGAATCCAAAATCCAGAATTCAAAATTGCCCCTCAAATTGCCCTTCAGTACCTATAGCGCACTTCGAACGTCACCAGCTGATTGGTGCGCCCGGCACCGGCGACCAGGTTCAGGTTGGAGACCTTCTCGATACCGTACCCCAACTGAGCATCCATGTCGCCATACAGCGGCAGATTCCAGAAGACCCTCCCGGCATGCTTTCTCTCGACCGCCTGCTCCACCCCGGCCACCGGTATCCGTCCGACCTTGCCGCGGTTGGTATAGATATATTCCAGCGCAAGATTATTACGGGTACTGAACCAGTGGCTGCCCCGAAAGAAGAAATCCTGAGTCGCCCCCCCCTGGGAGTGGCCAATCGGCAGCCCCTTGTAGATATATCCCTCGGGAAAGGTACTGTGAGTGTAGAGAATCTGATTCCCCTGGAAAAACTCGAAGCGGAAATCGTTCCTGCCGTCATCACTCAGGCGGGGCAGGTACAGACCGGCGACGTAGCTCTCGACAATCGGCCAGAACAGGGCGGTATCCTCTCCCGAGAGCTCACCGTACAGCTCCGCATTGCGCAGCTGCGTGATGCGATAGCGCGCTTCAAACCCGGCCATGCCGTTGGAATTATCAGACCTGGTGCCACCGATCAAGCCACGCAACGAATCGCCAAGGCTGTTATTAATCCCGGGACCGCCCACCTGCCGCCCCAGATTAAAACCGACCTCCAGATTATCACCCGGCTTTGCCGACAATTTGAGTGCATAAAACCATGGCTGACGTACCACCCCGCCGACAGCTGTCTCCTCAAAACGGGAAGCAACCAGCGCATACTTCATCACGCCGAGATACTTCACCGCAAACGGCTCCGGGCTGGACAGTTTTACCTGGGTGAAGTTTTCGGCATTATTGGTCAGCGTGATAGTACCGCGATATCCCGGGCCAAACCAGTTCTCATCCTTCCCTACCTCCAGCTCCAGGGCGCCGCCACCCAGCTTCAGATAGCCACGGTTCAGGCGAATCCGGTTATCATCACCATCTACCAGCAGCGATGGCTCCAACAGAGCTACGGCAACGTCACCGAGATACCATTCCGAGCCCCAGCGGAATTCACCGGAGTGCCCCTCTCCATGAACGACACCGTTGTTGTTCTCTAAGAGCGGTGTCCCCTCTCCCCCCCGCTGATGCGCCGGAGAAGGGTACGGATTTTCAGGCCGCAAGCTTGAGCCGATGCCGAAGACGCCATCGTCACCCGGATCATGAACATCACGGCGATAATCGCGCGGCGCCCCATCCAGATAGACATAGCGCAGCCGCAGCGACGACACCGGATTGCAGTCAAAAAGGCGCGGTTTTTTATCCGGATTTGCCCGCAGTGAAGCCTCACGCGGGATCAGCTCACGCAACCGCCTGATCAGCTCCGCGGGAAATTCCGGAAGCGCCCCGGTACCGGACGCCAGATTTTTTTCCGCCTCCAGCAGCAGCCTGGCCGCCTCAGCCTTGCTGAACGGCTTGATTCCCTTGACATCACTTGATATCAGCCCAAAGCCGGCCAACTTGTCCAGATAGCTATAGATCGGGCTGTCAAGCGGGATGTTGGCAGATGATAACGCCCAGAGAGGGGAGGCAAAGAACAGCAACAGCAAACAAACTAATGCTGATGCCGATTTTGGATTTCGAATTTTGGATTTTGGATTAATAATCTTCACGAATTCCCGGTAACTTCTATGCTTATTTATGAATTTTGGCTTATATAAGCGTTTAAAATCCAAACCTATCATTCAGATTGCCTTCACGTTTCCAACTAGCGGATTCAAAATTCAAAATCCACAATTCAAAATAGCATTCAAAATTTCCTCAGCGGTATCACCTTGCCTAAGCCGGTAGAGAAGAGTGGAAACAGGTCGGGGCGGACACGCTGGAATGTCAGCGGCGCTTCGCCATTAAAACTATAGCTGGGCTTGAACTCGGGGACCAGCCGTTTCAGCGACTCCATCAACTCATCGACACAATTTGACCGGGCAGCCTCATAGAGTATCTCCAGCTCGTCCCTGACCGGTTGCAGCTCAATATGAACAGGTGCCAGCACCTTGATCTTGCTGTGGGCGGTCGGCAGAATCCCTTCGCCATCAATCAGCAACTCTTCGAACAGCTTTTCTCCCGGGCGCAGGCCGGTAACCACGATATCTATGTCCTCATAAGGGGTCAAGCCGGACAGCCTGATCAGTTCCTCAGCCAGGTCAATGATCCGTACCGGCTCTCCCATATCCAGCACCAGAATCTCACTACCGCTCCCCATGCTCCCCGCCTGGAGGACCAGCTGGGTCGCCTCGGGGATAGTCATGAAAAAGCGGATGACCCGCTTGTCAGTAACCGTCAGCGGCCCCCCCTTGGCAATCTGCTCTTTGAACAGCGGGATGACGCTGCCGTTGCTGCCAAGCACGTTGCCGAAACGGACCGTCGTGAACCGGGTAGCGCTGCCCCGTGACAGCGCCTGAATATAAATCTCTGCCGCTCTCTTGGTAGCTCCCATCACATTGGTCGGGTTAACCGCCTTGTCGGTAGAGATCATCACCAGATTGCCGGCCTTGAACTGATGAGCGGCGTCGGCGATGTTGCGCGAACCGAAAACATTGTTCAGCACCGCCTGGGTCGGGTTGTACTCCATCATCGGCACATGCTTGTAGGCGGCAGCATGAAACACAACCTCAGGAGCAAACTCCTCAAATGCCAGCATGATCTTGTCACGATCACGGACATCGGCTATCAACGCCAGGATACGTATACCAGGACAGCGCGCGGTCAGCTCTTTTTCTATCTCGTAGAGCGGCGTCTCGGCCTGATCGAGCAGGATCAGCTTCTCCGGGGCAAACTTCACCACCTGGCGGCAGAGTTCACTGCCAATACTTCCCCCTGCGCCACTCACCAGGACGCGTTTACCGGTCAGGTAGGTGCCGATCAGTTCACGGTCCAGCACCACCGGATCCCGCCCCAACAGGTCCTCAATCTCCACGTTCTTGATCTGCGATATGGTCAAAGTGCCGTCGATCAATTCACCGATACTGGGGAGCGTCTTAAAGGTTACGTTGGAATTTTTGCAGCAATCAACAATGTTCGCAAGCGTCTTCCCATCGGCAGAGGGCATAGCAATAACAACATCCTCAATATCATTCTCGGCGATCAGCGCCTTAAGTTGCTTCGTCCCACCCAGCACCATCACACCATGCAGCTTCATCCCCTTCTTATGAGGGTCATCATCGACAAAGCCGCACACTTTGTAAGTAGCGTGCGGCTGACGGCGAATTTCCTTCAGCAGCAGACTGCCGGCCTCACCGGCACCGACAATCAGCGTCCGCGCCCCTTTGCAACTCCTGTCTACCACGTACGTTTCACGCAAAACACGCCACAATAGGCGGCTGGCTGCCAACAGCGCAAAGAGCAGAAACCAGTCGAGAATAAATACGGAACGAGGGATCGGGGTAAACTGGCGAACAAAGAAAATCGTTGTAACCGACAGGAACGAGGCGATGGTAACCCCTTTGAAAATTTCAATACCATCCTGAACCGAGGCGTAGCGCCAAAGGCTGTTGTAAAAACCGGTCACTAAAAACACCAACGGCTTGACGATCAGAACAACCAGCAGGCATTGCCAGAAAAGTTCATATTTCTGAGGAGGAATGGCAAAATCATGCCGAAGCAGAAATGCCAGAGAGAGAGCAAGACAGACAAGAATCGAGTCACTGATAAACACCATCAAGCGTCGTGTCGTGAGCATATGAAAATACCGCCATATCATTAAATAGTTATACCTGCTTTTATACATCACTATAGCATATTTACAAAATACAAATCTGAGGTGTATCTGATACTCAATATCAACTAAAGGTTATTTTGCAGTGAGGCTCGGGGCTGTTGGTGTCGCACAATTCGTCTCAATTTGAGACTTTTTCTCACCCGATATCAACACACCGCACGACAGATTTTGTAACTCACCGGTATCAGGCATAAACACCGTAACAGACCATCGGCACGCTTCTTGATTGTAGTTACTGCATGACTATGCAAAAGGGTAACCATACTCTGCAGCTCAAGGCAGTACCGAAGCAGGAATCCCACCGGATTCTGGTAGTTGACGACGAACCGGCGATCTGTTTCGCATACCACAAGCTGCTTGAGCGCGAGCAATTTAATTTTGATATCTGCGAAACGGTTGAAACGGCCATTTCTCTGTTACAAAAACAGGCATACTTCGCCGTTATTTCGGATGTCCGTTTTGACGGGACAGGCAATGAAGATGGTGTGTATCTGGTCTCTGTTGTTCGCAACATGCAACCCGAGTCGAAAATGATACTGGTGACCGGATATGGCAGTGACGAGTTAAAAAGCACCGCCCGTGAACTCGGAGTCTCACATTATTTTGAAAAACCGGTTAAACCTTCGCTGATCCTCTCTTTACTGAGGGACCTGCATGCCATTGCAGACGAACAGGAAAACAACGAATATGTAAGGAATAGGTAAGGGACATGACCGGTGACAACGCTGCGTGTCGTTGACCATATTTTGCAGTTAATTCATGACCTATTGAGGAGGATGCCTGATGAAACCAACCGCACTTTCGTACCGTATATCACGCACCACGGGAGCAGCCGCCTTTGCTCTGCTGCTGATCAGTACAACGTTGTACGCCGCAGAACCCAAGGCAATGACAGAGGAGCAGAAAACGCTCTATGCCATCGGGCTTTCGGTATCACGCTCGCTCACCGTCTTTGATCTGACAACAACAGAATTCGAATACGTAAAGCGGGGGCTCACAGATGCCCAGACCGGGAAAAAAATCTCCGTCGATTTGACCCAATATAACGCTAAAATCCAGGAACTGGCTAAAGCCCGGCGTAAGGCTTCCGGAGAAAAGCAGGCCGGAGCAGGCAGGAAATTTCTTGAAAAAGCTGCCAAGGAAAAAGGTGCTGTCAAAACAGCCTCCGGAATGGTCTACACTGTCGTCAACGAGGGGAAGGGAGAGTCACCAAAAGCCGATGATATCGTAAAAGTTAATTATCGAGGCACCCTGATCGACGGCAAGGAATTCGACAGTTCATACAAGCGCGGCAATCCGTTGGAATTCAAGCTCAGCAACGTCATCAAATGCTGGGTCGAAGGGATACAGCTCATGAAACCAGGTGGCAAGGCCACTTTTGTCTGCCCGGCAGATCTTGCCTATGGAGAAAGTGGTGCCGGCGAGTTTATTCTACCCGGGGCTACATTGAAATTTGAAGTGGAGCTTCTGGATGTGAAACACGAGGCGGACGCCATAAAACCGGCCGTTGATGCACCGGCAAAAGCTGTCGTGCCGGCAAAGAAATAATCAACGTCTAAAATAATTTTGGTTTAACCCAAAAGGTTGGTTCGGTTTTTATGTAATGCCTGGTTTTCTCGGCGTGCATCTGCGTGTATCGGCGGTTAATACCATCTTTGAATCAAGAATCCACAGGTGCCTGATGAAAAATTCATTCCCCGTAATAGTTACCTCCCTGCTGTTCATGATCATGGCTATTGTTCTGGCCTCGTCGCCGGTCCAGGCAGAAAGTAAGAGCTACAAGCGTTCTGTTGAGAAATACACTATTCCCAACGTTGTACTTGTTAACCAGGACGGCAAGAAGGTCCGGCTCCAGTCCATCCTTAAAGGCGACACGCCGGTAGTCGTTGATTTCATCTACGGCACCTGTACCACTATATGTCCGGTGCTCTCGGCAGGTTTCCTGAATCTGCAGAACAAACTTGCCGCCACCGGTCACACGGTCCGGCTGGTATCGATTACGATTGACCCTGAGAATGATTCGCCAAAAGTCATGAATGCCTATTTGAAACGATTTCGCGCTAAACCCGGGTGGGATTTCCTGACCGGCAGCAGAGCCGATATTGACACGGTAATGAAGGCATTCAACGCCTACATACCGGACAAGATGTCCCACTACCCTTTGAACATGATCCACTCGCCGAAAGACGGCACCTGGGTACGGCTCTTCGGGCTGCTCAGTTCCCGCGAATTCCTCGCGGAGTACCAAAGCGTGGCCGGTAAATAATTAAACCAGTAAGCGTCTCTCGCAGAGAACGCAGAGAAAGGCGGAGAAATACAAGTCTGATTCGTTCTTTGGGGTAAACCAAAAAAAAAGATTCTCTACGGTTTTCTCATTGTTTTCTCTGCGTCCTTGAGTGAGTGCAACGAACGGGCGAGATAAAGGTTAAAGGCTTTAACGGCGGTCTCTCGCAGAGAAGGGCGGAGAAATACAAGTCCTGATTCGTTCTTTGGGGTAAACCAAAAAAAGATTCTCTACGGTTTTCTCATGCTTCTCTCTACGTCCTTGAGTGAGTGCAACGAACGGGCGAGATAAAGGTTAAAGGCTTTAACGGCGGTCTCTCGCAGAGAAAGGCGGAGAAATACAAGTCCTGATTCGTTCTTTGGGGTAAACCAAAAAAAAGATTTTCTACGGTTTTCTCATGCTTCTCTCTGCGTCCTTGAGTGAGTGCAACGAACGGGCGAGATAAAGGTTAAAGGCTTTAACGGCGGTCTCACACAGAGAAAGGCGGAGAAAACAATACATGAAAGATCTTTCTTCCCAGATAATTGGAGCGGCTATCGCCGTACACAAAGAGCTTGGACCGGGCCTACTTGAGTCCGTTTACCAGTCTTGCATGCTCATCGAATTGAAAAACATCGGTCTTAGCGTTGAGGGAGAAGTTTCCGTGCCAGTTGTATATCGGGGGGTTGAGGTTCAAAGAGACGGTTTTCGTATTGACTTGCTTGTAGAGAATAAGATCATCGTTGAACTTAAATCCGTTGAAAAAATACTACCGGTGCATAAGAAACAATTGTTGACCTATCTGAAACTAACCCGGATGCAATTGGGCCTGCTGATTAATTTCAATGAAGAGCGACTTGTCGACGGAATCACTAGAATTTGTAATGGATTGCAGACCGATATCTTTTCTTAAACAGTTATTTAGTGACTTATATTACCAAGACGGCTCATCACAAAGCGCAGATAAAGATGAATCACTCTCAATTTTTCATGCCTTTCTCTGTGCCCTCGAGTGAGTGCAACGAACGGGCAAGAGATAACGATTAAAGGTTTTAACGGCGGGCTCTCGCAGAGAAGGGCGGAGAAAGGCAAGGTCTCATTCACTCTTTGTAGTAAACCAAAAAAAGATTTTCTACGGTTTTCTCATGCTTCTCTCTGCGCCCTCGAGTGAGTGCAACGAACGGGCGAGAGACGAATTTTATTGGGACTACTGGTTAATTTATATGAGAAACAACTTGTCAACATAATCCCTGGAATTTTCAATGGACTGCAGCCTGCAAATATTTTTATGCCTTTCTCTGCGTTTTCGAGTGAGCACAGCGAACAGGCGTGAGACACGCCTTTAGGATACTACCATGAATTGGATTAAAGCTGTTCCTGCATTCCTTGTGTACACACTGTTGATGGCCTCTGCCCCCCTTGGGAACGCTGCCCCTGCTCCCGCGCACAACCTGCCAAAGGCGGAGATCATACGCCTCGGCGAGAGGATGTACCGGGAAGGGATTCTCCCTTCCGGGGCTCCCATGCCGGCCTTCATCCGTGGCGACGTGGAGGTTGACAGCAGCGCTTTTTCATGTTCCAGCTGTCATCTCCGCGCCGGACTCGGCTCCTTTGAAGGGGGCGTCGTCACCCCCCCCACCACCGGCAACAAGCTCTACAAACCGTATCGCCGCCCCCCCTCTCTGGGTGACACTCCCGACCGGACCGGCCGTTACATCTACGCCAAAACGGTAGTGGAGCGCCCTCCCTACACCCGGGAAACCCTGGCAAACGCCCTCCGATTCGGCACCGATCCCACCGGTCAGATTTTTAATGATGTCATGCCCCGCTATCCGCTCGACGATGCAGATATGGATGTCCTGATCACCTATCTGGAAGCGCTCTCTTCGACTCCATCCCCGGGGGCAACCAGCACCGGATTCTCCTTTGCAACCATCATTACCGACGATGTCAGCCAGGAAGATCGCCAGGCCCTGCTGGAACCGCTGGAGAACTTTGTTGCCCAGAAAAATCATCAGCTTGATCTCTATAACGATTTCATAAAATTCGGCTATTACCCCACGATTGAGATGAAGCACGCCTTTCGTAAGGCATCGCTGGATGTGTGGGAGCTGAAAGGACCGCCCGAAACGTGGCATGCCCAGCTTGCTGCTTACAACGCCGACAAACCTGTTTTTGCCGTACTGGGGGGCATGTCGAACCGCAGTTGGCAACCGATTCACGATTTCTGCGAGGAGCAGCGACTCCCCTGCCTTTTCCCGATAACCGATCTACCGGTAATCTCCGAGAGCGGCTGGTACACCTACTATTTCAACAAAGGCTACGCCCAGGAGGGTGAAGCGGTTGCACGCTACCTCAACCGGTTAAAAACAGTTTCTTCCCACACCGCCATTCTCCAGATAGTCCAGGATTCCCCGGTTGGCAAGGCGCTGGCGGACGGCTTCCGGAACAGTTGGCACGAGCTGGGTCGTCCGGCCGTGACAACGATGACCCTCTCGGCACACCAGCTTGGCAACAAGAGCACACTGGATAAACTTATAAAAAAGCATAAACCGTCAATACTGCTCCTCTGGACCGATGCCGGGATGATAGCGAAGCTGCCACAACTCGTATCAAAACTTGCCGGCCATGGAAACATTTTTGTATCGTCAGGCTATCTGGGTAAAAAGACGGTGACAATTCCGGAGTCAATACGTGGCCGGATCTACATAACCTACCCCTACCGCCTGACACCGTATGTCGGTTCGCAGGAAGGCGTTCGAGACGCCAATGTCCCCATCCTTTCCAGCGCCAAAGAATTCGGGCAGCGGAGAATTACCTCCCGGACAACAACAATGCTGAAACAGACCGCTCTACGCGGCCTCAATTTACTCTACGACAACCTCTATCGCGACCATCTTCTTGATATCATGAGCATGCAGATGGATCTGGTCGTGCGTGATTATGAGCGTTTAAGCTTTGGCCCCGGACAACGCTACGTATCGAAGGGCTGCTACATAATACGCCTCGGCAGCGGCGACAACCCGGAGATTCTCCCCCAAAGCGAATGGGTCATTCATTGAATCATGGCTTAACAGGGATGAAGGGCCCCAGTGGGCCTAAAGGGATAAAAGGGAGGACGGAAAAACATCTTTAATGGATGCAGAGATTACCAAATGGCAGCTTTTTAAATTACTCTCAATGGAGGGTCGTGCAAAAGTCTTAGAAATCTACTCCTCCTCCCTTGACGGGAGGGGGTTGGGGGGGTGAAGTTGCAACCTGCTGATTTCATGGCACCCTCCCCCGCCAGGGGGGAGGGGACTTTTTTGACTTTTGCAAGAGCCTCAACATTATATCTGAATGATTTGATTCAGACGCTGGCACACCTGCTTAAAAAGTGAATCGTCCAACTTCCCGAGTTGGTGCGGCTTAGCGCTTCGCAGGCGCCAGTCAAACGATTTTGGCTGATGACAAAGAACGTAGCTGCTCTTCTCTGTTTTCTTTCCCTTTGCCTGTCCAACCACCACGGCAAAGGGATTGTCAACATTGTAATCTGCCGTTGTCATGGGTAATCCGATGACCAGTGAAGTCCTTTCATTGAATGTTCGTGGTGAGAGAACAAGAAACGGATGCACATCGCGCCTCTCCTGGCCTACTTGCGGATTGCAGTCAATCCAGATGATGTCCTTTCGATCAGGGCTCCAGGCGATATTTTTCACTGCTACCAATGTTGGCCTGGCTACCATCTCTCCGCCCCGATGTTGTTTGTGGCCATCACTTCCCCGCCGTGACGCGCCGGATCAAAGCATTCCAGTCTTTGCTCCAAAGACATTGGAGCATCAGTAATAGGAGTAATAACTACGTGACCATCAAAAACCTCTATACTAACCTGTTGATCAATGTGCAGGTGCGCCTCACTTAATACAGCCACCGGCAAACGGACCCCAAGGCTGTTACCCCACCGTTTTATGCTGAGTATTGCTTTCGTCATGGCTAATCTCCTCTCAAAATGCAGATGTATAAACATTAGTATATACATTGGGGAAAAAACCGCAATAAGAACTTCCGCTGTCCACGACCAAAAGCATTGAGACAAAAGTCTCAACTTGAGACAACCTCTCCCGTTTATTCGTAAAATTCCACTCACACCTCCCTAATATCAACAACTTAACAGCTCAACTTATTTGGCACACAACCTGCTTCTACACTATTGTTATCAACAAATGACGCCGGTTATGCTGTTCTTTTCTGATGCAATTTTTAGATAAACAGGCGTTAGCCACACTACTACATGTAAATCACACCAATGAAAGGAGCACAGCATGAGAAATCAGATGTTCGGCACGATTGGATTGACGATGTTACTGACGGCACTGCTGTCATTATCAGGTAGCCTCGTATTTGCCCGCAACGACAGGCCCATGACACCGGAGTTAGCCGCCAAAAAAGAAATGGTGCGCAAACAGCGAGAACAGCGGGTCACACCGGCAGAACGCAAAACAGCAGCAGAAGTTCTAAAAGCACAACGCAAGAAAATATACGACGCAAAGAGAGCCAAAGAACGGAACAACGCCCCGCAACCATTCGATACGAACCGATAAACCTAAAAAAACAGTAAACCGCCGATTCACGCCGATAAAAGCGGAAGAAACAGGACAAATAGATTCTGGTTTACCCCTAAATGATTGTGCCTTACTCGGCGTACATCCGCCTTTATCGGCGGTTAACTGGTGTTTAAAGGGTAAAGAATCCTTTACAAGGAGGGAATATGAAGATTCACAGAATGATTACTATGGGGAAATTCGGGCTGATGCTCGCGCTGTTCTGCCTATGGAACATCCCCACCTTTGCGGCGGCGGGCACCGTCCCCGCTATCCCGACCGGGCCTCTTGATGCACAGGGACGTCCGGCCACTCCCGACTATTATACAACAGCCAACTGGGCAAACAGTCCACCACTGGCCAAGTTTGTCGACACCCTCCCCGGAATCGGTTTTGCCAAGAAAAACAATCTTGGCCAATACCTCCCGGTTGCCAAACCGGACGTTACGACCTACCCCGGTTCCGATTATTATGAAATAAACCTTGTCGAGTACCGGGAGCAGATGCACTCTGATCTGCCGGCTGCAGGCACCCTGCTGCGCGGTTATGTGCAGGTCAATCAGGGAACGAACCTCTCCGCTGGTACGTTGCCGAGCCAGAATCTATGCGGCGCAGACCAGCACGCATGCACGGCAGCCGACACAGCCAGCGGTACCGGTTTAACTCCCGATCCGGTCCACTACCTGGGACCGATGATTATCTCGGAGAGAGACCGCCCGGTACGTATCAAGTTTACCAACCGGCTTCCCTCCGGTACGGCAGGCGACCTCTTCATACCCACCGATACAACGGTCATGGGTGCAGGCCCCGGCCCGGCCAACCCGAGCAGTTCCCGAGGAGTCAGTACCCCCTGTGACAACACCCAGAACAACAACACCTGTGCCAGCTACACCCAGAACCGCGCCGTCATCCATCTCCATGGCGGTCGCACCCCCTGGATCAGTGACGGCACACCACACCAGTGGATCACCCCGGTTGAAGAAAACACCCCCTTTACGAAGGGCGTAAGTTTCCAGAACGTGCCTGACATGCCCGATCCGGGCGACGGCTCGATGACCTACTACTACACCAACCAGCAGAGCGCCCGCATGATGTTCTACCATGACCATGTCTGGGGGATCACGCGGCTTAATGTGTATGCCGGCGGCGCAGCCGGGTATCTGATCACCGACAAATATGAGGAGGACCTTAAAACACGGGGAATTATACCTCCGGATCAGATCCCACTGGTACTTCAGGACAAAACCTACGTTGACGCAACACCGGTGACTCACCCGGTTACCGGGGCAACAAACTTTCCCAAGATCCGCCTTACCGACCCACTGTGGAACTGGGGCAGCGCTCCGGCCGTTAACGGAGTCCGCGCTCCGGTAACCGGCGACCTGTGGCTGCCTCACGTCTACATGCCGGCACAGACCCTGGCCGCAGGCTTCGGCGGCGTCAATCCCTACGGTCGCTGGATGTATGGCCCCTGGTTCTACCCGGCCACCGCTGTAACCTATGGCCCGGTAGCCAATCCGTACTTTGATGCCGACTGTACAAGCGACAACCCGTTTATTTATGCCCAATGCTCCACACCTGGACAACCACCGTTGATTCCGGGAACACCCAATGTTTCAATGGGGATGGAAGCATTTCAGGATAGTGCCGTCGTAAACGGTACCGCCTTCCCGACACTGACCGTTGATCCCCGGGCCTATCGCTTCCGCGTTCTGAACGCCGCCAGCGATCGCTTCTTCAACCTGTCATTTTACAAAGCCGACCCGGCACAGCTGAGCCCCGACACCAGGCTGCTTGCAGCTAACCGCTCCAACAAAACCGAAGTAAAGATGGTTACGGCATCGGCTGAACTGGCTGCTCAAGCAGCGTTAGGCGGCAACCCATGGCCGGAGTTCTGGCCGGTAGACGGCCGCGACGGCGGTGTTCCTGACCCAGCCCTTGCAGGACCAAGTTTTATTCAGATCGGCACCGACAGCGGCTTCCTGCCAAAGCCGGTGGTTATCAACCCGCAACCGATTACCTATAACATTGACCCGACCGCCTTCTGGGTCGGCAATGTCGACAAAATGGGCCTCGCCGTAGGTCCGGCAGAACGCGTTGACGTGCTCGTCGATTTCAGCAACTACGCCGGACAAACCCTCATTCTGTACAACGATGCCCCGGCCGCCTGGCCTGCCGGTGTAGCCGGTTATGATTATTACACCGGTGCCCCCGACATGCGTGATTCCGGCGGTTTCGGTAATGGCGGCACCTACGATCCGGCCACCGGTTCCTGGGTAGGCGGTCACGGCCCGCTGGTCGGCTACGCTCCCAATACCCGTACCGTCATGCAGGTTATCGTCCGTGCATCTGCCGGCACAGACCCGGCCTACACCTTCAGCCAGGCCAACCTGGAAAAAGAATTCACCTCAGCGGCACCGGTAACGGCCCTTAACCCGGCACCGGCAAAGACACTCTTTGAAAGAGCTCAGGAACCGATTATCGTTGGCCAGGCCGCCTACAAGGATGCCTATCCGAATTCATTCTTCCCCACCAACTTCCCGTGGGAGGGTATTAACCAGATCAATGACCAGTTCCTGCAGTTCAAGACGTTGGCTGGCGAAAGCGTCAAGGTACCAACCGAACCAAAAGGGATTCACGATGAGATGGGTGCTTCCTTTGACCCGATCTACGGTCGTATGAGCGGCAACCTCGCCATGCAGCTGCCCAATCCGACAACACTCAATGCAAACCTTATCCTGTATGGTTTCTCCGATATCCCGACCGAAACCATCAATGACTCAACCCAGGTAAATGTGTCCGTAGTCCCCGGCACCCAGACCCTGGCTGACGGCACCCAGATCTGGAAGATCTCGCACAACGGTGTCGATACGCACCCGATTCACTTCCATATTTTTGACGTGCAGGTGATCAACCGTGTCGGTTGGGATGGTCAGATTCTTATGCCGGAACCGAACGAACTCGGCTGGAAAGAGGTTGTTAAAATCAGCCCGCTGGAAGACACCATCGTCGCCGTGCGCCCACGTACTCCGGCACTGCCATTCGGCATTACCAACAGCCTGCGCCCACTCAACCCGGCGATTCCGATTGATTCACCAATGGGTTTCAACAGCGTTGACTGGACAACAGGAAACGCCCGTACCCCGGTTGTCACCAATGTCATGTATGACTTCGGCTGGGAGTACGTCTGGCACTGCCACATCCTGAGCCATGAAGAGATGGACATGATGCGGCCGATCGTACTGAAATACAACGCCCTCATGCCGCCGGCTTTCAGCGCAAAGGCGGTATCAAACAACGGGGCTGTTACGGTAACGTGGACCGACCCCACACCCGTAACCTATACATCTCTCGCAACCTACGGCAACCCGGCCAACGAGATCGGTTACAACGTATATAGTTCCACCGATGGCGGTGCAACATATACCAAACTGAACAGTGCCAATCTTCTGGCCAACAGCACGAGCTATACCGTTTCCAATCCGGTTGCAGGAGCTGTCTACAAGGTTGAGGCGTTCAATGCCAAAGGTTCCACCTTCTCCGGCATAGCCAGCCCGCTGTCAGTATCGGTTGCTGCTTCGGGAACATTTACCGCACCGGGGTCGATCACCCTGACCGCCACCCTCAGCGGCGGACTCCCCAGCGGCGCAACCATCAGTCAGATAGCCTTTTATGAAGGTGCAAACCTGATTGGAGTTGATCCAACTCCGGCTTCTGCCCCCTATGCCTATACCTGGACAGGTGTCGCAACCGGTACGCACACCATCACCGCCAGCGTAACAGACAGTCTTGGCGGCGTAGCGGTATCAGCACCGATTGACGTGATCGTCACCGGAGCACTCACAGCCAGCTTCACCACCACCCCGATCAGTGGCAGTATCGGCTTCTGTGACACTATTGCCTTTAACAGCACATCAACCGCATCTACCGGCTCAATTACCGGCTACAGCTGGTTGATCCAGGGCCTCAACTATTCGACGCAAAACGTCAACAATATCACGCTTCCCATCGGAACCTATCCGGTGACATTGGGTGTAATCGATAGTGGAACTGGAGAAACTGCACAGGTTACGAACAATGTGACCGTAATTAACCACAACCCGACTGCAATCCCTGGCGGGCCATATACTGTTCTACCTGGTGGCAGTGTGACATTGGCAGGTTCAGGCACAGATACGCTGGATGCCTGCAATACGGCACCGCTTACTTATGCCTGGAACGTTGATAATGCCGGGGCATACGATTACTTCACCGCTAATCCGACTATTTCCTACAACACCCTTAAGACTGTTCTGGGGGTAGGTACTCATACGATGACGTTTAAGGTAACGGATTCGAATGGGGGGGTTGGGATTGGGACAACAACAGTGACTGTGGTAACACTAATATCTATTAACACCACAAGCCCACTACCTACTTACAGAATTGGGACGGGCAACTACTACAAAGTTATCACGAATAGTGGTGGAGTTGCTCCGTTTACATGGTCTGTAACAGCAGGAGCACTGCCAGTGGGTATTACCCTTACACCTACAACTGGGCTGTTAACAGGGGCAACGACTACTCCTGGTACATACAATTTTACTCTTCAGGTCGCTGACAGCACTACTTCAACAGTAAGCAAAGCGTTTACTCTAACCGTCCTGCCTGGGGCGCTTGCAATCACCACCACAAGCCCACTACCTACTTACAGAATTGGGACGGGCAACTACTACAAAGTTATCACGAATAGTGGTGGAGTTGCTCCGTTTACATGGTCTGTAACAGCAGGAGCACTGCCAGTGGGTATTACC
>JAQUIT010000007.1:0-85889 GCA_028681335.1 Desulfuromonadaceae bacterium | reverse complement strand
TGCCAGTGGGTATTACCCTTACACCTACAACTGGGCTGTTAACAGGGGCAACGACTACTCCTGGTACATACAATTTTACTCTTCAGGTCGCTGACAGCACTACTTCAACAGTAAGCAAAGCGTTTACATTAGATGTGTTTTAAGCATAGAAGATAACTATATGCATCAAGTAAAAAGGGAGTCCTTCGAACGGCTGAAGGGCTCCCTTTTTGGAGTAACAATGACAAATAGTTTTCAAACTCATATGGTGTAAGCAAGTTGTTTTCTATAAATATTGATGGAAACTGCTACTGCTTTGAGACATTGTTTAATATTTTCTCAACAACCCGGCATGTTCTTTCAATATCATATTCAACTAGAGTCGGATGAACAAGAAACATCAAACTAGTTTTCCCTAGATTGGTTGCAACCACAAGTTTTTCAGTCGTACGAAACACGTCAAACGCCTTTTCTAAGGATATATCACTACAACTACCACTAAAACAAGGTATCCCTTCAGCATTAATTGCGTCCATAATTAGATCACGATCCCAACCCGACTTTAACATTTCAGGCCTTACAAACACATAATATTTATAATATGCGTGACCTATTTCTTGCAGAGGAGATGTTACCCGCAGTGCAGATATCTTTGAAAAAGCCTCGGTAAGAATTTCAGCATTTCGATTGCGTATACTTTTCCATTTTGGAAGTTTTTTGAGTTGCACCCTCCCAATAGCTGATTGCATCTCAGTCATACGCCAGTTAGTACCGAATGATTCATGAAGCCAGCGAAATCCCGGACCATGTTTCTTATCATAGACAGCATCATAACTCTTACCATGATCCTTAAACTCCCATGCTTTACGCCAGAGCACCTTATCACTAGTAGTCAACATGCCTCCCTCACCCCCGGTGGACATTATCTTGTCCTGACAGAAAGAAAAAGCGGCCACATCTCCAAGAGAACCAACCGAACGCCCTTTATAGGTTGCGCCGTGCGCTTGGGCACAATCTTCAATTACCTTCAGACCATGTTCACCTGCAAGCTCCATAATCGGGTCCATATTGCATGGCCAGCCTGCAAGATGAACACAGATAATCGCTTTGGTGCGGTGAGTGATGTGCGGTAAGATCGTTTCTGCCGTTATATTCTGGCTGATCGGATCGACATCCGCCAGAACCGGGGTCGCACCGCGCATAACAATACAGCTTGCCGAGGCTATAAAAGTACGGCAAGTTGTGATGACTTCATCTCCCGGCCCTATTCCCAGGGCATAGAGGGCCAATTCCAATGCGACTGTGCCGTTAGCGAGGGCTATCGCATGGGTGCAGCCCGTATAATTGGCAAATTCCTTCTCAAATTCGCGCCCTTCCGCTCCCGTCCAATAGTTAACTTTGCCTGAACGGAGCGGAGCAATCGCCGCCTCAATTTCATCTTGATCAAAGAATGGCCAAGGTGCAAAAGGCACAGTACGGATGGGTGTGCCGCCATTGATGGCGAGCTTCTGATCATTCATATTCTATCCTATCAATTCAACATTCAAAATTAGAAACTACTTCAAAACTCTTGCCGGACTTCCCACAACGGTCACGCCGTCAAATATATCACGAACAACCGTTGATCCTGCCCCAATAATAACGTTACTTCCAATTGTCAGATTGGGTATAACAGTCGCCCCCGCACAGATAAACGTACCTTCACCGATGCCGACCGTACCGCATAAAGTTGTTCCGGGCGCAATATGAGCTCCATCACCAATAATACAGTCGTGATCGATACTGGCACGGGTGTTTACGATGACATTCCTGCCAACTTTGCTGTCAGAATTAATTACCGCTCCGGCCATTATTACGGTACCAACACCCACAGTGACTCCGCGTCCAAGCTGTGCTGAAGGATGAAATGCTGAAACCAGATTAAAACGGTTATCGGTTAACCATTTTGCTACCGAGATCCGTGCTCGGTTACTGCCAATGCCAATAATTCCGCCATAGACCTGATCGCGAATTTCAAGCAGCTCCATCTTGCCGCCGATTACATGATATCCATAAAGCTCCGTGCCCTTCAGTGAAGGATCATCGTCAACCAGAAAGGCAATGTCATAAAGCCCCTGGCGCTCGATGATATCAATCACCACCTTGGCATGGCCGCTTGCTCCAAATATGAAGATTTTTTCTTTCATAAAAAATCCAATTTTGAATTTTGAATTTTAGATTTTGGATTACTTTGACTCGTCGATTTTACAATTGAAGTTAGTATTCTTATAATTGCATCTGATTCCAAGAGCAGTGGTTTAACATCTGCTTCATCAAGGATTTTACTATCCCGTAACAAACGGAGCCAATAATTTGTTTCTCGTGCCTCCTTCGAGGCTATTGAAATTTTCGATACAAAATCAGCTCGACTCTGCCCTGCCTGGGCTTCTTCAACATTAGCACCAATGCTGGTTCCAGACCGAAGGAGCTGTTTCGATAAAACATACTCGTTGGCTTTACAAAGCTTCCGATAAAGAACGATTATCTGAAGTGTAAAATCATAACTTTTTTGCTGAATAAGGTTATCTTTCATGCATCACCAATTCAAAATCCAAAATTCAACATTCAAAATTGATGTCAGAATTTACTCCCAGTAAATTCTGACATCGTAGCCTGCCCTTCCTGACTGATACCTTCCCGCTTGAACACCTTATTAAATGTCATCCAGAGAATTTTAAGGTCAAGCCAAAAGGACTGATGATCAACATACCACACATCCAACCTGAACTTCTCTTCCCAGCTTATAGCATTTCGTCCATTTACCTGTGCCCATCCGGTGATGCCAGGACGTACCTCGTGACGACGTGCCTGTTCAGGAGAGTAGAGCGGCAGGTACTGTATCAGCAAGGGGCGTGGCCCGACCAGGCTCAAATCACCTTTAACCACGTTCAGCAATTGAGGCAGCTCATCCAAGCTCAATCGACGTAACAACCTACCGAAGGCTGTCAAACGGACCTCATCCGACAATAACTGTCCGTCAGCATCCCGCTGATCCGTCATCGTGCGGAATTTGAACACATAAAACGGTTGAGCATGAAAACCTGGGCGCTGCTGCCTGAACAAAATCGGCGAACCAAGCTTAATACGCACTAGAATTGCAGTAACTATCAATACCGGGCTAAGAACCATCAGACCAGCCAATGCCAACAGAATATCAAAAAATCGTTTCATCACCAAAAGTTTGTCCTTACGATCCGCCGAAATATTAGTGAAGTTTATCTTAGATTACTGCAGCCGTTTCAATGTTGATATGCCTTCTCCAAAAAGTCGACAAACATGTCGCCAAGATCTTTCCGGTTGAATTCCCGGACTGCAAGCGCACGAGCGTTTATTCCCATCTGTTTGGCCAATTCAGGATTATCTGCTAGTTTTTCAAGTGACTCAGCAAAAGATTTCGGGTTTTCTGGTTCTACGGCACACCCGCAACTGTTTTCAGTGATAATACCGGCCAACCAACCTGGGTAATTGTTGATTACCGGTAGACCGATGGCAATGTAATCAAAAAATTTATTAGGAGATGTCCCGTAATAGAAAGCAGGGATATTGTCGAGTATCATAAGGCCGGCATCCGCCCCGCGAAGATACGCCGTGAGTTTCATCTTTGGAACCGGATTTAGAAACAGGCAGTTATCAAGTGCCTCATCAGTTGCCCTTTTAACCAAGGCCGGTTTTAGCCTGCCGTCTCCAATGAAAACAAGCTTGATGTCATTCCGCCCCTTCCGTTTTAATTCCGCTGCCGCATCAAGAACAGCATCCAAGCCATTGGCAATACCGTGGGCACCGGAAAAGATCGCAACAAAATCATCTTTATCAACGCCGACCGGGCGCAAAAATTCTCCGTTATCAGGGTTGAACAGGTCAAGATCGCAGCCGTTCGGTATCATACCGACTTTTTCCGAATGAATCCCCAGACGTACAATCCCCTGAACAATACCTGGAGAGAGACCGATACACGCGTGTGCAGTATGATAAGATAGCCACTCCAAAGCACTCATGGCAGCAAGAATCATCGGGTTGGTAATGACACCCATTTCCCGTGGAAGCTCCGGCCAGAGGTCGCGCACCTCAAAAACGAAGCGCTTGCGACGAAGTACGCTGGCGACAATACCGGGAATACCGGCGGTCAAGGGAGTAGATGTCGCAAAGAGCAGGTCATAACGTAACTGCAACGCCAGCTTTACGCTGCGCCAGGCAAAGAGAACAAAAATCCACGAACGCTTGAGGAAACTGTCGTAGTTGGAATATGGCAGACAAAACTCAACGACGTCAATGTTGTCAACCGTTCCCTTGCGCATGCCATTGACCGGTTCTTCCTGTAAACCACTGCTCGCCATCTGGCCGCTACCGCACACCATCGTGACCTTGTGGCCACGTGCGATCAACCTCTGAGCCATCTCGTACGACCTGGTGCCGGTAGAACCGGCAGGCGTTGAAAAGTGCTGGTGAAAATAAAGTACGTGCATAGTAACCTTTTGAAATCAGTAAACGACAAAAACAGTGATTAACCGCCGATAAAAGCGGATGTACGCCGAGCAAAACACAATCTTTTAGGGTCAACCCCGATTTTATCTGGCCTTACTTCCGCTTTTATCGGCGTCCATCGGCGGTTTCATCGTATAAAATCAATCTTTCAGGATTATGTCTGTTTCAATAATCCATCGTCCGGGGCCAACCTCGATCTCAAGAACCGGCAACTCGGTTTTCTGTTGATAATGCAGCGATTCCCACCCGGTTACCAGTTCGATCCGTTTCACCGGTGCGTCGGTGATGACGTTCAACTGCGCGTAACGGCCACAGCAAACATTGTCTTCGAGCTGCCATCGATCAGGCAGCAGCCGCCAACGTAAAACAGCACATTCCTTAAACCCGTCTATTTCATCGATGATCTTCCAGCAAGCATCCTTCACGGTTACTGTCCTGCGGTGCCAGGCTTTCTGACGGTCGTAATAAGCACCGGTCCAGCTCACAAAACCATTATATTTCTCGATGCCGCCGCATTCACTCATTGACAGCCAGTCACCAAACAGGAACCGGCCGAGGCGCGGCATCTGATTACGGCCATCAAATTGTACCGTGTTGTGTGAACGGGAACCGGAAAAGTAATCAAGCAATTGCGGATCGGTGTTGTAGCTGTAGGTGCCACCGTCCCTCAGGATATTCTGCCCATTGTGCCACAAATCGAAGTGCAGGCAATCGGCATGACTCGGACGAAACCTAAAGCTGGCAAATCTTATCAGGGCGTGGCTATCAGCGTTATGCAGCACAACATCCCCCCCGTTTTTATGGATTTCAGAAACTCTGTCCGCATTCAAAGTGTTTTCACTGGTTTCCTTCCACCACCACCGCAGAGGTTCATCCCAAGTGCCCGAACCATATTTTCTGCAGTTATTGAAAAGGAGTGATGCTAACTGAACCGATGGGCGGAAATCACGGTATTCTGTGCAGGATAAATCATAAAGGCGTGCGCCGTCATTTGCCCCCATATTGGGCGCATCACCCGTGTCAACATCTGTCACCTGTGCTAACCACTCAACCGCAGCTTGGCAACGCTCTGTATATGATCTGCTGAAGGGTTTATCGTCATACTCCTGACGCCATGCCTCTACCTGACACAGAGTATCAACAAGAACACGGTGATAATTGACAGAATACTGTGAAAAGCTGCCGTCAGGTGCGATAAGATGCATAACACGCTCTTCCAGCAGCGTCCTCCCTAAATCACGCCACTGTTGTGCCTGCCGTCGTAGTGCAATAGAGATGAGTGGATCGGCCCCAAGCAGCCAACTGCCTCCAAGATAGAGGGCAGCCGCCTCAGAGGTGCCATGGTTATTGTTTTGAGCGACAGCATACTGAATGGTTGGCCTGATGCGTGAACAATGAAACTTAATCAGTGCAACGAGGGGGGGGGATGGGCTGCGATGGGTGCCAAGGAGAAATGAGCCGAGCATCAGGTTAACCGTGCGGATCGAGGCCTCTTGGCCGCACTTCCAGTTTGGCCCAGAGTTGACTGGATTGCGTAGAACCCAGTCGTGCATCCACTGGTTGAGTGCATCGATATAGCGCCTGTCTCCACTGACGCGCCAAGCTCTCGCCAGCAAGGGTACCCACTCGAAGCGCGATGCTTCCCAGACAGTTTTGATGTCAGCAGCGGAAAACTCGTTAAGTTTTGACCAGTGCCCACCGGGTAACAAGCGATTACCGCTGAAGGGATCAAGAAGCCAGTCTGGCGGTGAGCCAACCTGTTTCATCTCGACAGAGAAATAACATAAATTTCCGTTCAGCAGTGCCTCAGCACGCTCAAGCAGAGTATCTCTGGATTCAGGTGAAATGACGGGAACAGAAGATGGTTCAGGCGAAAAAAAAAGACTACCGCCATTCCAGGCGCGGATCGGTAATAGCCGTTGATATAAGCCGCTTTTACAGGCAGCGCGGTAAGCTGCAACATGGGCAACTGACGTTATACCTAACTTCCAGTAGGTTTTCAGCTTTACGATACATGAGAAGCTCATATCTCCGAGATTTCCACCCAGCGCCCTTCTTTCAAAGACGTTATTGCCGCAAAGCTCGCCATCGTTGTATTGATAATGTCATCAAATGGGATCAGCGGTTCTCCACCAGAAATGATCCGTTCAAGCAGTAGCCTGAATTGATCGGCATGCCCTTTGTCCTGCTTCCCCTTGACATGAGAAAAACCTTTAAAACCATGCCCTTCGAGGATGCGCCAATTATCCATAATCAGAGAGCGCTCTTGGGAATGCACTTCTACCCGTTCCTTGGAATATGCCTTGCTACCATTAGCAAAATAATTAATGACGGCGTTGGAGCCGTTCGCATAACGCAATACGATACTTACGTTATCGCTGTTTTCCTGAGGCGCAGTGCCGAGGGCGTTCATACAGACTGCGACAACCCGACTGCCCGTCAGGTAATTGCAGAGATCAATAAAATGACAAGCCTCACCAATTATACGTCCGCCCCCTACTTCAAGATCATGCACCCATGAATTCGCCGGGATGAAGCCTGCGTTCATCGTGGTAACAATATTGACCACTCCTTGACCTAGCAAAGATTTCATTTTTTGGGCAAATGGAGCGAAACGGCGATTGAAACCAACAGTTAAAGTTGGTGTAAGGGGCAAAGGGCAAGGGGCAAGATACACACGTTCAATTTCGGCAAGCTCTTCTTTGTTAAGACAGAGCGGCTTTTCAACAAATACATTTTTCCCGGCCTTCAGAGCATCGATCACCATGGGGGCGTGCAGGTTATGCCTGGTAGTAATCATCACCAGGTCAACATCGTTGTCAGACAGTACCTCCCTATAGTCCGTCGTCGCGATGGCAACCCCAGCACGCTTCGCCAGCGTACTCGCCGTCAGCCCCCCTGCAGATACAATGTACTTCAGTTTTGCTTTCAGTGGCTTCAAAGCCGGCAGCACAGTGGCGCTGGTAAAATTTCCGGCACCGATAATGGCAACAACTCCTTTACTGCTGCCAAAGGATCGGCTGTCAATAATTACCGATGTGTTGGTATTTACTACGTCATCATACAGCAATAGCGAGGCTATCGAAGCTGACTTGCCGATTGAGTCGTAGATTGTGCCATATTCCGCTAGTGGAACCCTCTCGGTAATCAGCCGCCCTACATCAAGTTGTCTAGATGAAATTGCGTTGAGGATTGCCTCAAAATTCCTCTTTTCAGTCCAGCGTACGAAACCTATCGGGTAGTCGTGCCCCCGCTGCTCGTACTGTTCATCATAGCGACCGGGCCCGTACGAGCATGAAACCTGAAAGGTAAGCTCCTTCTCGTAAAACTCGGCCCTGGAGAGCTCAAGACCAATCACTCCAACGAGCACGACCCTACCCCGTTTGCGACTCATCCGCGCAGCCTGCGATATGATTTCGTTTGTCTTGGCCGAAGCGGTAATCAACACAGCGTCAGCTCCAATGCCAGAGGTTAATTCTTCGACAAATTTGACCTGATCAGTCCCCCCAGCAGGGTTGACTGCAATCACCCCCAAACTGTTTGCAAGCTCAACCTTTGACTGGTCAAAATCGAAACCGATGACACGACAACCATTAGCTTTAAGAATTTGGGCGGATATCAATCCTATCAACCCAAGCCCAATAATCACAACGGTTTCACCGAAAGTCGGTTGTAAAAGGCGGATACCCTGCAGGCCAATTGAACCGATTACCGTAAACGAGGCATCATCATCCGAAACATTATCAGGAATCCTGGCGCACAGTTTTTGCGGCACGCACACCAACTCGGCATGGGGACCGTTCGACGCAACCCGGTCACCGATCTGAAATTCGGTTACCCCGGCTCCAACCTCGATCACCCGCCCGACATTACAGTAGCCGAGTGGCAAGGGTTGATTTAACTTGTTGAAGACCGCCTCCAAGGTGGGAAGCACGCCGTCGCTGCGAATCTTATCCAGAACCATCTTGACCTTATCCGGTTGTTGGCGGGCCTTCTGGATCAAACTGGCGTTACCGAATTCCACCAGCATCCGCTCAGTCCCCAGCGAAACAAGCGAGCGGGATGCTTGTATCAAAAGATGTCCAGCACGCACAAAAGGAGCCGGGACATCTTCAAGGATCGTCTCACCGGTTTTCATGTTTTGTATAATTTGCTTCAATATGGCCTCTTTTAGGAATTATAATTGGTTCTGATCTTTAAAAACATTGGAAACAATCTGCCGGAACTTGCCATTTGCAGTTCGAGGGATTTCTGAAACATAGTTAATTTCAAATTGGATAACTTCACCCAGATATTTTCTTAAATCAGCAAGTAACTCTTTTTCGTGTATGGATGAAAACCCCTTAGCTCGGACAACCTTGATTTTGACCGTTGAAATCTCATCCTGAATAAACTGGGCCTCTTCTATGTGCTGACTATCCTTGAAAATAAAATCTAACCGTCCCGCCTGACGACCATCAGGAGTAATGATATAAGACTCTATGCGCCCATCAATCTTTTCTACAACAGGTGATCTGCGACCACATGAACAATCCACTTCCTTACTTGGAAGGGTGGCAAGATCACCAATATCATAGCGAATTAGAGGCATAGCTTCATTCCAAAAACCGGTGCAAATAATTCGTTGTACATTCGGTGTGCTACCTTCAAGAGGCAGGAACTCAATGTGTCCAAATTCCATATCAACGTGATAGTGTCCATGTTCACAGTCGCTTATATTCCCACACTGCTCACTGGCACCATATTGATCGGTGATTTTGCCGCCAAAGGCATTCTCCATTGCCCTGCGCTGGTGTGGCAAAAGCGTCTCTGCACCCAGAACGGTAACATCAGGTGGATGTATCAAACGAATGTTATTGTCCATCATATACTGTGCGACCAAATAAACGGCCGACGGATACCCGGAATAATACTTAACTTTCCGCTTTTGAAGGTATTCAATAAGAGCAGACATATTCTGCTTTGTCATGTGATGAATTGAAACATACGTCTGATGCATCGGAATATTACGGCGCCAAAATGGAGGCTCCATGCGGTTTAACGGTATAACATTCCTTCCGGCAAACACAATAAATTCATCATCAAGGCTCAAGCCGAAGCGCTTACGATGCCGCCACCAAACGGCCCACTGGTGAGGCTGGGTATTCTTATCCGAATAGAGCTGTAGGGATTTACCCGTCGTCCCCCCGGTGTGACCATAAACTCGCTGCTTTGAAGGGACACCCGTAGAAAGTAGCTCTGCACCCAGTTCCCGAACCATATCCTTTGTAAGAATAGGAAGTTTTACCAAGTCAGAAGTTGATCTAATATCTGATGGTTTGAGGTCGCGTTCATCCATTACTCTACGGTAATAGGGGACGCTCAGATATGCATGTTGAATTACCCGAGTTACCTGTTCATCCTGGTATGCCTGTTGTTCTGCAAGAGACCACCACTGTGATTGGCATAAAAATTCTAGGGTATCATGAAAAGTCCTATTATACCTTTCATGCCTCATCTTTAGTCCCGCAAGTGAACAAGCAGTATTTTGAATCCAAATTGGGAGTTTGCAGTAAAGGTCTATTGCATTAGAACCGCTCATAATTACTTTACCTCTAATTCACCAGAATCGGCCCGTTTCATTCTGACAAAGCTGTTGTTCATATTATTGCGTGCTATAAGCCTTGGCAAAGGCAAAACAACTGTGTGATCGTCAGGGATATCCTGAGTTACAACACAATTGGCACCAATTCGAACATTATTACCAATTCTGATATTTCCAATAATCTTTGCCCCTACGCCAATGTAACAATTATCACCTATGATTGGTGCCCCCTGTCCTTTTGAGTCTTGAAGTGTATTGGAGCCGATGGTTACATGGTGGAAAATAACACAATTTCTTCCAATTGCGGAGAGGTCAGAAATGAATATCCCAAACAGACTGTGAGGGAGCGTCGGGATATCGACGATTTGAGCATTATAACCTACGTAGGCCCCGAATTTAAGACTTAATTTGTTATAACGCCGAAGGTAATATGTTTTGAGTATAATGTTGTTGGCATCCTGGCATTTTCGTTTCAATTTCCAGAACCCAGCCTCGTCATAACCGGCAATAAATGGGATCATAAGTTTTTTCATGTAAGGCAACATACTTACCCCTACCTTTTTTTATGTGCTTGGTTAGAATCTTGAATAAGAACCGGCATAGGTTAAGACAATACGCTTCTATAACAAGCCAGCAATGATTCCAGGCAGTTCGATGATTTTGACTGCTGCGCTTGCTGCAGAAATACTGGATAGTCTGCCAAGAGCGCGAGAAGCGACTTCTCCAAAGATTCCAGATCTCCGCACTGAAAGAGTATACACCCCTCTGGGCGCGGCACAGCGTTAGAGGCAATAACAGGAATACTTAAGTCCAAGCATTCACGCACGCTCAACGAATCTCCATCCGACATTGTGGGGCGTATAAACGCAACACATCGAAGATAAATCGGTATTGCGGCGCCAAAGTTTTCAAGAATTAACCAGTGGGACTCAAGCCCTAGTTCTCGTCGCATAGAAAAAACTTTCTCGCGGGCTGTTTGGTCAAGCGTTTGCGACACCAACGTGCATAAACCAACATTCGGATATTTGGTTCTTGCACTCGCCAAAGCCTTTCCAAGCAAATCGAAACGGTATAAATCAAATCCTTTATATTGGTTTCCAAATGTTCCTTGCGAAGCAAAGCATATATCATGATTTTTAAAAAAAAGTTCTATATCATCAGAATACAGTTGAGATCCCGTTTCTGATGGAGTCGGCGGAAGATAGGCCGGCATTTGCAGAACATTTTCTTGTGAAGCCGCAAACTGCACTGCCCTGTCTTCGCAACTGGAATTAATGGTGATTATCCTCGCTGCCCTTTTGAATGCGCCCCGCAACATTTTCTTTAGGATAAAAGGCCCGGATTCACAGAGCAAAAGGTTGCCCTCACCATGTAACGTGTAGATAGTTTTCCGCCGGAGAATCCGCGCGACTATGACGTCAACCAAAAGGAACAACCAAGGGTTGCTGGCATGACAATGAACCATTTCGTATGGCTTGGAGAGAAGGGTCCACATAAGCTCAAATATGTTGCCACATCTGATAAACCGGCAATCCGGGTTGGCACGACCGGAGAGATCACAGAATTGAAACGGAAAGTGCTCAGCGTCTAAATGCTGTGTTAGACGACTAAGATGAACTGTGACGCCGCCATACGGCGGGGGTGTCCTACCGACAATCATCAATTTGGGCGTAATATTCATGCTGATTTCCTTCTAAAACAAATCTGGTTCCCAAGATTAATTTTGGATACCGTGCAACGGTTGCGGGAGTTGCTATAATTTGCGTATCAAATGATGAGGCTGTGAAAAGTACGCTTCAGAAATTGGGAATATAATTCCGTTGTATACGACTAATCCCGCAGTCAATCTGCACCTCAGTAGTTCTGTATAGCCTGGTAGTTACATTCCTATAATATCTGCATAAACTTGGCGACTTTCAGCATTGGCACTTTTCCATGTCCATTGTTGAGATGCATGATTGCGCAGTTCGTCACGTATTTGTTCTTTTGCTTTTACACAGTTGAGCAGATGGTCAAGGACTTTTTCCGCTTCGTTTCGATCAAGATCTATCACCAAGCCGTGATTCTGTTCTGCATCCTCTCTTATAGCATCAACGGCGCTGGTAGTGCAGACAGGAACTCCATTTGCCATGTAATCAAGGTACTTGAGCGGAAAGGAGACCGCGTTAATTGGGTGCGACCTTCTGAGGAGCAGCCCCAGGTCAAATGCCTGGACGTAACGGTAAGTATCTTCCGGCGCAGATGTCCTTATTATGAATCGGCTCATCTTTTGCCGCTGCAAGATTTCTTGAGCATTATGAGGATCGTAGGTAAGGACAAGAAACCAAAGTTCGGGGCATAATCTTTGTAAGTCAGATACTAACATGACAGTCTCTTCGAAACATTGCCATGTCGAAATGCCGCCACAGTAACCTATCGTAGGGGTGTTATCATCGCCAAGCCCCCAAAGCTCGCGAGAAGCTAAAAATATTGATGGGATATTGTCAATTGCATTTGGAATTGTTACATATTTCTTCTGTGGTAATCTCTTATGCTTCCAAAGGTATTCTTTCATAGCATCAGAGGGCAGCAAAACAACATCAGCCCACCTTATAGCCAGCTGCTCTACGCATATCAAAACAAACTTTCTCAGATAGCTCTTACGACGCAGAAACGATTCTTCGGGGATTATCCCTTGGTACCAAAGAATATGGTGGTATTGACATATTTTAAATGGGTTCGAAAAACCAAGTTTAAGTGCCGTTAGAACACTTGATACGAACACAGCTACTGGTACAATTTGCTTAAGTGATTTTTTGTCTTTATAGTTTATTGCAAGCGCGCCTGGAATATATTTGTCAAGGAACTCTTTCTGTAAACGTTTAGAATCATCCATTGTACAAAAATAAATAATCGACTTCGTATTAATGAATTCATGTGCCTGAGCAATTAAAAATTTGTGGAGATAAAATCTATCTAGCACTGTAACGTGCTCAAAAAAAACGACAATAGGCTTACTTGCTAGGTTTACCTTAGATACCGGAACTCTCGTCATGGCAGAATAGCCCCATTATTTAAAGACCTATTGACAGAATGAACTGTTGTATTTAATTGAGGACATACCAGTTTAGCTCCAAAAAAGAACCAGAAAGGAATCAAAAATAATGGCGTATATCTGTTTGATGGAAATAAAGTTGATTCTTCAAAAAGAGACATAAAAAACGTTATGTAAAAAAAAGTCTTGGCCCAATCTACTCCCATCAATTGCCGTTTTATAAGTTTCATAGTTTTCCCAAGGACAGTCAAATACATAAGAAATCCTATTATCCCTGTCGTTGCTAGGGTATTAAGAAAAGTATTATGAGCAGAAGCAATTTGAATTATATCTCTATTAATCTTCTCGACTGATACACCGCCAAGTAAGTCAATACTATCAACCATACTGTTATTAATATAGTAACCAGTACCGACCCCCATAAGTGGTTTGTCCGTAAACATGCGCCATGCATCAAGCCAAATCATAATTCTTTCTGAATTTTCCAGATTAGAAGAACGCTTAATGAAAGCTTCCGCAAGGCCAAGCTGAATGGAAATACCCATGAATAGAAGAAGAATAATTATGGCGCCTAAAATGTATTTTAGTTTTATTTTTTTAGACCAAAACTTCTGCATGACCATCAGTGCAGTACCTATTACAATAGCTCCGGTCGCTGTGCGGGTAACCGTTAGCATAATTGCGATGAAATTCAGCGTTAGCATGCAAAGAAGCACCAGTGAAGTATTAAAACTATGATCAAAGCTGTCTTTAATCAATCGCTCCAATATTATTAGATAACATAAAATAAATATCATGCTTTGGATAGCAAGCGGACGAAGAAATTGGATCGAATCCAATTGTCTTAAATTAATTAATACATCAAATAAGGCGATAAAAGTGACAATGCCTAAGAACAGGTTCTCGCCAAATCTTAGATGTCGGTTGAAGAGCATTCCGAGGTTAAAAAACAGCACAACCTGTATAATAGGCCAGACTTGTTGATAAATCACCTTGATAGCTCCCATAATCCCACTAGGGAATCCATTGACCACGAATCCGTACAGCGATGAAGTCACCATAAATAGTATATAAACATTTAGTAGACGCCGGTAACCGGTCATTGCAGAAGGCAGGGTGCCAAGCGATCTCTTTGGTCTCGTAAGGAGAAAAAACAACACCGAAAAGGACACCACGTCAAGCAGTTTTACGTGCATCCCGGTCAGATTTATTTTAAAGAGTTCGGGAAGAACGAGTACGTAGGAGCAAAACAAAATCCAGACAAATACAGACAAAGAAACGCGTAACGAGATCTTGTCTTTTAATCCTGTTTCGGTCGAAACATTAAGTGTGGTATTCATATGATTTCCGATTAGCAACATAAAATACTTGATAGTTTAAACGCTCAAGAGCTGCCGGAATTTTCGTATTTTAAGGCGCACATTGTCACGTTTGTAGATAAAGTGCGTGATATCTTCAGCCAAAATAGAATCCTTGTTGCGTATGAGTTCGGCATACTCTTCGAGCCATTTTTTCATCACAGCATCAATAAGGTAAAGCCTCTCTATCTTCTCGTACCCTTCCTCAGCAAGATCTTGGCGTATTTTCTTATTTTCATATACTTCACTCATCATGACACTAAAGGGAGTAAATGAAACACGCGCCGGAATCACCTCGCCAACGGATTCATACGGCATCCGACTGAAATAGCCAATGCTCGCCTTATAATAGGGGTGAAAAGAAGCCAGTATTATCGGTTTTTTGTAATAGGCAGCTTCCAGGACAGTGGTACCCATTCCAACATACACATCTGCACGCCGGTAAAAGGATGTTATATCTTTACGGCTTCCAGTCATGACGATCTGGTTGTCGTTTCTTCCAATACTATTGTTAATCTTGCTGGCCTTTTGTTGGTACCGTTTGAAATACTCGCCATCTCCCACTACGACTAAACAAGTTTTAGTGGCACCTGTGTGGGAAATAAATTGCGCAAATTCATCCATAAGGACACCAATATATGCCTTGTCCTTTGTCAATCGAGCAATGGCCAGAAATACAAACGAGTCTTTCGCCAATTCGAGAGCATCGCCTCTGCTGTCGAGTTCTTCCGGATCGATAAAGATAGGGTGGATATGTGCTTTGCTGAGATCAGCACCAGTATGTGCTGATGTAATACTCATAATACTTTCAGAAAGGGAAAAAAGGCAGCCATGATGAGCACATGTTTCCAGCAGTCCGGCGTCTTGACTCTTTTTGAAAGCATATTCATGAAATACATTCAAGAGGAAAGGCAAATGGTACATATAGGCTACGCTAATGCCTATTTCCAGCACGCCGGGGGAATCAATCTCAATGATATCGATTTGGTGCTTACGGACCGCGATACCGATTGCGGCAACAATCCGAAGGAGCTCCCAGGAATCAAGAAGGTTCAGATTCCTGTCAAGCCCCGGAACGTTTTCGAATGGAATTTCCTGTGCCTTCAACTGTGACGTATAATCACCGCCAGCAGAGACTACACATGCCTTGTGCCCCATCTTCGTAAGATAAGCGGCTTTTTTTATTATATAGCGTTCAGCGCCGCCAGTAATAAATTTGTTAGTAATAAATAGTATGTTCAAGTCGCCTCGTATGGGTTACACAGTTTTATTAGCAACCGTCTGTTCTTATTTCTTCCACGGAAGGCCACCAAGTGAATGAAATATACGGTGAATAGAATAACCACCGACTGCAAATGTGGTCATCAGGCCAAAGATAAGTGGAACAACTCCGCTTGAAAGCCTGCATACAAAAACCAGAACTGCGCTCACGATAAAAAGCAGTAGTAGCCAAATATTTTGCAAAGTAAAAGTAAAGCGGGTAAGACGGTATACAATGAGCCAATTCACGAAAAAAAGCAGGATATATGCCAAGAGAAAGGCAATACCGGTACTATCGATACCCCAGTAATGAAGGCCAAAGTATATCAGCCCGAGGTATGTTGCATTCCAGGTAAATTCGGCGACAAAAAACAAGCGACTTCGCCCTTGGGCAAGAAGTATGAACCCCATAGGCCAACTGGCTACCTTGAAAAGATCACCTAGTATTTGCCAGCGAAGTACTGAAATCGACTCCGTGAAAGCACTCGAATACAGGAGATTTACTACCTGAGGGGTCAAAGTGAGCATACCCAGGATTATTGGTCCGGTTAGAAGGAGAGCAACTTCTGTCTGCTCGTTCACCATGACATTAGTAGCCTGATGATCCTGAGATACTCCAGACAAGCGAGGATAGTAATCGGTTCCCATTGCACTCAGAACGAATCCGAGATAAAGCATGGAAATACTCCAGGCTGCCTGAAAATGACCAGTGGCTTCCATTCCCATATCGCGAGTAAGTATCACCCTAACAAGGAACTGGACGGAAACGGTCATAAGTGATGAGAGCATAAAGACTGTACCTAGGCTGAAAAGCATCCGCATCGGGGCGAGCAAGTCTTTCCAGTAAATCTTTATGTATACTACAGGCACCTCGATCTTACGGGCAAACCACCATGAAGCAACTAATGTGGTTAAAGTGCCGCTTACCAAAGCCACAACCACACCGTCTTCGTTCCAAAACCAGACGGCCAGGCACGCAACAGGCAAACCGACAAGGGAGCCCATCACATTAATCCTAGCCAGGTCTCCCAAACGACGCAAGCCATTCAAAAGGGCAGTCTGTGAACCAGAGATAATCGTGGCCCACACCCCAAGTCCTAACCAGGCGACGGTCAATCCGTACCCTTCTTTGCCAATTGCCAGACGAGCAACTGGTTCACGTAAAAAGAACAACGCAAACGCACCTAAAAAACCGAGTAGCAATGAAGCCGTCCATAGCGCTTTACGAGTAAGTGCCAGTTTTCCAGCATCTTTGTCACTGTTTGCGGCAGCGATTTGGCGGATACCACTGTTACTGAGCCCCATACCAGCCAGCGTTCCAGCGGTAGTAAGAACAGCCATAAACAGACCGAACAGTCCTATTCCTGTTGGGCCCAGTATGAGAGCAATAACCTTATTCTTCGCAATGCCGGCAATGATGGCAACAACTGAACTGCTCCCCATAATAGCCGAGGCTTTCAATATCTGTGCTATTGATTTGTTATGTTTAGGCTTGATCAAGGTATCTGATCACTTTTGCTGGATTTCCTCCAGCAATGCAGTTTGGCGGAATATCACGTGTGACTACCGATTGTGCGGCAATAATGGAATTGTCGCCGATGGTGACACCCTTCTGTACTATAACTCTACTACCAAACCAGACATTATTACCGATAACAACCGGTCGCGAAACTCCTTTGCTTGTACGTCTCTCAAGAGGATTAATTCCATGGAAATCACTATCCATGAACAGGACAAAGTCACCGATTAGACAATCGTTACCAATGGAAATTTTTTGCATCGCAATAATGGAAATATTGTTAGAGAAGGCAACCCTCTCTCCTATCTCGACGATTGCGTCGGATTCTCGGGCCTGTAGAAGAATTTCTCCATTGCCCGCACGAGGGGCAGGCTTGCAGCCAAAGAGTACTCCATCCCCGATTATCACCTTACCAATACCGTCACAACGGACTGGTACCGTTGGATAAACATTTCTACCGACTGTTAACTGTCCAACTCGCAATGCTTTTGAAAGAAGAAGTCTCATACGACTCAGACGGCCTATCATTATTGAATATCCTATTCTAAATAACCGTAACAACATGAAATAATTCCTTAATATATGCCGGATACGTGAATTAGTATAACATCAATTAGTAATATCTATTAACACGATCGTGGTCATTCTAGGAGTTATTCAGCGGACATGAAGCTAGTCAACACGCTGGAGACTTGATCCACCTGCCCGTTTTCCATATGCGGCCCCATGGGGAGGCTTAACACCGTATGTGCCAGATGCTCTGTTATAGGAAATTTGAGATTATTAAATCCATCATTCATATAAGCCTTGGAAAGGTGTGGAGGAATGGGATAGTGGATCAGTGATCCGACTTCTGCAGAAGTAAGATGCTTTTGAAGGTCGTCGCGCAAATGGTACCGAACAACAAAAAGATGCCAGACGGGTTCGGCCCATTCAGGAATAACCGGAAGAATCAAGTCCTGTATTCCTTGCAAGCTATCAAGATAAACAGATGCGTTGGTGCGGCGCCGGCCGTTCCATTCATCCAGCCGGGTCAGCTTGACCCGCAACAGAGCTGCCTGCAGTTCATCGAGGCGCGAATTGTAGCCGACAACTTTGTTGTGATATTTCATCTGGGAGCCATAATTACGCAAAACCCGGATACGCTCCGCCAAATCGGGGTCGTTGGTCGTCACCGCGCCACCGTCGCCAACTGCGCCAAGGTTCTTACCTGGATAGAAGCTGAAACCGGCCGCATCGCCAAGACTTCCAGCTCTGCGGAATTTGTACCGTGCCCCATGTGCCTGGGCACAATCCTCGATAACTTTGAGCCCATGTTTCCAGGCCAGAGCGTTAATCGGGTCCATGTCCGCAGTCTGGCCGTAGAGATGGACAACCATGATCGCTTTCGTTCTTGGCGTAATCGCCTGCTCAATCCTCACGGGATCAATGTTAAAGGTACGCTCATCCGGTTCAACCGGGACGGGCGTAGCACCGGCATGGGTAACGGCCAACCAGGTGGCAATATAGGTGTTGGCGGGAACAATGACCTCGTCCCCAGGCCCGATCTCATAGGCGCGGACGATCAGATGCAAGGCTTCCAGACCGTTGCCGACACCGACACAATGCTTCGCCTCGCAGTAGGCGGCAAACTCAGACTCAAAAGCCTCTACTTCGTTGCCCAGAATGTACCAACCGGATTCCATCACCCGCTGGTAGGCGGCGTCGAGTTCTTCTTTAAGTTCGATGTAAGGGGATTTGAGATTGAGGAAAGGAATTGTCATGTGGCAGCCACCAAAGAAATAAATTCGTCGTAATCGCGGATGTAATCGTCTGCATTGTAGACATCCGAAGCAAGCACCATCAGAACAGCATCAGGGGAATACTTATACTGAACACCCCAAACCATCGGAGGGATATGCAGTGCAGCGCCAGGAGAATTTAAATCATACTCTTCCCGGCAGTGGCCATCATCGACCATGACAGAACAGGAACCCTTGACACATACCAGGAACTGATGCAGATCCTTATGGGCATGCTCGCCCCTTACTTCACGGCTTTGGACATCGTACACAAGAAAATAGCGTTTTGGGATAAATGGAAGATACTGGCCGTATTCGGCAAAGGAGAGGCTCCCTCGCAGATCAGGTATCATCGGTAATCGGACATACTGGACACCAGGAATTGCAGATTGCCCCACAGCTCCACTGATCTTTTCCATTAATATTTCAGAATGTTTTTGTTGCGCGGGTGTCGTCGAAACGTAACCGGTTATCCGCGCGGGATTCCCAACTACAATCGCATTGGGAGGAACATTTTTAGTTACTACTGCCCCCGCACCAATCATTGAATTTCTGCCGATTGTGATTCCGGCAAGGATAGTAGCGTTGGCACCGATTGACGCCCCATTTTGAATGACCGTTTGAGCAAACATGTCAGGATATTGCTTGCTTCGCGGGAACATGTCGTTGGTAAAGGTCGCGTTGGGGCCGATGAATACATCATTTTCAATGCGTATTCCATCCCAAATCTGAACACCGCATTTAACTGTGACCCTATTACCAATTACGACATCATTTTCAATGAAACAATGTGAGCAGATATTGCATTCTTCACCGATCACTGCGTTCTCTAAAACGACAACGTATTGCCAAATTTTTGTTCCAGTACCGATATTACTACTTTGAACATCAGATAGTTTATGGGTGATAATCGACATGGTTTTTCTCCCTGATTTTCGACATTACTTTGTTCAATTGCCGTCCAATCTCTGGCTACAAACACACTCTCTCCAAAAACTAACTCTGTCTAAAAATATAGTGGGGACACAATGCTAATTCTTTGCCTCCGAACATCTAAGGTCAAGCACTTAATATCAGGTCCTGCCTTACCGCCAGACACCTCTAGTATCAATTAACACCTTTTCCTTGAGAGACTCCCGATCAATCCCTTTGAACTCTTCGTGATCAACCAGCATTAACAAGATGTCAGCCTCTCTTAAAACTTCGTTCAAATCGTAAAGTGGAAATTCTTCAAAGTTATCATGTACATTGGGTTCGCATGCCATCACTCGTCCAATCCCTGATTTGATAAGATCCCTCACAATTTCCATGGCAGGTGACTCGCGCAGGTCGTCTATATTAGCCTTGAACGCCAATCCAAGACAACCAATTACAGGATCATTGAAACGCCCCGATTTCACTTTTACTTTATTCAGAACCCAGTGCGGCTTGGCATCATTCACCTCACGCGCCGTACGGATCAGTCTCGCCTCAGCAGGAGTTGCGGCGACGATAAACCAAGGGTCAACAGCTATGCAGTGTCCACCAACACCAGGGCCGGGCTGCAGTATATTGACACGTGGGTGGCGATTGGCAAGGCTGATCAGTTCCCAGACGTTGATGCCCTGTTTATCACATATCATGGACAGCTCATTAGCAAAGGCGATATTCACGTCGCGAAAGCTGTTTTCAGTCAGCTTGCACATCTCGGCTGTGCGGGCATTGGTAATAATGCATTCACCCTGCACAAAGGTCTTGTACAATCCAACCGCTGCCTGAGAACATTTGGAAGACATACCGCCAATGACGCGGTCATTCTGGACCAGTTCGCGTAACACATGACCGGGTAAAACCCGTTCAGGGCAGTGGGCAACACGGATATCCGATTGTTCTCCATGGGTTTGCGGGAAGGTCAGGTCTGGTCGAACCTCAGCTAACCAATCAGCCATCTGCTCGGTAGCGCCGACCGGCGATGTGGATTCCAAGATAACCAGATCGCCCTTTTTTAGCACCGGTGCAATAGCTTTGCTCGCCGCTTCTATGTAACTCAAATCGGGGTGGTGGCCATCCTTGAATGGAGTTGGTACAGCAATCAGAAAAGCATCGGCAGATTCGGGGGTGCTCGTGGCACGCAAATAACCTTGCGACACTGCTGCCTGCACGACCATATCCAGGTCGGGTTCAATGATGTGGATTCTACCCTGGTTTATCGTATCAACAGCGTGCTGGTTAACATCAACACCGATCACCTTTTTCTTGCGTGAAGCAAAGACTGCCGCAGTTGGTAGGCCGATGTAACCGAGGCCGATAACGGAGATTGTTTCGAATTGCATGTAAGACACCTTCCTTAAAAACTATTTGTAACCGCCGATAAAAGCGGATGCACGCCGAAAAGTTCAAAAACTGTTTTTGGGTAGAAATTAACCCCTTATCTTGGTTTCTCTACGCCTATCGGCGGTTACAAAATGGTTTTACCAAGCACCTGACAGATCCGTGACGCGGCCTGTCCATCCCCATACGGGTTATGAGCCTTAGCCATATGATCATAGGCTGCTTGATCATACAGGAGCGCCAGCGTTTCAGTAACGATTTTTGCCTTATCCGTTCCCACCAGCTTGACGGTACCCGCTTCGACTGCCTCCGGCCTCTCAGTCGTGTCGCGCATGACCAGCACCGGTTTGCCGAGAGACGGTGCCTCCTCCTGTACCCCACCGGAATCAGTGATGATCAGATATGATCGGTTCATCAGATATACAAATGGTAGATAGTCAACCGGTTCGATAAGATGCACGTTACTTATATTCCCGGCACCTAGAATCCGTTGCACCGGTTCCTGAACATTTGGATTCAGATGAACTGGATAGAGTATCTCCACGTCCGGGTTCCTGCTGGCGATGTCGACAAGGGCGAAGCAGATATTTTCAAAACCTGATCCAAAATTCTCTCTACGATGGCCGGTGACAAGAATGAGTTTTTTACTTGGATCCAGAAAAGAGAACTCATTAGTAAATTTGCGGTCAAGCTCAGGATTCTTGGTGAGCATCTCTGAAACTAAAAGAAGTGCATCAACTACCGTATTACCTGTGACATAAATAGTGCTGTCTGTAACACCTTCTCTGAGGAGATTCTGCCGCGCGGCTCCAGTCGGTGCGAAATGAAGATCCGTCAAAGAACCCGTAACCCGCCTATTCATCTCCTCGGGAAACGGAGCAAATTTATCGCCAGTCCGGAGCCCTGCTTCAACATGCCCAACCCTTACTCTCGCGTAATAAGCTGCTATCGAAGCAGCCATGGTTGTAGAAGTATCACCATGTACCAAAACGATATCGGGGCGCTCTTTTTCGAGAACAGGTTTCAGTCCCTGTATGACGTTGCAGGTTATATCGGTAAGATCCTGTCCCGGCTTCATGATATTCAGGTCATAGTCGGGGACGATATTGAAAAGACTGAGCACCTGATCGAGCATCTGGCGATGCTGAGCGGTAACACAGACAATGCTCTTGAACAGATCGGGATACTTTTCCAGCTCTTTGATGACAGGAGCCATCTTGATTGCTTCAGGGCGGGTACCAAAAACAGACAGAACTTTCAACATTTAGTAATTATCCTTTAGAGTAAATGGGACAGGCTGCTTTACTAAATTGCCCCATGGTCGTCCTCTCCGGATGCGTTGCTTGGGGGTCGGACCAAGGTAACCATTTAATATTTAAAGTTTTACACCCCATAAACAGCTGTTTTTCGAGCTTAAAAGTCTCTTTTGTGGTCAAAACCACTATTGTAAGCGACAGGTTCTTCTCTCAGTACAGATTGATTATTTCTCTGCTCTTCAACTCTTCTGCCTATTGCCTTGATCCCAAAGGCCTTAAGTCTGTTAGCCTCGGGATTACTGCGATTACCCGGGATTCTAAAACCAAAAAGTCTTTGCCGTAATCCGTCGAAATCCTGGGGAATCCTGAAGCTAAAGGCTTTGAAGTTTGTTCTGCCGCGAACATCTTCTCGTTATTCCTGCCTGAACCGGCGCGGGAGTGGCAGCACCCTCTTCAGCTCCTGCCACCGCGTACGATCCTCGTCATTCATCTTCGCACCAAACTCACGCATAAAAGCAACCAGCACCATCAGAAAACCGCTGGCAAAGGCAGCCATGATAACAATCCTGCTCCGCTTCGGCTTGCTCTTCAGCTCCGGCACCCTGGCCGACTGCAACAGCTGGAACGGCACCACATCTTTGGCCTCATTCAGCTTGGTCATCTCGTACTGCTTGGTCAACAGCTCCACCAGCGTTTCCTGGATCTTGAACTCGCGCATCAGACGCATGTATTCCTGCCCCAACTGCGGCATGGCGCCGACGCCGGGCATGGAGCCTGCCGAACCGCCCCCCTCCAGACGGGCTACCTGCCCGCGCAGACTGGCGATGGTAGCCTTGATCGATCTGATCTCCTGGCTCTCATCGGTGAACTGCTGCCGCATGGTTGCCATCTGCACTTCCTGGGCAACCAACTGGGCACGCAGCTGCGCCACCCCTTCCAGCGTCGCCTTGGCCTGATCGGTGACGGCCACCACCTTGTTCCTCGTCTGGAAACTCTTCAGTGTTTCCTCCGCCGCCGCCAGATCAACCTTGGCCTTGGTAAGACGCTCTTCGAGGAAGACCCTGCTCCTGCCGGCACCGGACATGCTCAACTTTGCCGCCATTTTGCCCAACTCATCCACATAGGCATTGGCAATGGCCGCAGCCAGCTTAGGGTCTTTGTCGGAGACCGCAATGGTGATGACACCATCCTTTTTGCCGGTGCTGATGGCCGCATTGCTGCCGAGTGTTTTGTAGGCATTGGCGCGAAACTTGGCTTTATACAGCTGCATCAACTTAAATTGATCGATGATCGGGTCTTTAAGCGATTCACTTTTGAGCATGGTCACATAAAGGTCCGCTTTGGTGGCACCACCCAAACCACCTGCCAGACCGGCCAGGCCACCCAGTTGACCCATCATCGCACTCATCAACCCGCTGCTGTTATCGTCTCCCGGCAGGATCATTGCCTTGGCGGTGTAGATATTGGGCATGGACAAACTGAAGATGGCAGTGATAACCGCCACGATAAAGGGCACGCCAATAATCATCTTCCAGTTTTTTGCCAGGACAAGAAGTAGGTCGAGCAGGTTTATTTCGTCAGGTTCAGTCGGAGGGGTTTGTAGATCCAGGTTTTTGTTTTCAGGACAGGACATTATAACTACTCCACGATAAATCAGATACTTTGGTATAACATACTATTTAGCCACGGATGGACACAGATAAACACGGATGGAATCTAAACCTATAAAAACTCTTCTAGGGGAACCGCCGTTTCTGGTTTTAATCCAATCTATTTCCTATTCCAGAAAGTCATTTGGTGCCAGCAGGAAGTCTGTAATAAACCGATACTGCTCGTTTTTTACCAACTCCAGTACCCGTAGCATGTCAATATTCATGTAGTCATGAACGATCCTGTTACGCAGTCCGATGGCGGCATTCCAGGCGGTCAGGTCACTGCTTTTCACCGCACCAAGCGCTGCCACGCCGAGAAAACCGTCATAGGCAGACAACGGCACGTGCTTTCCTGCGGCCTTAAGCAGCTGCTTAGCCTTGCCGATCGCATTTTCTACCAATACCTGGATCGCATGCAGGACACCGTTTTGCTCCAAACGTGACAGAGCACCACCTGCAAGCATTGTTGCGCGGGCTTCATCCAGCAGGGCTGTCTGGTCCTGGGCAATGAGGGCGGTTTCCGCCTGGTAGAGATCAAGCCGCATAGGTCTTCTCCCAATATTGTTCTTCAAGCTCCCGCCAGGTCCGCTGCAGAAAATGGTGCCAGGCCAGACTGTCCTCTCCCTTTAGCGCGATTCCATCTTCAGCAACCACCGCCCGCATGGCAAGCCGGGCAGTCGGGAGGTCAATCAGGTCAACTTCCTGCTCTGAGATACCAAGCATTTTTGCAACGGCTCTACGAAGCTGTTCGGTGGCGGCGAGCTGCTGCATAAAATCCATTCCGCGTTTCCACTGGATGGCAATATCCCAATCACTCTCCGGGCCAGCAGTGCCGGTTGCCCGGCTACCGATCAGGATCGCCAGCTCAATCCCATTGATGCTGACAAGCATATCAGACAACTGCTGGACAGTTGTTGAAACCGTATCAGAAACACCAACATTTGCATCAAGCGGTTGAGTTGGCACCCTATCTCCTCCACATCACGTCGGCTCAAATCAACGAAGAATCAATTCTTCGCTAGATCCCGCAGCCAAAAGTATTTCGATTCTTTGTTTAACCGCCGAACACGACTATAAACGGAAAAATCACAATACCATACGTTTATATATGGCTTTCTCTTTCCCAAAATTGATCAAAAAACCAAGCTTTAGTCCGGTCCCCTTCAGGTAATTCAGTAGTTGAGATTCGTGGGCTTTTGTCAAATTTTCTACAGCCTTCAGCTCTAGAATTATTTCATCGTTTACTATTATATCGGCATAGTACGAGCCAATATCTTCATTTTTATACGTAACTGTTATCTCTTTCTGTACCTCGGCTTTTAGATCCCTTAAGCGAAGTTCTTTTTCAAGCGCTTTTTGGTAAACAGCCTCCAAAAATCCATAGCCAAGAACGTTGTGTACTTCATAGACAGCAGCAATAATCTGAAAACTGGTGTCCTTGTAAAGCAGTTCCGCAAAGGCATCATCTGGCATAATGGACCTTTTTGTCATCCTCAGTGACTATATGTATAGTCGGTGGGAAATTTATTCTAGAATCTTTTTTCAGCCACGGATGTACACAAATGAAATCAAAACCTACAAAAAATCTTCCGGATGGAACCATGAATTCTGGTTGTTGCCGTTATCGGTGAACATTCGTGCTAATCCGTGGCTAAAACAGTCTTAAATCTTTTCTTTAGCCACGGATGGACACTGATAAACACGAATGAAATCTGAACCTGCAAAACTTTTATGGGTTAAACCAAGGCATCTTGGTTTGCCGTTATCGGTGAACATTCGTGCTAATCGGTGGCTAAAACAGTCTTAAATCTTTTCTTTAGCCACGGATGGACACTGATAAACACGGAAGAAATCTGAACCTGTAAAACTTTTTTGGGTTAAACCAAGGCATCTATGGTTTGCCGTTATCCGTGAACATTCGTGCTAATCGGTGGCTAAAACAGTCTTAAATCTTTTCTTTAGCCACGGATGGACACTGATAAACACGGATGAAATCTGAACCTGTAAAACTTTTTTGGGTTAAACCAAGGCATCTATGGTTTGCCGTTATCCGTGAACATTCGTGCTAATCGGTGGCCAAAACAGTCTTAAATCTTTTCTTTAGCCACGGATGGACACTGATGAACACGGATGAAATCTGAACCTGTAAAACTTTTATTGGTTAAACCAAGGCATCTATGGTTTGCCGTTATCCGTGAACATCCGTGTTAATCCGTGGCCAAAACAGTATTAAATCTTTTCTTTAGCCACGTTATTGTTCATGAGTCACCCGTCCGCCCGCTTCTCCCGCTCTGCAAGCGTGAAGTCGGCATCGGTCATCATATTCACGAGCTCTTCGAAACTGGTCTTCAGCTCCCATCCCAGCTGTTTCCTTGCCTTGGCCGGATCACCGAGAAGCAGGTCAACTTCCGCCGGACGGAAGTATTTCGGGTCGATGCGAATGACCGCCCTGCCGGTTACCGTGTCGGTTCCCACTTCATCAACACCGCTCCCCTGCCATTCCAGCGGCATGCCGAGACGGGCAAAGACTTTTTCGGCAAAGGTGCGCACCATGTAGGTCTCGCCGGTGGCGATGACGTAATCGTCCGGCTGCTCCTGCTGCAGCATCCGCCACATCGCTTCGACGTAATCGCCGGCAAAGCCCCAGTCCCTTTTCGCATCGATGTTGCCGAGGTAGAGACACTCCTGCATACCGAGCTTGATACGGGCGGCTGCGCGGGTGATTTTACGGGTAACAAAGGTCTCACCGCGACGGGGCGATTCGTGGTTGAAGAGTATGCCGTTGGAGGCGTGCATGCCGTAGCTTTCGCGGTAGTTCTGGGTGATGTAGAAGGCGTAGGCTTTGGCGCAGGCATAGGGGGAACGGGGGTAGAAGGGGGTGGTCTCCTTCTGCGGGGTTTCCACTACCTTGCCGTACAGTTCTGACGATGATGCCTGGTAGAATTTTGTCTGCAGGCCGGTTTCGCGGATTCCCTCAAGGATACGCACGGCACCCAGACCGTCTACTTCACCGGTGTACTCAGGGACATCAAAGGAGACCCGTACATGACTCTGGGCACCGAGGTTGTAGATTTCATCAGGCTGGATATTGCGCAGCAGAATGTTGATGGAGCTGGCATCGTTCAGGTCGCCGTAGTGGAGGAACATGCGCACATCTTTTTCGTGCGGGTCGCGGTAGAGGTGGTCGATACGAGCGGTGTTGAAAGAGGAGGATCTGCGGATCATGCCATGAACTTCGTATCCTTTGGCAAGGAGAAGTTCCGCCAGATAGGAGCCGTCCTGGCCGGTTATGCCGGTGATAAGCGCTTTTTTCATCGGTAGTTTCCTCCGTATATAAATAGTAATTAAGTATACCGCTGGTTTCCCCCCCCCTCAATCCCCCTTTATGCCCCAGAGGGTACTTATCAGGGGGGAAGCCTTTAAGCCTCCCTTGATAAGGGGAGGTTTGGAGGGGTTAGTTTATCTCCCTAACAGCGGGCTCAAAACCTGATAGGTCAGGTAGGAGACCAGAGCCGAGGCCGGGATGGTAAGAACCCAGGCGATAAGAATCCGCTTGGCAACGTTCCAGTTTACTGCGTTGAGCCTTTTGGAAAGACCGACGCCGAGAATGGTAGAGGTTATAACGTGTGTGGTACTGGTCGGCATGCCGAAAGCCGAGGCTCCGAGGATAACACCGGCCGAAGCGGTCTCTACACAAAAACCATGGACCGGCTGCAGCTTGACAAAGTCACGGCCGACCGTCTTGATGATCCGCCAGCCGCCGGCGGCTGTTCCAAAAGCCATCGCCGTAGCACAGGCCACCATGACTTCCCAGGGGACATCAAATGTTTTAAGCGTCCCATAACTGACCAGAGCCATGGTGATGACACCCATCGACTTCTGGGCATCGGCGGTGCCGTGCGAGAACGCCATCAAGGCGGCCGATGCAACCTGCAGTTTGCGGAAGTTCTTATTTAAACCACTGGGGGCGCTGTTGCGGAAGACGCGATAGAGGATCAACATGAAGATGAAACCGACGAGGGTTCCCATGATCGGCGACAGAATCAGCGCCATGATAATCTTTTTGAGACCGGCCCACTTCAGGGCGGAAACCCCGGCGTGGGCAATGACCGCCCCCGAGATTCCGCCGATAATGGCGTGCGAAGAGGAGGATGGCAGTCCGTAGTACCAGGTTATCAGGTTCCAGATAATTGCCCCCACAATACCGGCCAATACGACCATCTGGGTTATATTGGATGCGTCCACAATCCCCTTGCCGATCGTCGTTGCCACCTTGGTGGAGATCATGGCACCGGCAAAGTTCAGCACCGCCGCCATGATGATGGCCGATCTGACCGAAAGGGCGCGCGTCGAGATACAGGTGGCAATGGCGTTGGCGGTGTCGTGGAAACCGTTGATATAGTCGAACAGGAGCGCTGCCACGACCACGAGGCAGAGCATCAGGAAGGCCGGCTCAAGCATTCTTTACCACCACGCTTTCAAGGATATTGGAGGCGTCTTCGCACCTGTCGGTCGATTTTTCAAGCGTTTCGTAGATTTCCTTCCACTTGATCAGCTGGATCGGATCTTTCTCTTCATCAAAGAGACGGCTGATAGCTTCGCGTGAAACGCGATCAGCTTCGTTCTCCAGCGAGTTGATCTCCACGCACGCCTCAAAAATCTGCTCGTTGGTCTTCTTGCCGAGCATGGCAACCGCTTTGTCAATTGCAATGCATGACTGCAGGATGATGAAGCCGAGCGATTTTGCTTCGGCAGGGATGGCTTCGACATTGTACATGATGATCCGCTGGGCAGAGGCGTCGATCAGGTCAAGGATATCATCCAGCTTTGAAGCGAGTGCGTAGATATCTTCAGGATCGAGCGGTGTTACGAAGGTTTTGTGCAGCGTCTGGATAATCTCGTGGGTTATTGAATCACCCTTGTGCTCAACATCCTTGATCCTGCGCTGACTTTCAACCGGGGTATCAAAGTTGTCGAGCATGTCTTTGAGGAGCTTGGCTCCTTCGATGATATTCTCGGTCATATCCTTGAAAAGTCTGAAAAATTTTTCTTCCTTGGGAATCAATCCGAACATAGGTTACGCCTCCGTAAATTTTCGTGCCGACCGCATTAAAACTTGCCACTAATACCATACTTTTAGCGCTGTTCACAGACTAAATTTATTCATGACCGCCATCTAACGTAGCAACATGGATTGCCTTTGCCGATCAGTTGCAGTATCCTTTGCGCTTACCACGTTAAGGAGTACATGATGAATCTGCTTCACGCTGCCGTTCTTGGTACACTGCAAGGTTTTACCGAGGTGCTTCCGATCAGTAGTTCGGCCCACCTTATTCTGCTCCCGTGGCTGCTGCAATGGCCCGAATCCGGCCTGACATTCGATGTTGCACTGCATCTCGGAACATTTCTGGCACTGTCGCTTTATTTCTGGCGCGATATCATCGAGATCGTGCTCTCTTTCTTTGACGCCGTCACTTCGCGCCGCCTGAACACCCCCGCCCGGAGATTGCCGTTTCTGATCATCGCCGCAACGGTCCCGGCCGCCGTCGCCGGTAAGCTGCTCGAAGGGCCGGTGGAGGCGATGTTCCGCTCAAGTCCGCTGCTCATAGCCGCGTTTCTGATCGTATTCGGCTTTATCCTCGGCCTGGCCGACTACCTCGGCCGCAAACGTCTGGCTCTGGACGAGATCAAACCGCTCAGCGCCATGGCCATCGGTATAATGCAGTGCCTGGCGCTTATACCGGGTGTTTCCCGCTCCGGGATCACGATCACCGCCGCCCTGATGCTCGGCTTCACCCGCGAGAGTGCCGCCCGCTTCTCCTTCCTGATGTCACTGCCGATTGTTGCCGGGGCGGCGCTGCTTAAATCCATCCAGCTGTTTGAGCATGGCATTCCTGCCGGTGAAGGCCTGCCGATGCTTGTCGGAATAGCCTTCTCTGCTGTTACCGGCTATATCAGCGTCGCCTTCCTGCTCCGTTTTGTGCAAAAGCGGAGCCTTGCACCGTTTGTCTGGTATCGGGTGGTTGTCGGGTGTGGTCTGATTGTCGCCATTCTGGCAGGATGCCTGGGGTAAAAAGCAAATCCCCCTCAATCCCCCTTTCTTAAAGGGGGAGGCTTGGAATCATTCCATCTTGCAAAGTGAGTGGTTTGCAAAATGAGTGGTTTTATATTCTCCTCTTTCATAAAGGGGGATGCTTAAAAATGTTCTCTTGTACATTCGGTGCGGTGATTTCAAGGTTCCCACTTATGAAAAGAGGGATGCTTAAAAACGTTCTCTTGTACATTCGGTGCAGTGATTTCAAGGTTCCCCCCTTTATGAAAGGGGGGCAGGGGGGATTTATGACTGGCGGCATCAAGGAGTGGCCGGAGGACGAGCGCCCGCGCGAAAAGATGCTCAAAAAAGGCGCGGCAACACTTTCCGACGCCGAACTGCTGGCGCTGGTTATCAGAAGCGGCGACCCGGGCAGCAGGCAGAGCGCTATCGATCTCGGCCGTGAATTGATCACGCATTTCAGCGGCAACCTGCGGGAGCTGGGCGGAGCGGATATCAGTGAACTCTGTGCAGTAAAGGGAATGGGGCTGGCCAAGGCCTCCAGCGTCAAAGCGGCCTTCACCCTGGCTGGACGCTTCCAGGGGCGCAAGCTGGAACACCTCGACCGCTTCACCTCGCCGCAGCAGGTATTTGACTATTTCCACCACGAGTTCCGCGACAGCCGCAAGGAGTATTTCCTCATCCTGCTGCTGGATGGCAAGAACCGCATTATCAGGCGGGTACAGGTATCAGAGGGAAGCCTCAATCAGAGCATCGTCCATCCACGTGAGGTCTTCTCACCGGCGGTGAAGGAATCGGCTGCCGCAGTAATCCTGGTGCATAACCATCCGACCGGTGACCCGGCCCCCAGCAGCGAGGATATCGCCATCACACGGCGGCTGAAGGAGGCGGGGGAGATCATGGGGATCAAGGTGCTTGACCACATTATTGTGGGGGATGGTGAGTACCTGAGTTTTGTCGAGCGGGGCCTTTTGTAGCAGACGTCAGCATTTCTGCTTCAATCTCCCGCTCTCTCGCTTTTTTAAGCGCCTTGCGACGACGCCGGCCACCGAGAAACGTCTCCTCCACGATGATCACGACAAAACAGACTATGAACAGAGCAAAGATTATTCCTAATCCAATACGCATGCCAACGCCTCGTCTGCGGCCCGCTCTGCCGCCGCTACACAGTCGTTCAGACCGATGCCGCGATAAGAATTGCCGGTCAAAATAAGTCCCGGATACGCTTTAAGCGCCTGCTCCAGCGCCTGCAACCGATCATTGTGTCCGACCGTATACTGCGGAATCGCCTGCGGATGGCGAAAAATCCTGACAAACTCCGGCGCGGCGTCTATGCCCATCGTCAACTGTAGATCTTCCCTCACCCTGGCGACAACTTCATCATCACTCAATGTAACGTAGTCAGGGAAGCAGGCCCCACCCATCATACTGCGCAACAGCACTTTCCCTTCCGGAGCCCGATTTTCGAACATGCTTGAATCCCACAGGGTGCCGAGCGTGCTCAGCCCCTCCTTCTTCGGGATCAGGTAGCCGAAACCGTCCAGTGAACGGCCGATCTGGCCACGGCTGTAGCCGAAGCAGATCACCGTCATGCTGGCGTAGGGAATCCGGCGCAACGTCCCGGCAATTTCGCCGTCCATGGCGGAGAGCATCTCTGCCGCTGCGAAGGCAGGAGAAGCGATGATCACCTGATCTGCGCCGTACTCGCTGCCATCGCTGCACTTTACCAGATAGGGGAGATCCGCTCCCTTCTCCACGCTGGTGACAGCAATGCCCGGCTTGACAAGATCCCCCAGCGACGCGGCCATGGCATCGGCCAGGTACTGAATCCCCTCACGGAACGACGTCAGCACGCCACCGGGGCCGGCGGCGCTGGAGACAACCTTTCCGGCGGCCTGGTCACGTTTCTTCTTTTTGGCCAGCATGATCATGGCGCGGATCAGGCCGCCGTATTCACGCTCCAGTTCGGCAATGCGCGGAAAGCAGGAGACGAGCGACATCGTCTCAGGATCGCCGGCGAAGATGCCGGAAACCATCGGCGCGATCAGCTTGTCCAGCGCCTCCCCCCCCAATCGGCGTCGGCCGAAGGCGGCCAGGGTTTCGTCTACGCCTGCGGGGGGCGGCGCTATGAACGGGGTCGGTTCCAGCGCCAGACGCAACTTGCCGGGCCAGGAGATGAGGCGGCTCTTCAGAAAGGCGGGGGCGCCGTCCGGCAGCTGGTGCAGCTCGCCGCCGGAAAAGATGAAGCGCTTGCGGGCGTTATCATTGCTGCGGTGCAGGTTGTCCTCGACGCCAAGCTTCCTGCAGAGGTCGAGCGTCTGCGGCTTGCTGTCCAGAAAACCGTTCGGCCCCCATTCGCAGGTGTAGCCTTCGGCCTTGATGCTGCGGATTTTCCCCCCCGGGCGCTCTTCCTTCTCCAGCAGGGTTATCTCCAGCTCTTTTCCGGCAGCCAGTGCCTTGGAACGGAGCAGCCAGGCTGTTGCCAGGCCGGAGATGCCGCCGCCGATTATGATTATTTTTTTCATGGGAAAACCCCCGCATAGTTGATGTCGCACAGCTGTTGATAGTACGTATGGGCACCGGCTCTGTCAAGGTATACACTGCTGCCGCAGTTGACAGCTCCGGTGTTAGAGCTTACATTGTATGCAAATATTGAAGGATGGGGATTTTATGGCACAGGCAGATTATTACAAGGCGCTGGGACTCGAAAAAGGGGCCTCACCGGACGAGATAAAGAAGGCATTCCGCAAACTGGCGGTTAAGTATCACCCGGACCGCAATCCCGACAACAAGGACGCCGAGGATAAGTTCAAGGAGATCAACGAAGCCTACGCGGTGCTCTCCGACCCGGAGAAGAAACAGCAGTACGACACCTTCGGCTCCAGCGGCTTTCACAAGCAGTACAGCCAGGAGGATATCTTCCGCGGTTTCGACTTCGGCAATGCCTATAAGGATATGGGTGGAGGCGTCGGCGGAGGCGGGGCTGACGACCTTTTTTCACGCCTGTTCGGCGGCGCTTTCGGGCGGGGAGACGCCCGCGGCGGGTTCCGCAGAGGCCCGCAAAAGGGGGGCGATCATGAGATGGAGCTGACCGTCTCTTTTCGCGATGCGGCACAGGGGGCGGAAAAGCAGATAGCCTTCCGGCGCGGCGGCCAGCGTGAGGAGCTGAGGGTCAAAATTCCGGCTGGTGTCGATAATGGCAGCAAGATCCGTATCAGCGGCAAAGGAGCCCAGGGAGAGGGGGGCGGCCAGCCGGGCGACCTGTTCTTGATCATCCATGTACTGCCGGACCCGGTCTTCACCCGCGACGGCGGCGATCTCTTTGTCGAGCGCGTCATTCCTTTCAGCGCGGCCTGCCAGGGCATTTCACTGGACGTACCAACCCTGGAGGGTGACAAACGGATCAAGGTGCCGGCAGGGATTCAACCTGGCACCAAGATCAGGCTGAAGGGGTGCGGCATCAAAACGATCGGTTCAAACGCCAAAGGGGATCTGTATGTGAAGATCAGCGTACATATCCCGGAGACACTGAACGGCGAGCAGAAGAAGCTGGTGGAAGAGCTGGCGAAGAGCGGGCTGTAACTCTGTCGTAAGCAGTGCCGTACAGACATTTTTGGAATTTAAAAGTGCAGTTTATTGGACAGACTAACACCATGATACGATTATCTTCTTACAGAGCACACTGCGCGCTTTCAGCCGCTGCCCTGCTCTTCTGTGCCCTCACCGAGCCAGTCAGTGCGGATACCGTTATGCACATCACCGGCAACAGGGCTCCGACGGCTCAGCATCGAGAAGAAAACAAACAGGCGGTTGTGGAGACTCCTCCTTCTTCTGCCGGAGGGAAGACCTTCATCAGGATTATCGGCGACAAACAGACGACATCCCCGAAACCAGCCCGCAAGCAGGCTGTGCGGCCAGAAGCGGCTCAGTCCGCTTCTGCGGTGGAAGGGGGAGGGGAGGTGGCTGAAAAAGCGGAGCAGGATCGCCTTGCAGAGATAAAAGGAGCGCAGGAAGAAGAGGCCGCACTGCAAGCCGCCATAACGCGACTGGAGGCTGCCAAGGCGGCATTGATTGAAAATCCCCGCCTAGAGGCTGAAACAGCGTCCACACAGAAAAAAACTACCCCCTCGAAACAAGCCGGTCGCAAGCACAAGGGGGCAAAAAAACGGCACAGGAAATGCCTGAAGTATTCAACCCGCTGAGGGGTTATTTAACGCTGTAGCTCACCGTGCCGCCAGCGCAGTTATAATCGATCTCACGCGTGACCATCCGCGATATCTTGCCGGACACGACATTAATTTTACGTACAAATATGACGATTTTATTGTTGAGATAGCTGTACGTTCCGACAACAGCCTCAGTTTGATCGTACTCGTCCTTCTTTATCTCGGAAACCTTCCGTGACAGCACGACCAGCCCCCTCTCATTCAGATTGAAGAATTTTGCGAACTCGACCTGCGTTATCTTTGTGCTGCAGACCGAACTGAGGCTGCCGCGCATTAACTCCCCCATCAACAGCCCTTGAGACGCCGGAGCGAAGGATTGAATGTCAACAAAGTCGGTAATCAGGACAGAATAATCAGTACTGTCGTTGCCGCTGGAACATTTTGACCTCGTCTCAGTCGGCGTACCATCTTCATTGACACACGGCTCCGAGCAGAGCTCACGGGCAATATCGTTGAAGAGCGGTTTCAGCTCGGTTGCCTCCAGCAGTTGGTTGAACGATTTGCCGGAGCAGGTACTATAGCGTTTGACCACGCTCTGGGAAGCACAACCGCTGAGAACTATCACCACACAGGCCGCCACTGCAGTTTTAAATATATTCATGCTAGTTGATCCCGTCGCTGACAATTTTCATTGTTTTATTGGTATTCTCATTCCGGGGCTGCGCCTTAGGCACCATATTTACCGGTACGTACGTCTGAGCCGAAGAGATCACTTCACCGGTGTTGACGTCAATCACACGGGCATTTATCGTCAGGTTACCTTCGGCAACAGAGTATGTGCCGGTAATAACGCCGCTTATCTTGTATTCATCGCGCAGTTTATTGATATCCCTGCTCAGAAAGAACTCTCCCGCCGCATTGACATCAACCCCTTTCGTCAGCCTGATCTCGATGATCCGCCATTTATGCATCTGCAGACCATATATGAGGTTTTCGGAAATCAGGCGCCCAAGCGCCATCGTATCGTCGATTTTGTCCAGATTCGTAAAACTTGTGACGATGTAAATGTTGGACAGACTGTTGGCACCGGCATTTTTGTCAAGCTGATCGGCAAGGTTTTTCATTTTGTCGTTAAAGTCACCGACCGGGGGAAGGGCGACATCTTTTTCTATCGGTGCGCTGCTGTCGGTAGCGGAGTAGGTTGCACAGCCACCGGCAAGACAGATAATGGACAGAGCCATCATAGCTCCCAACAGTATCTTCATAATTTTCTCCTTTACCACTCTTTGCTCTGACGTGTAAGCGGACTCGCGTACCGTTCGCCACTTATATCATCTAATTGTAAACACTGTAAAGGGAGCTTGAAATACCTCTCGCCGGGCAAATCAGCGATCAATGAGTTTCGGCTCCGTCTCAGGCGCGATAAATGCCTGGCTGCCATCTATGCCGCTCGCCGGCGGCGCAATGTTGAAAAAGCTACCAAAAGACTCCTGCATCCCCATGGTACCGAATCGTTCGGCGTTGACAGCCAGGGCTGTGGTTGCCGCTCTCAAGTCAATCGACTCCTTATAATGATCCATCTCAGTGCCCATGACGATCGCCCCATTGTATAAACCGAGGCTCATGATTTGCGTTTTTATATCACCTTCAAGCGTAAGGAAGGGGAGGTTACCGGTCAGGTTAACGGTAATCGGGTCATGATCACTGGTTGTCGTAAGATTGAGCGGGCTGGAATTGTTCATGGTGCCGACGATTGTTGCGCCGGTTACCGTGAGCAGTGAAGCCGTCGGGTCGAGCAAAGTCACCTTGGCAACGGCTGTTGCTGAAACAGTGTCCGTACTCGTACCGGCGAGAGTCAGGTTTGCGCCGGCTGTCACGGTTGTCGTGCCGGTGGTATCCAGAACCACGGCCAGATCATTTTTGTCCGTGATTTCGGTTGCTGCTCCGGTTACGGCCACGCTGCCGACAAAGTCATTATTGACATTGGTCAGGGTAATCGGCTGACCGACAGCGGTTATTGACGTTGTACCGCTTACCGTCAAGGGGCCGGAACTGGTAATTGCACCGCTGTTTGTTATGTTGAGTCCGCCACCGGCCTGGTTAATACCGGCAATGGTCAGCGGCTGTGCATTGTTAGTCAGGTTGATATCACCGCTGCTGCTGTTGGTGGCATCAAAGAAGGCGATGGCATTGGCGCCGTTGCCGACGAGGTCCTGACCACTGCCGGACAGTGTGGTCAAAAGCCCCGGAGTCGTGATGGAACCGCTGCTTCCCTCGGAAATTGCGCCGGAAGCGGCGTTCAAAGTAGTGTCAGTGGCAAGGACAACGTCGTTGTTGTACGTCTGGCCGGCCGCTCCGCTCGTTGCAACCAGACCGCCGTTGATATGGGTCGTGCCCCCGGCATTGATCGTCAGGCTGTTGAGCGGTGTTGCTCCGACAGCAGCGGCAAAGGTGATTACGCCGGAGGTACCTACCGTCAGGTCACGGGGAGTCGCGTCACTGGCTACCGTGCCGGCAAAGGTGATGTCACCGGAGCCGTTTGAAGTCATGGTTGTCGCGCCTGCAAGCGTCACCGGACCGGCATAGGTCTGGGCGCCCCCGGTCTGTAGATAGCCCTGGACGGTGGCAGCGCTGCCGCTGTCACTGATCGCGCCGGAGAGCAGAGAACCGCTGATTCCGCTGTAAGAGTTGTTTCCGCCCACGCCGAAGATATTCTCGAACGAAACCCAGTTGAGGCTGCCGTTGCTGCCGGTGTCAACGCCTGTCAGGTTGTACGCCTGGTTGCTGCCGGTGAGACTATCGGCACCGCTTGCGCTGCCGGCCACCGTGGTAATCCCGCTCCAGGCGGTGCCGATATTGGGAGCACTCTGTGCCGTCAGATCCACCGTTACCGGCCCGGTGAGTTCCGAATAGTCCAGCGTACCGCCTGTTGCGGAGACACCGCCCGTGACGCCGCCTGCTGCAGTAAATTTGAATATCCCGGCAGCCGTATCATGCAGGTTCTCAAAGGATGTCCAGGAGACGATGCCGTCGGTGCCGCTGTTCAGCCCCGTCAGGTTGTAGGTTGCATTGGTCCCGCCAATAGTGTCCTGCAAGCCGCTGCTGCCGGTCACCGTGCCGATGCCGCTCCAGCTGCCGCCGATGCCGGTGGTAGCGCCGACCGTGCCGCCGAGATTGACGTGTACGTCGGCATTATAAGCGGCGTAAGCCAATGTGCCGTTATCAGCAGTAATATTTCCGGAAACAGCGCCACCCGGTCCAAACAGGAAGTTCCCTGCAGCGGAATCCGACAGGTTACCAATGTTCGTGTAGCCGCCCGGCAGCAAGGTTGTTACGTCACCGCTGTTGGCGCCGGTCAGGTTGAAGGTCCGGCCGCCGCCTGTCGTGATGGATCCGGTCCCGGTGTCGGCTATCTTCTCAAATGAAGTCCAGAAAATGCCGCCGCTGTTGCCGGCATTGGCCGCAGTCAGGTTGTAGGTGGCGTTAGTTCCGCCAATAGTATCCAGTAAACCGCCACTGCCGGTCACGGTAGTGATTCCACTCCACGTGGTACCGATACCGCTGCCGGTTTTTGAACTAAGGTTCAGTGCAACCGGCCCCGCGGCTCCTGAATAGTCCAGCGTGCCGTCCGTTGCCGTGATGCCGCCGGATACTGCACCGCCAGTGCTGAACCTGAAAATGCCGGCGCCCGCATCATGAAGGTTTCCGATGCCGGTGTAGCCACCCGGCAGCAGCGTTGTCACAGTCCCGCTGTCGGCGCCCGTCAGGTTGTAGGTCTGACCGCCTGAGGTCGTTAGTGTGCCGATGCCGCTGTCATCTATTTTCTCAAATGATGTCCAGGAGACAACGCCATTGTTACCTGCATTGGCTGCGGTCAGGTTGTAGGTTTGCGAGGTGCCACTGAGAGTGTCGGCGTTACCGCTGCCGATCACGTGGCCTATCCCGCTCCAGGCACCGCCGATGCCGATACCGGTGCCGGTACCGGCGGCCAGGTTCATGTTTACTGCTATGGTGCGGTCGGTGTAATCCAGCGTACCGCCCGAGGCGGCAATGTTGCCTGAGACGCTCCCTGCCGTGCCAAATTTGAAGACACCCGCAGCGGTGTCGGTCAGATTCTCCATTGACGTCCAGTTTACGTTGCCGTTGCTCCCCTTGTCCTGAATAAGGTTGTCCAAGGTGTACGTCTGATTAGTACCCGTGAGGGTATCAGTATCCGTGCCGCCGTTAAGGTTGGTGATCCCGGAGAAAACAGTCGTCGTGTTCAGCGTACCGGCATTAGCTCCGCCGAGTTTCCATGCGTTACTGCCGTCAGTCATCGCCAGTGTGTCGGTACCGCCACCACCGGCGATCAAACCGTTGAAACTTGTTACCCCCGTGCCAAGCGTAAACACGTCTGCATCCGAGCCACCGGTCAGATTCGTCATCCCGGAAAAAGTTGTGGTCGCGTTCAGTGTGCCGGTATTAGCTCCGGTCACCTGCCAGGTGTTGGGGCCATTGGTAGCGGCAAGCGTATCAACGCCGCCACCGCCGCTGATCGGCCCGTTGAAAGTCGCTATGCCGGCATTCAGTGTAAATGTGTCCGCAGCCGTACCGCCAACCAGTGCATCCATCAAGGTGGCACTCATGCCGTCCACTGTCGCGGCGGTCTGGCCGGTGATACGCCAGTCATTGGTGGTATTGCGCCCCTTCAGCGTATCGCTATCGACGCCGCCGGTCAGGTTCGTGATCCCCGAAAAGACCGTGGTACTATTCAGCGTACCGGCATTAGCTCCGGTCACCTGCCAGACGTTGGGGCCGTTGGTAGCAGCAAGCGTGTCAACGCCGCCACCGCCGCTGATCGAACCGTTGAAAACCGGAACATCCGCACTCAGCCTGAAGGTATCCGCTCCGGAACCGCCCGCCAGAGTTGTGATCCCTGAAAAAGTTGTGGAACCGTTCAGCGTTCCGACAGCAGGCCCGGTCACCTGCCAACTGTTGGTGCCGTTGGTGGCGGCCAGCGTGTCAATACCGCCACCGCCGGTAATCGAGCCGTTGAAACCCGATATTCCCGTAGCCAACGTAAAGATGTCTTTTCCGGTGCCGCCGACGAGCGCATCCATTCCGCTTGCGTTCATGCTGTTGATAGTCGCAGCATTGATGCCGGTAATACTCCACCCGGTCGTATTGGTTGAATTCAGTCCCGTTAACGTGTCGCTATCGGTGCCACCGCCAAGGTTGGTAATCGCTGAAAAAATTGTGGAGCCGTTCAGTGTGCCGGCATTATTTCCGGTCACCTGCCACAAGTTGACCCCGTTGGTAGCAGCAACGGTGTCGACACCACCACCACCGGTAATCGAGCCGCTGAAAACCGGAACACCCGAACCTAAGCGGAACGTATCCGCACCGGTACCGCCGCTCAGGCTCGTGATTCCTGAAAAGGATGTCGTTCCATTCAGCGTACCGGCATTCGCTCCCGTCACCTGCCAGGCGTTGGTTCCATTGATAGCGGCAAGTAAGTCGCTCCCACCACCGCCGGTAACGGAACCGTTGAATGTTGAAACACCGGTAGCCAACCTGAAGGTATCGGCGGCCGAACCGCCTGCCAGTGCATCCATTCCTGTTGCGTTCATGCTGTCAACTGTTACCGCTTTGGCGCCCGTAATATTCCAGCTATTGATGACATTACGGCCCGTCAGCGTATCAACACCGGAACCGCCGGTCAGATTCGTAATTCCTGAAAAGAGTGTGGTTGTGTTCAGTGTGCCGCTGTTCGAACCGGTTGACTGCCACATATTGGCCCCGTTACTGGCGGCAAGTGTGTCGATGCCGCCACCGCCGGTTATCGAGCCGTTATACGTCGAAACCCCCAGTGTGATTGTATCGGCACCGGACCCGCCTGACAGATTGGTAATCCCGGAAAAAGCTGTCGTTGCGTTCAGCGTGCCGCTGTTGGTGCCGGTCGTCTGCCAGGCGTTGCTCCCGTTGGTCACATGGAGAGTGTCGGTGCCGCCACCGCCGTCAATCGAGCCGTTGAAAGTGGTAATATCCGTGGCTAACGTGAAGGTGTCTGCCACTGAACCGCCTGACAGATTCGTGATCCCCGCAAAGGTCGTCGTTGTGTTTAGCGTGCCGGCGTTCGCTCCTGTCACCTGCCAGCTGTTGGTGCCGTTAGCGGCAGCCACCGTGTCGGAGCCGCCGCCACCGGCAATCGAGCCGCCGAAAGTCGGCACTCCCAACGTGAACGTATCTGCGTCCACACCGCCGGCCAGGTTCGTGATCCCCGAAAAGGTTGTCGTTGTGTTCAGCGTGCCGGCGTTCGCTCCTGTCACCTGCCAGCTGTTGGTGCCGTTGGTTGCGGCCAGTGTGTCAGTGCCGCCACCGCCGGCAATCGAGCCGTTGAAACTCCCTGTGTTCAACGTAAAGGTGTCTGCATTCGAACCGCCGATCAGACTTGTGATCCCGGAAAACGTTGTAACACCGTTGAGCGTACCGGCATTCGATCCTGATATTGCAAACGTTGAGCCGCTGTTTGAACCGATGAGGGTCGTATGCGCACCATTGCCGGTGAGCGTATCCGCACCGCCGGTATCATAGATCGAAGCGGATCCTCCCCAACCACCGGCATCGATGACATTGTCGCCCGCACCACCCGTCAGGACGGCAGACTCAATACTCGCGTGGTTGAGTGTATAGGCGGTACCGACCGTCAGCGCTGTATTCGTGAGCGTCATGTCCGCATCACGAGTGACGTTTATCGTGTCGCTTCCGGTTCCGCCGCTAACGGTCACGTTATTCGCATCGATCGTGGTGGTACCGGGAATGGTGAGCGTCCCGCCGCTGCCGCTTTGACCTATTTTCAACGCGAGGGTGCCTGCTGCGCCGGTGTCGCTGAAGAGACCACCCAGTGTAATGTCTTTCGCAGAGTCAAGCGTCAGCGTGTTGCTGTTAATATCGATAATCACACCGGAGTTGGAGGTTATATTGCCTGTTGAGGTTATAACCGAAACGCTTGCAGTGCCCAGCTGGGTAGTAAGTGTGCCATCGGAAAGAAGAGAACCACTGCCGGAACTTGTATCGTCAAAGGGACTTGTGCCGGTTACCAGAATATTTGTGTCGCCGGCACCGTGAATGATGGTGATTTCGTCAGGGTCGAGCAGCAGCGTCCCGGTCGCACCTTTTGCCGCGCCGAGGTTGACAAGCCCCGCATAGGTCAATGAATGCCTGCCGGACACTTCGGCGAAGCCGCCGTTGCCCCCCTTAGCCCCCCCTTTTGCGGATATGGTGCCGTAAAAACGGGTCGCATCATCCGACCAGACCGCCACCGTGCCGCCGTTACCATTAGTGAGCGCATCGGCCTTTATGGAAGCGTCTTTATCCACATAGATCATGGAGGCGTTCTGCTCCGCTCCTGCCCCGTGGAAGTTTCCGCCGGCCAGTACCGTGCCGCCGCCGGCATCGCCGGACACATCAATGGTTGAACCGGCGTATAGAGCCACCTTCTCGCCCAGGACCTTGACCGTACCGCCAACCTCTCCCGCGTTTTTGCCCGACGCATCGAGGATGCCGCTGTTTGCCGCAATCCCGTAGTCGCCACTGTCCAGAAGGATAAAGCCGCTGCCATCAAGAGTGGAATTTACTTCGATAATCCCGTCGTTATTGACGATACTCTTCATGATGTCGCCGGCAACTTTTGCCGTCATTACCACCTGGCCGCCAGCGGCGCTTATGCGGCCGCTATTGGAGACCCCGAGCGCCTGTGCAGCAACCGCACCGTCTACCGCCACGTTGATGAGGCTGCCGTTATCAATCGTGAGAGTCGCGGTGTCGCCCGATGCCAGATGCACCGAGCCCAGGTTCGCGACGATCGTGCCGGAATTACTGACCGTGGGAGCGGCAAGAACCACATAGCCGCCGTTTGCGGCCGTAATATTTCCCTGGTTGACGATTGATGCCTGAGAGCCTGGCGTGGTGGTGAAGAGATGTTTACCGGAGAGGAAATTTTCATCGGTGATATTCATGGTTGAGGCGAGGAAGCTGCCGGTTTGTACCGTTGCCCCGGGACCGACCAGCAGGCCGTTGGGATTTATCACCCAGACCTGGCCGTTGCCGGAGAGGAGGCCGTAAATATACGAGGGGTCGACACCGGTCACCCTGTTCAGGGCAATCGAGCTGCTGCCGGGCTGGATATACTTTACCGCCTCATTGGCACCGATATTGTACCCCTGCCAATTTATGATGGCGTTGGCGGAGGTCTGATTGATATTCATGGTCGTGGTGTTCGGCTGCGCAATGGTCGCCGTTCCTCCGACAACAGCACCATTTTGCGGCAGGGCGTAACAGGGGGAGGCTGCTAATCCGGATAAAAGCGTGAGGGTACAGACTGCCGTACCGGCCGCACTAAACTTATGGTGTTGTTGCATGAGTTTCCTCCTGAATCACTACGTGTTCAGTATCTTAGAACGACACTACCGTCTGGAAATAAATCCGGCTGTTATCCACTTTAAAGCCGCTGTAACCGCCGTCCTCACCGGGCAGCGCCCAATCAAGTTTGCAGTAAAGCGTGCTGCCGCCGTACAGCCTTAGTCCGGCACCAATACTTGAAAGTTTTGCGGACGTTATTTCCGAGGGACGTGGACTCGTGTTGATTACCCCGCCGTAATCGGTGAACAGGGCAAATTTCAGCGTATTGCCCACCTTCTGCCCGAATATCTCAGCTTCGGGATAGAGGGGCGACAGTAACAGCTCCAGTGACGTGAAGTAGGCGCTGTCTCCGCTTACGCTGGCCGGCTTGAACCCCCTTACGGAACCTTCACCGCCAAGCTGCATTCTCTCTGCGGAAAAGAGGCGGTCCGGCGAATACTGGAAGCTCCCCTTTGCCGTCAGATAATTATAGCCGGGCAGTTTTTGCAATCTCATCGCATCAAGATTGAATTTACTGAACATGTTGTCAGCGCCGAGATAACTGGGACTGGGATTAAGCGCCCCTTTTTCCGTACCACCCAATAAGGCGCCGATTCCCTGTGCATAGCCGAAGCCGACGAAATTTCTCCCCAGGAATCTGTCCGTCGATTCGTAGGAAATCCCCGTCACCATCTTGCGGATTTCATCTTTATCCTGGGTGCTCCCCAGCAGGTTGTCATGCAGAGAAGTGTATTCGCCACCAAATCTTATTGTAAGGCTTTCACTGCGCTTCTTTATTAGCGGATGGGTTGCATAGATACCGGCAACATGCGCTTTACCGTTAAGCCCCAATGTGGCAAGCGGATCCACTCCGCCAACACTGTATACCGTGTTCGAATAGTAGGCGCCGACCTGTGTACCGAAGACTCCCACCGGGACGATATATTCGGCACGCCCGTATGAGAGCCTGCCCGGATCCAGGTCATCCAGCCCGATAATGCCGTTCAGCTTGAGAACATCTCCGCTCGTGATCGAATTGCCGACATTCAGTGATGCTGAGAGGCGATTCTTGCTCGTGGACTTCACACCAAAGTTGTCATAGGCAACCGTGCCGGATAGCGGGAATTTATCTGTTACCGTGGCGATGATATCCGTCGTCCCGAATTCGGTTCCGGCTTTCAGCGTTGCCTTCACCGACAGGGACTCGTACTCACCAAGGAGAAGCAGCGCCCTTTCCAACGCCTCCTCCTTCAGTGAAGGGTCCTTTCTCACCGTGTTCAGATAGCCTTCAATAAATGAACTCTTGTAATAATCGTTGCCGGTTACGGAAACAGTCCCGACTTTCCCTTCGACAACCTTTATCATGACCGCCCCAAACGCATTTACAATATGAAAACCGCTTTTGCTTTTTATTATGGTAGCCCCGTCGAAGATGCTTTGCGACGGTACATAGGCATTAACGATGAGGAAGCCTTTGGCGCGATATCTGGCCGTAATCATGTCAGCCACACTTTTAATTTCGTCCAGAGTCATATCTTTCCCGCTGCCAAGTTTAATGCCCGACAGGAGTTCCTTCTCGCTTATCAGGGTATTCCCTTCAAGCCGAAATCTCTTTACAAAAACCCTGACATTGGCCGGCTGTTGCTCCATGGACGGCTTTTTATCCTCTTTTTCCACTACCGGTGGGGCCTGATTCTTGAACTTGTACATTGTATCGGTTTTTTCAAGTTGCTGAAGAACGCCACCAGCGCCATCAGCAGCGTATGCGGCGCTGCACGCTGCCGACAGTATGAAAGCTGACACGATTGAGGTACTCTTAATAAATTCTGAACGCATGTATTTCATTAAATACCTCCTCTTCTATACATCTGCCGTTCTCAACTGAAACTTGAGCAGAAAGAACAGGCACTGAATTACCTTCTTATGAGAAGCACCACAGCATGAGCAGAAATTCCTTCTCCCAAGCCGGTGAAACCGAGCCCCTCTTCGGTGGTTGCCTTGACATTTATCTGCCCGACCGTGCTGTTCAGAACCCGCGCGATATTCGCGCACATGACCGGTATATGTGGCGCCATCTTCGGCCGCTGAGCAATGATTGTTGCATCCAGGTTGCCCAGTTTGTAACCGCGTTCATCAGCCAGAGTCATCACGTGTGCCAGAAGCTTCAGGCTGTCGGCCCCCTTGAATGCCGGGTCCGTGTCGGGAAAATGCCTGCCGATGTCCCCTTCACCGAGAGCGCCAAGGATAGCATCCGCAATCGCATGCAGCAGCACATCGGCATCGGAATGTCCCAGCAGCCCCTTTTCATAGTGGATGTCCACTCCACCCATGATCAGCTTTCTTCCCTCTACCAGACGGTGGACGTCATAACCGTGACCAATTCTCATACCCATGCCCTTTCAGATAAAAAAATAACAGGGATGCCCAGGATTGTCTGGATCAAAAATATCCGCAGCATCCTGCTCATCCCTGTTTATTTTGGCTCGTTCACCAAGTAAATCAGCTATTGGAACGTTCCCGTTCAGCCTTCGGCCTTCAGGTCTCGCGTCATCAGCTCCATGACCGCCTGCCGTGCCGGCTTGTCTTCATGCAGAATATGATAGGTATTCTCGACGATCGGCATCTCGACACCAAGACGGCACGCAAGTTGATACACTGATTCGGAACTTTTGACCCCTTCGGCCACCATGCGCATCTCGGCAAGAATATCAGCCAGTTTCATCCCCTGACCAAGCTTGAAGCCGACCGTGCGGTTGCGGGAAAGGTCTCCGGTACAGGTCAGTACCAGGTCCCCCATGCCTGCCAGACCGGCAAAGGTAGCTGCCTGAGCTCCCATGGCCTGCCCCAGGCGGTTCATCTCCGCCAGCCCTCTGGTAATCAGGGCTGCCCTGGCATTGTGACCAAAGCCGAGGCCGTCACAGATCCCGGCAGCGATGGCGATGACGTTCTTTACCGCCCCGCCGAGTTCAACACCGACAACATCACTGTTGGTATAAACCCGCAGGCAGGGACAGCTGAAGGCCCCCTGAACGCGCTCGGCAGCGCCCGGGTTGCGTGACGCGGCGACGATTAACGAAGGGAGCTCCTGGGCGACTTCGCGGGCGAAGGTCGGTCCTGACAGCGCCACGTAGCGGTCAAGTGCAGCCTCGCCGAGCAGTTCCCCGCAGATCTGTGAAACCGTCTGGAGTGTTTCGAGTTCAATCCCTTTGGAGGCATTGGCTATGATCGTATCAGCCCCGATGTAAGGGGCAAGCTGTTTCAGCACTCCGCGCATGACCTGTACCGGCGTGACCAGCAACACGATACCGCGCCCGCGAACCGCCTCCGCCAGATCTCCCGTGCACACCAGAGCCGGGTGCAGGTTGATGCCGGGCAGATAGGCCGAGTTGGTATGGCTGGAGTTGATCTCTGCCACCAGTTCCGGCTCGTAGGCCCACAAGAGCGTATCATTACCGTTTGCCGCCAGTCGCCCGGCAAGGGCTGTACCCCAGCTGCCGCCACCGATAACAGCAATCCGCTCAACACCGGTTGACAATTTAACCGGCCCGTTACTCTTCATAGTCATCGTCATCGTACCCTTCCTCAAGACGCGGATCGTATCCCTCTGCCAGCGTCTGCCGGGCAGCGTCCACACTGTCCAGCAGCAGCCGCCGGATAAAAGGATGCCGGCAATCCGGTAAAAACCCGCCAACAAGACTTAAGGCGGTGGCAAGCGTCTTTTGTACCGCATTTTCATCTCCCTGTATCTGCTGCAGGTAATCCGCAGTCAGCATCATCCGTTTGATGATATCGGCGCGGCGCGGCACAATCAGCTCTTCACAGCAGCGGGTGATCTCCCGCTCAACATCCTCAGGCATCACGGTTTCAATGCCGGCAGCTTCCATGGCATTGAAACGCTCGGCAGAATCGTAGAGCGCCGTCTCGGTCAACACCCACCCTTCGAGCCCCGGCTGGTCCAACAGTTCATTGCTGGTGGCGACGTGGGCAGGAATTTTCTCGACGATGTCTTCCAGATGCTTGATTTTGAAACGGGGGATGTACGCTTCCGGTTTCAGGGAGTCCTGGCGGAAAAGGCGCATATCGACGTAGAAGTCCGGCGGCAGGTAAAATCCCCCTTCGCGGCTGCGGTGCAGTGCATCACGCAACGAAGCGAGGGCATAGTCATGTTCAACCGGCAGCAGCATTTCGCCACCGGCCACATCTTTCAGAATATGGCCGTACTCTTTCTGGTCCTTCATGCGGTAGCTGATGGCATTCAACATGCCGTCAGCCTCACCGGTAAGGATCAGCATGGCGGCAAAACTCTGGTTATCCAGCTGCCACGAAAACCAGAGTGTGCGGGAACCGTAGAAATCGACCGGACCGGCATACACTTCGTAAAACGGGAGCGGCTGTTGGAAAGAGCGCGGTAATGATACGGCATTGCTAATGCCGACGAAAGAGAGTCGCCTGATGCTGCGCCTGATCATATCGGCAAGTTCCCCGTCAAAGCGCTCTTCGGCGCGCTTGAGGACATCGAGGGCGTAGCCGCTTCTGGCACGGCCAAGAGCGCTGATCGCTTCGCGTACGATCTCCTGCTTCTCGAACGACACCAGGATTTCCAGAAGCGCCGCCGCTTCAGCAGTGCCAACCTCGGCAAGACGCCCCATCATCCGCTCGCGGAACTCGTCGGCCACATCAAGAAAACTATCCACAAACCTGACCAGACCGCGTTCGTGGTCGCCCAGGCAGTCGTCAACAAAACCTTCCAGTGTCGGTGAGCCGTAACCGGTCATGGCGGCGAAGGGTGGGGCGGTGACGTCGATGCCGCTGTCATGAAGGACATCAAGCAGCGCCAGCTTGCCATCCTCTTCAAGATCCTTGCGCCGCAGCGTAATCTGGATCAGCTGATCCATCCAGGCCGAGGCATCGAAAAAATCGAGCATGCAGGTATAACGGTAGATGGCGGTGCCATTCTGCTCACGCCAAAGCTTGCGCACGAGCGGTGAGAGCGCCCGTTTACCGGACTTCTGCAATCTCCGGCCAATACGTTCCATCTGCTCGCCGGTCAGGTTATCCCGCTTGAGGAACTCCAGCAAGCGGTTGATGCTGCGCCGTTCACGGAGGGTTTTGTCGAGTTTCATCACCATCGCCATATGTTTGCTTGCCTCAATTGCTTCTCGAATTAGGGAACCAATCCTATCATACGCACAGCATGAAGGCAATGATAGGAAAACATGGATATACTACACGGTTGCGCCGTCTCAAACGGAAAGATTATTCCGGCTGACCGCACGCTGCCTCCCTCCGTCGCAGCAGCAGAACCATAACCGCCGGTAACGTCACCAGCGCAAACAGAGCGGTGCACCCAACCCCGAAATTTGTGGCCCAGCCGATGGAGGCGAGGGCGGGGTAATCGGCCAGCGCCAGGGAACCGAAGCCGGCGATGGTGGTCAGCGCCGACATGATCACCGCCCGGCCGGCCTGGATGAACCGACTCTCTCTCCCCTGCGGATCACCGGTTGAAATCCGGTGGCTGAGATGCAGACCGTAATCGCTCCCCATCCCGATGATCGTCACCAGTACCATGACATTCATAAAATTGAGCCCCATTCCGCTGAACGCCATGAGGCCCAACATTGCCAGCGAACCGGCAATTATCGGAAACATCGTGTAGAAGATGCCGCCGGGGGATTTAAAATGGGACAAGAGCAGAAACAGCACCAACAGGCCGCCGACCAGAAATGCCCGGAGGAAACCCTGCCGGACCGATGTGGCCAGTTGCGAGCTCACCAGATCCACACTGGTAACCCGTGCCGTGGGATCGATTGCGCTCAGCTCGCGCAGAAAAGCGCTCTGGTCAAAGCCGGTATTCCGGTAATACAGATAGAGCAGCGCGTGATACCCGTTGGCATCTTTCACCAGATGGCGCTCAACGACTCCCCGCAGCGGCGAGGCTTTCAGCCGGGCAAGCGCCTCCTCTTCGGGCACCGGTGTCAGGGCACTACCGCCGGAAAGCGCCGCAATGAAGGGCTGAAAGGGGCGGGTCTCGAACCCCTGCTTTTCCAGCACTCCGTTCAAGCTCATAACCGGCAGGCCACCCTCCGCCCCGGCGGTGATGCCGCGGCTGACCTCGCTCTGCCGGTCACGGTTATTTACAATCTGTCCCAGTGACGACCAACTGCTGATACGGCCGCTACTCAGCCACCTTCCGGCCAATCCATCCACGAGTGACGCACGCCGGAGCACCTCTGCCAACGCCTTCCCCTCCACCGCTACGAGCAGCTGTTTGGGGGCCAGACTCAGGTGGCGCTCGATCTTCTCCTGGGCCAGAAACGCCTCGGAATGGCGCGGCTGCAGGTTTTTAAGATCACCGTCAAAGAAGGTCCGGGTGGAAGCCGCGGCCATAATGACGACTATCAGAAGCGATAGTGTCACGACGGCACGGGGAAACCGGCCGGCCAGGCGCCAGATATGGCGCATGCCAAGACCCGGTATCGGCAGGTAGGTGGCGGGAAAGCGTTTTTCCATAAACACCAGGAGCGGCGGAAGAAAGAAGAAGGTCGTGTAGAGCGAGAACAGCACCCCCAGCCCGACCAGCAGTCCCAACTCGGACAGGGCCCGCACATCGGAGAGCATCAGGGCGAAGAACGGCATGGAGGTGGTGGTGGCAGCGGTGAAAAGGCTGTGGCCGGTATCGACAACCGCCAGGTGGAGCGCCTCCTCCGAATCTCTGCCGCCAGCCCGTTCGCTGTGAAAACGGTCATAGAGGTGGATTGAATAGTCGGTCCCGAGACCGACGATAAGCGCCATAAAGGCAAAGGAGATGATGTGGATCGAAGGGAGCAGCGCCCCGGCAACCCCCAGCGCCAAGATAACGCCGACGCTGATGATCAGCGGCAGGAGCAGCGTGGGCAGGAGGCGACGGTAGACCGCATAGAAGATCGCCAGTACCACCACGAGCGAGGAGATGATGCAGGCGAGAATATTGAACTTCATCGCCGCCTCATCCAGCACCGCACTGATATGGGCACCGGCGCAGGAGATGGCGACCGTTGACCCCTGTCGCGCCTGGTTGATGGTCGCCACCAGGGCGCGGGCAAAAACCATATCCTGTACCGGTCGGGCCGGCTCGGCGATCATGATGAGCACCTTGCCATCCCGCGAGATGAAGTAGGGTGAGTCCGGGTCCAGGTCGAGCGCCTGGCTTGCAGCCTTGAGGCGCGGCAGGATAAGATCCCGCAGCTGGAGCGGGTCGGCACTGGCCAACCCGGTCATGGCACCGCCGAACTGGCCGGCGAGATCGGCCTGGGTCCGGCGTAGTGATTCGTCCATTGAGGCGGGGGTAAAGCGCTGCAGCAGAGCGGGGACATCGTCGGGGCCGATAAACAGTTGCGGATGGGTCACGGCGTAGGCGATGAAGTCGGTAAAGGAAGCGGCCTCACTCTCGTCGAACACTCTCCAGGTGATGCGCCGGAAGGCCGGCTTCCCGTCAACCTGCGCCGTACGGAGACGTTCGGCAAAACGCGCCGCCTCTCGGGGCAGCTCCTGACTCTCCCCTTCCAGCAGAAAATAGGCTTCGTTGGCGCTGCCGCTCCACTGCAGTGAGTCGAGCAGGAGCTTCAGTGCAGGCTGGCGCGATGGGAAGAGCTGAAAGATATCGGAGTCGAAGCGGGTTGTGGAGATCACGGCGACCGAGATCAGCAGCGAAATAAAAAAAGCGCCCAGGACGGCCCGGGGCCTCGTGGTGGTGACCCGAAAGAGCCATTCCAGATGGCGGCGGGTGAGGGCGTTGAACAGTGACGTCAGCCGGAAGGCGGTTTTCAGAGGCATCCGGCTCTAAAGCCCCTTGATGGCCGACAGGGGCATGACCGTCAACCCGTCAAGATGCGGCGCAAAAACGGCATCATCAAGGTGTGTGTTGACCTCCGGCTCATCGAGTGTTATCCGGATCCGGTTGTCTCGCGCGTTGCGCAGGTCCAGTTCCGCTGCAACCGGGACACCGTTGACGACGCTATAGCTGCTGTAGCTGACATGATCGCCGCTCGCAGAATCCTTGGCGGTGACCAGGCCGTTCTCGTAGGTCACCTTTTCAGAACTTCCCAGCGCACCGGTGCGTTCCACCGTTCCGTTCAGCGGCTGCCCCGCTTCGCGAGGGTCCGCATCCATCACCCAGCGCATCAAACGCCATCCCTGCAAGCCCCCCTTTTCGGGCAGCTCATCAAAACGCCCCACATAGGCGGTTGAGCGGGAGGGATAGATCAGGGTGATGCGGTCTCCAAGGGCAAAGGCCTCCAGCATCGTCGTACCAAAGGGTGAGAGCACCACGAGATGGAGTTGATCGGGGCGGCGAAAGAGCAGATAACCGCTCCCACCCATACTCCGACCTGCGGTGTGGATCGATATGGATACGGCAGACGAGAGTGTTTCCATGACCGCTCCCGGGCGGTGATCGGGCAGCGGGGTCGGGATCGTGGCGCACGCGGTCAGCAGCAGAAGCGGCAGCAGATGTTTTAGTAATCGATAGAACGGCATAATGGACTCTTTCCTGGGGCTCTTGCAAAAGTCTTAGAATTTGACTCCCCCTCCCTTGACGGGAGGGGGTTGGGGGGGTGGGTGAAGTTACAACATGCTGATTTCATGGCAACCTCCCCCCCACCCTAACCCTTCCCCGCCAGAGGTGAGGGAACTTTTTGTGACTTTTGCAAGAGGCTCTCCTGATACTCAATCTATTCCAGCCGGAAATCCTTCTCGGTCAGGCCGACATTGCGGCGTACATTTTTAAGGGTCATGGTGGCCCGGTCACCGTTCCTCTCGTTAATAACGAGCTTTCTGACCGTGCCGTTCTCCAGAAAAACTATGGAGATATCCGAGACCTGCCCTTTGTCTGCAGGGGAAATTGTCAAGGTGTAGACGGAGTTGGTCAGGTCGGCCCGCACTTGAACCCCGTCCGGCAACGACGTGACCGGTGCAGCCAGTTTGGAAAACCACTGTTTCAGCCCCTGTTCCGGCGGAAGTGCAATCCTGGTGGGGCTTTTGTCTCTGCCGGCGACCTGTTCAATGACGGTATCCCGCAGCAGCATACGGCTGCTGAAGGGAGGGTTTATCTCCATAAAAAACAGATCGGGCTTTTTAAAGCGAAGCGAGCCGTTCATCACCATGGCCCGTTTCATCAGGGAGAGCCGTTTTTCCTGGGTGATATCGGCGGTGAAATCAGTAATGCCGGCAAAGCCGCGGCGAAAAGCCTCCAGCCCTTCAAGAGGAGAAATGGTACGTGCGGTGCAGATGGTGCTGTCCAGCAGGAGCATCACCAGCAACAAAACGAATATAGTTGGCAACAGCCGTGCCTGATTCATACACTTCACAGTTTTCCCACTCCCAGGGTCAGTTGCACGGAGAGGAGCTGATCCGCGCCGCTGGAAACAGTCCCTTCTATCATGAACAACCGCCCGAATGATTTTATCACCCTTGCTGAAACGGTCAGTATCTCCCCCGCATCCGGCGGGGCGGAAAATTCGGCGTGATCAATCGAAGCCATAAAGCCTCCCTCCCCCTCTTCCTGCGCAACAACAATACCGGCCAACTGGGCAACGCATTCGATCATGAGGATCTGAGGGAAACCGCGGGTAGCTCCCACACCTTTCCGGGCAACTCCCCGTACCCCCTGTTCCAGCTCAAGAATCCGGTCAAGGAACAGAAAGGGGTAGCGGTGCGGCAGATAATGTGCAGGGTCGGGATTAAACAGGGGCTCCTCCTCTGAAGCGGATGGCATAGTACGGACCTTCGGGTGAGGCAGCCAGGTGCAGGCCTGCCTGGCCATGCTGGAGCGAGGCAAGCAGTGCCGCCATGGCGGTGCCGCCCATGGCCAGAGAACGGCCGACCGTACGCCCGATATCGATCGCGGAGCCGGGGGAAACCCGCTCCAGTAGTCCCGGCATATCAGCTGCCGTCCCGGAGAGCGAGACGTGGCACCCGGAATCAGGTGAACCGGCAAGCAGGTCGAGAGCTTCACCTTCATGTCCGGAAGCAAGCATACCGATGGTTGTGATGGCTTCTACCGATGCTTTTACCGATGCACCGCGCCGTGCGGCATGGGCCGCACTCTCCAGGACGACCATGCCGCACCCTTCTCCGAATGGTGCGGAAGCGGGCTTCATCTGCCCCATGGTATCCAAACCCTTGACGATGAGCGGTATGAGCTCATCCGCTCCTCCGGTCAGCATGATATCGGCACGTCCCTCTTCGATAAAACGGCATGCCATCATGAACGCGGATTCTGCCGAGCAGAAGCGCTGGATCAGAGTAACGTTGGGCCCCTTGAAGCCGTGCTCGATGGAGGCATTACTGGCAGGGGAATTGGGGACGGTGTTGGGAAAAATCATCGGGATCAACCCCTCAACGCCACCGGTGAAGTACCCGGTCAGAAATTCGGCGGAATTGGAGACACCGCAAAAACCGCTGCCGAGCGCAATTCCGACCCGTTCCGGAGGGAGCTCTTTCAGGTCGATACCGGCCTCTTTCAAGGCCAGACCGGCGACCGCAACCGCAAACTGGCTGCAACGATCCATCTTGCGGGCCTTCATGGGCGGCATAAAATCGGACGCCTTGAACCCGTTCACTTTCCCCCAGCGCAAGCCATCCCTGCCAATCAGATCGCCGGGAATGGGCGCAAGCGCATCACGTCCACTGCACAGAAGCTCCTGAATGGCGGCTATCCCAATTCCGGCAGCGGATACAGCGGAGTAACCGGTAACGACAATTCCTGAGATCGGAGTATTCATAGTGACAGCACCAGAGAGGTAATATTCCCGCCGAAGGCAAAGGAGTTGGACATGGCGATGGTACTATCGGTCGGCACGCTGCCGCCATGACAATACTCCAGGTCACATTCAGGGTCACGGCCACGGAAATTGAGCGTCCGGGGGATAATTTTCCTATTGAGTGCGATCACGGTTGCGACGGCCTCGATAGCTCCTGCAGCACCCAGGCAGTGTCCGGTCATCCCTTTGGTGGAAATGAGGGGCACATGGGGAGCGCGCTCACCAAAGACCAGTTTCATCGCATTCGACTCAACCACGTCGTTGAGCGGCGTACCGGTACCATGGGCGTTAACCCAGCCGACCTGCGACGCATCAACAGCCGACCGCTCAAGGGCCTGGAGCATGACACCCGCCGCCGCCGTACCACCCGGTTCGGGCGCCGTCATGTGGTACGCTTCGCCCGCCAGGGCATAGCCGAGCACGGCACCGTACACCCGGGCGCCGCGGGCGAGGGCATCCTCCTCACGCTCCAGCACAACAAAAGCAGCCCCCTCACCGAGGGAAATGCCCTGACGGCCGAGGCTGAAAGGGGCACAGGGCTGGGAGTCGACCACCCGCAGTGAATTGAACCCTGCAAACGTAAGCATCGAGAGCGTATCCGCTCCGCCTGCCACCATAAGCTTCTGACGACCGCACGCCACCAGATCTGCCGCCCACCCGATGGCGGTTGCGGAGGAGGAACAGGCGGTCGTCACCGTCCCCTGGTAGCCGCAGAGATTGTAGGTACGGGCGATATCCGTCGAGGTCTGATCCGGCAGGATGCCGCGCAGCAGCGATGGACGCTCCTCCCTCCCCTCGAGCAGGGCTTTGAGCCAGGTCTCTCCCTGGAACATGCCGGCAGCGCCCGCACCCATGGAGACCCCCCTGTCATAGGGGGAGTAACAGTCAACAGCGCCACTGTCCCGGAGCGCCTGGCCGGCGGCAATGACACCGAACTGATCGGAACGGGACAGTTTGCGGGATGAACGTGAATCGAAGTAATCGAGCGGGTCATACCCCTTGATCTGCGCACCTATTTTGGCCGGAAAGGGAGAAACGTCAAACAGGTCCACCGGCCCAATGCCGCATCTGCCTGTGCAGAGCGCATCGGTAAATTCCACGACGTTCTTCCCGACGCTGCAGAAGACCCCCAAACCGGTGATGACGACACGTTTTCTGTTCACACGATACCACCGTCAACAATGATTGATTGGCCGGTAATATACGAAGCCCGCTCCGACGCGAGAAACAGGACTGCGGCTGCAACCTCCTCAGGGGTACCGATCCTCCCGAGGGACGACCTGCGGACAACCTGTTCCACCACATCCTGTTTCAGACCAGCGGTCATCTCCGTCGCAATCATCCCCGCGACAACCGCGTTGACACGTATCCCCATCGGTCCGGCCTCGCGAGCCAACGATTTTGTGAAGCTGATCGCAGCCCCTTTGGAGGCGGCATAGTTGGTCTGTCCCTGGGTGCCGATCACCCCGGAGATTGAAGAGATGTTGACAATACTGCCGCTGCGGCGCCCCATCATCTTGCGCAGGCCCCACTTGCAGCAGTGAAAAAGCGGATTGATATTTGAGCGGATGACCGCGTCCCAATCCTCCTCCGACATCATGGCCAGGTAGCAGTCCCTGATGATCCCGGCGTTGTTCACCAGTACATCAATGTGCCCGGATGCCGCCGCAGCGGCGTTAATCAGACTGGATGCCCCTTCTGAGGTCGACACGTCACACTTGAACGGCGTAACTGTCCCCGGCAGGCCGACGGCCTCTTCGGTCGCCGTCCGGGCCGCTCCGTCATTACTCAGATAGGCGGCGAATACGGTGGCGCCTTCACGGGCAAAAGCCAGGGAGACGGCCCTGCCGATGCCCCTCGTCCCGCCGGTAACAATAATGATTGAATCCTTAAACTCCATACCCACCCCAAGCCCTTATAAACAGTTCTCCCACTATACTGGTCACACCGTAAAATGTCCAGCAAGTGGCACTTGCTGGAGCGGTCAACAGAGCGACCGATGATGTCTGCCCTGGATCATGTTGCACAGGGAGAGGAGAGCGGCACCGGGTTACTCTTCCGCAAGAGTGGAGGAAACCGCCTGCAGGGTATCTGATTCAAAACAGAGGTCGAGCACGGCCAGAAGATGGCCGGCAGCGTCACGGCACCTCAAGCCACTCCAGCAGGCGGATTACCCGCTCGGCGATCACCTGCGGCATCCGGAACTGGAGCACGCCATTCAAATCGGTCACTGCGTGGGTAGTCACGCCCGTGGCACATTTTGTACCGTCCGGGCCGATAATAGTGGTGATAAATTCCAGTGTGGCGGTGGCGGTGCGCCGCATGGTGGTCTGGACCGTCAGTACCTCGTTAAATCGGGCCGGACGCAGATACTTCAACTCAAGAGCGACGACCGGCCCCAAAAAACCGTCGGCAATCAGCTGGAGGGCATCGAGACCGAACTGGCCCGCCAGAGCATTGCGGCCGACCTCCATCCAGGCAACATAATGGCCGTGCCACGCCACCCGGTAGGCATCGATTTCGTTGAAACGGACTGTTATGGAGATTTCGTGATTTTTCATGTATCGCTATCGATCCAGCGGTTGAATTTGGTAAGCACAGAGCCGGCTCCCACCTCTTGAAAACGCGTCACCCCTCGGGAACGAAGCGTGCGGTAGGTTGTTTCCCAATACACCGGGCGGCAGAGCTCATCCACCAGAAACGCCGGAATGGTGGCGGCTGCCAGGGTCGTCTGCCCGATGTGTTCTACGAGCGGTATCCGTGGTTCGGAAAAGCGGTACTCCGCCACAATCCGCCGCAGATCTCCGGCGATCGCTTCTATCAGCGGCGTGTGCAGCGGGGCGTCACAGGGGAAAAGGTTCACCGAAAAGGCGCCGGAAACCGTGGCTTCAGCCAGTGCCGCAGCCACCTCTTTCCGTCCGCCTGCCAGCAGGAAATGGCGCGAGGTGTTGTGATTGGCAATATATACGCCGTTGTTGGCCGCTATTGCCACCAGCGGTCCGGAGGTCAGGCCGATGACACATCCGAGCGCATACTCCCCCATTCCTGCCATGGCGACACCGAGACGGCATGTCAATGCAAGGGCCGTCCCGCTGTCTATCGATCCGGAGGCCGCCAGTGCGGCATAGATCCCCATGCTGTGCCCGGCAATCAGATCCGGCCCTGCTCCCTGGCTCATCAGCAGCCCGGAACGATACAGGCTGACAGAGACCCCGTGCAGCTGGAGACGCACACTCCGGGTGAGGCTTGGGGCTGACGTGTCGCTTTCCAGCGGATTGAAGCCGGTCGCACCCTGGCAGAGCAGAGCGATCTTCTGAAATTCGGGATCGTTATTGTAGGTATCGGTAAAAGCTACCGGCTGTCCGGGGTACATCCAGCAGATCATGCACCTCTCCCCTTGCGCCCGGAGGAGATCAGGAGTCCCTTCATTTCCGGTGTTCCCCGATATACCCGGCCATGCTCCGCACCGAGGCAAAAACTGTTGAACCGGTGGCGGCGTCAGGGACGACTACGCCGAATTCCTTCTCCATGGCCACAACGAGCTGCAGCGCATCAATGGAGTCAAGCCCCAGCCCTTCGCCGAACAGCGGGGCGTCAGCATCGATTTCATCGGTCGCCATCCCCTCGATACGCAGGCTGTCAATAATCATCTGTTTAACCTTTTCAATCAACTCATCGCTCATGAACTATTCCTCTCTCTGGTCCGCATTATTAACTATCGTCAAACGGCCGTTACCTGTTTATCTGCCCTTTTGATTTGTCCGGTTCAATGCCTCTTCCGAAAAAATCATACAAATTGTACCACTGATCAGGGTACGCCCGTATATATCTCTCAAACACCGCCAGCAGCTTCTCCATGCCGGAGCGGATGGCACTCTCATGCTCCCCGTGACCGCTGGTGAAAAAGATCGGCTCTTCCATGACGGTCGCATAGCGCCCTTTATCCTCCAGCAGCACGAAAACCGGGATTACCGGCGCACTGCTGGCCAGCGACAGATAGGCTGCCCCCACCGGGATGTTGGTCGGCCGACCGAAAAAATCGATCAGAATGGTGTGGGAGGAGCCATCCCGGTCACCGAGTATCGCCAGCACCTCGTTACGCCTCAGTGCGTGAACCGCCTCGATTATGGCAAACGGCGAGGAATCGTCCCGGTCAACATAGATGAAACGGACACCACGCTCCCGTCTGACCGCTTCACGCAGCTCGTTCACCTTTTCATCCGGCTCGCGGAACGTCAACACGTTGACCGTATAGCCTAAATCCGCCAGCGCCAAGCCGCCCAGTTCCCAGCTGCCGAGATGGGGCGAGACAAGGATCGCGCCGTTGCCGGCTGCCAGCGCCCGATCGAGTGAGTCGCTGCTGCAGCGCCGCCCGATCAGCGCCTGGAGTTTTTCCCCCTTGAGCCGCATAAACAGCATCTCATCACACCAGTTATGGCTGAACGTGCGGAAGGTTGAAAACACCAGCCGTTCCACATTATTCCTGCCGGTGACCACCTGCAGATTGGAACGCACACCCCTCCGGGTCTCCGTCAGCAGCAGGTAAAACAGCCCCCCCCAGAAAAAAGTGAACGGCGGAAACAGCCACCGCGGCACCAGAATGGTGAACAGTTTGATAAGGAACAGATTGAAATTGCTGTAAAAGGTCACTTTATATCACTCGGTATCGGCATGATCGTTGTAAGGATAACATCCCGCTTTCATGGTTAAAAAAAGAGATCCCACGCACAGAGCGCCAGCTTTCGGGAGGTTAGCTTGCCCCGGCCGGCAGCCTGCTTGAAACCCCGGGTGGCCTCGTGCGAACGTCGATAAAATTTCATAAAAGCCTTTACCAGCAGAAACTGCATGTAATGACGGTTTATCAGTGGATGGCGGAAAACAAGGTGCAAGCCATCGTAAAACTTCCAGCGCCGGCAGAAGATGCGGTCCTTGATCTCCTCATAGAGCTGAGTGCCGGGATAGGGGGTCAGGATGGTAAACTGGGCAATGTTGGTATTAAGCCTTACCGCCAGATCAATCGTACTTTCAACATCTGCGGCGGTCTCGTTCAGGTTGCCGATGATGTAGCTGCCATAGGATTCGATCCCGTTTTGCCGCAGGATTTCCACGGCCCTGGTAACATCACGTGCGTTGGTGTTCTTCCCGAGGGAGTTCAGCGTATCCTCGTTGCCGCTTTCGATGCCGAGATAGACCGTTTTGGAACCGGCCGCCGCCATTCGGGTGACCATGGCCGGATTCTTCACGATGGTATCGACCCGTGAAAAATTCCACCATTTCAGGTCATAGCCGCGCTCGATGATGCCGGCGGCAATCTGTTCGACCCGCGGCGGCGCAAGGGTGAAGTTGTCATCCATGAAGCAGACGGCCCGAAAACCATAGCGGGTATAAATCTCATCCAGCTCCGCCAGCACCGATTCGGCACTCCGGAAGCGCCATCCCCTGCCGAAAAAACTTGAAGATGAGCAGAAATGACAGGCACCGGGGCAACCGCGGCTGGTAACAATGGGAGTGATGGGACGGCCGTCCATACTGGCCCGGTACTGATGCAGATCCACCAGGTGCCGGGCGGGAAAAGGGAGGGTTTCAACGTCAATCGGATCGGCGGCAGCGGTTTCAATCAGGTGGCCCCCATCCTTGATGATCAACCCTTTTACCGAGGCGACACTATCCCGGTTTTGAAGAGCGGCCAGCAGGTTGGGAAAAATGAATTCCCCCTCTCCCCTGACAATATAGTCAACAAATCCTGAAGCAAAAATATCAGCCGCCATGAATTGGGGATGCGGACCGCCCATCACCACCGGCCGGCCGAGCACAGAGACCCTGCGGGCAATGGCGAGCGCCTTGGCCGACCTTGTCGTATCAGCCGAAATCCCGACCACGTCAGCCTGGCGGATATCGGCGTCATCCAGATGTCCGTCATCTGCGGCCAGATCCCGTACGACCACGCTGTGGCCAGCCTGTTCAAGGGTGGCGGCGACATAGAGCAGGCCGATGGATGGGAGACTCAGGCCGAATGTGTTAAATACGCTGGATGATGGGGGGTTTACCAGCAGTACATCCATCAGTTGCCGCCCCTTTTTTTCGTCTTCGGCTGAAGAGTTTTGAACTCGTTTTCCCAGACCGGATCGGCAATCTCACCATAGGCACGGGAGTATTCATCCATGCTGTCCGCCAGCCCGGTGAAAATTTCATCCGCCCCGTCATGGGTCGGATAGGCACCCTCCGAGGCGAACAACTCGCGTCCGGCTGCAGGTTGATCGATCAGCATACAGGGACGGAGCAGGTTGTCATGTTCACCCTGTTTTTGGCGGATTTTGGTGAAAAACGGCGATGCCAGTGCCTCATGAATGGTTGTCCGGCGAATATTATCAACGGCAAAATGACAGAAGACACACGGCTCGATATCGCCGTTGGCGTTGATATGGAAATACTTGCGCCCGCCGGCCAGACAGCCGGAGATCATCGGCCCGTCGTTCCAGAAATCGATGAACAGCATCGGCTTGGTGGCACGGTAGTCGATAACGGTACGGCGCAGGCCATCGCGCTGTTCGGGGGTCGGCATCAGCTCCGGCTCGGGCTTACGGCCAACCGGTACATAGGAAAAGAGCCACATGGCAAAAACACCCTTCTTCAGGAGCATGTCGATATAGTCGCCATTGGTGATAATATCGGAGTTTTTGCGCGAATGGGTAAATGAACCGCAGAAGGAGAGCCCCCCCTCCCGCAGCAGGTCCATGGCGTGCATGACTTTTTTGAAATGTCCCGCGCCGCGGCGTTCGTCGGTTTCCTGTTCATACCCTTCAAGCGAAAATGACGGCATGACGTTGCCGACCTCGGTCAGCTTCTCAACCATCTTCTCATCGATCAGGCCCCCGTGGGTAAAGACCAGGAAGGCCATGTCGCTATGCTTTTTGAATATCTCGAAGATACCTTCCATATAAAACGGCTCACCGCCGGATATTACCGCAAAGTAGACACCCATCTCCTTCATCTGGAGCAGGATGGAATCAACCTCATCCAGAGAAAGCTCCAGCGACTTGTTGTAGTCGCCGGCGTAACAGCCATAGCAGTTCAGGTTGCAGCGCATGGTAGGGCTGATGACCACCGTTGAAGGAGGATAATAGCCGTGGGTGTCGCTCCACTCCTTGCGTTTGTTGGTGCCGTTCAGCAGGTGATTGACCAACAGATTGCTGATCCATTTGTCGCGCTGATTGGGGTGCAGATCACGCAAAATCCGGCGCGGAAATTCGATACTCGGATGCTTATCCCGCACCAGGCCGCGAATCCAGCGGATGCGTTCCTTGTAGTAGTCTTTCTTGGGAATCATCTCCATCAGATGGGTCATGCGGATCAGGGTCTCATCCGATGAATTTATCGCCAGTTCCAGGAGGTAGGAAAGGACCTTCTCTTTTGTATAGTTTTTCAGGGTGTTGATCATATGAAAAGTTCCTCGTCACATATTACGTAAGAATGTCATGCTGATAGTAAAGGTATCGCTTATGGGCCGGTAGTGGCTGGTTGCGCGCCCATCGGCAACCCGTGCGGCAATCGGGAGGGAACCAATCGTAAAACCGTTCTTCCAGGCCTTAAGCAGGATTTCCATCTCAAGTGCGTATCCGTTTGACTCCAGTGATAATTTTTCCACGACGTCACCCGAATAGTACCTGAAGCCGGACTGACTGTCGGTGATCTCAAAACCGGTGCGTTTCCAGATGCACCAGACACCGATTCGATTCCAGAATTTACGGAGTCCGGCCATCTGTTCAAACTGGGTGTGACGCGACGCAATCAGTATCCCCCACGCACCGTTTTGTGCCGATGAGATCAACCTCGGGATGGCTGCAACATCATGTTGGCCATCGGCATCGATGGTGACGACGGCATCAAATCCGGACTTGACCGCCCAGGCAAACCCGGTTTTCAGCGCAGCCCCCTTACCACGGTTTTGCTGGTGCCGCAGCAGCGTCACCGGCAGTCCGGCCACCAAAGTCGACGTACTGTCTGTTGAACCGTCATCCACCAGTACGACCGACAAGCCATGTTCCAGACTCTCCCGTACCACCGGCAGAATGGTTTTTGCAGCGTTATATGCAGGAATCAGGATACATGCTGCCACGTGTTAGTAACTCCTTGATAGTGGTAAATTGATACCGCTGTAACAACCCACCCAATCGGATGGACGCATCCGTTCTGGTTCCATAGGATACGAACCGTTTCAGGACGTGAAGGTCAAGCCGGGGGCCGGCAGGGTCCACCTCCCGGGGGTGGAGATACAGAACAGCCGGCTGACGGGACCGATTCAGCCCATCGATAGTCGAACAAATGGCCCTGAAAGGGAATAACCTGAAGCCCCACCCGCCACCGGTGGGCAAATTGCCGATCCAGGACCGGGTCACCATCGGCGGGATCTCCCACAGACCTGCCCCTTCACCCTCAAGTGGATAGGGAGTGCGGCTGCCGCGGGAATTACCCACAAAGGGAAGAGGATTGAGGCTTGAGTCGTAGCGATACCCTTCTTCCCGCAGGATCGCAAAGGGCCAGCCGACCTGTTCAGACAGAGACCATTGCGGCGCCCGGTAGCCGATCGGTTGCTGCCCGGTCTGCTCCACCAGTATCCGTGCGGTGAGCTGCAGTTCATGCCGAAACTGCTCTGGTGTCAAATCAGAGACCAGACGGTGCGAATAGCCGTGTGAGGCAATTTCATGCCCCGCCGAACAGATCATAGGTGCCAAATCAGGATCGTTTTCCGCCACGGAACCGAGCATGAAAAACGTGCCCTTCTGACCATGGCCGGAAAGCAGTGCCAAAATCCTCTCCAGGTTACGACGAATCCGCCATGATTCACGCGGTGGAACGGGTGCTGCCTTACCCGGCTCGCAGACATGGTACCAATCCTCGACATCAACAGTTAAAACATTGTGCATCTGTTAAGTAAACCCCGGGAAGTGCGGTAAAAAACTGATAATCATTACATTACAAGCGATTTCAAGTCAATGTACCTGTCCCTGTGAAGTCCCGGTCCGCTTGCGGCACACGAGAACAATTTCATCGACACCGGCCGTATCTACCAGTCCATCGACGAATTTCAATCGCTTTTGAATGAGCATCCCCAGCGGCATCAGCACCTTATTATAGCACCACATCGCTTCCCGCCGGTGATGTTTGAGCCACCAGATGCCGAGGTCCAACAAGCGTGGGTTTGCCGGTTGCATGCCGTAGATGGCACTTTTTTCGAGAACCAGATCGTGGGCAGCAATCAGCAACAGCAAATCAGCAGGATCATACCTGCGCACATGGCCCACGAATTCGTCAAATTTTGTCCAGAATTTTGTATGCAGCGGGACGGAAAAGACAAAATGGCCTCCCTCCTTGAGCACGCGGCTTACCTCACCAAAAACCCGCCGGTCATCCTCGGCATGCTCAATGACATCAAACGCGCAGACAAGTTCGAATTTCCCGGTGATGAACGGGAGAGCACCTATTTCACCGGTGACCGCGATGCCGCCGCACTTCTCCAGACATTCGATAACCGGTGGGCTGATGTCTATGAAACTGGTGCCGCATATTGGCAGCCGCGGGCGCAGACCGGGGCCTATCTCCAGGCGTGCAGGGGCAAGCGCTAATAAACCGGAAATCAGAGGCCAGGTATTGAAACGATCGGGCTGTTTCAGGTGAGACTCTGACCAGAGAACATCATAGAAGTCGCGGTTGATGGCGCTGCTATCGCGCATGGTGCGACTCCTGGCTGCATTTTGTACCGTCGGCTTCATAGAGTGACTCCTGAACTGGTTGCTGAAAAGAGCATTCATCCATATCTGCGGCCTTAAGACGGTCGTTGGGCCCTTTGCGGAGTATGTTGTAAGCCAGGTTTGTGATGCGGCGGCCCGGATTTCTCCAGACACGGGACAGGACGGCAGGCCAGGTATACGCCTCCTTACGAGCCTCCAGCCACCCCCGGTAGAGCTGTTCAGGCGACATCAGCTTCGGCTGGAAAACAACCTCCGAGTGGTTGTAACGGTTCCAGTCGCTGTGCAAAAGGCGCCCCTCCTGTTCATACTGGTGAAAAAGCTTCGTTCCCGGATACGGGGTCAACAGGTTGAAGGTTGGAACACTCACAGAACACTTCTCAACAAAACGGAGAGTCCGTTCGAAAATGCTTTGATCGTGGTCGTCAAAGCCGAAGATAAGAGACGTTTCAAGGATAATACCGGCATCACTGACCCGCTTCATAAGTTCGGCCTGAGACGTCTGCCCCGCTGATTTAGCGAGCAGTGAGTACGGACCCGTTACCGACTCAATTCCGACGAATAAGCCGATGCAGCCGGAACGGGCGACGAGCTTGAGCAGCTCCCGGTCTTCGGCAAAACGCAGACTTGTCTGAGAGCCCCAGCGTATACCCATCTCCGCCATCCCCTCAAGAACCGGCCGCGCTATCGCAGGGTCCCCCAGAAGATTGTCGTCCAGAAAAATCACCAGTTTCCGGGGAAAAGAGCGGATCTCGGCGAGGATGTCGGCAGGGTCGCGATAGCGGAAGCGATTCCCGAAATAGTGCGTAACGGTACAAAAAGAGCAATCGTACGGGCAACCGCGGCTGGCCTGAATAGTCTGGGTGGTCAGATATCGTTTGCCGGCCAAAATCTCGCGGCGTGGCCAGGGCACAACAAGTGTATCGTCCTGCGGAATCGGTGCCCGGTAGATCTTTTCCAGGCTGCCGCTGAAAAAATTGTCGAGGAGCCTGGCCATGACCGGCTCAGCTTCGCCTATAACGACTGCATCTGCGTGGGTGAGCGCTTCTTCAGGCATAACCGTCGGGTGCATTCCCCCCATGATGACCGTGACACCCTCTCTCCTGAACTGGTCGGCAATTTCGTAGGCACGTGTCGCCTGGTGGGTCATGGCGGTTATTCCGACGACATCAAAGTGGCTGCCGTAGGGAATCAATTCCTGGCTTTCATCCACGAGAGTCACCTCCCACTGCGGAGGCGTCACTGCGGCAACCTGCTGGAGAGAGAGGGAAGGAAGCTGAAAATATTTTGCCCAGCCAAGTTTGTGGGTTGCAGGGTAAATAAGAAGGAGTTTCGGACGAGCCTGTTGCGGGGGGTGGAGGTGCGAAAGCGGTGCGCGTTTTGATGATTCTTCTGGCATTCCGATTCCCTTTACCGGCCCGAACAACCCGGTCTAAAATAGTGTGAAGAGTATTCTTCAACTGGCTGCTAATGACAGGGTTCCACAGTCCGGTTTTGCATCTGCGTTGTCTGCGGAACTATCTGTCGGTAGTCCTGCCAAATTTTACTGACGTAATAACTTCAAGTACCGTGCCAGAGAATACCAGAAACTTGCATGAGTGCAACGCTATGATTGTACGAATAAAAATGAATTTGCAGGGTGTGTGTCAACGTGCAAACCAGCAGCGGCACCCGTCACGCACAACATATCCGCCATATATGACGGGTGTAATGAGATTTATTAATGACAACGAACCAGCTTTTACGACAACTCTGTGCTATAGATATTCACCCGACCTCTGAAGATACATGAAACCGGTTATTCCCTTTATCGCGGAGCCTATAAGTGAAAAACCTTCTCCTTCACCGTTACGGCAGCAATTTGCCCGGATGGCTGAAAGACCTTAGCACGATATTCATTCCACAGGAGTCACGTAATGAATCATAGAAAAAAATCTCTTTTTTTTATACTGCTCATCATTCTTTCTCTGCCGTTGCCGGCCTCAGCCGATAACACGGCTTCCACTGCGACCGGTGAATACGGCTTCCTTGCCGGTTACGGCATCTCACATATCGGCTTTGGTGACACCCGCCATGAGATTCAAACATTGGATTTGATCCCTCGGGCCGGTTTTTTTGTATCGGGTGAGATCGGTAAAGGAAGTTGGTATCAAGGCCGACATGAGATTGTAGTGGAACTTCCCTATCACCTGGCCATCAATTATGGCGGACGCTCCATGGTGGGCGTGTATGTGATTGGTCACTGGAGATTCACCAGTCTGGACAAATATGTACCTTATGTGCTGGCCGGCGGCGGTCCGTTGTATGTCGACCTTGGACTGCCAACGATGGGAACAAGGCTGTGCTACAGCTACCAGGGAGGCACAGGTCTTCAGTATTTCATACACAAGAAGACCACCCTGAGTATGGAATACCGATATCATCACATCTCAAATGCCGGTACAGCCTCGCCAAATGAACCGATCAACTCCAGCAAGATACTGTTTGGGGTCTCATTTTACTACTAAGAGGAGCGGCACCATTGCGCCGATATAAAAATCGGGACGCACCTGATTGGTCGCGTCCCGATTTTGTCTGTCTCCTGCTCGCTGTTTGAGGGGTTTTACCGCTAGACCTCTGCTTCCCCTTCTTCAGTTCCCTCTATGCCCTCTTCAAGGCCTTCACCATCCTCGTCTTCATCTTTTTCAGCCAGACGGGCAACGGCAACAACCTTCTCATTATCTTCGGTATTCATCAATGTGACACCCTGGGTGTTACGACCGATTACCGAGAATCCGGACACCGGTACCCGCAGAATCTTGCCCTGGTCGGTTATCACCATAAGATCGTGATCATCAGCAACCTGCATGACATTGACCACGCAGCCATTACGCTCGGTGGTTTTAATTGTGATGATCCCCTTGCCACCGCGCGACTGGTCGCGATACTCGTCCAGATCGGTACGCTTGCCGAAGCCGTTCTCACACACGGTGAAGATCGTCGAGCCCACGGCCTGATTGTCAACGATCTCCATCCCGATTACCCGGTCATCCTTGGCAAGGTTCATGCCGCGCACCCCGCGGGTGACACGTCCCATCGAACGGACGTCCTCCTCGTTGAAACGGATCGCTTTGCCGTTCCGCGAAGCGAGGAAGATGTCCTTGGTGCCATCGGTCAGGGCCACGGAGATCAGTCTGTCGCCATCATCCAGATTAACGGCGATAATGCCGCCGGAACGGACGTTGGAGTAGTCCACCAGCGGAGTCTTCTTAACGACGCCATTCTGAGTCGCCATAAAGAGGTAGGTGTGCTCGCTGAACTCCTTGACCGGCAGAATCGTAGTGATCTTTTCCCCGGCCGAAACGTTGACCAGATTGACAACCGCCTTCCCTTTGGTGGTACGGCTCCCCTCGGGAATTTCGTATACCTTAAGCCAGTACATACGTCCGGCATCGGTAAAGCAGAGCAGGTAGTCCTTGGTCGAGGCGATGAAGAGCTGCTCGACAAAATCCTCCTCTTTGGTCTTCATGCCGGTTTTCCCTTTGCCACCGCGTCGCTGCGAGCGATACAGGTCAACGGCACTCCGCTTGATGTAGCCGGTATGGGAAATGGTGACCACCATCTCTTCGTCCTCTATGGTATCTTCCAGCGAAATATCGGCACTCTGATCCGCGATCTCGGAGCGGCGCTTGTCGCCAAAGCGCTCCCTGATTTCGGTCAGCTCGGCAACGATAATCTTAAGGATCTCGGTGTCGGACGCCAGGATTTCCCGGAGACGGGCGATCAGTTTCATGACCTCTTCGTACTCGGCAATGATCTTGTCCCGCTCGAGGCCGGTCAGGCGCTGCAAACGCATCTCAAGAATAGCCTGGGCCTGAATCTCGGACAGCTGCACCGAACCTTCAAAATCTACCGGACGCGGCAGGTTGAGACGCGTCAGGAATTCCGGATCGGCAAATTTACCGTCCATCAGCCCCTGTTTGGCTTCTGGCGGTGTCTTGGACTCGCGGATCATCTCAATCACGGCATCCAGCCAGTCCAGGGCTATCTTGAGACCTTCCAGGATATGGGCCCGGGCCAGCGCCTTCTTCAGCTCGAAGTTGGTGCGGCGGGTGACGACCTCGCAGCGGTGTTCAATAAAACAGTCCATCATCTCACGCAGTGTCAGCACACGGGGACGATTGTGGACAATCGCCAGCATGATTATCCCGAAGGAAACCTGCAGTTGGGATTGCTTATAGAGCTGATTGAGCAGCACCTCGGCGTTTTCGTCCCGTTTAACCTCGATAACGATCCGCATCCCCTGGCGATCGGACTCGTCGCGGATTTCAGTAATCCCTTCAACCTTCTTCTCCTTGACCAGTTCAGCTATCTTCTCAATAAGGCGGGCCTTATTGACCTGATAAGGGAGTTCGGTGACAATAATTGCCTGACGCTCGGAACGTTTGGAAGCTTCAACATGCGCCTTTGCACGGATCTGGATGATACCGCGGCCGGTGCTATAGGCGTCCCTGATACCCTTGCGGCCATAAATCGTGGCGCCGGTCGGGAAATCAGGCCCTGGGATCATTTCCAGCATCTCCTCAAAGCTGATCCCCGGATTGTTGATGACAGCTATTATGCCGTCGATGATCTCCCCCAGATTGTGGGGCGGGATGTTCGTGGCCATGCCGACCGCAATACCGGTTGAACCGTTAACCAGCAGGTTGGGGAACTTGGACGGCAGTACCGTCGGTTCCAGCATCTCGTCGTTGTAGTTGGGCGCCATGTTGACCGTTTCTTTGTCAAGGTCGGTCAGTAGTTCATGGGAAAGGTGACGCAAGCGGATCTCGGTATAACGCATAGCCGCCGCGCGGTCGCCGTCCACTGAACCGAAGTTACCCTGGCCTTCTACGAGCATGTAGCGCAGGGAAAAATCCTGGGCCATACGCACGATCGTGTCGTACGCAGCCGTATCGCCGTGCGGGTGGTACTTACCGATAACATCACCGACAACACGGGCGGATTTCTTGTACGGTTTGTTGTAGTCGTTGCCCATGTCGTACATGGCGTACAGGCAGCGGCGATGAACCGGTTTGAGGCCGTCGCGCACATCCGGCAGCGCCCGGCCGATAATGACCGACATGGCGTAGTCCATGTAGGACCGCTTCATCTCATCTTCAATATTAACCGCTATCTTGTTGGCTGGAATTTCCGTTGGGATCTGCATTGGTACCTCGTATCTGCTGCTCATCATCAAAACGATGAGAAAGTAATTGATTTAATTCAGTTATATATCCAGGTTTACGACGTTCAAAGCATTCGTTTCAATGAATTGGCGTCTTGGTTCCACTTGATCGCCCATTAGGATGGTAAATATTTCATCCGATTCGACCACATCCTCGATCTTTACCTGCAGAAGGACACGGTTATCCGGGTTCATCGTAGTTTCCCAGAGCTGTTCCGGGTTCATCTCACCCAGACCTTTATAGCGCTGAATAGCCAGACCCTTTTTGGCATTCTCGAGGAAGAAGTTGAGCAGATCCTGATGGTTGGTCGTCTCAAACAGCACTTTTCCCCCCTCCTGCTCGACGAAAGCACGACCGTCAGCCATCGTCTCCACAATCCGGCGGTGGTTCTCCACCAGGAGCTCATATTCACGTGTCGAAAGGACCGCCAGCGTCTGCTGGTCAATAATGGACCTGATATTGCCGATACGGAAGGCGATCCGATTCTCTTCCGTCTCGTAATCTGAGCCAACGGCCAGCGATTTCATCGCTTCCAGGTACGGCACAATCTGGGTCATCTCTTCGAAACCGGATGGGACGTTACTGCGGATGATAATTGAAAGCAGTTCTGGAGAAATCCCCTTTTTGACAACTTTGTTGAATATGGAACGGTTTTCGATAAATTGTTTGATAACCGGAATGATCTGCTTTCCGTTGTATGTCCGATCTCCCTTTTCAAGGTGCAGGGTCAGATCTTCTGACCCTTCTTGAAGCAGAAATTCCTGCATGGCGTGTTCATCACGCAGATACTGCTCCCTTTTACCACGCTTAACCTTGTAGAGCGGCGGCTGGGCAATGTAGAGGTGGCCGCGTTCTATGAGTTCACGCATGTTGCGATAGAAGAACGTCAGCAGCAGCGTCAGGATGTGCTGACCGTCGACGTCGGCGTCAGTCATGACGATAATGCGGTGATAGCGCAGCTTGGCGATATTGAAGTCGTCCTTGCCGATGCCGGTGCCGAGCGCCGTTATCAGTGTGCGAATCTCCTGTGATGAGATCATCTTGTCGAATCTTGCCTTCTCGACGTTGAGGATCTTTCCCTTGAGCGGCAGGATTGCCATGTTTTTTCGATCACGGCCCTGTTTGGCAGAACCACCGGCGGAGTCACCTTCGACCAGATAGAGTTCGCACAGTGCAGGATCCTTTTCCTGACAGTCGGCCAGTTTACCCGGCAGTCCGCCCATGTCCAGAGCACCTTTACGCCGGGTCAGGTCGCGTGCCTTGCGGGCCGCTTCACGCGCCCGGGCTGCCTCTATCGACTTATTGAGAATATCTTTGGCTATCTTCGGATTTTCTTCGAGGTAAACCGCCATACGCTCGTTAAGGAGCGATTCGACGTACCCCTTAACCTCTGAATTGCCCAGTTTTGTCTTTGTTTGCCCTTCGAACTGTGGCTGGGGGATTTTCACCGAAATGACGCAGGTCAGTCCTTCACGCAGGTCATCACCTGAAACGGTGACTTTCTCATTTTTGAGCAGGTTGTTAGCTGCCGCATATGAATTCATCGTACGGGTCAGAGCAGCCTTGAAACCGGCCAGATGGGTGCCGCCTTCATGGGTGTTGATGTTGTTGGCAAAGGCAAAAACCTTCTCGTCGTACGAGTCGTTGTACTGCATGGAGACTTCCATCTCCACGCCCCCTTTTTCACCCTTGAAATACATCGGCTTGGGATTGATCACAACCTTGTTGCGGTTCAGATATTCAACAAAGGAGTTAATTCCGCCTTCGTAATGGAATTCGTGTGATTTGCCATCGCCACGCTCGTCGCTGATTTTTATCCGTATTCCAGCGTTCAGGAAAGCCATTTCACGAACACGCTGGGAAAGGATATCGAAGGAAAATTCCGTTGTCTCGAATATTTCTTCGTCAGGCATGAAGGTGATTTTGGTACCACGTTTTTTGGTTTCGCCGGTCATTTCCAGCGGGCCTTGCGGGTCGCCACGACGATAGGATTGGTGAAAGATCTTCCCGTCTCGCCGAATTTCCAGCTCAAGCCATTTTGAGAGCGCATTGACGACCGATACGCCGACCCCGTGCAGACCACCGGAGACCTTGTAGGAATCGTTGTCAAACTTGCCTCCGGCATGCAGCACCGTCAGGACGACTTCAGCCGCAGATTTTCCCTCGTTTGGCATTATGTCTGTCGGGATGCCTCGACCGTTGTCGACAACCGTTATTGAGCCATCAGTATTGATCGTTACTGAAACTTCGTTGCAGTAACCGGCCAGAGCCTCATCTATCGAGTTATCAACAATTTCGTACACGAGATGGTGAAGACCGGCGCCGGAAGTGGAGCCGATGTACATGGCCGGTCGCTTGCGTACCGCCGACAATCCTTCCAGAACCTTGATATTCTCAGCACCATACTCTTCGGAGCCGTTTGTTACCTTTTCCTGTTCACTCATGCGGTTAGTTTCCTTCAAACGTCAGATTGCCGTCTTCTACATGAAAAACGGCGCAGTGTGGTGCAGCCTCCAGTAAAGACGGAGACCGTTCCGTGGTTGTGATGAATACCTGAATTTCTCTCGTTGTCAGGAATTCCATCAGGTTATGGTTACGACATGCATCCAGTTCGGAGCTCATATCATCCAGCAACAACAGCGGTGACTCACCAAAGGTATCATGGAGATTGTCCATCTCTGCCATCTTGAGCGCCAGGACAAAGCTTTTCTGCTGCCCCTGCGAACCAAAGGCCTTGAGCGGCCGCTCATCCAGCATAAATGTCAGATCGTCTCGATGCGGACCGGCGGTTGTCGTTCCGTATCGTTCGTCAGAGCGCTGGTGCCGTTTAAACAGCTCCAGGAGCTCCTCGCGGATCGGCCCCTGTTCTGTTGATATGACTCCCTCCGGCTGATAACCGAGACGGGACGTTTCGCTGCCACCCGCTATGGTGGCATAATATTTCTGCAGCGTTGTATCCAGTACGGCAACAAATTTGAGCCGTCGTTCGATAACCTCTGCTCCGGTTTCCGCAAGTTTTTCGGTCCAGATATCAAGACCGGTTCTGTCAGAACTTTTCAACAGGTGATTACGCTGTTTAAGAATCCTGTGGTATGAGTGCCAACAGTGCAGATAGCCGATATCGCCCATGTACACAGCCCGATCTAGATAGCGCCGTCGTGATTCAGGCCCCATTCTGACCATTCCGGTATCATCAGGTGAAAAAATGACTGCGTTCAGCTTCCCATGAAGTTCCGAAGCTTTATGAACAGCCTTTCCATCAATTTGAACCTTGCGTCCAGCCGCTTCAATGACCAGCTGCAAATTATTCTCTATACCACCGGATTCAACCGACCCATAAATCCGGGCCTGACGTTCACCATGCCTGACAAGCTCTGGTAAGCGAAAGGTTCTGAACGAACGCGGATTTCCCAGCAGGTATATCGCTTCCAGCAGATTGGTCTTGCCCTGACCATTAAGGCCATACAGCAGATTGAATCGTTCACCAGGCTCTATATGAACGGTACGAATGTTCCTGAAATCGGCAACCGCCACTGAGCAAAGACGCATCTGACGCTTTTAGAGCCTCATCGGCATAATAACCGCAAGAAAGCTGTCAGAGTTTTCCGGGACAATTATCGAAGGTGAAAGTTCATCCTTGAATTTCATCTCAACCCGTTCAGTTTCGGCAACAGAAAGAACATCAAGGAGATAACGGGCATTAAATCTAACGGAAATAGGGTCCCCGCTATAGGCAACATCCAGCTCTTCCATAGCATCTCCGAGTTCCGGATTACTGGAGGAAATCTTAATGCCACCGGCTGAAATCTCCAGCATGATCCCTTTGAATTTTTCACTGGAAAGAATTGCCATACGACGTACAGAATGACTGAAATCTTCCTTGTTGACAGTTACCACCTGCGTATTTGTAGTTGGTATCACTCGGTTGTAATCGGGAAACTCTCCATCTACAAGGCGCATAACCATGTATGAATCACCTCGCTTGATAACAGCACTGTTATCCATAAAACCAAACAGCAGTGTGCCTCCCTCTTCGTCAGTGATCTTCTTCATCTCATAAACACCCTTTTTGGGTAGTATGACACCTTTTAAGAGTTCAGGTCCGGCTGTACCTTTGAGACTACCTGAAGCTATCGAGAGGCGATGGCCATCCGTAGAAACCATTTTAAGACCGTTGCTGCCGTCCGGGCGTACTTCCTCTTTGATAAAAATTCCGTTGAGATTGTATTTGGTTTCATCAGTACAGATGGCATACGAGGTTTTTTCGATCATGCCCCGCAGCAAAGATGTTTCAATTTCAAAGAGATTTTCTTCCTTTACATCAGGAAAATAAGGAAATTCATCTGGAGAAAGTCCAACTATGTTGAACTGAACTTTTCCACATTTAATTTCAACCCAGTCATTATCTTTAGTTAAAAATGATATCGGCTGGTTTGGAAGTTCCTTTACAATTTCATATAGTTTCTTTGCTGAAACGGTAATTTTTCCTGTGGAAATAACTTCGGCTGCATAAGAGCTTTTCATGCCTACTTCCAGGTCTGTTGCAGTAACCAGAAGCGACGTTTCAGTAGCTTCCAGAAGGACATTGGATAAAATAGGCATCGAGGTTCTTTTTTCAACAATGCCTTGTATTTTCTGCAGTGACTTCAGGAATTGGTCTTTTTCTATTTTGAATTCCATAGATGCCCCTTGTTCTACTTACGTAGTAGTATGTTTATAATATATTTAAAAACCTTGTAGTACATTGTTGGTCCTGTGGAAACAGGGGATAAACGCATAACATGCACAATTTGTTACGTATAACGACTCTTTTTACCTGTGCATATGTAATCGTGTTTCTCTTACTTATGAACAGACTAAAAACATATCAACAGTTGTCCACATTGAATAAACAGGTTTTACCTACTTGAGAAGTGTTCGTCTAATTTCATCCATAATTCGAGAAAGTTTTGGTTCTGATGCCAGTGCTTTGTCTATTTTTTTGTACGAGTGTATAACTGTAGAATGATCCTTGCCGCCGAACTTTAATCCTATGTCAGGATAGGATGATTTAGTCATATCTCTGCAGAACCATATGGCTATTTGACGAGCCTGGACTATATTTTTTAACCGTTTCTCAGACTTTAGGTCAACTAATTTCAGGTCAAAATAATCAGCAACAGTTTTCTGGATTAACTCAACAGTAATTTCTTTATGTCGGTCTCCAAGGATATCTTTAAGATTTTCCTTTGCCATATCAAGTGTCACAGGAATATTCTGAAGACTACTAAAAGCTCCGAGTCTTATGAGCATTCCTTCAAGTTCACGGATATTTCTCGTATCACTCGACGCCAGGAAGTAATAAACATCCTCCGGAAAAAACACCCTCGTTATTTCGGATTTCTTTTTAAGAATTGCTATCTTTGTTTCAACATCTGGTGGTTGTATATCGGCAATGAGACCCCATTCAAATCTGGATCTCAGACGTTCTTCGAGGTCGGATATTTCGCGAGGAAATTTATCTGAAGTAATAACAATCTGTTTATGGGCATCATGGAGTGCGTTAAAGGTGTGAAAAAACTCTTCCTGTGTCCCTGTCTTACCGGAAATAAACTGGATATCATCGACTAAAAGTACATCAACGGTTCTGAATCTATTTCTGAATACGTCCATCTTCTTTAAACGAAGGTGGTTTACCATTTCATACATGAATTTTTCTGCCGAGCAGTAACAGACATTCAGCTCCGGTGAATTTTCACGGATTGTGTGTCCAATTGAATTCAATAGGTGACTTTTCCCAAGACCGACGCCACCATAGATAAAAAGAGGATTGTAGGTATCTGCAGGATTATTGGCTACAGCCATTGCAGCAGCATGAGCAAATTGATTTCCGGTTCCACTTACAAAAAGGTCGAACGTGTACTTCTGATTGAGAGGGGTGAATACCTGTTCCAGCGGTACATTCCTACCTGCTGTTGGTTCAGATTCAGCTTTAACGACAAAATCTTCTGAAATGTATGGTTGGTGTTCTTCATCGTCCCTGATGATAAAGTTCAGGGTAACGGCGGACCCTGATGTTGCAGATAGTGCTCCGGTCAAGACCTTTAAATAGTGATCTTCCAGCCATTCTTTCACGAATGAATTGGGTACAGTCAAAAAAACGGTAGAACCGTTATGGTGGCTGTAATGAACCGGCTTTACCCAGGCGCCAAAATCGGCTTCCGATAAGACTTTCTCAATATTTTCAGTTGCTTGTAGCCATGCATCTAACATCAGGGAAATCACAATTCATGGTAGTAGTGGTTATCAACATCGATTTTGACACGTAACTGCTCATAAGTAAAAGCGTATTATTAAATAAGTGTTACCTATGCACATAATAGTTATCAACACTATTGTCAACAGCTGTTGATAACTAATATATTTAATAAAAACAGGGTATTAAGGTATATTTAGGATTAATACAGGTGCGTTCAAGGTGGTGCAGAATAACAGAGGCGCCCATCTTTTTCAAGGCAAATCAATTTGTATGATGTTGTGACAATATGTGATATATGTATTGACATAAAGAGAGAGTTGTGTTTAATAACCCATTTCCTGAAAAATAATTTTGTAGAGGTAAATTACGATGAAAAGAACGTATCAGCCAAGCAATACTTCACGCAAGCGCACCCACGGTTTTCTGGTAAGAATGGCCACAAAGAATGGTCGGTTGGTTATTAAACGCAGAAGAGCAAAAGGGCGTAAGAGCCTGTCTGTAAAGATAGCAACAAAATAGTCTTAGACCATATTGCGTGATTGCTAACTCCGCAGCTACATTTCCAAAAACAGCACGCTTGCGGAAGAGAGCAGAATTCCTTCAGCTCTCTTCCGCTCGTAATAAAACGACAGTGCGTGGTTTTCTTGTCGTGTGGCGTGAAAATAACCTCGAAACGGCCAGGCTGGGAGTTACTGCAAGCAAGAAAATTGGTTGTGCAGTTGTCCGTAACAGGCTTAAGCGTTATCTACGCGAATATTTTAGACATAATCGCTTTGGTATGGCAGCCGTGGATGTTAATATAATACCACGGCGTGAATCTGCACAAATGACGTATTCAGAAGTTGTGCATGAACTCAATAAAGCCTTCAGGTTCATAGGCATATCTCCATGTTCAGAAGCTGCTTGCTCCTTGTAATCAGGTTTTATCAGAAGGTGATTTCGCCTCTTCTTCCACAGACCTGTCGCTTTTATCCCTCCTGTTCCGAATATTCCCGTTTGTCTTTAATTCGGCATGGTGTTGCCAGGGGTTTGCTCCTTACCTTTGTTAGAATATGCAAGTGTCATCCGTTTCATCCGGGCGGCCACGATCCGGTACCCTAGTATAAAAGTAAATTCTAATCAGGAGCATCGATGGAAAAGCGCGCTTTTATAGCTGTAGGTCTTTCAATTGCTGTTTTTTATCTGTTCTCTCTGTTTTTTGGTCCAGATAAGCAAAAGGTAGAACCTCCCGCTCCTCAGACTGTCTCCTCGCCTGATAGCAGTCAGGCTGTGAAGACCCAGAATCCAGGGCTGCTACAGAGCTCTACTCCAGTTACAGTGCAGCAGCTACCTTCAACGGCCCCCACAAAAGATGTCACTGTAGAAACGGACCTGTATACTGCGGTATTTTCTTCTCGAGGTGCGAGCCTCAAGAGCATGACACTTAAAAACTACCGGGAAGAAAACACTCCTACGTCAAATAAAGTTACCCTTGGCAATGACGCTGATCCTAATCTTCTATCATTCTCAACCCGAGCCACTGGTTTTAACCTTCCTGACGGTACGGTGTTTGCTGTTGATGCCGACGGAATAAAGGTTGAAAAAGACGGATCCAGGCAACTGACATTCAACTATGTCTCAGGGCAGGGTTATACTGTTCGTAAAGTGTATACCTTCTCTTACGGTCAATATGGTATCAAGCTGGAAACGCAGGTTTTTAATAACTCTGCAGCTCCTTTGGTAGGTACCATTCAATATGTAATGACCTATCCAGCACAACCTAAAGTTAAGAACAACCGTTTTGATACGGCCGGTTCATACATCTTTGCAGATAACGGTCTGCAGTCTAATAAAATCAAGGATGTTGCCAGTTCTTCAAAGCGTTATGATAAGACTATCCAGTGGTCCGGTTTTGCAGACAAGTATTTTCTGAATGCGATCCTTTCCGAGAACAACAGCATTGCATCCGTAGAACTTTTGAAAAGTAATACCGGTTTTTTCGAGTCGGTTGTTTCATCACCACAGTTTACGGTTAATCCAGGTAAATCAGTTACTATTGCTAATCGCCTTTTTGTCGGTCCAAAGGATATTGATATACTCAAAGCGCAAGGTAATTCGCTTGTGCGGTCTCTCGATCTTGGCTGGTTTACGGTCATTGCCAAACCGCTACTCTACTCACTGAAATTCTTTTATCGCTATGTTGGCAACTATGGAATTGCCATAATAATAATTACGGTTATTCTTAAAGCCTTCTTTTTCCCACTGACCCATAAAAGCTATAAGTCGATGAAGGGCATGCAGAAAATCCAGCCCGAAATGGCAAAGCTCCGCGAAAAATTCAAGGACGATAAGGATTCCATGAATAAGGCGGTCATGGAGCTGTATCGTGAGCATAAGGTCAATCCAATGGGTGGCTGTTTGCCGATGGTCGTGCAGATACCGGTCTTCTTTGCTCTTTATAAATCGCTGATGTTTTCTATTGAACTTCGTCATGCTCCATTCTTCTTCTGGATTACTGATCTTGCAGACAAAGACCCTTACTATGTAACGCCTGTTATCATGGGCATTACAATGTTTCTTCAGCAGAAAATGACACCATCCAATATGGATCCGATGCAGCAGAAAATGATGCTGGCCCTGCCGGTTGTTTTTACCTTTATGTTTCTCAGCTTTCCTTCCGGTCTGGTACTTTACTGGTTGGTCAACAATGTGTTAACTATCGGCCAACAGATGTATATAAACAAGACGGTGGAATGATTAGTCCACGGACTTCGGAGTAACGTGTTATGTATATCCGCGATACAATAGCGGCTGTCAGTACCCCCCCTGGTAATGGCGGTATCGGTATAATCCGGGTGAGTGGTGAACAGGCCGCTATGGTCGGAAATGCTGTTTTTAGACCTGTTTATGACGGTGGCCTTGTGAGCCACCGTTTTTCTTTTGGTGCTATCGTTGACCCTGCCAGTGGTGAAAAGGTCGATGAGGCGATGGCCGTTTATATGCGCTCCCCACGTTCATATACCAGGGAAGATGTTTTGGAGCTCCATTGTCACGGCGGCTGGCTGGTTGTTGAAAGAGTCTTGGCGGTCGTCCTTTCGTGTGGGATTCGTTTGGCCGATCCGGGCGAATTCACCCGGCGGGCGTTCCTTAATGGCCGTATTGACCTTGTCCAGGCTGAGGCGGTCATGGATATTATTGCTTCAAAGAGCGATTCTGCGCTTCAACTCGCCCAGAAGCAGCGTGAAGGTGCTCTTTCAGCAAGAATCGACGTTGTTCGTGGCTTTATGCTACGCGCACTTGCCTTGGTGGAGGCTTATATCGATTTCCCTGATGATGACCTGGGTGAGACTGACCTGTCAGCCATTCTTGCTTCCGTTTCAGAGGCACAGGAGATGATTTCATCTTTGCTGCTGACCTTTGAAGAGGGACGGATCATGAGGGATGGGATTTCGGTTCTCATTGTCGGCAAGCCGAACGCAGGTAAATCCAGTCTACTTAATCGTCTGCTAAACGAGAACCGTGCGATTGTAACGCATATACCAGGCACAACCCGTGATATCATCGAGGAGACTGTGACGTTTGACGGCTTAGCAGTTCGCCTGCTTGATACGGCCGGAATCCGTCATACTGATGATCTTGTTGAGCAGGAGGGGATTAGTAGAGCCCTTGCCAAGATTCCCCAGGCAGATCTCGTTCTCGCTGTTTTTGACGCCTCCAGAGAGTTCGGTCAAGAAGACCAGTTAATATTTGATGCGCTGGCTGGTTGCAAGACAATAGCGGTGTTAAACAAGACTGATCTGCAGCAGTGTTTTGTTCTGCCTGATGAAGCGCGTTTTGTTGATATTGTCAGGATCGCGGCACTTTCCGGCGACGGCATGGATATTCTCAAGCATACGGTGTGCAGGCAGTTTCTGCATTCGGTCGCCCCAGATTCTCGAGAGTTTGTGGCACTGTCACGTGCCCGCCATCGTGATGCACTTGTGACTGCTCAGCAGCATTTACAGCAGTTTTCCTGCAATCTAAAGGATCGCAATCTTGAACTGCTTGCTCTCGATTTGCGTGGAGCTCTTCAGTCTGTCGGGGCGGTGACCGGTCAAACGGCAACTGACGACGTGCTTGACCTTATCTTTTCATCATTTTGTATCGGGAAATAATGTTATGTTCCACGTGAAACATAAATCGGGTGGTGGGTGGGACTTATGATGACCTATGATCAGCTCTATGACGTAATTGTTGTCGGTGCCGGACACGCCGGGTGTGAAGCTGCATTGGCTTCTGCCCGCATGGGGTGCCGTACGATGTTGCTGACCATCAACCTTGATGCCATAGCTCTCATGTCCTGCAATCCGTCTATAGGCGGCCTCGCTAAGGGGCATCTGGTAAAAGAAATTGATGCTCTTGGTGGCGAGATGGCCAAAAACATAGATGCTACCGGCATTCAGTTTCGTATTCTCAACACCAAAAAGGGGCCTGCAGTAAGGGCTTCGCGCGCCCAAGCAGATAAACAACTGTATCGACTCAGGATGAAACGCGTCCTTGAACAGCAAATCAACCTTGATCTCAAGCAGGGAGAGGTTACCTCTCTTTATCTGGAAAATGGTGAACTTCGAGGCGTTGAACTGCAGTCTGGGATCAGGTTTATCTCAAAAACAGTTGTTGTTACGACCGGCACGTTTATGCGTGGACTTATCCATATTGGTCTCAACCACTATCCGGGAGGCCGTGCCGGTGATCAGCCGTCGATTGGGCTTTCGGACCAACTTCGCACCATTGGTTTCCAGGTCGGCCGGCTAAAGACAGGAACGCCGGCAAGACTAGATGCCCGTTCCATTGATTTTACAAAGCTAGAACCGCAATATGGTGACAAAAATCCGCTGCCGTTTTCGCTATCAACGGAACGGATCACGATGCCTCAACTTCCCTGTCACATCGCGTATACCAATCAACGTTCTCACGATATTATACGCTCCGGCCTTGACCGTTCACCGCTCTATTCGGGCATTATAGAAGGTGTTGGCCCGCGTTACTGTCCGTCGATTGAAGACAAGGTTGTGCGTTTTCCAGAGAAGGACCGTCACCAAACCTTTATTGAACCGGAAGGCCTTGATACAATCGAAGTTTACCCCAGTGGCATGTCGACGTCGCTCCCGATAGATATTCAGATCGCTTTTTATCGTTCAATTGTTGGCCTCGAGCGGGTTGAAATTATGCGCCCGGCTTACGCGATTGAATACGATTACGTCGATCCAATCCAGTTACACAATACTCTCGAAACGAAGTTGCTTACTAACCTGTATCATGCCGGACAGATCAATGGTACTTCCGGCTATGAAGAGGCGGCGGGGCAGGGGCTTATGGCCGGCATCAATGCCGCTCTTCGCGTTAAAGGGCAAGATCCTCTCGTGCTGGGGAGAAGTCAGGCCTATATAGGCGTCATGATTGACGATCTCGTGACGCTCGGGACCAAAGAACCGTATCGTATGTTCACGTCGCGGGCAGAATACCGGTTGCTCTTACGCGAAGACAATGCCGATCTGCGTCTGCGTGATGCAGGGTATCGGCTGGGTCTTGTAACGGAGCAGGAGTATGATGTTTTTACTGAGAAGCGACGCATGATATCGGAGGAATTGGAGCGTATCTCGGTGACGCGTATGTCACACTCGCCACATCAGTTGGATGTTCTTGCGAGGATGGGTATAGAAGGTCTTCAGAAAGGTAATACTCTGGAACACCTTCTGAAACGTTCGGATGTAAGTTATTCTGACCTGGCAGAACTGGACACTGTTTCACGTGAAACCCCCGCAGCGATACGTGAACAGGTTGAAATACAGACAAAATATAAGGGCTATATTGACCGTCAGCTCGAGCAGGTAGAGCAGTCTAAGAAACTGGAAAAAACATGTATCCCCTCGCTTCTTGATTATGCATCAATTAAAAGCCTGACAACCGAAGTTCGTGAAAAGCTCACAAAAAACAGACCCGATACACTTGGGCAGGCTTCCAGGATCCCCGGGGTGACACCCGCTGCCATATCGATCCTGTCTATCGCCTTGAAGTCCTCATCATGGAAGGATAGTGCGGAACAATGAACTCCATAATCAGCGACATACTATCCCGGGAAACAGTAGCTATGGGGCTGTCACTTTCTACGCAACAATTGGCTTTATTCGAAGCATATGCTGCAGAGCTTGTAAAGTGGAATAAAAAGGTAAACCTGACGGCGATTACAAAAGTTAACGAAATTGCTATCAAGCATTTCGTGGATTCACTCAGTCTTGCCCCGTATATAGCCTCCGGAGATCGTCTGCTCGATATTGGGTCCGGAGCAGGGCTCCCGATAATACCTTTGAAAATAATCAACCCTGAAACAGTTATGATTTCTGTTGATGCTGTTGCTAAAAAAATACATTTTCAACGGCATGTCATTCGAGTGTTGGGGCTGCAAAATATTGAAGCGATCCACACTCGCATTGAAGATTTGCATAAAACGCACAGTCATTCATTCAGCATAATTACGTCACGAGCTTTTACACGGCTGGATCGTTTTGTGTCTCTGGCTGCCCCGCTCCTTGCAGAGGGTGGTATCCTGATTGCCATGAAGGGCGACCAGGCTGAAAATGAAATTGAAGCAGCTGATGCCGTTGTTCATTCCGGCGGGTTCACTGTTGCCTCAATACAACGTTATTCACTGCCACATAGCATGGGTGAGCGGACGCTTACATTTATAAAACAGTGTAAAACCGCATAGAACGGGGGGTCAGAGGGTGATGCCCCAAAATAAGGCTCCAGAGCTTTGTTTTCTAGAGTCCCTTATCTTGCTATGCGTTTTATGGAAATTGGTCTTCAGGCCAATTTTTGGCCGTATTTTGATAAAATAAGCCTTTTGAAGTGTAATATCAGAGAATAAGTTGCAGATGAATAGAATCTGCACTAGAGTAATCAACCCGGATAGGCAAAACTAAGCCAATAGCATAGATGGAGTAGCGATAGTCAATGGATGTTCGAATTTATTACGAGGATACGGATTCCGGTGGAGTCGTTTACCATGCCAATTACCTTAAGTATATGGAGCGGGCGAGAACTGAGTATTTTCGCAGCCATGGTTTTAGTGTAGCCGTGCTTGCCGGTAACGGCTTCGTTTTTCCGGTGGTAAAACTTGAAATTCATTTCAGATATCCAGCTCTTCATGACGACCTTCTCTCGGTTGCCACCTGTCCGGTCCGTAGTGGTGGGTCATCGATTACGCTCAGCCAAAAAATAGTAAGGAAGCATGATAACAAGTTACTCGTAGAAGGGTTGGTCACATTGGCCTGCATAGGTCCAACATTAAAAGCCAGGAGGATACCGCTGGCGATCCGCGAAATGCTCGGCACAGAATTGGAGAATCTTGTATGAAAACATTTCGGGTCAGACGATGAAAATAGCTGGCGAGGAAAGAATCGAGCGTGCAGCTGCCCTTGAGCTGCTGATCAACGGTGATTTGCTTATGCTCGGGAAGAGAGCGGATGCTATCAGACGCAAGCTTCATCCTGACAATATTGTTACTTTTGTTGTTGATCGCAACGTTAATTATACCAATATATGTGAATCTAAATGTTCCTTCTGCGCTTTTTACCGATCAAAGGATGCTGCGGATGCCTATATTCTTGACCCTGAACAGATTTATGAGAAGATAGCCGAACTGGTGGCGCAGGGTGGCACGCAACTGCTTATGCAGGGTGGGCTTAACCCCGATTTGAAAATAGATTTTTTTGAAGGACTGTTCAAGGAGATAAAGAAACGTTTCCCGGGGGTGCAGAATCACTCACTTTCTCCGGCAGAAGTCACGTGTATCGCGGCCAATTCGGCTCTTACCATTGACGAAACGCTGCTGAGACTCAAGGAAGCCGGCCTGAATTCAATTCCCGGTGGCGGGGCAGAGATATTGGTTGATGAGGTACGCAGCAACATTTCCCCCAAGAAAATAGGCTGGAAACAGTGGGGAGAGGTCATGCTGAAAGCCGCTGGCCTTGGAATGCCGACTACTGCCACGATGATGTTTGGCAGTAGTGAAAAAACAGAGGATATTGTCGAGCATCTCTTCCGCGTTCGTGAGATGCAGGATGCGGGCGGGTCGTTCACGGCGTTTATTCCGTGGACGTATCAGCCAGGTAATACTGAGCTCGGTGGAGACACCGCCAGCGGTATCGATTATCTAAAAGTGTTGGCATTGTCGCGGATAGTGCTTGATAATATCCCCAATATCCAGGCGAGCTGGGTCACACAAGGAGCAAAGATGGCTTCGGTAGCCCTGTTTTTCGGGGCCAATGACCTTGGCGGCACAATGCTTGAAGAAAACGTTGTAGCCGCTGCCGGTTGCAGTTTCTGCATGTCGCAGCAAGAGATGATCAGTCTCATACAAGGTGCCGGATTTAGGGCGGCACAGCGTACCACAACCTATTCAATTATTCAGGAGTTTGCGGTTTGAGTTCTTTCCATAGGCAGGCTGGAACCTGCGAAATAATCACAACAATGGCGCGTTTAACGGAAGTTGCCGCCATACTCGGAGCGCAGAAGGAAATTGCGGTCGATCTTGAGATGGATTCTCTCCACCACTATCGTGAAAAGGTCTGTCTTGCCCAGGTCTCAACACGTCAGCAAAGCTGGCTGATAGATCCGCTGGCGCTGCCATCTCTGACACCACTGGCTGGTCCGCTTGCCGACCCGGAAATAGTCGTTGTCATGCACGGCTCTGATTACGATATCCGCTCGCTACATCGGGATTTCGGTATTGAAGTTACGAACCTGTTCGATACGATGATAGCGGCACGTTTTCTTGGGATTGGCGAGTTTGGTTTGGCTGCGCTGTTAAGAGCCCGCTTTGGTATTGAACTGGACAAGAAATACCAGAAGGCTGATTGGAGCAAGCGTCCATTGAGCCGTGAGATGTGTGCCTACGCAGTAGCCGATACCTCTGACCTGCTGCCGCTCTATGACCAGTTTCGGGCAGAGCTTGAAGACAAAAAGCGTTTGGATTGGCTTGAAGAAGAGGGGCAGCTTGTATGCCAGGCACGCGTTTCTGAAAAAGACGGCCCGCTGTTTATGTACTGCAAGGGTGCCAGCAAATTGCGTGGCCACACTCTTGCCATTCTGGAAGAATTACTACAGCTGCGTGATCGGCAGTCAGAACTGCTGGATCGTCCGCCGTTCAAGGTGTTATCGGCAGACACCCTCATTGAGGTTGCGGAATGCAGGCCCACGTCGTTGCATGATCTGTCACTGGTTAAAGGAATGACATCAGGACAGCTCCAGCGGCATGGCAGCGGCATTCTGGCTGCAGTTGAGCAGGGATTGGCGACTCCGGAAAGCAAGCTGCCGCGTTTTCCGCGCAACGGTAAAAAAGAGGTGCTGGAGCGGGTCAAGGAACGCTTGAAGAGACTCAAGGCATGGCGTGAACGATACAGCGCCGAATTGGGATTGGAACCAGGCCTGCTCGCTCCTAACTGGCTGCTGGAAGCCATTGCCGACACGGAGAGTGCAACGCAGGCTGAGCTGGACATGGTCCCTGGTATGAGGGTGTGGCAAAAGCGTCTATTCGGCGAAGATCTTGCACGCATACTCACCCTGGAATAATTTGATGACACGTCATCCTGCCTACGGTTCAGATTCGGAGCTGCTGTACCAGCAACAGGTTAACCGGCGTGGTTTTACACTCATTGAGATTGCGGTGGTGCTGGTAATTATCAGTATGGTAATGCTACTGGTACTGCCGCGACTCCCCTCCTCTGATCAGGAAAATCTGAAAATATCCGCCCGTACACTTGCCTCGACAATTCGCTACATGCAGGAGAGGGCAGCAACGTCGAGAACAGGTTATTATTTGCATCTGGAACCAGGCACAGAAACCGTAGGGATTTTTGAAATAGGGGCTGACGGCAGCGGCAATGTGCCATCCGACCCTTTTTTACAGGAATCACCTATGAAAGAGGGGATCATCATTACCGATGTGAGGATTCCGCGACTCGGTAAAGTAACCGATGGCAACCTCAGGATCGATATCGGAATTGGTGGAATACGTGATTTTATCACCTTTCATCTTCGATCGGTCGGGGGGCAATTCTGGACGGTGATGGTATTTCCATCCGGCGGCAAAGTAAAGGTTTATGAAGGGTATCTAGAGGATCCACCATGAGAGGTTTTACGCTTCTTGAAGTGATGGTTTCGCTGGCCATTATGGCAGGCGTTGTCCTGACACTGCTCGGGTCAGTAAACTATCATATCGGGATCGTTGCCCGTGAACGTGATAACACGATGCTGACGCTGCTGGCCCGTAACCGCATTACAGAGCTGGAACAGTCGCCTGCTAAAGGGGAGGGAACGTTTGCTCCGTTACATCCGGAACTGACATGGCGGGCCGATTTACTGCCGTCTGATCAGCCAGGTCTGCAAAAACTGGTTGTGAAAGTGAGGCGCGGTAGTGACGGCAGGGAGGTCGTGCTTGTCAAATACCTCGCAAAATAACGGTTTTACCCTGCTGGAAGTACTGATTGCGGTGGTTTTGCTCAGCATACTCGCCACAGCTCTCTATGGCAGCTATTTTGGTGTTCTGCAGGCAAGGGAGCGCGTCTCAGCCGGGATGGAGTCCCGCCGTGAACTGGGTGCAACACTTGATCTGATCCGTCGAGAAGTGTCGGCTGCAGAGTTTAACCGGGCTGACAAGCGGCTACGGTTTGTTGTGGAGGATCGTGATAATTTTGGTACTCCGTGGTCGGCACTGGAACTGACTACATTAGCACCACCAACAAGCCAGGGGATAAAAGAGTCAGGAGTTATTGACGTTACGTACCGGATGGCAGAGAAGAATTCGCAGCGCTACCTGACACGGTCAGAACGTGATCTCTTTTCTGAAGAAGAAGCCATTCACGCCTATCCGCAGATGGAGAAGATCAGCTCGTTTCTCGTGGAATGCTATGATGGGTCCAAGTGGGTAAAGAGCTGGGATACCGCTATTAATAGTGTTCTTCCGAAGAGTGTGCGCGTGACGGTGCAGGTTGAAGAGGAGGGGACGCTTGTAACCTTCACGATGATCT
>JAQUIT010000022.1 GCA_028681335.1 Desulfuromonadaceae bacterium | reverse complement strand
CTATGAGGCGGCGGTTCATACCGCGCCAGGGGAGCGAATGGACAGCGAGGAGCCTCCGAACGTTCGGGTCGCCTGCTCGGGTGATATCGACGAGGTTGTGCGGCTGATGCACGACGCTGCGGCGTGGCTTTGATCCGAGCTGGCGCCTGGATGAAACCTACGTCAAGGTGCGGGGCAAGTGGACCTACCTGTACCGGGCAGTCGACAAGCGGGGCGACACGATCGATTTCTACCTGTCGCCGACCCGCAGCGCCAAGGCAGCGAAGCGGTTCCTGGGCAAGGCCCTGCGAGGCCTGAAGCACTGGGAAAAGCCTGCCACGCTCAATACCGACAAAGCGCCGAGCTATGGTGCAGCGATCACCGAATTGAAGCGCGAAGGAAAGCTGGACCGGGAGACGGCCCACCGGCAGGTGAAGTATCTCAATAACGTGATCGAGGCCGATCACGGAAAGCTCAAGATACTGATCAAGCCGGTGCGCGGTTTCAAATCGATCCCCACGGCCTATGCCACGATCAAGGGATTCGAAGTCATGCGAGCCCTGCGCAAAGGACAGGCTCGCCCCTGGTGCCTGCAGCCCGGCATCAGGGGCGAGGTGCGCCTTGTGGAGAGAGCTTTTGGCATTGGGCCCTCGGCGCTGACGGAGGCCATGGGCATGCTCAACCACCATTTCGCAGCAGCCGCCTGATCGGCGCAGAGCGACAGCCTACCTCTGACTGCCGCCAATCTTTGCAACAGAGCCCCTTTGTGGACCGGGTTTCCGAGGTCCGCTTTGGCCGAGGTGTTCCACCCATAGCGTGCCGTCAGGGTTGAGCATGATTTCAATGACGGTCGGATCGCGCAGCAGGGCGATGACTTCCGGCCCCAGCTCGCGCGTAAGCTTCTCGGTGATCCGTCGAATATGCTCATCCCGCGCCCCAAGGCGGGCCACGGCGGGTTGCGAGCCTTCCATAAAGCCCCCTTCCGATAGTCTTGCGTCAGTGATATTATAGTCTACAGACTATAAAGCCAATAGTGCAAGAGGGTGCGGACCGGAAGGGGCTTTAGCCGCACAAGGGCTTGGGAATGTGGTTGAATCCGCTAGGGAACGAGCAGCTTCCACAACGGCTTGCCGACAGCGGCGGCCAGTTGGGCCATGTTGTCGAGGTTGATGGTGCTGCGACCGTTTTCCACTTCGGAGATGAAGGGTTGGGCGAGGCCGGTCTTTTCCCGGATCGCCTCTTGGGTCAAGCGAGCCTCTTTGCGGGCTTTCTTGAAATTACGGGCAAAAACTAGCCGCTCCGGCGGCGCTGGTTTGTCCACCGGAATTGATTTACTTTGGTCGGTGTCACGTTTCGACATATTCGGCGTTGGCACCCTAAAAAATGGTCGCTTTCGTTAGCGACTAGCAGGACCAAGAACTTGGAGAGGGCCAGCCGCGTGGCAGTGAACGATGATAACAGTGACGTGAGCAAAGCGACAGGGCTAAGGGTTTCCTGTTTCCCGAAGGTGCTGAAGTCGGCATAACGAATTGTCAGATGAACCGTCTTGCCGGCCACCCCGTAACGCCGAGCCCGACGCCCAACCATTTCCGAGAGCTGCAGCAGGTAGCGCAGGATCTCGTTTCGGCTGCTGATATCCCTTTTGAGGGTCATTGAATGCCCGACGGACTTGACTTCATCGGCATCATCCGCCGGGATGACTGGGGAATCATCGTTCCCCTGTCCCATCTGCTTCAACCGGCTGCCGATAATACCAAACTTTCTGGTCAATCGGCCCTCGTCGCAACGCCCCAAGTCACCACAGGTATAGATGCCCATCATGTTGAGATGTCGCTCCATTTTTCGGCCAATTCCGCACAATTCCTTGATTGGCATGTGTTCCAGGGTTGCTTTGACAGTGTCAGGTGTGATGATGGTCAGGCCGTCCGGTTTCTTCATCTCCGAGGCGAGCTTTGCCAGAAGTTTGTTTGGTGCGATGCCGATGGAACAAGTGATGTCAAACTGGTGCTTGATACGAGCCTTGAGGAGGTAGGCGATATTCTCGGCACTGGTGAAGATCGACAGAGAATGGGTTACGTCCATGAATGCTTCATCGATGCTGAATACTTCGACCAGGGGGGTATAATCCAGCATCATCTTCATGATTACAGCAGACGTGTGGGTGTATTTACGGTTGTCAGCCGGCACCATGATCACATCCGGGCAAAGCCGCTTGGCCTCGTGAAGCATCATGCCTGTTTTGATGCCGAACTTCCTCGCTTCGTAACTGGAGGTAAGAATTACCGTGCGCTGCTGCGATCCGGTAACAACGACAGGCTTCCCTTTGAGTTCAGGATTGTATGACTGCTCAACGGAGGCAAAAAAGCTATTCATATCGGTGTGCATGACAACACGGCTGCCCATCATTTCACCTCGATGCCGTTCAAGAGCCAGCTTTGATCCAGCGTATTGTAAACCAGATCGTACAGGGCTTCACCGTCAGTAACCGAGAAGTGCAGGAGTGTTACGGCGCCAGCCTGTTCTTTCCAATGGTACGTTGTCTCCAGGATGGTGTGTTTGCGATTATGCCAGTCGAACCAGACCGGCTTTATCAGTCTGCCTGGCGTAAAAATCGTGGCGATCCGTATCTGTTCCTTAATGCGCTCCACGATTCACTCCAGTTGGCGATAGATGCCAATGACTTTCCCGACGACTGACACATTCTTGTCCGGACCAACAATAATCGGTTCCATATTGGGGTTGGCTGGTTGCAGGCGGATGCGGTTCTGCTCGCGAAAAAACCACTTGAGAGTAGACTCTCCATCTACCATAACGACTACGGTGTCACGATTTTCCGCGACTGGCTGGGGCCGGACCAGTGCCAGGTCACCATCGAAAATCCCTGCCCCGATCATCGAATCTCCTTTCACCTTCAAGAAGAAACAGCCATCCCCCTTTACCTGCCCCTGATCTACAGAAAAGTATCCCTGAATGTCCTCAACAGCTGGCTGCAGGTGGCCGGCCCGAACCGTTCCGACGATGGGCAGAGAAAGTGACTGTCCTCCTTGCACTGTCAGCACAATTCCCCTTGAAGTTCCCGATTTCGTGATCCAGCCCTTTTTCTCCAGCGCATCAAGATGGCGGTTTACACCGAATGTGCTGGTAACACCGAGATGAGCTGCGATGTCCCGCAACGTCGGCGCATAACCATGCGTCCTGACGTAGCGAGTGATGAAATCCAGAACCTTCTGCTGGCGAACCGTAAGTTCGATCACTGCGCTCTCCTTCGTATAGTGTCCATATGAACACTATATACTCTTGCTCCTATCTCCTTGTCAAGATGCCTGCACCTTCCCCCCCGCAAGATTATGAGTCAGGAGGAACGAAATGCATCGATTACCGGGCATCTGTCTATTCGTAATTTGTCTTGCCTGTCAACCTGTACATGCCAGTGCCTTCTGCTTCGAGGAGGCAGGAAAGCTTTATGGGATATCACCGCAACTTCTGTGGAGCATCGCCAAGACGGAGAGCAATTTCAATCCCCGAGCCATCAATCGCAACAGTAATGGAAGTTACGATTACGGTCTCATGCAGATTAATTCCACCTGGGCGAAGAAACTTGGCAAAACCTGGAACGAACTGGGAGAGCCATGCACAAATGTCAAAGTTGGGGCCTGGGTATTGGCACAATGCATCCAGGATTACGGCTACAACTGGCGTGCAGTCGGCTGTTACAACTCCCGCACCCCATCAAAGGGAGACCGCTATGCTGGAAAGGTGTATCGCATCCTGACCGAACACGCCGGACAACAACAGTTGCAAGTTGCGGCCATCAGCATAGCCCATGTGGAGACGCCATGGGAGGAGGCGTTCGGTAATGCTGTCCGCTGATCTGCTGCACAAATACGGACTGCCGGAGGACGAGATTGTCGATGCAGTGGAGTGCGCTGTGTCCAAGACGCTGACTGCGGCTTTTCAGAAGAGGGTTGTGGTCCGGGCGGAAGGGGAACTCGAAATAACTGCCTACCCACTGTTGGGCCGCCCGGTTGATGTTCCTTTGAAGAACATATCAAAAAAACTCCGTCGGCATATCATCCACAACGTTGAAGCGGAACTGCAAAAGCGACAGATAGTGCAGGAATCAAGGATATTGCAGGAACTTCGGGGAAAAGTATTCACCGGCTCAGTGGGGCGTATTGGTTCCCTCGGAACGTTGCATGTCACACTGGAAATTGACGATGTGTTCAAACCTCTGATTCTGTTTTGTGAATGCCCACTACGCTGTCAACCACCGCATGAACGTTCAAAGTATCGCGTAGGAGACCAGAGAAGTTTTCTTGTTACAAGCGTGCGTCCGGTCATGGTGAGTGAAGATGTGGCAAAAGTTCGCATTATCCTGAACCGGACGTCACGGGCTTTGCCTGCGCTTCTTCTGGAGAATCTGACCGGCATCTCCGGAATCGAGTGCCGACGCCGCATTGCCGGTGGATTCAGCGAACTGGTTACGCCGGTACGAGTACCAAAGGCTTCCATAAATACCGTTGGAAAGGAGCTGAAAGAGCATGTTCAAGTTCTCGTCGCCCAAAAAAATCATCAGCTCTGACTATATGACTCCTATTGGAACCGGTGTGCAAATGGAGCATCCGACTAAGATCGTTCCAATAGCGATTCCCGACTCATATCGGAAGCGGCACATGTTCGTTTTCGGTACAACCGGCGTTGGCAAGACCCGGCTTTGTGAGAACCTGATAGAGCAGGACATCCTTAATGGAAACAGCGTGGTCTATTTCGATCCCAAGGGAGACCAGCAGATATTTACCAAGATTTTCGAAGTTGCCCGTAAAGCCGAAAGACTCAAGGACCTGATGCTGGTAACGCCGATATTCCCGGAGTATTCGGCGGTAATCGACCCAATGGCCTACTATTTCATGCCAGATGAACTAGTCGGTCATATCGTATCCGGCATCCAGGGAGGGAGAGAGCCATTCTACCGCAACATCGCCAAGGAGATTACCACTGCCATCATTACGGCAAATATCATCATCGCCAATTGGGAGCAACGGCTGCCCTCACAGAACATGGATGCCATCAGGCAGAGCATCCGCCGTTCGTCACTGAGCAGCACCATGGCGCTCCTGCAGGAGATCAATACCCGTGAGGCGCTGCTGACCGCAGGCATGATCCAGGACATCCTCGAATCACCTCAAGAGTATTACTCAAAGGTGTCCTCTACGTTGCGCACCTGTCTGATGGAGCTTTCCTCCGGCAACATCGGCAAGATAATCGGCCAGGCCGACAGCAACCGTTTCATGAGCCGGCTTGAGCGAGGGAAAGGGGTCATCATGGTCGTCCATACCGGGACCATGATAACCCGAGAGGCAGCGACAACTCTCGGCAAAGTCCTCCTTTCAATGATCCAGTCCTTTATCGGCAGGGTGTATCTGTCCGACAGGCAGAAGGTTTCACCACCGCTATCGATCTACATAGATGAGGCCCAGAGCCTGTTTTACCAGGGCATAGAGGACCTGTTTGCCAAGGCTGGCTCAGCCGACGTCATGGTGCATGCCTTTGCTCAGTCCGTGAACCAGATTTATGCAGCCATCGGCGAGGAATACGGCAAATCGATTCTCGACAACACCAATACCAAGATTTTCATGCGCTGTTCCGATGCTGAAACTTCCGAGTATGTCGTTCGGCATTTCGGGGTGCGTAACGTACTCACGGGGATCTTTGGCTCGAACCAGGTGACAACCCGAGAAGTTGAACAGGACATCCTGAAGGTGCAGGACATTCTGGGGCTTCAACCACGGGAATTCTACATGCTGACATATTCCGGGCGTTACAAGGGGGTGACACTCGACGCCAAAGACCCGAAGTTGAAGATTGTATTCCCGTCAGCGCCATCTTCAATATCCATGCACAATACCAAGGGAGCAGTATGACCATCATGCTCTATGCCTGCGGCATCATCGGTGGACTGATGATCATTTATGGCTTGTGGTCCATCCGTGCCAAGCGCACTGCTGAAGTAACGCAAGATGAGTGGGTTCCGCTCTCAATATCGGAACTGGAACCGGATGATGACCTGCCGCGCACCACCCTTGAGGATATATCACAGCTATGGACTGGACGTGTCGTCCAATTCACCCATCTTTCCAGACTCTGGCGGGAACCTGCTCCAAAACAGGAGGATGAGGATTCGTTTCCGCGCCCGGTGTTTCGGCATTCGGACATTGAAGAGTTCTATAAAGATATTGTGGAACCTGAACCGCTTATCAACGGGGATCGTAAGACTGTAATCGTTCACCTGCTCAAGATTCTTGACGAGGAAGGTATGTGCCCATCGGTTGTCGGAATCAAGCAATACGCTGGTGTTGGCAAGCAGATACCTGATCCTGACTCAGCGTACGGTACAGAAGCTCTTGCTCAATTGGCTACCGTACCGCTCTACCAGCATTCTTTGTCGGTCACTCGCAAGTTCGTTGCGAAAAACCCTGAAAGGATCATGCTGCCCACGATCCTCATCGTGTCACTGGCGCACGATATCGGGAAAATTCCCTCATACCATAACCAGTATTATTCGACAGCAGATCATCCGCGGATCTCGGTGATAATCCTTGCGAGCATGCCCGAATATGTTGCCCTGCCGAACAAGAATGAACTGGATAATATCATCCGCAACCATCACCAGATAACGCCAAGTAATCCGCTTACCGCCTGTTTGAAACGATGCGATCAGGAAGCCAGAAATGACGAGCTGGGTGCTTTTCTTGGGTTGAAGGCACAGTTGAAATCAGCCGAAGTCATCCCGCTTCCGATTCCCACTCCATTGTCACAGCCTGAAACAAACACCGCTACTGATGATGTTTCGCAGGAGTGGGATCATCCTCTGGGTGCTCTTGAATCGGTGAAATATGTTTCCCAAAAGGTAAAACTTCCCACCTGGTTCAATGCTGACTCTATCCTGAGTGGCATCCATGGGTTGATCAACCAAGTGGAGAAAACTTCGTCTGGTGTTAAATGGCATGCCGTTTCGCTGCCAAACGGCCTGGTTTATGTGAAGCCTGAAGCGCTCTGGCAGGTGATCCATCAGGTGAGCAATGGTGATCCCATGGTTCTGGTGGCTGATGCGGATGAAGAGACAAAGCGCAATCTCCTCTACACCGTCGTATGGGAACTGAGCGCAACCAGAGATGCCATTGCCACCGAGCTCATGACCAACTCGTACTACACGACGAAAGCTTCGATCGTGTCGAATAACGATAAGGCCTTCAGCAAACTCCTGATCCCGTTCCGGGTTGATGCCTTCGGCGTACTTACCTCCGACCTGGAAAGTACCAAGCCGGCTGTCTTAAGAAAGATCGTTAAGGATATCAGACCGAAACAGGCAGAGGAGAACGAATGAGGCTCCTGATTTTGACTGTAATTCTCCAGTTCGCCGCATCATCTGCAATTGCAAGCTACTACACCGATTCGTCAAAGGGTTGGTGGTGGTACCAGAAGGAGCCGGAGAAGCAGGCCGATAAACCTGAAAAGAAGAAGAAAACACCCAATAGCACGCCGTCACTCAAGGATTACACCTATGAGCAGATCTGGGATATGCATCCGGATCAGTTCCAGGAATTTGCAGAGGCGCTGAAGAAAAAGGCGGTCCAGAAGCCGAGCGAAGAGAATGTGAAGGAGTATTTCGAGGTTCAAGAGATTGCCCGCAAGAAGGCGCTGGCCTTCTCCAACGTGGCCCAGTTTGTCTGGCAGAAATACCCGGAACTGACCACGAAGAAGGATTATCCGATCACCACACCCGGCAACCTTGCCCGGATTGCCCAGATCAATGAGGAGCGTCAGCGCACGTTGCGGGACAATCGGGATGACTTTGCCCTGATTTATTTTCAGCGGCCAGACTGCAGCTACTGCGATGAACAATCGCGAATACTGGACTGGTTTACCACCGAGACAGGCTGGACAGTGAAAAGAGTCAACATCAGCGAAAACCCGGGCTTGGCCGCCAAGTTCAGCGTGGAGATCACTCCGACCCTAATCCTGATCCAAAAGGGAAACCAGGATTACCTGCCAGTCTCAGCCGGGGTCATTTCCGCCGACGAAATCGAGGACAAGGCATACCGTGCCGTGCGTCTCCTTAAGGGAGATATTTCTCCCGAAGAATATTCGCTCTACGAATTCCAGAAGGGAGGCAGCTTCGATGTCAAGAAACGCCGTCTTCAGGATAAGGTGCAGCCATGAGGCTGCTCGTCCCACAGCAACAGAGAGAAGGGGGTGGCAATGTGAAACACGCCGTACTTACCAGAACAACGGCTATATGCCTGGCTGCAGCCATAGCCTTGAACCCGGCACTATCATGGTCTGGCTGGGTCGATGATTGGGTCCAACAGAAGAGTTCCACGTCTCCAAGTTACTATGAAGGGTCCAAGCGTGGCTACTACACCGGGGGAAGCTTCTCGGCCAGATGGGCGAATACCGACGACCACCTGTTCACCGCTTCCCTACCCAAACTGAAATCAGGTTGTGGCGGAATCGACATGTTCCTCGGCGGCTTCTCGTTCCTGAATGTTGATTACCTGGTGCAGAAACTCCAGAACATCCTGTCGGCAGCGCCGGCGGCTGCCTTTGACATCGCTTTGAAGACCCTCGCTCCCCAGGTGGCCGATACCATCAAGACCCTGGAAGCCATTACCGACCGGCTGAACTCGCTTCAGCTTAATGACTGCAAGGCGGCCAAAGCTTTAGTAGCAACTGCTGGCAGTCCGTTTTCGTCGGTCATGTCCGATAGCCTGAAGGCGGAGATGAAAACAGCCCAGACAGACTTCATGGTATCGAGCGGGGCCAAGGATCTTTACCAGGATGTCAGTAAACTGTTCGAGACCGAACAGAAAACCAATGCCGGCAACAAGCCGGGTGTCCCCGGCATGACCCAGACTTCCGCCACCAGTGCCACTGCCGGTTGCCCAACTGAAGTCCTACAGGTTTTCGGAGACGGATCAGTTCTGGAAAATCTGGCCAGCAAGAAAGGGCTGAATAGCGAGTATGTCAAACTGGTGCGCGGATTCATCGGCGATGTGGTCATCCAGAGTCCGGCAACGACGGGCACCACCTACCAGGCCCAGTACGTTCCTCCGTGCGACAAGAACAACAGCTTCGATTCGTTCATCAGTGGTTCTGCCCAGGGACGTGACACCGCCGGGGCATGTTCCGACATCACTGACGCCAACAAGAACCTGATGGTCTATGTGGCCGGCAAGATGCAGTCCATCGCCGGCAAGATCAAGTCGAAGACAGCTCTCACAGCTGACGAAGAGGCATTCCTCAAAAGCACACCCCTCTCCGTCGGGCTGATCCTCAAGAATGCCACCGCCACCAATACCGAGGGTGAAGTTATCGGCAAGCTGGCGGAACTGACCGCCCGGGCCTACGGCTACTACATGCTTCTGGACTTGTTCGGACGGGCTGTCCAACTACAGGAGATGGCCCGCAACATCCTTTCCACCCAGAAGGGAAACAAGGCGGGGGCATCACCGGAGACCTGTCAATTGGCGCTTCTCGGAGAAGGGATGCAGCATATCCAGACACTGGAGGAAAAGACGCTGCAACTTCTGAGCGTTGCCCAGCAGAGTTACGCCAATGCGGCATCTGAGATCAATGCAGTTGAAATGATCGTCCAGAATATGAAGAAGTTTGATGACACGGTGTTTTCGGAATTATCGGACCGCTTCGGCAAAGGAATCGCCATGCGGGCAACGGGCAGGATTTAACCAAAAAACTATGGGAGGAATTATGGCGGACAACAGTAAGAAAGCAGCAGATGGCGGTAAGGTCGCTTCTGGTAAGGTTGATTGGCAGGCGAGGAAACTGGAGAAAGCGAAACGGGATGATACAAGTGTTATCTTCTGCCGCGCTCGTGATACCGGAGATTTCGTCAACATCCTCAACTCGAACGACAATCTCGTGTTTCAAATGAGGATGAACATGGGAAGGAGAGATTCCCTGACAGTTGAGGTCGTACAGAGCTACATCGATAGAAGCCGGCGGATCAGAGAGGAGATTAACACCATGAATGCTGAAATCTCCAAGTTGCTTGGTTTCACATTCAAGCCGGTCCGTGGGTATGCTCATCCATCCAAAAAACAGGATAATCAGGTGGAGGAAACAGCTGATACCACAAAAGATACCAGCAAGAAATGACTACTCAGTTTCACTCGGACAGGGACGATCCAAGATGGCTCGTCCCTGATTAATCCTCTTGACTTCAAAGAGGAATATCGATAGCGTTCAGATATTATAGACTCTTTTATGAGACTCCGAGCGGCCTTAGAGCCCCGGATAGACTTTTTCGGATAGCCCGAAGAAGAAGTAACCCCGGCAGGGATGAACTACCTGGAAAGATAAGGCCGCAGTTGCCCCTTTCTGGATGATACCTGGAATGGCAATGCCTTCCTCAATTAGTCGTATGGGTAATGCGACTTGAATTCATTCTGAAGGTGCGCCCATCATTGTAGCGCGTGCCTTTGATAACCAATAATCACGAAGAACAGTGACCCGTTCTGGCAATTGCTGGAGTGGGTTTTTTGTTGTTCAAATTCCGCGACAAGCTTTGTAAGCGGCGGATACTTTCACCACATCCCGACCGGGAGACACTTTGTTCTCTCCCTACGGGACAGACATCTGTCTCTTTGCTTCGGGAAAACCAACAAGGAGGCAGTATGGCAAGTTTGAACCGCGTGGAACTCATCGGCAACCTGGGTCGTGATCCTGAAATCAGGTACACACCAGGAGGCACCGCTGTCGCAAGTTTTTCGCTCGCGACCAGTGAGAAGGTAAAGAACAAAAGCGGCGAATGGGAAGTCCGTACCGAGTGGCACAACATTGTCCTTTACGCACGTCTCGCAGAAGTAGCTGGCGAGTACCTGTCCAAAGGCAAAAGTGTCTACCTCGACGGCAAACTCAAGACCCGCAAATGGCAAGATCGGGACGGTAAGGATCGCTACACAACTGAGATCATCGGCGACAAGCTTCTTATGCTGGGCAGTAAAAATGGCAGCATTCCTGACGGGAGTGACGACCAGCCATCAAACAGCCAGGCACATGAGGACATTCCGCACGATGACACCGATCCGTTCTAGGTAACCAGCAACCACAACTCAACAGTCCCACGGGGAGACATTACCACATCCCCAAAGGGATTGGTCTGTCTCCCCTGTCGGACACAACCCACAGAAAAGGAGACAGACAGATGAACGCACCAGCTCAAATCATTCCCATCAATCCCACCGCATCATCACTCACCCACCACGCCGTCAACATCAGTGAACTGAAGGCTCAGGTAAACCTGATCCAGTACGTCATGCGTGACGTCATGAAATCAGGCGAGCACTACGGCACCATTCCCGGCTGCGGAGATAAAGCAGTTCTTCTCAAACCGGGAGCCGAAAAGCTCATGCTGACCTTCAGGCTGGCAAACGACGTGGACGTGGAAACCATCGACCTCCACCTCGGCCACCGGGAATATCGCATCAAAGTGACGCTCTACTCACCAGCCGGCCAACGCCTCGGTACCGGTGTCGGTTCCTGTTCGACCATGGAAAGCAAGTATCGTTTCCGCGTCGGGCCAGTGGAACTGACGAACAAGCCCGTGCCGAAGGAATACTGGGATATCCGCAAGGAGAACCCGGCAAAGGCGCAGGAGATCATCGGTGGACGTGGATTCAGCGCAAAAAAGGATGAAAGCGGCAATTGGAAGATCGCCAGGCAGGGAGAAAAAGTCGAACACGACAATCCTGCTGACTTTTACAACACCTGCCTGAAAATGGCCAAGAAGCGGGGTTTGGTGGATGCAGTACTCACCTCGACCGCTGCCTCGGACATCTTCACCCAGGACATCGAGGAAGATCCTGACCTCTACGGACAGACTGAAAGCAGTGGAGGAAACAGTGCCGGCACTACCAGCACCTCCTCCGGGACTTCCCAGACTCACCGAACTGACAGCGCCCCATCATCTCACGAAGCCGAACCAGTTTCGCCTTCCGAGATCATTGGGTATCTGACAGCCAAAGGGATCAGGATGGAACTCTCTGAAGATGAATCGGAGATTTCTGCTTTCCCGGACTTCAACGACACCTCAGCCCGCCAATGGCTGAAAGACCACGGCTTCAAATGGGACGGCAAAGGCAAATGCTGGCAGTACCGGTAATGCCTGACGTTTCATACTGAACCCCACTCACAACCAACCTCAGCAGGGAGACAACGACTTTCTCCCTACCGGGGGTGTCTTGTCTCCTCTGCCGGGTACAACCCACAGATAAGGAGACAAGAACATGACTACCCAGATCATCAAACATGTAACAGTTAAAGGCTATCAGGTGCCGGTCTATGCTCCCAGGAAGGAATTTCAGGTCAGCATCGATGTCACCAGGATCATTACCGGCGTTATCTTCGGCTCCCTGCTCACCGCAGTCGGAGCCTTGCCATTTCTGATCTGAAAGGAGATAGCCATGAGCAAACTCGCTGCATTTCTGGGCCGAGCTATTCCGACCCATCAGCAGAAACAATCATCACATCTTGGTGACCGTACGGGATATGTCGGAGCTTCCGATATTGCCGGCTGCCCGCGTAAAGCTGCACTCGGCAAACAAAACCCGACCGGTCACGACATCAAGACACTCCTGCGTTTTTCCCGTGGCCATGCTGCGCAAGCCATGTATGCCGAGTTCTTCAGGACCGGTGGTGCGCTGTTTGAAGAAGAAGTCGAAGTGCGGCATCCGGACATCCCTGAGATCAGGTGTCACATTGACTTCCTGTTCTATGCAAACCGGCAGACCAAAAGGCTGCACATCGTTGAAATGAAGTCGACCGACGGCATCCCCGACGAACCCTACTCATCGTGGGTTGATCAGCTGCATGTCCAGATGGGCCTGCTGCACCTCACCCTCGATCCGGCAGTGGAAATCGGCGGTTCGATTCTGGTTGTTGACCTCAATGCGGGAGAGTACAAGGAATTCAACAGTTATTCGCCAAACAAGCTCGTTTTCAAGCAACTTGTTGAAAAAGGTCAGCACATCCTCGCGGCAGCGCGTGGCGAGTGCACACCTCGAACGGAACCCGGCATACTCTGCGGTTTCTGCCCGTACCGCCCTGATTGCCCCTCACATGCCGTTGGTGTGGATCTCCCTCCGGAGATTCATCAAGCCGGCAAGGCATACCTGGAGCTTAACGATCAGAAAAAAGTTATCGACGCCCGACTGGAAGTTCTGAAGAACGACATTCTCACCTTTGTGGATGGCACATTCAAAGGAGCTTCTGACGGTATTCTGGTCAATGTCATTTCAGTGGCAGACTCGGTAATTGTCGACAGCAGAAAACTCAAGAGTTCCTATCCAGACATTTATGATCAAGTCACGAAGCCAAAATCTGGTTTCCTGAAACTTGAAATCAAACCATTCATGCCGCTCGCAGCACAAGCGGCCTGAACCTACCCCAACAGGGGGCGTCACGCTCCCCTGGGGATTCTCCATTCATGGAGGCGTGTCTGCCCCCATTGAAAGGAGATTCCCGATGAAATCCTACCGTACCGGTACGTTACCACCTGACCTTAAATCCTTCTCCCAGGAGAACAGGCACGAAGACCTGAAAGAGGCTCTGCACGCAATAGCGTCGTTGATTCTCATTGCAGCAATGCTCTTCGTTTTCATGTTTGCCGCTGCAGTTCCACCTGAGCCCCAGGTTTATCCAAAGGGCTGGGAGGAGGTGCGGGGATGAAAGAGTCAAACATCATCATTTACACGGAAGAGGAAACGGGTTTGCCGGATTCCGCTCTTAACGAGGTCAATCTGTCGTTGCATGGAGCCAACCGCGTTCTGGAACGAGACATCCCGCTGGAAGCACTCGAAGGTGTCCGTCACCTTATGCCGCTTCTCAATACCAAACCACTGAAGTTCAGGTACAAGGGAGTTTTCGTCGTTGCCCGTCTGGTCAACGGCTCTCCCAGGATCATTACTGCCTGGCGCCTACTTCCCCCCTTATAGATATCTTAGTAGGACAGCAAAATAACCATCACTCTCGGCGGGATGCATGACATCTCCGCCAAGGGGAATGTGTCCCGCTGTCATTACAAGGAGACATCAATGAGCCCTAAAACACCACGGCCCAAGGCAGTTACCGGCTTCACCATCGAACGTCGGTCAGCCTGCGGGAAAATTTATACCACCGTAACCTTGTCCCCATCGACAGCAACACCAATGGAAGTCTTCATTCGCTTTGGAAAAGCCGGAGGTTGTGGCTCTGCCATGGCTGACGGTATCGCTCGCCTGGTCTCCTACGGTCTCCGTTCGGGGCTTGAGGCTACCGATGCGTTCAAGGCTCTCACTGGAATCGGCTGTCACCTCGGGTCCAATACCTGTCTCAATTGCGTTGCCGAATCCATTGGCATCGTCTTGGAACACCTGAAAACGGGACGCGATCTCAACGAACTCATTGAAGAAGCTGATTTCGCGGCACTCAACCATTTCACTCAAGGAGCTGAACACCATGAAATATAGCATCAAGGATATCTTCATTATTCCCGTGAAAGAAAGTCTCTGTGTTGAAGGACGGCCACAATCCGATAATCCCTTCATCCCCGACATCGATGGCGATTATGTGTTCAGGAAGGAAATCCTTTCCGATGTCCTCTCCTGGTACATGATGGGCGCTAATGACGGCCTGTACCTGACCGGTCCGACCGGCAGCGGCAAATCCTCGATCATTCTACAGACCGCAGCCCGGCTCAATATTCCGGTCATGGTTGTAACGGGACATAGCAGACTCGAAACCCCAGAACTTGTGGGGCATCACGTAATCGTCAACAACTCGATGGAGTACGTCTACGGACCGCTCGCCATGGCCATGAAGGAAGGTCACTGGTTTCTGCTGGACGAAATCGACTTGCTCGATCCGGCCACTGCAGCAGGTCTGAACGGTATTGTCGAAGGGAGACCCCTTACCATTCCGGAAAAGGGTGGTGAAGTCATCAAGCCGGCTGCTGGGTTTCGTTTCATAGCGACAGCAAACACCGCCGGCAGTGGTGACCGTTCGGGGCTTTATCAAGGGACTCTCCGCCAAAACGGTGCCTTTCTGGACCGTTTCTGGATGGTAGAAGTCTGTTATCCCGATGAGATCCAGGAAAAACTAATCCTGGCCAAAGCCATGCCAAGCCTTGCAGACACTGTCAGGGATGCATTGGTTTCGTACGCCAACGAAATTCGAAAACTCTTCATCAAGGGGGAAATAGAAGTAACCTTCTCAACCAGGACTCTCGTCAGATGGGCCAAGCTTGTGTATCTCTTCCGCCCAGCATCTGCCGAAGGGATAAACCCAATTGTCCATGCTCTTGACCGGGCTCTCGGGTACCGGGCTGAGCCTGAAAGCCGCGAGGCGCTGCATGAGTTGGCGCAACGCGTCTTTGGCGGATAGGGGGTGGATCATGGCGTTGCGACAACATCTCCACCTCCACTGCAATACTGCTGCTGGTGGAAAGTTTTGGATCGCCCAGATCCATGACGATCCACCTAGAGTTACGGTTAACTGGGGACCAACGAGAAGTCAGGGACAGACGAAGTCGTACAGCGTCAACTCCTTGTCCGAAGCATTCACGTTCGTTTCTCGGAAGAAGAAGGAAAAACTGGCAAAAGGGTATAACGAAGTTGCGTCATCTCAACCTCGTGAACCTGTCCCTCCTACACCTCGCAAGCAATCAGACCAGACCATCATGAAAGATCTCATGTCCGGTGACACTACCAAGGACTGGTTCTTCTGACACCCTTCAGGGGAGGCATACTCCCTTTTGGGAGGCCTCCCTTGATCACACCATACGGATCAAAGGAGAATGACCATGAAAGAAATACTCTCAAAGCTGGTAGTAGTCTCACTTTCCATTTCGCTTTGGACGGGACGAAAGAAACTCTCACCGGAAGACCTCGGACTCGACTTTTCCAAACTCCCTCCCGAAAAACTGGCAACTCTTGGCAGCAAGAAAATCTGCGACCCGGAGAAACTCGCCGTATTCAGCGCCCTGAAGCGACGTGCGGAACGGCACTGTGAAGCGGTTGGGGTCAGGTTCCTCGGTGGTTATGCCATCCCAGAGGATAAGGCCGAAGAGGTGATGAAAGTCCTCGACGGTGTTCGGGACGAGTTCGAGAAAGAGAAAACGGAATTCCTGTTGGAGTACGACCGGAGCATCAGGGAATGGATCGAAGCCAACCCCGAGTGGGCGGGCATCATCGAAGTAGGAGTCGAACCAGCATCGACTGCGGCACGACGTCTGGGTTTTACTGTCCAGGTATTCAAAGTTAAGAACATCGACGGACTGGATAAAGGGTTGAACGAACAGACCAACTCACTGTCCGAACGGTTGATCTTTGAAATCAACCAACAGGCCAGGCAGGCATGGGAGGAGTCATACAAGGGCAGAGCCTCCGTAACACGGAAGGCGCTTCGCCCTATCAAGTCCATGTTGGATAAATTGCGTGGTCTTGAATTTCTTTCCCCATACCTCATTTCGTTGGCCGTACAGGTTGAAGACGTACTTGCCACACTACCAAAGACCGGTCCTATCGAAGGGAGAAACCTCACGTCTCTCATCGGGATACTTCACGTTCTGGGAGATTTGCCCTTGGCCGAAGTCCCTGCAGAGGAAGAAGAGGAACTTGTTGAAGATATCCCTTTCGAAGCCATCCCCGCTGAGCCGGTAAGTCTGCCCAGCGAATGGTTCTTCTAGGAGGCCGCAATGAAACACACAACTCTACCTCTCGTAGCAAAAGCGCTGGGAGAGAAGTACGACATTCAGGTTCAGATTTCCGGTGACCAGGCATACACCAACGGACGGATCATCAATCTGCCGTCCATGCCGGATAGCAAGGAAGCGGCTCTGCTTGCCCGTGGCTATATCGACCACGAGAGCGCCCACATCCGTTTCACGGATTTCAGCGTTAAAAGCAGTTCCACCATGCTCAAGAACCTTACGAACATCCTCGAAGATATTCGGATCGAGAAGATGATGGGGGCGAAATATCCCGGATGCCGGTCAAATCTGAAAGATTTGGCCGAGCACCTGAAGGAGAAGGGAAGTTTTACTCCATCCCTCCAGAACCCGCCGCAGACCCTGATGGCATGGCTATGCGCCAGGGGAAGGCTAACTCTCAATCAAGACTTCAGCGATATCCTTGCCATGGCCAGCAACTCGGTCAGTGGCTTTCTCGGTACCGGGTACCAGGGATTGCTGAATTTGACGGAGAGAATTCCGAATCTCGTATCCACCAGGGACTCGCAGTCCATGGCGGAAGAGATAATGCGGTTGATTCAGGATGAAATGAAACAACAGGAACAGGAGCGAAAGCAGCCTGAAAGCCAAACGTCGAAAAATTCCGGTAGTGCTGATAGTTCTGACTCGACAGGCAGCAGTGGTCAGGGTGAGGGCAATCAGGCGGAAGACGGAGAATCCAGCAAAGGAAATCAATCAGTACAACCGGATCAGGGAGCTGATGATTCGTCATCTGGTGGCAATAACACCAGCGAAGCTGAAGGTGGAGATTCTTCGCCCGAAGCGACAGGTGGCACGTCATCGTCGTCTAAATCTGGTGCAAGTCCTGGAGAAAAGAGTGACGGTAATCCCGAAGCGCTCAGGGAAATACTCGATTGCGATGTTGGTGGATTCGGGGACGTTGGTGAAATCCTCAAGCAAGAATTGATGACGGAAGGCGAAGCAGCGGGCATGAACGGTGGAGTTTTTCTTCCCCCTGAAGCCACTCTGCGAACATTCCCCATCGAGATACATGAAACCAGACGACATACCGCGCTTCTCAGAGCCCGACTCAGCGGATTGATTCAGGCTAGTAGGTTGAGGAGACGGCATGCCCGCCGAACTGGAAACAAGATTGATAATCACGTGGTGCATCGCCTCGCATTACATGACACCAGGCTGTTTCTGCACCAGGAGGAGAAGACGGAGGTCAACACCGCCATCATGATCCTCGTGGACAGGAGCGGCAGTATGCAACATCAGAAAATCGAAGTTGCATCGAAAACTGCCTTTGTCGTTGCAGAAGCCCTTGATTCTATACCAGGGTGTTTTGCCGCCGTAGCAGCATTTCCGGTTGGCAACAACGATGGGGTGGCATCCTTGGTACGTTTTGGTGAGCGTCCCAGTCCGACAAGATTCGGGATGTCAGCAGGTGGCGGCACACCTCTGGCTCAGGCACTTTATTGGGCCGGAGTGGAGTTGCTCAAAAGGGAGGAACCCCGGAAAATTCTGCTTGCCGTCACCGATGGTGAGCCTGATGACCGGAGAACTTCCGTAAGGGCAATCCGGTGGCTGGAGAGAGTAGGTATCGAGCCTATGGGGCTTGGTATCTGTGAGGAGTCGGTTCGCTCTCTCTTTCCTACGCACGGGGTTGTATACCGTGTTGAGGAATTGCCATCTGCGCTTTTCGGAATGCTGCAGGAAACACTCACGCAGTAACAATCACAGACCATCCCGACGGGGAATGCAATTCCCCACAGGGATATGTGCGTTCTCAGTCGGGAAACTTCCCAAGGAGAACCCATGAAAATAACCATTTCAAACGACAAGGCGTCGGCAACAGTCATCTGCCGGGATCTGATCCTGGATGAATCTCTGCCCGGCGCCCGCAATCTCTTCTATCTCACCGCCTATGGACCCACTCAAGAGATCCGGGCATTTGCCCAGATTCTTGCCATGAAGGGGGCACTTGAATTTCATGGCAAAGACATCAAAGAGCACAACGTCTGGAGTAACCATCCCCTGCGGGTAATTCCGAAGATGGGCGAAGGGTATTCGGGGGTGTACATCACACCGTCGTCCGACTCGTCGTTTCTGATCGGCAGCTCGAAGTCGGATTGCTACCAGGTCTTTACCAGAATTCTCGATCAGCGGGAGTTTGTCCATCGCGACTGGTACGAAGCACTGTTCAACGAGGTGTCTACGGAAATCGAGCCCTATGTTGGAAATAAACGGTGCTGGAAATTCCGGGTTCACGAACTTAAGTCGGAGATAGTCAGCCGGCTCAAGTACGGTGGACTCTATATGCCCTCAGCAACAGCGCATTTCACCATCGAGAAGGAGGAACGCCATGACCTATCCCATTGAACGGGTATCGGACAACTGGGAACGCCGAACCATAAAAAACGGCTACGTTCAGCACCGGGAAGTTTACCGGAACGGTACCCACGGAGCGTGGCAGTTTTACGTCTCCGGCTTCGGCCCCACGGTGGAAGGCGCAACGGGACGCTGCACTGTCCTTATGGATGGTGGCAGTTATGACCGTAACGTTTCCATCGACGCCGACAACCGGATCAAGATCAATGGACGCTGGTATGATCGGCGGTACTGGGATCACTGAGACAAGGAAGTAATTATTTCTATCCCTCTGCGGGTAGGCGGTTTTGACCTCCTCCCCGAACGGAGAGGGTGTTATCTCCGCCTGCCCCTGTTACCAAGGAGACAGGCATGGAACTTACAACTACCATCAACAGCTCGTTTTCCCGCACCCGGGGGAACGAACTGAACAAAGGGTACTACCCGACCTTTCCCGCTGACGTTCAGACGGTTCTCCGTATTCTGGAGCCGTCATTCGGTTGGAAAAGCCGGCGCTACAATGCCCTGAAAACCATCTCCGTCTTCGACCCCTGTGCGGGCGAAGGCGAATTCCTGACCACCGTGACCCGTTGGCTCAAACGGCGCTATGCCGCTTCCAACGGATCACCTCACGAAATCCTCTCCTATGCTGTTGAACTGGATGCAGGCCGGTTCGCCAGGATTCACGGGACAACCCAGAAACTCAACTCGTCGTACTTCGACGTGGAGGTTTCCGGCAAGTTCAATCTGATCCTGCTGAATCCGCCCTACAACAAGGCTGCCGGCAACGAACTGGTCACCTGGGTGGAAAAGACAGCCCCACTGCTCGCCTACGAAGGGGTGATGGTTCTCATCATCCCCGAGTACGAGCTGAAAGGGAGACTGCTCGACATCATCCAGGGCACTTTTCCGTTCGCCTACGCATTTCAGAGCGAGGAATACGCCCGATTCAAGCAGGTGGTCGTGTTTCTGGCCAAGAACCAGGACAACAGCGGCGAATATTACAAACAATATGCGCGTTATCAGAGTTGGCCTGTCGCCAATCTGGGGGACGGAGCGGTGCGGGAGAAATATACCGTACCGGGCAAACGCCAGACTCTTTCCCTCGGCGGCAGCAACGGCAGCAACCGCCCGCTCATGACGGCCCGCGACCTCACGGAATTCTACCGGGAGTGCGAGGAGCGTCTGGACAAAGCGGCGGTCATGGTACTGGACCGGCAGTATCCGTCGTCGTACGACACCAGCATCCAGCCCGTCTCGACCCTGCGCACGGCCCATGCCGTCCAACTTGCCGCCATGAACAGTCAGATCGAATCAGTCACCTTTAACGGCGAATTCTTCCTGGCAAAATTCATGGTCATCACCAAACACGAAACCTTCAAAGACCCGGAGAACAACTGCGAGACGACCGTCTGCAAACCGACCGTCGAGGCTTTCCTGATGGATAAGCATGGGATCGTCAAACCGGCTCGTGAACACGGGTTCGACTATTACGAACTCAACAGCCATCTCTCCTCGGTGCTCCTGCAGAAACTCTCGCGCTTGTACCGCCCCCTCCATGAAATCGGCCAGGATGAAGCATACCTGGTCGATGAACTGAAAGGGATCGGCCTGCTCCCTCCGCAACGGGAAGCGGTCAAGGCTGTCATCAAGGCCTACCGCTCCGGCCGCCGGGGCATTGGCATTCGTGCCAACACCGGCACCGGGAAGACCTGGATGGCGAAAGCGGTCAAGTACCTCACCATGGCAAAACGCACGGTGATGGTATCGGAACCGCAGTTGATTCCCCAGTTGGCCCGGGAGTATGCCAACGAGGGTTTCGCCGTGCATGTCATCGACTCGTGGGAAGCCATGAAGGAACTGGCGGCAACCAGGCCGCACGGTCTCTATCTCATTGCCTACACGCGCCTCCGCATGCACCCGAAATACCGGCTCTGCATCAAGAGTCGCAAAACCATCGTCAAAAAGGATGGCCACAGTTCCGTGGAGTACACGGAAGTCTGCCCATCCTGCCGCTCGTCTCTGACCGAGAAGATCCGCAAGGGTGATAAACCCAAGTGCTCGTACTGCGGCGAACCGCTCTTTACCTATATTCCTGAAAACGACCGACCCGCCATGAGCTATCGCCGCTGGATCAGCGAGATCGAAGCAAACGGCACTGCAACTGAAGCCCGGACGCACAACAAGCAGCTTCCGTACATCCGGCTTCTCAAGCGGATACCGTTCGACCTCGCCATCTTCGACGAAGTTCATAACGCGGCCAATCTGATGAGCAATCAGGGGACCGCGTTCATCCGGCTCGCCGCAACCGCTGCTAAGGTTCTCGCCCTCACCGCCACCGTGACAAACGGCATGGCGAAATCAGTCTACAACATCCTGTGGGGATTGAATCCGCAACAGATGCGCGACTCCGGCTGGGATATGAAGTCGGCCACTGATTTTCAAACCAAATACGGAGCCTTCAAGGAGGTCCGGAAAACCGACGAGAAGAACCGTCACCGGGAATCGGAACGTGTCACCACCTACGATACCGCCGGAATCTCGCCGGCAGCCCTGATCTACACGCTCCCCAACTTCGTCAACGTGGACAGTGACGACTTTGATGATCTGCCACCTGTCGAACGGGAGGTCATCAAGTGTCAGTCGCACGCTCTGGTGGAAACCTGTCACCGGAGCATCGAAAACATCATCGACAATGCAGAACTGCCACCGGAGGATCTCCTGGCCGCTGCAGCCGTTCGCAATGCCGCATTTCTGCGTGTCAGTGACACATTCCGGCATTACGACGACGAGTTGAAGCTCAGAGACGTCCATCTCGGCACACTGCACCGGCTGTCGCTTCCCGACGGGGAGCTGTTGCTGGAAAAAGAAGAAAAACTGATCGCTATCACCCAGGGGGTGATCGACCGGGGAGAGCGGTTGCTGGTCTATACCGGCAATACACAGAAAATCGATATGCGGCCGGTCCTGAAACGAATCCTTCGGGATAACGTACAGGGTGGCAGTATCGAGATTCTTCCCGACTCAGTCGCACCCGAACGGCTGGTGGAGTGGTTCGAGCAGGTCACGGCCCAGGTCGTGGTCGTCTCTTTCCACCGGGTCGCCACGGGTCTCAACCTATCCCAGTTCAACAATCTGGTCTGGTACGACTATACGTCCAATACCAGGCTGGCCGAGCAGGGGGACGGAAGAATCCGTCGCGTCAATACCGCTGACATCCACCGGGCCCAGTTCGGGGAAGTTCGTCCCGTCCGCTACTGGTACCTCACCTCTTCGGAAGTCCAGGCTCTGCAGCTTGCCTACACCCTGGAGAAAAGGATGGTTGCCAAACTGGCGGAGGGTGAAACTCCGGACATCGACCCGGCGGAATGCAGCAGCAGCCAGTCGTTCTCGTCGCTCATGACAAAAGCGCTCAAGGAGGGGAACTTCAACTACACGGACCCATCGTCTCTGTTGAAGAAGATGACCCAGCACGAGAACGCCAGAGTAAAGGGAGACTACAAGGGGGAAACACCGATTAAAAGCAACATCATTCATCTACCCATCGCCAGACCTGAGCCTGTTCCAACGCCCCCAACCATTGCCGTCATTCATTGTGAAAACGGCAGAGAGGTCAGTCGGGACCTGCCATTCGGCATGTACCAGGACTTGCTGGATTCCGGGGAATTGGAGTTAACCCTGTTCGGGGTCTATATGCGTAACTCCGCCTCCAGGCGGAAGTACGCATAATTCACCTATCAACCATCAACCCGTGCGGGGATCGACATCACCCGCTGGGGATGGTCTGTCTCCGCACTTCACAAGGAGTCAGACCATGACAGACACCACACCAGGCAAGCGCCTCATCATTCCCGTTCACGACAACAGCGAGTTCTTTTCCGACAACGCGGACTACGCCACCATTGATCTTGACGCCACGCTCATCGAGCGAATCAAGAAGCTGGGAGTGGTCGTGAGGCAGATGAAAGCCTACAAGATCAGCGAATTCAATTGTGCCTGCGATTTTAGGACCGCCGACTGGGATGCCGAGCCGGACAACGGCAAGGTTGCCATGAAGGAGTTCGAGGGACGGATGGAGTGTTCCATACTCAACGTCACCGACAGCGATTTCTTCTGGTCGGGCTACTACAAGCATACCGATGTGCGGTGGGAAACCGACACGGTGCTGATCAAGTCGCTCGACGAACCGGACATCCTGGATGAGCGGGAAGAGTGCGTAATTTCCTGATCATCAATCGCCAACCCCACCGGGGAGACACGTCTCCCTATGGGTGAGCTGTCTCCCCGCACAATCACACAAAGGAGACAGATCATGGCAGACTACATGAACCAATCAGTATTCCAACCTTCCATCCCCAAACACCTGATCAACGAGGAGGACCGGCACTTCATCGAGGCGTTCAGCATCACCTTCGAAACCGACGGCGAAGACAAGTTCTACCTCTACGCGGACGAATGGTGCTGCAACGGCTATCTCGATCCGGTGGAACCCGGTGGTGAAGAGATCGAACTCACCGAGGACGACCTTCTTAACCGGTTCCAGGAGATCATCCGCCGTTCCAACGGCGAACTCCCCTGGATATCCAAGGAGAGCGCCTACACCTGTTCGCGGATGCGACCGGACGGTTTCGGCGGCGGAGCAGTATTCATCACCGCCGACGATATCCAGTACTGTTTCACCGGTCAGTGGCTGGAACAGCGGATCAGTGAAGCGGAAACCGGCGATATTGGGCCACAGACGGAAGATTCACCTCCGTCCAAACCGATTGTCGGCGTGATCCTCGAAGGTGGCCTGGTGCAGAGTGTTGTCAGCAATGCATCGGAGCAACTCCCGGATATGGACGTGATTATTCTCGACTACGATGTAGAGGGGTTTGAGAAGGAATGTCTTCTCAAGGTTCCCCAGGCAAGTGGTGAAATTGCCCGTGCAGTTGGGCATATCGAGAATATCACTCCGTCCGGAATCGACTTGGGAATGGTGCTTGATCAAATGAATACGAGGGGGTGGTGACATGAGCCCTCATGAACAACAGTCAGACGAACCGACCAATGAGGAACGTGCCGGCAGGATCGACACGGTCATGCAGGCATATTGCCTTACCCTCGAAAGTCGGGATTTCGACGGCGACGAAGATGATGTCAAGGACATGCTCACAGATCTGATGCATTTCTGTGAGCGGATGGAGATCGACTTTGAAGAGAATCTCCGCGTCGCCCGCAACAATTATGTACATGAACGGAATGCGGAACGCGGCGACACCGGACAGCTTGGTTGCCCATTATGCGGTTGTTTTCTGGAAGTCGCCCGAACCGACACCCTGTTGGGGATCGACCGGGAGTTATACGACTGCCAGGAATGCGAAGAGACCTTTATCCGGGAGCTTAACTCCCCGGACAGTTCTCTTGAACGGGCCGTCAAATGTGTCGGTTGCAGCAGCATGATACCGCAATCCTCAGCGCGTATCTTCTATCAGCGAGACGACTACGCCCACTTCATAGGCGAGTGCTGCAGGGACGAACGGCTGCGCGACTAAATCGCCAACCATCAGCTATCCTGCGGGGAGATATGACACTCCCTACGGGGGCAGTCTGTCTCCTCGCTACTTTTGCAAAGGAGGCAGACCATGAGTACCAAAATCACTCTCAACCCCGGCTATGCCGGCGGCGTCTATGTTCTCGACCACGGTGAGTTCATTACCTGCCTGGGCTTTGATGTTGCCCTGAAGAAGGCAGCTGCCCTGGCAGCAGAACTGAACTCACCCGATCTTTCTCCTGAACTCACCGAACGCGGCACCATGATGGCTTATGACAAATATGCCGCCCTGGTTGATAAAGCCCGCCAGAAGAACCTTGCCACCGGATGGCGCTCGCGTGCCGACCTGACAGCCGAACTGATCGGACTTGAGGGAAAGCGCGTGGAGGTCATCGACTGCTACGGTGACCGCCGGCGTTTCATTGTCGGTCGGTCAACCGGGTGGATACCATGCCACCTGGAGATCAAATCCCGGAGCAGTTCCGGAGGTGAAGCTGTCTGGGGAACTCCGTTCCGTTCGGTCAGGACAGTGGGAGGTGTGGTGTGAACATAGCGTATCAAGCAACAGGAGGTGCGAGAAGAATGACTGTAACAACCGTCATCTCTGCGGCGAAGGAATTCGGCGTACCGGAACGCTATGCGATCATGCGTCGGCTTACTTTTCTGCAACCACAAATCAAGCATCTGGAGCGTGAAATATGGGCAGCCCAACGGCGGATCGAGCGAAGTAACGATCCATTAGTAAAGGCCCTGACGGAATCTTTCATCAAAGACCAGGAAAAAGAACTGCGCCCCCTTAAAAGGGAGGCAACGGCACTTCTTAACCATGTCAATGGTAAGGAGACGGTACAGGCTCCCGGCGGGATCACTCCTGAGATGATCGACCAGGCCCGGCAGTATCCCATCACCAGCATCATCGACTTCCCCAAGGGGAGGCACCGGTGCTGTCCGTTTCACGAGGACAGTAATCCGTCAATGGCCTTGTATGACAACCATGTCCACTGTTTCGTCTGTAATCGGTCATGGGACTCCATCAGCGCCACGATGGAACTGGATGGGGTGGGCTTCCGGGAGGCCGTGTTGGCGCTCCAGTAACCTGAAACAATAACTATCAACCCTATGGGGGCGGACACTGCCCCTGGGGGGAGTCCGCCTCAACATTTTAGGAGGCGGACATGAATCTCAATCTCTTCGGTGAGCCGGTACCGCCGGTCACCAAACGAATCACGGTGCGCTCAATCGAGGCCCGATACAGAAACGAAGTCGTGCGCGACGATGCCCCGGAATGGGTGACAATGCGCTTCACGAAACCTGAACAGGTCTATGAGATGTTCCGGGATCTCCGTCGTGAGACGAAGGAGCATTTCGTGGTGTTGCATCTGGATGGCAAGAACCGGATCGTCTGTTTCGACCGGGTGTCCATCGGCTCACTCAATCAGGCCATCGTTCACCCACGGGAGGTCTTCAAGACGGCATGTCTGTCCAATGCGGCAGCCATCCTCCTTGTACACAACCATCCGACAGGTGATCCGACCCCAAGCAGCGAAGATATCGCTATCACCAAGCGACTCAAGGAGAGCGGCGACATCCTCGGCATCCGGGTACTGGATCACATCATCGTCGGTGATGACGAGTTCCTGAGTTTTGTCGAACGAGGACTTTTATAAATAACGGGGGAGCGGCGCTTCATGCGCACTCCCTCGACTCTTCCCCCCGGTTCAAGAGGGTTCCTTAGAGCCACCGTTCCGGCGGTGGTTGTAGGGAGCCCTTTTGGGCCACCAACAAAACATCAAAGGGGGATAGAGTCATGTCAGTTAGAGCACGTATCAACGGTAGGGAATTCACGCTGAGCTGGGAGGAATTTGAGAAGGCGCTGCACCGCAACAACATTGTCGGTGGCGAATTCGAGGTTCTTGCCATATATGCCGGCGTGAGACCTTGCTAGCATCTTCAGACCGGATACCCGTCCGGCCTGGATAGAGGCGGCCCAAGTGGTCGCCTTTTTTAATTCTTCAGCAGAATAATCTTGCTGTGGCAGCACGCAATAATCTAGCGTTGACAACTCATAATAATCTAGCTATCGTAAGTCACAATAATCTAGCAAAGGACGAGGAGTACAATGGCCACAACACCGGCACAACGCAGGCTTGCCGAAGCTTTAACAGCCCTGAAGCAGTTGCAGGACAACGGAAAAACCGCCATAAAATCAGGAGACCTTACCCGTTTGCAGCGGGAAAGTCTAGTCAAGAACGGCTTCCTGCGGTCTATTGTCAAAGGATGGTATATGCCATGTCGGCCGGGCGAAGACACTGGCGACAGTACTCCCTGGTATGCGGCGATGCGTGACTTCATTCAGGGCTATTGCACAGAACGCTTTGGCGATCAGTGGCATGTGTCAGCTGAATACTCATTGTTTCTGCACACGGGAAAGACCATAACGCCGCAACAGGTCGTGATTCACTCACCACTTGGGCAGAATGGTCTGCTGAAGCTGCCTGACAATTGTTCGATCTTGGACTATAAGGCCAAGGATTTCACCCCTGTCGCCAAAATCCAGCTTATTGAGCAAATCCGTGTTCTGTCGCTACCAGTAGCACTCATTCGCGTACCCGAAGCATTTTTCACCACCTATGCCCAAGATGCGCACATTGCGCTTCATCAGTTACGCGATGCGTCGGATCTTAACAGGGAATTGCTTGAAGGTGGCCATAGCACGATTGCTGGGCGCCTCGCCGGGGCTCTGCGGGTATCTGGTCGTGGAGAGTTAGCGGATAATGTGCTGGCAACCATGAGAGCAGCAGGATTTGTGGTCAACGAGTCAAATCCATTCAGTGTTGCACCGCCGGCCCTGGCTTTCACCAGAGCGCAATCGCCCTACGTCCTGCGGATGCGTTTAATGTGGCAAGCCATGCGAGAGACCGTTTCCAGTTGTTTTCCGCCTGAACCCGGTATCCCGTCCGACATTGAGAAGTTTATGGATGTAGTTGAAGAAAACTACAAAACCGATGCGTATCACTCTCTATCCATTGAGGGATATCGCGTCACTCCGGAACTTATTCAAAAGGTTGCCACCGGGGACTGGAATCCGGACAGTAATGACTCTGACGCGGAAATGAAAAACGCCATGGCGGCACATGGGTACTGGCTTGCTCATAATGAGGTCAAAGCTACGATCAGAAGCATTTTGACAGGGGCAAACCCTGGCACTGCTTTCCGGCAGGATCACGCTTCATGGTATCGCAATCTTTTCTCACCCAATGTCGATGCCGGTTTTCTCAAACCGGCAGATCTGGCCGGTTACAGAACTGACAAGGTTTTTATCAGGGGAGCAACCCATGTTCCCCCCTCCCAGGATGCAGTCCGTGACATGATGCCGGAACTGTGCGATCTGCTGGAGGCTGAAGCGAACGCAGCAGTACGAGCTGTTCTTGGACATTTTCTGTTTGTGTACATCCACCCGTATTTTGACGGTAATGGCAGATTGGGCCGGTTCCTGATGAATGCCATGCTGGCTTCTGGCGGGTATCCGTGGACGGTAATCCGGATTGAACAGCGGAGTGAGTACATGGCAGCCCTTGAGGCGGCTAGTTCGCGTGGGGAAATTAAGCCGTTTGCGGAATTTATCGCAAGTTCGATGCCGTTACTCTAATGCTCCTTTTCTTTCTTTTACGTTGAGGGAGGTATGTGCCTGGGATCAATCATTTTCACCATCTTTTGAAGAAATCCGGCTTTTCTTAATACCCCATGATACTTGGGCAATGTCCTCAAGTTTTTCAATAAATTTATCGACGTTCAACCCTGCAATGAATGCCAGTGCGTAGAATGCCAAATTCGTGGGGTGCTCGCTTTGTTGGGCTTCGAGGACAATCAGCCCCGACTTAAGAAAGACATAACTGACAACGCCGCATATAAAGCTTACGAGCGGTCGTATGAAGTACCAGGGGAGCCACTTTTCGGTCCAACGGTCAAAGACGCAGGCATTAAGATACACGCCCCGCATGCAGTAGGTGATCCCACCTATGCCCCCACATATTCCGCAGTATAGGGGAAGACGTATTTCCTCCGGGATTATAATATTCCCAGACAGCAACTGAAGTCCGAACGCAATATAGCCGCTCAGTACAACGAGCAAATACACAATGGCCTTAATCATGTTGGTCATCTCCTTCTGGCCGTTAATCAGTAGTCACCATAGTCAGCAAAGCAGGTCAAAGTACCGCTATGCCAAATAAGATTGAATGCCGGAATACCCAAGCGCAACGCCTTAATCTTTTTCAATGTTGCTGCATCAATACCTGATGGCGTGCTCCCGTGTAAATGGCTGTGCCAGGTACCCAGATACGTCAATCCGGAGGATTTTTGTATGGCAGTTATCCTGCCTACCAAGCCCTCTGTGCCGAGTTCAAACCTGCCGCTCGTGCGGATAGAGTCAGGAGGAGCTTCAATAACCCTGGTGATGATTGCACATTTCCTGGCAAGGCAAAGCCGACCGATAAGTATCCCTCCTGTTTCGGTGGCGGGCCACTGGCCGACTTCTTCCGCCATCCCGTCATACGCAGGAGCAAGCACCCTAAGTTCCCAATCCCGATTGCCAAGTGGGACGGTATGGGTTTTCCCTAAATTTGAGGTTTTCCACTCCAGCGACATGCCAGTTTGAGATACAAACCCCAGCGATAATTCCCCGTTTTCACTGATACCACCTTCATAAGCCTGCTTGGCTCGCTCAGCCATTGCAGCTGAGTACATGGAAATTCTTGTGTCGGCAATCACGGTGGTAAACGAACCGCAGCCTTGTCCCGTCGCATGCCTTCTGAATGTTGCATCCGAGGCAACCAAAGACTTGGAAATCATGCCATTGTCGATAGCGGCATCGAATAGTGCAGCAGACAAATCATCGACTCGCGGATTCCGTGCTTTTCCCTCAATGGTGAGGTACCCCATCTGCCCCTCATTGTAGAGACCAGTCTGGAACACCCGCGAATTATTGGTAGCGGCAGGTAGGGAAGCCAGGGTTTCTCTGACGCTGATGGAAGCTGTGGAATCTATAATCAGGCTTTCCTTCTCGAATAAACGGGCGTCATCCTTGCCAACGAAATCTTGTAAAGAATTTGGGTGCGCTGTTGCTCCAACATTGAATATGTCGATTTCCTTCTTCAATATTTCAGCCTTATTCCCTACCGTCTTGGCAAGAGCATGACGTGCGAGGTTGTGCTCTGACATATGTTTGTCGTCAATCAAGGCAAACGGTCCATGACCGGCTTTACAAAGGTGCATCGCAATTTTTGACCCTAAGCTTCCGCATCCGATTTGAATGATTGACTCCATTTTGGCTGGTGATGACCCGGACATGCTCTGCAGCAGTTCTGGTCCCACTGCATGAATATGACAGACTGGTTCAACCGGAGAGTTCATATCAGCGACCCCAATTAAGTTATATTTGAGACGTACTCTGTACGCCAGGAGTTCCAGGTTGGTGCTCTGGCCGATCAAAGACAGCGGCCTTCTTACGCAGTGGATCGTTATCACATCGACAATACGTGAAAACTCCCGTAACTTGATCCACAGCAACTGTATCTGCTGCCAAAAAACATCATAGGTGCCATAGGTCCTGCTTTTTGCCAATAATTCACCAAGGTTGGTTACTGTCTCGGGGAAATACTCGCCAACAATTAAATTCTTATCCGGCCAACAAAACATGACAGGCCGCTGTCCGACTATAAAGTTATCGTCTCTGATGTCACTTTGGCCGAAGTCACGCGCATACCAGCCGTTAAGAACCTCTGGAAGATAGCGGTAGATTTTGAAAAACGTCGCTGTGCTCAGTTCAAAACTTTCACATGACAAAAATTTGCAGCCTGCCTCATCGGTTTCAAGCCCACGTAACTTTGCGTGTTCATAGATGATGAAGTTGTCTGCCGAATCAAACCGAATTGGCTCCCATCCCTGTCTGTTATTGATAAGGCTATTGCTCGCTGCTTTTCTCAACCAATCCTGAACCTGTTCCAGAATCCCATGCAGGCCCTTTCCCTGATGTAACAGGTCATCCAAAGAACCATCATATATACATGGGACAACAAAATCCTTTACCGAGCCAGGATAAAGATGCGGGAGATTCCGTGGGAAATCCTCTCTAAGCCTGACCTTGGGAGCTTTTCGAGGATAGCTGATAGGGAACAAAAACATGACCGGTTCGGATTCTTTAACTCCAGTTGAACTTATCCCGAGTTCGGTAGCCCTACTTGGAAGTGGGACAGAGAACATCGTTACAACCCCCCACCCACGCCTAGACGGTACCGGTTCTCCCACTAACAGTACATCTGGGAAATTCTCTAACTCCCTCACCGCTTGCGATATCGAGGGAGGAATAGTCAATTTCCGTATTACTGATCTATTTTTCTTCTTGTTCCTACCCATGCGAAAGAGGTTCCCTGGCCATTGCAATTGCAGCAACGCTAGCCGATGCTTTTTTCTTACTTGGAGGTTGTGGCCCATCAGCAGCAACTAGGAATTCCAGTGGTTCATGAGATGTTTCGTTCGGGTATTCGCCGGTACATTTGAAGTTTTTTGAAATGGTCAGATATTCCTGCTTCGCTGCGTAGGAAGGCGGGTCCGAGCCGTCGTCCTTAATGGCCTTGCTGCTGGACACGATATATGCGCCATAGTTCGCTTGAGAAAGCGCAGATTTGGCATCTGCATCAACTTTGGGATCATCGCACTGGCTCTGGCTGTCAAAGGAAAGGACATGCCATGAACAATGGTGCGGAGCTTGGAGTAGGTCATATTTTAGGTAGTCAGTGTTGTCCTTGTATTTCTCCCAAAGTTTTTTCCAAATGGCGACTTCTGCATCCCCACCAGTTAGGAAAATACAGGCTTCGGGGTGCGTCAGGTCCGAGGCAATGTGATACTGAATGATAACGCTGGAATGGTTCTTGATGAGAGATTTTTCCTGTTCCTCGTCACCCTTGGGGAAGGGACCAAGCACTCTCATCCATGCAAAGCTGTTGTAGCTACCGTTTATCCAGTTGATGGTTTCGCCTTGCTTTTTGAGGATTCCCTCAAGGCCCTTCATTTTTTCGGGGTCTTCATCCTCTCCGATGAGAAGGATTCTGTCCCCGTCCGTGATATTCACACCACTATTCGCTTTGTAGAGATTGACTCTGCGCTTAGCTTCCGTATTGAAAGCCTTTGCATCGTCCGTAAGGGTGTGGTTCTTACTCGCCCGTCTGAACACCATCGGTGACGACCATATTTCCCTGATGACGATTTTAAGATCTTCGCCTTCCGGTGGCTCACTGACGTAATCATCCAGCTTCCCCAAGTGAAAGTGCTTCTTCAGTCCGGTGCAGTGATCCTTGTCTGGGTGGCTCAAGACGAATACGTTAACATATGGTCGTCCCTTATCATCGGTCTTTAGCCGCTTTCTCAGTTCAGCCGCAGCATCGCATGTATCATCATCCGGATCGTCCGCTGCCGATCGGATGTTCACGTCGATAAGAATGTTTGTCTCATTGCTGTCATTGAGAGTGATGAGGGTCATATCTCCGTTACCAACCGGTAAAAAAGTTATCTTGGCACTCATGGTGATTCTCCTTTTTCCTTGAAGTTTTTCTTCAAGACGGGTATAAAAAATGTACGCATAATATATATACGAATAGTTTTTATGTCAATATAGTTTTTATTCGCACGATAACATGGGAGATTGCGATGGAAGATCAGTCAGTTACGATTCCGTGGAGTACGCGTAAACGTCTTCAATATCTAGAATTCAAGCTTTTTTGGGAAGGTAGGGTTAACCGCGGAGACCTGACGACAGAGTTCGGAACATCCATACCCCAGGCCTCGGTTGATTTCACGAAATACCAGGAGATGGCACCCAGCAACATCTCTTACAATTCTAGTGCGAAGTACTACGTGCCAACTGAAACATTCAAGCCGATTTTCATCGAACTATCAGCAGATGCGTATTTCTCAACTATCTTGTGTTCACCAACTATCGAAAATCGTGTCACCTGTGGCTCGGATATTATTGGCCTAGTTCCAAATCCTTCACGCGTAATTGACGTAGACATATTAAGGACAGTAGTTCAGGCAATAAAATACAAACAGATTGTTTCTGTAGATTATCGATCATTCAATAACCCACAACCTGGAAGCACTCGATTAATTTCTCCGCATGCCTTCGGAACGGATGGTTCAAGGTGGCATGTCAGGGCATACTGCCACGATAGTAATAAGTTCAAAGATTTTGTACTCGGTAGAATAGCTTCAGCAACCATGGCATCTGAATCAGATGTTGATGTTAATAGCGACCGGCAATGGTTCAATTATGTTGATGTTGTAATCGGACCAAATCCTAAGCTAAACGATGCTCAAAAAGCTATAGTCACCATGGATTATGGGATGACAAATTTTGAATTGAGATTTACGTGCAGGATTGCCCTTCTTTACTACTTGTCGAAAAAGCTCGGGATCGATCGCAAAGACAACGACCGTGCTGGTGAAGAACAGCAAATTGTAGCCATCAATCTGGATGAAATCCACGCAGCTATGCGTCAATGAAGTGATAGGGCAACATGAAAATATCCGAACAACTCTCGAATATCGAAGCAGAACGTGGCGTTCGCATTCTCTACGCCGTAGAGTCAGGTAGCCGTGCCTGGGGTTTTGCCTCGCGCAACAGCGACTACGATGTACGGTTCATCTATACCCACAAACTGGACTGGTATCTGTCGATCCGGGATCGGAGAGATGTGATCGAATGCCCGATCTCCAACGACCTCGACATCAGCGGTTGGGATATCAGAAAAGCGCTGGGCCTTTTCAGCAAGTCCAATCCGCCGCTCTTGGAGTGGCTCGGTTCTCCGATCATCTACAAGGATGCCTTCGGACTTGCCAATAAGTTGCGTGAAATGTTGACCACATCCTTTCAACCGCAACGCAGCATGTACCACTACCTCCATATGGCTCGGGGCAACTATCGAGAGTATCTGAAAGGGGAGGTCGTCAGGCTGAAGAAGTATCTCTACGTGCTGCGTCCGATACTTGCCTGCCTCTGGATTGAAAAGCACGGGACGATGCCGCCCACCGAGTTCGGCAAACTGGTAAGTAATGCTCGTTTATCGATCACTCTCAATGCGGCCATAGATGAACTTCTTGCTCGGAAAATGTCAGGTGATGAGTTGGACACGGCACCAAAGGTCCCGGTATTGAACGAATTCATTGAGCAGATGCTCGATCATTACAGCCTGCTGTCCGGCAAGAGACCGACACCCGTTGCCGATTACGATGCCTTGGATCTGTTATTTCGGGAAATGCTGCAAGCCGTATGGGGTGATACCTTGTGAAGGTACGACTGGAGAAAATCGTATCCGGGGGCCAGACCGGTGCCGATCGAGCCGGGCTTGATGCCACCATGAAAGCCGGTCTCCCGGTTGGTGGTTACTGCCCAAAGGGACGCCTTGCTGAAGACGGCACAGTGCCTGAGCACTATCCGCTGGTTGAAATGACAAAGGGAGGCTATTCCGCCCGGACCGAACGTAACGTCATAGAATCGGACGGAACCCTGATTTTCAATATTGGCAAGCTATCCGGGGGAACCCGGTTAACCGTGGAGTGCGCCCGGAAGCACAACAAACCTCATCTGGTCATCCAGTTGGATGCGGCCAAACCGAATGCGGCAACGCTTGCGGAATGGCTCGACCAGAACAATATCCGGGTGCTGAACATCGCTGGTCCGCGGGAGAGCAAAACTCCCGGGGTGCATCAATTGGCGTGTCGTTATCTGGAGGAATTTTTTCTGGCGACAGGCTGTCAACCTGCAACAGGATCGTAAATGACTGCCACCAGTATCGTCAAATCTCTCTTCCCGCAAGATGCCTGGTCAAAGATCTGGATTGTCGGCGGCACGGTCAGGGATGTTCTCAATGGGAAAGACGGGGAGGATATTGACCTCGATGCCGTCTTGACACCGGAGGAACTGGCGTCATACGGCTTTAGGCCGGTAGATCCGGTAACCAGTGCTCCCATCTGGTTTCGGCACATCCCGGAGATCGGCAAAATCGAGATCACCAGGCTGTCGAGTGTCGACCTGCTCGCCGATGACCTGACTCGTCGTGACTTCACGGTGAACGCCTTGGCCATGACACTGGATGGGGATGTTGTCGATCTGTTCGGGGGAATTCAAGACCTGGAACAAAAGAGACTCCGTGCGTGCTCGCCCGTATCCTTTCAGGATGATCCCATCCGGATTTTTCGCGCATTTCGTTTCGAGTCTGAAGAATGGCGCATGACCCCTGAAACAACTCGCATGATCAGCGATGTTTCGTGGGAGAGAAGCTTCACTAGCATCCCGGTGGAACGATTCAGCCGAGAGATGGTCAAAGCCCTGGGCAAGGGAGAGCCGGAACGATTTTTCCGCAACATGGCCGAAAAGAATGTCGGCAGCACTTATCTGCCGGAGCTGTTTGCCATGAACACGGTACCGGCAGGTCCGATCGACAAGCACCCCGAAGGCGACCTCCTCACTCATTCGCTCCAGGTATTACAGCGCACCGTTGCGACAAGCGATGATCCGCTCGCCAGATTCTGTGCCCTGTTCCATGACCTGGGCAAACTCGAAACAGATCCTGCGCTTTATCCCAAGCACCACGGTCATGATGATGCCGGCAAGATCACTGCCAGAAAGTTCTGCGACCGACTTTGCCTGCCGGCATCCTGGAGACGCGCTCTCATTGGGACGTGCCAGTTGCACACCAACGCGAACAACTGGCACGAACTTCGGGACTCAACCAGAATTCGCATGGCTGACCAAGCGGTGAAGTCCGGCATTATTGAGATCCTGCCGCTGGTGTCTGCGGCGGATAAACCTTGTGGCTCTGGTATGGCGGGATGGGAGACGACAGTCCGGGTCGTGCAGTTGAATACTGCCGAGTTGGGGATTGATCAGGACATCCTGGAAGCCATGCCGGTTGAGAACCGGGCAGGATTCATCCTGCAGAAGCGGATCGACCAACTGCGACGTCAGATATGAGCTTCAACGCTGCCGTCCCGGAGCCATTGCTGAACGGATTGTCTCTCTCGGATTCTTTTCAAGTCGAGTTGCCAATGTACGGAGGCGCAGGCATCGGAACAATAGGAGACAACCCGGATGCGCGTATCATCATCTTCGGTGAATCTCACATGAATCATGTCGACCTTCTGCCGGGGCGACGCGCAGGTTTCACAATGTTGCACCGCCGGGCCATCGAGTCCGTCATCATTGCTGACTGACAGGAACCGAGTGCCCGATGTGTTGATGAAGGTGCGGTGCCAATAGGCGTCTCCTTCGACTACCAGAATGTTGCGCAGGTGATGGCATGACAATTCCTGGGAATAGCTTCTGTTACAAAAAGGGCAGGCCCCGCGATCGAAGTGGTCGCTTATCCCGGAAATCATGGTCAGCACTCCAGGGGTGAGATCCTTGTGGTCACAGACAACGGGCTTGCCTTCGTGGTCCCAGAGAATCATGGCGACTCCTCAGTCTCCTGGTCAGGAGCGGATGGTATGCACGAATCGCCAACCGGCGATGTCGGCGCCGTAGTGATTGCCAGAGGAATTTTTCTGGTGAAGCGTTTATGCTCCCGGCCACTGGCAGCATAGATGGCGCTGGTGCTGATGTCCTCATGGCGCAACGTATCCTGAACGGCCCGGATGTCCTTGGTGACATCATATAGCATTGTGCCGCACGTGTGCCGCAGGGCATGGCAGGAAACCCGTTTCCGTTTCAGACCGGCTTTGCTCAGGTAGCCGTCAATGACACTGTTGAGGCCGATGCGCGATATCCGGCCCCTTCCTCGGCCATTCTTGCGCACGCTGAGAAACATTGGCGTAACGAACGCTTGCCGGTGATGGATGGTTGTTTCCTCAACGGCAACCTCCCCCCTGGCCGCAAGGTAGGCCCGGATGGCGGAAACCGTATCTTCCCGGGGGTAGATATAACCATCTTTGCGTTTGCCGTGGACCAGGATGCGCACACCGCCCTCGACGTCTTCGATGTCTTCGACATTGGCCCGTTTGATTTCGACACGGCGGAGCCCTTCGAGCAGCATGAGGGCAATGATGGCCCGGTCGCGCAGCCCCTTGATGCTGCCAAGTTCGGGAAGGTGCATGATCAGCAGTTCCGCCTGGCCGGCAGTCAGGTGCTTCTGTTCGGACTTTGCCTCCCTGGAGACAGGTGGGCGCACATCAGTTGCCGGATTAACGGTAATCAGCCCACGGTTCATCGCGGCTTGGTAGAAGCGCCTTATCACGGTCAGCTTCACTGAGATCGACGATGCTTTCATGCCGGCCTGGATGAGTTCGTGGCGAAAGCTCTCCACATCGGCCTGGGTCACGGCAGCCGGAGTGATGCTGCGGGCGTCACACCAGCGGAGCCAATGGTTGAGGTGGGACGTGTAGGTTTTAATCGTGTCCTCACGTGGATCACCCAGGGCAACTTCACGTTCCAGCCAGTTGCGTACTGCGGCTTCAAGATCCGCTGGCAGGTTATCCGGAATCTGGCTGGAGATCAGTGCCGAATGGGGGCCACTGGTCGGGATGATATCATTATTCATGCGGATGCTCCGATTCATTGCTGATCAGGGATGTTTGCGCTACGGCGCTGACAAAACCGCTGATGAAAGCCATGACTTCCCGAGGGGGGCCATGGTAGAGCGATACGCTCGGCACCCGGTCTGGCCGTGGGCGTCTATAAAGACGGTTAACGGTGAACCCGGTCCCGGTTCGCTCGACCTTCAGACCTGAGTCCCAGGATTTGAGCTGATTGTTGTTTGCTGAAATACACGCTTTGCTGAGAGCTCGTTCCGTGATCTTTGACAACCTGACCCCCTTGTGATTTTCTGTCGAAGTGAGACGTAAAACCGGCCAAACCGTTGGCCGCTTTTCTGGGCGGAATACCTATACATAATTGGGGAAATGTATAGTTAACCGCTTAATTCAACCGATTCTTAATTCTTGTCGAACTTTGACTGAGAAATAGAAATCTCATTTCAGTGTCGTCTCCCGGTAACCTTTGCGTGTCTTCTCGCGATAAAGACGATTGGCCTCCTTAATGGCATCCTCAATTTTGGGATACCATTCCTCTTTACAGCGTACTCGATACCCAATCCTTCCCCACGCCCTGAAAAGCACGACATGGAATAGTCCCTGGCAAATCTCCAGGAAGTAAATCCGTCGACGGTTCAGTGCCGGGTTGATCTGGACGAGTTGACACCGGCAGTAACCGGTGAACCTCGAAGTAACCGACATTATCGTCTCAATAGCAGCAGAATTTTATTGCTCCTATTATGTATATCTATTGGGGGGGAAGGTGGAACCGGAGATCTTTGTTCGAATCATAGAAAAAAAGTGTATATTGCTCAACTGATGGAAGTTAACATCGAAGCAAATTCTAACGTCTAAAATACAGATTTTTATACTTGCGTAAGTCTAACCTACAGCTTTGTTTGTCTAAAGATGTCCAGCAAGCTTAATTGGGGAAACCAACTATGTCATATCCAGCCTACAAGTGGATTAAGTTTTTACGTAATTATGGTCCAATTCCGACTAACGGAAACTTATTTGATGAGCATGTAAACGCAGCATTGCGAAATGCTAAAATTCAACCCATCAATCTTCCTACTCCTTACGTCGATGAAATGCTTGCATTTATACAAACCAGCACTCCAAGATCACTATTAATTGCTGGTACAGCTGGTGATGGAAAAACTTTCCATTGTAGACAACTATGGTTGCGTTTAGGTGGCGCTGCCAAGGAGTGGGATACTACGAATACTGTGAAGACATTGAGTTTATCAGAAGATCGCTCAATAGTTTTTGTCAAAGACCTTAGTGAATTAAATGATCAAGACGGCAATGATATTCTAAGAGGCTTTGAAAATTCTGTTTTCACAGACTCTAGCCCAGTTTTATATGTCATAGCCTCAAATCACGGTCAAATTCTTGATCGATTACGCAAACGCCATGGCCAACAAGATGGACACAGTAAATTACACCAACTTATCCAGAATGCATTTCTTCAAGCAGACAATATCGAAGAGAATTTGAAAATTATCGATTTGAGCAGGTCAGCTCATCGTCAATCATTAACGAATGTGCTGAATGCTATTACGAAGCATCCAGAATGGGACAATTGCGATAATTGTGAGTTAAACAACGGAGAGCGTAAATGTCCGATCATTGAGAATCGTAAGAGAATTATGGGGGAAGATGATGATAGCAGATTCAGCAGACGCTTAGGAGATCTGATAGAAATAGCCAGATTAAATGGATCACACCTGCCCATACGAGATCTGTTAGCTCTAACTGCAAATATGATATTAGGCCATCCGGATGTAAAAGAAGGGCTAATGACTTGTAACGATGTTTCCCGAATTCAGGACAACCAAACAGTGGGGCTCGGAAGCATCTACAGAAACGTATTTGCGGGTAATTTGCGCTCTGGACGCTCAGCACATCGAATGAGTTCTAGACCCGTCTTCAGAATACTGACTTCTTTTGGGATTGGAGAGGAGACCACGAATGGGGTAGATGGGCTCTTAGTATATGGTTCCGATGATTTGCGCCTGCACGATGACTTTTCCAGGCTGATAAAAAATGATGTATTTTATGGTGCCACTCCCGACTTTCTCGCTTTGCAACGTCAATACCTTGAGGGTGACGAAAATGCGCGTCTTGACGATGGAGCAGATCCTTTCCTTGATCGTTTAAAAGACCAACGCCAACGTTTATTTTTCACTATTCCTGAAGAAGAAATAGCCAAATATTCCTTCTGGGAATTAACAACATTCAGTTTCGCAGGCGACTATCTAAAACTACTAGAAGGAGTCATGCAGCTAAATGGAAACAAACGTCCTGTTGACGATCGCACACGTGCTCGTATCGTTAAGGGCCTAAATCGTGTAATGACTGGTCTGCTTATTGACAATCAAGATACTATTTTCATTTCTAGCTCTGGTGGATTTACTCAATCAAAGATAAGCATCTTGTGTGAAAATGAGATTCCTAGTCGATATGACAAAGATCGTGGAATTGGCATGAGCCTTCGGTGGGATAAAAATAATCAAAGTCCAAGCCTCGTTATTTCGTTAGGTAAGGGGAAAAAAGGTGAAGTACGTTATAAACTGAGTCCTATTAGATTTGAATTCCTATGTAGGGTGGCCGAAGGTGCATTACCCAATAGTTTTTCCAATGAGTGCTATGAAGACTTATTAGCATTTAAAGCTCGGCTTCTTCGTTTGTCTGAACTTATTCGCACGCAACCTGATATCCAAAGCGATGAAGATTGCGATGAAGAAGTTTATGAAGAAAATGCAGGTCTCTCACTCACTTTTATCGAAATTGAGCAGAACGGTCACGGTTTCTTGAAGCAAATATCGGTGAGGAGCCATCAATGACGACGCATATTAATGAAGTATCTTTTGCGGTTGATGAGCATATATGGGGGCATCGCCTCTATGATGAGCAGTTACCGCATTTAACAGTATTGGAATTCCTCACGGTACTTCAATCCAATCTGGCCAGTCCATTGAATGTTCCACCCGGAGAGAAAGTTGTTTATCAACCGCAACACCAGATTAGATTGCGCAGTTTGTTGTTCAATAATCCATATGTTGAGGTTGTGCGATCTCGTCTAATTTCTGACGAGGCTAAATGGGATGCTTGGACGGATCTGTTTAGGGTTAACGCGACAGAAATGGGTGATTTATCTTTGGACCATTTGAAATCGGCTTTCTTGTGTTTTGACGACTTTGCTCGTGCAATTGAATTATTAAGGTCAACAGCATTTGAGTTACAGAGCAATAAGCGATGGAGTTCAAAATTCGTTTTCCCTTTTGGGCCGGATGCTCTTTATGAAGATCTTCGATTTGATTCTAAAGATAATGCATCAAACGATAGACGCTTCTTTGCGAGGTCAGGTGAACTTCTATATTTGATGCTTAGTCGTGCAACGAACGGCCAAGAACTTGGACGACAATTGGTGCAAAGACTATTCAATCCAGCAACACCTCTAAACATGCTTGTAAAAGCAGTTCAAGGTGAGACGCAAAGAGCTCCTAGAGAACGTGGAGTTGGCTATCTGCCATATCTACAGAATACGCGATTTGATCGCTTATGTGACGACTGGCTGGCAATATTGGCTCGGGATATCCCTGTTTATGATGCTCTTGATCATATTATAACCATCACTGGATTAAACATGCTCTTGTATTTTCTTGAGTGTGGCAAGACGACAGTAAGTGATGTATCACCTGTTGAAATATTATGTGAGGTGATCGCTAGACAACGAACGCGAGTTCGTGCACTTTCATGTGACTCATACCAGTTCAATCAATCCCTTTCATTGCGAGCAATTAAATCGTTCATCGAGCATGTGAGAACAACCCCAGGTTGGGCATCCGCCTTAAATTCCGATGACCCAAATGGAGAATGTCTTCGGATTATACAAGAACGATTTCAATGGCCACAGCATGGACAAGACGATGACGTAGATGTGAATGACATGAATGGCGAAGATTTGATTGTAAGATTAACTGAAAAAGCTGAGAAACGACACGAACAGCATCTGGGGAAAATCCACAACACTTGGGCCAGAGCTGTTGGCTTAGGGTCAAGGCGTCTCAGTCGAAGATTACGGTATGCCCCGAATGATCGTTTATTAAAGGCTCTTGTCGTCACTGTAGTGGAGCAGCGGATGGAGTTTGGGGAGTTCTTGGCTGAAATACATCGACGTTATGGTCTAGTATTCGGACATGCAGAGGGAGCACACTACATTCATGAAAACTTAGTCGACCAAGAGGCACTAATGGATAATGCTGCTTATTTAGAAACTAGGTTATATGGCCTTGGCTTGGTTCGTCGTTTGTCAGACTCTTGTGCATTTGTTGAAAACCCTTTCTCTAGAACAGGTGAATCATGATGTTGGCAGACAAAATTATTGGTTGTGTCGGGGCAGAAATCCTACGTCGTCGTATTGAAGCTCCAGATACGACAGAAAATGGTGAACAAGCGGCTGCTCTTTTTCGCTTAGACCGTTTAAGCGCGACACAAGTATCTTCGGTAGTGCGTGAAATCATTGCAGACCCTGATCTCCGTAGGAATATTGATGTTAGAATTCCTGAAGTGCTTGTTCAAGGCCAGGGGCTTCCGTCCGAAGTTCTAACAGATCAAAATGCTGGAGCGGTACGCAATGTTGGTACAGAGAAAACCGCCCTACTTACAGCTAATGGTAATGAACCTAATATTTCTGACACACTGGGGCATGTCACTGCATTGGGTGCCCAGGAATTTCGGGCACACTCTGACATATGGGCAAGTGCGACTACTAAAACTACTTCATGGGCTTTAGTCCCCGATGATCAGAAAGTGCTAGAAGCAGCAATAAAGGGTTTACTGGCATCTGATGATGAGGGTGTTATCTCGCTGTCACAGTTGGGAGATTATTGCTGGCATGTAAGTGAAGTTTCACGGCTTGAAGGCTTGCCAGTGAGAGCAGCATTGGGGTCTGCATTAACTCGGCTTAGATTGCCGCGAGATACATCTTTGTTTGTTAATGCTAAGAGCTATGGCCCTTTCTCGGGCCCCTGGCGTAAGGCTTTTGGAAAGCTTTTTTCTGATCGAGCCCCGTTACTGATTAAATTGCGTAAGAATGGCCAGAGTATTGATCCTGACGACATACGTGAGCGTTTTGAAGCGAACAAAGAATTTATACAAGTTGCATCTCACCCATTTATTGAGGCTTTTATCCAAGCTCTGCCAGGTGATAATGATGCAGCTAATGATTTATCTCTTTTTGAGTGGGAAACAGATGGCATTCACTTGCTATTCGATAGACCTAAAGAAAAACAGCAAGGGTTAGCTAATGACACCTTGGAGTTCTTTGCTCATGATTGTTCAGATCCAGGTGTTCTTACTGAAGCCTGGCAACAGTATCTTGAAGAATTAAAATCTAGAGAGAAACGATCGGAGTGGAACGAATCAGACGAGGAATTTTACGAACTTCATCGTCGATTTCTAGATCAAGACATAAAGTTGCGGACTCGTTGGGAAAAAGTCATCTTTGGCAAACCGATTGAATGCACCGACTTCTTAGATGGATTCGTAACGGCAGTACAAAGATTAGTCGCCCGCGGAAGCGGCCTGTCAGGCGACAAATTCATTCGTGTTCGTGTTTCAAAAGGTAGGACTGAATGGAGGGAACGTTTTAACAATGACATCGCTACATTTTTTTCAACCATGTATCGTGGCTTACCAGAATTACTGGGTGACAAAGTTGAATGGCACATAGAAAAAATGGGGCCAGGTGATTTACCTAACCCTTTGTTTGACTACCCTGCTTTCTTCGCATATGAGAAAAAACGTCTCGGTGTAAGGCTCAAATCAAACAACTCCACTTCAAAGTTACAAAATCAGATCAAATTTGAAGTCATTTTACTGAAACGGAAAAATGATGGCGAAGAACAGTTAGAAAAAACACAAATTATATGGGTTGGGCGCCCTGATTCTATAGGCACTGTCCTTTATGACGATCTTAAGCGACTTCTCGAAAAAGGCGGCATCGCCTGCACTGAGGTGCCACGTCGTATGGTCAGTAAGAAAGGTGGGGTTCAAGGCGTCTCTTTATTTGATGTCAATACACTTGAAGCTACATTTGCGCGTGACGCTGGCTCCCTTGTCCCCCCACCAGGGAGATTGCGTAGTCTTCGTGCTGATATAAAACGACGAATAGATGAACTATTCAAAGATGGTCGCCTGACCGGAGATCAACAAAGCGAGATTAAAAATGCATGGCTAACATTCGAAAGTGATTACCAATCTGCAATAGACGATTTTGTTAAGCAAGGCCTTCATACAAGATCTGTTTTTAAGCAGGCGGAATCATTCGGAGTATTGCTTAAGATGCTAATTATGCATGCCAAAGGAGACATATCACGCTCAAAACTCGTTGCTGAAGTACTTACAATTGGTACTGTTCGTCTTACCGGTAATCAACCAAGCATAATCATCCCACCATGGCATCCTGAAAGAATGAAAGCGCTTGCAGTAAAATTGTATCGCGTGGCAGGTCTGGTCTCTCATCTTCTTTTTAGTGACAATATTTCATTTGGCGATAGAAACATCTTTTTTCAAGAATTCAGCGAAGAATTGCAACATCCGTTTTACCCAGAGATAGCTCTTGCTGATCATGCTGGGACGCCAGTTCTTGTGACTGAAACTAGTACTGTTAATGGATACAGCTTACTGGAACGTCCTGTAAGGGCAGACGACCAATTGACTGATGTCAACCCAACAGAAGCAGCTCACCAAGTTCGCGAATTGTTGGAACGATATATTGGATTGCAGCCACATGAGAGCGCAAATCTGAGTATTTTACTTTACAATGCTGACGCTGCAGCATTGCCAATGGCTGTTGTGCGCGAACTTGCTGGACTACAAGTTAATAATGAAATTCATTGTAACGTATCCGTGCGCCATCAAGATGCTAGTAAAATGAGGAAAATCTACGCTGAACTGGTAAGTAAATCGGACACAGATCCAGATGTTCCAGTGGTCAGCGAGACATCTGATAATTTTATCTCAAAATTAAGGACTTCTGTCTCCCCACCAAGTAATAATTTTGGCAAATCAGAAGCAGGCTTTAGGCCTTTCGATATTGCATTTTTGCACGACGTCGTATCTGGGACAGCAACAGTCGAATGGATTCCCGTTGACTGGCTGAATGACCGACCAGTATTAGAACATGCACCATCTCGCTGGTCATACCGTAGTGTGTCTGGTGAGAATGAATTAAAATCAACTACATTTCTTACTTGTCCTCAGCAAACTGAAACTGGTCGAGCTTATGTCGATTTAGTTGGTGCAGTAGCCCGCCAACAGGATGCTCCAACACAGCACCATTTGGTCCCAGCAAGACAAATATCCCTACAAAACGAGCGGCTGCGCAATTTGTTTGATGATGCCCATAGTCTCGCAGAGTGGGTTGCCACTTATGATGAACTTCTGGACAAACGTCAGCTTCAAGCTAACAAAATTACAGTAGTGAGGTATCGGCGAAACCGAACTAATGGTCGCAATATGATTGTTAGCTCAACCTCCGAACTTCGCTTACTAAGCGTCCTCGTCAAACGCAGACTTCATGAACTCGGGCTAGGCTTAACAGAAGATGAGTTTACATCCTTCTCTAGCTGCTTAATAAATGATGCTATTAGTGTATCTGGGGATATTGTTTTGCGTGCTGCAAAACGAGGTGTCTCTGCCGGAGAATTAATTGGCATTGTTTTAAGTCGCTTCCTCCTCAACCAAGAGTTTCAAAAAGTTTGCGTTGAACCAGGAAAAGCTTCAATTTGTGTTTTCTTTTTGCTTGATGACTACGCAAGTTGGTTGGCTCAAAAGGAAAGTAGGATTGCTGATCTTCTTGGGTTATGTATTGAAGATGCTGACGATGGTATTAGGTTACACATCGGTATATTGGAATCGAAATATGTTAGTGCATCAAATCTTGCCGATGCCAGACGCTCATCAAAAGCTCAGTTACTGGCTACACAAGGTATGATGAAAGAAGCTCTATTCGGTGATCCTGGAAGATTGGATCGTGACCTCTGGTTGTCGAGGATTTCTGATCTCTTGATAGATGCGATAATACCACCAGGGCATACTTCTTTACTTGAACGCTCCCGGGCTGCAATCCGAGAAGGAAATGTCAAAATTACAATGCGTGGATATTCGCATGTGTTTGTACATTCTGCTGAGCCAGGAGATGCAAACACCTCATCTGAACGTACAAAAATTGAGGATTTTGACGGCATTCCTTCTTATCAAGAGGTGTATGCCCGCCCTGAGTTGAGACGATTACTAGAATCATACGCCCGGCAAGAAGACGTTTTTCCAATTCGGCGTTCAATCAACACAGATTCGCCATGGGAAGGTGTCCAAATTCAATCGCCCGCGCCGAGAGTTACATGGTCAGACATGGTTAATCGCCTTTCTTTGCCAATTGATGATCAACAAACCAGTAGAATAGATGAGACAACACAACCAGTCTGTGAACCCACGATAGAGACTAATGAAGTAAATGAATTAAGTGCTTTGACTGATGATCCTCAACAATTGTTGACTAATACCAAGCAAGACATAAATAGCTCCTCAATGATTTTAAAACCACATGCGACTAAATTGGATGCGCTTATCAAGGAACGCATAATTCAACGTGGCCATATTGTGGATGATCGTGATAATTGGATGCAAGATGTGTCTCGAAAACTCAGGACCGCATTAAATGGCTATGGTTTACAGGCGAATATTATTGGGACGAGGCTTACTCCAAACGGATGTTTAATTAGACTGTCTGGCTCAGATCGCCTGAAAGTCGAGGATATTGAATCAAAACGCACTCAATTACTTACTACACATAGCCTACAGATCGTCACGATACAGCCAAAACCAGGAGAGATTGTTGTATCTGTCGCAGGTGATAAACGTCAACCTGTCTCCTTATGGGATGTTTGGGCAAAGCGTCAACTGAACCGGAATGCTGCTGGTATAAATACTTCATTTGTACTGGGGTTGCAGGAATTGAACGGAAGTATTTTGTACCTCAATTTAGGAAGTGATTTCTGCGGTCTATCGCAGCACGAACCACATTCTTTAATAGCAGGGTCAACAGGCAGCGGCAAATCAGTCTTAATTCAGGCATTGCTATTAGATATAGCCGCAACAAATCCGCGTAGTTTATCAAATATAATACTGATAGACCCCAAAATGGGAGTTGATTATACAGCGTTAGATACTTTACCGCACCTTAGAGAGCCTATTATCACAACAAAGGAGAGATCTGTTGAGGTTCTTAAAGATCTAATTCAAGAAATGGAGGTTAGATACCGTACTTTTGCTGCAGCACGCGCAAGAGATCTCACAGCTTATAATGCCAAGGTTGGTAAGGATGAGTTGTTGCCAATGGTCTTTCTTGTCCATGATGAATTTGCAGATTGGATGCTTGATGACAACTACAAGTCTACTGTTAGTGCAATTGTCCAACGACTTGGCGTTAAAGCTCGTGCTGCTGGAATTCATTTATTTTTTGCTGCGCAACGCCCAGACAAAGATGTTATGCCAATGCAATTACGCGAAAACCTTGGAAATCGCTTGATTTTGAAGGTTTCTAGTGAGGCAACATCGAGAATATCATTAGATCGGCCAGGTGCAGAAATGTTGCTTGGTAAGGGGCATTTGGCAGCTAAATTGAATGGTGAACAAGGACTTATTTATGCACAGGCACCATTTTTGTCTGATGATGACATAATCGCTGTAGTTGAAGCAATAAAGGCGGATTTCAGTCAGTGTATGTCATTATAATTGGTTTGGTTTCAAGCTGATCTGCTGAACATTATATTGTTATTTGTGACATGCTAGACATACTTTTGCTTGTCCGTAGAGATCGTCAATATCTACAGGTTCTGAATCCACTCGTAGCGGGTTAATTACTTTTTTACCGTTTAGTTTAATTAAGCGCTTAGCGTGGTCTGCCTTAATTTGCTCAACTCTTTCTGGTCGAGAGAGTTCATCAAGAGACTCACCTTGGCTCCAGGTAAAGGGAGACCCGTTCAGTACAGCAGTTTTTTCATAGAATCTCGCATTATCAAATTCATCAGGGTGCTGTTCTTTTAATCTAACCCATTCAATTTTTTGTTGAAAGAAACAGAAAGTGCAACCACTCCTTGATCTCCAACTATAGTATTTTGGCATTCCTACCCCAGAAGATTCTAGGATTTCAATTACTCCTGCTTTATCAATCCCCGCTTCTCTGAAGGGCAGCCTAACAGAGAGATGTTCCTTTTTTGATGTGTAACCCTCTCTATAATCTTCATCTGATCTGATAGCCACATAACTCACAACCTTGAAGTTTTGCTCAAGAAATGGCTTTATCCATTGTTCGAATGGCCTAAGTTTCAGCTGTCTAGTGCACCAACGACTTTGTGGCGAAGGTAGATAGTTTTTATACTGTTTCAGCCAGAAGTCAAAATCACGATCTGGGTTGAGTCTAAGTATAGTTTTGCCAAGGAATCCTTCAAGACGGACTAAAAATTCATAAACTTCTGGGAGTTCCTTTCCAGTATCTGTAAAAAAGTATTCAATTTCTATTTCAGGATGGTGTTGACGCATATACACAGCTAAAGCTGCACTGTCCCGACCACCAGATAGCCCAAGTACATGTTTTTCTGTCATCGGCATAGACACCTCAATAGCATCATTGGAAAGCACCTTAGTTTTCAAGTGTACCCCTAATGACATGAGCTCCAGCCTCTGCAATAGCTGCAAGTGCAATTTCAGACTTTATATTTGATCCAGCTATTAAGTTATTGATTTGCTTTGCGAGTTTCAATACTGCATTTTTCTCAGATGTAGAAATATCAAATTCTTTATGCAATGGAGTTGGTTGGTTAGGCATTCCGATTACTATAGCAACGGAATGCCTTTTGTCTGGCCGTCCTTTGACGCGCGCAAAAGCTTCAGCTCGGTTGAATTGCTGTGCCAAATCTGCTACTTCAATCATAGCTGCGTCAACATCTCGGTCTAACCAGTCACGAGGAGGTTTGTTTGCAGCTAGGCTAGCAATTCCCTCTATTTCATCAAGCTTTCCTGAAAAAGATGTTAGTCGAGTAATGAACGCATCAAGACGGAAATTACCGGTTAGCTGTTTGATATTCTCTGCTCTCTCATGAAGTTCGGAAAAATCATTCATCGCTGTTAAGCTAAAGTTTAGCTCCTTGAGCATTTGCGTTTGCATATTTTTTATCATGGTCGGATATGAATCTATAAGTTCCTTTAGACCGTTACCTACAAGTTCTATTATCTTTACTATAGACTCATCATTGATTGAGTTTGAATCAAGTTTGAACAATGCTGGAATATCATCAAACAAAAACTTATTTGGGTCATGTGCCTGCTTAAACAAGTCTCTGATTCTTTTAGCATTCGGTGTAAGTTGCAATGTGCGCTGAGTCCAATTTGGGAGTTTATCTACAACAGCAACTAGGCGTCTTGCGACTTCAATCGGTTCTGTCGCAATATCGTGTTCTGTCGCTTCGATTTCTTTAACTAGAACGGCCATTCCAGTGAGAATTTGCAATGATATTTGAGAAAGATTCATCCATCTTAGTTCAAGACGGTTTGGATCTTGTGTAAGACAGTCCACTACGTAATCATCAAAAGTTGCTCTAAACGTACCGTCTAAGTATGTAGCTATATTATTGTGATTTGATAGAATGAATGCGACACCTAAAATTGGCATAAGGCCACTTTTAATTCCAAATGGCGGAGAAGCCCAAACTTTATAAATTTCACCAAGTGATACCGTTGATTGCGAGTTATTTTCCAGGATTTTTCTGGCTTCAACCCAAAGAGGAAATAACCTTGATCTGTCATCCTCTGATGGATAAACAAATCTCCAATTTGTTTCTTTTTGACGATAAAGGCCCGTTGATTCGAGTAATGACTTGTATAATCCGCCTTCTGCTGGAAACCCCACTATCCCTAATCGTTCTTGTCCATTGTTGTTTACCATGTGTCGCAATAGGGTTTTCTGAGCAGCGATAGAATTACTTGATGGCTTTAACCTATTAATAAGTTCATTTGGTATAAATGGAGCTTTGTCAAACAAACGTCGTGCGACGTTAGATGCAATTACGCTGAGTCCTGATGATTCAACAGATATTGGATTATCAACACCAGGAACATGCCAAATTGCAGTTCCAAATGACTTTTTGATTTCCTCTTCAAGTTGACTAGAGAGATCCGTTATACGTGCATTAACCTCTCGGCGGGCAACAGGATCACCTTCCAATTCGGGGCTCGCAATTTGAATTTTCTCAAGGCACATCAGATCTAACACTAGACTGCGTAGCACCGAACTATTATCTGCAAGCCCCACAATAGTTGGCCATTTAGTTGTCTTAAGCACTGCTGATTGACAAGTTTGCTCTGCGTGTTGTACCGTTTCGCCCGCCGTAGGTATTAGTAGTAAAAACAGTCCTATTGATGCGCTTTTTGGTTCAAATAATTCAATTTTCGTAAGAGCCTCTGACACAGGCGTTATATCAACCTCAAACCAGTATAATGCTCCAGTTGTATGATAGAATGATTTTGCTACAATTGGTTGAAGTTGGCTGATCGATCTAAGCACTCTGAAGTCAATTTCCTGATTGTCATCCCGTAAATCAGTTAATGCTTGTTCAATATCAAAATCACTCCCAGCAAAAATTGCAAATGAATCCATATATTTTTTATATATGACAACATTCAAAGTTATTAGATCATCAAGGATGTTTTTAACCTGCTCAGTTGTGTAATCCTTAACGCAACTAGATAGTAAATCATATGATGCAGAAATTCCTGATCTCTCTTTGAATAAATCTATAAGTGCTACACACTTGGCTAACTCGATATGGGGCAACTCTCCACTTAGAGCTTCGCATCGCTCTACAGCCTCTACTGCTAACGACCATCGGTGTCCGTCAGGTGATGCAAGAATTGCTGGCTCTAAATTTATGCGGAGGTAATCCCATAGTTGCGCTGGCCAAAATAAAGATTCGAGATGTGTTGGTGTGCTTTTAAGAAAATCCTGAAAGCCGTGTGGTTCGGCTGAATTTAAAAATCCAAAAATACTTCTCTGATTCTGGCCGAATCGACGGCGAGAAATGGGTCCAAGTAAACAAGATACTACAGGATGAAGCGGCCAACACATTGCCAGTCGCTCTTCGAAAGAGGTTGCAACTGATGGCCTATTTGTTCTTATGCATTTGCCAGTGGCTTTTATATGATCTTGGTCTACGGAATTGCCCGTGTCATTTGTCACGGCACGAGCGATCAATTCTATTTGTTCCTCTCCTGCAGTATTTATTGGCAAATCCGTGAAACGCCCGTGAATTTTGGTCCACTCGTCGCGAATTGACCTTGAAAGGCGGCTTGCGTATTCTTCAAATGATTGATGTAGTATTCCAATTACAATGAGTCGACCATTACTTCTGGACGCTGCTTCTGCTAACATTTGAAAAAAATATACGTCTAAAGAACCTTTAGCAACCTCCTCCAAAAACTTGCCCATTTCATCAACAAATATAATCAGGCCACCACTGTTCTCAGGTTTTATGCCTGCAATATTATTCAGTTCATTTATAAGACTATGGTCTCCGGTCTTTTCCTCGCGATATCGTTGAATATTCCACTCAGAACGTTCAAGTGCTTCCCAAATTACTTCTTCAGGATCTGCTCGCCGACCTATAACCGGAAGAATTTTCCAACCATCTGATTTCGGAGGAAGCAGTTTTATAATTTCAGTTGCTACATCTTTGCCGATGGCTTTAATTGCCAGATCCTGTTTGCGTTTGTCTGATCCTAAAAGCGCACCTAACGCAACGACAAGGCTGGATTTACCGCTTCCGTAAGGTCCAGTCCAAGTAAATGCTCCCTGCTTCGATTCAGTGATGTGTTTTGCCATTAGTAACAGTGCGTCACTTGACGATTTCGGGCAAACAAAACCTTCTAGCGAAGACAAGTCATCCAGGTCTGTTCCTATATTTATAGAGCGCTGGAAACGACGCGCAATTCGAACATGATTAGATAGTACATCCATCAAATGTCACTCCGCTTATGGGATAATGGATATGTAGATTGCACTATAGATAGTGCATCACTTTGCGATAATTGTTTTCGCATTATTAACTGTCTCAATCCGGCAGTCTCTGACCATTGAATAGCACCTGATGTCACATCAGATACTCGCACCAAGCGCTCATTAAGGTCATTCTCGTCAAGCAGGAAGATTCTGCCGGGTGAGCCCGGCTCATAAAGAATTGCTTCAAACGATAACGTTTTTGCATGAGTAAAATTTTCCCAAAAAGATAGTAAAGCATAGATAAAGACACTGTCAGGTAATGTAGATTTTGGGCCTCTTGCTGTTTGAAAACCATCGCGTTTACCCATCGGTTTTATTAGCGAAAGTTCTGTCAGGGGGCATTCCAAGTTATCTTCGTGGACGAAGTGCTCAGTGCCACCTTTGCTTACATATGTTCTTATAAAGCATTCAACATCACGTTTGATTGTCACAGGTGCGATTTTCTGGAGGTTGAGATGTTGGCAGAGTGTAAGCAGGCCTTTAGATAGATGGTCCCGATCGAAATTTCGATTCGGATAATGATTATAGACCCAATACCATGTAGTAGTCTTGGAGGGTGTACCAGAAAGTTGCCAGTGAATTAGCCACAAGGATGCCAGCGATTCCAAAAATGGATCCACCCCATTATTGTCATCGAAAAGCATTTTACCCAATGCAGTGGTGTGGTAACTACCCGATTTGTCTTTAATTTCTTCAATAATATCACATGCGACAGCCCAATGCCTTATTGATGTGACCATGTTCTTGCCAACTCCAAAGTCAGCTATTGCATCATCACTGCTGAAAACTCCCTTGGGCGCGTTGCTATTAAGTTCAGCTTTCGAGACAGCATCGTAGGCTTTTTTTAGCCAACCATACCGGAGAGGAAATGTCTCGTGTCCAGAAAACTGAGGTTTAAAACCATCACTAAATAAAAGCCCTCTACTCATGTTGCCCCCGCTACTGGATAAATGCTCCAGTTGCACAATATATGAGAAACGGTGTATAGTCAACTAACTGGACAACCTATCCAGACACAAGTACACGTATTATAATTTTATCTAATTAGTCATGGAGTAAATTATGTCCCTCCAAGAGAGTATATATCTTGACAATCAAGCATCGACTCCCGTGGACCCGAGGGTATTGCAAGCAATGCTTCCATATTTCATGGAATCGTTCGGTAACCCACACTCGTCAGATCATGCTTGGGGATGGAAGGCACATGAAAGCGTAGAAATTGCGCGGGGAGAAATTGCGTCACTTATTGGTGCTGATAACGATGAAATCATATTTACCTCAGGGGCAACTGAAGCAAATAACATCGCCATCTTAGGCATAGGCAAGGCTCTCCCTGTAGGTAAAAGACGAATACTTGTAAGCAAAATTGAACATAAATGTATATTGAATGCTGCGAATTCCCTTTTAAATGAAGACTGTACGGTCGGATTTATACCAGTAGATAATAATGGCTCAGTAAATGTTAATTGGATGGTCGATGAACTTAATAAAGGAGATGTAGGTCTTGTATCAATCATGGCCGTCAACAATGAAATTGGGACGGTACAGGACTTATCGTTGCTGTCTGGATTGATCAAATCACATGGAGCTTTTTTCCATACAGATGCTGCTCAAGCATTTCCGACAGTAAATATAGATGTAAGTGATATAGAAATAGACCTAATAAGTATGTCAGCGCATAAAATGTACGGGCCGAAAGGTATAGGAGCTTTATACATAAAAAGAGGCCACACAAAGAATATGAAGCCAATTTTGTTTGGTGGTGACCAAGAGCAATCACTTCGTCCGGGGACTCTCCCTGTACCATTGTGCGTTGGTATGGGATTCTCAGCATCTATTTTGAGCGATAGCAGTATAGAAGAAAGTAAAACAACTAAAGAATTGCGCAATTTACTTTATGATGAGTTAGTTCGCAAATTACCCAATATTCGGCTTATTGGCCCTCAATTCTCCAATAGACATTCGGGGAATCTGAATATAATGTTTCCAGATGTTGATTCACATCAGTTGATAGGGTTTTTGCAGCCAAATATCGCTATCTCGACTGGCTCTGCCTGCACTTCTGGCGTTACCGGAGCTTCACACGTCCTAAAGGCTATTTGTCTTGACCGCCGAGATGCTGAATCATGCGTCCGAATAAGCGTAGGAAGGTTTACGAGCAGGGATGAAATTATGTTGGCGGCATCAATGATTGCTGATGCTGCCAATATGGCAGTTTGAGGGGGGATAATCATATGATTACGAATAATAAGCTAAATTTTAAAGGTATTTTTATTTCAGCTATTTTGAGCTTCGTACCAGCCATAGCATCTGGAACTGTTATAGGAATAATTTTTTTAAATACTTTATGGTTCTGGGTAGTTGGCATAACGGTATTGGGGTTTTTCTACATTTGCATAGACCGTGTGCCGACACGACTATATGCGGGATTTTTAAGAGGGCTTCCGTTTTTACAACTATTGAAATACGGTTACACGAGCACAGACAGTAGACCGATTATAACGGAGGATATGATCAGAGATGAAAATGAATGGAGAACTGTAACCTACAATCATTTTTATGAAAATGATCAATAAATGGAAAACTCATACGCCCCTTTTATTTTCAATATCTCATCCCTATTCAGATTTAAACACCCAATGAACTCTGCTACCAACTCATAAGGCTGCTCTGCGTAAAAATAGATATTCGCTTCATAGATCTGTTCAAAATGTGTTAATGCCGAGCAAGGAATAGCAAAGTCACGACCTATTACAGTCAGTTTAGCACCGTAATCTGCCACTGAAAGGTCTATGTCGTCATTTACAATTAAAGATGGTAATGAAAATAATTCGGAGGTTATGATTATAAGTCCATCTTGAATCAATAGAATTTTGTTCGAGATCATTTATCGTCCTTTTTTGAGTGGTGCCCCAGGTCCTGTTGGCAAATTGGATGATTTACCCTGATGTTGGAGTATTTTGCTGGTTCTCTGAAGGCTCTGGTGTACTTCCTGTGATTTATCCATTGCCGCACGTGCAGAATCTCTTCTAGCCGTTTCTTCTGCCCGCTGAACTTTCTCCATCCTGTTCTCACGGTTTTGTTTCAATGTCATATTAGGTCTGACGACAGCAGATGCATCATTTACCAGCCCCGCCGTCTCATGCAGCGCTCCTTGTCCAACAGCAATCGTCGTAGCAGCAGCACCGGCATCAATAGAGCGGCCTTCTCTGAATTCCTGAGTAGCTGCACTCCCAGCCAGATTCTGCTTGGATTCAACCCTCGTCCCAACCACCTGCGAACTCGAATAATCCGCCTTGACCCCGCCATCGGCACGGACACTCCCGGTAATTCCACCACCAGACCTGGTACTGACAACCGCCGCTCCCTGCTGTGACGACTGAACAAACTGATCCTCTGTGATTTCGGAACGCTGCCCGGCAATAAGATTCCCGCTCTTGTCCATCTTTCCCTGAACCTGGGAGTAGTGCAGGTTGCCATCCTTGTCCTTGGCGTACATAAGGACATTACCGTCAAGCCCGTTGGAGAATGAACCGCCGACTACCTCCATATTGCCGGTTTTCTCATTCTTGGCGTAATACCAGTCCCCATTGACCATCATCTGTTTGCCACCAGCCTGGATCATGTAGCTGCCGGTTTTCCGTGAGACATTCAGTGACTGGTTTTCGTAGCCGGTCTTGATAAAATCACCAACTGTTTTGCGCAGCCCCTTGTCTGTGGTCGACACGTTCCGGTCCAGGCGCTCGATATCAGTTCCGCTCTTGCTCTGGCCAAGATCGAACTTCTGCACCCGACCACCTTGATCAATAGCAAACGACGCGAGATTGCCGTTCCGGTCGTAATCTGCCTTGTAGTCGAAGGCCTGGCCAGACAGTTTGGCGACATGGGCGGCGGCACTTTGGAATCCGGCAGCACGGAGCTGCTTCTGCATTTCAAAAGCCTGCCCCTTGTCTCCCTTGGCAACGGTACCTGAATTAGATGAATTGACGATCCCGCCATCCATGCCGACATTGACAGCACTTTTGCCGTCGGCTGTTGTGAAGTTGATGTTTTGACCCTCCATTGCCTTCTGCATCTCGGCAAAGCCCCGTTCGGTCAGATGACCGTTCTGGTACATCTCCGGATCGTTCTGGAGTTGCGGAGCAATCCGGCCAACCATCTGGTCCGCTGCAGCATGAACAAGTTGATTGCGGGCGATCCTCCCTGAAACATCATTGCTGGTGAGCTGCTGGTAGTTCTCGTAGCCACCACCTGCATAAATTCCCTGGATCTTGCCACCGGTTTCCGTTGCCAAAACATGACCAGCCTCTGTGCCGGCAGCAACCGGTCCTCCCATTTGATTTGATAGCCCGGTTACCTCTGAAGCATGCTTGCTTTGCTGGAACTGGGCATTCATCTGCATGAGCTGTCCGGAAGAGATCCCGTATTTATTGGCAATCTTGTTCACCGCATCGGCATTGGCAAAATCCCCAAGGGCCGTAACCTCAGAACGCATGGCATGAAAATCTCGCCAGTTTCCGCTGAAACCCAATGACCTGGCAGCGGCATAAGCACCCATTTCCCCCTGCAATTGCCCAACACTCTTGTCCATGTTGGCAGTCAGGAAGTTTGAGTAGTTTTCACCGGACCCAAAGACATTTGCCAAGGCCCGGTCATTGGCAACTCCCATCTTGGCAAATGCCAGAGTGTCGCCACCATAGCTGCCTGAAACAACATCCTTGGTCGCAGCCGACTTGTCGAGTCCCAACCGGCCATCAAATGATTTCAATTCGTAGGCAGAGGACAGACCGCCTTCCCGCATGGCCCTGCCGCTACCACCGAAACCGATTGATCTGCCAATCTCGCTATCAGCAGATATTCTGCTCGAAAAATCCATCCCGAAGTCCCGGATCATATCACTCGATGCAGTTGTCTTGGCCGACATCCCGACCAGCGATTGCGCCTGTCTCGCCTGGAAGCTGTGCTCGTTACTCCATGCCTGCGTCGGCATGGCTGTCACGTTGCGCTGCATGGCTGATGCTCTACCGGCTGGATCTTCCACCTCATGTGCCGCCCGGGTACCTGCCGACTGCACCTGATTGACCATCCCCCCGGCCATCATTGACATAGCGTGCCCGCCGAACCGAATCAACATCCCGGTGATAACTGTAGCCAGCATCATCCCACTCATCCGGAGTGTGCCAAACATCCCAAGGATCTTCACCGTTTGATCGGGGAAGAAGTAGAGCGCATCCATGCCGAGCTTGTTCTGCCGCACCATCTCGTAAGCCTGATTGGCGTAGTCGACGGCAAACTGATGAACAATGGCATCGGTGACACCCCAGGCAGTGAGCCAGATGAAAAAGCCAGCGATGATTCCCACAGCTTTGCCGATCAGAGGTGTTGGGATGAAGAGTGCCAGGAACGGCAGCAGCCCCACCGCAATGGCGGTTAGCGCCGCCTTCAGGATCGGCAGCCATTCGTTGGCTGATTTCATAGCCCCAGAGGCGTTGAGCAGAAACTGATAGTTGGTGGCGCCGGATGCGTTGCCACTGCGGAAAATCTCCTCCAGCCTCTGGGAGACGTATGCCTGTTTCAGGAAGTCATCAATGCTCGCCGCTCCGAGACCGGTCCCGGCGTTCACGTTGTTCAGCACCGTCTTGCATTGGGTCAGGGCAGCGGCATCAGTAACGTCGTAACCAAGATTGGCGCAAACCGATTCGATATTCTTCCCCAGATTGGCCGGGGTGAGCGCATCCTTGATGTTGGTCCAGGAGTCAGTACAGGTAAGCGCCTGGCCCTGCGGGTTGGCGGCATTGAAGTAGACCGTCCAGATGGCCGGGTTGACAGCCTTGTCCAGGGAGCCAACAAAGTTGGTGGTAGTCTTGCGCAATTCATCCACCGTAAGGTTGGCATTGGGATTCATCAGTGCGTAGGAAACACAATCCTTGACGTATCTCCGCATAGAAGCGTCCAGATTGCTGTCCACTGCTGACAGGGGAATACTGGTCAGTTGAGCGAGCCCCAGGAATCCTTTTCCACCGGCCTGCGTCTGGTAATTCAGGGGATCTCCGGCAGTAGTGACGATATCCACCAGACCCCGCTCGATCTTGTTCAAAATACCGGCCACTGCCACAACGCCGTCAGGTATTCCGCCCACAGCCTGGTTCTTATTGAAGACCGGATCATAGACATGGATAGTCCCTTTGGGGACGACCAAGGCGAGATAGACCATGACGCCGATCAAAGTCGGCACAATCCAGGTCATGACGGAGCCGTTGGCTGTTCCCAGCGACTTGGCAAAGACCGTCACCCCGCCAAAGAAGAGCCCGGCGGTGATGACCACGAAATAGAGCGACTTGTAAGCGTTATCGCCGAAGATCAGTGCCAGCTTACCGAAGGCATTCACGACGGCATCGTGGCCTCCCCAGACGTAAAACTCCATGTCCAGAGCCAAAGCCATGGTTGGGATGAGCACCAAGAGTGCCGTAAGAACGAGCCTAGATACTGTCCGTATCGACATGTACTACTCCTGCATCAATCAATTTAAGGTTGCGCCTCCATGCGAACAGCATGGCGATAATGGGAATGATGATGAACACCGCCGTGGAAATCAGAACAAAGTAGGCGGAAATAAGGAAGATCCCCTTGAATCCCTGGACCCAGTTATATATTGAGTAAACGGTGCTTTGAGAGGTCTTGGTGTAGTAGAGCTTGGTCACTGCCCACACCACGTTCTTGTCGGTGAAGATCTTGAAATAGAGGAAATGGAAAGCAATGAAGGCCACAACCGCCTTGACGATGGCCCCGAAGATCATTCCGCCCAGGAGGTTTAGCACCATGGCACGTGTGTACTCGCCGATGAAGCACGTGGAGGCCTTCGCCATGAAGATGGCGTAGCCCAACGAGAACCCCAGCGCCAACAGGAAGGCGCTGAACTTGTCAAAGAAGGTCGGCGACGGATCACCGAACATGGGGATGTACTGTTCGATCACCCCTATGGCAACAGGAGTCAGGAATGCCGAAACAATACCCGAGGCAAAGGAACTCCTGAATCCCACTTCCATGAATTCAAGCCTCTGCTTAGTAGTCAGGAAGCGGGACTTGATCATGCAGCCTCCCAGTTCGTTGGCGAAGTTCTGATCGATGTACGAAATTGCCTCCAGGAGCCCTCGCGGGTGGATCTCATTGCTTGGTGGTACCGGCATGATATCCGGAGTGCTGTTGCTATCCTTCGACACGTTCTCTCCTATCCCGTGAACGATCTGATCAGGTTCATGATCCCGCCGCCATAGGCGACGATTGCCGCCAGCAGCAGGCAGATGGCAGCCAGGGTAGGATTACGCTGTCGGACTCCTACCCAGAAGGCCGAGACGACAAGTGCAACGAAGAAAAATCGCCCCCAGAAACCGTAGAGCAGCGTCGCGAAGAGTTTCTGCCAGAAGCCGGTATACGCAGCCTGCCCCATATAATGCAGGGGATTGAGTTTCTCAATGGGCACGGAATTCCTCTCAAAAGATCGGGTAGGCTTTCGCCAGGATGCGGTTCTTGTCCACGAAACCGAAATAGCGGGAGTCGTAGCTGTCCTTGTGTTGTCCCATGACGAACATGACTCCCTTGGGGATTTGACCATTGAAGACGAAGTGCTGCAGTGGTTCCCCCTTCAGTGAGATGTCTTTGGCACGCACCAAATACTCGCCGTTGCAGTAGAACTTCTTCTCCGCATCGACGGTGAGCTGATCCCCTTCGTTGCAGCCGATGACCTTCAGCATCTCCTCCGACTTTTTCATACCAACCTTGGCCGCAAATTCCTTATGGTGAAACAGTACGTAATCACCTCTCACCACCTTGTCCGGGTTGCGCGTGAGCCAGTAGATCCGGTGCTTAAGAGAAGGCGTGAGAGTGACACTGAACTTGTAGGGGATCAGGGTTCCCGCAACTATCAGGCAAGTGATAGCCAGCCAGAGCCGCCAGTTATGGAAATCAAGGTTTAACGGTTTCGGCATTGCGTACCACCGCGTCACCCATGATGATCACCCGGTTCTTTGGAATTGCCGTGATGACGGTTTCCAGTCGGTCGAAACTCTTCTTCAATTCGTCATCGTTCAGTTTGCCGGCCAGATAGTTGTCCCGCTGCTGAGCGATGTACCCCTTAATATCCACTGCAACTACCTTCTGGGCGAACCAGCGGTCATAGCCAACTATGGTTGCCAAAGATGCTCCAATAGACACCGCCACACAGATCGCTATCATGGAAACAAGGCTTGGATGCTGTTTGGGATGCTTTTTGGGATACTCTTTGGGTACCGAAACGGCATCCTTGTTGTTTTCCGATTCCTGAGAGATGTTAGACTCCATGCTGGTTTCATCATTCATGCGAATGTTTCCTCTTTCCTTTTTCAGTTTTTGTTTGCCGGAGTGGAAAGCAAAGCGGCCAGGGACTGCGATCCAGTTTCCCTCTGGATCTGATCAAGCAGGTACTCCAGGCGGGCGTCACCGTATGCCGTATGGTAATCCGCAATAGTGGTGTTCTTGGCATCACCTTCACTCAAGCCGGCATCCTCAGCTTTGAGCCCTCGGGCATAAACCACGGCGGGTACCCGGTCAATCTGGTACCGCCGGAACAACAGGGGATCTACTGCCAGGCTTGCCGGTACCATCTCGCATTCTCCTTCCTGTGGGCGGCACGACTGGTCACGTTGGAGTACTGAGGCGATGAAGCTGACGGTCGGCTGGATTTTCGTCATCCCATCTACGAACCCGCGCATGACCAGGGTGACGTTCGGGTCTCCCAGGCGGGACACAGAAGCGGCATAGTTCCTGATCGTCTGGAGCGGCATGGCCGAGGAAACGAAAACATAGATGCGCTCGGAGTTGGTGAGTTTCCCTTTGCTTTCCTGTTTGGCCTTATCTGCGTAGTAGCCGGTGACCTTATCCCCAAAGACTTCTTTCTTGATTCGTTCTGTCTCACTCAATACGCGCAACTGAAATTCATCAGAGTGGTAGTAGGAATCAAGCGTTCCGGCCAAATCAGACATTTCGCGGTCATTGCGGTTTTTGGGAATTGCCAATCGCTCTGCAAGTTGGTCGGCTTTGGCCAGGGTATTGGCAAGATCCGGCACACTCATTCCTTCCACGTCAGTCTCCTTCCACACGGTTCCATTCACAACAACCTTCACCTTTTTAAGCTTTGTCTGGATGAAGGCTCTGCCGGGTTTACCGCTACACGTGCCCACTTTATTGAGATAAACCGTATCCTCGACGATCCTGTCCACGATGCAGCAGGTATCGGGGGTAGTGATATATCCAGGATTACCGGCAGCAGATACAGCCCAGGGTGCAGCGATAAATAAACAGGACATCAATTGAGTGCATAGCCGACGCAACAGACCCTCCTTCGTGTCAGTGACCAGAGAAAATTGTCAGGAGACGTGTTGGTAGTCCCGAAAGGCGGGTTCTTTGCCGTTCCCCAGATCAGCGAGGGCCTGCCAATGGGTATGCAGTCGTTGCCACGTACCGGTCTAGCTATCTGGAGACGGTAATTGCTTTTGACGAGAATCGGCGTCACGACCCCGGCACTGGCGCACTGGTTGATGCCGGTATCATAGAGAAGCGTTTCTCGCCCGAGCTTGAACAGCATCCGGGCCGCCAGCCCGGCATTGACGTTGAGGGGATTGTTTTCGATCATGCTCCCTGACAGGGGATAGAAAGAGCCCCAGCTCCCCATACACCAGAACAGGGGATCAATCGGATACGTAACAGTTGCCGCCACGCTGTCGGCAACGCACGCCAACTGCGAAACCGGATTACCGAACAGGAGCGCCTCCGGGTTGATGATGAAGGACAGGCTGTCATCGTTCCACATGGGATCGACTTCCGTCATGTAGGCCAGGTCGAACGCCCGGTTCTCCGCGCAGGGGAAATCCATGAACAGCTTCAGGATCGACCAGGCTGGGAAGTAGAAGTAATGTGCCTGCTGGAAAGCAAAGTCCGAATCGCCGTACTCCTTGCTGCGGATCTCTCCGGATGAAAAGCCGGGCTTCGGGTTGGTCATGCCGGTGCCCATGACTGGGAAGCAGAACGGGTCCTTGACCGTCTCGATCAGACGGGCATGCTCCCAAAACGCGGTTGACACGCCAAGGATCAGTATCCCTTTGCTGTCCGGACAGGCACAGACCGGCGAGGTAATGTTGCCTGGAGCCGGCTCGGCGCCATTGCCGTAGGAGACGCTCCCCATCTTCACCGGGAACATGCACTGCCAGCAGATATCGGTCACCGGGTTGAGCACCTTTCCCTTGCAGGAACCGCCTGCCCCGTAGGCAACCGGTACTGTCAGAAAAAGCGTGACCATTGTAATGATCGTTATGTTATTGCTCAGGTTCATCCTCATACCGCACCTTGAATTCGGACCCTTCGTCCGTGATGATGATTGTTGATCCATTGCTTCCGGTCGGATATCGACCGACAGATCCTTTGCCACGATTGGAACTGCTGTTGGCCTGTAGTTGCACTGGCGAAACAACACCCCAGTCATGGGCACGGAATCGGCTCTGCACTGCTTGCAACTCTTCCATGAATTTCCCGTCGTTGCTGAAGTCATCCATAACTTTTCGCGACAGGACAAATTGCTTACCTCTATCTGTATCTGAAGATTCCGAGGACTTGCTGGTGACAGCCCTCCCTGCTTTGGCAACCCAGTTGACCGGTGCCAGAAT
>JAQUIT010000021.1 GCA_028681335.1 Desulfuromonadaceae bacterium | reverse complement strand
ACTGATTGAGCTGCTGCTGACCGGAGAAAACCCCTGGCGGAGCGGAGCCCTGACCGAACGGCTGCGACGGGGGGAACCGGTCATGCTGACTCCGCCGACCGATCCGAAGAGGGAGTGGCTGACCCCATCGGGCAAAATTGAATTTCTGAACAGAAGGGAAGTCGAGCCGTTGCCGCGCCTTCTCCCGACTCATGCCGTGCGAGACGGATATCCGCTCCGCCTGCAGCCTGCGGTCACGCCGTTCGCTCTTAATTCAAGTTTTTATGAGCAGGACGATCTCCGCGCGAAGCAGAAACCGATGGAGCTGTTGATGAACCGGGCCGACGCGGAAGCACGCGGTCTGGCTGACGGACAAACGGTCACCGCATATAATGACCGGGGGGAGGTACGTTTTACGCTGCGGATCACGGAGCGGGTGCCGGCAGGAACGGTTGTTACCGAAGGGGTCTGGTGGCGGGAGTTCATTCCGGGCGACCGCGGGGTCAATGCCCTTACATCACAGCGCCTGACCGACGGCGGGCGGGGGAGTACGTTGTACGATGTGACGGTGGAGGTCAGGGGGGCGTAGCGATGCCCACCTCATGCCAGGCAAGCGCAGCAGCGCCCAGAACCGCGCCGCTCCCTTCGGGCAATTCCGACCGAAGTAACTTTACCTTTCCCTTGTACGGTGTGAACAGGAACTCCTCCAGATAGCGCCTCGTTGGTGCTAGCAGTAGTTCACCAGCCGACGCCAGGCCGCCGGAGAGAAAAATAGCCTCCGGGCTAGTGTGGGCGACGGCGTCGGCCAGCTTCATGCCGAGAATCCGGCCAGTAGTCACGAAGGCCGCCAAGGCAATTGAATCGCCACCACCGGCTGCCTCGAAAATCTGTTTTGATGTAAATTGGCTGAAACTCACCTCTCGCAGCGTACTCCGATCAAGCCGCTTTGCCAGCAGTTCGGATACCGTCCGGCAGAGGCCGGTGGCGGAAACGTATGTTTCCAGACACCCCCGCTTGCCGCAGGCACAGACGCGTCCATCAGGATCAACGGTCGTATGGCCGAGTTCACCGGCAAAGCCGTCGCTGCCGTACAACAGTTCACCGTTGACGATGATACCGCTCCCCAGCCCGGTCCCGAGAGTGATAACGATAACGTGCTTCATCCCCCGTGCGCCGCCGAACAGCAGCTCCCCGATCGCAGCGGCGTTGGCATCATTGGTGATCGCAACCGGCAGATCGAAGCGCCCCCGGAACAGCTCTACGAGGTTGGTCAAAGCCCCCCAGTTGAGATTGACCGGATTCTCAACCGTCCCCCTCAGGTAGTTGGCGTTAGGAGCGCCGATGCCGATTCCTGAAAGAATAGTCTGGGGAGGAAGAGTCGAGCGCTGCTTTTCGATAGTGTCATAAAGGCGGGAAACCAGGGTCTCTCCCGGCTGGTTAGCCAGAGTGTCCAAAGTCGCCTCGCAGGTCAGAGCACCCTGGCGATTGACAAAGCCGAGGGAAGTGGTTGTCCCGCCGATGTCTATTCCGATCACGCACTCGTTTGTCTGCATGGCTGCTCCTTAAGAAGAAAATTTTACAAATAGATGGGGGGCCGGTGCTGCTGCAGTCTTCGTCTCCCCTGCCTCTGGTAAAGACAGACACGCTGTGGTACTGTAACACTCTGGTTTGTGTATAAAACCAGTTAATTATATCTGCAACAGTAGCATAGGCTGTCATTAAGCTCAAATTGTTGTTCAACTGACTGGAATAGTGCTTGAATTGTTTCGATTTAATCCGATAAGCTTTATAAGGAACAGTTTGCAACAGGTCCTTTTAGGTGTGGATTGATTATATAACTGTTAAAATAGTATATGAGGTTTACCATGGCACTTTCCCAAGCCGACCAATTTGCTGCGAACGCCGATGCCTTTGCGTCGGTGACTCAAAATTTACAGACTCAGCGGAGCCAGGTTGCCCAATATGCATTGAACAAGGCTGCGACGCTCTGGAGTGCCGATAAAACTGACGAGGCCATCAAAGAATTCAAGAAGGTACTGGCCTTTGACCCTCAGAACACCGATGCCTATGCCAGTCTGGGTAAGATTTATCAGGGCAAGGGCAATACAACTGAGGCGATCAAATATTTCAAAATCGGCGTCCAGCTCGACAGAACGTCAGTGACCGCCCATAATGACCTCGGCAACGCCTACCTCCAGGCTAAGAAATACACCGACGCTGAAAAGGAGTTCAAGATTTCCGCCAGGATGGATCCAATCAACCCTCTGGCAGATTATACTCTCGGCATCCTCTATACCCAGACTGACCGCTTTGGCGAGGCAGAGGTCCAGTTCAACAAGGTTGCCAAGGTTTCTCCCCGTGACGGCAACGTCCCCTACAGTTTGGGCGTGCTCTACAACAAGATGGGGAGATCGGAGGATGCGGTCAATCAGCTGCAAAAGGCACTCAGGCTCAAAACTGACTTTCCCGCAGCTAATTATGAACTTGGAGCAGCCTATGTGAAATTGGGCGAAACGGACAAAGCGGCGGCGCAACTCAGTATTCTCGACTCGAAGCAATCGAGCTTCGCGAATGATCTGAGTTTTATCCTCAATAAACCCAAAATGATCTACATAGATGCCGCCAACAACAAAGGCTTCAACCAGCTGCTCGGCGCCCGGACACCTCTCTGGATGTTGGACCCGACTCTGCTGTTGGCTCCGGATACCAGTAAAAAAGTGTCTGTTTCAATTGCTTTCAACAATGAAATGGATGTGGCTTCAATCATGAATCCTGCCAATTGGGAAATATCGCGGGCAAAAAGTACGGAAGGCGGGTACTACAACAGCACCATCCCAACGACTGATCGTGAAGTAAGCATCCCCAAACGCCCCTATTCAGTAACGTATAACCCGGAAACACGTCAGGCGAGTGTAACGTTTACCGTCCAGCAGAACTCTGCCGGGGATGCCACCATTGATCCGGCGCATCTCGTTTTTAAATTTAACGGTAAAGATTCCTCTGGAAGACAGATGGATAGTGCCGGTGACCAGATCGACGGGTATGCTGCCAAAGCATTTTAATAAGACTGCAAAGAGAGTCGTTTTGTCCAGGGGGGGTCGCGGTACGGATCCCCTTGTTTTGTTACACACAGGATATGCTCGATTATTAAACGATTTATTGCAAACGTGAGGCAACTATTGTAGAAATGTTGCTAGTAATCAGAACAATCCGTACCCAAGCCTTCAACCAAGGAGATGATATGAACCAACTGACATTACAGGGTCTTGTCGTAATTGAAGGCCGGGCTACCTACGAGAGAATAATTACTGCGAGTCGTGACATGGAGTCTGATGAAGCGCTGCGACATATTCAGAACTTCCTCAAGATCTATCCCGAATTTGCCCAGGCCCATAACGATCTTGCGGTGCTTTATTATCAGGCAGGTAATAGTTTGAAGGCACTGGCTCACTATGAAAAAGCCCACAAGCTTGACCCCACAAATATAACCTACCGTAAAAATCTGGCAGATTTCTATTTTGTCGAGCTGGAATGGGCTGACGACGCCATTCAGACCTATCTGGATATCCTGAAAGACAACCCCTTCGATGTTGAAACATTGAACGCCCTCGGCACTATCAGCGTTCAAATCGGTCGACGCGAGCAGGCCCGCCAGTATTTCAGCCGTACTCTACAGCTGGATTCTATAAACAGCCAGGCTCGCCAGGCGCTGCAGCAGCTGGGTGGGCAGCTCCCGGCCCCCACACAGTCGGCACAGATATCCGCTCCAACACCCCCGGTTCCTCAATCGGCAGTTGCTCCGTTGGCACCCTCTCAGCAACAGGTGTACGCCCCGTTACATAAACAACCAGTTTACCATGAACCTCCGAAGGGCCCGGAACAACTCCACCGTGAGGCGCTAGTACTGGTAAACTCCGGTAAAAGCGGTGAAGCACGTCAAGCGCTGCAGGCGTTGCTTGCGCGCCACCCCGGTTATGCCCCCGGCCATAACGACCTTGGTGTTCTCTGCCAGCAGGACGGGGATCTCATTCAGGCGCGCCGCCATCAAGAAGAGGCGTACCGCCTGGAGCCAGGCAATCTGAATTTCCAGAAGAACCTGGCCGACCTGCTTTATATCGCCTGTGGCGAAACCGAGGAAGCGCTGAAACTGTATGTCACGATTCTCGGCAGCAATCCGCGTGATATCGAGGTACTGAAGGCTATCAGCAATATCTGTCTCGAAACCGGCAAACAGGACGATGCCTGTTCGTTCCTCGAAGCGATCCTGAAAATAGAACCGTGGAATAGTGAAGCTCGTGGATCGCTCGCAGCGATTTTAGAGTCAAAGAAAAATGTCCAGACAGCACCCTCCGTTGGACGCAGTTCCGATGAAATCTATGCCGAAGTGCAACGGTTTGCGCAGCAGGAGCGGTTGAACGAAGCACATTCGCTACTGGAAGAGTTGGTACACAACAACGGCAGTAATGCTCTCTTTCATAATGACCTCGGCGTGTTGCGCTATCGACTCGGCGACATCGAAGGTGCCCGCCGCGCCTATGAACGCGCTGTCGAACTGCAGCCGTCCAGCAGTAACTTCCGCAAGAACCTGGCCGACCTTTACTTCGCCGAACTCGGTATGACCGACGATGCCATTCACATCTATCTCGACCTCTTCCGTCTGCACCCTCGCGATCTGGAAATCCTGGCCGGTCTAGGCCAGATATGTACGGCTGTCGGTCGTCCGGAAGAGGCAAAGTCGTTCTACCGCCGGGCGTTGGAAATCGAACCATGGAACGCGGATATCAGGACAGCGCTGCAGGGGTTGATTTGAGAGTGTACAAGCATGGATAACAGGTGACGTATTGATTCTGTATGAGCTTGGCAGAGTATGCCACTCCCCCAAAAGGTAGTCATTGCAATGGTAAAAAAAGCTCTGATATGTGGCGTATCTGGTCAGGATGGTGCTTATCTGGCAAAGCTGCTCGTTGAAAAAGGGTATCATGTCTTCGGAACAGCCCGTGATGCACAGATGTCAACCTTTCCAAATCTGGATACAGTTGGCATTAAGTGCAAGGTTACCTGCCTGTCCATGACGCTCACCGATTTTCGGAGCGTTATACAGACCCTGGTGAAGGTTCAGCCGGACGAAATCTATAATCTGGCCGGCCAGAGTTCGGTCGGGCTTTCGTTCGAACAACCGGTTGAAACGCTGGAAAGTATCAGCGTTGGTGTGCTCAACCTGCTGGAGGCGCTCCGCTTCACCGGTATCAAGGCACGCCTGTATAATGCCGGGTCGAGTGAATGCTTTGGCAATACCGGCGGAGTGCCCGCCGACGAAGAAACCCCCTTTCGCCCCCGTAGCCCCTATGCCGTAGCAAAAGCGACCGCCTTCTGGGAAGTCGCCAACTATCGTGAAGCCTATAACCTGCATGCCTGTACCGGCATCCTCTTCAACCATGAATCTCCTCTGCGTCCCGAACGTTTTGTCACCCGCAAGATTGTCCTGGCCGCCGGCCGAATCGCCGCCGGAAGCAGAGAAAAACTCTCTCTGGGGAATATCTCCATCGCCCGTGACTGGGGGTGGGCTCCGGAATATGTCGAGGCCATGTGGCGAATCCTTCAGCAGGATGACCCGGAGGATTATGTGGTGGCCACCGGTGAGACCCACACGCTGGAGGAGTTTGTTGCTGAAGCCTTCAATTGTGTCGGACTTGATTGGCGTGAACATGTCGTCACCGATCCAACGCTGCTGCGCCCCTCCGAGATCATGGTCAGTTGTGCCAACCCTGCCAAGGCATCGCAACTGCTAGGTTGGTCTGCACACTATCGGATGGGAGACGTGGTGAGGACGATGGTTGCTGCTGACGTATAGGTCTGATAGTTCCGCTGGATTTTGACATGCCCTGATATCGTCTTAAAACCCCACAGTGAGGTCAATTAGGCGGAGTTCACTGAGGACTAAATCTCTTGATGAGTCAACCCTACAGAAAATTGAAAGTGCTTTCCGTGTTTGGTACTCGGCCGGAGGCAATAAAGATGGCGCCGGTCATAAACGAACTGGAGCGCTACCCTGATCTGTTTGAAAGTGTTGTATGTGTTACTGCTCAGCAGCGACAAATGCTTGACCAGGTGCTTGATCTTTTTAAGATTCACCCGCAGTACGATCTGAATGTTATGCTGCCAAACCAAGATCTTTCCGATATTACGAGCAATGTCTTGCTTGGCCTTAAGCACGTTATCTGTGAGGTTGATCCAGATATCGTTCTCGTTCATGGCGATACGACCACCAGTATGGTGGCTGCCATGGCAGCCTACTATCATAAAAAGATGATCGGCCACGTGGAGGCTGGGTTGCGGACGTACGATAAATTTGCCCCGTTTCCTGAGGAGATGAACCGGAAGGTGACCGCAGTGCTGGCAGATGTCCATTTTGCTCCAACCGAAACGGCGCGACAAAATCTCTTAAAGGAAGGAATAGCGCCTGAGAGCGTTTTTGTGACAGGAAATACCGTCATTGATGCTCTTATCAAAATTTCCCGCTTGATCGACAATGATGTCGAGATTAGGGATAGCCTAAATAAAAGGTTTGCTTTCCTTGATTGTCGTAAGAAGCTAATTTTGGTGACTGGGCATCGTAGAGAAAATTTCGGCGACGGCATTCGGCAGATATGCGAGGCACTGCGAGATATCGCCCAATCCTTACCTGATGTGAATATTTTGTACCCTGTTCACCTTAACCCCCATGTACAGGGTCCGGTTAGGCAAATACTGGGGGAGGGCGAAAACATTTTTCTGGTAGCCCCAGTTGATTACCTTGTTTTTGTGTATCTTATGAAACGAGCTGATCTGATCATTACCGACTCGGGCGGTATTCAGGAAGAAGCGCCGTCGCTTGGTAAGCCGGTATTGGTGACCCGTACGGCTACCGAACGGCCTGAAGCAGTAAAAGTAGGTGCGGTAAAATTGGTCGGATCGGATAGGATGACTATTATTAGCGAAGTCTTGTATCTGCTCAACGACGCAAATGCATATCATAAAATGTCAAACACTTGTAATCCATTCGGCGATGGTACAGCAGCAGATCAGATTGTTTTTCATCTAAAACATATTTTGAAACGCAAAGCCTGTCTGATATAAGAGCTAAAAAGGGGGAGGCTGCTTAATTATTACTGTAGCAGCTACTAAAATGTCATATGTAGATACTATTATAAATAAGTCTGGAACAAAAGCTCATCGAAGACTAGCAGTGGTCCCAAGTGATCCATTAGCGGCCTATGATGCTAAAGGCAATTCATATTTTCGTGAAGATTATTACAACCCTAATAATTTTTTCTCGGAAACGTTTTGCCTGTCTCCTTTAGAAGACAAAGAACATTTTAAATATGGTATGCATGTCATCCCTACTACTGCTGAGCAATTGCCTGGTCGAATTCGTGATCTTGGTATTGATGTAGTACGTGCATACGGTGGTTACTGGGCTTGTGATTACGCATGTGAAAACAAAGTTGAGGGTGTGCCGGTCGTAGTTTCTGTACATGATACAAATCCTAAAATCCTCCACGAAAGTATTCATAAGGCTGATTATGTTTTTGCTGTTAGTCAAGCGGTGAAAAATCTTCTTATCGAGAAAGGGGTGTCACAAAGCAAAATTAGTATTTTGCCGAACCGAGTTGATTTAAATATTTTTCGTTACATGTCAGACACCCAAAAAAAGCTTGAGTTTTCAAGGCTCTTCCCTGGTAAATATCGTGTTTTGCACGTGGGTAGGAAAACGGAGCAAAAGAATTTAGATACGGTAATTCGTTCTTTGCCTTATTTGGGGTCTGATTATTCGGCTATTTTTATCGGCATTGGAGATAAATTTAAATATGAACAGCTGGCTAAAGATTTAAATGTTATTGATAGATGTTATTTCATTGATTCTGTTCCAAACATTAATATGGCTAGTTATTATTCATTCTGCGATTGTATGTGTACACCAAGTCGCTGGGAGGGGTTTGGTATAGTTTTTTTAGAAGCATTAGCCTGTCAAGCTATAGTAGTGACATCTGACATAGCACCTATGAACGAGCTCATAATAGATGGATATAATGGACTCCTTGTTAAAGATTACGAATCTCCAAACGAAATGGCTAAAACAATTAAGGTTGCCTGTACAGACACATATGTAAGATCACATCTATTCGCTAATGCAAGAAATGTGACAGCAAAATTTGATAAGCAGGCTATAGATCAATTAGAATCTAACCTATATGAGCATATTATTGAAGGAATAAAAATTAGCAAAGCAAATCATAAAAATGAAATATACGGTAAAAAATTGCCTATTTATCGTGCTCTAACGGAATATAATTTGAGTGATATAAACGTGAGGCATTCAGCTGAATTATTAAGTAAATTAAAAGAATACGGCATGGATAACCCTAAGCTTGATGCCTACTGGGATCGTGTTTCCTTTATAGCAACTAATTGTTACGGTAATGTTTTGGAAATAGGGTGTGGTTGTGGCAACGTTACACGCTACATTTCACAGAACACACGCGTATCAAGTGTTACAGCAATTGATCAGCTGCCTGAGTATATTGAAATTTTGAGAAATTATAATTACGTCAACGTTAAAGCGTTGTGTGCTGACGTTTTAAATTTTGAAACATATGAAAAATTCGATTGTATTGTTATTGCTGAGCTTATAGAACATTTATCTCAAGTAGAAGAAAATAAAATTATATCTATTTTGAATAAGATTCTAAAGATCAACTCCAAAATTATAATAACCACGCCTATCGGCTTTATGCCTGATCCTGATCATGTAAGAGGCTTCACGCCTGAGGAGTTTGTTTCTCATTTAACGCACAACTATGGAATAATTGAAAAGCTTGGTGATAATGGTATTCAGCAATTCGCTGTCGTTGCTAAAAGTAAGTTTAACGATCCTCTTGTAACGGTAGTCCTCCCAACCTACAACCACCTCTCATTCCTTCCGAAATCGATAGAAAGCCTATTGTTACAGACATTCACGGAATTCGAATTAATCATCGTCAATGATGGTTCTACTGATGGCACAATGGAGTTTCTCGATAGCTTGTCAGATCCTCGTATCCGTATCATCCATCAGAAAAATTCCAGGCTACCATTAGCACTTAATGCGGGCTTTAAAATAGCGCGCGGCCAGCTATTGACATGGACATCGGCAGACAACTATTGTGCACCACATTTTTTAGAAGCATTCGTCAGTGCATTTAACAATCATCCCGAGGCGGGCTTTGCATATTCAGCCTTTGCATGGATTAATGAAGATGGCCAGATTACAGGTGTTCATCAAAATCAAGATGTCAGCTGGGCTAATATGATTAAAGCAAATCCGGGTCTTGCGTCTTTTATGTACCGCAAAGAGTGTCACGTGACACTAGGTTGGTATGATTCAGATTTGGAAGGAGCAGAAGACTGGGACATGTGGCTGCGTATAATAGAGCGTTACCAAGCAATTTACGTCCCAGAAATGCTTTACTACTACCGTATTCATAATAACAGTATGACAGCTACTAAAACGAGTTTAATAGCGGCTTCTTCACAGAAGACGAAAATTAAGGCATCGGAGCGCCAAAAAGGCCATAATACACAGCAGGTCACTGTTCAACATGTGACTCCTGAAGTCACTCTTTTGCTCCCATCTGAACGGGAAGTCCCATTCGGCTATTCATTCTGTATCATCACAAATGGTAAACGCTTAGCAAAACTCAGGGCAGAACTTGACAGCATCAGAGCTCTAGCAATACCTAACTACGAAATCCTGATTGCCGGCGAACTGCCACTTGGGATGACAGCAGAGGGGTTCGCCTATTATCCCATGCCCGATGCTGCCCGTAACGGGCGACTCGGTGAGATGCGAAATCTTCTCTGCGCAAAGGCCCGTTATAACCATCTTATCGTTTGTGATGACGACCTGTTGTTCCAGACTGATTTTTACCAAGGGCTAGCGCGCTTTGGTGAAGATTACGATGTGCTCTGCGTAAAGCTCTTGAATGCCGATGGCACGCGTTACTGGAGTTGGGCTACGGTAGGTGGTCCTAAAGGCCACGTACTGCTCGAATACAATGAAACAGATCCGTTTCTGTATGTCACTGGTGGCCTGTGTATCATGAAATCATGGGTTGCCGGGAAAGTTCAATGGGATCCCGTACGCGGGATGAATGAACTGGAGGATGTCGATTTTTCACGCAGGCTTCAGGCCGCCGGCATTCGAATTGATTTATGCCCTGATGCTACGGTCATCCATAATGATTGGCGGATCACCCAGGTCGGCAAGCAGGTTTTCAGGATCGATGTAGACTTTGAAAGAGCCGCGACGTTCTGTTTTTCGCAATCATGGGATGATGGAATGGACTTCATCTACCGCGTTTTTAAAACATTTCCCGGCAATACCGAGCTAAAACAGAGAATAACAGCTTTTGCGGCCTCGTATCGAGCTGCTGGCGGCAATGCAACGAGTGGCAATAACGCTCCCGGCTGTACGATCGCTCCCCGATATCTTCATCACTCTGCCGAACGGGATCTGTTGGGCACCCATATTCAATATCTTCGCGAGATACAAAACGCCCTGCTTGATAAACGTCCTGATACAGGCAGAAACATGCTTTTAAGTGCTGAGTCTTTATTCGAAGAGGACTCGAAGCTTTTGACTGCTGCAGGTGTTTTGTCGATTCTGGCCGGCTTGAATCAACTGGCGGTTCACTTTATAGAGCGGTCTTCTGAATATAAATCAGGTAACCCGCAAACAGTTATGTATGAGTTGATAGCATCGCTGCATGCCAGCAACGAACCGGTTGTGCAGGAAAAATTAAAACAGCATCTGAAAACATTCCCCCAGCTGAACGGTGAATTGGATATTGATCAATTGTTGAATTTCGTTACGGTGACCCTTCATGACGTTGAATATGTTGCACTCGGCATGCCTCCGCAGCAGATCAGGTTTATACAGAAGGGGGCCGAAGCAGCAGTCGAAACCAAATGGGACGATGCAATTGCATATTACAAGAAGGCACTTGAGGCTGCCGACGCTTCCGAATTGTTTGACAAACCGCTGCATACCAAAATATCGTTTTTAGATAATACTCTGAACCAGGAAATATCTGTTTTTCCTACATCAGAAACGGTTATTCCCGCCCATGTTTCAAGGCTTTGTACAGAAGCGGAATTTGCAGAGCCGGATTATAAAAAACTCTGCGAAGAATTGCAGATCGCCCCGAATCATTATCACAGGAAATGCTGGGAGTATTATTTTGTTGCAAAGGGAGTTAGCGCGGCAGGATTGCTGCGTGGAGGCACGCGTGGTATCTGTTTTGGTGCCGGGAGGGAGGTTCTGATCTCATATTTTGCCAGGCACGGCTGCAATATTACGGCAACTGATCTTGAACCGGACGAGATGACTAAGGCAAACTGGATGGATACAAACCAGCATGCCGATTCACTGGCGGATCTTCTCTATCCACAGATCTGCCCCCCGGATCTGTTCAACAGTCATGTGGATTTTCAGTATGCGGATATGAACAGTATTTCTGATTCTTTCATGCAGGAGCAATACGATTTCAGCTGGTCATGCTGTGCCTTTGAACACCTTGGTTCGATCGAGCAGGGGAAACAGTTTATCCTGAACCAAATGAAATGCCTCAAACCGGGAGGAGTCGCTCTGCATACGACTGAGTTTAATATCATGTCGGATGTGCTTACGATAGACCATACTCCCACAGTTCTGTTCAGGAAATGTGATATTGAAGAAATCGCCCGACAGCTGCGAAACGAGGGCCACACAATAGAGATCAATTACAGTGCAGGAGCGGGCTGCGTTGATGGATATGTTGATATACCGCCATATATGCAGAAGGCTGATTCCTGGCATTTACGGCTGCTGCTCAATAAATATATCATTACTTCAATTGGTCTGTTTATAACCAAAACGACCTAGAAAGCGAACCGCATGAAGCTAACTATCGGTATTGACGCCCGAACATTCTATTATTCTGAATCAGTAGTGCGGGGTATCGGGCATTATTCCCTCTACCATCTGATGGATGTTGTGCGGCTGTTGCCTTCTGCTCGGTTTATCCTTTATACCGAAATTCTTGAATACCCTGATTCACTTAAGTCACTCCTTGCCTCGCCGAATATTGAATTAAGATATGTCGATGACTACAATCCTTCCGATATAGATCTGTTCCATATTTGCGATCCAATGAATGATTCACCCGGTTTTGACTCTCCCGTACGGATATTTAGGCACAAAAACACGACAGTTACCTTTTATGATCTCATCCCCTATCATTATTATTTTAATGACTGGCCGGAGCATGCCAGAAAAACGTACCTGTCGCGCATACAACAGATGGATAGAGGCAACTGCCACTTTCTGGCAATCTCGGAGTATTCAAGGCAGGATCTTATTAATAGCTTCAACATGCCGGAACAACGCGTAACAGCGATCATGGCAGGAATAAACACGACCTTCGAGTGCAACCTGGCTGATATACAAATAAGTGACGTCCTGAATAAATTCGGCATAACTAAGCCATTTTTTCTGCATGTCGGTGCTCATGACAGCCACAAGAATTTCATGGATGCATTTTCTGCATTCGTTCAGCTAAAAAAGAAAACGGAAGATGTCCAGTTCGTTATATCCGGTAAGATGAGCGGTATGCTGGAGGCTAATGCAAAATGTATCAGAGAATATGGTTTTCCGGACGTCATCTTTACCGGTTATACTGAAAGATGTGATTTAGAATGTCTCTATAAGTCAGCAACGGCGACGCTCTTTCTCTCGAGCTTTGAAGGATTCGGTCTTCCGGTGCTTGAAGCTATGAGCAACGGCTGTCCCGTCATTACAACGAACGTGACTTCGATTCCTGAAGTTGCGGGTTCTGCTGCCATACTGTGCACACCTCACGATGTACAAGCGGTTACGGATGCGATGTCGGCTCTTTATGGCAACCCAGGCATGCAAAAGAAGTTGCGCGAAGCAGGCTGTAGGCAGTCTTCACTTTTCTCCTGGGAGGCAACGGCCAAAAAAACAGTCGCAGTGTGGGAAAAACTGCTTGCGTCCAGCTCCTTACACTCCAAACCTGTTACAGGAGCATCACGCAAGATACGTGTTCTCTTTGATATATCGGTGCTCGGCTTGGCCTTTCATGACGTCTCTTCCCGCACTGGGGTTTTCAGGGTTGTTGAACATGTGGCCCGTGGTCTCGCCGCTTCTCCGGAGATAGATCTGCACTTCTGTTCGACCCAGCATCTGTCGGAAGATGCACCAAACACGACGCAATATTGCCAAAGCTATCTTGCAACCCTCCCCGAACTTTTCTCCGTACCATTCCATACAGATGGATACCCCGAAGTCGATATATTTCACTCTCCCTTTCATCCGCTGCCGTCATCAGTCCCGGCAGCCGTGCGCTTCCTGACGGTCTACGACCTGATCGCGGTGATCTATCCGGCGCTGTTTCAGGGTCGCTATAATCCGGTGCCGCAAATCCTTGTCAGTATCAAGCAGGGTGATCATGTCAACTGCATTTCACAGTCAACCAGGAACGATCTGTGCCGAGTGACCGGAATTTCACCGGAACTGGCTCATGTAACCACTCTGGCTGCCGACCCGGCGATCTTTCGCCCCTGCACGGACAGCCTGCGGCTGCAGGAGGTACGGCAGAAATACAATATCGGCGCCGTTCCCTACATCCTTAGTCTTTGCACCCTGGAGCCGCGCAAGAATATAGATCATGTCATTCGAGCCTTTGCCCATCTGGTGCGCAAAGGTTTGGCAGGCAAGACCCGGCTGGTTCTTAGCGGGACCAAGGGGTGGGACTACGATCGGATCTTCAATGAGATCGACAACAATCCGGAACTTCACAGGCGTTTGGTGTTGACCGGATATGTCCCGGACGAAGAGTTGTCTGCGCTTTACAGCGGGGCGTCAGCGTTCATCTATATGTCGCTCTACGAGGGGTTCGGTCTGCCGCCGCTGGAAGCGATGCAATGCGGTGTCCCGGTCATTGCGTCGAACACTTCTTCCCTGCCTGAGGTTGTGGGAGATGCCGGCATCATGCTTGATCCACAGGATGTTAAGGGGCTGAGCCGGGCAATGAAGGAGCTGATCACCAACGTCTATTTTAACGAAGAGTTGGCCCGGCGTTCTGCAGAGCAGTCTGCGCGGTTCACGTGGGACAGGTGTGTTGAAGAAACAATTGCGGCCTATCGGTTCGCGCTGAAATCGGCAACGAAAGATGCCAACTCTTGAGCCATTCACTGGATAATCTGAACAATATTCCTGTAAAGCTGTACTTCTATCAACCCGAGGTGGATTTTTCTCTCGATGCTAGTGTCTGCTACATTCTGGTTCCTTTGCTGCTCGGTACCAGGCTTGAGCAGGCATACGAGGTCAGGATCGACCCAGCGCAGTGGCGCTTCCATCCGGTTTCTTACGAATGGCGCACAAATCCGCTGTGGGCGGGATATCAGTACGATCCCGGCCTGTTTGTCATTACTGAATCTCCCGATGAAGCCGACCATTTTGTTTTCCCCTATATGCTCGATGAACTGATCGAGTGTGCCGGGGTTGAAGCCCTGGGAGCGTGGTTGTGTCAGCTCCCGTATTATAAACGGGCCGCTACCAAACATCTATTTATGACGTTTCATGATGCCAGTCAGCCGTTCGGGATGGAGGCTTTGTTTTTCAGGGCAAGTGTCAAGCGATCTGTTAGGGATGCCCGGACTCATGCTCTCCCTTACCCGGTGGAGGATTTCGGTGGACGGACTCACTTCGACCCCGAGCGCATAGTCCATGATGTCAGCTTCGTCGGATTCATCGGAGATTATGTCTCCGGACTGGTCAGGAGCAGGGTTGCAGCTAGCTTGGAGCAGACGACCCTCCTGCGGGCCTTCGTATCGGTTTCGGGGCGGTTCCATGGATTCGAGGAACCTGACGTCCGTGTAAAACGGCGGGAGCTGTTTATCCGCAGCCTGGCAGACTCCTGGCTAGCCGTCTGCCCACGGGGTGCCGGGGTAAATTCCTACCGCTTTTTCGAGACTCTCTCTATGGGGAGGATCCCGGTACTGCTCTCCGATGATTGCCAACTCCCCTTTGAGGAGAACATTGATTACGACAGGATCATTGTAAAAATTCCGGAAAGCAGTGCAGAACATTCTGCGGAATTAATAGCCCGCTGGCTTTCTTCACAGACTGTTGAATCTTTGCTGGATAGATGCCGTTTGGCTAGGAACATGTGGGAGCAGTATTTTGCCTGCCCGCAGTGGAATCGTAAAATTATTCAAACTCTGTCGTTACCTCGAATTCAAAACAGTTTTGTAATCGACGGGGTAATCTTCCAGTTGCAGCAGGGCAGACCGTTCGGTATAAGCCGTCTGTGGCTGGCGCTGTTAACCGAACTAGCAGCAACACCTATGGGAAAACGCATCGTCCTGCTGGACCGCGAAGGGACAGCACCGGAGATTCCCGGAATACGACTGCGCAAAATTTCGGCCTTTCATCTGGGTACTGCTCAGGAAGAGTCGTTAGAGCTAGATCGGGTATGCCGTGAGGAAGAAGCTGGCTTGTTTATATCGACTTACTATACGTTAACCACCATGACGCCTTCACTGCTGATGCTGTACGACATGATCCCCGAGCGTTTCGATACGGTGGGACCGGACGCCCCTAATCCTGAGTGGCGGGATAAATACCACACCATCGTGAACTCAACATCATTTGCCGCCATATCTCATTCAACGGCACGTGACCTGGCCACCTTTTATCCCCAAGTCGCAGAGCGGTCGTTGACGGTTGTGCCCTGCGCCGTGTCGGCTGATTTCAGGGTGCATTCCGCAGAAGAGATTGCCGCTTTCAAGGCCGCCAACGGCATCGACCGCCCCTATTTCCTCCTTGTAGGCCGCCGGGATCCGCACAAGAATGCCGCGCTGTTCTTCCACGCCTTTGCACAGTTACCAGACCGTGAGCGTTATGCTATTGTCATGGCGGGCGGTGGAAACGTGCTGGAACCAGAGTTGCGGGAACTTGCCGGTCCGGCCGCCGGTTATGCGGGGTTTTTCTCCGATCAGGACCTGTCCCTTGCCTACAGCGGTGCCATCGCACTCGTCTATCCATCGTTGTATGAAGGCTTTGGTCTGCCGATTCTGGAGGCGATGCAATCCGGCTGCCCGGTGATCACCTGTCAGAACTCGTCGCTGTCGGAGGTGGCCGGTAGCGCTGCCCTGTATGTGGGAGAATATGATCGTGAGGAAATGACCAAGGCGCTGTTATCGGTACAACAGCCAGACATTAGGTCTTATCTGATCAAGCGGGGACTGGAGCGTGCCCGCCTCTTTTCCTGGCAAAAAAGTGCCGAACTATTGACGGATGTCATCAGAAAAAGTGTGGCCAATCGCGCGCCGCTGCAGACACCGGGAGGTAATTGAAGCCAATGGAGAACTCGCACTTGCAGCCACTGGTTTCGGCCATTGTCTCAACCTACAATTCCGAGCGTTTCATCAGGGGCTGTATCGAAGATCTGGAGCTTCAGACGATTGCTCACCAGATTGAGATCATTATTATTGACAGCGCCTCGCCTCAGAATGAGGGGGAAATTGTTCGCGAACTGCAGGGCCGTTATAACAATATTCGTTATCTGCGGACTGAACGGCGCGAAACAGTCTATGCCGCCTGGAACCGGGGCATTGCCATGGCTCGTGGCCGTTATTTCACTAATGCCAATACCGACGACCGCCACCGCAGCGATGCCTTTGAATTGATGGCGCGAGTCATGGAGGACTGTCCGGCCGTAGATCTGGTGTATGCCGATGTTCTCATCACCAAAACTCCGAATGGCACTTTTGAGCACCATACACCGGGCGGCAAGTACACCTGGTATGACTGGGACAGAAACATCCTGTTGGACAAGGGCTGTTTCATCGGCCCACAGCCGATGTGGCGCCGCTCCCTCCATGAGCTGTATGGCGGGTTTGATCCTGCCAGTGTGACGTCCGGGGATTACGAATTCTGGCTCAGGATTTCGCAGACGTCGAATTTCTTCCATATCAGGCAGCCGTTGGGGTTGTACCTGGCCCATCCGGACAGCATTGAACATCAAAACGAAGCGGTGAAATATAGTGAAAACAGCACAATAAGGGAGATCTACTATCGAGCGGCCAGAGAAGGGCACCTCGTCGGTCTGCTTCCGCTTCAGCAGATGAGAACGTGTGCTGTCAGCGGCTCACCGGATGTGGCGTTTGTGGATGTCATGACCCCCTTGATTGATATGGTTGAGACCCTGCTTATTCCGGGTACATATCCATCCGGCCATGAGAGGGAACAGTATCTTCTGGACAAGGCCAGACTCCTTGGAGGTGCCGAACCAGAGCAGCCGTCGGTCGATGCGTTTTTACACCGTGTCGAACAGCTGATTCTTGGCGGCAGAGAATGGTATGTGAACCGCCGATCTGTCGAAAACACAACCACCGATGAACCGTTGCAGCGGTTGCAACTGCTGGCAGAGGCGGTTCTGAAAGCTCGTTTGTTTGTCCAGCGCGGCGATGTGGACAATGCCGTTTCAACACTTCTTGAGCAGGGCATTAAGGCCGCTCCGTTGTCACCAGCGGCGTATTATGAACTGGCTGATATCCTGATGGCTGCCGACCGCCACGCGGATGCCCTGCAGGTTTTGCCGGAGCTGCCACCATCAGCTGATGTCTGCCGGCAGCAGGAAATTCAGGCCATCTGTTTTGCCGCGTTGGGGCAGGATGATGCAGCCCGACACGCCGCACTTCGGGCGACGGACTATCCCCGCGCCACGGTGACGCTTGGTACTCTGGCGGCACGGAGCGGGCATCTTGCCGAGGCAGAGCGCATGTTTCGCCTTGCTATCGAGGCCGACCGCTCCTGTGGTGCTGCATGGCTGTCGCTGGGGATGCTGCAGTGGGGGAGTGGTGATCAGGAGGGTGCGTATAAGGCTGTCCGCAGGGCCGTGGTGGTTGATCCGCTGAACGATGCTGCGGTGACTATTCTGCGGGATATGGCGGGACGAATTCGCCATAACGAAGACGCTCTTCAGGTAATCTCTATGGCCGCACAGATGTACCCCGATAGCCGTAATCTGGCGTGCCAACACGCCGAACTGCTTGCCGAGAGTGGACGTGACCGAGATGCATTGGTGGCATGCGAGGCCATCCTTGTCCGTTTTGACGTCGATGAAAAACTGCTGAATCTGGCATTGCAACTGCGCCGGCAGGTCGGTGGCTATCCTCGGCCGACCGAAGCCGGTACACGATCCATTTCCCTCTGTATGATCGTCAAAAACGAAGAGAATAATTTACCGGCCTGTCTGTCCAGTCTGAGACCGGTGGTTGATGAGATGGTTATTGTGGATACCGGTTCATCGGATCGCACCATGGATATTGCAACAGTGTTCGGCGCACGAGTGCTGCACTTCCCCTGGAATGGCAATTTCTCCGATGCGCGCAATGTCGCGCTGGCAGCGGCGCAAAAAGATTGGATTCTGGTAATGGATGCCGATGAGGTGTTCTCTTCTCAGGATTATGACCAACTGCGTCAGACGGTGCAAAAGGGAACGGCGCAGAGCGTTTGCTGGAATGTGATGACCCGCAACTATACCCGGCTTCATCCTCAGGGATGGATCGCCAACGATGGCTCCTACCCCTGTGAAGAGCGGGCGGGGGGGTGGCACCCAAGTCGCAAGGTGCGACTGTTTCCGAACGATGCACGGGTCCGCTTCCAAGGTGCGGTACATGAAATGGTTGACATGGCTGTGGAGCAGGCCGGGTACAAAATCACTGAGGCACCCTTTGTGGTGCATCATTACGGCGGTCTTGTGGAACAGCAGGGTGGGCCGACCCCGAAACAGCTGGCTTATTTTGAGCTTGGCCTGCAGAAACTGGCTGAGCACCCTGAAGACGTGGCGGCAATCGGAGAGTTGGCGGTGCAGGCGGCAGAAATTGGGCGTTACGATGCGGCCGCCTCGCTGTGGGATCGTTTCCTTGTGTTGCGGCCGGATGCTGTTATCGCCCTGTTCAACAAGGGATTTGTCCTGATGCTGCTGCATCGCTATGGCGAGGCGCTGGTCGTTTCGAAAAGGGCACTGGAGCTGGACCCGAACCACAGGGAGGCCGCCTTCAATTATGGCACCTGTGAGCTGTATTCAGGTGATCCGGAGCGGGCCCTGGAACTTATCAGGCCGGTAGCCAGCCGTACCCCCGACCACCCACTGCTGCAGGCTCTTTTTGCGGTGCTGTGTTTTGCCTGCAACACCTTGGCGGAAGGACGGGAAAAGATGAGCCTATTGAAAGAGAGCGGATTTAATATTGAAGGATATATCTCGGAGCGGGCTTCGGCTTTGGATGCCTGCGGTCGTGAAAACATGGCTGCCAGGCTCCGGAAGGAGTCGGGAGTCAATTTATGACCATTCGCCGTCTACATATCGGGGCGTTGCACTCGACTCCAGGGTGGGAGTCATTAAATGCCCAGCCGCTTGCCGGCATCGACCATGTTTGTGATGCGGGTAATCTGACCTGTTTTGCAGACGGGACATTCGCCGAGCTGTATGCATCCCATGTTCTTGAACATTTTGACTATCGTGATGAGTTCGCTATGGTTCTTGCGGAATGGTTTCGCGTGCTGGCGCCGGGTGGCCGTCTTTTCGTCAGCGTACCTGATATGGACATTATCTGCCGGATGTATTGCGACCGGGTGCGCTTTGACAGTAATGATCGTTACATGCTCATGCGTATGATCTTGGGTGGGCACAGCGACCAATATGATTATCATCACGCAGCTTACAATGAGGAGCTGCTGGTACACTATCTTTCCGCAGCAGGTTTCAACAAAATCACGCGGCAAGAGGAGTTCGGGCTTTTTGATGACACCAGCGCCATGCGCTTCCACGGGGAACTGATCAGCCTGAATCTGACTGCCGAAAAGCATTGACCGAGGCTGGGAAAAAACTTATCCGCAAGCGGGACACACATTGATCTCGGCGCCTAAAGGCGACTGAGCGATTAAAGACTATGGAGGGTTTTATTGTGAAGGTCCTTTTTGTTGTCCCTCATTATTATCGTGGTATGGGAGTGAATACACGCTACGCCAGCCACTCCGTTTTAAAAAAGGAACAGCGGATTCAGGCCCTTGATCGCCTCATATACCAGCTTTATGCACTTTTCGGCCCTTTGCATGTCGGCACGCTTGACCATGCCAGTTCCAGTCTGGCCACGATGCGGAGTATCACGCAATTTGAGTTTGATATTGTGATATGCACGACTGGAAAAGACCACTTGCTCTATGACATCTCCTGTCCGTCTCTTTATTATCACCACGTTGATACAAAGTCAGAGCCTATCTGGCTTGGATTTGCCGCACAGAGGAAGATGCTTGAGCTAAGTGGACAATATGACTATTATTGTTATCTTGAGGACGACATCATAATTAATGACCCGTATTTTTTTATAAAGCTGGACTATTTTAATAGTCAAACTTCTGGGCAGAATCTTCTTTTGCCACACAGGTATGAGACCCCATGGATCCAGGGAAAGTTGAAAAAACATTATTATTCCAAGCTCTATTCAGACCTTGCATGTCATGAACAGGGAAAAAATGTATGCACGTACAATTTCGATTTTTTAGGCAGAACGATCAAACTCAAGCAACCGGCTCTAGTTCATTCCGGTTGTTATTTTCTAACTGCACGCCAGTTTGAAATAATAGCGGAGACCAAGGAGTTTGCCAACTGTGAAGGGATACCACTTGAGAGGGCTCTTGACCTGGCGGCAAGCAATGCTATTGGCCATCATTTTGTCGTGTTCAAGGCTGATGAGTGCAATCTGGATTTCTTTGAAGTGGAGCATGGGGTCGGAAACATGTTTGACCAAATTAAGCTTGAATCGGATGGTAGCATTAAATGGGACTGGTCACATGAGGGCTTTGACTACAAGGCGTCTGACCGAGAAGAGCAGGGCCGCCTCAATTATCGATAATGATGATGACTTGTTTAAGTCATATTTAACAGAGTGAGTTTTAAAGGACATACTTTGAGCAGACGGATATAATTTAACGACATGTTACTTCAATCGCAGGGTAACAATCTTGATGGGAGCCGTTACGGGCTGTTTGAAACGGCACAGCAGCTGTTCTTGGCAGGACGGGCCCATGGTGCAGCAATTATTTGCAAGAAGCTGCTGCATGAAGATCCAGGTCATTTTAGTGCGCTGCATCTGCTTGGCATACTTGAGCATAAATTTGGCAACTACCATGAGGCACAAAATCTCTTTCAACAACTTCTGACACTTGATCCAACCAACCATTCAGTCTGGTCAAACCTTGGTGTTGTCTGTCTTGCGCTGGGCAATAATCAAAAGGCCAGAGATTGTTTTGAGCAGGCACTGCGTATCAGCCCGCTAAATGCCGATGCCTGGAACAATCTAGGAGTACTCTACGATAAAGAGGATCTCCATAAAGCTAATGATTGTTTTCGGCAGGCGATAGATTTGGATTCCTCGTCTGTGGATGCCTGCAACAACCTCGCTCTCAACTGTAAAAAGCTTCAGCAACTGCAGGACTCCATTGTCTGGTATCGAAGGTCTCTTGCCATCAACAGCCGTCAGGCAGAGACTTTCAGTCGTCTGGCAGAAGTGCTGGAGCAGACCTCCAGCATCGAAGAGATCAAGGAAGCATATGTTTCATCACTAGATCTAAGGCCTGACGACGGCATCTGTCTCAAGATGGAAACCGTGCTCCCTGTCATTCTTGCTTCAAACAAAGAGATCGAATGTGTACGAGAAAGTCTGCTGACCAGACTCCAGCAGCTTGACCGGCGGCAACTATCAATTGACAAGCCGCTTGAATGGGCTCGTACCCTCTTCTATCTGGCGTACCATGGATGTAATGACCGGGCGTATCATGAATTGATGGCCAGGATCTACCGCAAGGCCTCGCCTGCCCTCACCTGGCAAGCCCCCCATGTCGGCAGTAAAGCATCGAGTCGAGAGCGGATCAGGGTTGGCTTTATCTCCCGTTTTTTCTACAATCACACCATAGCAAAGTTAAATATCGGCTATGTCGAGCGGCTCGACCGCCGCCGCTTCCATGTTACAGTCCTTTTGGTAGCATCCGGCAACTCAGACAATATGACCCAGCGCTATGCCGCAGCTGCGGACAGTTTTGTCACACTTACCGGCGACCTTGAACAGATGCGCAGTCAGGTTGCCGCTCAGAAACTTGACATACTACTGTATACCGATATCGGGATGGAACCCTGCAGCTATTTTCTGGCTTTTTCACGACTGGCAGCTGTTCAGTGCGTTACCTGGGGGCACCCGGCCACATCCGGCATCGATACAGTTGACTATTTCATCTCCCATCAGGATTGCGAGACCCCGGAAGGAAGCAAATCGTACAGTGAGAAGCTTTTTTGTCTGAGTTCCGCCGCCGCCTGCACCTGTTATGCTAAGCCGTACCTTCCCCGGTCAGCGGGAGTCAGGGATACACTCGGGATCGGACATGGCCGTAATCTCTACTACTGCCCACAACCACCCTTCAAGATGCATCCGGATTTTGATAATATATTGAAAGGTATTCTGGAACGTGACCGGAACGGCGTCGTTGTACTGTTGCGGGGAGTTGTCCCGCAGACGGAACGACTCCTGCGCGAGAGACTGATGCGTTCAATGCCGTCCTGTGTCGACAGGGTGCACTTCATTGATCCGTTGCCTTTTGACAAATATGTTGCGATGATGGAGCAGGCCGATGTGGTGCTTGATACCCCACATTTTTCCGGGGGGAGCTCTTCGGTTGAGGGGTTGGCGGTCGGAGCCCCGATTGTGACACTCCCCTCACCATTTTTGAAAGGGCGTCTCACCTATGCCTGGTACCGTAAAATGGGTATTACGGACTGCATCGCCAACAGTCCGGAAGAATACGTAGATATTGCTGTCTGTCTGGCGACCGACCGTCAGGCTCGTGAAGATGTCCGCCAGCGGATTCTTGGCAGCAGTGGGCTGTTGTTCGATGACCTTACGGCGGTCCGGGAGCTTGAAAACTTTTTTGATAGAGTATGCAAGTCTTGATGCGGTATGCTAGTCACGTAGCAAATCTGCTGAGATCATCACAAAGGTGTTTGTGAGCTGGCAATGCCTTGCCGTTTGAAAATAATTCTGCAGGTGGTTACATGAGCAAAGAAGAGAGCAGACAAGGCAAACTCCCCAAGATAGCGCTCTGTTTATCCGGTGCCCCACGGTTTAACAATGACGCTCTTGAATTATTTTTTGGATCATTCCGGTCGTATTCTCAGTGTGATATTTTTGCTTATATCTGGCATAGCTCACGATATGAAGATCTCTGTATTACTAAAAAGCTGCTGGGTTTGGCCTGTGATAAAATCAACGTGGCAGCGGTCGAGTTTCCTCAAGAATATTGCGTAAATGCGGATCATGAGTACTTTAAACTCAATCCGACAAAAGTGGAAAATGTGTACAAAATGTATCAGGGCATAAAGATGTGTAACTCTCTGGTGTCTGAATATTCCTTAAAGAACAATGTCAGGTATGATTATGTGATAAGGAGTCGTTCGGATCTCATTCTTAACAAGGTCTTCGATCTCAACGACTACACTGAAATTATGACCGACCATTTGGTGTTACCCAACAACGGCTGGGGTGAATACAATATAAACGATCAATATGCTGTCGGAAAGCCGCATCTAATGGATATATACAGCAGCACCATCGACTACATTGACCATTATACACAGCTCCCGGAACCGGGTATAGTAATGTATCCAGAAACCCTCTTGGGGGAGCATCTTGTGAGAAACGGAGTATCGATACTCCGGGATGGTTTTCAATCACTTTTGGTAAGAGACTGATTATGAATATAGCCCTATGCCTTTATGGGGAATCTCAATGTGAAGTTGAGGCGCTGAATAGGTTGTTGAACTCAATACAAGGCTTCACGTCCTGCGATCTGTTCATTTATACCTGGAAACGTTCAAAGGCTGAGGACCTTTTCAAGCTGAAACAGTATCAGGATATATGTACCGGCGCGACCAGATTGATGAGCATTGTGTTTGCGGAGCGCGGGGTGCCTGAGATCGGCTACGATTCTATCTCTGCGAAGGGTGCCCAGACTTCGGACACGTTACATAATTTTTATGCCAGAAAACTATGTTGCATCATGAGAGAAATGTCAGAGGCGGATAGCGGCGTTTTCTATGATGCAATTGTAATGTGTCAGGCTGGAATCTGTTTAGATCGTACCATTACACTGCCAAAATATCTTGGTTTTATAGAAAAGGGCTATATTGTCCTCCCTGACAACACCTTCAAAGCTAATTATATAGCTATGGAAGAGTATTTTGCTCTGGGTAACGCCGACCCTATGCTGATGTACTGCAGTGTCTATGATTTTCTTGAAGAATATGAGCAAAATGAAAATTCAGGATGTAAAATGCTCGACAGTCCTGGAGAAATTATGATGAGATATCTGTATACACGTCATGTGAAATTTGGACATGGGAATTTCAGGTCGGCTCACCTGACTCGTGTATGACAATCGGAACAACTGCTTAAAGAAGAGGATGTATGAAGATTGTAAGCCACCGAGGCTATTGGAAGTTACCGGAAGAGAGGAATACACTGGCTGCATTCGAGCGATCCTTCTCGCTGGGATTTGGTATTGAGACCGACATCAGGGATCATGATGGGCGCATAGTCATATCTCATGAATGTACGAACAGCGATTGTCCGTCACTGGATTCCGTACTTAAACTCCACAAGCAGATTGCCCCGGCATTGCCACTGGCACTAAACATCAAGGCTGATGGACTGCAGTCCGACCTGTTGAATCTGCTCAATTCGTATCAGGTGGAAAATTACTTTGTTTTTGATATGTCCATACCTGACACCCTCGGCTACAGAAATTATGGTATCACATATTATGTGCGCCAAAGCGAATATGAGCCATCTCCCACCCTCTATGAACAGGCATCCGGTATTTGGCTGGATTGTTTCCTGGGCGACTGGATTGAAGAGAAACATATTAACCAGCACCTTGAAGCGGATAAACTTGTCTGCCTTGTCTCCCCCGAACTGCATAAAAGAGATCACCACCAGTTTTGGGAAAGATTGTCTCGCATGGCATGCGCGGCTTCTGACAGACTGATGCTCTGCACGGATCATCCTGAAAAAGCAAGGAAACAATTTTATGGCAAAGATTAAAGCCGTCATTTTTGATATGGATGGTGTTCTGATTGAGGCAAAAGATTGGCATTACGAAGCTCTGAACCGAGCATTAGGGCTCTTTGGACTCGCGATAAGCCGGTATGATCATCTGGTTACCTATGATGGTCTTCCCACAAAAAGTAAGCTGAAAATGATCTCAATGGAGCGCGGTTTGCCTGAGAAACTTCACAGTTTTATAAACACCATGAAACAGATTTATACCATGGAGATTACCTACGCACGCTGCAAACCTGTTTTTTATCACCAGTATGCATTATCGCGACTCAAACATGATGGTTACCGGATAGTCGTTTGTTCCAATTCTATCCGTAGAACCGTAGATGTCATGATGGAACAGGCGAACCTGTTAGAATACCTGGATTTCTTTCTGTCTAACCAGGATGTAACTCAACCTAAACCCCATCCGGAAATGTATCTTACAGCTATTCAGCGATTAGGGTTTCGACCTGATCAATGCCTGATAATTGAGGATAACGAGCATGGTATAAAAGCCGCGCTTGCCAGCGGTGCCCACGTATTAAAGGTTGATTGTGTTGAGGAAGTTAACTATCAGAATATACTGGCTAAAATAACTTCTCTTGAGGAGACCGCATGCTGAATATACTTATCCCGCTTGGTGGCCAATCCTCTTTCTTTAATGTCGACGAGTACCCTTATCCAAAACCACTCATTGAAATCAATGGCCGCCTGATGATCGAACTACTGATAGAAAGTTTCGCATCTCTCAAGGAGCTGCACCGCTTTATTTTCATCGTACAGCAGGCGGACTGCCAAAAATATCATCTTGATGAGACTCTTAAGCTACTTACTGAAGGCACATGTGAAATCGTCATGCTAGGTGGAGAAACCAAAGGGGCAGCCTGCAGTGCATTGATGGCTATTGACCATATTGACAATTGTGACAAATTGATCATTTCGAATGGTGACCAGCTTCTCAAGGTGGACATGGATGATATGCTTGCCTGTTTTTCGGGCCTGCACAGTGATGGCGGTGTTGTCTGTTTCAAATCGGTGCATCCCAAATGGTCCTATGTCCGTCTTGATGTATCAAACAACATCATTGAAGCAGCTGAAAAACGTCCGATCAGCAACAACGCCATTGCAGGTGTCTACTATTTCAAGCATGGTGCTGATTTCGTCAAATCAGCTATGAGATCAATAGAAAAGGATGCCAATGTTGACGGATTTTACTTTATATCCCCCACATTGAACGAGATGGTTCTTGAAAATAAACAACTTGATATTTTTAGAGTTGAAAATGACCGGTACCATTCATTTTACTCACCACAAAAAATAAAGGAATACGAGATGTTGGTTTCTCGGCACGGGATGCCAAATGAACGTCGCTAGGCTTGAGGAAATGACCAAAGGGTGGTTTGTAGGAGACTTTGCCCCCTCGCTCTTGAAAACCCGGGAGGTAGAAGTTGCGGTAAAGCATTATCAAGCTGGTGACTATGAGTTGCCGCATATGCACAAGATTGCCACTGAATTAACAATAATCGTGAGCGGAGAAGTAGAGATGAACGGCGTCAGATATGCCAAGGGTGACATTGTCGTTATTGAACCTGGCGAATACACCGATTTTCGTGTTCTGAGCGACACAGTAACAACTGTGGTCAAGGTTCCAGGGGCAGTGCATGATAAATATGATGTTGATGGAGATTCGTTATGCTGAACATCGTGATTCCTATGGCAGGCAGAGGAAGCAGATTTGTGGCCGAGGGATATACCCTGCCAAAACCACTTATACCGGTTACGGGAAAGCCAATGATTGAATGGGTCATTAATAATTTGCGACCCAGACGGGATCATCGGTTTGTTTTTATCTGTCTGGGAAATCACATAACCCGTTACGGGATTGATGAATTGCTTCATCGCTTGGCACCAGGGTGTGTTGTTGTAACAGTAAATGGTGTGACCGAGGGAGCTGCCTGTACAGTTCTACTTGCAAAGGATTTGATTGACAATGATGAACCTCTCATGATTGCAAATAGCGACCAGTGGGTTGATATTGATATAAATGACTATCTGGCAAGTATGGACAAAAATGATAGTGGTGGTTTGATAATGACGATGTGGGCAGATGATCCAAAGTGGTCGTTTGTCCGGTTTGATAAGGAAGGTGATGTCTGTGAAGTGGTAGAAAAACAGGTTGTTTCAAATGAAGCTACTGTTGGAATCTATAACTTCCGACACGGCCGCGAATTTGTTGCTGCTGCAGAAACGATGATATACAATAATTTGAGGGTTAATAATGAATTTTATGTCGCTCCCACCTACAATCAGTTGATTAACGCTGGAAGCCATATCGGTTGTTACAATGTAGGCAGGGAAGCGGATGGTATGTACGGTCTGGGTATCCCTTCCGACTTACAACTCTTTGAACACATCGCTTCATCCAGAAAATTATCATGCCTGGAACAAATTAGATAAGGTCAATGGTGGCGCGTGGGTAGTAAATACTTCGATCTCATGATCAACAAGGCAGCAAAACTCAGAGAAGATGGGCATCCGGGTGATGCACGACATATTCTGGATGAGCTGGCGGCCATCACCCCCGACGAGCCACATTTGCAGTATTACTTAGGGATGCTCTGCATGGGGCTGCATGACAACCAGGCAGCCTTGGGGCATTTCAGCCGCTTGGTGCAACTGCAGCCCGGTTTTCTAGAAGGGCGCATGCTTCTGGGCATGATGTGCGCTGAGCTTGGCCGACATGAAGAGGCTATCGATTTGCTTCGCGGTGTTGTTGCCGAGTGTCCGGATGTTCCTGAAATTCATCATCGCATCGGCTTGTGCCTAGCCGATCGCCACCGTTATGAAGAGGCGCTCAGCGAGTATAAGGAGGTCCTGAGACTGGCCCCTGATCACTCCGGCGTACTCTGCAGCCTTGGATTGCTGTTTACATCTACAGGACAGATCGGCGAGGCACGCAGAATGCTGCTTCAAGCTCATGAGCGCGAGCCCGAGTCGGTTAATGTCATCAACAACCTTGGTCGGGTCTGCAAGCTTGGCCAGGCAGCGGCATCACTGGATTGGTATCAAATGGGGCTTGATCTGGAACCCGAAAACGCCTCGTTGACCAGCAATTACCTCTATACACTCAACTATATACCCGGCCTGACCCCAGAGTTCATTGCATCAAAATACAAGGAACTCGCTCCGCGCTGCTATTATCCCAGTCATGAGTGGCAGCGTCCAGATAAGGCCGCCGGATCTGCAGGACGCCCGTTGAGGATCGGCTACATCTCCGGTGATTTTTATGGCCACTCGGTTTCTTTTTTTCTAGAGCCTATTTTGGCGTGCCATGACCGGGAGTGCATCGAGATATTCTGCTATTCCAACCGTACGGACTCCGACGAGACAATGGAACGTCTCAAGGGGTTCTGCACAGGATGGCGCTGTATTGTTGGTATAAGCGATATTCAGGTCGCTGGGATGGTCGCCAACGATGGTGTCGATATACTAGTAGACCTTTCAGGGCACACTGCAGCACATCGCCTGGGGGTACTGGTCTACCGGCCTGCTCCGGTTCAGGTCAGTTGGATTGGACATCCCAACACCACCGGCCTGAGTCAGATTGACTACTACCTGACCGATCCCTGGTGCGACCCTCCCGGCATGACGGACCATCTCTACAGCGAACGACTATACCGACTGCCGCGCATATTCTGCTGTTACCTCCCACCGACCAAGTTTCCTCCGGTGGCAGCGGTCCCGTCGGTGCATTCGGGTTCAGTTACCTTCGGTTGCTTTAACAGTCTCACAAAGATAAATGAATCATTGGTTTCGTGGTGGGCTCAGATCCTCGACAGTCTTCCGGGATCAAGGATGTTCATCAAGGGGCCAGCGCTTGACGACGCAGGTACCCGTGATGAACTGTTCAGAAGCTTTGCCGGCAACGGCATTCCTGCTGAACGGCTCATCGTACACGGGGTTACTAGCACCCGCGAGGAACACCTGTCCAGATACTCTCTGGTAGACATCGCTCTTGACACTTTTCCTTACCATGGCACAACAACTACCTGTGAATCTATTTGGATGGGTGTCCCGGTTGTGACACTGGCGGGTAAAACGCATGTTTCCCGTGTGGGGGTGTCTCTGCTGCATACTATCGGCCTGGAGGATCTTGTTGCAGAGAGCCCGGACGAATACATTGCCAAGGCGGTCTCACTTGCCACCGACCGGCAGCGACTCGTGTGGCTGAGAGAAAATCTGCGCACTATGATGGCTCAATCGCCCCTGATGGATGTGAAGGGGATAACGCGCGATGTTGAAAACGCATTCCATGACATGATAAACGTAAAGGCGGTGCGATGAATAACCTCAAGAGCTATCTTGATTTACTGGACAGAGCGGGTCAACAGGATGTCGGGATGGATACCTGTCACTACCTGCACATAATCGGCTCACTCGTTGCTAAAAAACCTCAGCAAGTCCTGGAGGTTGGAGTCGGGACGGCACTGCTCACGGTCGGACTCGTCATGGCACTTAGATACAATCAGTGCGGAGTGCTGACGTGTGTCGACAACTGGGCTGACTGGCAGGGCGTTGAGCCTCCTGAAATCGCCTCGCTTCGCGAAGCGGGAGTGACGGTTCTGGCGCCGGTCGAGGAGCGGCAATTCATTGCTGAATGCCCCAGCGGTATGTACGATTTTGTTGTTTCGGATGGTGACCACAAAGACAGTGGATCATGGGTTGATGACTACTTTAGAATAACTAAACCGGATGGTTTCATCTATTTTCATGACACTAATAACCATGATAGGTTTCCTTCTTTGTCCTGTATTGAAGAACGCGTAAAGGAACTTGGCCTACCATATTTCCATTTTACTCAGAGTTCTCGTGCCGACGAGCGCTGCGAACGCGGCCTACTGTTTGTCGTAAATAAAAAAGCATAACCATATAACGTAGCGACTAACAAAATGAAAGGCGGATAATATGAGACCTTTGTTGGATATGGATACAATACAGATTGAAATAACCAATGCTTGTGTCTGCGAGTGCTCTAACTGCACGCGCATGGTAGGACACGCCAAGCCGTTCATGATGACTATGGATGAGTTCAGAAATGCAGTCGACTCTCTGGTGGACTTTCCCAAGATGGTAGGCATGATGGGGGGTGAGCCCTTGATTCATCCACAGTTCGAGGAGATGTGCAGCTACCTGCGGAGCCGCATTCCGCGTGAGCGCTGCGGGCTCTGGACAACCCTGCCGAAAGGGAGGGAACAGCTGGCAGCGGTCATTGCCGAAACATTTGGTAACGTTCTGCTGAATGACCACACTTACGGGGACCTGTACCATGGTCCCATCCTTGTATCACCTGATGACTTGCGCCTGGATGAGTTCACAAAGTGGTACTTTATTGATCACTGCTGGATTCAAAACAGCTGGAGCGCCTCCATAACTCCGAAAGGGGCCTTTTTCTGTGAGGTGGCCGCCGCTTTTGACTATGTCTTTCAGGGGCCGGGCGGCTGGCCGGTGGAGCCTGGGTGGTGGAAGAAGACGCCGAAGGATTATGTCGAGCAGATGGAGCGCAGTTGCTCGCGTTGCGGAGCGCCCTATAAGCTGAAGGCCCGTAAGGATACGGATGAAATCGATGATATCGGCTACAGCAATCTGCAACGGTTGGCCGAGCTGAAATCTCCCAAGGTGGGGCACGGACGTTTTGCCATCTACACTGCCGGAATCGTCGGTGAGGAGTTCCATATCAACCAGTTTCGCAAAGATGATGACTATTTCAGGACAATTGCCGCTCGCTATGGCCTTGGCTTGAGATCGAACAAAATAGGCTATCTTGAGCCGTATGTCCTTGGTGGGAGTTCATGCCCATGAAATCGTGTTTTGCAGTTCAGCAACTGCCGGAATTGATGGCTGAGGCGAATGGGCTGAACGCGGCCGGAAAGAAGGCTGAAGCGGCGGAACTGTACCGGAGTGCTCTTGAGTCCTGTCCTGCGGATATTGACCTATTGTACGAATACGGTAACGTGCTTCTCAGCCTCGATCAACTGGACAGTGCTGCCGATTGTTTCCGCCAGGCGCTGTCCATCGACCCGCAGGACGCAGCCTGCACCATCATGCTTGCCCGAACGCTGCAACGCCTCAAAAAGCCACTTGATGCATTACATTTCTACCGCCAAGGGCAACGGCTCTCTCCACAGCTGTCTGTCCTGCATCTTATGTCTGGAGTTGCAGCTGTCGAAGCGGAATTACGGGATGAAGCCAGGTCATCCTTTACCCGCGCCTTGGAGATTGATCCGGAAAATATTTCTGCCCGACTGTGTCTCTGCATGATGCATCTCAATATGTTTTCCAGCATCGAAGAGCTGGAAGCGGGACGTAGTGCTTATGCCAGGGCCCTTGATAATTTGGTCAGAAACACCCGCCTGGACAACCCGACATACATTGAGGCTGCCATAGAGGCTGTTGGAATGATGTCAAATTTTTTTCTACCTTACCAGGGGTGTAATGACCGTGAATTACAGAAGGTGTACGGAGAATGGCTTTGCTGGATTATGGCAACCAGGTTTCCTGACTTCCAGAACTTGGAATGCCATCTGGTGCCGGGCGAAAAAATCCGGATTGGATTCGTTTCCGCCCATTTTCGCGATCACTCGGTATGGAAAATAGTCACCCGCGGCTGGATGAAATATCTCGACCGCGACAGGTTTATGCTGTTTGGTTATTATGCCGGTACAGATTGCGATGCTGCAACCGATGAAGCACGGGCGTTTTCAGATGTTTTTGTTTGCGAAACTGATGTCGCCGTCCTGGCAGAGACTATCCTCCGCCACAAGCCCCATGTGCTGATCTATCCAGGTCTGGGCATGGATCCCACTACCATTAAACTTGCGGCGCTGAGACTTGCGCCGGTTCAGTGCGTTTCCTGGGGACATCCGGAGACCACCGGGTTGCCAACCATGGACTACTTCCTGAGCAGCGAACTGATGGAACCAACTGATGGTGATAAGCACTACTCCGAAGAGCTCGTTCGGCTCCCCAATCTTTCGATCTGTTACGAACAGTTGACTACTACAGCAGATCTCCCCGTGGTTACAATACCGGGAGTCGAAAAGGGTGATACTAGTTACCTCTGTTGTCAAAACCTGATGAAGTATCTGCCTCAACACGATGATGTCTTCCCGGCAATTGCCTCACGGGTGAAACGGGCAAAATTCGTTTTCATAAAGTTTTCTGCATCCCACGCGGATTGTTTCAGTGAACGTATGCGAATTGCATTTGCACGTTTTGGGCTCTCATCAACGGATCATGTGGTTTTTGTCCCCCCCCTGAATGGCACCGGTTATGCCGCCATGAATGCAGTGACTGACATTTTTCTTGACAGTATCGGTTGGGCAGGCGGTAACACTACATTTGAATCGCTTCCCTTTAATAAGCCGATTGTTACCCTGCCGGGAGAATTTATGCGTGGGAGGCATGCTGCGGCAATATTGCGCATGATGGGGGTTGAAGAAACCATTGCCGCAGACAAACAGGACTATATTGATATAGCTGTACGGCTGGGCAATGATAGGAATTGGTGCAACGCCGTATCGTCAAGGGTGGCAGAGAACAAACACCGTGCCTATGGTGACGTGACCTGTGTCCGGGCTCTGGAAAACTTTTTAACGTCAGCCTGTTATAAATTATCCTATAATGCGGTCCGAGGGCACCGCTCGCAATGAACGTCTCGATGCCCACTGGGTCAGCTTATGGCTGGGGAGTCGCCGGCACCTACCTCAAAGCTGAAATTGCCAAGCTGCCTCCGGTTGACGGTGTGACCCTGCACTGCATCACCGGGCACAATTTCATGCCGTTTGATGAAACGGCGTGGAGCCGCATCAACATTGGCTACTGTTTTTTTGAACATGATCTGCTTGCCAGGCCCTTTATTGCTGAGGCTGCTGGTCGATGGGACCATGTCGTGGCCGGCTCGAGCTGGTGCGAACAGCATCTGCGTAACGGGGGCATGGAACGTACAAGCACCATCCTTCAGGGTATCGATTCGTCCCTTTTCTGCCTGCAGCTCCCCCGTTCAGACGACAGCCGTTTCATTGTGTTCTCCGGTGGAAAATTCGAGTACCGCAAGGGACAGGACATCGTAATCGCCGCCATGCGGCTCTTTATGGAGCGACACAAGGATGTCTGGTTGTCGTGTTCATGGCATAATCAGTGGCCATCGTCGATCAGAACCATGGAGCAGTCTCAGTTGATCGAATTTGTCGAACAGAGCAGTCCCTGTTTTGATATTCTTTTCGATACCATACGCCGCAACGGTCTCGATCCAGAGCGCGTTCTGCTCCATCCTCCTTTTGACAATTCCAGGATGCCGCTGATTTACGCTGAGAGCGATGTCGGCCTTTTCCCCAATCGCTGCGAGGGGGGCAACAATATGGTCATGTGCGAGTATATGGCCTGTGGACGCACCGCAATAGCTTCGAACCAGACCGGACATGCCGACGTCGTTACGCCAGAAAACGCCCTCTGTCTTTCAAGCTACCATTCTGTAACCGCTAAAACAAATGGTCATGCAACGGGTATATGGCCTGAGCCTTCCGTGGGAGAGCTCCTTGACTTTCTGGAGCTTGCCTATCACGACAGGAATATGTTAGCCGTCAAAGGGGCAGCTGCGGCCCGAGACATGTCAATGCTGACGTGGAGCGAAGCAGCCCGGCGGTTTCACGCTCTTGCAGAGCGGCTGGTTGCCGCGGCGGCCGCTAATTGCCCTTCCTTTGCGTGTGTCACAACTCATGGGAGGGGTAAGGCTGACGACTTTTTCGAAGCGGGATGTTATGAAGAGGCAGAAGCGTGCTATCGCTCGCTGCTCGTTGGGTCGCCACTCAGTACAGATTTGCTTAACAGTCTGGCGACTACGCTGGACAGGCTGGGGCGCTACCCGGAGGCGCTGGCGTACTATAACAAGGTGCTGACTCTCCAGCCAACGTTCTGTACGGTCATTTTCAACATGGCAAACACCCTGGCCCGTGCCGGAGAGCTCGACGAGGCGATAGCAAAGCTATACAGCGTGGTTGCCACAGATCCCTGTTTTGTCGAAGCGTGGCAAAACCTCGGCAACTACCATCTTCAAAAGAACCAACCAGAAGAAGCTGTTATCTGCTTCAAGCGGGTGACGACTTTGAATCCCGGATTGTTGGAGGTCTGGATCGCATTGGCTCATCTGCATGAAGATCGCCGGGAGTTTGCCGCTGCAGTCTCTTGTTTTGAAGCGGCCCTTGATATCACGCCGGGAGATGTGGGGTTTCTCAACTCGAAGGGGCTGCTTCTGCATGAACTTGGAGAGCTGGATGGTGCTGAGACTGCCTTTCTGTCTGCCTGTGCCATTGAACCGCGCAACCCGGTTATCTGCAACAACCTCGGCAACGTCAGTAAATCACGCTCCATGATGCAGGAGGCCCTGGCGTGGTATGACCGTGCCCTCGAATACGACCCGGACAACGCAACTATCATATTCAACCGCTCACTGGTTGTCATGGCGCTGGGGGATCTGCTCCATGGGTGGCAGGGATTCGAGAGGCGCTTCGACATGATCCCACCTGTCATTCTGTCGCACCAAAATATTCCGGTGTGGGACGGGAGCTCCTTGAACGGGCGTCGGCTGCTGATTCAGTCTGAGCAGGTCTACGGCGATACCATCATGTTTGCCCGTTTTATCCCCCTGGCGTCCCGATGTGGTGGACCGGTAGTGTTCGAATGTCAGGACGAGTCCATCCTCAAAACCTTGGGAGCATTGAACGTCGATCTTGAGGCGCTGGTAGTGCGTGGTACGCCTCTGCCGCCGGTAGACGCCCAGATACCCCTCCTGAGCTTGCCACGTATTTTTGACGTCAGTCTGGAAAATATTCCCGGGGCAGCGGGGTATCTGCATGCGGACAAGGCAAGAAGCGCCTTCTGGAAGGAAAGAATATGCCATAGCGGAAACGATATGCGTGTCGGGCTGGTATGGAGTGGTAGAAAGGCACCGCTGAATGCCGACCGCTCCATGGCACTGAGCACGCTGGAAACGGCTTTGATGCTGCCAGGAGTCCGCTACTTCAGTTTGCAGCTGGGTGAAGAGGCCATTGAGAGCGGCGACTATGCTTGTCTTACTGATCTGGGTGAACAGCTGCAGGATTTTGGTGAAACTGCCGCGGTAATTGCCAACATGGATCTGGTGATTTCCATTGATACGGCGGTCGCTCATCTGGCCGGAGCGATGGGGGTCCCGGTCTGGATAATGCTCAAACACTCACCCGACTGGCGTTGGCAGTTGGATCGGCCGGACAGCCCCTGGTATGCATCGGCACGGCTTTTCCGGCAGGATAATCCGGGGGACTGGGCGTCGGTAGTACATGCAATAACCGCTGCACTGAAAATAATTATTGCCGAAAGAAAAAAAAATTAAAGTTTCCGACCGACTTTACGATAGATAACTTAACGATTAAATGGTCAGAAGACCATTAACAAACCTAGAAAGGGGTAACAAATCATGGCAATGTCAGACGTTTCATTAACCGCAGGTATGCGTAGTAACCTCCTTCAGCTGCAAAACACATCCAAAATGATCGACCGTACTCAGGAGCGACTCTCAACCGGTAAGAAGGTTAACAGTGCTCTCGACAACCCGACAAACTTTTTTGCTGCACAGGCAGCAAACAACAGGGCTGCCGACTTCTCGACACGTAAAGACGGTATGGGTGAGGCGATCCAGAACGTCAAGGCTGCCGATGCCGGTATCACTGCCATCACAGCCCTGGTAGACGCTGCTAAAGGTATTGCCGAAGCTGCTTTGGGTACTACCAGCACGACAGACCGTGCCTCCTTTGCGACACAGTTTGCAACAATCCAGACCCAGATCACAAGCCTTGCAAGTGACTCCGGTTACCGTGGTACCAACCTGTTGAATGGCCAGAACCTGACCGTCAACTTCAACGAAGACGCATCTGCCTCTTTGACCGTTAATGCCTTCACAGCTACAGCCACAGGCCTGACTATCAACAACGCCACCAATAACTGGAACGGTTCTGCTGATATCACCGCTGCCCAGGCAAACCTTAAAACGGCAACTGACGAACTGCGTAAGCAATCGAAAAACCTGGCCGGCAACCTGAACATCATCACTACGCGTCAGAGCTTTACTGACCAGATGATCTCAACTTTGCAGACCGGATCTGACAACCTGACGCTGGCCGACATGAACAATGAAGGCGCCAACATGCTGATGCTGCAGACCCGTCAGTCCTTGGGAACAACCGCTCTGAGCATGTCTTCACAGGCTGCCCAGTCCGTCCTCAGACTCTTCTAGTCTTAACTGAAGAAGATGAAGCAGTACTCCTGAACGGGGAGAGGGCGACCTCTCCCCGTTTGTGTATCTCAAATTAGTGAGGTAACAGGCCATGAGAATTGAAGGCAATGATCAGCGACTGGCAGCGGCAACAGCGATTCAAATGCAGCAAACCGGGGTTCAGCAGATGCTGGCGCAAAAAACAGCTCAGCAGCAGGATGGCCAAAAAGTGGGTTCTGAAAATACGGTTCAGTCGATTGCGGGTGACAAAGTTTCAATCAAGATTGAGCTCCCTCAAAAGACCATCGATACGTTACAAAACATGGGCAATATCTCCGATTACCTCAATTCGGTGGCGACAAATCTGCGCCAGACCAATGAAGGACTTGCGGCTGCAAATGCTGTCGCAGAACAAATGAAGGCATCGCTGGACAAGATAATAAAAAACTATCCGCCATATTCGATTGATAGCAAAGAGCGGATTGATCAGTTGATGCAGTACTCATCGTTGCGAAAGCAGATTATGAGCCTGATGACTCCGCCTCCGCCTCAGCCGATGTATGAAAAAGTAAAACACCTTTGGGAAGGCTTGACCAGTGGTATTGGCGGTGCAATACAGACCCCCTCGCTGCCGCAGGGTGCGCCCGATTCACACGTTTATGCTGCAAGTAAGCAGCTTGATTCAATATCCTCGCAGATAGGGTTAGTGCAGGAAACTATGAGCAATTCCGTGATGAGATCCTAGATTATGCCGCTAAAACTTACGTTGAAACCTGAAGAACGGGTTATAGTGGGCGGAGCCGTTATTAAAAACGGTCATACCGTCGCCCACCTGCTGATTGAGAACAAGGTGCCACTCCTTAGAGAAAAGGATATCCTGACCGAAGCTGAAGCGACATCGCCTTGCAGGAAAATCTATCTGGTTGTCCAATTGATGTACATCGGCGATGGCCTCACATCAGAGCTTGCCCAGATGTATTGGGACCTTGTCCGCGATGTCCTTGTGGCGGCACCGAGCACAAAGGACTTGATTTCGCAGATAAGCGCGTATATTGTTGAGACTGATTTCTACCCTGCGTTGAAGATCGCAAAAAAACTGATTTCATACGAAGAGGAGTTACTTACACATGCAACAGCACTCGGTAAATGCCTACACAGCGATTCAGAAAGAAACTTTGAGCGGACGGGAACTGGAAGCATCAGTACTTTCCAGAGCGGGTCTCATGCTGAAGAGTGTCAAGGATAACTGGGGCGCTCCTGATCGTGACCAGAAACTGCTGGAGGCTGTAAAATTCAACCAGAAGGTATGGAGCTTTTTTCAGGCGGAGCTGTCTGATCCGGAAAATCCGCTCCCCAAGAATCTGCGCGAAGACATTCTTAACCTCAGTATCTTCATTGACAAGCGTTTGTTTGAGGTCATGGCTTTCCCGGACCCGGAGAAGCTTGCCATCGTGATTGATATTGATTTCAATATTGCCGCAGGTTTGAGAACTAACTCTGGGCAATAATATCCACTAGTTGATTACGTTGTGATGAATTAATCCTTTGCGGCTGCCTCAAAGGATTTTTCGTTTTTGCGTTGCAAATCTGAAAGAGCCGACTTCACTTCGTCTATAACGCTATCCCAATCTCCGGGCTGTTTTTGCCTGAAAATATGTAAGGTCGGATACCATGGTGAGTCACTTCGGTCAAATAGCCAACGCCAGTCCGGCGCGAACGCGACCAGCAGCAAGACCGGCTTACCCAGTATGCCAGCCAAGTGGGCAACCGCCGTATCGACGCTGATGATCAGATCGAGCTGTTCGATCAAAGCAGCGGTGTCTGCAAAGTCATCTATATGGTCTGTGAGGTCGATGATACTATTCGCAAGTGGTGATAGCTCAAGCTGCCTCTTTGCATTACCCATTTGCAGAGAGAAAAAATTAATGTCTGTACATGTGGCAAGCGATGAGAGAAGCGGCAGTGGTAATGAACGGAAACAATCATTGTGGTGGACTGTGCTGCCGGCCCAGGCAATGCCAACTTTAGGTCCGGAATAGGAGGAAATCCGCTGCTGCCATTTAGTTTGCAGTGCAACAGGAACCAAAATAGAGGAGCACGCTGGAATAGTTTCTAGGGTTGTTGCAAAGATTCTTGGCAGTGTTAGAAACGGGGCCTGACACTCACAGACAGGGAGATCTTCACCAAACGCGACAACAGAAAACACTCCTTGTATGCCTTGAAAAAGTGGAACTAACTGAGGGTGACACTCCAGTACGATCTTTCCTCCGCACTTTGCTACCATCGGAACATAGCGAACAAACTGAATGGCATCACCAAACCCCTGCTCGGCGTGCAGTAGGATTGTTCGCCCATCAAGTGGAGAACCGTCCCAGAGTGGGATGTCGTTATGGCGAACCGGCGAAGTGAAATCCGGCTTTTGCCAGCGCCATTCGTACTCCTGCCACCCTTCTTCATAACGGCCCTGCAGTAGCAGATTCAGTGCAAGATTCCAGTGGGCAGCAGCAAAGGTGGGGTCTAACGCCAAAGCAGTGCGGCAATCTGCTTCAGCTTCGGCAATCTTTCCCAGCGCCTGCAGGGCCGTGGACCGAGCCGCCAGCGGGACTGGTGATGATTCAAGGAGCTTGGATGCTCTTGTAAAGCTTTCAGCCGCATCGGTAAAAAGCCCTAGCGCAATCAGTGAGTTGCCAAGGTTGTTATGGGCCTCGCCCATGCGCGGTGCGATCTGAAGAGCCTTTTCATAACGGATAATTGCCTCATCAAACCTTTTCAGATCATGTAGTGCGGCTCCAATATAGAGGTGCAGGGTAGGGTTTGACGGATCTATTTCTTGTGCGCGCTGAAAACAATTCAGGGCCTGAAGTGCGTTACCTGTCTGCAATAACGCAGAACCTTCTGAAAACAATTGTTGCAGTTGTGATTCCCTGTTAATCATGTGTACATAATCCTAAACAACCGTCAGGTTGTAGCCTTTTTCTTCCAGATAACCGACAATCTCTTTAATATGTTCATAGCCGCGCGTCTCAAGCTCGAGTGACACATCCGTTCTGCCAATCGCCAGTGACTTCGACCGTCGGTCATGAGTGATATGAAATATGTTGGCGCGGGTAGTAGCAATATTATCAGCAAGTGTTGCCAGTGCGCCAGGGTGGTCGTCAAGTTCAACAATCAGCTTGAGGTAACGTCCTCCGGCAATGAGCCCACGCTCGACAACCTGTGCAATGGTTTTAACATCGATGTTGCCGCCAGAGAGGAGGCACACAGTTTTGCCCTCCAAACCGGCAATGCGTTGGTTCAACACCGCCGCGAGTGTTACGGCCCCAGCACCCTCAACCAGCATCTTGGTCTTCTCCAGCAGAGAGACAATTGCCAGAGCGATGGCCTCTTCTTCCACTTGAACAATTTCGTCGACAAGGTCACAAATCACCGGAACCGTCTTCGTTCCCGGCAGCTTGACGGCGATGCCATCAGCCAGTGTAACTCGTACCGGTTGCTCAACAGGCTTTCCTGCGGCAAAGGAGGCAGACATTGATGGTGCGGCGACCGACTCGACACCGATGATCCGCACATGTGGCGCCCGCTCGCGAAGCGCCGCTGCCATCCCGGCAATCAGGCCGCCACCACCGACCGGAATAATAATATTACGCAGGTCCGGGAGCTCTTCCAATACTTCGAGAGAGATAGTTCCCTGCCCTGCCATGACAAGCTCGTCATCAAAAGGATGTACGAACAGTGCCCTGCTTTTCTGTTGAGCTGCAACGGCAGCAGCGCAGGCCTCGTCAAAATTTCTCCCCGTCAAAACAACATGAGCGCCATAGTCACGTGTTGCCTGAACTTTTTGTGGCGGGGTTATCTCCGGCATGTAAACGGTTGCGGCTACACTCAGCAGGTCGGCCGAGAAAGCGACTCCCTGCGCGTGGTTACCCGCTGATGCGGTTATGACACCATTGTTCAGCCTTTCACGTGGCTGGGATGTCATAAAATTCAGGGCTCCTCTGATCTTGAATGAACCGGTGCGTTGCAGGTTTTCGCACTTGAAATAGAGCGGTATCCCCAGCTGCTCACTATAATAGTGTGAATAGATCAGCTCACTGTGACGGACACGCTTTTTCAGGCGGTCATACGCATCAGATATAAGGTCGGTAAGCTCCATGCTTTTATGCTCCTCATGATATTGCTGTGATAGTAGCAGATGGGCCAGCACCGGTCAAACATACTTGGCAAGTGAAGTGTTTGCTGGTAAAGTTCAGCAAACATTTTCAGGAGGAACCATGGATCCAGTTCATCATCGACTCATTATTATAGGCGCAGGCCCGGCCGGCTACACTGCTGCTGTCTACGCCGCACGCGCGAATCTCAATCCGGTACTGATCACCGGTTTGCAACCTGGAGGGCAGCTGACAACTACCACTGAAGTGGATAACTGGCCGGGTGACCACGCTGGGGTTGAAGGGCCGGAATTAATGGAGCGGATGCGTCTTCACGCCGAGCGCTTTAATACGCTTATGATTTCAGATGTTATCACTCGGGCTGACCTAAAGCAGCGCCCGTTCCTGTTGCAGGGAGATTCCGGCAACTACAGCTGTGACGCTCTGATTATCGCTACCGGCGCATCAGCACGGTATCTTGGTCTCCCGTCAGAAACCGCTTTTAAAGGCAAGGGTGTTTCTGCCTGTGCAACGTGTGACGGTTTTTTTTACCGGGGTAAGGATGTCGCTGTTATAGGTGGCGGGAGTACGGCGGTAGAGGAAGCCCTCTATCTTTCAAATATTGCCCGGCATGTTACCGTTGTGCATCGTCGTGAGGAGTTCCGCGCCGAAAAAGTTATGACCGACCGTTTGATAGAGAAAACCAAAGGGGGCAATGTAACTATTGAGTGGAATCATCAACTTGACGAGGTGTTGGGCGATGCAAGTGGCGTCACGGGCATGCGTATCCGTCATCGGAGTGGATCTACCAAGGAGATTGATCTGCACGGTATTTTTATCGCTATTGGCCACTCGCCGAATACGACGATTTTTGAAGGGCAACTGGATATGTTGGACGGATACATCCGTACAAAATGCGGCGGTCTTGAAGGTAATTTGACCGCTACCAGTATTGAAGGTGTTTTTGCCGCTGGAGATGTGCAGGACTTTACTTATCGCCAGGCCATTACTTCGGCCGGAACCGGTTGTATGGCAGCCAAGGACGCCGAGAGGTTTCTGGATATTCTCGCAACATCCTGATTATGGCTATTGACTCTACCGATAATGTGGAGCTTGATAAGTTGCTCCAAGAGGTGAAACGTACCATCAAAGAGAACAGGATCTTTCTGGAGACTCTTAAGCAGGAACCGCTTGCCGAGGAATCCGGGGCTGAGGACCAACACACCGATTGTGGGCGTGATGAGTCGTTTGAAGAGCTGTAACGGCCCAAGGGATTCTGGTTGAGGAATTTGAGTGTTAAAAAGGCGTTTCCCTGGTACGGGAAGCGCCTTTTTAACGTTATTACAGAGGTAGCTGTGGCATGTCTGCCACGATAAAATGTCCTATGGTTTTTCCTTGGCAGCTAGGCTTTTAACAATAAAAGCATTGGTTCTATTCCTGACAAGCCGAAGAAACAGAACTCCCATGACAGAAAAACAGAGTCCAATACAAATCAGTAGGTAGCCAATACCCTTCGCTTCTCCCAATCCTGAGATGCTTTGATTTCCCATCATAAAAACGAGGATAATTCCTCCAAAAACTCCGAAGCCTCCAGTAATGTATAAGGCAAAAGCAGTTATCGAAAGAAAAAGATCAGGTGTTTTCTGTGCCATATTTGAACTCCTCTGTAAATGCTGCCAGGCTAGTAATTATGATGATTAAACCTATAGTGTGATGCGATTATAACACCATCAAGCAGGTATTTATACGCTATTTTACAGCAAATTGAATTCTGCCATTAGGCTTAAACATTACCGGCACCATGGCATTCGCTGCAATTAGTTTTGTAAAGATCATCACCAATATCAACCGGATGGGCGAAGCTGTTAATCGGCTTCTCTTTGGGTATGTTTCCCTGGGTTTGGCCGAGGATTGTATGGCAAAGATTGCAATCTTTTGAAATCAGACGACCTTCAGGTGATTTGTGTTTGCCGTCATGACAGCGAAAGCATCCCGGGGAGTGAAAGTGCCCTATATGGTTCGGATATGTACTCCAGGAAACATTCATTCTGGGGAAGTAATTACGTTTATAGATGGCATTGATTTCGCTGATGGCTCTGGTCAGTGCCGCTCCCTGTTTACTGAAGACATCGGGATAGTTTTTTAAATAATAGTTCTTTATACCGGCCTCAATAGCCACTGTGGCCTCATCCGCAGATTTATAAGGCTTTTCCAAAAGTTCAATAGCAACTTTTTTCAAAAATGGAATGTTGCGGTCAATCGTGTTGGAGGCAAAATGTTGATCCATCTCTTCGCTAGGCGAATGATATATGTGGGTCGGTTTATTATGGCAGTCGATGCAGTCCATCAGTCGTTTTTCGCTATTTGCAATATCATCTTTGGACAACGGCTTTGCAGGGTCCATGTATTCAACTATTTTCCCATCGCTACCCTTGACAGCGATATAAGGTATCTCAAGTCGTTTCTTGTCTGCAGCAATATACCTTACCTCACGACCAATATGCCAGTGGATACCCATGGCGTTAGGCGTCATAGGAGTCCCTCCGATCCTGAGTAGCATATCAATTTCGGCGGGGGTGTTCTCCTTGTTGTCAGCATAGTGGTAAAAAATCTTCTGGCGCCCGGCATAGAACTTTTCAGGCCAGTGGCATCGTTCACAGGTCGCACGGGCTGGTCTCAGGTTTTCAACCGGAGTCTGGATAGGGGTAGGCCATGAATGGTTTGCCATAACCCATAACTGGCGCAAGCCAGAAATTTTTGCTTTTACATACCATTGGGCGCCCGGACCGACATGGCATTCAACGCATTTAACCTTGGCGTGAGGGGAGTTTTTCCACGCAACAAATTCCGGCTCCATTGGCACATGGCAGAGTTCCCCACAGAAGGTTGTAGATTCTGTAAATTCATAGCCTTTGATAGCAGCAATGCCAACGATGAGCATAAAGCCGATAGACGCGAGAATGAAAAAGATGGTCAGCTTAAGTTTGCCGGGATCATTAAGGTCAATGCGCGGTAACGGTGGAATACCGGCCTCCGGACACTTTCGGCAGTGGTTTCTGACGCGCCATGCGCCTATAGGGATGAGTAAAAGGCCACAAATCAGCATGCCTGGAAAAATAAAATAGACAAAAATGCCGATATACGGATTTTCCAACCCGGTGAACGTCTCAATAGCCAAGAAGATTACAATAAACATGGTGGCAATAAATACCGTGACAGCTCCAATGATACTGGCCGGATTCATCAAATACTTATAGGCAAGAGATTTTTTCTGTAGCATGTAAATTCTCCTGTATCGCATTGAAATGGTAAGGAACATACCTGTGATACATTTGAGAGTCTTGGCAGTAAATGTCAAATAAAATAATACCAAGGATGCTAATCAGCTGACAGGACTGCTGTTTATGTCAATAAAAAAGGCCGCACCCTGACAGGTGCGGCCTTTTTTATTGAAGACTTACTAAGGTAGTGAGTAGATTAGTGCCCACCGCCACCGATGAAGGCCATAACAATCAGAACCAGCAGGCTCAGGCCAATAAAGAGAGCGGTAAATCCGAAACTCTTGAGCAGGAAGTCGTAGATAACACCACTTGGCTTCTTGCAGGCAAACTGCTCAGTGATGCCTTCTTCTTCATAACGCTTCCATTGATCACCGCGTTCTTCGATCATTTCTTCTTTAGCGATCTGGCCATTGAAGATAACGAAATCCATCGGGAACTTCTCAGGGCGTCCATGAGTATTGAAGAAGTGGACCGAGAAGATAAAGCCGGTAGCAAGAAGGGCTTCGTCTGAGTGAACAATAGTGGCTACGTTGAACGCCCAGCCCGGCAGGAACATGCCGAAAAATTCGGGGAACCAGAGCATCAGGCCAGATCCGCCGATTGCGAACATACCCCAGAAGACAGCGACAAAGTCGAATTTTTCCCAGTATGTCCAACGCTCGAAGGTAGGCTTCGGTCCTTTGAAGAGGAACCATCTGACCATGCAATAGACGTCCTTGATATCGCGAAGATTGAAACAGAGCGAATCAGGCCCGAAGAGGCGCTGGATCGGGTTGCCTTTGATATCTTTTTTGATGAAAAGGAAATTGATACTCATCGCAAGGGCGGAGCCAAAATAGACGAATGTGATTGCAGCACCAACACGATGGAACAGTGCGGCATTTGCGGCACCACCATACAGATTCATCAATGCAATTGCCCATGCCTGAGTGTTAAACTTGAGAGGCAGGCCGGTTAGTGACAGCAGCAAGAAGCTGGTGATAACCAGGAAATGCAGGAAGATGTGCAGGTTGTTGAAACGACGATACTGCTTGTGTGCTTCCGGTATGGCATGGTGATGCACGCCTGCTGCAAGTTGTGCTGCTTTCTCACGGTTTTCGACAAAGCCACGGAACATCCAGAGCAGCGTATGCAGCCAGAATACGGCAAAAGTTGAAACCAGCAGACCGGTCATGGCAATGAACGTGTAATAGAGAATTGGGAATTTACTACGGTCAGTCATGTCTCCATGTGAATAAAACTTGGAGAAGAGTGGCGTTGCCTTCGGGTGACACGGAGTACATTGATTAGCCAGATTTGCAGGGTTAATGCTCGACTGTGGGTCAGATTTAGGCAGAACCGAGTGAGCGGTGTGGCAATCTGAACAGCCAGCAACTTTTTCAGGAAAACCGAGGCTGTAGTTTTTGCCATGGTAACTTGTAAGATATGTTTTTACGGCACTCGTATCAAGATTGTTTCTGGCCATTAGTTCATGATCATGATGGCAGCTGATGCAGACTTTCGTATGAAAGTCGCGGGCTTTGGGATCTTTCGAACCACTGATCTTTGAGATAGCATGAAGAGTGTGGCAGTCGTTACAGGCGGCTGAATCCATGTTGCCGGCGGCAACACCTTTGCCGTGAGTAGACTTCAGGTAGACAGCTTCTTTGCTATGGCATTTAATGCACGCTGCTACGACGATTCGCTTATCATTTTTCCAGTATTGATGTGTGTGGATGTCGCTGTGACACTGGGCACAGGTAACACCGTTTTCTGCATGCACACTTGTAGCATGTTCTGCGGTCTGTTTTGTGTGGCAGCGTTCGCACTTAACTTTTTGGACTTTGATCTCTTTTCTCATGTGCTTGGCGAGATCAGTAATATCTGCGTGGCAACTTGTGCAGGCATTTTTGCCATGAACAGATGCTGCAAAATCTTGCGCAGACATTTTGTTGCTGTGGCAACCCAGGCAGGTGGCCGGATCGATGGCCATTCCCTGTTCAGCAGCTGCGGGCAGAGCAATTGCAATAAGCAGGAGCAAGAAAGGGATGAAGCGACTAAGTTTATTCAACATCAATGAATCCTCCGTACAGTAATATGGTAACGTGCTGAGATGTCTGATTAGTGCTGATGTCAGGGGAAAAGTGTATAAAAAGTGTATACAGTAAACGAACTGTCTATACACTACCGATATTACAAAATCAATCAATAAATGGAACGGTTGCACGCAATAAATGGTATACGGTATACATTTTACGGCATAAAAACGGGGCAACAGACACTGTCTGTTGCCCCGAAGTTTTTTAAACGATTTCGTTTATCGTAATTAGGATTTAAGCTAAACCTACTTTTTGTGGCATTTAAGGCAATCGCCACTGGTGGAGAAGGCCGTTTTACCGTCGTGGCAGGCGCCACATGAAGAGCCAGTTTCCATTGATTTCATCGTTGTTCGTTTCCCGCCACCGTATGGGAAAAGCTTGGTGTGACAGTCGTTGCACTTGTAGGCAGCGGTGTGGAATTCATGGCTAAAGTAGCCAACAATGGTGCCGCTCGTGCTTTTAAATGACAGTTGGACTGGTGATTTCAGTCCGGTATGGCACTTGACGCAATCGTCGCTTGATGAAAAAGCATCTTTTCCGTTGTGACAGGCTCCGCATGATTTACCCTTGGACATGTCATCCATGGTGGCAGTGCCAACAACTGTTTTGTAAGGGAACGTTCTGGTGTGGCAGTCTTTGCATGCGTAAACTTGAGTATGGAATTCGTGGCTAAACGTTGCAGGTGCAACACGCTTCAGTTTAAACGTGACTACTTTTGGCTTGAGGTTTTTGTGGCAGCGGTCACAGTTGGCAGCAACAGTAAACGCCTGCTTACCATTATGGCACGCGCCACAGGATTTACCGTTTTCCATTTCAGCCATTGTGTAGTTTTTTTTGTTTTTAAGGCTGATGATTGTGTCGTGGCATATTCTACAGTTGTTGTTGACTTTCTTTAGGTGGGATTCATGGCTGAACACGACAGGGTCGGAACTTTTGACACTGAATTTAACATCTTTCGTTTCTACCGCACTGGCATAAGCGACTGACAGCATCAAGACTGTAATAGCCAATAAAAAAATCCGTTTCTGCATAGGTAACCACTCCTCTTTACATGTAAAGTCTTATTTAAGCGCAATACTATACAGACAGAGCCCATTACCGTCAATTGCAAATCGTATAATTTATTTATGCAGTAGTCGCTCACTTCATTTGTGCGCCGGTCGCTCTATCTTGACTTTATTCACGTCATTTGCTAGCTTCACAACTAGCTGACGAATCGATATTTTCCCTGTTGGAGTTGAAATTTATGCATAAAAAACTTTTTATTCCGGGACCGGTTGAGGTCCATCCAGATGTTCTGAAAGCCATGGCTTCTCCAATGATTGGCCATCGTATGAAAGAATATGCCGAGCTGCATGGTCGAGTCACCTCGGGCTTGAAAAAACTGTTGTTTACAAATGACAGGGTTTTTCTGGCGACGTCGAGTGCTTTCGGTGTCATGGAGGGAGCAGTCCGCAATCTGGTTGGAAAGCGCTGTGCCAATTTCTGTAACGGTGCCTTTTCAGACAAGTGGCACGATGTTACCCTGCGTTGCGGCAAACAGGCTGACGCTATTCGTTTTGACTGGGGCACTCCGGTTACTGCGGAGGCGGTTGATAAGGCCCTGGCTAGCGGAAAATACGACAGTATGACCATGATCCACAATGAGACATCCACTGGAGTGATGTCGCCAATAACAGAGATTGCCGACGTTATGCGCAAATATCCAGAGGTCATGTTTATTGTCGATACGGTCTCATCGATGAGTGCCCTTAAAATACCGGTTGACGAGCTCGGTATCGATAGCTGTATCTTTGGGGTGCAGAAGGCATTCGCTCTCCCGCCGGGCCTGGCTGTTTTTACGGCCAGTGAAAAGGCGCTAAAGCGGGCTGCCGGCATTGAAGGGCGCGGCTATTATTTTGATTTTATCGAATTTGCCGCGAACGATGCCAAAAACAATACTCCTTCAACACCGTGTATCTCCCTGATCTATGCGCTGGATTGTCAGTTGCAGAGAATGTTTAATGAAGGGTTGGAGAACCGCTGGGCGCGCCATGATGATCTTGCTGGTTATGTACGTGGCTGGCTGACAGATCGAGGTTTCGAATCATTTCCGGCCGCACCTTACCGTTCGCAGACATTGACCTGTAGCCGAAACAGCCGTGGTGTTGACTTGGCTTCCCTGAAAAAAAACCTTGGTGAAGCAGGCTTTGCATTTGACGACGGTTACGGTAAAATCAAGGGCGAAACTTTTCGAATTGCCCATATGGGTGATATGAAAAGGGCTGATCTCGATGAACTGTTTGGCGCAATAGCGACTATTCTGCCGGATTTAGCGTAATTTATAGAAGAATCAACTCGGAGGTGGAACAATGAAGTGCCCTAACTGCGGCAACCGGACAGAAGTTGGTCTCGACATGCATTCAAGCGGATTTTCAGCGGAACATTCTCCGGTTAAAGAGTGCGGGGCGTGCGGTTTGGTGTGGCGGATAAAGATTGAAGCCGGCAAAACGGTGGTGGATATTATAAAGGCAGCTGATAAAAAGTAAGGTAAAAAATTGGGCGGGCTTTAATGCCCGCCCCGGTTTCTTTACTCTTTTTCAAAAACATCTTTGCCGGCGCCGCAGAGCGGGCAGCTCCAATCTTCAGGGAGTGCTTCGAATGATGTTCCCGGGGCAATGCCACGATCCGGGTCGCCAACGGCAGGGTCATAGACATACTGGCAGATTGTACAGATCCAACGTTCCATAGAGTGTAGCTCCTTTATTTTATTTACATCCAGCTTATGCACTGGACGGGACAGCCGTCAATTGTGGCCTGAATCTCAGCTTCGGTGGCTCCTGCAGGGTCAAAACATTCGGATCGTGCTGTGTCATCAAATCTGAAAACAGTAGGGCAGAGTGAAATACAAAGGCCGCAGCTGATACAGTTTTCGGTTTCCACAGTGGCAACTTTCATCTGTTTTTCCTCCATGCTTTTGTAGCTGTGTGGCGGAGCCAGTGTAACATGTCCACGGCGGATGTCAACAGCACTAAACTGCTGTGGAACTAGCCGGATCTATTACTTCCGGGATGCGTGAAACGAGAGATAATGATGATATTTGAATCAATTGCCGTAGGGCCACTATCAGTGAACTGTTATATCGTTGCATGCGAAGTGAGCCGAGAAGGGATTGTCATTGATCCGGGTGGTGACCCGGAGTTGATTATTAGGCTGGTAGGCCGGCACGGCTTGAAGATACACACGGTAATAAATACTCATGGTCATTTTGACCACATTGGTGGTAACAGGCAGGTTATGACCTCTTTTGGCGCACGACTATTGATTCACCAGGCCGATTCACCGATGCTGGGCCGGTCTGCTGAGGTTGCCCGTACCTATGGCCTAAACGGAGAAAATTCGCCGGAAGCAGATGCTTATTTGGTTGATGGTATGGATATTTTCTTTGGCAAACACCGCATTAAGGTCCTGTATACTCCTGGACATACCCTGGGAGGCTGTTGTCTCTATTTTGAAGACGAGCGGAAAGTTATTACCGGTGACACGCTTTTTGCTGATTCAATTGGCCGTACCGACCTGCCTGGCGGTTCGCACGAACAATTGCTGGAATCAATTCGCACCAAACTGTTTACCCTTCCTGACGACGTTACTGCCTATCCGGGCCATGGGCCTCACACAACCATAGGGCATGAAAAAAAGTGTAATCCCTACTTTTGAGGTGGGCATTTATATGTTGTCTAATAAAAAAATAATTCTCGGAGTTTGTGGAGGCATTGCCGCTTACAAGGCGATCGAGCTGCTACGCCTGCTGACGAAAGCTGGTGCAGATGTCCATGTTATTATGACACGCGCCGCTCAGGAGTTTATAGCACCGCTGACATTTCAGACTCTTTCGTCTAACCCGGTTCATACCGGACTCTTTGACCTGATTGCTGAACGTGAAATTGGTCATATTTCCTTGGCTGACCGAGCTGACCTCTTTGTTGTCGCCCCGGCCACTGCTAATATTATCGGTAAAATTGCCTCCGGTATAGCCGATGATATGCTTACCACTACCATTATGGCAACCAAGGCTCCAGTCTTATTTGCTCCGGCAATGAACGTGAATATGTACACAAACCCGATCTATCAGGATAATGAACAAAAGCTCCGTCGGCTTGGTTTTTTGTTTGAGGCGCCGGTCAGCGGAACTCTGGCATGTGGTTGGGAAGGTGAGGGGAAACTTACCTCGCCGGAAGCTATTTTCGAAGCGGCTGTCACGGTCCTTGCTGATAAGGATCTCACTGGACGAACGGTGATGATAACCGCCGGCCCGACCCGCGAGGAGATTGATCCGGTTCGTTATATCAGCAACCACTCCTCTGGCAAGATGGGCTATGCCTTGGCATGCGCAGCGAGGAGGCGTGGAGCGCAGGTGCTCTTGATCGCCGGCCCCACCGCTCTGCCTGATCCGGCTGGCGTGAAAACGGTCAAGGTTACAAGCGCCTCTGAGATGCACACTGAGGTCATGGCTCGTGTGGCTGGGTGTGACGTTGTCATCAAGGCTGCGGCAGTGGCGGACTATCGCCCTCAGGTGCGAAGCAGTAATAAAATCAAGAAAAATAACGATTCAGCAAGAATTGAGCTGGTTAAGAATCCGGATATCCTGGCTGGATTAGGAATGATGGATCGGGGCTCAAAACCGGGACCGTTTCTGGTCGGTTTTGCCGCTGAAACCGATGGGCTGGCTGAAAATGCTGCGAAGAAGCTGAACGAAAAACAGCTGGATATGATCGTTGCAAATGACGTAAGTCAGCCTGGTGCCGGTTTTAATGTCGATACTAACCGGGCACTGCTCCTTTTCAAAGATGGTAGCAGATGTGACAGCGGGCTCATGTCCAAAGATCTTCTGGCCGATACGATTCTTGACCATATAGTTGCGCAGCTGGCGAAGCGATAAGGGGCCAATCGGGCCGTATCCGTTTTGTCTTGACTTGGCTGGCTGAAAGTTCTAGCTTTTTTTAGATTTAACCCAAGTGGAGGTAACATCTGTGGATATAATTGCCAGCGCCGGCATTGTTGTTAAACTCGTCCTATTACTACTGCTCTCATTTTCGGTTATCTCCTGGACCATAATTCTTTTCAAATTTGTTCAGGTACAACGTGCAAATAACGAATCAGAACGCTTCATGGATTTTTTCTGGAAGTCAAAGCGTTTTGATGCAATTGCATCTCAGGTTGACCGTTTTTCTCATTCACCGCTGACCGTTTTATTTAACGAGGGGTACAATGAGCTGAAAAAGGTCGTTGAAAACGATAGTAAAAGTGATGGCAGTTCTCTCAGTACTGATTTGGGTGGGGTTGAAAATGTGTCCCGCTCTCTACGCCGAGCAACTAACTCGGAAATAACCCGACTTGAAAAATATTTGACGTTTCTCGCCACAACCGGTTCTACCTCTCCATTTATCGGCTTATTCGGCACGGTATGGGGTATCATGACCGCTTTTGAGGGGATCGGCAAAACCGGGTCCGCCTCTCTGGCGGTTGTTGCTCCTGGTATTGCCGAGGCATTAATTGCTACTGCAATTGGTCTGGTGGCAGCTATTCCGGCTGTTATGGCCTACAATCACTTTCAACACAAAATCCGCGTACTGATAAACGAAATGGATAGTTTTTCCACTGAATTTCTCAATATCGTACAGCGCAACATTGCGGGGAAATAGATCATGGCAATGGGAGGAAATAACAACAATCGTGCTGTGATGGCCGAGATAAATGTGACGCCTCTGGTGGATGTCATGCTGGTGTTGCTGGTCATTTTTATGGTGACTGCACCGATGATGCAGCAAGGGGTGCAGGTGAATCTGCCTAAAGCTGATACCAAGGCTATGGCCCCTGCCGAAGAATCTGTTGTCGTCTCTGTTGATCAGAGCGGTAAAATCTTCATCAACAGTGAGCAGGTTGCTGCCGCAGATCTGCGCACGCGGCTTTCAAGCATGTTTGCCACCCGGGCAAAAAAAGAGGTCTTTCTGAAAGCTGATGCTGGCGTACCGTACGGAGAGGTTGTTCGCACGATGGCTGATATCAAGGGTGCCGGAATCGAGCGTCTCGGAATGGTAACGGAACCGGCGGGAAAATAATGAGTTCTCGTATACCGAGAGCTGACACCGGTGTGAGTGTCAGTTTTATCGCTTCGGTCGTCATTCACCTGGCGGTTTTATCGTTGTTTGCATGGTATGGCAGGATGTTTCCACCGCAGATTGCCATTCAGGAAACATATTACGTAGATGTCGTGAGCTTGCCGGTTAACGAACCAGCTTCCGGTAGCCCCGCCCAATTGCCTGCTGCCGCCGTACCGCCGCCACTTCCAGTCCCTGAACCACCAATGACCGAGCCATTGCCTCCTCCCAGAGCTCTCCCTAAAAAGATTACAAAGACCATTAAGCCGGTATCTCCACAAAAACCAGAGACAACAGATTCATATTTTGCCGAGCGGATGGCCAAGATAGAGAGAAATACAGAAGCCCGGCGCGAAGAGGCTGTGCTTGAAAAGTTGCGCAGCAAGGTGAAAACCGTTGATAAATCCAAAAGAGGTGCATCTGAAGCTGGTGGGGCTCTCTCCGGGAGTCGCTATGCGGATTACATCAAGTCTCGTTTGGAAGATGCTTTGAAAGTCACAAGTAGCTATACCACCAATAATCCAGAAGTGGCTGTGCGCTTGACGATCGCTCCGACCGGCCGGATTTTACGTCTGCAGATAGAGCGCAGTAGCGGAGATGCCGCCTTTGAACTGGCGGTTAGGCGCGCAATAGACCTGGCTGGTGAAAAGTTCCCCGCACCTCCTGGCCACACTGTTTACGAAAACGGCTTTGTATTTAGACCAAAAAGCATCTCTAGTGGTGCCTCGCATTAATTCAATGGAAATACTATGAAAACATTCCTGTTAATTTTGCTTCTGACAATTTCGCCAACAATCCTGTTCGCTCAATCCGGTTATATCGAGGTTACCGCACCAGGCAGCCGTCAGTTAAAGCTAGCCGTCGAGCCGGCACGATTACTTAGTGCATCTGCAGGTACAGAACCATCCAGAATGGTTTCTGATGTAATTGCATACGATATGAATATGTCGGGAGTGGTTACGGCTGAAAGACATTCACCACAGCCGTCCGGGCAATTACTGCCTCTGGGCGATGTTGATTTTGTGCCGTTGGTGACCGCTGGTTTCGATCTGCTGGTGCGGAGTGAATACAGTCTGAAGGGTGAGCAGCTGGCTATCGAGTTCCGCCTGTTCGATGTCATCAACCACAAACTGATTACCTCAAAGCGTTATCTTGGTAAATTAAAAGATCTGCGCCGTTACAGTCATTCATTCTCTGATGAAATACTGCTTGCGCTGACCGGTGAAAAGGGTGTTTTTACTACCAGAATTGCATATGTTTCAACTCAAACAGGCAACAAGGAAATATATATAATGGATTGGGATGGTAATAACCCACTCCCTTTGACAAAAAATGGTTCTATCAACATGAATCCTGATTTTTCTCCCGAAGGGTATGACATCATCTTTACTTCCTACAAGCGTGGCAATCCGGATCTGTATCGCCGTGCCCTGTCCAATCCGGTTGAGGTCGCCGTATCGACTCGCAAAGGGCTTAATATCACCGGTAGCTGGTCGCCGGATGGAAGTAAAATCGCTCTTGCACTCAGTAAGGATGGTGATGCAGAGATATATACTCTGAACAGGGACGGGAGTCACCCAACGCGCTTGACGACTAACCCTGCCCTTGACCTCTATCCGACATGGGCACCTGATGGCAAGCAGCTGGCTTTTGTGTCGGATCGCCTGGGTAAACCGCAAATCTTTATAATGAATGCCGACGGAAGCAACGTCAGGCGGTTGACGACGTCCGGCAGTTACAACGTTAATCCGCGCTGGTCTCCAAAGGGTGACAAAATTGCGTATTCAAGGATGATAGAAGGCAGCTTCAATATATTCGTTTCCTCAACGGATGGCTCTTCAGATATTCAACTCACTACCGATGGAAGCAATGAAAACCCGTCCTGGTCTGGCGATGGACGATTTATCTGTTTCAGCTCAAAGAGAAGCGGTGGCAGCGGGATATACGTCATGCGTGCCGACGGGAGTGGGCAGACAAAAGTTACCCAGGGTAGAAGAACACTTTATCAGCCGGTCTGGTCAGCGCACTGACGGCGTTGGACGTGAGATTGTCCGGTAGACGTGCGGATTTTACCAGTTGCAATACAAGATCTGCCATGTATAATATTCTCATTTGATTTATCAAGGCATTATGCCTCAACTTTGCAAAATAGGAGCTGTTATGAAAAAGAGCATGATTCTGTTATTGGCTGGCATCTGTATGGCCTCATTACTTGCAAGTGGTTGTGCAAACAAGGAAGCCGTCAAAAAAGAAGAAGCTGTTGTCCCCGTGTCATCGGCCGCAAAGGTTGAAGATGCAAAGCCTGTCGAAGATGCAAAGCCGGTTGAACAGTCCAAGGCGGCTGAACAGGATAATGAAATAAAACCTGCCCAGAGTGAAGTTGTGAGTGCGCCGACAACCGAGGTGACACCACTGGTGCCTGCCCAGACTGCTTCTGCAGCGCTGCTCGAAACAGTCTACTTTGATTTTGACAAGTCGGATCTTCGTCAGGATGCACGTGACGTTCTCTCCAAAAATGCTGAAGTTATCCTTAAGTCGCTGGCTGGGAAAAAAGTTCAGATTTCCGGTCATTGTGATGAGCGTGGGTCAGCCGAGTATAACCTGGCGTTGGGAGAGCATCGCGCCAAATCTGTTCAGAAGTATTTGACAACTCTCGGTGTCAAGGCTGCAGATATCTCTGTTATCAGTTATGGCGAAGAAAAGCCGGCAGTTGTAGGTAATGATGAAGCTGCCTGGGCAAAAAACCGGCGTGCAGAGTTTTTAATACTTAACTAATACTGTATCTCACGAAGTTACATCAGGCCACAGCGGAGTCCGTACTATTGGATAGATCGCTGTGGTCTTTTGCATTTTAGTTTCCGTTCGCCAGGCAAAGATTCTTGATTAGTTGTATTGGGGTGAGCTGGCTTACAGGATACTTGACAAAACAGGTATTATCTGTGATAGTTTGCCGCCGTTTTTTAAGAACAATACTTAACTATCCAGCATGCGGAGAGATACATTATGGCTACAATAACAAAAGCAACGAAAGAGTCCACATCGAAAGCGGAAAAAGCAGCTCCATCCGCGTCGATAGCGGGGAAAAAAAGTGCCACAAAAGCTGAAAAGGCTGTTGAGGCTGCAAAAGAAAGCAGTACGGATAAGACGGTTGATGCTGATGCAAAAGCCCCGGTTGCAAAATCTGAATCTGCTGTCAGCGAGGCTTCTTCTCCGGTAAAGCCGCTTGCAACCCAGGATCAGAAGTGGCAGGAAATCAGGATGATTCTTGAGAAGCTCAAAGAAGATACACTCCGTGAGATCAGAAAATCGGTCAAGAAAGGTACTGAAGCGGTAGCGGCTATTGAGCCTGGCGGCGATATCTATGATCAGGCTTCTTCAGAGCGTGACCGTGAGCTGGGTTTGTTGCTTGGCGATAGAGAGCGTGAAAAGATCCACAGTATCGATGAGGCTCTTCTGCGCATTGATGAAGGCGAGTATGGCATTTGCGAGGAGTGTGATGAGGATATACCTCTTGGCAGGCTCAAGGCAATGCCGTTTACCCGCCACTGCGTCAAGTGCAAGTCTGACCTTGAAAAACTGCAGGCCCAGACTAAGCGGGTTGAGGAGGAACGTGCCTACCGGGAGATCCCTCTGGGATCCGAAGAGGAAGAGTCCTAATCAGTTTTTGTGGTGGAGAATGCAGCCAGGAATTTTAGTAGCGCTCCCCGCGAGACCAGCATGGCATCATGCGGACAAAGCTCACGGCAACACCAGCACCTTATACAGCGCGCATTGTCAATTGACAGCGCGCTGTTTTTTATGGTGATAGCTCCCGGAGGGCAGGCGTCACGACAGATCCCGCAGAGTACGCAGGTAGCGGTGTCAGCCTTCGGGTAGGATGTAAGATTGTTTTTAAGAGCCTTTGTGAGGAAGGCAGGTAAGCCAAATTGGACGTCCAGACCGGTTGGCAGTCTGAAATTTTTTTGAGGAATTGCCGATAGCGGTAAGCCGCAAATAGATATATCGTCAATCAAAGCTCCAGTAAGTCCCATGTAGACAGCTTCGCGTTCAATGTGCAACAGCTCGGCTGGTATTCCGGCCAACTTCCCCGCAATTACGTCAACCGCTACCGGATTTGTGCCGGCGATCAACAGGCCAACCTTGATTGGGTCGCCGTTACCAGGTCCGTTTCCTTCCATTGCCATGACGGCATCAACAATATTTAAAACCGGTTTTTTGAGCTCATAAATTTCAAGTAACAGTCTCGCGAATAACTGCCTTGAGCTACCTGCATTAAGATGCCATGCAGCCTTTTCCGTGCCGATGACCGCACCAAACAGGTTCTTGACCGCGCAGGTCATTGTCATCATTTCGTGTGTTTTCAGTTTTGGCAGATTTATTATCTTATCGGCTTCGTAATAGGCTCGAGCAAGGCGAATGGAGCGAAACGTGCCCTTTCCGTTAAGCTCTACCGCTTCATTGAATTCAACTAGGGTTGCACCACTCCGTCGTGCCGCTTCACTTATCCCGCTTCTCTCGGCTACCTTCATAAAACCACCTATACCGGGGCTGTCGCCAACCTGAACTGTTCCGCCTGCCTCTTTTACCAGTTCAGCGACGACCTGTACCAGTAACGGATGTGTCGTTACGCACCTGTCGGGCTCTTTTGCGGACAGCATATTCGGCTTCAGTAAAATACGCTCTCCGCGACTGACAAACGCAGGCATACCGCCAAGCGGCTCAAGAAGCTCGATTACAGCCCGTCTCAGTGTTGAATGCTCATACTTGTTGGCAGTGGTAATTGAAACAGTATCCATGCGGCTCCTCATCAATGTTAATGTTACAAAAAAAGGGGAAGGCCGAAGCCTTCCCCACTTTATCACAATCAGACAGAAATCAAAGCATCAGTGATCGATGGCTTTAGCCATGCCGATGCCGGTGTTCTGGCGGACATAAATCTCGTCGAACATCTCTTCGGATCTCTTGTTCGGGAACAGCAGCGTTCCGAAGATCGCGGCGAGGAATCCGAGCGGAATCGAAAGGATACCAGGGTTTTTCAGTTTGAAGAGCGGCTTGTCAAGACCCATCATGGATGTGCCTTCCTTGTTCTTCTCGTAGTCGCTCTTGGCGGTTGTCAGGGCCTTGGCATCCAGCTCGTCAAGCTGTGCCCCGGCTGGCAACAGTGCCTGCTTGGCTTCCATGGCGGTAATGACCTTCTGTGCCCCGGCAGCAACTACCTTGGGATAGGTCATGTTAGGGGAAACCATAACCAGGCCGATTGAGGCGACGGTGCCGACTACAATGCCGCCGATAACACCGGCTGTGTTGAACTTGCGCCAGAACAGTGACAGCACAACAACCGGCAGGTTACCGGAGGCGGCAACGGCAAATGCCAAGGCGACAAGATGTGCTACGTTGGCTTTTTCGGCCATGAGGCCGATGACGATGCCGACAACACCAACAACCAGCGAGGTGATGCGTGCGGCCATAACCTGCTCGTGCTGGTCTGCGTGGCCATCCTTGATAACATTTACATAAATATCATGTGCGATGGCAGCAGAGGCAGCCAGAACGAGGCCGGAAACAACGGCCAGAATCGTTGCAAAGGCAACAGAACAGAGGAATGCCAGAAAGAGATCGCCAAAGATCGGTGCGATGTCAGCGCCGAGCTGCTGTGCGAGAATCAGGGTAGCCATGTTGCCGCCCTTGTCAACCTGCATGATGCCCTGTGGTGTCAAATTAACGGCAGCTCCGAAGCCGAGCAGTGTGGTCAGAACGTAGAAGGCGCCGATAATGAACATCGCAATGATTACGGATTTACGTGCAGCCTGTGCGGTAGGTACGGTGAAAAAACGCATCAGGATGTGCGGCATGCCGGCGGTGCCGAGCACCAAGGCCATGCCGAGGGAAATCTGGTCAAGCGGGTTCTTGAGGAACAGACCCGGCTCGAGGAAACGCTGTCCGGCATCGATGCCGGTGAGGGTGATGCCGTCCTTCAGCACAAGCTTGGATACATGGTCCTGGATTTCAGGGCTATTGACGATGGTCTGAAAGAAGTAGACCGGATTGAAGCCGGCCTTGGCCAGAACCAGTATCGATAGCAGGGTCGCACCTGACATAAGCAGGCCTGCCTTGATGATCTGGACCCAGGTTGTAGCGGTCATGCCGCCGAAGACGACATACCCGACCATCAGGATGCCGACACCGACGATGGCTGTCTTGTATGGCACGCCTACGAGCAGAGCCATAAGCTTACCAGCGCCGACCATCTGGGCCGTCAGGTAGAACGTGGAAACGGCAACCGTTGAGATAGCTGCAACGGCGCGAACCGGTTTAGGGTTGGTACGGAAGGACAGGATGTCACCCAGGGTGTACTTGCCGGCGTTACGGCAGGGCTCTGCCACGATGAGCAGAACGGTGATGTAAGCTACCAGCCACCCAACCGAATACATGAACCCGTCATACCCGTACAGTGATATAAGGCCGGAAATTCCGAGGAAGGATGCAGCCGACATATAGTCGCCGGCAATGGCCCAGCCATTCTGAGTGCCGGTAATACCACCACCGGCAGCATAGAAGTCTGCAGCTGATTTGGTCTGGCGGGCAGCCCAAACAACAACGGCCAGAGTTATGCCGATGATGATGGCGAACATTGAGAGTGTGATGACCTTGTTGGCCTTAAGCTCTCTTTTCTTTGGTTGTGCCGGTGTGGCTGCGACAGCTTGTGTTGTGGCGCTCTGCGCGGATATTGCCGGCGCGACTGGGGCAGTCGGTGCTGTAACGGCAGCGGCTGAATCTGTGACTACCGGTGCCTTCGTTGGCTCTGCAGCAAAGGCGGCTGCGGCAATAGAGAGGGTTAGCGTTGCGGCGATGATAATTTTCTTAAAAGTCATGTCGTATCCTCCTTTACTTAGAGATGTAATTCTTCAATGAGTTCTCTGGTCAAACGGTCAAAATCCTTGTTGGCCACGTGGGCGTAGTAAAGGGCCAATCCCCAGGAAACGAAAAACTGGGAAAGGGCGAAGAGATAGCCGAAGTTGATGACACCGAGCATCTTGATCTTGAACAGGCCGGGTGCATAGGCAGCTCCAATTGGGAGCAAGAAGTAATACGCAGTTGAGAAGATCCACCAGCCGAAAAGGAATGCTGTTTTTTTGTGGGTGAGCTCAATGAACTTCGGGTTCTGTGCGATGGACGCCCAATCATACTGTTTTTCTGCCATTAGTTACTCCTTTCATGTTTGATTACAGAGGGTTGCTGTTCTCGATGCGGGTGAAACCTCTCCTTTCGTGTTATTGAATGAAGCCATGTTGCTTTTTGTTGCAAAGGACAATGTTAAACATCGTATTCAAATATACCTATGTTTACTTACACAAAAAAATAAAATGTCAATGGTGTTTTAAAAACAAATTTTACGGTCTGTCTGTATGAATTTAATCAACTAGTGTCCAAATTGTAAACATAAAATTATCATTCAAATAAACTAAATAAATAAACTCGTAATATCAGGCATTTGCCAGAGACATCGAAGCGATATGTGATAGGGATATCTAGAATTCGGCGAATACATACCACTATTGAAATGATAATTGCAACACAAAAATATGTAAAAGTTAAACTGCGTTCTATTATGTTTTAAAAGTTAATGTCTAAAAAATAACTAATCACCGTTGGCGGCCATTTTGCCTGATCGATAAAAAACTATTTTGAAAAAATTTGTACTCAGTTGGTGTGTCTCTGAATAGCGTAGGTGTAGTATAAGGATGTCTGCTCTGGAAAATAGAGGCAGGTATTTAAATGTAAAAAAAAGACATGAAGCTAAATAAAATGTTGACAGTGCTCGCTGGCTGGGGTATATAACTTATCTTTTTGAGCCGCTAGCTCAGTCGGTAGAGCACCTGACTTTTAATCAGGTGGTCGTTGGTTCGACCCCAACGCGGCTCACCAAACATTACAGGGCGTTACGATCTGATCGTAACGCCCTTTTTGTCGTCTTTTTGCCATGGCGGTCCAACGGCGGTCCACGGACTTTTTCACTCTGCATGTCGATGAAACGCCTGTTACTTCACTTCAGACAATCGCTCAGCAAGCGTTGACCAAACTAGCTCGCCGTTTTCGCCTTGCCAAGCCATTCGGCGATTGGAGAATTTTCTGTAGTAATCAGCGTTATTGTAGAACTGGAGATACGGTCTGCCGCAGTGTTTGGAAACGGAGGCTCTTGCCCACACAGAGTAGCCACCCATGGTGAACGCAGTTATGGGCTTCACGATGGGGTGGCTTTGTAAAACACCGCCCTTTGCCTGAATAAGAAAATCCGGCGTCCAGAGAAGATTGAGCATAAACATCGACTCCATGAACTTCCGATAATCCATGTCACGCCCTGCCAAGTAGAAATCAATTCTAGTTGGTTCGGTGTAGTCGATCGTGAAAAGATGGGACTTCTTCTTTGGAGTATCCCCCCGGTCTTGATTGAATGCATATCCTGTTTCTAGAGAAAAAATCGGAGCCGGTTGCGGCAAACGACTATCGAGGGGTAAGCTGGAATCAACAAGGGTCGTATAACAGGTTGTCGCGCAAAGCTTGGCCTTAACGTGAACCTTTGGAGCTGCATCGCCTTTCCGCCCACCATGGTAGGTTAGTTCCAAGTCGTCATGGAGATTGATTTTCAAAGGGTCATCTGGCATATCTCGGTAAACAAGGGCATGCCGAATCTTATAGAAAATGATTTTGAGCTGACAATACGATGCATCTGTTTTTTCGACCTCGTTCTTAAGCCTCAGTTGCAAAAGTTTTATACCATGATGGTTCAGAATATAAAGTCTATCTCGTCCTACATTCTCATGTTCAACCATGTGTACAGAACCATCGCTACGATGCATTCTCGGATGAAAGAAGTCATTTATTGCGGGTGGCATGTTCATTCTCTCCAAGAGTACAGATAATCAGGAACAGCGTAAACTCGTTGCGTTACCGCTACACTAGAGTGTCCAAGTAGCCCCATTACCTGATAAATGTCAACTCCCGCATTCGAGAGATTTTCGAGGAGGGAAATGTTATCGACTCACAGGAAGGAGGCCACCGGCGGCGGTGATGCTGCTCGGAGTCCCAAAACCGGTAGTGGGTGATTGATCTTAGAGCAAAAAAAAGGGTTTAGGCAATATCGCCTAAACCCTTGATTTGTTGGAGTCCGCTGGATTACTCGAAGTTTGGTGAGCAGACTACCTCCATGAGTACGCTCTCGATGGATCCATCTGCTATCTTGCCGTACTTCTGTTTGATAGGGCCATCTTCGAGGTCTCTTCCGGGTCTGAATGTCTTGACGTACGTGATCCTTGATTTGGCTTCGTTGCACTTCACATGGTACGTCATGAGGGCGACGTTTGGACGATCCGCTTTCTTGGTACTGGCGAAGATGAGTTTTGAGCCAAGTTCAGTGTACGTGAATAATACGTCGGCACCTACGCTGCCGTCTGCGTTCGTGGTTTTGGAATCTTTGACCACATAAGCGGTGAGCCTGTCGCTCTTGCCGAACTCGATGAGGTTCGATTTCTTGATGTTCAGTCCTGAAGCATGTGCTGCCGATGCTGCGAAAGCCATAATTGCGATTAAGATGAATATTCGTAACATATGCCCCCCTCCCTTAAAACATCATATAGAGTTTTATTTTTTCATCTTTTTAGATTTCGACTTGGCAACAGCTTTCGACCATTTGCCGCTAAAGTCTGCATTCATACCACAGAAGCCCTTGTTATCAGATACATCAACCAGTGCGCCTGATTTAGTAAAGGCGACCGTGAACTTACCAGAATCTTCATCTGGTGATACAAATACAGCTTCAACAGTCTTGTCATCACTCATCATGTTATTGATGACACCCTCGACTTCGCACATGTTTGCGCTACTTGACTGCACGGTGAGAATATTGATCTTCCAACTGGCTTCATTATCGTTGACCCTCGATACAGTCATATCACCAGTGTAACCCTTTTCCTTATAGGTGTAAGTTCCGGAGGGCTCAAGCGCCCATGCCCCGGTCGTCATCGTCATGATTGACGCTAATGCTACAATTGTCCTTTTCATTGCAGACCTCCTAAGTCTGATCGATAAAGCAACATTAGTTCTGTAAATTCGTCATCCCCTCTTTGGGGCTTGTTCTTTGATTGTTACATTGTGAGGTATGCCCGGCCCGTTTCCCAGTCCTCAGATATTTCCATTAACACAGCACTGAC
>JAQUIT010000001.1 GCA_028681335.1 Desulfuromonadaceae bacterium | reverse complement strand
GTCAGTGCTGTGTTAATGGAAATATCTGAGGACTGGGAAACGGGCCGGGCATACCTCACAATGTAACAATCAAAGAACAAGCCCCAAAGAGGGGATGACGAATTTACAGAACTAATGTTGCTTTATCAACAGCGAGACTGCCAAGGTTTTCTTCGGGGGTAGGTCCAACAATGATTTGCTTAATGCCCATGCAATTTTCCGTGTCGTTTAAGCTCACGTCAATAAATGGCACAATGGTTGATTTTGCTGTTCTAAACTGCGTACGATAATCCTTGAGACTAAAAACCTCTGATACAACTCTCCATTCGCGTTCTTCTTCAAATGCTTTATCCTTAAATATTGATGCAGCAAGATATACTGCTTTGAAAATTTCTTCCCCAACGCTATCAACCGTTTCTTCATCAATTAAAGAATTTTTCTCCAAAACTTCATCAATTATTTTTTTCAATATCTTTTGTTGTTCTTCCTCATCATATATGCATTTTACAAATTTCATTTGATTTGCTACAGCAATTTCAGACAACGAACTGAAATCAAATCCAATGCTGTAGCCAGACTCTGCGCCACAATAACCACGCCATTGGCTCAAAAGATCACCAATTTCAGAGAAAGACGTCACAAATACACCAATGTCTGGTGTTGAGCACATAAACTTTGACCCATAGGATTGTGACAGTGACAACTTCATATAATCTGAATTAGAAAGAGTCCGCATCAAAATGATCTGAGCCATCCGAGTAGCGTGGCTAAATTCATGCCGGTCATTTAAGTACAATAAATTTGTCGCCCATATTTTTTTTGAACTACAAATACCAAGTAGGCCACTTTGCGAAGTGTAATGAAAAAGTCTTTCTGGCATTTTTGCTTTCTTAGGCATACTAGAACCTTTTGCTGTCCACATTTGTCTGCACAACGTGGTGAGACGCAGCGGCGGGCGCGGCCTCATCGCGCCGACCGTCTGCCGCCGATCTGTTTAGTCTTCAGAGTTACGTATTCGTCTATCGATGACTTGAACGCTTTCGATGTAAGATTCGAGCAACCCACAATGCGCAAGCATTCGGTATGGATTGCGCATTGCCGCGTCCTCCTTGTGGACCTCTTTAATCCGACACCAAGAGCATTGTTTCGACTCATTCGATATTGGCTCTTTGCAAGTGCTACAGAACTGACTACTGAATTCGATCTCAGTGCCACTAAAAATAAATGATTTCCCATCCTCGTCCACAAAAAACGGATTGGGTGAAGTTCGTCCGATCTTCAGTTGGAAGTGCCTACACCCGATTTGTTTGGCCACTTCGCGAATAGCGCGTATTGTCACAGCTGAAGCACGCGGACCAACGATAAGGCCCGTTATACACTCTTTTGGTACGTCCATCAGGATTAGTTCGTCTATGAGTCGGGTCTCGCTTTCTTTAACGATCATCCGTCGCTCTTGCTCGTAGTTCCAGCACGTAGCCTTGGTATAGTAGGCGGCACTGAAGACGCCTTTACGAAGAAAGTGTATATAACGCGGCTTTCCAATCTCGTATGCACGGTAGAGTGTGTCTGCTAAACCTGCGCTCGGGGTGTCTTCATAGTCCACATCTCCGAATGCGCTCTCTGGGAAAAACTGACCTAACAATTGTTCGTCAAATTCAATACAGAACCCCTGAAGGGTCTCAGCGTAGTGCGCCCACATAGGTATGACTGCTGGTGAACGGGAAAAGCATGTGATAGGCAACTGTGGAAGTTCGCCAACTGCATCAGCGTAAAAAGCTAGAACTTCTGGACGCTCATTGTAGTTTATAGTCAAAAACAGTTCGTAAGGATCATTGAAGTCCTTAGGGTATGAGCACTTCAGGGTTACATTGTCTTCAGGCTTAAAAACCTTGTCAAGATAACTGTGGCCTACATATTTATAGATGCGATTGCTCATTAGACAAACTCCTGAATGTACAATAGTGTACAATAGGGTCAGGTCTACAGATCACAGATATTAAGCGTAGACTTAACCCTTTTGATCTCCTCTACAAGTTTTTTGTTAGTTTTAATTTTTAACGGAAACGTACGTGCAGCCTCAGTGATCGCCGACTCACTCACTTTGAACAGGTTACTGACTTCCCGCAATAGTTTTCCGCTGTACCGGTGGCAAAGATACATACCCGCCTGTCTTGCCATCTTTTTGTCAGAGCGGAATACCGTATTCACAGCAGTAATAATCGCTTCCAGTGTTGGTCGTATAGTAAGCTGCCGCAAAGCTGGCAAATCTCGCGACAGTTCTCTTTTGCCTACATGCGTCTCCATGACCGACTCCACAAATCCGTGCAAATAAGGGGACACGTGCAAATAAGGGGACAGGCTACTTATTGCTCTATTTCTCTCAATATTCAGCCTGTCCCCTTATTTATCTCGCACAAGGTTTTCTAGCCAACTCCATAGGGCAACAAGAGCTAATCCGTGGAGAACAGGGAAGTCCTGGGTAATTTCTCGCTCTGCAAGCACAGCCTCTTTTTCTGCATTTTCTAATTGTTTTTTTGACTCAGGGTCTTTCTCTCTTCCATTAACCTCTGCTAGGACTTTTACAGCGTTCGGTATTGCACGCATAACGGAGATCCCACGCTCACTGAGGTGGATAATTTGGTGCAGTTTTTCGTGAGAATCTAAAGAAGCTTGAAAGTGATTTACTATCCACTCTGGGAGCCGCTTTTTTTGTCTTTACTGCTGATCTCTTTTGTCATTTATTCTCCGCACTTAACTGGCTCAGCACATGTTATTCAGACTCTTGTCCAATATCTTCGGGCACTAGATGCTCATTCAATTTCAGGTAATCAATTTCATCATAATCGTCTACAGTAAATTTGCAGTACTGGCAGTTTAAGCCAGAAACGAACGCTCCGACCGGAAGAAGGCGATCATCAAACTCTTCAAGATCGACTTCTACTTTCATCAGAGAATCATTTTTACAAGCTGGGCACTCTGTAATTTTGAAAAACAGGTTTCTGTTCCTAATGGTTTTAATATAATCAGTCCTTCTCGATTTCTTCTCGATGTATCCACTCATATTTTTAAGCTGCTCCCATCTTTTTAGATGTGCAGCGATCTTAAGTTTTATCCTGCCTTCAGGTGAGTCTTGGTTCTTCGCACTTACATCAGCCATTTTGATTTCGTTTGCAGCAAATATCTTATCTGGTCTTATGCCCAGTTCTTTACAATAGTCGAGAATCATAGGGTAAAAATTACCAAGGATCAGCTTTCTCAACTTTGCAGACTCAAGTAAATTTAGAGTGTTATGGACTATGATATCTCGATAGTTTGACAAGGAGAACAGGAGCGATGTGTGCTTCTCAGTCGTTTCAGAGATTGCCTTCGCTCGCAATAGTGAAAGTTTAAATGTCAGTACATCACCATCAGGGTCTGAAGATATTTCTTGATTTTTTAATACGTTGGGCAACATTTTTTCTTTATATAATAAAGACACTGTGTTTTTGAAGTCAGGTACTTTGTATACATAAACAGGGTTTACGTCGAATAATATGCCTTTCAACAGCTTTTCCATACCTAGGGCGAAAGACAAAACAGCAAATACAATTTGTTCATCAGTAGTTTTTTCATCCACAGCGATTGCAGCATTCTTCAAGAAAAATACAGCATCATCTACATAGTGATTATTCATCTACTCACCTTTTATGTGAATTTATGGACTAACGGGCATGGCTTTGACCTGCCGGGTTTTCGGGCAGGTCGTAAGCCTTGTTGAATCCTCAGTTTATTTCTGCTTTTGAAATTTGGAGCTTTGACCCTTCAATTGCCTAAGTCTTCATAACAAAATGGAGCGTTGACCTTTTTACGAGTCTTTATCTTTTGTAACTACACTTTTTGCGCGTAATTTTGCTTGATGTGCATCATACCAAGTACTAACCCTAAAAATAGACATTGTCACAGCAACAGCTGTTGCTATCGCGTACAGAAAAAGTAAAAAACCTGCTCCCCATCCAATCAGAATTAAACAGGGGTAATCGTATTTAGCGAAAATACTAAACGGTACAATGTAGTAAGCCTTTGCGATGATAGCTGCCAACAATGCTGAAACCTGGACTAGAATAAAATGCACAAAAGAGGCATTAGTCTTAATATATGGCGAATGCTTTCCCGAGCTTGCCGGATGAGTTCCACTGATTGTAGACTTCAGTTTTTCGTCGCCAGTCGCTAGCCATATTGAAAGACCGGCAAGAGAGAAGCCAATCATATTTGGCATTATGGTTATGACTGTATCCCACCACCCGTCTTTGGACCATAAGGGATAGAGCACTATCAATAAGACAAACGAAATATGCAGATAAAATGAGCTAAAGAGAGCCTTCCATCCGCCATACGCAGACCAATAGACGGAGAAAATCTTCCGAACACCTCCGTAAATTTTTCTTTTTATCGTTTCCGACATATTTACCGATTCCGTCGCATCCGTCTCTTTATGCTGCTCCACATGCTCTCAGCCTCTTGGTAAAACACGCTGCTGCCTAACTGCACATCGGCATCATAAACAGCCTCTGCAATATAGGGGTGCTTGACTGTTGAAATTTCAATGGGATTGTTGTCCACGCCTTGCCCATGGCCCTTAACGTACCCGTTAGAAGCAGCCACTCTTGCAAGCTTTATTGTTGCCTCCGAAGGTTCGATAGACTGCCCTCTGATTCCCGTGAGGACACGTTCCTCTTTCGAAACGTGCTCTTCATCCATTCTACTGAAAACTTCTTCTTCAAGATCATCCAAATCATCAGGATTTGGTCTCGTTACTCTGATAGTCAATCTACTCAAAGATGGAATTTTTAAGATTTGGTCAAGGCTTTCTGCTGTCGGTTCGATCGTAACGTCAACATGACCGTATGTAGCTAATATTTCCGGCGAAGATAAAAGAATGTCAAATAACCTTTTCAGCTGCTGAGGACCTATGGTGTTTCCGCCGCTATAAGTCTCCACAAAAAGATGGTGGCCTTGGGGATAAAATATGTAGCCAAAGGTTTCAAGGTTTGGCTTCAAGTTGTCTGGGATGTTTAGTTCTTCAAGGTCTTCATCCTCTGCCTTTTGCAGTTTTTTGCTGTTGAACCATGGCTTGGTAAGGTCGATACTGAGAAACTTGTAAATATCACCTGTCACAGTTTCAGACTCGGGATTGTATTTAAGGGAGCCAATCATCCCGTAGTCGCTACCCCGAAGCCTCACAGGTTTTTTTAATTTGAATGCCTTCCGAAGAAGGTCAACGTACATATCAGGTGTATGTGGTTGAATCGTGATGTTAAGCGAAACAATGCGAATTTTCTTCAACTGAGTCATACTTTCCTCCAAGTTGTGGTTTTTGAACACCAAAAATTAATCCGATATTGACCTCACCGGTCTCCGGTATCTGTTGTCAATCACGAATTTTATTATCTCAGGTGTTGTTCCAAAATGGTCTGCTAACCAGTCAATACCCCACCTTTTATCGTAAAGTTTTAAAATATCTTCGCGCTCCGCTACAACCAGACGATATTTAGCAACATCGGCCTCAGTAATTTTTTGTTTTTTCTGTGCCGTCCTCTTAACGCTGTCGCTGTTGTGTACGAAGTTGTAAATAGGTTTTTCATTTTCAATAGCCTTTTTTTCGGCCTTTAATGCCTGTTCCCTTGATGGGTAATGCTCAATTTCTACCCTTGAAATAAGCTCATACCATTCGGAACTTTGTTCGTGCTGGTATAGTCGGCTTAATGCATTGTTAGAGATGCCGACGTAAAGTAACTTTGAATCATGGCCGTAGTGTCTATAAAGACTGATCATTCGGATCACCTATGCGAGATTTTAGACTCTCAATGTGTTTTTCATAGAAAGTTAAATACTGCTTTTCCTGTGACTCAATATAATTGGCGCCTTTTTTTATCTTCGTTTTTTGCGTTCAACGGTGTGGCCGCTGACCCGCCCGGGCAACTTTTTCGCCCGGTCGGTGTCCAACGGTCTTGTTGGCAACAGTTACTTTTTCCCTTTCAGGATGGCCGCTGTCTCGTGCAGTTTGTTTTGTTCGGCGAATGCTATTGCTGAGAGGCCATGTTTCCCTTTTCTAGTCGGGTCGGCACCTTTCAACAAGAACAGGTAAAACAGGGACACTCCCCTATTAATTGAACAAATTAGGGAGTGTTTGAATGCATAAGTAAGAGTTGAAGTGGAAGCCTCCGGTGGTATTGAATAGCTTGTAAGAGAGACAATTGGGGGGGGGCAGGTCTACAGATCACAGAATCTGTGTTCTGTAGACCTGACCCTTCTGTTTTCCACTTACTGCTTAATACCCACGGATCATCCGCTCGTATTTCGCGCGGCTGTATAGTGGGTCATCGTACGGCACTATTTCGGGGGTGAGATCGTCAGATTCCACAACGTATTCTATTTTTTGATTATCAACTTTCAGCACGTTTATTTTAGTATTTTTGAACCGGATCTGCTTTGCCCCCGTTTCAAAAACCAGACTCTGGAAAAACGCGGACCGGGCGACGTCGCCCGCCGTGTATTCACGATATGTTGCTGACATGGTGACATTATTGATGCCGCCGAAAAGCAATTCGTAGTTTATCACCCCCCGCAGCGTTTCCCCTCCCGTTGGTGCCGCAATGCATGGCATTTTGACGGTGCTTTTCACCAGCCGTACTGCTGCCGGGGTTACGGTCGCCAATGCCGATGACATGGGTCCGCTGTCAGCATCCAAAGCCATTTTGCCAGGTACAATTACGCCAGATCCATCAATAAAAATGATACGGCTATTCCCCTTTCCATCTGGCACCAGCACCATATCGAAATTCTTATCACCTATCGTAGTTTTACCTTTGACCCCGTATGTAGATCCTTGCTTACCGACCAGGGCTATTTCCCCCCTAAAAAATGGCAGGTTCGTGAAATTGCCTACAAAGGCAAAATCACTGGAGGCTGTCACGCGGTACTCCATGCAGGTACCATCGGTGCCATCACTGTCAGAATATGAGTCAGTAACTTGCAATATTGGGCTGCCGACATATGCAACAGACGGTTGCCCTATTACATAATTTGTCTGGTACGAGTGCATTATTGAATTATTCCTGCCACACCCGGCCATTGCTAAAGCTACTAAAACCAAAATCATCCTTTTCATAATCCTCCTTTTTGCTCTATAAGCTACGGTCGCAGATGCCCATGGCCCTACAGCACTAAAACGCTCCCTGCTTACTGGCAAAATATGAACACTCCCCTATTAATTAGGACAAATGAGGCAGTGCCCCTATTTATTTTTTCTTTCTACCTCGGTTCCAAATTCACCCGTGCTTTCATTAAACTCCGGCACGCGTCCATATTTATGGCCGTTTTTTTAACACGTTTGCGGGGAATTAGAAATGTATTTATTAATTTTGCTACGTTGGCGTTCTTGAATCTACGCGGTGTGGGCGGCCTCTTATATGAGGCGGTCAAAAATGGATTTGTTTTTTTATGCATTGCTTTTGCTGATTGGATGATGTGCACATGGAATGCTTGAAGGGACTTAGATTACTGGAAGATTGCAAACGTGACGAGGCTAATCAGGCGGACATCAAAAGGACAACGTAAACAGCTCAACAAAAAAAAGAGCTACAGCACTGGCTGTAACTCTTTTGAATTTACTGGTCGGGATGACAAGAATTGAACTTGCGACCCCCTGCTCCCGAAGCAGGTGCGCTACCAGGCTGCGCTACATCCCGAAGAGGTTTTTTTCTAGCACCGGCAGGGAGCTTTTGTCAAGGGGAAAGAGGGGAGAATACGGCGAGAAGAGTATCTGGAATGATGGGTACAAAGTTGAGGGATGGGGGCAGGAAAATAAATGGCTATGACAATTAAGCCTATCTGATTTATACTTCATAAAAGAAGTCAAATTCTAGCAGGAGGTATTCTTATGAAATATTTCATTATGTTTACAGTACTATTTGTTTTTGGCTTGAACCATGCTTATGCTGACCACCATGCGGTCAAAGTAGCAAAAAATGATGCGCTAGGTTCATTTCTAACAGATACAAAGGGAATGACGCTCTACTATTTCAAGAAAGATGCTCCCGAAAAGAGTATGTGTGCCGGTGATTGTGTAACAAAATGGCCTATTTACTACCGCGAAAAAGTTGCTCCCAAGGACGGTCTGAAGCCTGAAGATTTTGGTGAAATAACAAGAGAAGATGGAAAGAAACAATCTACATATAAACAGATGCCGCTATATTACTTCTTCAAGGACACAAAAGCGGGAGATGCTTCTGGGCAGGGCGTAAACAGTGTCTGGTATGTAGTCGCTCCGTAGAGAGAAAAAATAAATAGTATAGTTTTTTAAAGCCCCTTTGGCCAGTCCGGCCCGAGGGGTTTTTTGTGTTTCAAGCAGGGAGCTTTTGTCAGATTCAAATCTGGGTGCAAAAAAAGAAAAGCCCAACAATCTCAAAGATCATAGGGCCCTGTATTGTGTCCTTAAACTTCTTCCCGAAGCAGCTGCGCTATATCCCGAAGAGTGCTTTTTCTAGCGATTTGAAGGTTTTTTGTCAAGCGGAAATAGAGCCGGCTTGCTTGAATCCGGGAGTGGCAATTTAACACACTTGCACGTGCGCCGTACGAAAAAAGCGGCTGCATTTCCGCTCAGACGCACATCGTCATTCTTGTATTTAAGGGGAGTTTCAGGTAGTGTATCCGGCCACAGTGACTTTGCGAAATCCACCGCAACTGTGCCTGCCTGCAGGCTAAACCTTCTGTTACCAAGGAGAGAAAAAAATGGCTCTTAAAAACATCTCGAAACTTATAGCAGCTTCAGCCGCAGTGACCCTTCTGGCAAGCGGTTGTGCAACAAACCCGGACGGCAGTTATGAATTCCAGAGAACCACCATCGGCGCACTCGGCGGGGCGGCTCTTGGTGCCGGTGTCGGCGCACTGGTCGGCGGCAAGACTCATCGCGGGCGCAATGCCGCTATCGGCGGACTGACCGGTGCTGTGGTCGGCGGCGGGATCGGCAACTACATGGATCGCCAGGCGGCGGCCCTGAAGAAGAACCTCCCTGAAGCGGAAATCGTCCGGGACGGCGACAAGATCTACGTGGCACTGCCATCGGGCATCCTCTTTGACACCGGCAGAGACGCGCTGAAACCGGCAGCAAAAGATTCGCTGAGCAAAGCGGCCGCCACGCTGAAGGCATCCGAAACAAATATCATCGTCCAGGGACATACCGATTCAACCGGCTCCCCGTCGATCAACCAACCGCTCAGCGAACGGCGTGCCGCTCATGTGCGCGATTTCCTCGCAGCCAACGGCGTCCCTTCTTCCCGGATGACGGCGGTCGGCTATGGTTCCAGCAACCCTGCCGTTCCCAACGACACCGAAGCCAACCGCACCCTGAACAGGCGTGTTCAGCTGGAAATAAGCCCGACGGAAAAACTGAAGGCACAGAACAGCGGCAACAACTAAAACAGCATCCAAACACTCCGGGTTAAAACCCCGCACACTGGACTCCAAGGAGAAATCACATGAAGAAATCTGCCATTGCCGTTGTTGCGCTTGCATCGTTGTTGTCAGCCGCTGTTGCATCTGCTGAGTTTGGTGCCCTTAAAAGCCTCGGCAAGGAAGCGGGCAAGGCTGTTACCACAGGGGCCAAGGAAAACCTTCTTGGCGCGATAACCAAGAAACTCAAGCGGGTACAGAACGAGAAGGGACCGATCAAGTTCAAGACCGGCAAGGCCGAAATTGATCCTTCATGCGACAAATCCATGACCGCCATTGCTGCAATCATGGCTGACTACCCCGGTTTCCATGTCCAGGTCGATGGCCATACCGACAATGTCGGCAATCCTGAAGCCAACAAGAAACTGTCTCAGGAACGTGCCGACGCCGTTGTGAAGTATCTGGTGGGTAAAAAGAGCGTTGATGCAAAACGCCTTTCGGCAAAAGGCTTTGGCGACAGCCAGCCGATTGCCGACAACAAGAGCAAAGCAGGGCAGGCCAAAAACCGCCGTGTCGATTTCACTGTGACAAAAATGTAATTTTTTGCGGCATCGCAGCAACATATAGACTCTGAAGCAGGAGCTGAAAGCATGAGCATCACAATAAAACAGCAGATAAGAGAGCTTCTCAAAGAGCACAATGCCGTGCTTCTGGCCCACAACTACATGCGTGACGAAGTGCAGGAAATCGCCGACATCACCGGCGATTCACTGGCGCTCTCAATAGAGGCTGCCAAGACATCAGCGGACGTGATCGTCTTCTGCGGCGTGCACTTCATGGCCGAATCGGCAGCAATACTTTCACCGGACAAGAAGGTGCTGCTCCCCCGTCCCGATGCCGGCTGCCCGATGGCCGACATGGTAACGCCGGCGGCACTTGAGGCGCTACGGGCTAAGCATCCTGGCGTACCGGTAGTGACCTACGTCAACTCGTCGGCGGAGGTAAAGGCTTACTCAGATATCTGCTGCACGTCGGCCAACGCGCTCAAGGTGGTGCGTTCGCTGCCTGAGAACGAACTGATCTTTGTGCCGGATCGCAACCTCGGACGCTGGGTAGCTAAATTTGTACCGGAGAAAAAATTCATCTTCTGGGAAGGGTACTGCCCGACCCACGAACGGATGACAATGGCGGCGGTGCTGCAGAAAAAAGCGGAACATCCGGACGCCCTTTTCATCTGCCACCCGGAGAGCGCCCCGGAGGTTTCCGCCCTTGCCGACCACGTCTGCTCCACCAGCGGCATGTACGACTACTGCCTCGCCAGTCCGGCAAAGAAATTCATCGTCGGCACCGAGGCCGGAATCCTCTACAAACTACGCCTCGACAGCCCGGACAAGGAGTTCATCCTCGCTTCACCGGCGCTGTTCTGCCCCAACATGAAGCTGACCTCGCTGGAGGATGTGTTGGTCTCGCTCCAGACGCTGTCACCGGTTGTGACCGTCCCCGAAGAGATCCGCCTCAAGGCAAAAGGGGCACTTGACCGGATGCTGGCGGTACCGAGAGACTGATGATGTTTCGCAGAGAGGCACAGGCCGGACAGATCAAGCAACTACTGCTGCTGATCATCTGCCTGTGCCTCTTCTGGCCGTTAACCGCACCTGCCGCACAGACTACCTCCCCCAAAAAAACCGTCATTGTCGTCGGCGGTGACCGCGACTACCCCCCCTACGAGTTCATCGACAAAAACGGTCAGCCAAGCGGCTACAACGTCGAGCTGACCCGCGCCATCGCCGAAGTCATGGGGATGAAGGTGGAGTTCCGCCTTGGCGGCTGGTCCGACATGCGCGCCGCCCTGCAGAATGGATCGGTCGATGTCCTGGAGGGGATGTCCTACTCGGCGGAACGGGCCGCTGAAGTCGATTTTTCCCAGCCGCATACGATCGTCAACCACGCCGTGTTTGCCCGCCGTGACTCGCCCAATATCAACTCTCTCGAAGAGCTGGAGGGAAAGTCGGTGGCGGTGCACCGCAGCGGCATCATGCATGATTATCTGGTCAGCAAAAAATTCAGCGGCAAACTGACGCTTACCGAAACCCCGGTTGATGCACTGCGCCAGGTGGCTGCCGGCACAACCGACTACGCCATCGTCGCCATTGTCCCCGGCATGTACATCATCCGTGAGCTGAAGCTGACCAACCTGATCCCGGTGATACGCAACGTCGCGACTCAGCGCTACTGCTATGCGGTCGACAAGGGGAACGCCGAGCTGCTATCGCGCTTCAACGAAGGGTTGGCGATCCTGAAGAAAACCGGCCAGTACGAGCGGATTTACAACAAATGGCTCGGGGTGCTGGACCCACCGCAGGCAGACCTGCGCACAATTGCCAGATATGCGGCTGTTGTGGTGGTGCCGCTGATTCTGCTGCTGAGCGGCTTTGCCATCTGGTCACGCGCCCTGCATCGCCAGGTGGCGCTGCGCACCGCCGACCTGACGCGTGAGATCGCCGAGCGGGTACATGCCGAAGAGGAGCTGCTCTTAAACCAGCAGCAGCTGTTGCAGGCCGACAAGATGGCCGCCCTGGGGGTACTTGTCTCCGGTGTGGCTCACGAAATAAACAACCCCACCGGCCTGATCCTGCTGGAGGTGCCGACCATCAAACGTTTCCATACCGATGCAACGAAGGTTCTGGAGAGCTATTACCGGGAGAATGGCGACTTCAGCTGCGGCGGCCTCCCCTACTCACGCATGCGGGAAGAGATCCCCCGCAGCCTTGAAAAGCTCCAGGACGCCGGCAAACGCATCAAGCGAATTGTCGATGACCTGAAGGATTTTGCCCGCCAGGGAGACAGCGCCTGCAACGAACTCGTCGACCTGAACAGCGTCTCCCAGGCGGCGGTGCGTCTCGTCGAGCCGACCATCCGCAAATCAACACGTCACTTCAACGCCGAGTACTCACCCAACATCCCCACGGTTCGCGGCAACACCCAGCGCATCGAGCAGGTGCTGGTCAACCTCATTCTGAATGCCTGCCAGGCGCTCCCTGACCCCGACCGCCGCATCGACCTGGCAACCAGCCACGACCACCAGCGCGGTGTCGTGCTCTTCCGTCTGCGCGACGAGGGGGGCGGAATTTCACCGGAAAACCTGGCACGGCTCACCGACCCTTTTTTCACGACCAAGCGCGACATGGGGGGAACCGGGCTCGGCCTGTCGGTTTCAGCCGGTATCATCAAGGAGCATGGCGGCACACTGGAATTCGAATCAAGCCCCGGGCACGAAACAATCGTAACACTGACCCTGCCGGTTTACAGAGAGGAGAAAAGTTCATGAAAGCCGCCACCTATCCGGATTTCAGCATTCTGCTGGTCGATGACGAGCCTGATTGGCTCGGCTCTCTCTCCCTGACACTGGAATCCTGCGCCGGCATCAGCAACATCGTCACCTGCAGCGACAGCCGCGAGGTCATGGCCATTCTCGACGCAGGCCAGGTCGGGCTGGTACTGCTCGACCTGACGATGCCGCATCTGTCGGGGGAGCAGTTGTTGGAGCAGATCGGCGAGCGCCATCCCGAGATCTCCGCCATCGTTGTCAGCGGCCTGAACCAGCTGGAGACCGCGGTGCGCTGTATGAAACTGGGGGCTTTTGACTACTGCGTCAAGACCGACGAAGCGGACCGGATCGTGGGAGCGGTGCTCCGCGCGATCAAGATGGTGGAGATGAAACGGGAGTACCAGGAGATGTCCAGCCGGATCGTTTCCCGTGAACTGCGCCACCCGGAGGCGTTTGCCGCCATCGTCACCGCCGACCGATCGATGCTGGACATATTTTCCTATGTGGAGGCGGTGGCCAAGAGTCCGCAACCGTTGCTGATCACCGGCGAGAGCGGCGTCGGCAAGGAGCTGATCGCCAAGGCGGCGCACTCCTTGAGCGGCTGCCGCGGCAAACTCGTGACGGTCAACGTAGCCGGACTGGACGACACGGTCTTTGCCGACACCCTCTTCGGCCACGTGCGCGGCGCCTACACCGGCGCCGAGCAGGCCCGGCGCGGCATGGTGGAGGAGGCGGCCGACGGTACCCTGTTTCTCGACGAGATCGGTGACCTCAGCATCCCTTCGCAGGTCAAGCTGCTGCGGCTCCTGCAGGAGGGGGAATATTTCCCGCTCGGGAGCGATCTGCCGAAACGGCTCAAGGCGCGTATTATCGTCGCCACCCACCAGAACCTGCCGGAAAAAGAGCGGAGCGGCGTGTTCCGCCGCGATCTCTATTACCGTCTGCGCACCCACCAGGTGCAGATTCCTTCGTTGCGCGAGCGGCGCGGAGACGTTGCGCTGCTGCTCGACTATTTCCTCGAAGAGGCGGCACGAACGCTGGGCAAGCAAAAGCCGACTCTCCCCAAGGGGCTTGTTCAGTATCTAACGACCTACTGCTTCCCCGGCAACGTCCGCGAACTGAAGGCGCTCACCTACGATGCCGTCAGCGTCAACCGTGAGCGGATACTCTCCATGGACACCTTCGTCAAGGCGGTTGAACAGCGGCAGTCCGAATGCACGCCAACTGTCGCCGGTTCATCCCGGCAGAACCCCTTCTCCGGCTTCGACGAACTGCCGACCTTCAGCGACGCGGCCGCCTTTCTGGTGATGGAGGCGCTTGAGCGGGCCAGCGGCAACCAGACGCTGGCGGCGCGACTGCTCGGCATCTCGCAACCGGCCCTCTCCAAGCGCTTGAAGATGCTCAAGGAGTCTCGTATGTACGGTACTCTTGCAGCAGATGGAGCAACCTGAAAACCCGGCAAGCAGCATGGCCCTTTCGTCAGGTACCGTCTCTACTTTTTTCAAACCGTAGACCTCCATATTGTTTGCACATTTCCGGAGTACACTTAACCTCGGCTGCGTTGCCATAACTACACTAGCCGGGGAGAAACATGGTACATCACAGAAGACTCAGAATCATGATGGTGGCCCCAACATCTTTTTTTACGGATTGCGGAAGCCATGTCAGAATCTATGAAGAGGCCCGCTCCCTTATCCGCTGCGGGCATGCGGTCAGAGTTGTCTGCTATCATTCCGGGCGTGACATGCCTGGCATTCAGACCGAGAAAATCACGGTACCCACGTTGCTCAAAAAGCTGCCTCTGGAGTCCCCCTGGTTCAAATCTTATCTGAATTTTCTTCTGCTAAAGCAAGCGATCAGGTGTGCCCGGACCTTCAGGCCACACCTGATCCACGCACACCTCCCTCAGGGCGACCGGATGGGCGAACGGCTCAAGAAACGCCTCGGTATCCCGCTTTTACAGGATTGCAGAAGAAGCATAACCGATGTGGACGCCGTCACTCCCGTTTCCGTACTGCATCGGTTTATACGCAGCCGGAAGCCGGCCCTCAACACGGGCTCCGCCGATTATACCATCACCAGCTCCACCGCGCTGGCGCAAGACCTGGTCACGCAGTGCGGCGTTGATAAGAATTCGATCTACCCGATGATTGACGGCGTCAATACGGCACTGTTCCGACCGGGGCCGCGTACAGAAACACGTGCCAAGCTGAAGATTCCGCCCACTGTGCCGCTGGTGGTGTATGCCGGGGCCCTCAGCCGGGCCCATGGCATCGACACCCTGCTCTCGGCCATTGTTCAACTTCAATCCATCGAGAGCCCGCTCCGCTTCATGATCATGGGAGGTGGTTATGAAGTCTACCGGACCATGGCGCGTGACCTCGGCATAGAACGGATGGTTATGTTCACCGGCACGATTAACTACAAGGAACTCCCACTCTACCTTGCAGCAGGTGATTTTGGTGTGTCGCCGGCAATATCCCTCACCGGGGCCAACAGCCAACTGCTCAACTACCTGGCCTGCGGACTGCCAACAGTTGCTTTTGATACGCCTGGCAATAAAGAGATGCTGGGAGAGGCCGGAGTCTATGCGGAATATGGCGAATGCAGCGACCTGGCCGCAAAGCTGTCCTGGCTGGCGGCCAACAGAGAAGAGCGAAGTCGTTTGCGTGCTCTGGGGCTTGCGCAGGTTGAACAGCAGCACAGTTGGGAGAGACGCGGAAGAGCGCTGGATGAAATCTACCGGGTAAAGCTGAGAAGATGACCAGATTGTGATACACTTGCGGCATGAGGCACTAACTTGAGGAGAAATAATGGAAAACCTGACACAGCAGCAGCTCATACGCTTAATAAGTGTCGGCACGACTTTCTTTTATGTCATTAGCGGCAATGAGCAACGCTGCGAACGGATCCTGACCCAGACGACAGCTCGCTTTGAAGGGATAGGCACGCCCTATGTCTGGACCTGCACCACCGGCCTGAAACAGGGTAGTGCCGTACTGCCGGAGACGGTGGATCCGCTGAAAGCGCTGGATTACGTCATGGCGTTATCAGGCCCCTGCGTGTTGATTCTGAAAGATATACACTGGTTCTGGCGGGACAACCCGGTTCTGGTAAGAAAATTAAAGGATCTCGCCGGCGCCTCGAGCGGAAAACGGAAGGTGACCTTTATTCTGGGGGATGAGGAGTGGGTGCCGCCGCGCCTCAGGGAGAACGTGACCATCGTGACACAGGGACTGCCTGACGTTGACGAAATCAAGGTGGCCCTGAAGCAGATGGTGAAAGTTGATCCGGCGCTGGCCAAAGCGTGCCATGCTGACCCGGCGCTGTTTGACAGCCTGGCACTGGCCGCCAGAGGCCTGGATCTGAGTGATCTGGAACGGGCGGTGCGACTGTTGCGGCTGACAGACAGGGGTGACGACACAAATCCGGTCGCGGCACTGCTGGAAACGAAGCGGCGAATTATTCAGCAGAGCGGCATCATGGAACTGGTTGTTGATGTGGCCGGCTACAACGAGCTTGGCGGTATGGAAAACCTCAAGCAGTGGCTGGAGCGGCGCAAAAACGCCTTCGGGCTGGACAATATTTCTGCGGGCGTGGGACTCCCCAGAGGCGTACTGGTGATGGGGATAGCTGGGTGCGGCAAATCGCTGTTCGTCAAGGCCATTGCAGCGGAATGGCGGTTACCGCTGATACGCCTCGATATGTCCACCGTTTATGGCGGCCTGTTCGGCACGCCCGAGGCGAGCCTGCACATGGCATTCACGACGGCGGAGGCGGTGGCACCCTGCGTACTCTGGATCGATGAAATAGAGTCAGGCATTACAACCCATGGTTTCAAATCGGAAGGAGGCGCGGCGTCCCGTGTGCTCGGATCGTTTCTGACCTGGATGCAGGAGAAAAAGGCACCGGTGTTTGTCGCCGCCACGGCTAACGCCATTGAGCTGCTCCCGGCCGAAGTGCTGCGCAAAGGACGTTTTGACGAGATTTTCTATGTCGGGCTGCCTGATACGGCGGCGCGCGAGCAAATTTTCCACATTCATCTGGCAAAGGTGAATGTGGATTGTGATGCCATCGACAGATCACTCCTGGCGGGATCGAGCAAGGGCTTTTCCGGGGCCGAGATCGAGCAGGCGGTCAATTCGGCGGTATTTGAGGCACATGCCGATCAGCGCCCCATGACGCAACAGGATCTGATCGCCATGATCAGTCGGACGGTGCCGCTTTCCGTTACCATGGCCGAACAGATCAAGAAGATTGAGGCATGGGCCTTTAAACGGGCTGTCCCCGCATCCGGAAAATAGATTGCCGTCAACAGGACGGAAGGTTGATTATTGGCAGAGAATGCCACACGCACTTGATACATACGATAAACAACCTGTCACCATATATGCACGAGACGGAGCCGACCGGTTCCGTCTCGACTCGCCAATTTTTTCTCCGGTTTCGATAAACTCCTTACCTCTCCACCCATAACACATTGGTTTGTATCTGAGCCTGGAAGCTGGACAATGACGTAAATTTAAGCTAACACTGCATCCAATAATAATTTTAACGATAGAGGAAGAAGATGCAACAATACGATCTCACGAAGGCAGTTGAAATTAGTGATGGCATTCATTGGGTTGGCAACGGTACGAAAACTTTTTTAAGCAGAAACTCATACCTGCTCTGCTATAACGGTTCCGGAAAAAATAATTCCTTGGTTATCGATCCGGGCCCCGTCGTTGACGTGGATGTTTTAATTCATAAAGTCACTGAAGTGCTGGGCTCAGTATCTAAAGTAAATGCCGTTTTCATGAACCATCAGGATCCGGATGTAGTTGGTAACGCACCGTTTCTAGCCAGATCAAACCCTCATATGCTTATGCTGGCTACCGAGGATACATGGCGCCTCGTCTGCCTCTCCGGGCTCGACGCCACAAAATTCCGGGCGGTTGAGCGCTTCAAAAACCTGAGAATCGTCATGCCTACCGGCCATAAAATCCAATTTATTCCAACTCCTTTTTGTCATTTCCGTGGCGCCTGCATGTTATACGACCTGAACTCAAGGATACTTTTCTCCGGTGATTTCATGGGTGGAATTGCTGCCACACAGCTGTTTGCAACCCGCGCTAACTGGCCTGGCATTAAGGCATTCCACCAACTCTACATGCCGAGTAACGAAGCCATACGACTTGCAGTCCAGCGGATTCGTGAACTGCAACCGGCACCGCTGATGATTGCACCGCAGCACGGCGGGATTATCCAGGGGGAGGACATACCATTTTTCCTTGATATGATGGAAAATCTTCAAGTCGGACTTGATATTATCACGACGTTCGACAAGATTATGCCGGAGATGATTGCCGGACTGAATGAGATTATTGCGACGGTAAGAAAGGCTCTAGGAGAAGAGAGTGTTACAAAAACCATGAGAATGTTTCATGCAGACGGCAGTTATCCGGCCATATTTACCCTGGCTAGTGACGGAAATATCACCGAGATAAAGGGCGATCCGATGGAGTCTATCGAAGCCCTTATCAGGATGTTTTTCAGAAACTGTGACGAATATCAAAAGAGCGTTCTCAAATCCATAATTTTAAAAATTCTCATACTACGCAACCTTCCAACTTTTGATACGTTACTGGCAGAAGAGTACCCGCTGGAAGTTGAATTGTTCGCAGATGATTTAGATGACACAGAAATCCTGAATAGCGTCTCATTTTGAATCGACATGCACTGTCCCCGCACAGCAGCGCGGGGGCAGTGCATGTCCTTTGTCTGCATTAACACCCTAGTTGCAACTATCTTTCCTTGAAGCCCCCTGCAAAATCGATAACGCACATGCTCCCGAAACCAGGATGGGTGCCGCAGGTGACTCCGGCAGTTCTGTAATCACCACTGAAGGTATTTACCCGATGGCCACGCCCCGGCACACCGTCGTCAACGATCAGCTGGATGACCATATTACGGGCACCGTCAGGACCATAGCCTATGTTTTCGCCGATCACCCCGGCCCATTTCCCGTGGCGTTCAATCCGCTCACGCATCCCGTGGCTCTTCCTGCCGTTATGACCGGTGGCGCCGGAGCGCTCCTGTTCATTCGCCAGTTCGGCCGCAGCGGCGGCAAGCCCGTCCGACCAGGCAAGCGGCGGCAACGGTTTCAGACGGGAGAGGTAGATGATCGCCTCATCAACGGCCGGAACACCCTCAGTCGTTTGAATCCGCGTTGTGTCACCCGGTTGCAGATAGTACTTCCCACGGAATTGACTGCGGAACTGGCGGATAAAACCGGCATAGGCGTGAGGATCAGTTCGGGCAAGGTTGATCTCCGCCAGGACCTGTTCCCCCAAACGATGATCGAGAGCAGCCGCCGGAGCGGCAAGAGTGAGGAGCAGGCAAACAGTCAACCAGAAACGCATAATTTTTTCCTTTTTCATCGAACAAGTTGATTTCATCTCGAAACAAAGAGCGTCATTTCACGTTACACCCTTTTATTCGATGGAGGTACGGATTCTGACCCGGTCGCCGACATGATAGCGGGTTTTTGTGCGGAACTCCTCACCACTTTCAATCGTGACGATGAAACCATCAAGCACTTCCCGTTCGTGTTCAATATAGTTGATTCTCTCACGCGGGTAACACTTTGAGCTGCTAGCTATACTATGCCCGGTTGCCGCGCCGGCTGTAGCACCCAGCACTGTCATAGCGGCACTGCCTGGTCCTCTGCCAAAGCGGCTTCCAATCACTCCACCAATAACGCCGCCCAGAATGGTGCCACCGATGCCGCTGTCACCCTCACAGACCTCCTCCGTGGCAGTAACCGGCTCACGGATAGTGATAATTCTGAAGACTTCGCGGACATTGGTGACCGTTGCCATAGTGGGCGACGGCTCCCCGGCGAAGACACACTGACTCGCAGAAAGGATACTTACGACAACCAGCATTGCTATAGTTTTCATGATGCGCCTCCTGTTTCATAATCCGCTACCGACGTGTGAGGAAACTCCACGGTGACAGTGTACCAGCCACTTTTTAAGTATATACAAAACAGGTGAAATTTTAAAGAGACATGCGCACTCATGATTTTTGCGGCCAGGCCCTGTAGAAGGTGACCGCATTGCTGCTGAGAACCTTTTTTGCCCCATTCTCCCCGAGCGCCTCGATGACGAGAGCATAGTCATTATCACAATAAGGACGGGGAGCACGGGTTGACGGCAGATCGCTGCCGAACATCAGCGCATCCGGATTGGCGGCATAGATTTCGCGCAATGCCGTCTTCACATCGAAGTCCACCCGGCCGAATCCGGTGGCCTTCACGCGCACCCCTTTTTCCACCAGCTTGAGAAGAGTGCCCATTCCAGCCTTGGAAAGTCCGAGGTGATCGACGCTGACTGCAGGAAGGACAACCAGCGTCTCGTAAAGCCCCTCCAATTCTGACGAATCCACATACAGCTCCACATGCCAGCCTACAACCTCGTGTACCCGCCTTGCCATCGTCTCAAGATGAACAACTTCTTCGGACCCACCGCGCCTGATGTTAAAGCGGACGGCACGAACACCGGCATCGTTCAGATCCAGCAGTTCCTGGTCAGAAACGGTATAAGGCAGTTGGGTGACGCCGACAAACAGAGGCCCGAGCGCCAGCAGTGCATCCATCAGATAGCTTTGATCAAATGCCTGAAATGAACCGGAAACAACCGCACCGCCGATAAGGTTGTAGCCACACATTCGCTCAAGATAGTCTGCACAGTTGTAATCATCCGGCAGGTAACCATTGTTGGCAACCAGTGGGTACCGCTTGTCAATGATGTGAAAATGGCTGTCGAAAACAGCAATACTACCAGGCCTGCACTGTGGTGATGACATTGTGCCTCCCCCCCGTAATCAGCATTTACGCTTGCGGTGATAGTGAAGAGCTTTTGATTGCCGGTCAACTAAAGTAATTATGTAACTTCAACCATAAAATGGCAGATTTAAAAACCATAAAATGACAAAAGGAGCCGCACTTTACCCTCAAGGGGACAGTGCGGCTCCTTTTTTAAAAACCATAAGATGACATAGAGTTAAATAAAAAAGCATCAGATGGCAAGAGATCTACAGCTACCTCGAAGGTTTTTGTATTTTGTCTGTTCTGGTGGCTAACCGTTGGAGGCTGTGCTGGGGGCGAAGTGAAGTCTAGTGCCCCTCACGTGGGGCTCAGGGCGCTCTATTTTCTCATGTCCAAAGTGATGGGTATTAAAGCTAGGTATTTCGTTTGCCCGGTTTTTGTGGGAGTCAAGATGCTGCTGACAGATACCCGCTTCGAAATTTCTATCGTATTATATATGAACAAAGACCCGACTCTTTCCATTGGTATTTATGCTCCAAATGCAGGTTGATACCTGGCCAGCATTCGAGTCTTGACTTCATCGATATTCGTCCCATCATAGCGAACTACATTGGGATGGGTAAAAGCTGTATTGTAATCATGCGCCGGCATAACAACTACCCCCCGAGGTCTGTGCTCGAGCCACCGCAAGACGTACTCTGGCCAGTCATCGACGAGAACCGCGCCGTACACCAACCCCTTGTCGTGAGTAACAGTAACTCCGTCTATATAATCAGACAGATGGCGATTGCACCATTCAACCTTTTCTGCCCATGCGGCGAATTTCCGAGACGGTCCTTTTGTGAGGACAGAAATTTCGTAGCCGATTTCTTTGGCTGCTTCAAGTACGTCCCAGCCGAGTTTTAATTTATCGAGTTTGAGCCACCAGCCAATCTGCGAGGTGATCACATGGCACCTAGCTTCCAAGTAAGGGATACCGGAATAAAGCACTGGTGCGGGTTCATACTCGGACGCAAGCAATTGAAGGTCATTTAGAAGCTGCCCGCTGTAATCAGCCAAGGTATCGTCGAGGTCAAACAGCGCTATTTTGTCGCGTTTCATGCAGGAACTCCTTACAAAATTGGAATATAGGCGGTCAACATAGCAGCTGATAATCAAGGTAATGCCTGACTCGCCTTAACCCATCTAACCCTTCCTTCATGACCTCAATCGGTGGTTGCCCATCGAAGTCCAGGTTTCGTGTTGAAACCCAATGATAAACAATATTTCTGTTATACGGGTACCGCTCATAACATGTGATACCTCCATCTCGATGTGACAGCGCCAAGCTCTCAAAACAACGCAATAACATATTATTTTACCTAACCCCAAAACGGGCTATTCCGAGTACGGTTTTTGGAAATGGTCTTGCAGAGGTCTGAATATCTTCTGTAAATTTGGGCTGGGAAGCAGTCATTGATCCGAGCAATGTCTACCACTCGCATAGGCGCAACTTCTCCTGAAATAATGTTTAGGAGAAGTTTCTCAATTTTCATCCAATCAATTTTGGACCGACCTTGTGAAATTTCATAAGATGCATCGGCAATCCTTTCATCAAATCCGTCGCTTTTTTCGCAGCAACCCTCAAGTGTTTCCAACTCAACCAACTTTAGTTTGAATAGCCAACAGAGACGTAAAAGGTTATGTAATTCTGGAACACGCTCACCATCTAGCCATTCTCGCAACCTCTTCGGACTGACATTAATCAACTTAGATGTTAATAATATGCCGTCGCGCTTGGTTCTTTTTTTAATAAGGTAGTCCAATACAGTGGGTAATGATTCACTTGTCGCAGAATTTTCCAAAGAGTTTGACGCAAGAAGTTCTCCGATTTCCCGGCCAGCCCATATTTGGTACTCATTATCTCCTATACCTTGTTTTATGGTAGTAGTACGACCTAGCCATCCATTGCAATGGCTGCAAAAGCCGGGCTGAGTGCAAGGCAGAATATGAAGTGATCTATGGCCGCAATGTGGACAACTTGACGCAATTGGCTCGTGGTGCAGAGGGCATATTTTGATCATGTTTATACACCAGAGAAGCGGTTCGTAGAGCGTCAGGCCATTACTCAGCCATTCATCCAGGCAGGAAGGACACCATCTCCTAAATGTTTTCACTAAGTTCTTGTCCGAAAACATATGGGAAAATGGCAGAAGCGTAAGCCTGCGGAGATCATTTCTCAATGTGAGCTGTTCAAGCGCGTCCACCCATGCTTCCGCGCTTGAGTTACACCCGTTCATGGAACTCATCGTTTTGTCCGAAATAATTAACCTATTATCCGGAATAAGATATGTGTTTGACTGGTAAGTTGATTTCACGTATTTAGTCAAATTTCTGGCACTAACCAAGTGGGCCATCGCCAAACGGACCACATAGCCCGCAAGGCACTCAACTAATGGTGTCCCTAAGCCTTGAGGTTCAATGTTGTAAAGGCGACTTACCTCCAGAACTGGCCATCCGGCTGCATCAGTAATCATGATATTTCATTTTCCCTTTTGCCGATGAGATCACGTTTTGCATTGCGTATTCCGACCTGTTTCCTTTTTGCTTTGACTATTGCAGTTGGTTTAGCGGACATCAATTCAGTACCGGCGGTTTCGTTTTCAGGAGTGAATTGCGCATTGATTCCAAGCAGCACCTGAATAAGTTCAAGATCATTTTCTTGAGGCTTTAGAGATTTTTCTCCGGCAACCAGCTCATCAGTGATCTTTTTCAACTGCACAATAGAGAGTTCTGCGCTTTTGAAATGCTCCAGAGACAATGTCTCTGCCTTATTATCCAGAGCAGCTAAATGTGCTTTGTCAATCCAGTTTTTCAGGATGCCGACACATCCCACGGAGTATGTATAGAGATATAAAACATTATTAAGTATTTCAGCATCCCATACCAAAGGTGACTGTCCACTGAACGCTTTGATTATCTTTCTGAACTTGACATTATCCTCTTTGATTTCAGTTCTGTAGCGTGGGAAATGGACATCTATACTCCTTCGGCTTAACTGGCCGCTCAGGTTGCGAAAAGAGATCAAATCATACGTCCCAGCCAGCACGATTATGATGTTGTTCTTGTTGGCCAGGGATTTGAGATATTCAAGTTGTCCCACAAGTTTTCCACCCTCAAAACCCTTGGCCATGTGGTGAGCCTCGTCGAGTAGCAGTACTTTGACGTTTCGCTTTGAAAGAGCGCTTATAAAAGCCGCTTTCAGGGCATGTCCCGGTGCCCTTGTTTCGAGATTATTGGTCAATAGGTCGAGCTTTAATCTGGTCGGCACATTTTTAAGCTTTTTATCGACCAGCGGCTCCTGAAGCGCTTTAAGTCCACTACGATAGAATTCTATCCAGGAAAACTTATGACTATCAGAGTAGTCGAGCTCAATTCTGACAATCGGCAATATGCTTGGGTTGGCAGATGTCTCTTCAGCCGATTCTATTAAAATCTCTCTCATTGAATGTTTAAGGAGTGTTGACTTGCCAACTCCTGTCGGTCCGTATAAAAATATAAGATTACCTATGGGTGCATGGCGGATGGCTCTTCGCAGATTCCTATATGCAGCGTTAAAATGTGGATGTCCTGAGACAATATCCCTGTAGTTGTAGACCTCTGTTGTTAAATCCATGCCTTTTCCTTAACTGAGAATTCGGTATTCATCATCTGATTCTGTCTTGTCATCATTATTCCAATCAAAATCGGCGATAGCCATTGCAGATTCAGATTTAACGGGATTGCTGACATTTTCTTTGAAGCTGAACTTACCCCGCTGTTCTTCAGCTAATTTCTGTTGGATAAGCTCTTTCTCAGTGCCCTTTGTCGCGGCAATGAATGCGGCTATTTTTTGAGCGCTTACAATCGTCTTCGAATGGTTCTGAGCATATTCTGCAGCCAGCTGCACACTGATGACTTGCAGCTCCTTTTCTGTAAGATCTTTAAACTGCGCATAATACTCAGACATGCACTCAGTCCAGTTATTGCCAATATATGCATAGGCATGTCCCAGATTGAACGGATCGTACTTTACCTGTACTTTGGAACCAACGACTCCCGGAGTGTTCAGTGCGGCATGACGATAATAAATGTTATTAATCTTAACTCCCTGGGATTGGATGACGGTTGCCTCACCCGAGTCGGTAGTCGGCATCGTACTGAATACGAAGCCCTGTATAGCGCTTGGCGTTATGATCCGACGTTTTCCGAAAAGGAATAGACCTCGGTTGAATGCATCTCGTGGTGATTCCCTGATTCCGGTATGATGCATTGAGTCATAGACTTCATACAAATATTCGGCGAGTTTATCTGTAAGTATTGAAAAATTCCAAACTGCTCTGTTTTTCGGGTTATTTGATTTTGTTACCTCCCTGACTTCTTTCATAATCTGGGTGTTGCCCTGTAATGTGTGAATAAACGCACTGTTTGTAGTATTAAACAGACGTTCAATGAGTGAACCGAATCGCGATTGTGCCGGTGGGCGTTCTTTTTTAGTTATTTCTTTTGACGCTAACAGCAGTTCAAAATAAGTTGATTTGAATTCCTTGCCATTGTCCACAACGATAATTTGAGGTAGGCATTTGTGGCGGAGGCCGCAAATGCGCATTACGTTCATGCAGGATCGATAACTTGGTGGTTCAAAACTGAGATAAAAAGCAAGAATCCTTCTGCTATATGCATCAGCCATTAGGGTTAGCCATGGCCTGCCTAAATTTTCTAAGGTTCTTGGATTTATAAGTTCGATATCAAGCTCGGTGTGGTCGATGTGTGCAATTTCAAAAGGTCTTTCGCCATGGCGTGATGTTGTGTAGGTGAGTGCGGTATAAAAAGGTTTAAGTTGGTATGCAGACCGCTTCCCTTTTCTTTTCCCAGCTCTCAGTTCGGCATCTATTGCCTTGATCCGCTTACGAAAGGTTTCGTAGCTAATTTTACTAATTCCTGCTTCGCCACACGCTTTAACATACTGTCCATATGCGGTTTTCACACTGGAGTCTTCGAGGGTCAAATGTTCGGTCTCAATGAATAAATCCATGAGATCATAAGAATCTTTATGTAATCGTGGTTTCTTATTTCCCTTATTGGAGTTTTTGTCATACAGGCCTATAAAACCAATTCCAAAAAGTGCTTCTGCTTCCTTGTATTTCTTAATCCAGCGGTATTCACTACGGTCAGGAGTCAGCTTTTCGTCGCCAGACAGGAAGCGAGCTATTTCGTCTCTCCGACTCAATGCCCGTTTGTGGTCATCACCCGACATTTTCTTTAAGAGCGCTAAAACGTTATTTTCAATCATAGTGTTGAGCGGAACACCTGTAACTTCCCCATTATCGATCAAAGATTCAAAGTCTGATATGGGCAGCTTGCAGATACTGCAGTGTTCATTTTGCAGCCAAACAAAACCTTCTCCAACGGTCATAATTGTGAACGGGTTCCCAGCCCATATAACACCGGTCCCTGGTTCAATTATTATCTGCGTGGGCAGACTCAAATACTTCTGAGTTCTCTGAGGCTGAGCGTGAGCTAGCGATTTATATTCACTGCTAAAGACCGGGGCTCGTTCCGGCTCGCCTAGCGGATAGCGGTGTAGATCGACGTATATTCCATCATTGAGAATTGTGCGATAAACGTCATTTGCAGTGTACTTAGTTTGGTCGAGAAGCAGATCCAACAGCGAAATTCCCTGGTTTGATTCAACTATCGTAGTGATATATGCCTGGATTTCAGGTGCTACCATTGATTCTTCTCGCTGGTAGTCTTGCAGGAAAATAAGATTCCGAAAAAAAAACCAATTAATCTCTGCAGAAGACATGATTTTGAAAAACAAGTCGTATTGACTAGCGTATTCCTCGCCAGGCGGTGATCGCCAACATCCCTTCTCATCTTTACAATAGCGATTTGGTGCCTTTTCTGAGAGGCGGATTAATTCTTCTTCGGTCTTGCATTCGACCCATCCGGCAGTGCCATTAGACTGAATGAGGAAATAATCTGGCCTTGAAATGATTCCAAGATGCCTGCCTTTGATATTTTTATAGGTCAATTTTACGGAAACAGGCTGGTCGTAGAATTCGATGATCTCTTCATCGTTTTCAAAATCAACGGCAAAGGGAAATTCCACCTGATGACTCTCGAACTGGATGATGCAGCCCATTTTGCGGCTGGGATAGCGGCCGGCAACGTTGCTCTTGCCGCCCTGCACACGACGGAACGGTTCGTTTTCGCGAACCTGCCGGATAATGTTTACCGCATGAGCTGGTATTTTGTGTTTGTAAACCCATGAATTGAATTCTTCATCTGTCATAAGCACCTCCGCCCAACATAATAGATGGAATCGGAATTAAGTGCAAGCTACTAAAATCATTGCACTTTTTGTTGATTTGATACACAAATGGTGTCTGCTTACCTCGGCCTGTTCCGCCTTGTTTAAATAGGCCAAGAAAGCAAGGATAATTATATATTTTCTAATGATATTGTTATTGAGCAAAGACTGGGATATAGTCCCAAAAAACAATGTGCCTACAAGTTCCAGGACTATTCTCAAATTTCTATCAGCACTAATCTCGGAGCTACCACCTGATTGCAAGCTTGTCTCAGGCCGTTCCCAATCCTCGCTTTCGCTCCTGAAACTAGCAACAATACAAGCGTGACAAGGATCAATATTGAAGGAGAAACACCCACGTGCTGACTGGTGAAAACAAATCAAAGATAGACAAGATATGGGATGCATTCTGGTCCGGTGGGATATCCGATCCCCTGCGGGTGATCGAGCAGATCTCCTTCCTGCTGTTCATCAAACGCCTGGATGACATCCATACAAGCAAAGAGAAGAAGGCTAACCGGCTGGGCAAGCCGATTGAGGAGCCGATCTTTGCTGCGGGCCAGGATCATCTGCGCTGGTCGCGCTTCCGCGAGTTCGAGGCCGAGGAGATGTTCCGCGTGGTCAGCCAGGAGGTCTTCCCCTTCATCAAGAACCTGCACGGCGGCCTGGATACCGCCTACGCCCGGCACATGAAGGACGCCATCTTCATGATCCCCACCCCCAGCCTGCTGGAGAGGGTAGTGGAGCAGATCAGCCAGGTGCCGATGGAAGACCGGGATACCAAGGGCGATCTGTACGAGTACATGCTCTCCAAACTGACCACCGCCGGCAGAAACGGCCAGTTCCGCACCCCCCGTCATATCATCAAGATGATGGTGGAGCTGATGCAGCCCCGCCCCGACGACATCATCTGCGACCCGGCCTGCGGTACTGCCGGTTTTCTGGTGGCGGCCGGCGAGTACTTGAGAGAAAACCATGCCGACCTGTTCCACAACGAAGAGCTGAAGCGCCACTTCAACGGCAAGCTCTTCAACGGTTTCGACTTCGACTCGACCATGCTGCGCATCGCCAGCATGAACATGATGCTGCACGGCGTCGAGAATCCGGCCATTGAGGCGCGTGACGCCCTCTCGGGCAGCGCCGGCGACATTTCCGACGCCTTTACCCTGATCCTGGCCAATCCCCCTTTCAAAGGTTCGCTTGATGAGGAGACCGTGGCCAAGGACCTGCTACGCACTGTCAAGACCAAGAAGACCGAGCTGCTGTTCATCGCCCTGATGCTGCGGCTGTTGAAGCCGGGCGGGCGCTGCGCAGTGATCGTGCCGGACGGGGTGCTGTTCGGCTCAAGCAAGGCACACCTGGACCTTCGCAAGATCCTGGTGGACGGCCACAAGCTGGAGGCAATGATCTCCATGCCATCCGGCGTGTTCCGTCCCTATGCGGGCGTCTCCACCGGAATACTGATCTTCACCAAGACCAACTCCGGCGGCACGGATCACGTCTGGTTCTACGACATGCAGACAGATGGTTTCTCGCTGGATGACAAGCGCACTCCGGTGGAGCAGAACGATATACCTGATGTGGTTGCTAAATGGAGTGCCTTAAAGCTCCCTCCCTTTCAAGGGGAGGGTCGGGGTGGGGATGGGGCAGATTCCGACCGCACCGCCAAATCCTTCCTCGTGCCGGTGCAGGAGATCCGTGACAATAAGTATGACCTCTCCATAAACAGATATAAGAAGGTGGAGCATGAGGAGGTGCCCTATGAGCCACCGCAGGTTATCATTGCCCGGTTGGAGGCGTTGGAGCGGGAGATTGCCGGGGAGTTGGCGGAGTTGAAGGGGATGGTTGGATGAGTCCGATTTTCAAATCAGATAATCTCGGCAAATATGTCCGAATACGCACCGGAAAATTAGACGCAAACGCAAATGATCCTGATGGTGACTATCCGTTTTTTACATGCGCTGTTGAACCATTACGAATTGCATCGTTTAGTTACGACTGTGAATGCGTGCTGATCGCCGGAAATGGTGATTTGAATGCAAAATACTATAGCGGCAAGTTTGATGCGTACCAACGCACATATATTGTTGAATCGATAGACAAGAACATTCTTGATGTCAGATATTTGTACTATTTTCTTTCAACATACATGCATAAACTTCGGGAAATGAGCATCGGTGGGGTAATTAAATATATTAAGCTTAATTATTTGACGGATGTTGTTGTCCCTCTTCCCCCACTCCCCGAACAAAAGCGCATCGCTGCCATCCTCGACAAGGCCGATTCTATCCGGCACAAGCGGCAGGAGGCGGTCCGGTTGACTGATGATTTGCTGCGCTCGGTGTTTCTGGATTTGTTTGGTGATCCAGTTTCGAATCCGAAGGGGTGGGAGGAAGCCGCCTTGATTGATGTTGCCGAGATTGTATCTGGCGTTACCAAAGGGAGAAACCTTGACGGCAAGCAGACGATTTTAGCCCCTTACTTACGTGTGGCCAACGTACAAGACGGATATTTGAATCTGAGCGAAATCAAGGAAATAGAAGTATTGCCGTCTGATATTGTGAAGTACCGTCTACTTGATGGCGACATCCTACTGACAGAAGGCGGCGACCCGGATAAATTGGGCCGTGGAACGGTCTGGAGGGAACACGTTGAAGATTGCATACATCAAAATCACATATTCCGCGTCAGGATAAAATACTATAAATTATTGCCAGATTTTCTGAGTGTGCTTATCGGCAGTGAAAGAGGTAAACGCTACTTTCTGCGGGCAGCAAAGCAGACGACGGGTATTGCTTCTATCAACTCGACGCAGCTTAAAAACTTCCCAGTGCTCATGCCATCTCTGGACTTGCAGCAGAGATTTGCGAAAAGTGTTTCAAACACCCAGAAACTGAAAAGACGATTGATTGAAACAGAAATGACCACCAGCTATCTCTTCAGTTCCCTCCTGCAATGTGCCTTTAAGGGGGAACTGTAGATAATATTTCGAATTTTCACCCTGTAGTTTATCGGTGTTCGTGTTTTTAAACGCAACCACAAGGAGAATTTATGGCTACAGAGTCAATTTATGAAAGTACCAGTGAAGCTTTAATCCGCGTACAGCAGTTTGACTCCACTTCACTTAGTCGTGAAGCTGATCTCGGAAATCAACTGAATTTCAAGGAAGCAGTTGCACCTGCTAATGCACTTATAGACATTTACAGACGCATTCCTTTGACTGCTCTCGAAGACTTCTCTGACACGCAGTTGAACGCAATTGGCAAACAGGCACAAGCCGATTTTAACGTTTTTAAGCAAATACTCGACTTTGATGCCACCACGGCTGACGCCTCTACCACCCGCACCAGTATTCTTACCACTCTCAAAACAAGGCGAGACCCCCTTTTCGACCAACTTTGGCAGTATGTCGCGTACGGAGTCGCGAGGATCACTGATACCAGCCTGTTGGAAACACAAGCACGCGCTACTATACAATCCATTAAAGACCAATCGGATAAACTCACAGAGCAGTTGAAAGTTGCTAAGATTAATGCAGACGAGGCATTGGCCGCGATCCGTGCAGTAGCTGCAGAGCAAGGGGTTTCTCAACAAGCCAGCTATTTTAAACAGGAGGTAGATGATCAAGAATTATTGGCTGCCACGTGGCTTACATACACATACAAGTTCGCGGCAGCTGTGGGAGTTTTTGCTGTCTTTAGCTTATTCCTTCACAAAATTGAATGGATTAAACCTGAAGGATCTGCCGAAATGTTTCAACTCATCAGCAGTAAATTTCTGATTTTCGGCGTGTTGGGGTATTTACTTTTAATGGCATCGAGAAATTACACTACACACAAGCATAATGCTGTGGTGAATCGGCACCGACAAAATGCACTGTTGACATATCGTGCTCTTGTTGAAGCATCAGCTAACAAAGGAACGGAAGACATTGTTCTAGCTCATGCGGCTTCTTGTATCTTTTCACCGCAAGAGACTGGTTTCTCTCATGGGAAAGGTGAATCAACATCAGGCTCGAAATCCATTCTTGAACTCATGACGAAAAGCGTCACAAAATCAACCGACTAGCTTATACTGCTAATAAATTATCTGTTGAGTGTCATGACACCTCAGAGGGGGCTGCATGTTTGACAATGAAACGCGTTGGTGGATGCTTCAGGTGCAGTATCAAGAACGGCACCCCGGACAACCGAATCTCCTATCTCAACCATTATCGAGGAGTGAGCTATTACGGAAGTCTCTTGAGCTGATTCCATCAAGCATACGTTCGACAAGGGGTGACCGTACCTGGGGGCTTGCGGACCTTGCACCTTTTCATACTGATGTCATTGCTGCTGAACTTACCGTTCGCCCCCCTCTCGGTCGTATCGCTGAGGAACCGCGACCAGGTGAGCTTGAGAATGCAAAAGAGCCGAGATTCTTCACTCCCATTGTAGTTCATGTCCCATTACAAATTATTGTAGTACACCGAGCTTCTGATGTTTCAAGGTTTGCTCGATCAGCTAATGCTTTTGCAGCCGTCTTTTTTGATCTGCTTGATGAGGCACTCCGAAAGCTTGAAATGGACCAGCACTATGTGTTGGAGGTAGAGTCCATTGCCAAGACGGGCTCATTCGTCGAGTGGTATAAAAGCCTCGACCATCTCAATAAAATCACAGTACATTATGTTGGACCAAACCTTCCTGCCAGGCCTGACAGCTTGGTGCAATCAATTCGGGATACAGCAAAATCGTTCAAAAGTTCTCTCCATTCTGAAAGTGTTGACCTTATTGCCAATGAACCTCAACTTGAGGAAGCCGATGTCGAGGAGCTTGATCAAGCAGTGGCTGATCGAAGACTGCGTATGAGAGCCAAGGGGACTAGATCTAATATTGGAACGAGTTGGAGTAGTAGAGAACGGCCAGAAGCCGAGACGGCTATAATACAGCTGACTGAAGTGGAACTTGCAGCTCCGAGAACTTTATCTGAGAAAATCAAAGGTTATCTGGAAAAGTATTTCGGAAATCGGTATCAATAAATGGCAACTCGAATTGAACCTAACGTATCAATTTTACGTGATCTAATTTTTGCGGCCTTCGCCGCAAGTCTCACACTAGGGGCGTGGGTAGCCGTATTCACTTGGTTTGGGGATTCCTCCAAATTGAATACAGGTTTTGTAACTTTTCTTGGTGGTGTTTTAGCCGTTTCCGGGCTGCTGTTTCGGCAGTACATGCTTAAAGAGGTTCTTGATTATCTGAAAGCCTGGGACAAATTGGGCAATCTATTGCGTGAAATAATTGATAATGCTTCAAAGCAAGGCTACGATAAAAATGTCGACATCAAAGATTTTATAACGCAAGAAGCGCAATCCCACCGGTATAGTAAGTACATTCGGCGCGAACTTACACTTGTACCGATTGTCCCTATCATCTTGATATTCCTATATGGATGCGCACTCCTTGCTGATAGATCTCTCCTCCTCAGAGAAATATGCCTGTATTTTATGATTCATTTGGTTGCTTATCTGGCCATCGCTGCGGTTACTTCAACCAAGCTCGCTTGTGCCTTTCCTGATCTTGAAAAAACGATAGGAGAATTAGAAGAGGTTTGCCGCGAACTTATAAATCGCTAGCAAAATTTTGGTGATCTAATTGGTCACACTGCTTGATTTAGTCGCTGCTTATGAGGCTGATTTCCTATCGACTGAATGATGAATATATTTGCTTGCGTAAATGCACTATATGAGCAAGGAGAATTCAATGTTCGACAATGCTTTGTATTACCCACATATCAACTTTAAAGACACAAGTTGGCTAAAAGCAATGTCTCTTTTTTATAATAGAATTTACAGGATTGTCCCAAACACAGTTGGAACAAAAGATTGTGATGAAATTATTCCTCTTTTAGAAACTGGCTATATTGGACAGTCAATTGACCCTATACCGTATTCTAAAGAGGCATCAGAAATTTTTCTTGAAAGTTTGGAAAATTGGTCAGCGGCAGCACTTGTTTGCGATGTTGAAGAAGAAAAGCAATTAACTTTAATACATAAAGACAAGACTGATTATAAAATACGGGAGCTTTTTTCATCTTTGGGATACGGTCAAGACGAGAATTGGGTGCATGTGCCAACAGAATTGGCTTCAAACTATATGCTATTTCTTGCCAAAGAAATTGCGAGAAGAAACAATTTACAACTAATAACTAACGACTGGGCTCCATGGACCGGAACAACTTATTTTTGCTTAGAGGGCGGACTTGATGAGTGTGTTGCACACGATTACGCTGCCGATTATATTGACAACCCATTCTTTTATTATAGCCTGTTGCTCAGTGAAATATCTCCAATTAATATTAGCGAGATACCATCAAGTGAAATAGTGGTTTTTAGAGAAAAGAGAAAAGATGAAATAGAAAATTTACGTAGAGCGATATATGAAGTTTACAGCGAGTTACAGCAAATTGAGGACCATTCGATAAGACTAGACTTAATAGAAGATAAGATAGTTGAATTCAAAAAAGCTAAAATAAATTACCAAAAATCGGCTGATATAATAAAAGCCAAAGGATGGTTTGGAGTTTCGATGATGGGCTTCCCTGCGCCTATAGCACTTGGCTCATTATTCAATATTCCGTTTGCATCGTCTGTCTCTCTATTTGCAAGTTCACTTGCAATTGGTGGCCTCTTCAATATTAGTAATACCAAAGAAGAGATAAAAAAACTTCAAAGGGATAACCCCGTATCGTGTTTAGTTGAAATGGGGCGTGACTTTAAACATTACACCTCACAGAGGGGTGGTGGTGCAATTAATTACCATGCTTATAATTGTATGGAAGAGTACGTTAACGATTAACGTCGTAGGTACATCTTAAAGTGAACCAGGAAAGGAATAGGTATGAAACATACCACCGTAATAATTTCCTCCATTCTCGTTATGGTCATCGCTCAACATTCATGGGCAGGGTTAATGGAAGATGCAAATAAATCTCTTTCCTCACGTGATTACAACAAGGCTTTCAGTATTTATTCAGCTGAAGCAAAAAAAGGAAATGCTGACGCTCAGTTACGCCTTGGTCTCATGTACGAAAACGGGCAAAGTCAACCGCAGAATTATAGAATGGCCGAGAAGTTGTATAGACAGGCTGCTGAACAAGGAAATGCTTCTGCACAAGCGCTCCTTGGTTTCCTGTACTTGAATGCCGATAGTTTGCTACAGGATAACAAAGAGGCGGTGAAATGGTTGCGAAAGGCTGCTGATCAAAGAAACGTCATGGCACAGTACAGCCTAGGTCTCAAATATAACGATGGTGTCAGTGTGCCACAGGACTTCAAAGAAGCAGTGAAGTTATATCGTATGGCTGCGGAACAAGGCTACTCTGACGCGCAATGTAGCCTGGGTTTCAAGTACTATGAAGGTCAAGGGATTCCCCAGGATTATACTGAGGCGATAAATTGGTGGTGGAAAGCTGCTGATCAAGGTAATGCCAGAGCACAATCAGCACTCGGTTTCATGTACAGCAAGGGGCAAGGTTTGCAACAAGACGACAAATTGGCGGTGAAGTTGTATCGTATGGCTGCTGAACGAGGAAACGCCAACGCACAGTTAAATCTTGGCATTATGTATCGCTTGGGGCAAGGTGTGCCAGAAAACTTTGTCGATGCTTATTGTTGGGTCTCATTGGCTGCTGCAAACGGAGAAAAACAAGCTCGGGATGCGATGACGCTTATTGGCAAGGAAATGACTTCAGCTCAGATCGAACAAGCACAGCAAAAAGCAAAATTAATTTGGGAAAAACCAACTGGTAAGGTAAAGCAACAAACCAATATACCGGAGTAGCAATGTCCAACTTCACCTTTCTCCAGCAGGACTGGCCTGAACTCTACGAAACGGCCCGTGAAGCTGAGCAGAACGTCAACAGCGCCCCACGGACCAGCTGCTTCTATGCCCGGCGCTCGCTGGAACGGGCTGTGAAGTGGCTCTATGCCAATGACTCCTATCTCAAGCAACCATACGCCGACAATCTGGCCGCCCTGATTCACGAACCGACCTTCCGGGAGAACTTGGAGCCATGTCTCTTCCCCAAGATCCTCACCATCCAGAAAATCGGTAACCTTGCCGTTCATAGCGATAAACCGATCAGCAACAGCGATTCCCTGCACACCCTCAAAGAACTCTTCCACGTCCTCTACTGGCTGGCCCGCAGCTATTCCCCATCTACGACGGCCATCGGCAAACAGCTCTTCAACATCACATGCATTCCGCAGAAAGACAGCACAGTCGCCGACCGCAACGCCGAACAGCTGGCCAAGCTTCAGGCCGAGCAGGCCGAGAAGGACACCCGGCTGGCCGCCAGGGAAGCGGAACTGGCCAGAACTATCGAAGAGGTTGAAGCGCTCAAGGCTAGAATCCAAGAGTTTGCGGAGCGCAAAGAGCGCAACAAACAGATTATTGACGACCATGACTATTCCGAGGCGGAAACCAGGAATGTCATTATTGACCTGTATTTACGGGAAGTGGGCTGGGACCTAACTGCACCGGATGTGCTGGAATACCCGGTAGTGGGGATGCCCAACGACAAGGGCGAAGGCTTTGTAGATTACGTGCTGTGGGGCGACGATGGCCTGCCGTTGGCGGTGGTCGAGGCCAAACGGACCAGGAAAGACTCGCGCATCGGCCAGCAGCAGGCCAAGCTGTATGCCGACTGCCTGGAACGGATGAAGGGGCAACGCCCGATCATTTTCTTTACCAACGGCTACGAAACCTGGCTTTGGGATGATCTGAACTATCCGCCCCGCAAGGTGCAGGGGTTCTACAAGAAGGATGAACTGCAACTCCTCATTAACCGCCGCACCAGCATCCAGGAGATCACGAGCGCCACCATCAACAAGGCTATTGTCGAGCGACCTTACCAGTACGAGGCCATCCGCCGCACGGCTGAGGACTTCCAACGGCGCAAGCTGCGCAAAGCTCTGTTGGTCATGGCCACCGGAACCGGCAAGACCCGCACCGTAATCGCTTTGATCGAACTGCTGCAGAAATGCAACTGGATCAAGCGGGTGCTGTTCCTGGCTGACCGGACGGCTTTGCTGACCCAGGCCGGCAACGCCTTCAAGGAGCATCTGCCGCACTCCAGTCCGGTTAACATCACCAAGATCAAGGACGACACCACCAGCCGCATCGTGCTCTCCACCTATCCGACCATGATGAACTGTATCGACGAAGCAAAAGGGGGCAACAAGCGTTTTAGCCCCGGCCATTTCGACCTGATAGTCATCGACGAGGCTCATCGTTCCGTCTACCAGAAGTTCCGCGCCATCTTCGAGTATTTCGATGCCCTGCTGCTGGGGTTGACCGCCACGCCGCGCTCCGAGGTTGATCGCAACACCTATTCGCTCTTCGAACTGGAGAGGGGGGTTCCGACCTTCTACTATGAACTGGAAAAGGCGGTGGCAGACGGCTTTCTGGTGCCGCCCAAGGCGCATTCGGTGCCGCTTAAGTTCCAGCGGGAAGGGGTGAAATACAACGATCTCTCCCCGGAGGAACAGGCTGAGTACGAGGAGAAGTTCTGGGACGAGGAAAACGGCGGCATGCCGGAGAAGATCGAGTCATCGGCGCTGAACAACTGGCTGTTCAACATCGACACGGTGGACAAGGTGCTGGAACACCTGATGCGCTACGGCGTCAAGGTGGCCGGAGGCGACCGGCTCGGCAAGACGATCATCTTTGCCAAGAACCACAACCACGCTCTATTCATCCAGGAACGTTTCGATAAAAGTTATCCGCACCTGAAGGGCAGGTTCTGCCGGGTGATCGACAACTACGAGACCTACGCCCAGACCTTGATTGAGGACTTTTCCCAGAAGGAGAGCGACCCGGTCATTGCCATCTCAGTGGATATGCTGGATACCGGCATCGACGTGCCGGAGATCGTCAACCTGGTCTTCTTTAAGCTGGTCCGCTCCAAGACCAAGTTCCACCAGATGATGGGACGCGGTACCCGTCTCTGCAAAGATCTGTTCGGGCCAGGACTGGACAAGGAGAACTTCTACGTCTTCGACTACTGCCAGAACTTCGAGTTCTTTGCCGAAAACCCGGAAGGGATCGAAGGCTCCAGTCAGGAATCGCTGGGCAAAAAGATCTTCAAGCAGCGGCTGAATCTGCTGCTGTTGCTGCAACAACCGGACATCCCGACCGGTGACGGACTGCAGCGACTGCGAGGAAGCTTGGAGGATGTTCTGCATGGCGAAGTGACCCTGATGAACCCGGACAACTTCATCGTCCGTCCCCATCGCCGCCATCTGGAGAAATACGCGGTCAGGGAGCACTGGTCCAGACTGACTGCCGAAGATGAATTGGAAGTGACACTCCATCTGGCGGGATTGCCGGCGGAGCTGCCCCAGGAAGACGAAACTGCCAAGCGTTTCGACCTGCTTATGTTGAACCTGCAACTGGCGCTGCTGGAAAAGTCCGGCACCTTTTCCCGCAACCGTGACAAGGTCATGGAGATCGCTGTCAGGTTGGAAGGGAAGGGTACCATTCCGATGGTGGCCCGGCAGATGGAGTTGATTCTTGATCTGCAAACCGAAAGCTATTGGTCCGGCATAACCCTGCCGCTGCTGGAGGATGTACGCGTCCGGCTGAGAGCATTGATCAAATTCCTGGACAAGGGCGAAGCTGTCATCGTCTATACCGACTTTGAGGATACCATCGGTGAGCAGTCGGAGATATTCGTAGCGGGATATGCCAGCGCCGAGGAGATGAGCCAGTACCGGCTGAAGGTGGAGCGTTTCATCCGCGACAACGCCAACCACATCACCATCAACAAACTGCGCATGAACCGGCAGATTACAAAGTTGGATCTGGAAGAGCTGGAACGGCTATTGTTCACTGCAGAAGAGGTGGGCAATCGGGAGCGTTTCGAAAAGGTCTTCGGTCACCAGCAGAGCCTCGGAGCGTTTATCCGCAAGCTGGTAGGACTGGATCGCGGGGCGGCCAGCGAGGCCTTCGGTGAGTTTCTGCAAAACACCACCTATTCGGCGGCACAGATCAGGTTCATCGATCAGGTGGTCAGCTACCTTACCCAGAACGGAACCATGGACCCTGGCCTGCTGTACGAGCCACCTTTTACCGACATCCATAATGAAGGTTTGGATGGAGTATTTGGTGATGCAGGAGCGACGAAGATCATTCATCTGCTGGAAGAGATTGGGCTACGGGCGGCGGCGTAATTGATCTAATAGGAGACAACGATGCGACTAATCAAACTAACCCAAAAATAAGCAACGTATCTAAGAACAGAACGTGGATTTCTAACTGAACAGTCCCCACGGGATATTTGTTCCCCTCCTTGAACACCTCGGTATTGACACTCACGATAAGAAAACTTTCTTCAGCTTCAGATGGCCTGATGTTTAACAGGAAACCTGATACAAAGAAACAAGCATAAAGTGTCAATAGAAGAAACAAGCATAAGATGTCACTTTTGCCATTTTATGGTTGTAGTGACAAATTAGCAATCCGCTGCAAAGCTCCTTACCCACGAATCATAACCGGAGATTATAATTATAACCTCCGGTTATAACGGCGCCTATCATACTGGAAACAAAGTATTTATCCAAAGTTATGTCTGTTTTCCATAACCCCTGGTTATAAAAACGCATCATCTCCGAATCGCCACAAGACCTATTTTAACGAGCAATTACGGATGGTTATAAAATAATCTGTTTTTGGCATTCTCCATGCTTTTACTAAGGTCAGTATCACTGCGGCGGCTTCGCGGCTCCGCACATCCTAATCCTCACCGTGGAGGTCGTCATGGCAATGTTCTGGATTCAATTTGTGCTCGTACTGGGTGCCGTTCTTATCGGTATCCGCAGAGGAGGTGTCGCACTCGGCCTGATCGGCGGCCTCGGAGTTTCTGTGCTGGTGCTCGGCTTCCGCAGTCCTCCGTCGGAACCGCCGATTGCCGTCATGCTTATCATCCTGGCGGTCGTAACGGCATCGGCAACACTACAGGTAGCAGGCGGCCTTGATTACCTGGTGCAGCTGACGGAAAAACTGCTGCGCGCCCACCCCAAATATGTGACGGTTCTGGCACCGCTCTCGACCTTCTTCCTCACGGTATGCTGTGGCACCGGCCATGCCGTTTACGCCCTGCTGCCGGTTATCTCCGATGTAGCTCTCAAGACCGGCATCCGCCCCGAGCGCCCTATGGCAATTTCCAGCGTGGCCTCACAGATGGGTATCACCGCCAGCCCGGTCGCAGCGGCCGTAACCTTTTTTCTCGGCTTTGCTGCCAAAGCCGGTTATCCGGTAACCCTGATCGATATTATCATGGTCACAATGCCGGCCGGCGTTATAGGCGTGCTGGCTGCAGCAGCCTGGAGCTTCAATCGTGGCAAGGACCTGGACAAGGACCCGGAATTTCAGGAGCGGCTGAAGGACCCTGATTTCAAGAAAGCACTTGATGCCGACGTTACCACACTTGATAAAAAAATTTCCATCAACGCCAAGATTTCGGTAGCACTCTTCTTCACCGGCGTCGGCTCAATCATCCTGTTGGCCAGCGTTCCCGAACTGCTGCCAATGACGGCAGGCAATAAACCGGTCGCCATGACCACGGTCGTCCAGTTCGTCATGCTCGCCTTCGGTGCCTTCATTATGTTCTCCTCCAACGTCAAGGCCAAGGACATCGCCCACTCCAGCGTCTTCATCGCCGGCATGATCGCGGTCGTATCAATCTTCGGCATCGCCTGGATGAGTGATACGTTCATCACCGCCAACAAAAAGTTTCTGGTGGACAACATCGGCATTATGGTAAAAATGGCACCTTGGACCTTCGCCATCGCCACCTTCTGCATCTCTGCCTTCGTCAAAAGCCAGGCAGCCACCCTCGCAATCACACTGCCGCTGGGACTGGCACTCGGCCTGCCGGTACCGTTGCTCCTTGGCTTGATGCCGGCCAGCTACGCCTACTTCTTCTTTGCCTTCTACCCCAGTGACCTGGCCGCGATCAACATGGACCGCACCGGCACGACCCACATCGGCAAGTACCTGCTCAACCACAGCTTCATGGTCCCCGGTTTCATCGGAGTCTGCACATCAACGGTTGTCGCGTATACAATTTCGCGGATTATATTTTAAATCGACTCCCCATCCGGCAGAGTCGAGTCAAGACGCAGCATAACAGATAAGGAACCTGGAGCGGCCCACCAAAAATGGTGGGCCGCCTGCATATCACGCACGAGCATGAAGAGATCACCGTATTACACAGCGGCGAATAGATATCTACGGCAAATTTTAGTAAAATAGAATAAAACGACATTAAAACCTTGACATCACAAACAACATCAACATACATAGCCGTATACAGGAGATTTTCTAATAAAGGACGTATATCTTAATCCATATGCTACCCTCGTCAACTGCATACAAACATACTTTTAGAGACACGCATTCCCGCGTCTCAAAATGCCCTTTTCTGCAAGCCAATTCTCCGAAAAAATGTCTATCCAAACTATTGATTATCATCCTGCTGCTCCTTGCCCCCATTACCTTTTCAAGTGAAAACATCCCCAACTTCCAACCAGACTGCGAGACAAGTTTGACGATAAGCATCAAGGATGCACCAGTCCTGGCTGTCCTCCACCAGGAAGACTCGACTGTTTATCCAGAGTGGTCATCATCCCCTCCACCACAACCATCACCATCCTCACTTCTCATCCCTCCAATTGCATTTGTAGCCAGTGTCACGTCACCACGGGCTCCTCCGGCCTGATATTCACAAAAGATTTACCCTCAATAGATTGCTTTATCTTTCGTTAAGAAACTGCATTTTTACCTCATCCTCAGAATCAAGGGAGTTACTGTCATGAGCACGCTAAAACTATTCGCTATTGCTTTCATTTGCCTTGCCTTTACCGGTGTTGCAGAGGCCAAATGGTGGATTTTCGGCCAAACTGAAAATGAAATTTCAACGCGGTATCTGTATTTGAACGGTGTCTCCTACGATGAGCTTGGGGACAAGGTGACCGTCTATCGGGAAACTTTGCCGGACGGGCGCCTGGTGCTGCGAGGCAAGGCGGGGACTACGTCGTCTCAGGTGGGGGTCGTCCAGGTAAGCCATGACGGCAAAGCGACCTGGCAGGAAGCTGCGCGGAGCGATGACGGCACCTTCGAGTATGGTTTTAAACCTGAAATCGGCAAAAGCTACCTCATGTATGTGAAGATCATGGACACCACCGGCAAATCCAATGACGTGGAAGCAACCCGTAAGGAGGTCACCGTCTCCGATCAGAACATTTCAGCCGTCATCAGAAAAGCAATGGATGCCTTGGTCAGCGCCTACCGAGGTGAAGATCCACGCGGTTTCATGGCCCAGGTCAGTCCGGATTTTGCCGCTGATGCATCCATTCTCGACAGTGCCATCCGCCGGGACTTCACCACTTTCGATAACATCGACCTGCGCTATACGCTCAACAATGTCTCTGCCAGTTCAGGTGGAAAGGTCTTTGTGGCTATCTCTTTTGCCAGAAGCATAACGTCCACCAAGTCTGGCAAAACATTGAGCGACAAAGCATCAACCGAGTTTGTTTTTTCCCTGGAGGGTAATACGGCAAAGGTCTTCAGCATGAAAAATCCGCTGATTTTTGGTTTATCCGATGCCGAAAATGTGGCGACCGGGTCAGTGCCCAGCAGCGAACCAACCATCCGGATTTCCAATGACGAAATTATTTTATCCAATCTGCCTTACGGAGAGGATGAAGCAACTGGGGCTAACCCCACTAATCTGGCTGTTGTGTCTCTAATCTATCCGGAGCTGACCCTGACCTTTGATGCGCCGGCCTCAGTCACCTCAAGCGACTATAAACGGGCCCTGCAATGGAGTACTTCGCAAATCGGCCCCTGGAACGACGACACTGATCCGGTCTTTTCCCAAGTCTCCTTAACAACATTTACCGTCCATTGCCGGGGAGAAATCTGGGCTGCCGGGACCATTTACTACCGCCTTGCTCTGGAAAAGATCTCCAGCGGTGAACGCAGCAGTTGGAGCAACGTCGTAAGTGTAGGCGCCACTCCATAGACGCTGTTCTTAGATAGAATCCGGGGTGGTGTCCACCCGGCGATGTAAAAAACACGAGAAAAAACTCTGCAGGGGACAAGTATGGAGATGAAGGTACGTACCATTTTCATCCAAAGGGTTGACAGACTTTGTGCTCTGGTTCTGCTTACGGCTCTTGTCTGTCTGGCTTTGATGCCGTCCAAAGCTTCGGCGGAAGCTCCAGCCCCTTTTGAGCAGGTGGTGACCACCACCTTCCCTGCCGCCTATGGTGAACTGCTTAACATTTATGGTGATTCCCTGAGTAGTGGGGCACCAGCAGCGGTAAAAGAGATCTCCGACAAGCTGAGTTTTTATAATCAGGCCATCGGTCGGATCTCCGGAGCCCTTGATATCGGCGGCAAGCTCTATCTCGGCGAAAACCAGGAGGCGGCGATTTCTGGCGGACTGCTCGTCCTCGGGGAGGTAGCCGGCAGCGCGTCGGGCAAGGCCTATCTTAGCGCGATGGGATTGACCACTCTGCCGGTAACAACCCTGATCACCGCCTACCAGGTTTATCAGGTTTCGGCTTCAGAGCTGAAAAAGAGTACCGTTGGCCTTAAATTAGAGAGCCTCTACGGCATGATTGAAAGTGATCCAACCCTTAAGAACCGCAACCGGGATGTTGGCGTGGGCGACCCCATCCCGGTGACGCCCGAAGCTCTTGAATATCTCTGGCGCAAAGTGCTTCTGGATAATAGTTGGCGCGACCTGTTTAAGACGTACGTTGTCGAAGAACTCGGCAAAGATGATTGGCCTGAAACCGGCATTTGGAGTCGCTGGACTCTGCCCGGAAACGTGATCGAAGAATCTGAAATGTATAATCGCCGGGATGAATTCAAGAGCTATATTGCCGGGTTATTGAGTTATTTAAACCGGGCTGCAAAGGTTCGTGAGCAGCAGTACGTCATGCGCAAATACGCGGATGAGTTGAAACAAAAAGCGAGCGGCATGAGCTCCGTCAGCATACTGGAGAAATACATAAGCGCGGTCGGCAAGCTTCCCGAGGTTCGTGAGTTTGTTAAAAACTGCCCGGCACGTATCCAACAGGGGGTTAACGGCAACGACCTTTCTCCATTGATTCAGGTAATCAACAACTCCAAGCGTTACGCGGTTGATGTGTTGGCCTGGATTCCGACCACCGGCAAACTCGGGACAGAGCGCTCATCACTCCTTGAGAATCTGCGCAAATACCATGACCAGGCTTGGACGGCTCGTGAGGCTTTGCAGGAGAAACGACAACGCGAAGAACTACGCAAGGCCCAGAATGCCAAAGTCACTGTCTGGCGTGCCAGTCCATACGGCTTCTCTTTAAATTTTGCCGATGTGCAGGGGGCAATCAAAGAAGAATTTCAGCGAACAGGAGCACTTGTCGCCGTTCAGAACCGTATCGCTGAACAGACCAAAAACATGAAAAAAAGTTACGATGATCAAGCGGCGGCAGCCCGTGCAGAATTTGATCAGGCCCAACAGATGCAACCGCCCCCTCCCGAAAGGAGTAAAGAGGCATTAGAGCAGTTCGGCCTTCAACTGTCAGCGTATCGCACCATAGACCAACAACTGCTGAACGATCTGAATGAGGAGGTCGGGGCATATGTTGGCACTCTCACGTCGCAAGCAAAACTTGACGGGGAAAAGATAGAGGATCTTTCCAGGAGCATAGATGATCTTATCCAGCTATTTCAAACCACCAAATGGAGACCAGGAAGTCAAAACGGAGGGATAATAGAAATTGAAGAGATTCTGGCGGGATATTGCGGAGACTTCCCCTCTACAGGCTATGTGGGGCTTGGCAAGTTGAAGTTTCCCCGGATCACCTTTACGTCAGGCGATGATGTTGGCTCATTTACCGGACAACATGGATCTTATCTGGAGTCGTTAAGCCGAAAAATAGGCGAGGAGTCAAGGTACATCCCCTTTTGTGGGGGCAAAGCTTACGTGCCATCACTGATCAGCGGTATCGACGGGATGATTGTCCTGGTTGATAACGTGGCGGAGAGAAAAGGGGAAATTGCCATTCTCGAGGAAAAGGTGCTGGAGCTGGAAAAATTACTGACAGAAAGCACCTGGAATTCAAACCAACGGCTCATGGGATATCGGTCAATAAATCTGCAGGAGAAGCAAAGACCTTTTGTGAAAAAGCTCCGAGAGTTGCTGAACAAGGGGGAGTCACTCAAAGGACCGGCACGGTCAGCACAGCAACTCTACCAAACCGATCTGGGCAATATGGAAAACGACCAGGCCTATCTCAGCCAATTGCGGTTGACCCTCGGGCGACTTGGGCCGGTGTTGAGAGAATTTGCAACGCACTACCCGGGTGTCAGTATTAACGGAATGAACGGCACCTTTGTTTTTCGTCCCGAGGTCGCAGCAGCTTACAAAACCGGCAAATGCAGTGCTCTTACAGGACGACAGGTTTTCATGTCGGCAAGCGATATTCGCCTCGCACGGCAGCAACTTGACCGCTCGCTGGCTGAGAACCGCCTTATCTGGATGGATCAGAATTTCAACCTGGGGCTTCAGGACTTCGTGAACATGTATATTGCCGACCGTACCGGTCTGGTCCGCATGTCGGCCCCTGAGCATTATACCTTTATCGAACGTCTGGGCGAGTGCCGCATCATTACCAAGGATTATTTCGATAAAATAAAACCTGAACTGGAAAAAATTGACAAGGTCGACATTTTCTTTGAACGAAACATGGAGAAAGCGGTCAGAGGAGATTACCTGGAGTTGCTATCCATCCCCAAGCTCAGTCCCCCCGTGAACAGCGTAAATATCAACCTTGCCAATTACCCCGACAATGGGTTGGATTATCTCCGGGAGGTTGCGGCAAACTGTTGGGAAGATCAAACACGGGCCAGTATTCTGGGAGTGGTGACCGTTTTTGATGAGAAGCTGAAGGCTTTCCGCCAGTGGAAAGACGCAGAAGTCTATTTTGAGAAACTGAAGGGACGGTTCAGCGACGTTGTCGGCAACCTGTCGTCCCTCGAATTTGATGCCCAGGCCGCCTACAACAAGAACATGTACGATCCTGCAGTAAGTGAGCTTTATAAGCAGGCAGCAGGCAAAGAATCTGCCGTCATGGGCTTTCTGGCCTCGGCAGTCAGCGATCCGAAGCTGTCTCCCGACCGGCAGGATTTTTTTGCCCGGCAAAATAGTGAGTATAAACAGCGGTTTTTCTTTATTCGACAATGGGCCGCTAAACCATCGGCTTCCCCGCCAAAAACTTTCGATGAAAGTCTTGCACACACATTTTACGACCAGTTTAAGCAAGCCTACGAATCCCGCAACGAATCTGCAGTCATGGCAATGATCGGCGATGAATGGGAATCCGGCGACGGCACGACACTGGACGACTTGCAGGGGTACCTGCACAACAGCTTCACCGTATTCGATCAGATCACCTATCAGATATCGAATCCAAAGTATTCCTGGAACGGCTCGGCATATGGCGTCTCTTACGATGTGACCATAACCGGCCGCAACTTCCGCCACAATCTGAAACATGAGGAAAAATCAAGTGTCAACGAGGAGGTTTCTCTGGACAGCCACGGCAAACCGCGCATCAGCCGAACCCTTAACGGGCGCTTCTGGTATGTGCAGTAACGCCTCAGGACTAATCTTATGCAGTTTTAACCTACAACAGAAATCAACAACGCACAAAAGGAGAGAATCTATGTTTAAATTGAGAAGCGTACGGCAATTGCACCTGGCCTCGGCACTGGCAACGGTTGTTGCCCTGGCACCAGCGGCATCTGAGGCTGCCGAACATGAGATCCACGGTTCCAACGACTTTTCCCTTACCTACAACAATGTTACCGGACCCGGCGCAGGAAGCCAATCGTCACTCACCGAAGGTGGCCGCTACCTTGAGATTCTTAATCTCTTCGGCAATGGTCGCTTGGGCGAATTTGACTACAACTGGACCGTAGGTGCCAAATCCAGTGACGACAAACGCAACGACATCAAAAACACCTCGCTGACAAACCTGCAGGGACGCTTTACCAACAAAGTCCACACTCTTACGGTAGGCGACACCTTTGAGTCATTCTCACAGTATGCTCTCAACACCGCCGTAAAGGGTGGTTCCTACAAGTACACGCGTGAGGGGGAATTTGGCACATCCGTTACTGCCGTTTCGGGGATCGCCTATAGCCGTTGGGATAACTTTTGGGGGGTGGATGCCGTGGAACGGCAGGTATACGGCGGCAAAATCAAACAGAACCTCGGTTCCAACCTCTGGGTCGGCTTCAGTGGCGTCCAGACCACTGACCATGTCCGCGTCATGGGAAGTGAGCTGGTCGACGAACAAACCTATACTCTTGATTTTGAATACCGCCCCATCCCCGGCCTTACCCTCCAGGGCGAATCTTCCTGGGCAGACGGCGGAGTTTCTACCCAGGATGGCCTATACACAGATTTCAGCGGTAACGCCAGCAAGCTTGTTGCGATCGGAGACGGAGGACCAAGCAGGGTAACGCTTGAATATGAGCGGGTTGAGCCGAACTTCAGGACGATGCTTGGATCGGCAACCCCCGACAGGGAAAAAGCCAAGGCCAAGTGGCGCTACAAGTACACAAAAAATCTATCCATCACCAGCGCCATGCTCTGGTACCATGACAACGTAGATGGACAGAAGAGTTACACCACTGACCACTACAAGCCGGAGATCAGCGTTACCATCAAGCGCCCTTTCAAAAGGCAGTACGCCGTGGCTGATGTCAGCTACAAACTCGATCACACCTACAGTCAGGCGGTCAACACCCTTGACCAGTTTATCAATACAAGCTATCGCGACCGCTTTGGCATCTTAGACAGCGATACCAACTTCGGCATTATCTTATACGATACCAAGAGTAGCCGCCGTGCGCAGGAGTACACCTATAATACATCTCTTTCCAGTCGCCACACCCTTGGGCGGGTCGTACTAAAGCCCACCGTCTACCTGGGCGGCTGGACGTCTAATGAGGAGCTTGCAGCACCACAGGCCTCTGACCAGATTTATGAATATTCCGTCGGCCTTGGTGTAGACATTCCCGATCTCAAGATCACCTCCAATGCCAAGGTCGGTGAAAACCGCCTGGTAAAAGAGGCCGGCACCGACACGACCAAGATCTTTGCCACTATGAACATTTACTGGCGACCTGAAATGCTGGCCAGTATGCAGGGGATGATCTATGGCAAAGCCTCGACCAATGATTTCAGCTATGCCCCGAATAGTATAGGCGGCAGCCAGGATTTCCGCGAGACAAGCCTCACGAGTGGCATTAGCATGCAATTCTGAACCTATTCCAGCCAACATTAAGGGAGTCACTTCCATGAATATATTAAAACTATTTGCAGTTATTTTATTTTGCATGACATTAACCAGTGAAGCAGAGGCCAAATGGTGGATTTTCGGCCAGGCCAATGAAGACGTGAGCATCAGTTACCTCTACATCAATGACATCCCTTACGAAGAGAGCGGCCAGAAATTGATCGTCTACCGTGACATGCTCACCAACGGCGAAGTCATCCTGCGCGGCAAGGCACGGGTCAGCAAGGGGAAGATCGGCGGCGTCAGCATCAGCCTCGACAACCGTGAAACCTGGAAGGAGGCCCAGTCCAGCACCGACGGCGCCTTTGAATACCGTTTCCGCCCCGAGCCAGGCAAGACCTACGTCATGTATGTGGAAGTGGTAGATACCACCGGAAAGTCAAATGACATCGAGAGTACCCGCAAGGAACTGACCGTGAGTGAAGGATCATTCCAAAATCAGCTGCGTGAGTCGCTTGACGCCATGATTGCCGCTTATCGGGCCGAGGATCCGGCCGCTTTCATGAAGTATGTCAGTGAAGATTTTACTCCTGATCCGGCGGTACTGGACCGGGCGATCCGGCGGGATTTCGCCCTTTTTGACAATATTGACCTCCGTTATACTCTTAACAATGTAGCCAGTGGAAGCGGCGGTCTCTTTACATCTATTTCGTTCAGCCGCCAAATTACAAGCAGCCGGGACGGAAAGACCTATCGCGATAAGGGTACCACCGAATTTGTCTTTAGACTTACCGACCAAGGCCCCAAGGTTTTCAGCATGAAGTTCCCGCTGATTTTCGGTCTCTCCGACAGTGAGGAGATTGCTACCGGCACTGTCAACGCCAGCAGCAACGAACCTACCATCGTGGTTACCAGCAGTGGCAACATCGAAATCGTCCCATTCAACGAAGCCGTCAACGGCATTACTGCCGACGCAACCATTGAATCAGGCTTTAACATCGTAATTGCAACCACAATTGGTGGCGGCCAAACCCAGCAACCTCCCCAAGGATTTGATTTTGTCTCCGGTGAAGTGAGTGATATTTCCGGCTCCGTAGCCTTCATCATCACCGGCGGCGACGAGGCATTGCAGGCCGCCTACGGATTCCTCCAGAACGGGGCTGCAATCAAAGACCTCGGTAGCGTATCGCTAAGTTCTGTCAGCCAGGCGCCTGAAAGCGGTTATGACAGCAACTTGACTCTCGGTTATAATTTTGTCCCCAATCACACATACGCCTTCTTGTTGAACAACGGTAAATACGCACTCATGGAGGTTAAAAGCGTCATCATAAGCTATCCTCCGGCCGGCATTACCGGGTATCCGACAACGACGATGCGAATCGATTACAAATATCAACCAAACGGCAGCCGCAACTTTTGATTTACCCTCACCGGGCAGTGAACGCACAGTAAGGTCACTGCCCGGTGTGTTGTAAACGGAGCCATTATGATTCTGAGAACTTTGACCAGCCTGATCTGCATCACGGTCTTAATCCTTACCGTTAGCTCCCCTGCCAACAGCTACGATTACAAGTCTGCAGCCGCAGACATGGATAACTATTTCGTCCCCGCCTACCCGCCGGTCTACGCAGAGATAATTGACCGCTTGCCTGCGGATGAAATGAAGGACATCTCTAAAGTCCTTAAGGTGATTGATGTTATCAATACTCTGAAAGCTGTTGGTGATATAAGCTCCAAGCTGGGGGGCGGTGATAATAGTGGAGCTGCCCTTGATGCTGCTACCGTCGTCGTCGGTCTGGCTATCAACAAATTCAAGGATGAAGTAACCAAGAAGATAGTCTTTGGCAGTGTCAGCGTCGGGGCCTTCCCTCTGACACTCCTGGCAACAACTCTCGACATCACCCGTAAATCATACGATGCGGTTGCTGCCAGCAAAGCTGCCGTGGATCTGGAGAGATTCTCTTATTCGATACTGCATGACCCGGTGCTCAAGGTAAAAGGACGTAAACTGGGAGAAGGAGAGCCGATTCTCATCACCCAAAGTACTGTTGAACATCTCTGGCGGAAAGTGTTGATGGATGAGCAGTGGCGTGGTTTGTTCAAAAACTATGTCACAAATCAGTTTGGGTCAGATGCGTGGCCCGAACCAACCACCTGGGAACGATGGACTATCAGCTCTGACAATCTCGTGGAAGCCAAACTTCTCGAAGAAAGAACAACGCTAAAGAATCACATTGCCGGACTGCTTAAAGAAACCGGCAAGGTAATTCAAAAAGAAGAAGCCAGGGTTATACTGGCCCAACAGATGGCGGAAGTAGCAGCTGTTGCGGGGAAGATCTCAACAGCTGAGCTTGAGAAGGCGCTCCGAGGCTACCACCGTGCTCTTCAGGAGCTACCAGCCATTGAAACCTATCTCGCCGGTCTCCCTGACCAAGTCACCAACTATAGCAACCGGATTGCCAAGGCACCAGTAACAGAACTGATCAGCATCCGTGAAAAAGAAATCTTTGCCGTACTGGCGGAAATCAGCTACAAGGCGCAAACCGTGCGACTTCTGCCGTCAACCGGACGTAGCGCGGCCAAGCGACAGGAACTGTTGACCAAATTACAAAAAAACTATGGCGAACTAGCGGGACTACTTAACATCGCAACTCGAGCAGAGATTAATACCAGACTTATAGCTGAATCCAAAAAACTGGAAATTTCTGAAACAGAGTTCACGTTCACCCGCCATGAATGCACCAAAATTTTTGAGGATGTGAAAAGCGGCTTTGACAGCAAGGTTGTAAGCGGTGCCGCTGATGCCGGAGAAGCTGTAAGTAAAGCAAAGGTGGAAATCAATAAAATTCTGGAAAAGCTATCTACCGACTACAGCAAGGATTCTACGGAAAACCGTGACAAATATCAGCAATCCCTGACAGAGTTGATTGAGCAACGCCAGCGCCTGAATGAACTTTGGAATAAAATTAAGGCGGACCTTGGCAGAGCAACAAGTCAGCAGGAGATTAAGCGTCTGAACGAACAGTTGAACCAACTTCGCAATCAGATTCTTGGTGTGGAAAATCAAACCGCCGCACTTAAAAATCGTTTTGCGAGCTATACCAAACTGTATCAGGTCAACTCCGGGGTCGACACTGATTTCTGCCAGGGTGCCCTTAAAGAAATCGACGATTTTGTAAAGGAAAACAGTAATCGACAGGGGGCAATTCAAGCGTCTCTCACAGCAATCTACAAAGACGCCAATGACAAGTATGACGCCTTCTACACAAACCATCAGTCCCCCTCTCGGCAAATTATCTCTGCAAATGAACAGGAACGGCTTCAAGCGCTTATCCGCGACAACCCTGACAGTTATGCAGGCCTGTCCTTCGAGTTCCTGAAAAAACATTTTGTGAACGAAAAGGGTGCGCCGCGCTCGCGGAACATCCTGCAGTCGGTCAGCGGCATGGCCGAGGCTCTGATGGCCTATGTCAACTCCATGTACGCATACCGCATACCGTACTCCAGCTCTTGGGAAACGCAGACCATACCTTCGCTCAGCTACATGGAGTCGGCAGCACCCCGCGAAGATATCAAAGTGGTTCAAGCCGCTATCGATGCTGCCATGTCCGCGCTGAAAAAAACAGATCAAAACGACATTCCGGAGACCTTTAAGGAACGATACCTTCAGATGCTTGAGCAATTGAGCTTAATGCGCGATGGCATGGTAAGGGATGGAAAATTGCTTTCCAAAGCAAGTGGCTTGAGCAGTCGTCTTGAAGCCTACAACGTCAAGGCATTACGTAACAATTCACAAATCGCCGAGGATTCAGAGGTTATCACACCGGTTCTGCGTGATTTATCAAAGGCCAAACAGGCACTGTCTGTCACCATTGCCACTTTTCTGATACAGTCAAAGGACACCCAAAACAGGATACTGAACAGTGGTACGCTGGTAAAGATCCTGGAGGATTCAGGGGCGCTGGAGCAGAGCAAAAGACTTGAACTCGGGATTGAAGAGCTGGTCAAGGAACCCTTCCTTGAAATGCAGGGTAAGAGTGGTCTTGTAGATATTTATGCCGCTGATTTCAGTTACGTCCTCGGGAAGGTGCAATCCGCTCCGGTCAGCGAGTATGCCCTGTTTTTCCAAAAACTATACGCAGTCGCCGGTGAGCCGAATGGAGCGGGGATTATCATGGGGCTTTTACTGAGAAGCGGCAATACCTTTTCCGCCATATTCCAGGACGACCCGAAACTGGCAGATGCTGCGACCAAGCTATTCAGCCTGTTTACTGAAAGGCAGGAAGTGGCACGTAAGAACCAGAGCATCATAGACGAACGTAAAGCCCGCTTCGACATGGTATTAAATAAAGTTTATCAGCTCATCAAGCCAATGCAGGGAGACTATGATTCAGGCTACTATCTGGGAGTATTGGGACGTTCCTCATTCATCAGCGACGTACGTTTGGAATATAAGGCCATCGGTTCTACCCGTCAAGATGTGGACGACGCCTTTGCAAGGCTTGACAAACTGGTTGAAGATTCACGCAGCAAGTCACCGTCAGAGACACCGTTTTCAGCAGGAAACCCTGTACAACTCCAGGCTGTGCGCGATCTCTATGCCCAGTTCAGGGAAGCCTATGAAACCAGGGATGATTCGCGTATCATGAGTTTCATGGGGGATGACTGGGAGGCAGGCGACGGCACCACACTTTCTGACATGCAGGTTAACCTGAACCGAATCTTCAGGAAATTCGACGAGATGAAGATGGATATCCAGAATATGCAGATCAGCCCAGTACCGCAGGGGTTCATGGTAACATACGACGTGACCATCACAAGCCGGATCTACAAAAAAAATCTGCGCCATCAGGAAAAATCAGCGGTAAGTGAACTGGTATCTTTCGGAGGCAATGGCGCACCCCGGATCGCAAGAACGCTGAATGGTCGCTACTGGCTTGTTGAATAAGAGAAAATACCCGGAGGGAACTCACATGAAAAAACAGATTATTACAGGAATGTTTCTGCTGTTTGCCTGCACCATACTTCCGGCCTGTGCCGGGCTACAAATTGGCGGTAGCAGTGATTCATCCTCAGCTCTTGCAGCGAAGCGCCATAGCCAAGTCAGACAATCGCTTGACCAGCTCATTGCCGCCTACGAAGCCAAGAACAGCCGTCAGTTTTCAGATTTGGTGAGTGATAGTTACAGCGGTGAGGCAAGAATTCTTGCAACGTCTGCCCTGCGGGACTTCAGTGTCTATCACGACCTTTCACTACGCTATACCGTCAACAATATTACCTTTGATGACACCGGAGCCAAAGCTTTTGTTGCCATAACCTTTACCCGTAGCTGGACCGACATCAAAACCGGTCGGACCAAAAACGAAACAAAGGAAACTTCACTTATTTTCGTAGCTGTAGAAGACATCTACAAACTGCAAAGTCAGCGAGGTCCACGGCTATTTGGACTGAATTAGGCTTTTTGGGCAATCACGGCGAACCACAACAGCGCAAGTTGCAATTATGGCTATAGAACCACAACTCTCAAGCCTCCCGGTGAAACATTAATTGTCGCTGTGCGCCTTAAGCACCACAACCTGAACACTACTAAAGAGCAATAAATGCCCCATTTTCTTGAAATCGCCATCGGCACTTTTACCATGCGCCCGTATGTCTTTGCATTTTTCGCAGCGTTTTTGCTGGCATGTGTGCCCCACATCGGCTGGCGACGAACGGGCATCTTCACGCTGGCCGGCTATTTTATCGCCTTCGGCTCCGAGTGGCTCTCCATCAACACCGGCTTCCCCTATGGTTGGTACTATTACATCGACACCACCAGCTGCCGCGAGCTCTGGATTGCCGGGGTGCCGTTCTTCGACTCACTCTCCTACGTTTTCCTCTCCTACTGCAGCTACGCCACCGCACTTTTTATCCTCTCACCGCTCAAAAGCTGGCGTTGGAACCTGATCACTCTGGAAACCCGTGCGATCAGGCGCTCGTTTAGTGCGCTACTGCTTGGATCATTCCTGCAAACCTTCCTCGACATCGTGATCGACCCGGTGGCCCTTCAGGGACGGCGCTGGTTTCTGGGACAGATCTACGGCTATCGCGAAGCGGGGCTCCACTTCGGCGTGCCGCTTTCCAACTATGTAGGGTGGCTGCTGACCAGCTTTTGCCTGATTGCGGCGTTGCAGCTGGTTGATGCCAGGCGTCTCGATGACGCACCGAAGGGAGCGATCAACCTTCCCTTCCGTTCGCTGTTGGGACCGATCCTCTATCTTTCGGTGCTGCTCTTTAACATCGCCATGATGCTGATGATCGGTGAGCGTTTCATGGCGCTTTGTGCCGCACTGATGTTCACGCTGCCGATTCTGATGGTGCTGGTTCTGGCCCTGAGACGGGCCAATCGCTACAGCAAGGATGAGCTGGGAGGGCACCTGCGGGATTACCCCTGGTCGGCGGCAGGGAGTGCGTCACAAAAGGGGTAGTAACTGCTCCATAGCCACGGTCAGACTCTTTGCTGCGATCCGGCCGTTGCCGGCCAGGCGAAACAGCTGCGGGATAATACATGGTTTTTTCAGGACCGTCAGCAGCACTTTGTAAGATCTGATGCGGCGCAGGTCACGGTCGCAGAATTCATCCAGAGAGAAACCGAGCTCTTCATCGGCCGGGTCGCTGACCGCTCGTATGGCAAGCAGCGGGATACTGTTTTCAACAGCGATAATGGCAACTGCCGCGCTCTCCATCTCTACCACCGCATTGGTGCTTCCAGACGGCAGCATTCCGGCCAGCCGTGTTTTTGACATGATGACCGGTGTACCGGCAAACACCCCTCCGAATACCCGCATGCCGCTTTCACGCGCCACAAGGTTCTGCCCGGCGGTGGAAAAGAGCACCGGTACCTCGTCGAAGCCATGATTGGTCACAATCACCATCTGCTTCGCCACCACTACATCTCCAACCTTGAGTTGAGCTGCTATCCCCCCGCAGAGACCGGCAGAAATCAACAGATTGGGCTGCCACTCACGAATGGCCGCCTCTGTGGCCCGGGCAGCATTATCAAAACCCATACCGGACATCAGCAGCATGAAATCGTGCCCGCCAACATGGCAGCATAAGGCTTTGAGTCCGCCAATCCGCATGTCAGTACCACCCCCCAGAGATCGGGCAATAGCGTTGAACTCCTCCGGCATGGCAGTTATGACGGCAATCTTCATAAACACGTTCTCCTGCACGGACTGTACAATTTCCCCGTATTTATTTCAAAGCATAATATGAAATGCTGGACAAATGGTATTTGATATAATATATGTACTGTTCAATTTTGTGGAGAGATGTCCGAGCGGTTGAAGGAGCACGCCTGGAAAGCGTGTGTACGTTAATAGCGTACCGAGGGTTCGAATCCCTCTCTCTCCGCCATTATTTAGTTTTTTCGGCACAGCAAAAAGTTCATATGCAAGGCTTGCGAAATCCGAGGAATGAGGCGTACTATCAGGTACGCCGCAGTGACGAGGGTTGAGCGTAACACAGCAGATGGGCTTTTGGCGAAGCCGTCCGGTTTGCAGGCGAAGATGATAGCCGGGCCTCGCGCAACGGCACGCCGTGAACTCCGCCAGGTCCGGAAGGAAGCAACGGCAGCGGCTCCTGCCGTGTGCCGCGGGTAAACCCGGCTATCATCTGCGTTTGCAAACTCTTTTCCCTTTCACATCCCCCTGAACCAACCGCTGATTCCCCGCTTTGTTGCGTGGCGAATCAGACCACCTGCGAGGTTAGATCTCTTGTCCAACGGCACGCACTATGAAGTCCTGGCAAGGAAATATCGCCCCCAAAGCTTCTCCGAACTGGCAGGCCAGGAACATGTCAGCCGTACCCTGCAGAATGCGATTGACTCAGGACGGGTAGCCCATGCTTTCCTCTTCACCGGAGCCCGGGGCGTCGGCAAGACCAGCACCGCCCGCATCATGGCCAAGACCCTCAACTGCGAAAGAGGGGTCACCCACGAGCCGTGCAACGTCTGCCCGCAGTGCATCGAGATAACCAAGGGCACCTCGACCGATGTCTTCGAGATCGACGGCGCCTCCAACAACGGCGTCGACGATGTCCGCGATCTGCGCGACAACATTAAATACCTCCCTTCACATAGTCGCTACCGCATTATCATCATTGACGAAGTCCACATGCTCTCCACCAATGCGTTCAACGCATTACTAAAGACGCTCGAAGAGCCGCCTGAGCACGTCAAGTTCATCTTTGCCACTACCGAGCCACACAAACTGCCGGTAACGATCCTGTCGCGCTGTCAGCGCTTCGACTTTAAACGGGTCACCCTGCCGAAGATCATCGCCAGGCTGCGGGAAATTGCCGGAAAAGAGTCGGTAACCGTCTCCGATGCTTCGCTCGCGCTGATTGCCCGCAAAGGCGATGGCAGCATGCGCGATTCGCTGACTGCGTTCGACCAGGTGCTGGCCTTCTGCGGAAACAGCGTTAATGATGAGGATGTCGCGACACTTTTGGGAACCATCGACCGGCGCCTGCTGGCCGATATTTCGGCGGCGGTTTTTGGTGGTGACACCCAGGGGGCACTTGCGGGAATCAAACAGGTTGATCTGGTCGGGTATAATATGCGCCAGTTCTGCCAGGAGCTGATCGAGCATTTCCGCAATCTGCTGGTAATCCGCTCGGTCAAAAAGCCGGAAGAGATACTCGATCTTGCAGCAGCTGAACTTGAAGAATTGCAGAAGCAGTCACTCCACATCAGCGCACTGGATGTTCAGCGCCGCTTGACGCTGCTGATAAAAGCCGAGTCTGAAATGGCATATGCCAGCTTCCCGCGCCTGATTGTCGAGATGGCGCTTCTGAAGGCTACCCTTCTGGCACCACTGGTTCCCATCCAGGAGCTGATTGAAAAAATAAAAACACTTGAAACAGCGGCGGTTCACACGCCGGCGCTGCCATGGGACGCGACCAGAACTACCCCCACGCCGCTGACACCGCAACCGGAACAGCGCAGCACGATGCCGACTGCGCCTGCCCAGCCAACTTCGTCAGCGCCTGCGGCAGTTGCGGTCGCATCGACCCCTGCACCTGCCGGTGGACAGGGTGGGGACTGGAGCCGTTTTGTAGCATTCGTTAACGGGAAGGACCGCCAACTGGGGTCAATACTTGAGCATGGCAGCCCACTCAAACAGGAAAGCGGCGTGATTGAAATCGGCTTTCCCGCAGGCAGCTACTACCTGACCGCCGCCCAGGACGATGAATTCATTGCCGATGTGCAAACTCTGGCCTGCAGCTTTTCCGGAGGCAACACCGCTATCCGGGTAAAATCCATTGAAAGCGGCTTCGCTGACGCGCCACTCTCTTTGGCAGAAAAAAAAAAGAGTGACACCGAACAGCACCTGGCAGAACTGAAACAGGAAGCCATAAACCACCCGGTGATAAAAGAAGCAGAACGTGTGTTTGGCTGCAGCATATCCGACGTACGGGAATTGTAGCGAAACCCGACCTTACGAACATTACTACAACAAAAAAGAGGGGGAAGAAGATATGTCAAAGGGATTAGCGAACATCATGAAGCAGGCTCAGATGATTCAGCAGAAGATGTCCAAACTGCAGGAAGAAGCCAGCTTGAAAACTGCCGTGGCAACGTCAGGCGGCGGAGCCGTAACAATCAAGGTTAATGGTAAAAACGAAATTATTTCACTGGAAATAAAAAAAGAGGCCGTCGACCCTAACGATGTTGAAATGCTTCAAGACCTCGTCATTACTGCCGCCAACGAGGCTCTGAAGAAAGTTCACGCCGAAATGGGCGATGAAATGTCCAAAATCACCGGCGGCATGAACATACCAGGCCTTTTCTAACAATATTGGCATGTTGCACAGCTTTATGCATCCAGTCACACGACACGATGCTTTGATTTGACTAAATGTTTTAGTTCGACTAATAGTAACCCGAGTATACAACACCATAATATAATGTATTGTTACTGCCAAAGATTCCTGATTTTAATGCTCCTCCGTGGTTTTCGGTCACAGCTTGACCCGTCCAGTGCGGGGGAGCTTCTTTTTTAACCACGCTATAATACTAAAAAAATGTTTTATTTGTGCCGGAATTTATGTTAACAAAATCATCCTCATTGATGCGATTGGTAGGAGAATTGAAGAAGTTGCCGGGTGTCGGAGAACGAACCGCGCTCCGTCTCGCATTTCATCTTCTCAAATCTCCCCGCAACCTGACAGCACTGTCAGAGTCTCTTTGTGAGGTCAGAGACCGGGTTCGTCCCTGCTCGACCTGTTTTGCTATCACGGAAAACGATCCTTGTGCCATCTGTTCAGGCAACCGGGATTCAAGTATCATCTGTGTAGTAGAAAACTCACAGGATCTGATGGCTCTGGAACGGAGCAACGCCTACCAGGGTGTGTACCATGTTCTTGAGGGGGCCATCTCGCCACTATCCGGCATCGGGCCTTCCGACCTGAGGATCACCGAGCTTGTCAAGCGCATTGAGGCCGGACAGGTCAATGAAGTGGTGATTGCCACCAACTTCACCGTAGAAGGTGAAGCAACGGCACTCTACCTGACCAGGATACTGAAGCCGACCGGAGTCAGAATAAGCCGTCTGGCACACGGCATCCCGCTCGGGAGCGATATTGAGTTTGTCGATGCGGCTACGGTACAGTGGGCGCTTCAGGGTAGAAACGAGTTATAAACACGATCACATACACCAAACAGAGGAGGAACACATGAGCAGAAAAATGGTAACCATCGACGGCAACACCGCCGCCGCCCACGTGGCCCACGCCACCAACGAAGTTATCGCCATCTACCCAATCACGCCGTCATCGGTTATGGGCGAGATCTCCGACGCCAAAAGCGCCGCCGGCGAGAAGAACATCTGGGGCACCGTACCACTGGTCGCCGAACTGCAGTCCGAAGGTGGCGCAGCCGGTACCGTTCACGGCGCTCTTCAATCAGGTGCATTAACCACAACCTTTACCGCCAGCCAGGGCCTCCTGCTGATGATACCAAACATGTACAAGATCGCCGGCGAGCTGACCTCGACCGTCTTTCATGTTTCTGCCCGTGCGATCTCTGCAGCCGCCCTGAACATCTTTGGCGATCATTCCGATGTCATGTCATGCCGCTCCACCGGCTGGGCGATGCTCTGCTCCAACAACGTCCAGGAAGTCATGGACTTTGCCCTGATTTCACAGGCCGCCACGCTACGCAGCCGCATCCCGTTCCTCCATTTCTTCGACGGCTTCCGTACCTCACACGAGGTCCAGAAGGTTGAAGAGCTTACTTATGACGACATGCGTGCCATGATTGACAATGATCTGGTCAACGCTCACAGAAGCCGCGGACTCTCCCCGGACCGTCCTGTTATGCGCGGCACCGCCCAGAATCCTGATGTCTACTTCCAGGGCCGTGAAACGGTCAACCAGTTCTATGCCCCCTGCATCAACATCGTGCAGGAAGAGATGAACAAATTCGCCAAAATCACCGGCCGCAAATACAAACTCGTAGACTACGCCGGCGCCAAAGACGCTGAGCGTGTCGTTGTTGTCATGGGCTCCGCCGCTGACACCGTCGAGGAAACAGTTAAGACCCTCAACAAAAAAGGCGAGAAAGTCGGCGTTGTAAAAGTCCACCTCTACCGCCCATTCCCGCTGGACGCTTTCATCAAGGCGCTGCCTAAAACCGTCAAAAGCATTGCTGTCCTCGACCGCACCAAAGAGCCGGGCTCATTGGGCGAGCCGCTCTATCTTGATGTTCGCACCGCCATCGGCGAAGCCATGGCAACCGGCAAATTCAGTTTCAAAGGATACCCGGTAATCGTTGGCGGCCGTTACGGTCTCGGCTCCAAGGAATTCACCCCGGCCATGGCTAAGTCCGTACTGGACAACCTCAAAAAAGCCAAACCGAAAAACCACTTCGTCGTTGGCATCAAAGAAGACGTCACCAACTGCAGCCTCGACTATACACCGTCATTCCGCACAGCTATGGAAGGCACCTACGAAGCAATGTTCTTCGGTTTGGGTTCCGACGGCACTGTCGGCGCCAATAAAAACACCATCAAAATCATTGGTGAGACCACCAAAAACTTCGCGCAGGCCTACTTCGTCTACGACTCCAAGAAAGCCGGCACAATCACCATTTCGCACCTGCGCTTCGGCAAGAAGACAATCAATGCTCCTTACCTCATCGACCACGCCGACTTTATCGCCTGTCACAATTTTTCCTTCCTGGAAAAATACGACATGGTCAGCAAAGTGAAACCGGGCGGCACTTTCCTGCTCTGCTCACCGTTCGAGCATGGCGAAGTATGGGATAAAATGCCCAAAGAGGTACAGCAGCAGATCATCGACAAAAAGCTGAAATTCTACGTCATTAACGCCATCAAGCTGGGCGAGGAACTTGGATTGGGCGCGCGCATCAACGTCATCATGCAAACCGCCTTCTTCAAAATCTCCAGCATCATCCCGCTGGCGACTGCGCTCAAAGAAATCAAAGGCGCCATTAAAAAGAGCTACGGCAAATCAGGTGACAAGGTTGTCGCCATGAACAACGCCGCCGTGGACGAAGCACTCAAAAACATCCACGAAGTCAAGGTTCCGGCCAAAGCCACCAGCAAGCTCAAGATGCCGCCTGCTGTTGCTAAAACCGCACCTAAATTCGTTCAGGACGTCACCGGCCGTATCATCGCCGGCTTCGGCGACGATCTGCCCGTCTCCCTCATGCCTGCCGACGGCACCTTCCCGACCGCCACTTCGCAGTACGAGAAGCGCAACATCGCTGTCGATATTCCGGTATGGGATGAGCAACTCTGCATCCAGTGCGGTATCTGCTCGTTCGTCTGCCCTCACGCCACCATCCGCATGAAGGCATATGACGGCAAACTGCTGAAGGGCGCACCAAGCACCTTCAAGTCAACTGACTGCAAGCTGCCTGAATTCAAGGGGATGAAATATACGATCCAGGTTGCTCCGGAAGATTGCACCGGCTGTGGCGCCTGCGTACACAACTGTCCGGCCAAGAGCAAGGAAGATCCAAAGCACAAGGCCATCAACATGCAGTTCCAGGCTCCGCTGCGTGCCACTGAAGCCGCCAACTACGACTTCTTCCTCGCACTGCCTGATATGGATCCTACGGCTCTCAAGCTCGACACCCTGCGTGGCAGCCAGCTGGTCCGTCCGACATTCGAATACTCCGGTGCCTGTGCCGGCTGTGGCGAGACCCCATACCTGAAACTGCTGTCCCAGCTGTTCGGCGACCGGGCCATGATCGCCAACGCCACCGGCTGTACATCCATCTACGGCGGCAACCTGCCGACCACACCGTGGGCAAAGCGTGCCGACGGCCGCGGACCGGCATGGTCCAACTCACTGTTTGAAGACAACGCCGAATTCGGTTTCGGTATGCGTCTGGCAGTGGACAAGTTCACCGAATCAGCACGTGAACTGGCAGCAGAACTCGCCGCCGGCAAAGCTTCAAAAACGTTCCAGCCGCTGGTAAAAGAAATCCTCGCTGCCGACCAGTCAAACCAGACCGGCATCGAAAAACAGCGTGAGCGCGTTGTAGCCCTCAAGAAAGCTCTCAAGGGAAGCAAGGAGCAGACTGCCGTTCAATTGCTGCCACTGGCCGACTACCTTGTCAAGAAATCTGTCTGGTGCGTCGGTGGCGACGGCTGGGCATATGACATCGGTTACGGCGGTCTCGATCATGTTATCGCTTCCGGCAAGAACGTCAACATTCTGGTTCTCGACACCGAGGTTTACTCCAACACCGGCGGCCAGGCATCAAAAGCGACTCCAACCGGTGCCGTTGCGCAGTTCGCAGCTAGCGGCAAGGCAATGGCCAAGAAAGACCTCGGCATGATGGCAATGGCTTACGGCAATGTTTACGTTGCCAACGTTGCCCTTTCCAACCCGGCTCAGGTTGTTAAGGCATTCATGGAAGCGGAAGCCTATGACGGCCCGTCTATCATCATCGCCTACGCCCACTGCATCGCCCACGGCATCAACATGACCACCGCCGTAGATGAGCAGAAAAATGCGGTTTCATGCGGTTACTGGCCGCTGTACCGCTATAATCCAGCCCTGACAGCAGAAGGCAAGAACCCGCTGCAGCTGGACAGCAAGTCCCCGACAACTTCGTTTGAGGACTATGCCTACGGTGAGAACCGCTACAAAGTACTGCAGAAGTCGAATCCGGAAGGTGCCGCACTATTGATGAAGAAGGCAACCGCCTGGACCGCCAGCCGCTTCGAGTACTACCAGAAACTGGCTGCACTCACGTATGAGAAAAAGTAGTTTCCTGGCTTGATAAATGATATATTCCTGCCCCGCAGAGCAATCTGCGGGGTTTTTTTAATTTATTATCTGGAGAAAATCATGCTTAACGACAACAACGACTTGGGCGCAGCACTGTTCAAAACCTGGACCGAGAAACAGCGCAGTGCTGAAATAGAAAAGCTTGTGCAGGGGTTCCGCAGCGGTGTCCCGGTCGGAATATTGTGCAAGATGACCGAAACTATTGCCGGCGACAAAAAGAAAGCTAAAAAATACCTCAAACAGTTTTTGAGCGAAGCAGAACGTCAGTCAGCCATTGAGTCGGCATCCGATTCAATGCAACCGATTGTGAAATCACTGCTTTCCTAGCGGTACTATTTTTTCTCCAGAACAGTTCCCCGAGCCGGAGAGAAACATACTGCCCTGCTTTTAACGACTCAAAATGGTGGAGAACAGCATGCAGAAGGTATTTATCGCAGGATGCGGCTATATTGGCGAAAGGATTGCGCAGGCATGCCTTGAATCGGGTGCGAGCGTAACCTGTCTTGTCAGATCCGCAGAAAACGGAGCAAGACTCGAATCAGCCGGCTTTACAACCGTTATCACCACCCTTGATGACCCGGCTGTTCTTCCTCCTCTGAATTTGACGGATTCGGTTCTTTTCTACCTCGCACCACCTCCGGGCGGGGGGATTATTGACAGCCGGGCCAGAAACTTTATCACCAGGATAGCGAAAAGCGGGAAACCGCTGAAGATCGTCTACATGAGCGCCACTTCGGTTTACAGCGGTACCGGATGCGACACTGTAACGGAAGAATCCCCGACGGTTCCCGCTTCTGCCATGGGTAAACGCCGTCTTGATGCCGAAGCCGCTTTCAGAGAATACGGCGATGCCAACTCTGTCCCGGTGGTAATTCTGAGGGTAAGCGGCATTTACGGTCCCGGGCGCCTGCCGCTGATGCAGATCAGCCAGGGGCAGCCGCTTTTACACGAAGCGGAGTCCGGCCCCAGCAACCGTATCCACGCTGACGACCTGACAAGCGTCACGATCGCGGCGGCAGAAAAAGGGGTGGCTGGCGATATCTACAATATCAGCGACGGGCACCCATCGAGCATGACATCATATTTTAACGCCTGCGCCGATCTCCTCGGCTACCCGCGTCAACCCCAGGTAACCATGGCTGAAGCGCACAAGGTCATGTCACCACTGATGTTGTCGTACGTCAGTCAGTCGCGCATCGTGGACAACAAACTAATGCTGGAGCGACTCGGCGTAACACTGCGCTATGCTGATCTGTCTGACGGCCTGGCAGCATCTCTCCCCCTTCATCAGGACAAGGTTGCGAGACCGAGTTAGTAAACTATTCCGGCCTTAGTAACGACAAGAGGTAAACAGCACCACATCAACAAATGTTTTGCGTTGCATACCGGCTAGTTACAACTTTGTTGCTTGTTATCATGCCGTGATACTGGTATATTTAACGTAGAGATAATTTTGCGAGGGTTCCAACGAATCCTCATTTGCCCTGGTGACTTTCCCTCCTAGTTGCCAGGGTGTTTTTTTGCAATGAACGGAGGGGTTACGGTTGACGCACCGTAGCCGTTATGCTTTAATCAGAAGGTGGAAATCGAAGCTTACATAGCACTTGGCTCCAATATGGGAGACCGTGAACTCAACCTCCTGCGGGCCGTTGCAGAAGTCGGCAGGCTGCCTGAGAGCAGAGTTACGGCGCTCTCCTCCTTTTACGAGACATCTCCGGTCGGCAACGTAAATCAGGACTCGTTCTACAATGCGGTGCTCAGACTCACGACACGTCTTGACGCTCACTCCCTGCTGACACATATTCTACGAATCGAAGAGGAAAGCTTCGCTCGCGTCAGGACGATCCATCAAGGGCCGCGCAGAATGGACCTCGACCTGCTGCTGTACGGCAACAGCAGCATTAACGATGAAAAGCTCGTGATACCCCATCCACGGCTGACGGAGCGCCGCTTCGTGCTGCAGCCTCTCTGCGAAATTGCACCGGATCTGCTGCACCCGCTGACCGGGAAGACAATTCACGCGCTACTTGACTCGCTGAAATCCGACGAGACTGTTGTTAAACTATAAATCAGTGGAGCGGTTGTGATCAGATTTCTCGTTATTGGCCTGCTATTTTACATTGGCTACCGCATACTTGCTTCACTCGGAAGTGCGAAAAAGCCGCTATCGAGTCAATCAGGCAGCCGTGACCACGGCGTAGACACCTACCGCGACCCGGTCTGCGGCGTATATGTTACCGAGGAAACGGCTATCATCGGCAGACTTGACGGCCAACGCCACTATTTTTGCTCCATGAACTGCCTTGAAAAATACCGCGAACAACTTGATCATAGTTCACCATCAAATCCGGAGGAATAAATGAAATTTTTTATCGACACAGCAGATGTAAAAGAAATTCGCGAAGCACACGCACTCGGCCTGGTAGACGGCGTCACCACCAACCCGTCACTGATTGCCAAATCGGGACGCAAGTTCAAGGACGTCATCAAGGAGATCGTTTCCATCGTTGACGGCCCTATCTCTGCCGAAGTTATCGCTCTGGATGCACCGGGCATGATCAAGGAAGGCAAGGAACTTGCCAAGATCCACAAGAACATCGTCGTCAAGCTGCCGATGACACCGGAAGGACTCAAGGCGTGTAAGACACTCACCGAAAAAGGGATCAAAACCAATGTAACGCTGATTTTTACACCAATGCAGGCGCTGTTGGCAGCCAAGGCCGGTGCCACTTACGTTTCTCCTTTTGTCGGTCGTCTTGACGACATTTCTCAGAACGGCATGGGAATCATCGAAGAGATCCGCACCATCTTTGACAACTACGGCTACATGGCCGAAATCATCGTTGCCAGTATCCGCAATCCTATCCATGTTCTTGACTCGGCCCTGATCGGTGCTGACGTCGCGACAATCCCCTATTCAGTCATGATTCAGCTTGCCAAACACCCACTGACCGACGCCGGTATCGAGAAGTTCCTGAAGGATTGGGAGAGCGTACCGAAATAACATGTCAGCAGCTCACGTAAAGAAACCGGCCAAGCCGATCTCCATACTGTTCTCCGCCTCCGAGACCGCCCCCTTTGCCAAGGAGGGCGGTCTCGGTGACGTTGTCGGTGCCCTGCCCAAATATCTGGCCCGCATGGGGCATGATGTGCGCATTGTGCTGCCACGCTACTACAGTATCAAGCCGGAGAAGTACGGCCTGAAGCTACTGCCGGGAACACTGGTCGTGCCGATGGGAATCATCGGCCACCAGTACTGCGGTGTCTGGGAAGGGCGGCTTCCGGGGAGCGACGTGCCGGTTTATTTCCTCGAGCACGAAGCCTATTACGGCCGTTCCGGCCTCTATCAGCAGGGGGGTGAGGGCTACCTCGACAACGACAACCGCTTTGTCTTCCTGTCAAAGGCATCGCTTGAACTCTGCAAGATGCTTGACTGGTCACCGGACGTGATCCACGCCCACGACTGGCACACCGGAGTCATTCCGGTGCTGCTCAACACCTCTTACCTGCACGATCGCTATGTCGGCAATGCCGCTTCGCTGTTGACCCTGCACAACATGCAGCACCAGGGAAACTTCTATCCCGGCCTGATGGACGTACTCGGGGTCGGCTGGAAGCATTTCAACTATCTTGAGCTGGAGATGAACGACCAGGTCAACCTGTTGAAAGGCGGTATCTATCACGCGACCCTGCTCAATACGGTCAGTGAGGAGTATTCCCGGGAAATTCAGACCGCAGCTTTTGGCTGGGGACTGGAAGGGACTATCCGGGAGCGAGCCGTCGATCTGAGCGGCATCCTCAACGGTGTCGATTATGAGGAGTGGAATCCGGCTACTGACCCTTTCATCGCCGCCAACTATACGGCGCGCACCGTAAAAAAAGGGAAGGCGGCCTGCAAACGAGATCTCCAGGAAGCCATGGGACTGCCGCAACGGGACGATGTACCGCTGTTCGGGATCGTCTCGCGCATGGTCAAGCAGAAAGGGACCGACATCCTGGCCGAGGCAATTCACCGCATCATGGAGATGGATTGCCAATTTGTCGTGGTCGGTAACGGCGAACCGTGGGCACATTTCTACTTCGGCGATATTGCAGCACTGTATCCTGAAAAATTTGCCTGTTATATCGGCTATAACGAAGCTCTTGCGCACAAGGTTGAAGCGGGCTCCGACTTTTTCGTCATGCCCTCCGCCTTTGAACCGTGCGGCCTGAATCAGATGTACTCTCTCGCCTACGGCACCCCTCCGATCGTCCGCGCCACCGGCGGCCTTGATGACAGCGTCGAGAACTTCAACGAGGCGGTCATGACCGGCGATGGCTTCAAGTTCTGGAATCACAGCGCTACCGCACTATTCGACACGGTCGGCTGGGCGGCCTGGACCTTTTTCAACAACCCCAAGGGGCTAGCTCAGCTGCGTAAAAACGGCATGCAGAAGCGCTTTACCTGGGAAGCGGCTGCCCATAAATACGACGAGCTCTATCGCCTGGCCATCCTGCGCCGGAGGGGTAGCGAGTATTACCGGAACCGCTTCGGAGGTTAAGAGCGGAACGGCTTTTCCGGAGGTCCACCAATGGCGTCCACCCACAATGATAGCATCACCGGCACCGCAGCCTTGGGTGCCGCCTTTCATCTCAGCGACAAACACCCTTCACTCTCCATCCTGACCAGCTACAAGGAGCGCATCTACTCCGGCGACCTGCTTAACAACTGCAAGCAGAACTACACCTCTCCGACCGGCTTTGCTGAAGAGCATGATGAGACCGAGCAAAACCTACGCCTAGGAGCCTGCCTTGCAGCGACGTGATTTTTTAAAAATGCTGGCCCTGACAGGCACAAGCCTGATGACCCAAGGCTGCGCCACCAGCCCCCACGTAAAACTGGACGACCGGATTCTGTCCAACCTGGCGCGGCTCCCCTATCACGCACTGGCTGAATCCCTCCCCCTGGAACAGGATTACGAATGCCGGATCGAAGGGAGCCTGCCGGAAGGTCTGCACGGCTCTCTTTTCCGTAACGGGCCCGGCTTGTTCGATCGTGGGGGGCTGCGCAAGCGCACTCTGCTAGACGGCGACGGCATGATCCAACATTTCCGCTTTCAGGGGGGCGGGGTCCACTACCGCACCCGCTTCGTCCAGACGGAGAAATACCGTTCCGAATCTGCTGCCGGACGGTACATCCATCCCACCTGGAGCAGTCAGGCCCCCGGCGGTTGGTGGCCCAATTTCTGGGTAACCAACGGAATCAAGAGCCAGGCCGGCATCACGGTCTACCTGGTCAACGGCCGACTCTACGCCTTTGATGAGTCTTCCTTCCCCTACGAGCTGGACCCGGACACCCTGGCGACCGTGGGTGAGACCACTTTGGGCGTGTCTCGCGAAGAGACGATCTACGCGGCCCACTCCAAAATCGATCCCCGTAACGGTGAGTGGCTGCACTTCGGAATCCGTTACGGTGCCACGCCACTATTACAGCTGACGGCCTTCCGCGCCGGCGGCTCACTCGCCTGGCGGCGTTCAATCCCCCTCCCCCGCTTCGTCTACCTCCACGACTGGTTCGTCTCTACCAACTACCTGATCGTCAGCCTGCAGCCGGTGGAGATCGACTTCTGGCCGGCCCTGCTCGGTTTGCGCAGCATTTCAGACTCCATGCGCTGGCGCCCGGAAAAAGGTAACCTGTTGCTGGTGATACCGCGCGATCCGGTTGCGCCTCCCATCCAGTTGGAGGCTCCGGCCTGCTTCATGTGGCATTCAATCAACGCCTTCGACGAAGGGGGGATGATTACGGCTGATTTTATCGGTTACGACAACCCGGACCATTTCGTCGGCAACGATCCGGTTCTCTCGGCGGTCATGCAGGGGCGCAAGGGAGATTATGCCTATCCCGGAGTGCTGCGGCGCTATCGTATTGATGTTAACAAGAAAAAGGTCAGCAGCGAGATCCTCGCAGAGGGGAGCAGTTACGAGTGGCCGCGCATCGACGAGCGCCGTCTCTGCGGGCCGTACCGCTACGCCTATATGTGCGAGGCACATAAAGGGAGCTTCTTCTGGAATAGCCTGGCCCGTTTCGACACCCTGGGGGGCAGGTTTAACCGCTATGATTTCGGCAATCAGGTCTACTGCAGCGAGCCTGTTTTCGTACCAAAACCATATGGCAAGAGCGATGAGGGGTGGTTACTCAGCGAATGCCTGGACAGCCGGACAGGCATCAGCTTTCTCGCCGTGTTGGATGCGCAGCGGCTTGAGGAGGGGCCGCTGGCACGGGTGCATCTGCGCCACCACTGTCCCTTCAGCTACCACGGTTTCTGGCAGGCAGCGGGGTAACCGGCGCCGCTGATTAAGCCTGCAAAAACGCCTGAAAGCTGCTATAGTTCCCCCATGTCTGCCAACGATCTCCACCACTTTATCGCCACCCTCGAAGCCGACCACGAGCTAAGCCGCATCACTGCTGAAGTCGATCCCCTCCTGGAGATCGCCGCCATAACCGACCGGGTCTGTAAACAGCAGGACGGCGGCAGAGCACTGCTCTTTGAGCAGCCGGCAGGAAGCACCTTTCCCGTGGCAACCAACCTGTTCGGGTCAGAGAAGCGCACCTGTCAAGCGCTCGGCGTCACGACACTCGGTGAGTTGACTGCCCGAATGAACGCCCTGCTTGGCCAGATAGTTGAGCTGGATGTCCCAACACTTGACCGCCAGATTGCCGCTCTGCCCGAATTCAGCCGCTTTGCCCCCCATGCTGACATGGAACCGGACCCCTCACTGGTCGGGATGAATCCCCCGAATCTTGCACATTTCCCTTTTCTGCAGAGCTGGCCGGGAGACGGCGAGGCCAGCGGCCACCAACGCTACATCACCCTGCCGCAGGTTTTTACGTGTGATCCGGATGGGGCTACGCCGAATTGCGGACTGTACCGGGTCCAGCTACGCAGCGGACTGGAAGTCGCAATCCAGTGGAAAGCCGGCAGTGGCGGAGCACGGCACGCCGAGCAGTACCGCCTGGCCGGAAAAGCGATGCCGGTCGCCATTGTCCTCGGCGGTGATCCGGCAACACTGTTCAGCGCCATGTTTCCGCTTCCGGGCGATCTTGACGAGATAACTTTCGCCGGTTTTCTACGCAACTCACCTCTTACTACAGCGCCCTGCCGGAGTATCCCGCTGCATGTTCCGACCGGCGTGGAAGTCGTCATCGAAGGGTATGTGGAACCGGGGGAGACCGTGATGGAAGGTCCGTTCGGCAACCACACCGGCTTCTATTCTCCCGCCGCTCCGGCTGCCCTGATGAGGATCACGGCCATCAGCCACCGCCTTGACGCCGTCATCCCCGCGACTCTCGTCGGGCCGCCGCCGATGGAGGACTGCTGGATGGCCAGGGCCTGGGAGCGGTTACTGCTGGCGTTTTTACATCGCCTGGTACCGGAAATTAATGACATCCACTTCCCAGCTGAATGGATTTTCCATCAAAGTGCCATCATTTCCCTTGATAACCCTCAGCCCGGCGTGGTACGGAACATTTCCGGGCAGTTGTGGGCTCTACCATGGTTCAGGTCGGCACGACTGCTGCTTTTCGTCACCGCCGATACAGAGCCGCTCACCCTCTCCCGCTCAGCCTGGAGAGGCATTAACATGACCGACACCAACGACATTATTCATGACCAGACCACCGCTCGGATTGCCATCGATGCAACCGGCAGCCACATGCCGCGAGCGGCGGTACATGTTTCTGACGCAACAGCTACCCTCGTCGCAGGGCGCTGGAAGGAGTACGGCTTACCGTGACCACCACTGCAAAAACTTTCGCAAAGATCGGCATCTTCCTGGAGATGATCAAATTCACCCATACGATCTTTGCCCTGCCGTTCGCGTTCACCGGCGCCTTGCTGGCCGCAGGAGGATTTCCCTCCCTCCGCCAGACCGCCTGGATCATTCTTGCCATGGTCGGCGCACGCACGGCGGCAATGGCGATGAACCGCCTCATCGACGCCGAAATAGATGCCCGCAACCCCCGTACCGCCGTCAGAGCCATCCCGGCCGGCCTGATCGGCAAGGGGCTGACCTTCATCTTCATTATCGCATCCGTAGCCCTGCTGCTCTTCTCGGCCTACATGCTCAACCCGCTCTGCCTCGCGCTTTCGCCGATCGCCCTGTTTTTCCTGCTGCTCTACTCCTACTGCAAGCGCTTCACCTCGCTGGCTCACGTAGTGCTCGGCATCTGTCTGGCAGCCGCTCCAATCGGCGCCTGGGTGGCGATACGCGGCACGATTGACCCTCCGGCGCTGGTTCTGGGTGGTGTCGTGCTCTTCTGGGTTGCCGGTTTTGACATCCTCTATGCGCTCCAGGATCTTGACTTTGACCGCGCGGCGGGACTGCACTCGATTCCTGTGCTGCTCGGAGTAAAGGGATCGCTGTGGGCGGCGCGTATTTTCCATGTCATCATGATCGCGCTGCTTGTTACGCTCTACAACCTTATGGCTCTGGGACCGGTATTTCTGAGCGGCATCGTGGTGACATCAGCCATGCTGCTCTACGAACACCGGCTGCTCAAGGATGGCGATCTGACAAAACTGGACGCGGCATTCTTCAACATGAACGGCTACATCAGCGTTGCCATCGTACTGTTCACGGCCGCTGACATTCTGGCGAGGTAACCAATGGTGCCACAACACATCTTCATCGCTCTGACCGGTGCATCAGGTTCAATGTACGGCCTGCGTCTGGCGGAACAGCTCTGCCTGAATGGCTTTCAGGTGACGTTTAGTGCCAGCTGCAGCGGCACAGCGGTCTGTCTCGAGGAGACCGGTCTCGACCTCTCCGGTGATCTGGATAAAGCGCTGCAGCGGCTGTATGACCATCTCGAAATAACGTCAGGCATCAGCCTGGTACATCCGGATGACCTGTTCTGCGGCGCCGCCAGCGGCTCGTCAGCCCCCGACGCGATGGTGGTCTGCCCTTGCAGCATGGGAACGCTGGCACGTATTGCCTGCGGGACCTCCGGCAACCTGATCGAACGGAGCGCCGATGTCATGCTCAAGGAGCGCCGTCCGCTGCTGCTGGTTCCAAGGGAAACGCCGCTGTCCGATATCCATATCGAGAACATGCTGAAGCTTTCGCGCTCCGGAGCACGCATCATTCCGGCAATGCCCGCCTTCTACGGCAGACCGGAAACGGTGCTCGATCTGGTTGATTTTGTCGTCGGGAAGGTGCTGGATCAACTGGGAGTTGAAAACGATCTCTACAAGCGGTGGGGAACGGAATAATCATTACTCGAAGGAACTGAACCAAAAATCTATTTCACGCAACTACGCTACGACGCAACGTTTTAAAACCTTGAACAAGTCATTGTTTAAAAGCCTTTCGTCGCGTCGTTGCGTCGTTGCGTGAGTAATGATGTGCTGAATAGTGCCGTGCCTGATACATATCTCCCCAAAAACATAGCCACCTACCTGAGCAAGCGGGCAGAGACTGAACCGTGGAAAACCAACGAAGTCCCCTCTCGGACCTTCACCGGCGCGGTTGTCATCCCCTCGCTGGCCGAAGCCGCCAATCTGCCGCAGACTCTCGAATCACTCTCCCGCAACCCGCCCGAGCTGCTGGAGCGTTTTTTAATCCTGGTTGTCGTCAATCAGCGCGCCGATGCAACAGCCACGGAGACAGCCGACAACGGTGACACGCTGGGAGCGCTGCCCAGGTGGAAGCAGCAGTTCCACTTGGACAACCTGTTCTGGGTGGATGCCGCGACAGCAGGCGCAGAACTCCCCGCCAAGCAGGGGGTCGGGCTGGCGCGCAAGATCGGCCTCGACCTGGCGCTGCCACTGCTCGACTACCGTGATGGCGACCCGCTCCTGATCTGCCTTGACGCCGACACCTTGGTGCAACCGGATTATCTTCACGCCATCACCCGGCATTTTGCCGCTACGACAGCAGGCGGTGCCAGCATTCCCTACCGCCACCGCGCAGCATTAGACCGGGCAGGGCAATCGGCCATTGACCGCTATGAACTGTTCCTGCGCGTCTACGTACTGGGGCTTGAGCTGGCCGGGTCGCCCTACGCCTTTCATACCGTCGGCAGCGCCATGGGCTGCCGGGCTTCTGCTTATGTCGCCTCAGGAGGAATGAACCGCCGCCTGGCCGGAGAGGATTTCTATTTCCTGCAGCAGGTTCACAAAACATCTGTCGTCGTACCGCTGGTTGGAACAACCGTCCACCCCTCACCCCGCTCGTCTACCAGAGTTCCGTTCGGAACGGGGCGCTCCGTTGGGGATATGCTTAATGATGGAGAGCAACGCCTGCTCTTCTATCAGCCGGTTGTTTTTTCGCTGGTGGGTGAATGGTTGGCATTTGTGGCCGGTAACGCCGGTGCAGAGTCAGCATCACTACTACATGGCGCAGAATTGATTTCACCGGTTTTGCACCGTTTTCTGGAGCAATCGGGATTCAGGGATGCGTGGGATAATCTGAAGAGGAACAACCGTGACAGCTCAAAATTAATGGCCTCTTTCCACGGCTGGTTTGACGCCTTCCGCACCATGCGGTTTATTCACGAACTAAGTGATCAGGTGTACCCGCGTATCGAGCCGGAGGGAGCAATTACGCCGCTGCTGGAACGTGCCGGGCATAGAGCACCAGATTCTGTCACTGAACAACTTGAGCTACTCCGCAGCCTGCAGGGAACACTAGAGCCCCCCACCACAGAGCAATTCAATTCAATACAGCAACATTCCAGCGCTGCGTCAGGCAGCTTGTCCCAGAAATGACCGTCTCACATAACGTACCAGCATGGGCACGACAAACATTGCGCCAAGGACGACCAGCATGGTTGTGTCTGGGTCCCGGACGTATGCGTTCAGGCGCAACGTCGTGAGCGCGATAACAGCGAAATAAAGCATGTCTCCGGCAATGGCAAAAGCCCAACCGGCAAGGAAGCCGTGACCGGCTGCCAGCGCCGTGGCACGCCCTGTCATCGGGTCCACACCGAAAGCAATCATAACAAGCGCAAAGGGACCGGCACCGGCGCCACTGAACGATTCTGCGCTGCGAGCCATGACAATCTTTATAGCGGCGCTGAAGCGGGCCAAAAACGGGACTTTTGCACACAACGCCGAGACAAGCCGCAGAATCGGCTCAAATGCGATAGCCAGCATCAGGTCTGAGACGAGGTAGAGCACCGCAGTAACAGGCCAGGCGAGGCCTTTACCGTGTGCAAGCAAAACACCCGCAGGGATTCCGCCGCCAACCGGGATAACAAACAGCTTTAGTACGGCAAGCATGATGGGCGCTGACTGAATCATTGCGTTGACTGAGGCGAGCCGTGCGGTTTTCGCCGCCGCCGGCGCTTCTTCTTCAATGGCGTGGCCCCGGTCTCTTCGGTGCGTTTGGGCAGCGGCAGCGACTCCTGCTCTGCAGCCTCGGCCAACCACCACTCCAGTCGTGCGGCAACGTCCTTCATGTCGCCGCGGGTGATCCGACAGTATGCGATGATGTCGCCAAAATCCTTACGGGCGATGAAAGCCTGCGGCCGGCGACCGGGAATCAGCTTCAGGCGCCCCTGCTGGGCAATGATCTCGCGGAGAGCCAGCCCGACACGGTTCGCGATCTGCACGAACGGGCAAACCTCACCCAGGAACTCCGCTGTCGCGGCATCGATACTCTGTTGCCACGGCGCGCCCTTGGCGCGAAAGTTCGCGGCCTTCTCCTCAAGATACTCGCCAAAAAGCAGCGCCAGAAGGAGCGGCGGAGAGACCGTATCACCCTGTTGAACGAGAGAATCGACGGAGGTGAGCATCTCGCCGAAACGGGTATGGGGGAAGCCCTCACTTTCCGCGTCGAGCCAGGCGGAGAAAAAGGGGAAAAGCGCCGCAAAGAGACCGGTCTGCCGGAGAAGCTCGCAGCACTTCGCCCCTTCTCCCGAGAGCAGGATTTTGAGCATCTCTTCATAGAGTCGCGGCGGTGAGGCACTGACGATGGTGCCGGCAGCAGATACCAGTGCCTTACGGGTTTCTTCTTCCATTGTGAAGCCGAGCTTTGCGGCAAAGCGCACCGCCCGCAGCATCCGCACCGGATCTTCCTGAAAACGGACCGCCGGATCGCCGATAGTGCGGATAATCCCCGCGTTCAGATCGGCGATACCGCCGGCGAAGTCGATAATCGAGAAATCAGCTATATCATAGGCAAGCGCGTTGACGGTGAAGTCGCGGCGCAGAGCGTCTTCTTCGGGGGTGCCGTAGACGTTGTCCCGCAGGATCATGCCATCGTCATTCATCAGCATCTGTGGATGCCGCTCCCGGTTCTCCCTCCCGCGTTTCTCTTCTATCTCGGGCTTCGGCTCATCAGCTGCCTGAGAGCGAAAGGTAGCCACCTCAATGAGCTCTTCGTGGAAGTGGAGGTGGGCAAGACGGAAGCGTCGCCCGACAAGACGGCAGTTACGGAACATCCGCTTTACTTCGCCGGGGGTGGCGTTGGTCACAACGTCAAAATCCTTCGGCTCCCGTCCAAGGAGAAGGTCGCGCACACAGCCGCCGACAAGATATGCGACATAGCCGTTATCCTTCAGCCGGTAGAGAATGCGCAGGGCGTTCGGGCTCATGAGCTTGCGGGAGATCCCATGCTCCTGCCGCGTAATGATCACCGAACCGCTCTTTTCGGGGTTTTCCTTCTTTTTCATGCTGGCCCTGCTCCATAATCCATGTGCATCACTACGAGCGCCCTTGCCTTCCGTTATAATGTAACCGGTTACTGTACATCGCCAACCTCACCCATGCCAACCAAACGGGCACCCAGCTCAAACGCTTTCCGGCACTCATCCGGGAAGACTGTTTTGTGTTTTTCCCGGCGCTCTTCCGGGTCGAAGTAGTCGAAAACAACCTTGTCATAATCCTCAAACTGTAACGTTTCATAGGCGCACAACGTTTCCGTCTCCCCAAAGATTCGGGACAGGTAATATTCGTTCTTATTGAAATGGAGTGGGTACTGATACTCCGTCATTTGCTCTTCCGAAACATTCATGGTGTAGATAAACGCCGTTGGTATCTTCCGTTCGAACAGCGATCCCGGCGGCCGGGTGTAGGTCAGGTATTGGAAGAGCAACCGCTCCATGAATGAGCGCATCTCTCCTGTCACCGTTCCGAAGTAGATCGGTGAGCCGAAGAGGATAGCATCAGCCAGCGCAAGTTTTTCCAGGACGGGGGTAAGTCCATCTTTCATGGCGCATTTCCCGTAACTCTTCCCACCTTTCAATTTGCACGCAAAGCAGCTCGTACAGCCCTTAAAATCAAGATCGTAGAGATGTATAAGTTCTGTCGTGCCCCCTTGTGATGCAGCCCCTTCAAGTGCCTTTTCAAGCAGCGTCGCGGTATTCCATTTTTTCCGCGGGCTACCATTAATTGCGATCACTTTCACCTTCGGTTCCTCCTTTAATTACGGATCTGCCATTCTATCCGCACATAGCCCAAAAAACTGATCAACCCGGTTTTGGGCCGGATTATCGTTTATCTTCCCATTTGAAACCGCTGCGCTTAATGCTGAGAACGTTACCGTTCTCATCCTCAAGCCGCAGATTTGAATCTTCATGGTACTGTTTACGAAATGCCCTGCGTTTTACATCCGCTAATCTCCTGGCCGTAAAGGTAATTGTTTCACTATCGGCAGTAAAAACCAGGCTATCTGATTGGCGTAAAATATATGTTATGTTCATGGTGCTCTCCTGTCATTTTCAACTCGTAATTAATAAGATCCGGCCAACGTATACTACCCACATTTATCAATCCCGAAATACCACCATCCGCTCCGCTCTGTTGCCATAACAGATTTAACCCTCTTTTGCCACGGATTTAAATTCCCATTAAGGTTCAGCATCTCATCAATACATTTAACTGAATTACCGACCTTTTCAGAAATACTCTCAAACATTGACCCAAGTCATCAAAATTGTCAGCCAATTCCGTTATGGTGGAAACATCACAAGCGGGGAGGTGCAGAGATGGAATTCAAAAACAATCTTGGCGACAGAGCTATTCAGGATGTAATGCAGAGTTATCCGGAGATAGGTGAAATTCTGGGTAGGTTCGATATCGGTTGCACCACCTGCAAGGTCGGCATCTGTCTGCTCAAAGACGTCGTTTCGATCCATGGACTAAGCAAAGATGACGAAGCAAAAATTGAACGGGAAATAAATGAACACTTGACTCAAAAAGGAGAATAAATCATGGGAAATCTCGGATGCGGCTGTTCAGGCAGCATGGCAAAAGTAATTGAACGGCCGGAAACAACAGACACGACACAGGGCAAGGCACCTTCGGAACTCCGCCAGTGGCCGGTACAACTTCACCTGGTGCCGCCAAACGCCCCCTATTTCCAGAACGCGGATATCCTTGTCTGTGCCGACTGCGTGGCTTTTGCCATGGGGAGCATGCACCACGAACTGCTCAAGGGGAAGGCACTGGCGGTCGCCTGCCCCAAACTGGATGACACCAGCGCTTATGTAGATAAGCTGGCCCACATTTTCAGCGCCAACACAGTCAAAAGCGTTACCGTGGCCATTATGGAAGTGCCCTGCTGCCGCGGCATGGATATCATGGTCCGGGAGGCACTGCAGAAAAGCGGCATGGACATCCCGCTGGAGAGCATCGTTATCGGCATCGATGGAGAGCGGAGGAACTGATGAATAATCAATGTGCCCAAAAGAAGGATATTACCCAGGCGCTGGTTAACGAGCATCGCCTGATCCTGCGGATGATCGCCCTGATGGAGCGTAACGCGCCACGAACCGCCGACGGCAGCTATTCCAACTGGCAGTTTTATCTTGATGGCGTCGATTTCATCCGCAATTTCGCCGACCGCTTCCACCATGCCAAGGAGGAGGATGTGCTCTTCGAGGCGCTGGTAAAAAACGGCATGCCACGTGAGCATAGCCCGATAGCGGCGATGCTGATGGAACATGACCAGGGGCGCGCTTTTGTCAAGGCAATGGAGACGGCCGCCTTAGAAGCACTGGACGGCCAGAGCGGCAGGGAGCAGACCATCGCCACCAACGCCCTGGCGTATGCGGCGCTGCTACGGGAACATATCGCCAAGGAGGATGAGGTTCTTTATCCCCTTGCGGAGCGGGTTATTCCTGATACCATGAGGGATGACATCATCGCCGGGTATGCTGCGGCAGAAGCCCGGACAGCGGCTGATTTCAGCGCAAAGTACGAAGCGGTGGTAGTCAGCTACGAACAGGAATAATCCCGTAACGGCTGTTTATCCGCAGATTAACGCAGATAAAAACCGATAGTTATTATTTTTTCGCTTAAACCGGCATTTGCTTTAGACAGTCAATTTAATCTGCGCTTGTCTGCGTTAATCTGCGGATAACTGCTTTTAAATATTTCGCGTTTATGAGGGGGAGAGACATCATGCAAGAAACACCGACACAGGAATGGCTTGCCGGTTACATCGTCAGTGCGAGCAGCGATGCGGTCATGTGTGCCGACCGGGAGGGGATCATCCGCCTCTGGAACAGTGGGGCGGAACGGATGTTCGGCTTCAGTGCGGCTGAAGCTCTGGGACAGTCACTGGACCTGATCATTCCGGAGAACCTGCGCGGGAGACATTGGGACGGCTACGCCCGCGTCATGGAGAGCGGCAGCAGCCGTTACAGCGCCGACCTGCTCACTGCACCGGCCATACGCAAGGACGGCACACGTCTCTCAACCGAGTTTTCCATGGTGATGGTTAAGGATGATGCAGGGATTATGCTGGGGGTTGCCGCCATCATCCGCGACGTCTCGTCACGCTGGCAGCGGGAAAAAGAGCTGAAGGAACGCGTCAGGGTGCTGGAGTCCGAGAAAGACTCATAGGACCTCCGACCCCTCGTCTACAGTTTTGGCCGCGTCGAACTTACCCCGGTGATATACACCGTCATATCACCGCTCGGCTTACGGACGATTATTTCGTCATCAACCTTTTTGTGCAGCAACGCCTGCCCCACCGGTGAATCGATACTGATCCTGCCGATGCTGACATCTATTTCGTCAGGGCCGACCAACTGATAACAGCGCGTATCTCCCGTTTCCTCTTCATAGGTAACCCAGCACCCAAATGTAATCTGCTTCGGATTCATCGGCACCGAGGCAACTTTCAGCACTTTCAGACGCAGGGTAAGGTGTTTCAGCTTGCTGTCAATCTCGCGCAGTCTCTTTTTGCCGTAAATATATTCGGCATTCTCCGAACGGTCACCCTCCGCCGCCGCGTCGGCAACACCTCGCACAACTTTGGGGCGCTCCACTTTCCAGAGGTAGTCATACTCGTCACACAGTTTTTTGAGACCTTCAGCAGAAATCAGATTAGTCATTAACACTCCGGTGCAGCAGAAAAAAGACAGCCCGCGCAGGCGGGCTGTCTGGTGAAGAGTATCGAAACAAACTACTTTGCGACGTCGAGCAGCTCCACATCAAACAGCAGGGTGGCATTCGGAGGAATGACTCCACCGGCTCCACGCGAACCATAACCAAGCTTGGCAGGGATGATCAGCTTGCGCTTGCCGCCGACTTTCATCGTCATGACACCTTCATCCCACCCCGGAATAACCTGGCCAACGCCGATTACAAACGAGAACGGCTCGTTACGGTCAACCGAACTGTCAAACTTCTTACCGTTTTCGAGTGTGCCGGTGTAGTGCACCTTGACCGGTTTGCCGGCGGTCGGAGCTGCCCCCTTGCCGACAACGACGTCAATATATTTGAGGCCGGAAGCGGTGGCAACCGTCTTGACGGCACCCTTCTTCGCATTTTGTGCGGCAAAGACGGGGACGGCAAGCAACAGTGCCATAACAACTGATACTGCAATTTTGCTCAAACTCTTCATTCTTGAAAACCTCCGGATTCGTTGAAATGCAGTTGCCGGTAAGGATAAATGGTTTCGCGCTAACTGGCAACAGAGATATTGCCTGACCGACATATATACACATGTAGAGCTGCTGCCAGTTACATTACTTAAACGTATTGATTATGTATTCAGCAATTTTTTTAGCTTCTGCTTCCGGCAGCGTTTTTTCGTCAAATGTTGGCATGCCCTCTCCGGGAGCCCTCATTTTTTTTATGATGTCACTATGGGTCGTTATCCCGTTCATTTCACGATCTTTTTTTGAAAGGGATTTGGCCGGGTTGATAAGGTTTCCGCCATCGGCATGACAGGCTGCGCAGTATTCCTTGAACTCAGCTTCGCCTGCGTTGGGACTGGCCTGTGCCATGGTTCCGACGGCAGCGAGTGCAAAGAGACCAAAAGCAAGCGTCGGCAGGTACGTTGTCAAGCTATTTCCATTTTTCACGTCATCCCCCAATGCCATAGTTAGTGGCAATATAATCAACTATAATGTCAGCATTTTCCTTGGAAATTGGTGCGCCATAGGTTTTAATCATCTTTGTTACAACTCCCTGCCACCTTGCCTTCGGAAATTTTTGTTGTGTGGTGATGTAATCGAGGCTGTGACATATGCGGCAGTAGCGGCTGGTGGTATCCATACCAGGACCTTCCTTCAGTGAAACAGCCGCCTCAGGCAGTTTAATGCTGCGCTTAGCCCCCTCAATTGTTACCCCCTGGTCGCCAGCCATAGCCATTACCGTAAAAACAAGAGAAACACCGATACAGAGCAGAATAGTGATTTTCATGACCGTCCTCCTAAATAACTATCAGGTTATGTTTTTCAATTTTATTCAAGAGATATCCGGAAGGGTTCCAAAGCCCGTCCAACGGCTGAGATTCACCGATGCTGTTAGTCGCCCTGACCATGACTTGATACGTTCCCGGCTTGGCAGGCTGCCAGGGATAGAACCACTGAATCCAGGAGTATCGGCCAATATCTTTTCCGAGGCGTGCGGGACGCCAGTTCACACCACCATCAACTGAGACGAGAACCTCCTTGATGCTATATCCTCCTGAGAAAGCTACGCCCATCAGCTCTGTCACCTGCCCAGACTTCAGCCGGGTGCCATCTTCCGGATTGATCAGCAGTGACCTGGTAGTCATGCGATTAATCGGCACCGACTTTTTAGGAGCTGTGCCGGGCTCGACGCATCCGCAGGGGTTGTCGGGAATCCGATAGGCTGTTTTAACCCAGAAACTCTCGGATGGTTTGTCAATGACTTCAATATCAGACAGCGCTTTTACCCAATAGGTGGCATACCAGCCCGGAACAACGAGGCGCACGGGAAACCCGTTTAACATGGGCAACGACTGCCCATTCATCTCATAGGCGATAATAATATCGTCCTCAAGCGCCTTATCCAGCTGCAAACTCTTTAAGAAGCCGGGAGTTGTCGGCAGGACGGCTTTGTCCAATCCTTTAAAAACGACTTCCATTGAGCCGGACTTAATACCGGCACTTCTCAAAACATCCTTGAGACGCACCCCGCCCCAGGTTACGTTGCCCATCGCTCCGTTTAACCACTGACCGCCAAAGACCGGTGGTTCAAAGAAGCTCCTGCCATTACCGGCACATTGGATGACAGCGGTGTAACTTATTTTTTCAAACTTTTTGAGATCTTTGAAAGTGAGGGAGATGGGCTTGTCTACGTTGCCATGAACAACCAGCCGCCAGGTATCCAGGTCTACTGATGTCGGAATATTTGCAAGGTGCCAGCGCACAAACAGGGCTTCATTTGGCGTTATCAACTCCCTAAAATATTTCAGGGGAGTCTCCAACTGCGGGGGGCTTGAGGTCAGAAGCAGCAGCTCGGTCTTTTCCGGGAAAGTGACAAGCCTACGCTCACTGGCATAGAGTACTGGTGGAAGGGTTCCTGTTGCGGCCAATGCAGTTGTAATTCCAACTGTTTTAATAAAATTTCTACGGCTGACACCTTTGGATTCCATAAGCTATCCCCTTTCATATTGAGCTGACATTGACGATAGAAAACTCCTTTTTCATTTTAGCAGCGATTCGATCCTGTGCAAGGAGTCAACATTTTATTTAACGACAGAACTGCCTTGCAGAGTCGACGCAATATCATGTATTCTGATTCGCTCAATATCATCGAAAGGATCACCCATGCTTGAAGCACATCTGATCAATGAACTGACGTCAATTGTAGGTCCTGACAATATAGCAACAGCCAAACACGATATGATCTGCTACGGCTATGACGCCACTCAGATGGAGTTCCTGCCTGACGCGGTTGTCCATCCGGCAAACGCCGACGAGGTATCTGCCGTTCTGAAACTGGCGAACCGTGTCGGTTTCCCGGTGTTCCCGCGTGGTGCCGGCAGCGGTTTTACCGGCGGCGCTCTTCCAAAGGGAGGCGGAGTCGTACTGGTGACAACACGTATGAACCGCATCCTGCGCATCGACACCGAAAACCTGATTGCCGAGGTTGAGCCTGGTGTTGTGACTGAGCAGTTCCAGCTAGCCGTCGAAAAACTCGGTTTCTTCTATCCACCTGATCCCGCCTCACTCAAGTTTTCGACCCTGGGGGGTAACGTCGCCGAAAACGCCGGCGGCCCACGCTGCGTCAAGTACGGCGTCACCCGCGACTTTGTCATGGGTCTGGAAATCGTACTGCCAACCGGCGAGATCATCCGCACCGGCGGCGAAACCTACAAGGCGGTGGTCGGCTACGACATGACGAGACTGCTCTGCGGCAGCGAGGGGACGCTGGGGGTTATTACCAAGATCATCTTCAAAATCCTGCCGTTTCCCGATGCAAAGAAGACGATGCTGACGATCTTCGATTCGATCGACGGCGCCGCCAAGGCGGTCTCGACCATCATCGGCAACAAGATCATTCCAACCACGCTCGAGTTCATGGACTATGCCACCCTGCAGTGCGTGGAAAAACGCTTCAGCCTGGGGGTGCCGCCGGAAGGACGCGCGGTACTGCTGATCGAGGTAGACGGCGACCGCGACCTCATCGAGAAACAGGCGGCGCACATTCACGAGCTTATCAAACCGCTGGGACTCGTACAGTTCCGCGCCGCCAAGGATGCTGCCGAATCGGAAGAGCTCTGGCGGGTGCGACGTTTGGTGTCGCCATCTTTGCGTGATATCAATCCCACCAAGTACAATGAGGATGTCGTCGTGCCACGCAGCAAAGTTCCCGACATTATCCGCACCATTGAGAAGATTCAGGCTAAATACGATATACCCATCGTCAACTTTGGCCATGCCGGCGACGGCAATATCCATGTCAATATCATGGTAGACAAGGCAGTGCCCGGCATGGACGAAAAGGCGCATCTGGCCATTCGCGATGTTTTCCAGGCAGCACTTGATCTGAATGGCACCATGTCAGGTGAACATGGGGTCGGACTCTCCAAAGCTCCCTATATCGAGCTGGAGCTGTCACCCCACCAGATTGCCGCCATGAAATCGATCAAGGCGGCCCTTGACCCCAATAACATCTTGAATCCAGGAAAGATGTTTCCCTGGGAGGATAAATAACATGACGCATGACTCTCAAAATAATATTCAGAAAGTTTCACTGATAGGACGTATTCTGTCTATAGAAGCTTTCCTGATGGTGATGGGCATTGCTTCACTGGCCTACGGCATTATCAACAATCTGGCCGTCAATATTTTCTGGGGATGCGTCATTATCCCCGGCGTTTTCGTGCTCCACAAGGTACGCAAGAAGGACTGGGAAAAACATTGGCAGGAGATGGAGGCGGAGCACAGGGCGCTGGAAGAGCGTGAAGTGCGAATGAAAAATGCTGCCGCGGCGCGAAGAGGTGATGTTGATGAAAAATGACCACAAAATAGTTCTGGCTTCTGCCTCGCCTCGCCGCACCGAATTGATGGAGCTGGCAGGCATCAGCTTCAGCGTGGTGCCGGCCGATATCTGCGAAGATGTGCTGCCGGGGGAATTGCCTGCCGATCACGTCATACGCCTGTCGCGGGAAAAGGCCGATGCGGTTGCAACGAAACATGACGGTCGCTTCTTTATCGGAGCCGACACGATTGTCGTGCTGGATGGCGCCATTCTCGGCAAACCGGTTGACGCTGCCGATGCAAGGAGGATGCTGTCCGGACTATCTGGCAGGGACCATGAAGTAATCACCGGCTTCTCGGTTTTTGACAAGGCCAGCGGTGTCCACATCAGCCGTAGCGTCCGCACTGAAGTTACCTTCAAGAAGCTGACAGAAAAGGAGATTACCGCCTATATCGCCACCGGCTGCCCGATGGACAAGGCAGGTGCCTACGCGATCCAGGGTGGTGCGGTACATTTTGTCCGCTCGATCAACGGTTCCTACACCAACGTCATCGGCCTGCCGATGACTGAACTGTACGAAGTGCTGCTGACCATGCAGGCGATCGACTAGAGCCACTCCATGACTATCTCCACCAACATTGCCCTGATTAACGAACGCATCCGGGTTGCTGCCGAAACTGCAGGACGGAACCCTGTGTCTGTCCGCCTGGTTGCGGTATCAAAGACCCGACCGGCAGCTGACATCAGTGCAGCCTTCCGTGCCGGGCAGAGTGTGTTTGGAGAGAATTACATTCAGGAGCTGGTGCCCAAACTGGCTGAGGTGCCTGAAGACGTTCAGTGGCACTTCATCGGCCATCTGCAGAGTAATAAAGTCAAGTACATCGCAGGCCGGGTGGCGCTGATCCATTCGGTTGACCGCATTTCACTGGCACAGGAGATTGACCGGCAGTGGGGGCGACTCAGGAAAGTGTGCGACGTGCTAATTCAGGTTAACATTTCCGGTGAAGCCACCAAGTCGGGGACGACCGATGCGGGGGCGATTCAGTTGGTTCGGGAGTGTGCTTTGCTGCCGAACATCAGCGTCAAGGGGCTGATGACAATGCCGCCTTTTTTCGACGATCCGGATGCTGCACGCCCCTATTTCACCGAGCTGCGTCGCCTCGCAGAAACCATTTCCGCACTGCAGCTTGACGGTGTGGAGATGAAGGAGCTTTCCATGGGGATGTCGGGGGATTTTGAGACGGCTATCCAGGAGGGTGCCACTCTGGTACGGGTAGGTACAGCTATCTTCGGTTCACGCTAAGACTACAATTCCGGGGTCGCTTTCGTTACCGGCACAAAATCCGGCCGATCCATTTCCTCGAGATATTTCAGCACAAAACGCTGAGCGGCTTCAACGGCACGCGGCATATCCCACTTTTTAAGGTCCCGTTCTTCAACAAGATTACTTATCCCACGGATTTCAAGGCAATCAACGGCGCAACGCAGACAGACCTGGGCCACTGCCCCACCCTCCATGTTTTCAATCAAGGCATTCCAGCGCCACACCTGCTCGGCACCTTGTTGGCTGGTGCCACTACAGGTTGATACCGTTGCCGAGCGGCCGCGCATCAGAAAAACACCATAATAATCAGCCAGCTGCATTGCCTTCTCCGCGGCATGCCGTGAAAGCGGCAGCACGTTATAACAGGTCATCCCACCCCGACATACTGAAGGTAGATTCATATAGGTGAGATCTTTCCACCCCTCCGCAACCACCACGCCATCATCGGCGAGAACTTCCTCGCTTGCGACGACCAGATTACCGATTGAAAGGCCGCTGCCGATATATGCCCCGGCACAGCCGGTGTTGATGACGAGCTGCGGTTGATAGCGGTCGATCATGACGGCAGCCGCAGCCGCCGCGTTGACCTTTCCAACGCCACCGGCACAGACGACCACCCGCAAGTTGCCAATGGTCCCCTCAACATACTCAAACCCGCCTGATTTTACCCTGCCGGAATGCTCGAGCGCTTTTTCCAGCAACTCGACCTCCTGCTTCACCGCAGCGATAATGACGATTGGTTTCATAGGCGTTCCATTGCTGCTGACAGGCGTTTTCTTTCCTGAAACGCCTGAAGATCTTCGACGGTATCGATATCCTGCCATTCGGGGAGCAGCACGGTCGCAAGAGCGGAATCACGTGCCGCTGCAAGGCTCTGCTCAAGGACGGCAGCACCGCCCCAGGGAATGTTCGTAAAAAGTTGCGGGTGACTCTGCCGCAGCCCGAGCAGGTAGTAGCCGCCATCCTTGCTCGGCCCAAAAACGACATCAGTCTGCGGCTCGGCAAGCAGACGATATGCCTCCAGAAAGTGCGACAACGGCAAATCCGGGGCATCACTGCCGATAATACAGCAGAGATCGCAGCCTTCAGCAAACATCTCTTCGAAAGCCGCCTGCATGCGTTGGCCGAGATCCCCTGCCCCCTGGATGCGGGAGCGACATCGATAGCGCATTGACAAAAGCGGCAGCGAATTTTCCGCACACGCCCAAAAGACAACAGTTTCAACGCCACTCAGTTGGCGGCACGTTTCCAGCACATCCTGAAGCATTTTTTCATATATATCTGTGGCAAGGCGATCACCGATTGAAGCTGCCAGACGGGTCTTCACATCTCCGGGGAGTGGTTCGCGGGCGAAGACTATCAGCTTCTTTTTCACCGTCGATCCAGTTCCACAGCAGCATAAGCCGAGTGATTGTGGATTGATTCGAAATTTTCCGCCTCAACCGAAAACCAGGTAATGTTATCGAGAGCCGCCAGACGTGAATGAGCTTCGCGCACCATATCCTCGACAAAACGCGGGTTTTCATAGGCCTGTTCGGTGACAAACTTTTCGTCGGCACGCTTGAGCAGCGAATAGAGCGGACTTGAGCCGCACTGTTCAATCAGCTCCACCAGATCCTCGATCCAGATGAAGTCACGGTAACGCACCCGCACAGTCATGATACTGCGCTGGTTGTGGGCGCCAAAGCGCGACAGCTCGCGGCTGCAGGGGCAGAGCGAGGTGAGCGGCACTTTGATACCGAGCACAAAATCCAGGTTATCAGTCATGGAAGCGCTGAACTCGCAGGTGTACTCCATCAGACTCTTGGCACCGGAAACCGGTGCGGCCTTATCGATAAAATAGGGAAACTGGATTTCGAGATGGGCACTTTCCGAGCCGAGCTTGGTCTTCATCTCGTCAAGAATTGTCTCAAGCTTGTCAAGGGCGATCTGCTCACGGTACTTGTTAAGGATTTCCACAAAACGGCTCATGTGGGTACCTTTGAAGTGGTGCGGCAGATCAACGTACATGTTGATCCTGGCAACCGTATGCTGCAGGGTACGGTTCTTGTCCATAACAACAATCGGGTAGGTGATATCTTTCACCCCGACCTTGGCGATCGGTATGCGACGGGTGTCGGGACGTTTTTGCATATCCGGCATCGGCGTCTGACAGGTGTTTACTGAGGTATCTTTCATGGCTTCGCTTCCGGTTCCAGACTGACTCCCAGCACAGTGCCGATCTCGTTCCAGATGCCGTCGCGCCCCTCTTTGGATAGTGCCGAAAAGGGGAGCATCATGCTCTTGTCGCGCTTGATTGCAGTGGCAATAATCCCCTTCTGCTTGGCCTGCTCGTTCTTTGACAGCTTGTCACACTTGGTTACAACAATAATCGGGGGGATATTGTACATTTCCAGCCAGCGCAGCATCTGCAGATCGCCGTCTGACGGCACCCGGCGGATATCGAGGATCAGTACGACCGCCTTCAACGATTCACGGATGGAAAGGTACGATTCTATCATCGGCCCCCACTGCTTCCGCAGTGCCGGTGGTGCCTTGGCGTAACCGTAGCCGGGAAGATCCACGAGGGTGAGGATACTGTTGATGTCGAAGAAGTTTATCAGCTGGGTGCGCCCCGGGGTTGAGCTGGTTCGTACGAGTCCCTTGCGCCCGGCCAGCACGTTGATCAGCGACGATTTACCGACATTGGACCGCCCCACAAATGCCACCTCCGGCAATCCCGGTGGCGGATAGTCCTTCGGTTTAGCAGCACTCTTTATAAAATCAGCCTGAAATACATTCATTGATACGCTCTCCTTGGAGCGGGCATTATAGTGTTTCTAACCCTTTAGATTCAAGTGCTTAATTCTTATGGAGCATTTTTGTCACGATAACAAATAGCAAGTGACGCCCATCCCGAATCTGTGGTATAGGAAAAACAGTGTTATTTTAGATTTCCCGCTTTTCACTCTCACCCGGCCGGGCACGAGCCTGCCGACAGTAGCCCGAACGTATGCTATGAGTCGTTTAGCGATTCTGGTGTTGTTGCCTTGACGTTGAAGTCAGTGTTTCAGACGGGCCACCGCCCGATCATGTACCGATGGGAGGAGTCAGATATGGAAAGCGTGAACGCAAAAGACCGCCATGGCCACACCCCACTGATCAGCGCTTCCAAAGAGGGGTTAAAGGATTTCGTCCAGGACCTGTTGCTCCGTGGAGCCGACGTTGATGCCGGTAGCGATAAAGGCAAAACAGCGCTTCACTATGCTTCAGCCAATGGTCATACCGAAATTGTCAGAATGCTGATTGAAAAGGGGGCCAATGTCAACGCCTGTGACCTTGAGGGGCACACGCCGCTGATGCTGGCTGCTATTTACGGCTGCAATCTGACGCTACAGGCCCTGCTCAATGGAGGCGCAAACCCTTCGTTTAAAACACCGTCAGGCAATACGGCCTGCCTGTATGCAGAGAACAACTGTCATCCGCTTGCAGCAGCACTGCTGAAGAAGTCGGAACGGGCAAAAGCGGGCGGTTCCTGATCCGGCATCCACTCCAGAGCAGAAAGGTGAAGAGGCTAAAAACCGGCAGTTTTTAGCCTCTTCCTTTATAACCTGTCACCAGCCACAACAGGCATGACAGCTGTTTTATGGCAGCTGTTTCCTGCTCAGCAGACAGAAAACAATTTCCAGATTTTTAATGCACGCACTTCAGTTTTGCCTGTCCGGCATCTTCCTTACGCGTTGGCAACATACGGTTCTCGTCGTCGACAAACACAAGCTTCGGCTCATACTTTATCGCTTCAGCATTTTCCATGGTAACAAAACTGGCGATGATCACCAGATCCCTTGGCGCGACCAGGCGTGCAGCGGCACCGTTCAGACAGATAACACCGGAACCGCGTTCCCCTTCGATAGCGTAGGTTTCCAGGCGGCTGCCGTTGGTAACATTCCAGACCGCGACTTTTTCATAGGAAACAATGTCTGCGGCATCCATCAGATCACGATCAATGGTGACGCTCCCCTCGTAGTGCAGGTCAGCGCCGGTTACAGTGGCGCGGTGGATTTTGCTCTTCAACATGATTCTCTGCATGGTTACAACTCCTCTCCAAGTACGGTATTATCAATCAGCCTGGTTTGCCCAATTTTGACCGCCACTGCCAACAGGGTACTGTTGTCGGCGACTTCCTCTTCATGTAATGTCGTGCCATTCCTCAACTCAACATACTCAATCATTACAGCAGACTCCTGTCCGATAACTGCGCGCGTTTGCGCCTCCAGCACGGCAACGGAACGTTCCCCACCGGCAAACAGTTCACGTGCCAGCTTGATAGCACGGGACAGACAGAGCGCGCTCTGGCGCTCAGCCGGCGACAGATAGGAGTTGCGCGAACTCATCGCCAACCCATCGGCCTCGCGGATGATCGGCATACCGACAATCTCGACCGGGACATTCAGATCCGCAGTCATGCGCCGGATAACAGCCAACTGCTGATAATCCTTGCAGCCGAAGAGCGCCACATCAGGGCGGACAATATTGAACAGTTTTGTAACAACCGTTGCCACGCCGTCAAAATGTCCGGGACGACTTGCACCACAGAGCGGCTTGGCAACATCCCGCACCGTCACACCGGTCTGAAAACCGTCCGGATACATCTCCTCCGCGGTCGGAATGAAAACGATGTCAACACCACACTCATCGGCGATCTTGAAGTCACGCTCCATGTCCCGCGGATAGCTGTCCAGATCTTCATTCTTGCCGAACTGGATCGGATTAACAAAAATGGAGAGCACGAGAACATCGCCGCGCTTGCGCCCTTCCCGAAGCAGAGAGACGTGCCCTTCATGCAGATAGCCCATGGTCGGCACGAAGGCGATGCGCCTCCCTGCCCGCTCCGGTGCAATTGCAAGCGCCTGCATATGTACAATACTGTTGATTATCTTCATCTTACCCTCAGGAAAAGGAGTGTTCTTCAGTTGGAAATTCTCCACTACGGACCTCGGCAACATACTGTTCAACAGCAGCCGAGATGAGCGGCGCCACATCGGCATAGCGCTTGACGAACTTGGGTGAATATTTTTCACACAGGCCGAGAATGTCGTGGATCACCAGAACCTGACCGTCGCAGGAAGGTCCAGCACCGATACCGATGGTCGGAATGGTCAGTTCAGCGCTGATCTCTGCCGCCAGCGCTGCCGGTATCCCCTCCAGCACAACGGCAAAAGCACCAGCGTGCTGCACGGCAAAAGCGTCATCCATGATCCGCTCAGCCTGATCGTTTCTCCCCTGCACCCTGTAGCCACCCATGCGGTGGACTGATTGCGGCGTCAAACCGATATGAGCCATAACCGGGATATCGATCGAAGATACGGCGCGGATGACATGGGCCATACTGCTCCCCCCCTCGACCTTGACCGCTTCGGCCCCCCCCTCTTTTATCATTCGGCCGCAGTTTCTGCAGGCATCCTCAATGCCTGTCTGATACGACATAAAGGGCATATCGGCCACCACAAGGGCCTTGGGGTCGGCACGCACAACCGCACGGGTATGATACAGCATCTCATCCATTGTGACAGGAAGCGTCGTGTTGTGTCCGGCCACAACAACGCCGACCGAATCGCCAACCAGGATCACATCAACCCCTCCGCCGTCAACGAGGCGCGCAAAAGGGTAATCATAAGCCGTCAGGACCGTAATACGCTTTCCATCCTGCTTCATCTTCAGTATATCGGGTATTGTCGTCTTTTTTCTCATGGAACTCCCTGAGCAAATATAAACAGGATAAGCAGCTTAAAATAATTTACGAATCAGGCGTTAACTTTCCTCACCTGCCATAAACAAAAAAAAACGCGCCGGAGGGCGCGTCGTGAACGGTCAGAGAGGCCTGTGCTGCAACCTATCCCAGGGGATTGTGGCCCCTCCGTCCCGGTTCGCTTCCGAATCCGTGCGGTATGTACTACGCCCACTGTCGACATCCTGATCAACTCCCATATACGGGTAGCCGTCACGACAGACTGCAAAAATATCAGATACAAATATTTAAATCTATATATTTATTTTTCAGCAGCTCTTCCTGATGGATTTAAATCGGGCAGGTCAGGTTTTTCATCTGCTCCAACTCTTTGACCACCTCTGCGCTCTGCGCTCTGCGCATCTCCATATTATCAAACATTTCGGTAACCATGGTACTGACCGATTCCACGTTGCGGCGGATCAACTTGCCGTCATCAACCTGACGCGATGTGGAGTTAACCATTTCATGCGTCATATCCCTGATAGTTTCTATCGAACGGGCAATGCTCTTGGTTGCCTTTGACTGATCAGTCGAACCTGCAAATATCTGGGTTGTCATGGAGCTTATCTCTTCCATGGAGCGGGCCACCAACTGGACACTGATAACCTGTTCCTGCGTTGCCTGTTTAATCTGCTTGGTCATTTCAAGCGAACAGTCGGAACTGTCAAAAATGGCCTTGAGTGACTCTCCGGTGGTATGCCCGAGCTCAACACCGCGCTGCACCAGGTCCCTGCTGGTCCTGATGTTGTTGGCGGCCGTTTTTGACTCGCTCATGATCTCTTCGATGATCGAGGTTATTTCTCCGGTTGAATGGCCGGTCTGAAGTGACAGATTACGGATTTCATCCGCCACAACACCAAAGCTCTTGCCGTATTCACCGGCTTGCGCAGCAATGATGGAAGCGTTGAGCGCCAGCAGGTTGGTGCGCTTTGTAATATCGTTAATAACGCTGACGATATTCTCGATGCGCGTACTGTTCTCGGCCAGACGCTGGATGGCATCGAAGGAGAGGCCAACGGAGTGCTTGATCTCATCAAGAGCGGTTATCGTCTCGGAAACTACGATCCGGCTCTCTTCGGCACGATCTTTCACCTGGTGCGAAACTTCGTGCGAAATGGCGGCATTCTGTTCAACGTTGCCGATGGTGCTATGAATCTGCTCCATGGCTGATGCCGACTGGTGGACAACCCCGGCCAGATGATCCAGGTTTCTGGTAACCTGCTCAATGGCGACAGAGATCTCGTTGACAGCGGAACTGGTTTCATCAATCGACGCCATTACCCCCTCGGATGCAGCAGCGATGATAGAGGTACCATCGGCGACGGAGTCAACGCCGTCGCGCAGATTGCCAACATTCCTGGAATACTGCTCGCGGCTGCCAAGCAGAAAGCGGAAGGAACTCTCCATCTCTGACGTCAGGGTGTCAATCGATGTCAGCAGATTGATACGGGTGATCGCCGACGCCACCTGATCGGCAAAAAGCATGATGGTATCAACGTCGGAATCATTAAGGGCGCGATGGCTGTTTTTGTTGTCGATGCCGAAAACTCCGATAGTTGAATTCTTTACAACGATCGGGCAGAGAATGAAACTCTTGGAACGGAGAGGAGACAGGCCGTTGTGCGGCGGCTGCAGATGATAATCTTCCGGATAGCGCGAAATATCATCGATCAGATACACTTTACGGTCATTAAAACACTTTGCGATGACACCGATGCTCGAATCTATCGGCATGACGACCTCGGCCGGATCAAAACCCTCCGTACCGATAGTGGCAAAGAAGCGGAGCCTTTTACCGTCTTCAGCCATCAGAATATTGACCCGTTCATACCCGAGGATATCGTGCAGACCTTCGGCGCAGAGCAGCAGAACTTCATCAAGATTGAGCGACTTCTGGATCTTGCTGCTGATATGATGAAAGTTCTTGATATTCCTGTCCAGGACCTTGTAGCGATTTTCAAAAATTTCTTTCTGCTCGCCAACTTCCTTATGGAGTATATCAAGCTCTGCAGCTCGCTTATGCAGTTCATCACCGCTTTTACCGATCATGTAGCCAAGAACGGCAAGAACAACAGCGGTGCCGCCCCCCATATAGGTATACGTCGCAAACTGCTCACCATCTTTTACAATATCATTAAGAATCTGCTCAAACAGACCGAGCCCGGGATCATAATAAAAAAGCAGCCTGATCACAATCCAGCCGACAGGTGCAAAAACGCCAAGCAGAAATCCGCCGGCAGAAAACAACTTTGAACGGCTTTTCATAATGACTTCCTCAATCCCGTGACCGATCTTTATTTATCTGTAGCAAATTTTTCATCAATGGAATGCCCGATCTCTTCCATAACTTTTTCTGCATCATCGATATTATAGGCAATGATATTCTTGAGATGCGTGTATGAGTCAAGATCCATCTTTTCAAACGTAAACCCTACCCCATCTTCGGTCAGACGGGTGACAACGCCGGTAAAGTTCACGGCTATTTCCGGCAGCGTTCCCGTCAACGCGATCGTAATCTCGGCTGAATCACCCTCTTCGAGCTGTTCGTTCGTAACCAGAAACATCCCGGTCATGCTGAGGTTTTCGACTGCGCCGTGGAACTGTCGGGCGCCGATTCTGACCGTAGCCCCGACATTGAATTGTACACGTGAAAATTTACGGGTGCTCATCTGCAACCTCCTGAGGTAACACGCTGCTGTAACAAATCAGGCCTTACCGGCCGAACCGAGAACCGTCTCATTCTTATGCTTCACCAGTTTGACCAACTCATTGCGCGCGGCACCCAGATATTTACGTGGATCAAACTCTTTCGGGTCCTTGGCAAAATATTCACGAATTTTGGCGGTGACTGCCAGCCTACCGTCAGAATCGATATTGATCTTGCAGACAGCACTCGCTGCCGCCTGACGCAACTGCTCCTCGGGAATGCCGACGGCCCCTTCAAGATTGCCGCCATACTGATTTATCAACGCAACATACTCCGGGACTACCGACGAGGCACCGTGAAGCACGATCGGAAAACCGGGAATTCGTTTTTCACACTCTTCCAGAATATCAAAGCGAAGCGGCGGGACCGGCTGGCCGGCCTTGAATTTGTAGGCACCATGACTGGTCCCGATGGAGATCGCCAGTGAATCAACTCCGGTTTTTTTCACAAACTCTTCAACCTCTTCCGGCTTTGTATAGGTAGAATGTTCCGCTGAAACCTCGTCCTCAATACCGGCGAGAACACCCAACTCCGCTTCCACCGTAACATCAAACTGGTGTGCATATTCAACGACTTTTTTAGCGAGAGCCACATTCTCTTCAAACGGCAGGTGTGAGCCATCTATCATGACAGAGGAGAAGCCGCTGTCGACACAGGATTTGCACAGCTCAAAACTGTCGCCGTGATCAAGGTGCAGACAGATAGGGATGGTGGAGCCAGCCTCACGCGCCATCTGCACTGCCCCCATCGCCATACAGCGCAACATGGTTTCGTTTGCGTAGCTACGGGCGCCCTTAGAAACCTGGATAATAACGGGAGAGTTGGTTTCAACACAGGCTGTTATAATGGCCTGAAGCTGCTCGAGGTTATTGAAATTGTAAGCTGGGATGGCGTATTTTCCGGCCATCGCCTTGCTAAACATTTCCTTTGTGTTGGACAACCCTAATTCACGGTAATGAACCTTCAGTTTTTCCATTTTCCCCCCTCGGGTGCTTTATTTATGTGTAAATTCGCAGAATGCCTGGCAGGTACGGTAGATACAAATACCATGCAACTACCGTATAATCAAGGTGTAAACTGGAGCGTTTGAAGGAGTACGCGGCTGATATCAGCAGGATTGAGAGCGGCCATTCAGATGTAAAGCCGGAATGGATTCTTCTGTGCAAGCCTGTCGGCACAAACGGTGTAATAAAACCGAGGAACTGGATGCTTTTTTCTTAAAACCAGGCGGGGCGCGGGAGAGCCTTTTCTGGATAAGAAATGCAAAGTAGGCAGCCGTCAGATTCCAAGCGTACCGCCATGAGCAGGCAGGTGAAGCAACTGAAAATGAGTGGCACCCCACTCCAGGATGGCAGCAGGGGGGCATTCGGCAAGCTCTGCGGGTGGGTTCTGGCCGAGAAAATGAAGAACCGCAAAAAGCAATGACCGCTCCCTGCCGACCACATTGCCCAGTTGAGAAGAGATCAGGTGGTCACGCTTGCTCAGCTTCAAACCGTCAGGACCTGTCACCAGCGGCAGATGGCAGTAGTCCGGCTGCGGAAGGCCAAGCAGTTTCTGCAGGTAAATCTGTCGTGGCGTTGAGCTGAGCAGATCATCTCCACGCACCACCTGGTTCACGCCGGCCAGATAATCATCCACAACCACCGCCAGCTGATAGGCGAACTCCCCATCGCCGCGCCTGATGACGAAATCTCCCGAGACGGCTGAGAGCTTCTGACAGTAACGCCCGTTACGCAGGTCGGAAAAACAGATTTCTGCCTCCGGCGCCCTCACCCGCCAGGAACGTATGGCCGCACCTGTTTTGCCGTCACGACAACTGCCCGGATAACGCACCCCTTCATCCCCGGGATGTGGCGCTGAAGCACTTCTGGCGATCTCCTTGCGGGAACAGCTACAAGGATAGATACTCCCCGCCTGCTGCAGCAGTTCAAAGAAATGCTGATAGTCGTCCTGATGCCTGCTCTGGAAGGCAACCTCGCCATCCCAGAGCAGACCAAACGATTCCAGCGTCCGCAGAATATCATCAGCCATTCCGGGCACCTGACGCGACCTATCAAGATCATCCAGGCGAAGCACCCAGCGGCCGCCGCCCTGCTTGGCCATCAGATAGCTACCAACCGCCGCCACCAATGACCCGGTATGCAGCGCGCCGGTCGGGGACGGAGCAAAGCGGCCGACAACCAGATGGTCAGGAAAAGTGGCCACGGCAAGTACAGGTTCAGCCGATGTAGGAACAGCAATAATCAGTGACGACCGGCACTTTCAGAAGAAAGGCAGAATTGGCCGGCACATCAAATGCCTCACCACCCACAACCTTCTTCCACTCTGCCTCGCCCTTCAGCTGCCACTCTAGCTCCCCCGACAGAATCTCCATAATCTCTGCGGCAGCGGTGGAAAACTCATACTCTCCAACCTGCATGACCCCCAGAGTCTTTTTGGTGCCATCAGCAAACAGGACCGCATAGCTGACGACCTGACCGCCAAAATAGATATTGGCCTTCTTGACAACGGTGACGTTTTTGAACTCTGACATTTTTCCTCCTCAAATATGAATATTTCGTGGCACGTTATAGCAAATTTAAAACAGCCGGTGGCAAATAAAAAGAACCCGCCGGATTCATCCGGCGGGTTCTGATCAGATGTTCCTGTCTTGCCTGGAAACTAGTTGAACGTCCCGCGAAGCAGATCAGCTTTCCAGGCAACCGTTGTGTGTCCTGAACCGGGCGTAACCAAAAGTTCGGGGACAATGGTCGGAAGGGCTACCTTTACGCGGCCGTTTTCGACCTCAGCAAATGCGCGTGCTGACTTTGCCATCCCGAAGGCTGTACCAGCAAGAACGCCGGTGGCCGCCCCGTATGCGATATAATTGAAATGATCGGACGGGTGGGATTTGAAAACCATGAGAGCACCACCAACCAGCCCGCCGATAGCAGCGCCGTAAAAAGCGTCGGTAAATACTTCCTCAAGCATATTGTCAGCCGCACATACCGAAGAAGCTGTCGAAAGCAAAGAGACCAGGGTCATAACGGCAACAAGCTTTTTTAACTGTTTCATTTTATTCCCTCATCAAATAAGTTAATTTTATACCCTTTCTGATAGCACGCAAAAACCCACCCAGTCAAGCCGGTTTTTAATAACCACCTGATTTAACAGGTTTTGATTAAAGCTAAATGTCCCTGAACGAGGGACCGCGCCAGAGCCTCTTCCTCCTCCAGAGTGTTAACTTCTCCATCAAGACGGGCCTGCAGCAGGCGCTCCTTGACCCTCCCCAACACGGGGCCGGGCTCCAGTCCGAGCCCGCACAGATCGCCGCCACCCAGCAACGGGACAACGGAGCGAAGCCTGGTAAGATAGAGCGACACAAAACGCCTGACCTCTTCACTGCTGGCCCTTGCTGCAAGATAGAGCAACACTTCCAGCGTGAACTCGCCAAACCAGGAGAACAGCTGACTGTTACGTATTTCGCCAGCCTGCTTCAGTCGGCGCCTGATTGCATTCATTGTCGTAAAAACGAGATGGCGCTGACTGCTGAGACGTACGGCAAGACGCCCCGGAATAGCCAAGCGGCCGCAGGCTTCCCTGAACTCATCAGGCTTAAGCCCGTCGCATAACGCCATAAAATATACCTGCCATGGTTCGCAGCGATCCTCCAGATAAAGCAACCGGAACCAGGCCATTACCTGCCTTGTTTCTCCCAGCACCCGCTCGGTTGCCGGCACCAGCTTGAGCGCCGGATGAATAAACGCCAGCAGCCCAAAAGAAGACATGCGCTCAATGGCCGCTAACGGATCTTTTTCACACAGAATCTGCACCAGCTCATTCTGCAGACGCTCCCCACCCAGTCTGTCAAGGAGATGCATCCTCACAGCACTCCGTATCAGGTTTTCGGTGTGAGAGGCGATATGGAATCCGAGGCGCTGTTCAAAGCGAATCGCCCGGAACACACGCGTCGGATCTTCTACAAACGACAGATTATGCATCACTCTGACAACCCGCTCCTGAAGGTCCTGCTGACCGCCGAAATAATCGGTCAGGTGGCCGAAACGGTCACGGTTGATACAGATTGCCAATGTGTTGATTGTAAAATCACGCCGGTACAGGTCATGGCGTAGCGAAGAACGTTCGACCGTCGGCAGGACGCCGGGGGATTCGTAATATTCCAGACGGGTGCTGGCCACATCTATCTTGCTGCCGTCCGCCAGGACAAGCACTGCGGTGCCGAATTTTTTGTGACTGCGCACCCTGCCGCCATAGCGCTCGGCAAAACATTCCGCGAAGAAGACGCCATCACCTTCAACGGTTACATCGATATCCAGATTGTCTACACCCAGTAGCAGGTCACGCACAAAACCGCCGACAACGTAGACAGACAGACCCAATCCGTCACCGATTTCGCCCAGCTTGTGCAGGGTTTCACGGATTTCGGCAGCAAGCCGCTTGCCCAGCAGTCCGGCCACCGAGCGGGTCCGGGTCGGGATTTCCAGAGAATCAAGATCATAGAGCGCCCCCCCCTGACCACGATTTCCTCCGTAGATATGGCGCATCAGATCAGTCCGCGTCACCGCTCCTGCAAGCAGCGCACCTTTAAAAACCGGCACGAAACGGCGATTGCCGGTCACCATGTAAGACTGGATATCGGCAATAGGAGTGTCGGGCGTTGCAGAGAGGTATTCCGTATGCATGAAGTCGGTTACCGGTGAGTCGCCAAGCCCGTGATGGAGTGCCTTCTCGACAGTTCTGCGCGAGATGACGCCGATCATTATTTCTTCGGCCACAACCGGCATGGCATTGCAATTGTAGCGGGTAAGAAGCTCTCTGGCACCGGAGATACTGGTCGAATCAGGCATGGTCTTCACCGGCGAAGACATTATGCTCCCTGCCGTGACCTCTCCCCTGACAGAGAGCTGCAGCACACCATCAAGCTGCTCCAACACACGTTTCAGCGAACCGTTATGCACAACCGCCGAAGCGGCAGTAGCATGCCCACCCCCCTGAAAAGCCTTCATGATTTCGCCGACATCAATTTCGGGGACATGACTGCGCCCCACCAGATAGACATGATCCTCCATGGCTATTACCAAAAAAAGCGCGTCCATGTTTTCCATATCGCGCATCAGGTGAGCCAGAGAAGCGATATCACCGACGTAATTATCGCAGGAAGCATAGGCAACCGAGATGGCAACCCCATTTACCAAACTGGTCTTGAGCGTTGCCAGCAACCGTTTCAACAGTCCCATCTGCGCTTTAGTCAACTCCGGTGTCAAAGCATCGCTGACAACGTTGAGCCGGGCTCCCTGCGCCAACAGCCAACCGGCGACACGGTAATCTTCCGGCGTTGCCGACGCAAACAGAAGACGTCCCGTATCTTCATGTATGCCAAGCATGATCAGGGTAGCCTCTTCTTCGCTCAGCCTGCCCCCCTGTTCCATCAGCCTTGCACCCAGCAGGGTGGAGGCGGAGCCACAAGCAGCGATCTCCCCACCGGTCGGGGTGATGCTTTCCTTCGCCACCGGGTGGTGATCGTAGATATGGATTTCCAGGGAGGGACGATCCAGAATTTCTGCGAAGCGACCAATGCGGTTCCCCTGCTGGCAATCAACAATGATCAGACGCGTGATTGTTTCCAGATTGATATCTTTGGCACGGGTGAAGTGCGGCAGGTAGTCAGGATGTCGCCGGGCAAAATTCCGTACCGCCTTCTCCTGCGAACCCGGAAAGGAGAGCAGCGCATCAGGGTAGAGACGCAGCGCCGCAGTCATGGCACCCAGACAATCAAAATCAGCATTTGTATGGGTCGTAATAACGTCCATACCTAACCGGCGTCCTCAGCGACTGCAAAGAGAAGATTATTTGCCATCACAGATTGATGTTGGCTTCAGATGCCAGATTTCATCGTTATAATCGTTGATGGTACGATCAGTTGAGAACTTGCCGCTGCAGGCGGTGTTCATGATGCTCATACGGGCCCAGCGTTCCCGATCCTGATACGCCTCCGAAACTCGTCGCTGAGCATCAATGAAGCTGCGGAAATCCGCGGCAACCATCCATGGATCATTGGGTGAGCTGATTGCGTCAATGATCGGATCGAAGAGCCCCCCCTCGAACAGACTGAAGTGACCGCAGCGGAGGAGATTCATCACCCTCTGCAGATCATCGTCATAAGCGATGGTCCCCTGCGGGTCATAACGCCGGCGCAGTTCATCAACCTCTTCGCTCGTCAGGCCAAACATGAAGAAATTATCGTCGCCGACCTCCTCAAGTATTTCAATGTTCGCACCATCAAGAGTGCCGATGGTCACCGCACCATTCATCATGAACTTCATGTTACCGGTCCCGGAAGCTTCCTTACCGGCAGTTGACAACTGTTCAGACAGGTCGGTGCCGGGGCAGATGATCTCCATGGCGGTCACGCTGTAATTGGGTAAAAACGCCACCTTGAGCCTGTCTCCGACCATTGGATCGGCATTTATCACCTGCGCCACATTATTCACCAGCTTGATGATAAGCTTGGCCATGACATAACCGGGCGCAGCCTTCCCTCCGATCAGCACGCAGCGATCGGTCCAACCGGCGGTGTCGCCTCGCTTGATACGATCGTAGAGGTGAATGACGTGCAGTATGTTGAGGAGCTGCCGCTTATACTCATGGATTCTCTTGACCTGGACATCGAAGAGCGCTCCCGGATTAAAGGTAACGTCACATTGGGCCTGCACAAGAGCCGCAAGACGCTCCTTGTTCCCCTGTTTGACATCATGCCACTGCTGCCGGAACAGAGAGTCGTCGGCAAAAACAGCAATCCTGTTGATCTCCTGCAGGTCGCCCACCCAACCCTCGCCAATCTTTTCGCTCACCAGCCTGCTTAATCCCGGGTTGCAGTTGGCAAGCCAACGGCGCGGAGTCACCCCGTTGGTCTTGTTATTGAATTTAGCCGGCCAGAGTTCATAAAAATCACGGAACAGACCCTGGGTAAGGAGTTGAGAGTGCAGGGCGGCGACACCATTAACGGAAAAACTCCCGACAATTGCCAGATACGCCATCCTCACCTGCGGGACCGCACCCTCCTCAATGATGGACATGCGCCTGATCCGCTCGGTATCACCCGGCCAGCGGCCGGAAACCTCGAAGATGAAGCGGGCGTTGATCTCCAGAATTATCTCCAGAATGCGTGGCAGAAGCTGGCCAAAGAGCGGTAAAGGCCATTTTTCCAGTGCTTCCGGAAGCAAGGTATGATTGGTATACGCCATCGTCTGACAGGTAATCACCCAGGCCTGTCCCCACTCCATCCCCTGTTCATCTAACAGAATCCGCATCAGCTCGGGCACGGCACAGCTTGGATGAGTGTCGTTCAACTGAAAACAGTTGTTCGCAGCAAACGCGCTAAAGTCACCATGATGAACCATTACCCAGCGTTCAACAACATCCTGCAGGCTTGCAGAGGCGAGAAAATACTGTTGGCGCAAACGCAGCACCTTGCCGTTTTCACTGGCATCGTTCGGGTAAAGTACCATCGTGATATTTTCAGCTTCATTCTTGGTGGCAACAGATTCGGCATAGTCGCCGGCATTGAATTCACCGAGATCAAAGACATCGGTGGCAGCCGCTTTCCAGAGACGCAGCGTATTAACGGTACCATTACGATAACCGGGGATCGGAATATCGTAGGGGACCGCCAGCACATCCCGACTGTCTACCCAGCGGACACGCGACCCGCCATTCTCGGTGGTAAAGTGTTCACAGCGACCGCCGAAACGGACACGCTGGGTATACTCCGGGCGCTCCTGTTCCCAGGGGTTCCCATCCCGCAGCCAGTGATCAGGTTCCTCAATCTGTCGCCCATCCGCAATCCGCTGGCGAAACATGCCATATTCATAGCGGAGGCCGTACCCCATAACCGGCAACTGCAGAGTGGCACAACTATCGAGAAAGCAGGCAGCCAGACGCCCGAGTCCGCCGTTGCCCAAGCCGGCATCAACCTCGGCCTCGGCCAACTCTTCCAGATTGATGCTGAGCTCCTGCATCGCTTCTGTAGCCGCATCGGTTATACCGATGTTCAGCATGGCATTACCGAGAGTGCGCCCCATCAGAAATTCAAGCGACAGGTAATAACCATGCTTGCACCCTGACTCGACATATGTGTAACGGGTCCTCTTCCATCGTTCCATCAAACGGTCGCGAACCGTCAACGCCAGCGCCTTGTAAAAATATTTGACCGAATGGCAATATTTATTCTGGCCAAGTGTATAGGTGAAATAGCGCCGGTAATCGTGGACCAGCCCAGCAGCATCCAGCGGCAGCGGCGGCAACTCCGTCAAACCCGGTGAATCTATTCTCGTGCGTTTCTTTTTTTGAATCATCCCTGCGTCCTCCCGTGCTGCACCATTGTTGTGGCACAGGCAACATAATATATGATGCAGCGCCTACGCAAAAAAACCCCGCCTCGCGGCCATAACGGCTTCAACCGCCAAAACGGCCACCATCAGACAGTGATAACCAATGTTGATGAGGTTCTAATGCCATAAGAACTTATGCTTGAATATACCAGAAATATCCAGCCCCGCACGCACAATATTCCCTTACAAAATTCATATTTTATATTGACACGACCATTGACCGCCGGTATAAGTTCCCTTACCGTGGAAAAAAGTGGAAGATTGTGGAAAATATTACCAGAGAGACAACCATGTTCAGGGGAATTTTCGAAACAACAATTGACGCCAAGGGGCGCACCAGTCTGCCTGCCAGATTCAGGGAGACCCTTGTCAGTGCCCATGGCGACGAGCGTTTTTTTCTGACCAATTCAGTCCCGGTCGATCTTGGCGGCGGCTTGCACAGCTCTGGACTACTTATTTTCCCCTACGAGGAGTGGTTTCTCTTTGAGGAAAATTTCCGCATCGCTAAAGGATTCACTGCGGAACAGCGCAAAAGTATCCTGCGCACGATTATTTCACCGGCTCAAGAATGCTGTGCCGACAAACTCGGGCGTTTTTTGATCCCGCCGACATTCCGCAAGACTGCAGCCCTCGAACGGGAGATTCAGTTCGTCGGCACGATGGATAAGATAGAGATCTGGAGCATGAGTGAATGGGAGAAGGTTCGCGCCCAGGATGTGAAAAACTTCCCGAGCGGCACTGAAGCAGCCGCAGAGCTCGGTCTCTAGTGGCAGAGTTCACTCATCTTTCGGTTCTGCCGAACGAGGTCATCCAGTATCTCGCGCTGAAACCGGCAGGCGTCTATCTGGACGGGACGCTGGGAGGCGCCGGGCATGCGACCCTGATCCTTGAAAACGCACCTGCAGCGACGCTGATAGGCATCGACCGCGACCAGGAAGCCCTGGCAGCGGCCGGAGAACGGTTAGCTGGTTATGGTGAACGTGCCCGCCTGGTGCAGGGGGATTTTGCCGACGTCGCCGAGCATCTGAACACTCTCGGCATAGCGGCACTGGACGGCTTCATCCTCGATCTGGGTGTCTCGTCGCACCAACTGGACACGCGCGAGCGCGGCTTCAGCTTTCAACAGGACGCTCCGCTGGATATGCGCATGGACACCGGCAGCGGTGAAACTGCCGCAGATCTGGTTAACAAGTTGCCGGAACCGGAGCTGGAGCGGATCCTCGCAGAATACGGCGAAGAGCGCTGGGCGAAGAGAATCGCCTCTTTCATCGTGAAGGAACGGGCAGAGAGCCCAATAGCAACTACGTTTCGGCTTGTGGACATCATCAAAGGTGCGGTTCCCAAAGCAAAGTGGGATGAGCGGATCCACCCGGCCACCCGCACCTTTCAGGCTCTCCGCATTGCGGTCAACACAGAACTTGAGAGCCTGGAACGGGGCATGAGAGATGCGCTTGACCTGCTGAAACCAGGGGGACGCGGTGTTATTATTTCGTTCCACTCCCTGGAAGACAGGATCGTCAAGCACATCTTCAGGGAATACGCCGAAGGGTGCACCTGTCCGCGACAGATGCCTGTCTGTGTCTGTGGCAAGCAACCGCGGGTGAAGATCCTTACCGGTCGACCGGTATCGGCAACAGAAGCAGAAACGAACGACAATCCGCGCGCCCGCAGCGCCAAACTGCGGGCAGTAGAAAAACTGTAGTTAACAACCGCCCGCCGTGCCTTTTTTCATGGGACGGGACGAACAGCCCCTGAAAAGGTTTGACACAGGGTGTAGGAGGCCATCATGGCACAAGCAAGAACCGATTATACTAAAGTTGCCGCCCCGCAAGCTCTTGGCGGAGTTTACGTAGCGCCGCACCGGATTGACTTATTTAAGTATCTCATGATCTGCATGATCGTGTTTACGGTTGTCTCCGTCTTTCACGTCTGGTCCCGCTTCAAGATTGTGGACCTCAACCTGAAGATGTCTGAAATCAGCCGTCAGCTCAACGAAGCTGACCAAGAGCAGAAGGGCCTGACACTCGAAGCCGCATCGCTTAAAGCACCGGCCCGCATTGAAGCGATCGCCAAAAATGATCTTGGGATGGCTTTACCGACAGAACAACAGATCATTCACGTAAGATGAAAAACGAACGGGAAAAATGGGCGCGCATCCGGATCATCATGATCGGGACCGTTTTCGGCCTACTGTTCCTGACGGTGGTCATACGGGCGTTCTACCTGCAAATACTCCAGCACGAGAATCTTGTTAAAAAAGCTGAAAAACAGTACCAGCACAAAGTTGATCTCACCCCGGCCCGCGGCAGCATTCTGGATCGTAACGGCACAACGCTGGCCGAATCCATCCAGATGGATTCCTGTTATGCCGAACCGCGCCATATCAAGGATGTCGACGGAACGGCCGGAGTACTGGCCCCGATATTGGGGATTCCAAAGAATGAACTGGTCGCAACCCTTTCCGTTAATAAAGGGTTTGTATGGATCCAGCACTCCCTGGCCCCGGAAATATCGACCCGGGCCAAGAACATGAAACTGACGGGAATCGGGTTCGTGGCGGAATCAAAACGATTTTATCCCAACATGGAGATCGCCGCACACGTGATCGGCTTTACGGGGCGCGACCCTAACGGCCTCGAAGGGATTGAGCTCAAATACGACAGCACCATCCTGGGGAATACCGGCTATATAATAACGGAGCGGGATGCTCTCGGCAGAAACATCGACACAGTAAATACGGCCGTCAAGAACTCGTCTCCCGGCAAGAACATCACTCTGACTCTTGATAAAACCATCCAGTTTATAGCCGAGAAAGAGCTGGCCAGGGCCGTGACGGAAAACGACGCTAAAGGTGGAATGGCTCTTGTCATGGAAGCTGATACCGGCAAGGTTCTTGCCATGGCAAACTACCCGACTTTCAACCCCAATGCCTATTCGCACTACTCACTATCACAGCTGCGCAACCGCGTAGTGGCAGACAGCTTTGAACCTGGTTCTACTTTCAAGATTTTTACTATCGCAGCGGCAATAGATTCAGGAAGAATAAAAGCAACAGATATGTACAATTGCGAGAACGGCACCTATCAGGTTGCAGACAGGATCATACACGACGACCACCCTCACTCGCGACTGAGCGTTTCCGACATCATGAAATATTCGAGCAATATTGGTTCCGCAAAGATCGGTTTCAAGACGGGCGAAGAGACCTTATCGACCTATCTGCGTAACTTCGGTTTTGGCAGCCGTACCGGAATCGATCTACCGGGTGAGTCGTCCGGAAACCTGAAACGCAACTGGTACGGGGTAGACCTCGCGACCATTTCCTTTGGCCAGGGGGTTTCCCTGTCAACTATCCAGCTGGCTTCAGCACTCTCGGCTATTGCCAATGGTGGCAATCTGATGAAGCCATACCTTGTGGAACAGATCCTCGATGACAACGGGACCGTGGTCCAAAAATTCGAACCACAAGTCGTACGGAGAGTCGTATCACCCGAAACAGCCAGAAAGATAACGAAGATGCTGGAGACCGTCACAGGTGACGGAGGCACCGGCACAAATGCAGCGTTGGACGGCTACCGCGTGGCCGGCAAGACCGGGACTGCTCAGAAGGTTGATCCGGTGACCCACACCTATTCGCCAACCAGTAGAATCGGTTCTTTTGTTGGCTTTGTCCCGGCCGATAACCCTCGGCTAACGATAGCTGTCATTATTGATGAACCCAAAGTAGTCAAATACGGGGGTGTTGTCGCCGCACCGGCATTCAGGGAGATTGCAAAGAATTCACTGGCATATCTTAAAATCCAACCGAACGTGCAGAATTTTGCCGCAGCGAAGCCGGATGAAACGAAGATATCTCTTGCCACGGCGACTGAATCCACATCGTATGAGAACGCCGGGGAGATACCGGCAGATATGGGAGTCATGCCGGATTTCAAGGGCATGAGCATGCGCCGGGTTCTACAGGTTATGGAGAAACGCGGCATTAACATCAAGCTTTTAGGCAGCGGCAGGGCCGCAGAGCAAAGCCCGCCTCCCGGTCACAAGATACGTGGAGTCGGCGAAGTCTGGATAAAGTTTGCTCCTTCAGCTTGACGCTGAAATCACCTGCCCGGCAACCGGCAGGTTTTACCGTTTTTACAGGAGAGCGTATGACGCTACGTGAACTGATCGAAAAATTGCCGCACATTGAGAGCCACGGAGACACGACGATCGGCATAAGCTCGCTGACCTGCGATTCACGTGCAGTGCAGCCTGGCTCGCTCTTTTTTGCACTGCGCGGTTCTCAAGTCGATGGGCACAACTACATAGAAAAAGCGGTGGCGGCAGGCGCAGCGGCGGTAATACTCGAGGACACAGCATACGCTCCGGCTGGCATCCCATGGGCCTGGGTCTCTGACGGGCGCTCGACCATGGGTCAGGTGGCGGCACTATTTAACGGTGAACCAACCGCGACAATACCGCTGATCGGCATTACCGGAACCAACGGCAAAACAACTACCACCTATCTGATTGAAGCGATTATGGCGGCGGCTGGGCAACCGGCAGCGGTACTGGGTACAATCAGCTACCGTTATGGTGCGACAGTAATTCAGGCGTCGCACACCACACCGGAATCAACCGAATTGCAAAGCGCGTTCCGCAAACTGAAGGAGGCCGGGGCTCGCTCCTTCGTGATGGAAGTGTCATCACATGCACTGGAACAGAAGCGGGTTGACGGCAGCCATTTTGACGTCGGCATATTCAGTAACCTGACCCGTGATCACCTTGACTACCACGGTACGATGGAAAACTACCTGGATGCCAAGAGCCGGCTTTTCAGTGACCTGCTCCAACCGACAGCAGAAAAACCACACCGCCGCGCAGCAGTTAACATGGATGACCCTTATGGCGCCGAGATAGCCAAACGCTCTGCCTGTCCGGTGATCACCTTCGGAATTCAAGGAAACTGCGATGTGCGCCCGACCAACGTGAAGTCTTCAGTCAACGGTATCTGCGCGACAATGATCACACCAGCCGGGGCGTTTGAATTTACTTCGCGCCTTCTGGGCAGCTTTAATCTCTCCAACATCCTGGCCGCTGTTGCAGCCGGAGTTGCCCTCAATCTGCCTCTGACGGCAATCAAATACGGCATAGAAAACCATACAACCGTACCAGGACGTATGGAACGCGTAAAAAACAGCCACAACGTCACCTGTCTGGTAGATTACGCCCACACGGGGGATGCGCTCGAGAACGTCCTTGCCACTCTGAAGGAAATCGCCACAAGAAGGATCATCACCGTTTTCGGCTGCGGCGGCGACCGCGACAACGGCAAGCGTCCCATCATGGGGAGAGTCGCCGCATCGATGAGTGACCTCACCATTGTCACCTCCGACAATCCGCGCAGCGAAGACCCGTCGCTCATTATTAGGCAGATCATGGCAGGCATTACGCCGCTCGGGCTTAGCGAGTACCGTCCGGATGAACGTGCCGCGAACAGTGCGGAAAAAGCATTCTCCGTTGTGGAAAACCGCCATGAAGCGATACGACTGGCAATTCGCCTGGCCCTTCCGGGCGACATTGTTCTGCTGGCCGGCAAGGGGCATGAGGATTACCAGATTATCGGCACGACCAGACACCATTTTGACGACCGTGAAGAAGCAGCAGCCGCATTCGCGGAGAAAGTCTCGTAATGTTTACCATCAACGAAATAGCCCTCGCCACGGGAGGCCGCATCATCGGACCGGCAGCCGGCGAGGTAACCGCCATATCCACGGATTCGAGGAGCGTCGCCCCGGGTCAGCTTTTTGTGCCGTTACGCGGTGAGCGTTTTGACGGCCATACGTTCATCCCGGAACTGACCAGCCGCGGCGTCTCTGTCGTACTGGCCGAGGAACATTGGCTGAAGCGGAACCCACTGCCGGAGTCACTCACCTGTGTTGCCGTCAAAAACACTCTTCACGCCCTGGGAGACCTGGCAGCCAACTGGCGCCGGCGCTTTGATATCCCGGTTATCGGCGTAACCGGCAGCAACGGCAAGACAACGGTCAAGGAGATGTTGGGAGCGATTCTGGAGCAGAGTGGAGCGGGACTCAAAACTGCCGGCAACCTCAACAACCTGATCGGGCTACCGCAAATGCTCTTCCAGCTCCGCCCGGAGCATCGCTGGGCCGTGCTGGAAATGGGGATGAGCGAACCGGGAGAGATTGACCGCCTGGCTGCTATTGCCGCCCCCCGGGTCGGGATCGTGCTCAATGCTCTACCGGCTCACCTGCAGAGCATGGGTACCGTTGAGGCGGTGGCCGCAGCTAAGGGTGAATTACTGCACCGTATCAGCGATGGCGGCCTGGCAGTGGTAAATGCTGACGATCCTCGTGTCGCCTCGCTTTCCCAGAACGCCTCGGCGCGCCGGATCAGCTTTGGCATTGATCGCGGCGAAGTGCGGGCCCGGGAGATCGAATCGTTGGGCCTTGAAGGACAGCGTTTCCAGCTCATTACGCCACGCGGCGAAGCGACCATCCACCTGAAAGCATGCGGACGCCATAACATCTACAACGCCCTCGCTGCAACAGCGGCACTTCTCGAAAAGGTTGAGCTGGCGACCATAGTCGCCGGCCTCGAGGCATTTATCCCGTACAAGGGGCGCTTCCAGATCGAGCGTTTGGGCGATATTACACTCATCGACGACAGCTACAACGCCAACCCGGCCTCAACAAAAGCCGCCCTGGAAACCCTGACGCAGATCGCGACAACAGGACACCGCATAGCGGTTCTGGGTGACATGCTGGAGCTTGGCGACCACGAGACCGAGGCACATCTGGGCGTCGGCGCTGTGGCAGGACGCAACGTTGACTATCTCTATCTGACAGGTAAATTGATGGCAAAATACGCAGCGGAGGGAGCCAGGCTTGCCGACATGCCGGCGGAACGCATAGCCAGCTGCACAAGCCACGCAGAGATCGCCCTGCTACTGCACGAGAGAGCAACGGCCGGCGACGTAATTCTGATTAAAGGGTCACGGGGTATGACGATGGAAAAAGTGGCCACTGAACTAAAAAACCTGATGCAGCCCGCTAAAGGGGAATAACGATGCTCTACCACATTTTTTATCCGCTCGCGACGGACATAAAACTGTTTAACATTTTCAGGTATCTGACCTTCCGCACTATCTACGCCATGATCACGGCGCTGGTAGTCTGCTTTATTCTGGGGCCATGGATCATCCGTAAACTGGAATCCCTCCAGGCCCGCCAGGTAATCCGTACCGACGGCCCGGAATCACACCTGCAAAAGCAAGGGACCCCGACGATGGGCGGCGTAATCATCCTGGCGGCGATCGTCATCCCTACCCTCCTTTGGGCTGATCTTACCAATCAGTACATCTGGATAACACTGTTCATTACGATCGGCTACGGCTTGATCGGCTTTGTGGATGACTACAAAAAAGTCGTCAAGAAAAACACCAAGGGGCTCTCTGCCCGGCAGAAACTGTTCTGGCAGGTCCTGCTGGCCGGTATGGTGGCCGTTTATCTGTTCCTCATGCCCGGGTTCAGCCAGCAACTCTTTTTCCCGTTATTCAAAAACTTTCACCCCGACCTCTGGATCTGGTTCATTCCCTTTGCCGCGCTGGTGATTGTTGGCGCCAGCAACGCCGTCAACCTGACCGACGGACTTGACGGGCTGGCCATCGGACCGGTGGCGATCAACGCCGCCACCTATATGCTCTTCTCCTATATCGCCGGGCACGCCACCCTGGCGGCATACCTGCAGATCCCGCGCGTCGTCGGCGCAGGCGAACTGGCCGTACTGTGTGGCGCCATGGTCGGAGCCGGCCTCGGCTTTCTCTGGTTCAACTCGTATCCGGCCGAGGTTTTTATGGGAGATGTCGGGTCACTCTCGTTGGGCGGAACGCTGGGAACAATTGCGGTGCTGACAAAGCAGGAAATCCTGCTGGTAATTGTTGGAGGTATCTTTGTCGTCGAAGCGCTGTCGGTAATCTTTCAGGTCGGATCATACAAGTATCGCGGCAAAAGGATCTTCCGTATGGCACCGATTCATCACCACTTTGAACTGAAGGGCGTTGCCGAACCAAAGATCATCGTCCGTTTCTGGATTATCAGCATAATCCTGGCGCTTATTGCAATTTCTACGCTTAAGATGAGGTAGTATGCAGCTTAAAGACAAAAAAATCCTTGTCGTCGGACTCGCAAAAACCGGTGTTGCCTGTGCCCGCTTTCTGGCATCCAAAGGTGCGATGGTGACCGTCACCGACATGCGCAGTGAAACGGCACTCGAAACACAGTTGGCCGAACTGTCCAGCTTCGGAATCACCCACGAACTTGAACGTCATGACGAAGCGACCTTCCTCGCCAGCGACCTGATCGTAGTGTCACCCGGAGTGCCTATGGATCTGCCGCAGCTGGTTGCGGCGCAACGTGCAGGCGTGGAGATCATCAGTGAGATCGAACTGGCGGGGCGATTTATCGATGCTCCGGTTGTAGCAATCACCGGTACGAACGGTAAGACCACCACGACGACACTGCTGGGAGCGATCTTCAAGCACAACGGCTACCACACTTTTATCGGTGGCAACATCGGCAACCCACTTATTGAAGTGGCCGAGTCGAAACAGATTGTGGATCAGGTGGTGGCAGAGATAAGCTCGTTCCAGCTTGAGTGGATCACCTCGTTCCGCCCGACTGTAGCAGCGCTTTTAAACCTCAGTGAGGACCACCTCGATCGCTATCCTGATTATCAGGCATACATAGACGCCAAGTTGCGCCTTTTCGAGAATCAGACCGAAGATGATTTTGCCGTAGTAAACCGGGATGACGAGCTGGTCTGGCACCATTCCCGGAACCTTAAGGCTTCAGTATTTCCGTTCAGCCGAAAAATGGAGCTGGAAGAGGGAATTTTCTACAAAGACGGCGTCATCACCTACCGCCACAATGGCCATGAGGAGTGTTTCCCGACTGCCGCCATCAGGCTCCAGGGGGTACACAATCTGGAAAACATCATGGCCGCAGCAGCATCTGCACTGTTGCTCGGATGCCGCCCGGATGAAACTTTTGAAACGATCCTCTGCTTTGAATCACTGCACCACCGCATGGAATTTGTGCGCGAAGCAAACGGTGTCCGCTACTATGAAGACAGCAAGGCAACCAATGTCGGCAGTGTCGAAAAAGCGCTGGAAAGCTTTACAGACATAACCCTTATTGCCGGCGGCAAGGACAAGGGCGGCAGTTACGCACCGCTGGCAGCGCTTGTCAAGGAACGCGTACACCATTTGATCCTGATCGGAGAAGCAGCCGGGCGGATGGAGTTGGAGCTTGGCGGGCTGACTGACACCCGGCGGGCAGCAACATTGGAAGAAGCAGTGCGTATTTCGGCTGAGATAACAGCTACGGGAGGCACCGTATTGATGTCGCCCGCCTGTTCAAGCTTTGACATGTTCCGTGATTATGAAGAGCGGGCACAGAGGTTTATTGCGGCAGTAAAAGCACTGTAGGGAAAACATGGCACTATTCAAAAAGCTGGAAGAATACGATCTTGTGATTATGCTGATGGCTATTGCCCTGACCTGTTTCGGGGTGGTTATGGTCTATTCGGCATCCTCTGTCATGGCGGCCAAACGTTTTCATGACGGCTTCTTCTTTCTCAAGCGGCAGGGGCTGTTCGCTCTGATCGGTTTTGCGTTGATGCTTGGAACAATGCAGATAAACTATCATTTCTGGCGCAAGTTAGCCGTTCCGGTTCTGCTCGGATGCATCGTGCTGCTCGTACTGGTACTTGTTCCGGGAATTGGCGGCAGTGCCGGCGGGGCTTCGCGCTGGATACGTCTTCCGGGCTTTAATCTTCAGCCATCGGAAATTGCCAAGATAGCCCTGATCATGTACATGGCCTATTCGCTGGACAGAAAACAGGACAAGATCAAACAGCTTGGCCCCGGTTTTGTTTCGTACATGCTGATCCTGCTTGTGATGCTGGGACTCCTGCTCAAACAGCCGGACATGGGCTCGGCTCTGACCCTGGCGGCTGTCGCGATAATCATGCTCTTTGGCGCCGGAACACGCCTGGTTTATATCATTTCGATATTTCTGATGTCTCTGCCGTTTATTTATTTTCTGGTCATGAATGTTGCCTACCGTAAAAGGCGCATTCTGGCTTTTCTTGACCCGTGGCAGGACCCGCAGAACAGCGGCTTCCAGATTATTCAATCCTGGCTTGCTTTCGGTACCGGGGGGCTTTTCGGTCAGGGGCTGGGCGAAGGAAAGCAGAAACTCTTCTATCTGCCGGAAGCACATACAGACTTCATCCTCTCTGTCGTCGGAGAAGAGCTTGGCTTCATCGGCATACTCGTAATAATCGGCATGTTCTTTCTGCTGGTTCAACGGGCAATGCGTATTGCTGTTGCTGCTCCAGACACATTCGGCAGATTCCTGGCGTTTGGAATTGCCGTACTATTCGGCATTGAGGCTTCGGTAAATATGGGGGTCGTGACCGGCCTGCTGCCGACCAAGGGTCTGGCACTTCCATTTATAAGCTACGGGGGCAGCTCGCTGCTGATCACCCTGTTTGCAGTCGGTATCCTGCTCAACATTTCATCGGGTCTGAAGATCTCTTCGATCAGCCTCAAGGAGGAAAAATGAAACTGATCATAGCCGGTGGTGGCACCGGTGGGCATCTTTTCCCCGGCATCGCCGTAGCCGAAGAGTTTCTGTCCCGGGATCCGGCAAACGAAGTACTGTTTGTCGGCACCGAACGCGGCATTGAGGCACGAGCCGTACCGGCAGCAGGCTATCAACTGGAACTTATTTCTGCAGCGGGGATTCGCGGCAAAGGAATTATCAGCCAGTTAAGGGGTGCGGCCATGATGGCATACGGCTACGCACAGTCACGCAAAATCCTCAAAAGATTCCGCCCTGATGTGGTTCTCGGCGTTGGAGGATACGCCTCTCTGCCGATGGTACTGGCAGCCCGCGGCATGAAGATCCCCCGCTTCATCCATGAGCAGAACGCCATACCCGGCTTGACAAATCGTCTTCTGGCCAGGTTTGCCAGCAAGGTTTTTATTACGCTGGAAGAATCGGCCCGCTATTTTCCGGCGACAACGACCATGCTGACCGGCAACCCACTACGAAAACAGATACTGGACTCTTTAGAGCCAAAACATGAGGACTCAAGCGCCACGTCACCGGCAGCGGGCGCCAACGCCTGCCTCCACCTGCTGGTCTTCGGCGGCAGTCAGGGAGCACACGCGATCAACACCGCCATGACAGAAGCGCTTCCGTTACTAAAAAATTGCCCCGTCAACGTGTCGATTACCCATCAGACCGGTGAAAAAGAGTGTGCAGAAGTAAAATCCGCATACCTTGCAGCAGGCATCGAAGCGCTGGTCACGCCGTTTATAGACAATATGGCGTCAGCATACGCCAAAGCCGATCTGATAATCTGCCGGGCCGGCGCAACAACCATAGCGGAGGTGACGGCATGCGGAAAAGCCTGTCTGTTTATCCCTTTTCCGCACGCAGTTGACGACCACCAACGACGTAACGCCGAGGCTCTTCTCAAAAAAGATGCCTGCTTTATGATGCTCGAACATGAGCTTAGCGGCACGACTCTGGCGGAGTCCATCTGCACGCTGTCTCAAGATCCTGAGTTGGTACAACGCACCGGCGAACTGGCCTTTATTATGTCAAAACTGGATGCTGCCAAAATAATAGTCGATGAAATGCTGCAATTAAACTGAACAGACATGCACTAGAGACATAAAATTATAAATCAGAGAAGGTACACGCCATGTACGGAAAAATAGACAAGATTCACTTCGTCGGTATCGGCGGCATCGGCATGAGTGGCATTGCCGAAGTCCTTCTGAACCTGGGCTACAAAGTTTCCGGTTCCGATCTGCGTGGTTCTGACATTACCGAGCGCCTGACCGGACTTGGAGCCGAAATAGGCATCGGGCACAGTGCGGAAAATCTGCGGAATGTCGATGTGGTCGTAATATCCTCAGCCGTGCACGACGATAACCCGGAAGTAATTGAGGCCAGACGGCTGCATATACCCGTTATCCCCCGTGCTGAGATGCTGGCCGAACTTATGCGCATGAAATACGGAATCGCCATTGCCGGTACCCACGGCAAGACTACGACCACTTCCATGGCTGCAGCGGTTCTGGGTCACGCGGGCATTGATCCGACCATCGTCATCGGCGGCAAGCTGAACGCCATAGGCACCAACGCCCAGATCGGACAGGGCAAATTCCTGCTTGCCGAGGCTGACGAATCAGACGGTTCGTTTCTGCTCCTGTCTCCGACTATTGCCGTTGTTACCAATATAGATGCCGACCATCTCGACCACTACTCCGGCATCGAAGAAATCAAGGACACTTTTGTCGAGTTTATCAACAAGGTCCCGTTTTACGGCCTGGCCGTACTCTGCCTTGATGACAAGAATATCCGCGAGATTCTGCCACGGGTCAAAAAACGTTACATGACCTACGGCTTGTCGGCCCAGGCAGATATCCGTGCCACCCATATCAGGCACGACGGCTTTAATACTTCTTTTATCGCCCACTTCAAAGGTTACCGCCTGGGTGAGATAACGTTCCCCATGCCGGGACCACACAACGTTCTTAACGCCATGGCCTGCATCGCCGTAGCTCTTGAACTTGATGTGCCGTTCGCCTCCATCCAGGAAGGCTTTGCCGGATTCAGCGGCGTTGGACGGCGCTTCACCGTTAAAGGTGAGCCACGGGGAGTTATGGTGGTTGACGACTACGGCCATCATCCCGTCGAAATCAGGGCAACACTGGCAGCAGCCCGTCAGGGGTGGCCGGAACGGCGCATCGTAGCGGCCTTCCAGCCGCATCGCTACAGCCGCACCCATGAACTGTTCGATGAATTTGTGACCGCTTTCTATGACGCCGATGTACTTATCCTGACTGACGTGTACGCCGCCGGTGAACAGGCGATCGACGGCGCCACAGCCGAACGGCTTGCCCATGAGATCATCCGCCATGGGCAGAAAGATGTAACGTATATCCCGGAGCGTGAACTGATTCCCGAGCATCTGGCCGGAATCGTCCGTGAAGGCGACATCGTCATAACCCTTGGAGCCGGTAGTATCTGGCAGCAGGGCGAGGCCCTTGTGCGGTTGTTAGGGGAAAAAAGCTGAAAAACTCAGCACCGGAAATACGCGGCAAACTGCTGCGCAACGAAGCGATGAGCCTGCACACATCACTAAAGACCGGCGGACCGGCAGACCTGTTCGCAATACCTGAGGACACGGAGGATCTTCGCGACCTGCTCTCATGGCTTGCCCAGCGAAACATCCCGTGGATGCCGATTGGTAGAGGTTACAACCTTCTCGTTCGTGACAAGGGGATTCGTGGAGCGGTTATCTCGCTGGAGAACTTCAACCACATCAACCGGATTGAAGGGACGTTAATCAAAGCTGAAGCCGGAGTGGAAAATCTTTCGGTTGTGAGATTCGCCCAGAAAATCGGCCTTGGTGGCATCGGCTTCATTTCCGGTATTCCCGGGACAGTTGGCGGTGCGATAAAAATGAACGCCGGAGCTTACGGTGAAGGCATCCTGGAAATGACTGACCATCTCACGCTGCTGCGTGACGGCAGCATCCGTGATTACCGTATGGAAGAGCTTGATTATGGCTACCGCCACCTGAAACTGCAAGACGGAGACATCGTACTGGCGGCCACCTTCAGACTGCTAGAGCGCGATCCGCAGGCCACCGAGGAGGAGATCCGCAAAGACCTGGAACTGCGCCGTTCCAAGCACAATGTCGGCTTCCCCAGTGCCGGGTCGTTTTTCAAGAATCCCCAGGGGCAGGCAGCCTGGAGGCTGATAGATGCAGCCGGAATGCGCGGTGTGAAAGTCGGCGGCGCACAGGTCTCAGAAGTGCACAGCAATTTCATGGTTAACAGCGGCGGCGCAACAGCACAGGATTTCATGGAGTTGGCGGCACTTGTGATAAAAGCTGTACAGGCAACATCCGGAGTAACCCTTGAGGCGGAAGTACGTATAGTGGGCGAAGTTTAATGTTTTTAGTTAGCACGCGCCTTGTAATCTGAAACGGTAAGCCGGCGTCAGGATTAAAGGCACGAACGCTGTTTATAAGACGAGAGAGGTTTCCGTCATGATGAAATCAAAGAAAATCGGGGTCCTGTTTGGTGGCCTTTCAGCCGAGCGCGAGGTATCGCTGAAAAGTGGTGCTGCCGTTCACCGGGCGCTTGTTGCGCAGGGTTACAATGCGGTGACAATAGATGTCGGACGCGATCTGGCAGACGTCCTGAAGCGTGAAGGTATCGAAGCCGCCTTCATCGCCCTGCACGGCCGCTACGGTGAGGATGGCTGTGTGCAGGGCCTGCTGGAACTGCTGCAGATACCCTACACCGGTTCAGGCGTACTCGCCAGCGCACTGGCCATGCACAAGCTTTACAGTAAACAGGCATTTGCCGCCAGCGGCATACTGACTGCCCCGTTCCGTTGTTACCGGCGCGGTGAACCGGTCATACTGGCGGACCTGCCCTTCACGTTACCGATTGTCGTCAAGCCGGTACAGGAAGGTTCCTCTGTCGGCGTATCGATAGTTAAAGAGGAAACTCAACTGGAAAAGGCGCTTGAACTGGCTTTTTGCCATGATGAAGAGATTCTGGTGGAACAGTTCATCAAGGGGCAGGAGGTGCAGGTAGGTATCATTGAGGACCGTCCTGTCGGCGCTATTGAAATCGTTCCCAAGAACGAGTTTTACGACTTCGAGGCAAAGTATACCGACGGCATGGCTGAACACATTTTCCCCGCTCGGCTGGAAAAAAGTCTCTATGAGAAAGCACAGCAGGTCGGCCTTGCGGCTCATCGCGCCCTCGGCTGCAAAGGTTACAGCAGAGTGGATCTTCTGGTGACGACCACCGGTGACTGTTATGTACTGGAGGTCAATACACTGCCGGGAATGACGGCATTATCGCTTCTGCCTGAAATCGCTGCAAAAGGCGGGGGACTCTCGTTTGAGGACCTTGTTTCACGTATTATTGAATCAGCAGCACTCTCAATAAAGGTACACTGACACGTGCGGGATTTCGCGAATTCATCATACCAGCGCAGAAAAGTGGCGCCCAATAAAATAAAGATCCAGCGCAAACCGCTTGACCTCAAGAAACATCTGCGCCTGATCAAGAAACTTGCCACCGGTGTGACTCTGCTTGCACTGGCCTGCGGCATCCCGTACGGCTGTTATCGGGCCATCACGGCAGTGACACTGTTTTCTCTAAAATCAATTGAAGTGTCGAATGCAAAACATTTGACCCGTGATGAGATTCTCGGATTGGCTGGACTGGAGCCTGGCAAGGACCTGCTCAGCCTGAACCTGAAAAGCATGGGTGAACATATACTTCAGAACCCATGGGTTGAAGCGGTACGAATTAACCGTTATTTTCCCGATGCCATTTCAATAGTCGTCACCGAACGTGAACCGATAGCGATCGTCAATATGGGGTTCATTTACTACCTTGACCAACAGGGGGAAGTATTCAAGGTTCTTAACCAGGGAGACCGCCTTGATTATCCGGTCATCACCGGTTTCAGCGAGGAAGAACTGGGCAGAGATCCGAAGGGAAGCAAAGAGGCACTTCTGGCCACGTGTGAACTCCTCAAGATATTGCGTGATAAAGGCTCGTTTATCCTTGCAGATGTATCAGAGATTCATTACGATGAGGGTTACGGTTTTACGCTATTTACCGCTTCCGGGTCACTTCCGGTCAAGGTCGGATCAGGAGATTTTACCGCAAAGGTCGAGCGGTTCGCCCGCATCTACCGCAGCCTGATGGTACAGCTGCCGGTAATTCATTATATTGACCTGGATTACAACGACAAGATAATCGTTAAAAAAAGCTAGTTCTTACTTTTATATTTATCCAGCAGGGGGGAGTGGTATGTCAGCTACAAAAAGAGATAATCTGATCGTCGGCCTCGACATCGGTACCACCAAGATTTGCGCCATTGTTGGCAATGTCACGGAAGAGGGTATCGATATCGTCGGCATCGGAACCAGTCCTTCCAGCGGCCTGCGCAAGGGTGTTGTCATCAACATTGAAAGCACTGTAGGCGCAATTCGCAAGGCCATCGAGGAGGCTGAACTGATGGCCGGCTGCGAGATAAAGTCGGTCTATGCCGGCATCGCCGGCGGGCACATCAAAGGACTGAACTCCAACGGCGTTATCGCGATCAAGAACCGCGAGGTATCCCAGGAGGATGTGCGCCGGGTCATTGACGCCGCTAAAGCAATCAATATACCGATGGATCGTGAAGTGCTGCACATCCTGCCGCAGGAGTTCATCATCGACGAGCAGGACGGCATCCGCGAACCGCTCGGCATGAGCGGCGTCAGACTGGAAGGCAAGGTGCATATTGTAACCGGCGCCGTTGCCAGTGCCCAGAACATCGTAAAGTCGTGCAACCGGGCAGGACTGGATGTTGCCGATATCGTGCTGGAGCAGTTGGCGTCATCACACGCAGTCCTGTCCGAAGATGAAAAAGAGCTTGGCGTCTGCATGGTGGATATCGGTGGCGGTACAACCGACATTGCAATCTTTGCCGACGGCGCGATTAAATACACATCAGTTATCTCCCTTGGCGGCAATCAGCTTACGAATGACATTGCCGTCGGCCTGCGCACCCCGTTCGCTGAAGCGGAGAAGATCAAGCAGAAGTACGGTTGTTGCCTTGCATCCCTGGTTGGCAAAGAAGACAAGATCGAGGTGCCAAGCGTCGGTGGCCGCAAACCACGGGAACTTTCGCGCAACGTGCTCTGTGAAATACTTGGGCCACGTATGGAAGAGATCTTCTCACTGGTGAACCGGGAGATCATTAAATCCGGCCTGGAAGACTCGATTGCATCAGGCGTTGTCATTACCGGCGGTTCCAGCATCCTTGAGGGGATACCTGAACTTGCCGAACAGATATTCAACCTTCCGGTACGCCGGGGGCTACCACAGAAGATAGGCGGGCTGACCGATGTCGTAAAATCTCCGGTATATGCCACCGGTGTCGGCCTTGTTGTTTACGGCAGCCGCAACTCAGGCTCCCGCGAGTTCCCTACCGGCAAACCTGAAGCAAACCTGTTCGGATCAGTTTTTGGCCGAATGAAGAGCTGGTTCGGCGAATTTTTCTAGTTCGCGCTTTATAACATTATGTAATTTACGGCCGTTTAGTTCACCGTGGACAAGCGGCCGACTCTTCACAAACACAGCGACAACCGCCCACAGCCACAACACAAAGACCCCTAACACGCTGTTTTTTAAAGACACCTTTTTTTACATAAAATTATATTATTTTTTCTTTTGATTCTTGGCCAAATTGAGGTTACATTTCGTCATTGATTATTGAAATTAAGCCATAAACATATAGGAGGAACCGCATGTTTGAATTTGATGAAACCATAGAGCAGAGCGCTGTAATTAAAGTAATTGGAGTCGGTGGCGGAGGCGGAAACGCCGTCAACACCATGATCTCCAGTTCCATACATAAAGTAGACTTCATCGTTGCCAACACCGATGCCCAGGCACTCCGCACCTCGAAGGCCCCAGTCAAACTCCAGATGGGCCGTGAGCTGACAAAAGGACTCGGTGCCGGTTCAAAGCCTGAGGTTGGCACGGCTGCGGCTCTTGAAAACAAGGAACAACTTACAGAAGCCATCAGAGGTGCTGATCTGGTTTTCATCGCTGCCGGCATGGGCGGCGGCACCGGTACCGGGGCAGCACCGGTTATCGCTGAAGCCGCGCGTGAAACCGGCGTCCTGACCGTCGGAGTCGTGACCAAACCGTTTACCTATGAAGGTAAGGCCCGTACTTTCCTCGCCGACCAGGGCATTGCAGAGCTGAAGAAACATGTCGACTCACTGATCATTATCCCCAATGATCGCCTCATCAGCCTTGCCAGCAAAAACATGTCTCTGTTCGATGCATTTAAACCTTCAGATGACGTGCTTCGCCAGGCGGTTCAGGGAATTTCCGAACTGATCACCTCTACGGGCCTGATGAACCTGGACTTTGCTGATGTTAAAACCGTCATGAGTGTACGCGGCATGGCGATGATGGGAATTGGTATGGGTAGCGGCGAAAACCGTGCTGCAGACGCCGTCAATAATGCCATCTCCAGCCCGCTTCTCGAAGACAATGACATCTCAGGAGCCAAAGGCGTCCTGGTCAACATCACCGGTTCCACCTCCATGACCATGGACGATTACAATTCAGTCAACCGCATCGTTCACGAGAAAGTCCACGAAGACGCCAACATCAAAATCGGTGTTGTTCGTGATGACGAAATGGGCGAGAACATCAAGGTAACCGTGATTGCCACCGGCTTTGGTGATCGTTTTGATGCCGAGAAGGGTCGGGATTCACGCAGAAGCAGCCTTTCATTGGCAGACAAACATGTCGCCGCCACTCCGGTATCTCTCGACCGCCCGACATTTCAACGCGATCGCGAGAAAGCTGAAAACGTCACGAGAATACGGCCAGCCGTCTCTTTTATCGAAGAGGATGAGGACCAGTATGACATCCCAACCTTTTTACGTAAATCGGTAGACTAAAGACCACACTGAACAGAGGGGCGGACCGGATGGTCCGCCCCTTTTATTTTTGCCAACACTATTATTTTCTGGACTAACCACACTCTCTCCAGTACCCTAGACAGTTGCATCAATATCACTATACAAGCAATGAGAGGCAAAACAATGGCACAAGCAGAAAAAGGCAACACCGTAACAATCAACTTTACCGGAAAACTGGAAGATGGAACGATATTCGACTCAACTCTCGAAGACATTGAATGCGGCGACGACGGATGCTGCGATGACGATTGCTGCGAGGACGGCTGTGACGACGATGAATGCGGCTGCGGCGGACACGAAAGCGGTCCGATGACATTTGTTCTTGGTGAAGAGATCCTTTTCCCACAGATTGATGCTGCAATTATCGGCATGACTCCCGGCGAAAAGAAGACTGTTCAGATCGCTGCTGCCGACGCTTTCGGCGAGTACGACAAAGAAAAGATCTTCACTGTACCACGCAGCGATCTTCCGGAAGATCTTATCCCTGAAGTTGGCGACGAGCTGAGCCTCTCCAACGAAGATGATGAGGATCTGGACGTTGTCGTTCTTGAAACAACGGAAGACCAGGTAACTTTTGATGCCAATCACCCGCTCGCCGGGGAAGACGTTACGTTTGAGATCGAACTGATAAGCATTCAGTAGCACCAATGAACATCCTCTATGCACTGGATCTTCTCGGGACAGCCGCCTTTGCCGCATCCGGTGCCTGGGCCGGCATACGTCGCGATATGGATCTGTTTGGAGTAGTGCTGTTGGGTCTTGTAACTGCAAATGGGGGGGGAACTGTGCGGGATTTACTGCTCGGGGCTCCCCCCTTCATCCTTAAAGACGAAACCTACCTCTACCTCTCCCTGCTCGTTTCACTTCTGGTCTTCATCTTTCACCACAAGATGGAATTTCTGCAGCACCCGCTCCAGTTTTTTGACGCAGTTGGCCTTGGCACGTTTGTCGTTATCGGCACCGGCAAAGCACTCGAATATCACATCGGTTTTTTTGGTTCTGTAATGATGGGAGTAATGACCGCTACAGCAGGAGGGATGATCAGAGATGTTTTATCCAACCGGGTTCCGCTTGTGTTGCAGCGGGAAGTCTATGCTTCCGCCTGTATTGCTGGGGGAACGCTACTATATCTGCTGCACCTGACATCTCTATCTGCTAATTTGTCGCTGATTATAGCTGCCCTGGTCGTCATTACGGTGAGAGTGCTGGCTATTCAAAAAGGATGGTCATTGCCGCGCGCAATCACAAAACACCCGCACTAGCACGTTAAAAAGCAGGGCGCATGACTAACAAACAAAAAAAACGGCTAAATGGCCGTTTTTTTTGTTACGCAGCACCACCAAGGGTGGTCAGATAAGATCGAAGTTATTCTGATAAGCCATTAGTGTGTTTATCATCAGAGCGGCCACAGTCATCCGCCCGACACCACCAGGCACCGGAGTTATCCACGAACATTTTTTGCTGACATTTTCAAAATCCACATCCCCTACCAGCTTGCCGTTTTCGAGACGGTTGATACCAACATCAATAACAACAGCCCCCTCCTTGACCATATCCTCGGTAATAAAGCCGGGAATACCGACCGCAACAACAATAATATCCGCCCGCCGCGTTTCATCCAATAAGAGTTCGCGCGGAGTTTCTATATGGGCGAGTGTAACCGTTGCATTGCCTATTTCGAAATCGTTGGACAGCATGATTGAAATCGGCTTACCAACGATGTTGGAGCGGCCGATAACAACACAGTGCTTCGCTTTAACCGGTATTTCGTAAAATTGCAACAGCTTGCAGATTCCGTACGCGGTTGCCGGCCTGAAAGCTTTCTGTCCCAGGGTCATGCGGCCAAAATTGGTGGGATGAAAACCGTCAATATCTTTTTCAGGATCGATTGCGTTGATGATGTGTTGCTGGTTGATATGCTTCGGCAGCGGCAGCTGGACGATCACGCCGTCAGTTGCCGGATCGGCATTGATTTCGGCGATCCTTGCCAGCAGTTCCGCCTCCATGACATTCTCTGAAAAGCGGAGTAGATCACTTTCAAAGCCGGCGCTTTCGCAAGATTTGATCTTTGATTTAACATACGACTCGCTGGGCGCATGCTCTCCGACGAGGATCACGGTCATATGCGGCTTGCGTAAGCCCGAAGCGACATAACCGGTTACCTTTTTAGAAATCTCCGACACCAGACTTGCGGCACATATCTTTCCATCAAGTAACTTCATCGTACACATCCCTCTGTTTTACGCTGTGCGCTTGGTGACTTCGATAAGATGATAACCGAATTGGGTCTGTACCGGTCCGAGAACTTTCCCGACCTCACCGGAGAACACAACGGTATCAAACTCTTTTACCATCTGCCCCGGACTGAACTCGCCGAGATTCCCGCCATCTCGACCGGAAGGACACTGGGAATTTTCACGGGCACAGGCAGCAAAATCCTCCCCTGCTTCGATTTTTACCTTCAGTGCTTCACACGCTTCTTTGGTTGCCACCAGGATGTGACGGGCGGATGCTTTGGCCATTCTAAACTCCTTCATTGTGTGGTCTGCAAGGGCGCTCCCTGCTATGATAACTAAACCTCTTTTTGACACTAATACCGGCATTAGTCAATACGTCAATCAACCACATCCTGACTCTTCTGCGTAAACAATGTTGCTTTAGCAATGATTACTGGTACGATTACAACCATTAATTTATATTGTTCACACGAGCGGTATAAACCATCTTCAGGAGGAAGTCGTCATGGGTGTGCTGAAGGAGTTCAAGGATTTTGCCGTAAAGGGCAACGTGGTTGACATGGCGGTAGGTATCATCATCGGCGCTGCTTTTGGTAAGATAATAACGTCACTTGTCGGCGATGTCATCATGCCGCCAATCGGCGTCTTATTGGGAGGAGTCGATTTTACAAACCTGTCGATTATCGTCCAGGAGGCGGTTGACAAGAAACCGGCCGTGGTCATCAGCTATGGCAAGTTCTTACAGACTATCATCGATTTCATAATCATTGCCGCCGCCATATTTATGGCTGTAAAGACGATGAATACCCTCAAGAGAAGGGAAGAGGCGATAGCAGCCCCCCCGGTAGCCCCACCGAATCAAGAGCTATTACTGGCAGAAATCAGGGATTTGCTTAAAGACAAAAAGTAGCGATTATAAAATTATCGCGCAACGATCTTTCAAGACGACAGAAAAGCGGGAGAACTTAAGGGCTCTCCCGCTTTTCTACGTTATAACCTGAACTGCGGCCCGCCGCACATCACTGCACCTCAAGAGCTGGTTCACTTAACGCCGCCAACTGTTCGCGCAATTCAAGGATGTGCTCGCCCCAATAGCGGGTGGTGTTAAACCAGAAAAAAGTGTGCGGAAAGAGCGGATCACCCCAGCGTCGCGCCAGCCAGGCGCTGTAATGCAGCATGCGCAACGTGCGTAACGGCTCGATCAGGCGCAACTCCCGGGGGTCAAAATCATTGAACTCCCGGTACCCCTCAAGCAGCGAATCCAGCTGGGCAAGCTGCCGGGGACGATCCCCGGAGAACATCATCCAGAGATCCTGGACAGCTGGAGCCATACGGGCATCATCAAAATCGACAAAATGCGGGGCATTATCGCGCCAGAGGATATTGCCGGCATGGCAGTCGCCATGGGTACGGATGACCCGGACCGGTCCAACCTCAGCCAGGATAGTATCGATCGCTTCGAGCAACTGCCCCGTCACCGCGACATAACTGGCCCGGTACTCGTCAGGGATAAAGCGCTCTTCAATAAGGCGCACGCTCTCCGTGCCGAAACTTTGGCGATCAAGCGTCGGACGATGTGCAAATGCCTTGACCGCACCGGAGCCATGAATCCGCCCCAGCAAGCGCCCCAGTATTTTAAGGTTGTCAAGGTTGTCGAATTCAGGAGCGTGCCCGCCCTGCCGTGGATACAGCGCAAAGTGAAACCCGTCATACTCCAAGAGACTTGCTCCCGCAGAATTTTTAAGCGGGGCAACAATAGGGAGTTCATGCTCAACAAGTTCAAAACAGAAATTATGTTCCTCCAGAATCTGCGCTTCATTCCAGCGATGAGGGCGGTAAAACTTGGCAATCAGCGGTTGCGATTCATCTATCCCTACCTGATACACACGGTTTTCATAGCTGTTAAGCGCAAAGAGGCGGCTGTCACAGACAAACCCCTGGCTTTCGACGGCATCCATGACAAAAGTCGGTGTAAGGCGCTGGAAGGGGTGGTGGCTCTCAGTCATCGTGTACGTCCTCGTGTGCGTCATTACTCATCTGTGCAGATATTATGGCCTCATTTTCCCGGCTGTGCTAGGTTATTGTCTGTTTGTATGCTAGATTTATAATCGGCCGTCAAATTTGGCCATTGAGTCCCGACAACTCCGGTCGGGATACCCCCTTTAAAACAAATTGGAACAGAATCTAATGAGCAGTTTTACGCCCAGCGGCCTGATTGTTGCGCACCACGGCATATCAGTTGAGGTTTTATTTGACAGCGGACAACGCCGCATGGTGCGGGTCAAGCGCAACTCCGGCCATGTCGTCGGCGACAACGTAATCGTCACGGGAGAGGTCCTGAAGCGGTTACCGCGCCGGACAGAGCTGCAGCGGCGTGATGCCAGGGGAGGTATCCATTTGGTGGGCGCAAACCTGGATGTCCTCGGGATCGTTGTTGCGCCGCTTTCTCCTGGCGGCTTTATCGATCGGGCAATTGTTGCCGCTCAGTCAGCACAGTTGCAGCCGTTTTTAGTCGTTAACAAATGTGACCTTGAAGGCACATCGGAACTTCTGGAAGAGTTAAAAAGGGTTTATAGCGGTTCCGTGCAAATATTTCCCATCAGCGCTGCAGAACGGAGCGGACTTGCCCCGTTGGAAGAGTTTCTAAGCGGTGGACATCGCGGTGCCTTTGTCGGCACAACCGGTGTTGGCAAGAGCTCCCTGCTCAACGCGCTCTGCCCGGAAATAGACCTCAAGGTAGGCAGCCTCAGCGAATACAAGGGGATGGGGCGACACACCACCACCGTTTCCACGCTGCACGCCCTTGCGGGTGGCGGTGAGCTGGTTGACACCCCCGGTTTCCGCGATTTTGGTCTGGTCGATATAACGGTCGAAGAGCTGGCCGAGTTTTTCCCCGGCTTTGAAGCGCACCGTGATGTTGCCTGTAAATTCCGCAACTGTCGCCATCGTACAGAACCAGGCTGTGCCGTACTGGAGCTTGTCGGACAGGGACGCATCCCGGCAGAGCGTTACGCCACCTACATGGAAATCCTCAAAGAGGTAGAAACTCTTCAGGCGGCTGCCCGCAGCAGAGACTGGAAAAACAACTAAATCCGTCGCACCTCCTGACACCCTGCATTTACCACGCGTCATCGGCAATAAACGCTTTTGACCTATTTATTCTATAGCGAGAATACTCATGACAAAAACCACGTATGTTATCGGCCACCGCAACCCGGATACTGATTCTATCGCCTCCGCCATCGGATATGCGGCGTTAAAACAACGCCAGGGGGACTGCAGCGTCATCGCCGCCATGGCGGGTGCACCTAATCCCCAGACCCGTTACATCCTTGACCGCCTTGGAATTCCTGATCCGCTCTTTCTGGCGGATGTCCACCCCAAGGTACGCGACACACTCAAACGCCAGCCTGTGACAATTGATCGCAAAGCGTCGGCCTATGTGGCCCTGGAACTATTCAACAAAAGCGGCGTTCGGGTGCTGCCGGTGGTTGATGATGAAAACAGGCCATGTGGCATTCTATCGCTGCTGCATCTGTCAGAGAGTTATCTGCTCCCCTGCCAGGACAAACTGCGCCAGGTCACAACCAGCTTGCTGAGTCTGGCCAAAACGCTCGCCGGTCATCTTGAAAGCGGAACAGGCGACGACACCCCGATAACCTTGAACCTGTTCATCGGAGCAATGCTGGAGGAGTCATTCAGCAGTATGATTGATGGCTATGAGCCTCGCGAACTTCTGATCATGACCGGAAATCGTCGCACAATTCAATTGGCCGCCATTGAACGCGGCGTACGGGTACTGGTTGTAACCGGTGGGCATCGGCTGGAGGATGGTTTGCTCCAACTGGCAAAAAAACAGGGGGTTACCGTGTTGTTGACACCCCACGACACAGCTACTGCAGCCTGGCTGGCGCGGCTCTCCACACCGGTCGCCTGCCTTGCCGAGCAGGAATTCTCTGATATCGGCGTCGACAAGTCGCTTGCCGCCCTGCGCCAGAAGCTGCTCGGGGCCAATGTCTCTGCGGTGCTGGCACTGGAGGGTGACGGAACACTGGCCGGCGTTGCCACCAAGTCGTCCCTGCTCGCACCGCTCCCCTACAGCCTGATTCTGGTGGACCACAACGAGCTGGGACAAGCGGTTCCTGGTGCCGAACTTGTAGAAATTGCCGAAGTCATCGACCACCACAAACTTGGCAACAGTCACTCGAACTCACCGATCTCCTTTATAACCTCGCCGGTAGGCAGTACTTGTACTCTGGTGGCCCGGCGCTATCGGGAAAGCGGTCTGGAACCGGATCGTCAGATTGCCACGCTGCTGCTGGCCGGCATCCTTTCCGACACGGTTATCCTCAAATCACCAACCACAACGGACGCCGACCACCAGATGGCCGCTTGGCTGAAAGATCGCTCCGGAGTCGTTGCCGCTGATTTCGGCCGCGATATTTTTGCCGCCAGCAGTTCCCTCAAAAACTACGGCTCTGCCGACCGTATCGTGGCTGCCGACTTCAAGCTCTTTACCCATGAAAAATACAGCATCGGCCTTGGCCAGGTCGAGGTGATCGGCTTTGACGAATTCTACAGCATGAAGGAGGATCTCCTTTCGGCACTGGCAGATGTTAAACGGCGCGACAACCTCTTTATTGCCGGGCTGATGGTGACCGACATAACTACTGAAACCACGCTTTTCCTGGTGGAGGGACATACCCGCATCGCCCATGTCATGGAATATCCGCAACTGGAACCGCATCTGTACGAGCTGAAGAACGTCATGTCGCGCAAGAAGCAGATGGTACCGCACCTGCTGAAAATCCTGGCCAAGGTCTGACGGATGCAGACAGCGGCTATGGCAGAGCGGTCAAGGGGAGTTGTCCTGGAACAGTGGGGGGAACTGCTGCGCTTGCGGCGCGAGGTGCTGAAAACCTTCACCACTGAGGCCAGCCACGACCTGAGGGTATCATCGCGCCGCTTCCGGGCTGCGCTGGAACTGTTCGATCCGTGGCTGCCGCAAAAGCATACAGGGCGGCTTAAAAAGAGCCTCCGGGAGGTGACGCGACTGCTGGGCGCCCTGCGTAACATTGACGAGGCGCTGTTATTCTTCAACAAGCGCACTCCAGCCCAAGTGGCGTCAGGCTTCCAGCTGTCGTACCTTCTCACTCTGATGCGCAGTGGCGAACGTGTCAGGATTGGAAAGACTCTCAAGGATTTTGATCATCGCCACCTCAACCGGACCGTGCAGAAAGCGGCGAACACGCTTAGAGAAAACCTGCTCACACACAACAGCCTGCCCATCGCAGCCTGCTTTTCCGCCACCGATGCTACGCTGTCTCAAACTATCACCATGCTCCTGCCGACAGCTGTCTCACCCGGGCAGCACGAATCACGTCACGCTCTCCGCATTGCCATCAAAAAATTGCGCTATTTTCTGGAGATTACTGCACCGGTGCTGAAGCGCGACGACAGCTCTACGCTTGAGCTGTTCAAGGAATATCAGACCATCCTGGGACGCATGAATGACGTTGCGGAATTCGGTATCCTCTGCAGCGGCCTGACGCTATCCCGGCGTGAGCGCATGTTTGTCGAAACGACCCTGCACGCCGAAGAGGAGCACCTGCTGAAGAAATTAGCCGGGCTCATCGAGCAGAAGCCGCTCATCCCTACGGCGTGGTCACACACTCCTCAACGGGACACATCGAAATAGCGCCCCTGCGGGTGATGGAACACCAGCGCCGAGACACTGGCCTCCGGATCCATCATATCGCCTTCGGTCAACTGCACCCCTATCGATTCAGGTTCCAGCAACTGGAACAGCTTCTGCTGGTCGGACAACTCCGGACAGGCAGGGTAGCCGAAGGAGACGCGAATGCCGTGATACTCTGCATTGTAGAGCTGCTTCATGCTCATGGCGGGGTCATCAACAATCCCCCACGAGGTGCGAATCCGCTTATGCAGAAACTCGGCGGTTGCCTCCGCCAGCTCCAGCGCCAGCGCCTGCAGCAGGTGCGAATCAAGATAATCTCCCGACTCCTTCATCGCTTCACTCCTCTCACGGACACCACGTCCGCTGGTAACGACAAACAACGCAAGAGTATCGCGTACAGCGCCGGCGAGAGGACGGACAAAATCGGCCACACAGAGACGTTCACCGGCAGCCTGACGTGGAAAACTGATGCGCATGACCTCTTTCGCCGGATCGGCCGGATCAAACAGGATCAGGTCATTGCCCTCGCTGTTGGCCGGATAGAATCGATAGTTTGCCTGCGGCTGGATCAGTCCCTCACGGTCGGCCCGTGCCAGCATCTCTTCAACCGTGTCATGCAGCTTGAGCGCCTTTGCATCACCAGCGGCCAGTAATTTTTCGACCGAGCCGATCAGCCCCAGATGTTTGGTATAGAGCATCTGGCGGTTCAGGAACGGAATCACCTGGTTAAGCGGGATATCGCGCAGGATGTGGCTCTCGAAATCGGGAGGAGGAAGGAGCGGAGCATCGTCCTGCAGTGCAGAGCGGGTACTGTTTGCAGCAACCGGTGGCTGTGCCGCACTCTTGGCCGCTCTTTCCACGCAGGCCGCCTGCTGTCGCAGTGCAGTTTCTTCCAGCAACGCCACCCGCGTATCCGGATCAGCCAGACGATTCGCCAGTTCCAGTCCGGCCATGGCATCCTTGGCGTACAGTACCGGTGCGCCATATTCCGGGGCGATGCGGGTATCGGCAAAGGTGCGCGACAGCGCCGCGCCGCCAACCATCAGCGGCACATGTATCCCGGCCGCCTTCAGGTCGGTTGCCGTTATCGCCATCTGCAGGGCGCTCTTGACGAGCAACCCCGACAGACCGATAAAGTCCGGCTGTTCACGTCTCCCAGCCTCAATCAACGCTTCAGGTCCGACCTTGATACCGAGGTTGACCACCTGGAAACCGTTGTTGGAAAGGATAATCTCCACGAGATTCTTGCCGATGTCGTGAACATCACCCTTGACTGTCGCCAGCAGCATCTTCCCCTTGCTGGAGCTTTCACCTTTCTCCAGATACGGCTCCAGATGGGCCACGGCAGCCTTCATAGCCTCGGCGGATTGCAGCACCTCGGCCACAATCAGCTGATTATCGTTAAACAGACGCCCAACCTCGGCCATACCGGCCATCAGCGGACCGTTGATGATATCCAGCGGCTTGTCACCGCGCGCGAGGACTGCATCCAGATCGGCGGACAAACCGTTCTTGACCCCCTCGATAATATAGAGCGGCAAGCGTTCATCCAGCGGCAGCTCTGCTGCCGGAGCGTGCGTCGCCGGTTTCTTGTCCCGAAAAGCGGCGGCAAAGGCGGCGACCGGATCATCACCACGCCAGAAGATCAGATCGTCTGCCAGACGAAGCTCCTCAGGGGGGATGGAGGCGTAGCGCTCCAGCTTTTCGGTGTTGGCAATGGCATAGGTCAGACCTGCCTTGACACAGTGATGGATGAAAACGGCATTCAGCACCTCACGCCCGGCCAACGGCAGACCAAAGGAAACATTGGATATCCCCAGAATCGTACTGCATTGCGGAAACTCCTCGGTAATAAGCCGTACCCCTTCGATGGTTTCTTCGGCCGAACCGATATAGTTGACATCACCGCTACCGACCGGAAAGACAAGCGGATCAAAGATCAGATCTTCCGGGCGTAACCCGTATTTATTGACCAGCAGGTCATAAGAGCGCCTGGCGACCTCCAGCTTGCGCCCTCTGGTGACCGCCATGCCGTGCTGCGGGTCTTCGTCTATACACCCCACGACCACCGAACCGCCATAGCGGTGAATCAACGCCGAAACCACGGCGAAGCGCTCTTCGCCATCCTCCAGATTGATCGAGTTGAACAGGCATTTACCCTGCAGCCGCTGCAGGGCCAGTTCCATGACCTGCGGGTCGGTAGAGTCGATCATAATCGGCGCCCGCACCTTGCGCGGCAGAAACTCCAGAAGGCGCGTCATATCGGAGGCCTCATCCCGATCAGGGTTGGCCACACAGACGTCGATCACCTGGGCACCCCCCTTGACCTGATCCCGGGCGATCTCCGCACCCTCCTCAAAACGTTCCGCCACGATCATGTTCTTGAACTTGCGCGAGCCGATGACGTTGGTGCGTTCCCCCACCAGCACCGGCCTGGCATCCTCCTCAACAACAAGCACTTCGATCCCGGCCACGACCCGGCGCCGCATGCCGGAGGGACGGCGGGGCGCTTTGCCGGCGCACATCGTGGCGATGGCGGCGATGTGCGCCGGTGTCGTACCGCAGCAGCCGCCAACAATATTGAGCCACCCTTCGTCAACGAAACGGGACAACTTGGCGGCCAGGGAATCGGGTGACTCGGCATAAAGACCGTTCTCATCCGAGAGCCCGGCATTGGGATAGACCGAAACATGGCAGCAGGCCAACTGCGACAGTGTCCGTAGATGGTCGGTCATAAATTCAGGTCCGGTAGCGCAGTTCAGGCCGATGCTGATCAAGCCGAGGCTGTCTTCCAGATGGGCCAGACTTGTGTAGAGCGCTTCAACCCCCTGCCCTGCCAGCATTGTTCCGGTCGCTTCGATCGTGCCGGAGATCATCAGCGGCACCCGCTGCCCGCACTCCTCAAACGCCAGCCGGATCCCCTCGGCGGCTGCTTTCAGGTTCAGCGTATCCTGGGCCGTTTCAAGCAGCAGCAGGTCGACACCGCCGGCAAGCAACCCCAGAGTCTGCCCCCGGAACGCCTGCACCAACTGGTCAAAGGTGACGCCACCGGTAACGGATATGGTCCGGGTTGTCGGCCCCATCGATCCGGCCACCCAGCGCGGCTTGTCAGGCGTGGAGAAGGCAGCACAGGCCCGCCTGGCAATGAGGACAGCCTGGCGATTGAGTTCGAACACCTGATCCTGCAGGCCATACTCCGCAAGGACAATATCGGTGGAACCAAACGTGTTGGACTCGACGATGTCGGCCCCGGCAGCGAGATAATCACGATGGACAGCCTCGATCACATCCGGGCGGGTCACGGTCAGATATTCGTTGCACCCTTCATATTCGGCACCACCGAAATCTTCAGCGGTCAGGTTACGGGCCTGGAGCTGGGTGCCCATGGCACCGTCAATAACCAGTATGCGTTCGGAAAGGGCGGTAAGAATGCTGTTGTGCATGCGGGAAAATCCTCCGTTTGTAAAAATCCTGCTGATACTACCTTCTCAGCAGACACCTGTCATCTGCGAAGATGCTTTAAAATCTTCAGCTATTGTCCGCACATGGCGAACGGACACACTTAATGGAGGGAATCTGGAAGCGGTGGAGACGGGTAGACAGGTGAGGGAGATAAAAGGAAGCGGTGGATATCCGGGTTGCCGGACCGGCCGGTTTTCACACCCGGTTTATGCTCTGCTGCTATAAAAAATGATCAAAAATCCAAGAGCAGCGAAGAGGGCCTATCAGGACTGAAAGTCGCAAGTGAACGGTAGGAACTTAACATGTTACCACCCTGTTTATGAGAGGATTTGTCCTCATACATACGCTTGTCAGCCTCACTTATGAGAGTTCCCATATCGCTTGGCATATGGGCTGTTGCACTTCCCATGGAGAGCCGCACCTGAACCGCCCCGTTTTCACTGTTCAGCCGCATTTCCGCTTCGCGGATACGTTTCTGCAGAGCAGAACTCTTCTGTTCATCCGCCTCAAGCAGCAGTACGACAAACTCATCACCACCGGTACGCGCCACGAGGTCTTCAGATCTGAACGCACAGTTCAGAATTTTTGCCGCCGATCGGATCAACGCGTCACCAGCCTCATGCCCGTGGGTATCATTTACCTGTTTGAGACCGTCAAGATCGGCAACGATGACACTGACCGGGTATCTTCTCCCTTTCACCGCACGCTCTAATTCAGTCTCAAAGAATGAGCGGTTGTACAGTCCGGTTAACGAGTCGTGGGAACTGAGATACTGGAGCTTTTTCTCAATCTCCTTCCGGTCACTGATGTCTCTCATAACTGAGAGAACACGCCCCTCCCCGCCAATATGGGATGCCGTGAGCGATACTTCCGCCCAGAACAGCTCACCGCTGCTCTTCCTGCCGAGCCATTCATAGGACTGCGGCCCCTCTTCAGTAGCCTTTCTGATCCAGCTGATAGCATCATCCAATGAATAGGGTGGCTCTCCCGAGCTGAAATCATTGACATTCATGAAGAAAATTTCCTCACGGGAATAACCGTACATCTTCTCTACCGACTTATTTGCCTCAACAATGGCACCGGTATAAGCATCATGGACAAACACCGCGTCATTTGTCGCGTTGAAAATTTCCCAATAGTTGTTTTCTACAATACTTAAAGACATCTCTTTGTTACGAAGCTCCGTATTGTCGTAGACGGTGACCATGACGCCCTGAAGAGTGCCGTCTCCATTTACAAGAGATTGCGCCGTGAGGTTACCCCAGAATTCACCGCCTTCTTTGCTGACAAAGCGGCGCTCCGCCTTGATCTTTTCAACTTCTCCGGTGACCATCATGTGCATATCAAGCTTGGCTCTTTCAATTTCTGACGGATGGACGTAGTCAAGAAACGCCGTACCGTCAAGTTCGGACAGAGCGCATCCGAACAGCTCTGCCATGCGCTTGTTTGCATAGGAGATAGTCCATCTGTTGGCATTAGTCATAAGTATTCCGGCCTGAGACATATCCAGAACAGCCTGGAGCTGTTGTTCCCTATCACGTAATGCCCGTTCCATCACAATGGATCACCGCCTGTCAAAATAATTTTAAATAAGTTAGCACCAATATACCCCAAAGGCAACGAGTTAAAAGAGCCTTTAGATCGGTTACACAAGCAATCATTACTGCATGGCTTCATCACGCGGCAAACAGCCTGGCAAGCTTCTCCCTACCCGCCTCAATCTGCTCAAACGGGACAACGCGCAACAGTTCCTCCAGTGTTGTTTCACCCGCCTGCACACGGCGAAAGCCGTCTTCAACCATCGTCTGACGGCTGGATTGAGCAAACACGGTAGTGCGCAGTGTTTGATTGTCTGGCTGCCGGTTGAACAGCAGCAGTTCATCACGAGTCGGGATCCACAGCTCTACAATAGGGAGACGGCCGCTGAAGCCGGTAAAATTACAGACCGGACATCCCTTCCCATGGACGAAAACCATGCCGCTATCGGCAGAAACACCGAATTCCGCCATAATCTGAGCTGATGGGATATAGCGGGCCCGGCACTTCTGACAGACGCGGCGCACCAGGCGCTGCGCCAGTACACAGCGGAGGGTCGTGGCAATAAGGCTCGGTTCTACCCCCATATCGATAAGCCGCGTCACAGCGCTGGTCGCATCATTGGTATGCAGGGTCGAAAGCACCGTATGGCCGGTCAAGGCGGCACGCATCGAGATTGTGGCGGTATCAAGATCACGAATCTCCCCGACCATTATGTTATCCGGGTCCTGACGCAGGAAAGCGCGCAACAGGCGCGCAAAGGAATTACCGATAATCTCGTTGACCTCGGTCTGGGTAATGCCGTCGATGGCGTATTCGATAGGATCTTCAATTGTCAGGGTCTTGACGCCGGGGGTATTGATACGCGAGAGGAGTGCGTAGAGCGTTGAAGACTTGCCGGAACCGGTCGGCCCGGTCACGAGAAAGATACCGGTCGGTTTGTCCAGTGCCTGGTGCAGTGCCAGGACATGTTCGGGTGAATATTCGAGCGACTCAAGGGAGATGACGCCACTCCGCTTGTCCAGAATCCTGACGACTACATTTTCGCCGTATTGCGTCGGCACCGTGGAAACACGAAAATCAACCCCGCGTACAGCGCCGCCCTTAGCAACTTTCATCTTGAAACTGCTGTCCTGGGGTCTGCGCCGCTCAGCAATATCCATGTCACACAGGATCTTGATCTTGGAGATTATCTGGCGGGCATTGGGACTTATCAACGCCTCGTCAGCCCCCATTTCAATCGTTTGCAGAATACCGTCGATGCGGTAGCGAACCTCCATTCCCTGTTCGGTTGACTCCAGATGGATATCGCTGGCCCCATCCCTGATACCGGTGGTGATTATGCGCTTCACCAGAAAGTCAACATCAGCACTGATAAAATCAGCGACATATTTCGACTTGCCGTTATCGCTAATCTGATCTTCAGATAGTTCTAGATTGAGATCTTCATGGCTTGCCGTACCGCACAACTTAAATATCTTCTGCTGGGCAATAACAATATCACTCTCCTTGGCAATGACCGGCACAATGCGCATATTGGTCCAGCTCTCAAGCTGGGCAAGTTCGTCACGCTGAAGCGGATATGCCATGGCAATTGTCAGGCAATTGTCCCTGCACCTGATCGGCACGATGCGATGGCGCTGCGCAAACGACGCATTGATAAAACCGGACATTTCCCGGTCGAAACGCACACCGGCCAGACTGACAAACTTCAGATCGTATTGGGACGCCACCGCACGTGACAGCTGTTCTTCTTCAACAAGATGCTGCCTGATCAACGCCCTGCCGAGCGGTATTTTCTCCAGCTTACTGACTTTAAGGGCATTATTGAGGCGTTCTTCATCGATCAGATTTTGGGATACCAGTATATCTCCCAACTTGCGCCGTTTGCTATTGTGGTCCAGAACGTATTCCAGGTCGACCGCTTTCAACAACCCCATCTGGCACAGCAGCTGACCGATCGGCTGTAACGGGTTCACCCGCTGGAGTTCAAGAGCCTCATTGAATTGCTCGGCAGTGATCAGCTTGTTTTCTACCAGTAGTTCTCCGATTTTCTTTTCCAGCATGGCGCCCCCCCCGATGATCAAATAATTTCACACTCTCAGCGTAACCACCGTTGCGCCATCGCGGCCCTCATGCGCTTCACCCTGACGATGCCCCTCGACCAGCGGATGCCGCTCCAGCTCCTCCCGCACGGCATCCCGCAACCGGCCGCTGCCAAGTCCGTGGATAATGCGCAGCTCGCGCAACCCTGCGGCATGGGCGTGGTTGATGAACGGCTCCAGTTCAGCCAACGCTTCATCCACCCGCATCCCGATCAGCTTCAATTCACATTCTTCACTGCCAACAACATCGACCTTCCAGGGAGCGGCAACACGTTTGCTTTTCCCCGCATCACCCTTTGCCCGCGCTTTGGCCAACTCGGCAAGAGGCACATCCAACTCCATCCGACCGGCCCGGACTCTGGTCTTACCGCTCCGGACCTCAAAAGAGAGGACAACGCCGTCACACCCCAACGAGCGTATATGGACCGTATCTCCCGGCGTGACGGTTTTTAAAGGCAGCAACTCCTGACTAACAGCCTGGGGCTTAAGTTGCTCAGTCAACTTCGTTTCAGTGCGGCGCAGCTCGTCGACAATCTCGCTGCGCTTCTCGCGTTTCAGCTGTTCAAGCAGGGCGTTGGTGCGGCGCCTCGTCGCAGAGATCAGCTCTTTGGCATCATTCCAACCCTTCTCGGCCGCCTCCTTGCGAATCTGGAGTACCTGATCGGCACGCCGGTCAAGCTCTGCGCTCCGCTGGTCAAGGAGGCGTTCACGATCTTCCAGACCGGCACAGAGTTTTTCATATTCGCTGCGCCGCTGGCGCAATTCGGTTAACAGTCCGGCAAATTCACTGCCGGCGTTGCCAAGCATCTGCCGCGCAAATGAGATTACCCGTTCCGGCATCCCGAAACGACGGGCAATCTCCACGGCATGCGACTGCCCCGGTTCACCGACTATCAGACGGTAGAGCGGCGTGAAACGGGCATCGTCAAACTCCATCCCGGCATTGATCATACCGGGTGTACGGTGGACAAAACCTATTATATCGCTCAAGTGCGTGGTTGCAATGACCATGCTCCCCTGCTGTTGCAATTCGTGTAGCACCCCGCAGGCGATTGCCGCCCCCTGCAATGGTTCGGTGCCTGCGCCAAGCTCATCCAGCAGCACCATGGTGCGGGCACCGCTCCGCCCAAGAACGTCGGTAATCCTGGCGGCGTGAGCCGAAAAGGTCGAGTGGCTCTGCTCGATTGACTGCTCATCACCGATATCGACCAGCAGCGAATCAAGCAACGGAAAGGTTGACCCCGGTCCAGCCGGCACCGCCAGACCGCTGAGCGCCATCAGCACCAGCATTCCCGCCGTCTTGAGAGCGATGGTCTTGCCGCCGGCGTTGGGGCCGGTGATAACCATGACGGAAGCGGCGTCCGGCTCAGAGCCACCCAACGCCAGTCCGAGCGGTTCAACCTTAGTAAGCAGCCCCCGCTTCTGCATCATCAGCAGCAGCGGGTGGCGGGCAGCCACGAGACGCAGCTCCCCCACCTCATTAAGCGTTGTCGGCTGCAGGTCGTATTCAATCGCAAAGCGTGCCATACAATTCAGCCGGTCGATCTCAAGCAGTGTTTCGAAACCGGCTGCAATCTGCTCGGCGTCCTCGCGAATCCAGCTCGAAAGCTGGCGCAGAATACGGATTTCCTCGGCCTTCTCTTCTGCGTTCAGATTTTCCAGTTCATTGACAAAGGGGATAATCTCCAGCGGTTCCATAAATGCCGTTTCGCCCGACGCGGAGACATCATGCACCACCCCCTTGACCATCCCCTTGGAATCCATGCGCACCGGAATGACCCAGCGACCGGAGCGCTGCGTAATGAAATCATCCTGAAGGAACTTCTCAATACCGCTGTCGCGGATGATCTCCTCGATTTTTTTGCGGATGCGCCCCGCGAGGCCACGCTTGGCGCGACGGGTTTCCTTAAGCAGTGGCGAAGCGGAATCCATGATGCTGCCGTCGCTGTCAATAGACGCCACCAGCGGTTCGAGAATATCCGGCAGAGCACGCAACTGCGGTTCAATCAATTTTAGCAGTGGAATATCGTCACGGTGGGCGAACTGGCGCGCCACGTCAGCAAACAGGCGCAGCACCGGGATAAACAGCAGCAGTTCGAGCGGAGCCAGGATAGCCCCGATCGGTCGCAGAAGTTCAAGGGATGGGCGGATATCCTCAAAACTTCCCAGCGCCAGCGAAATGCCCGAGCGATCAAGGGCACGGATTTCATCAACCTGCCCCGAGGTTATTCTGATTTTTTTGAGCTCGCCAAGAGGGTGGATGTTGTGGACCCGTTCAACCGAGCTGGAGCTGTGGGCATGGCGGGATATCTCGACAAGAAGTTTGTCGAATTCAAGCCTGGCAAGAGTTTCTGTAGCTATCATAGAGGTAACCTGTGTATGGTAAGATTATTACTGTTTGAAACTGTATCATAGTTGAGTCTCATGCATAAATGCTATGTGAAAAACTGAACATAACGGGAGCTCTGACAGCTCCATAAGATTAGTTTTGTAGTTGCGTACCTGTACAAATAGTGCTAAGTGGTTAGCATAAAACGAATTTTGGACCTCTATGAAAATCAGCGGAGAAAAAACAATACCTGTCAGCGAAGAAGAGGTGAAGCCTGTCTCTCTGAAGAAGCTGCCTGATCTGAAGGGCCTCAGGGAAGTCCGCGAGCTGACGATCAACGACATCTTCCTCAAGACGCGAATCAGCATCGCCAATCTGGAAGCTATCGAGAATGGCGAGTACCATCTCCTCCCTGCACCTGTGTATACAAGAAAATTCATTGAGAGCTATGCAAAAGCTCTCGACATTGATGCGGCTGACATTCTTGCCCATTATCAGCACCATCTGGACGAAACAACGGTTATACCGGAAGAAACCAAGGTCGCCACAACAGAGAGCGATTTTGACCACAAACCCTTTAAACGCTTCCTCTTGTACGCTGTTTTCGCCGTAGCGGTTAGTGCAACCGCCTTTGCCATATATGCTTTTTTTAGTGAGGATTACATCCTTGGGACCATTCAACGCAACATGACGGGTGCCGAACCGAAAGATGTCGTCCCTCAACCGGCCGCCGCCGTGAAAGAGATTCCTCCCCAGGTTGCGCCCGATGCCACGCAGACACCACCTCCCGCTGTGGTTGCACAGGACGGGACCGCACAGAATCCAGACAATGCCAATCTTGACCTACTCATTGAGGCGACGGAAAACACCTGGCTTAACATTACCGAAGACCGTAATCCTCCCTCCCAGACAACCCTGAAGGCTGGGGAAAAATTGAGCCGCACAGCACGGGAGTTTTTTATCGTCGATGTGGGGAATGCCGCCGGGGTCAACATCACCTTTCGCGGAAAGCCATTGGGGAATTTGGGTCAAAGGGGGCAGGTCGTGCACCTGCGACTGCCACAGCAGTAATGAGCAAACAAACGGCAACCATAAGAACGTAACGGTCACTCAGAATCCTTTGAGTACGACGCAGCTTATTGCTTTATCAAACTTCAGATCAAGACATGAATTCCCAATCAGCCGCATCAGCGCTGAACCTGCAGCGTTCTCAACCATTAAGCTTCTTGGCCGCATCACCACATTCTTACCGGCAGGAGCAGCAAAAACCCCCATGCCTCTTGAAAAACTTCAAGCATTTGTGCTTTCCAACTCCGACTACGGTGACAGCGACCGTATCGTGTCACTGTTCACTCTTGAACATGGCAGGCTAAAGGGTTTTGCCCGTGGCGCACGCAACAGCCGTAAACGCTTCGGCCCGGCCCTGGAGACCTTTGCCCGGATCGACCTGCAGCTGAACCACAAAGAAGGGCTCTCCTCCCTGCGGAGCGCCGATGTCATCACGCTCTATCCGGGGATCAGAGGCATACTGGGTGCAATCGCCCACGGGTTGTATGCCTGCGAACTGGTAGAATCCCTTACCCCTGAAGGGCATCCTTTGCCGCGCCTGTACCGCTTGCTGGCGACCTACCTCGAACGACTCGATAGCGGCCACGTTGACGATGCCGACCGCCGCCTCTTTGAAATAAACCTGCTCAACATTCTCGGTTACCGGCCTTCACTGCAGGAATGCAGCCGCTGCGGCGCTGCTTTTGACGCTCGTGGCGCGCTCATGCAGCATGGCGGGGAGCTTGTCTGCCGTTTCTGTGCCGCAACCGGCCGACAGATACCGTTATCAGCCCTGCAAGGTCTCAATTCCTGCCTTGCTACCGGCCGTTTCGGGAGGGTAGCCTTTGAGCAGGAGGGGCTCCAGCAGGCCGGCATTTTGCTTGATGAGTCGTTGTCCAGCCATGCTTCCAGAAAGTTCAGAAGTCTCGAGTTTCTGCAGCAGACGTGCGGCGACGCTATGGCTTGACATTTCCACAATCGTTATTATGCTTTTAGTACGTCAGACAGGTTTGTCATTTTCATGCAGGAACAACGTCAATGCACCGATTCTGTGTATCAGTCACCAGTTACCGGTGGTTTACCCGACTACTGCCGTTGAAAGGAGAACAGAGCCATGGCACTTGTAAAGTACAACCCGTTAAAAGAGTTACGCACCATGCAGGACCAGATGAACCGGATCCTCAACCTTTCCTGGAATCACGACCTTCCCGGCGAAGATATCAAGGAAGGACTCTGGCAGCCGGCGGTGGATATCTACGAAACGGCAGACTCCATCGTGATAAAAGCCGAACTTCCTGATGTGGACCAAAAAGACATCGAAGTTCGCATCGAAGACGGCACCCTGGTTCTAAAAGGGGAACGCAAACACGAAGATGACGTAAAAAAGGAGAATTACCACCGCATCGAGCGATATTTCGGCAGCTTCCAGCGCAGCTTCAGCCTCCCGACGACAATCGATCAGGAAAAAGTTGCCGCCAGCTGCGAAAAAGGTATTCTGACGATCACCCTGCCAAAAAGAGAAGAAACCAAACCGAAACAGATCAACATCCAGGTCAAATAAAACGTTTATAAGCTTCCAAACTATGACGGGAGCCGGAATAATCCGGCTCCCGTCATAGTTTAAATTCCCGGTAGCCATAAAAGAAACCACCAGCCGGTTTTTCCAGCAAGAACCTTTATCTAAAATAAAAAAATTTATCAAAGATAAATAATATGTTTGACTTTTAGCTTAAATGAATTATTTTGCCACTATACATAATCTGATTATAAAACAGTTATTATGAGAATATCAGGCATCCGATCCGCTACTATTACAGCTGTAATCATCAGCAACAGCTTGAATCTCCGGGGGTAAGCGTGCATGATTACAATATCGGAGCCAAGATAAGGGAGCTCCGCCGTTCAAAAAAACTGACTCTGCAGGACGTGGCTAATGAAACGGGGTTTTCTACAGCACTTATTTCACAGATAGAGAACAATAATGTATCCCCTCCCATCGCCACGCTTTCAAAGATAGCCCTTTTTTTTGACGTCAAGATCGGACATTTTTTTGTTGAGAAGGAAGAGGAATGTCCGTATGAAATTCTCAGGAGCAACCAACGCACCATCGTCCCAAAAGTTGTCTCACGGGACGGCACTAACCATGGCTACTTTTACGAGTCACTATCTGTCCGTAAGCAGAGCAAAAAAATGGACCCGTTTCTGCTCACCCTCAATGAAAAGATCACCAATACAGACACCTACAGTCATAGCGGTGAGGAATTCATATTCGTCATGAAGGGGAACGCCGAACTGTTACTTGATGACCAGCGCATCCTTCTCCATGAGGGTGACAGCGTCTATTTTGACGCCAATCTCAAACACCGCCTGTTTTCAGCCGATTGTAACGAGGTAAAGGTCCTGGCCGTGGTAATGCGCTAAGTGAAGAGTTGCATCGCTGCAAACCTTACATATTGATTCACCGTCACATCGAAGAAAAATTTAAAAACGGGAGACACCACACATGAGTACTAAATTAAGCCCCCTCGAGTATCACTCAATGGGCCGCAAAGGCAAGATCGAGGTTGTATCCACGAAGCCATGCCAGACAGCTTCAGACCTGTCGCTAGCCTACTCTCCCGGTGTTGCGGAACCATGCCTGGCAATCCAGAAGAACCCCGAAGACGCCTACAAATACACCGCCAAGGGAAACCTGATAGCTGTTGTCTCTAACGGCACCGCCGTCCTCGGCCTCGGCAACCTCGGCGCCCTGGCAGGCAAACCGGTCATGGAGGGAAAAGGAATTCTCTTCAAGCGCTTTGCCGATATTGACGTTTTTGATATCGAACTCGACACCGAAGATCCGGATGAGATCATCAAGGCATGCCAGCTGTTGGAGCCGACTTTCGGCGGCATCAACCTTGAAGACATCAAGGCTCCGGAGTGCTTTTATATCGAAGAGACCCTCAAGAAGACCATGAACATCCCTGTTTTTCATGACGACCAGCACGGCACTGCTATCATATCATCTGCCGCCCTGATTAACGCCCTGCACCTGGTCGGCAAGAATATTCAAGATATCCGCATCGTTGTCAACGGCGCTGGAGCCGCCGCCAATTCCTGCGCAAAGCTGGCAATCGCCCTTGGCGTAAAACCGAACAATATGATCATGTGCGACACCAAGGGTGTCATTTACAAAGGGCGCGTCGAAGGGATGAATCCCTACAAGGAGCTCTTTGCCGCCGAGACCCATTTCCGCACCCTGGAAGAGGCCGCCGACGGGGCCGATGTGCTGTTCGGCCTCTCCGTTAAAGGGGCATTCACCAAAGAGATGATCGCCAGCATGGCCCCGAACCCTGTCATCTTTGCCATGGCCAATCCCGACCCGGAGATCACCCCGGAGGATGCCCATGCCGTGCGTGATGACGTCATGATCGCCACCGGTCGATCCGACTACCCGAACCAGGTCAACAACATCCTCGGCTTCCCGTTCATCTTCCGCGGGGCACTGGACTGTCGCGCCACCTGCATCAACGAAGAGATGAAACTGGCCGCAGTGCAGGCCCTGGCAAAACTGGCCCGCGAGGAGTGCCCCGATTCCGTCAGCAAAGCCTACGGCAATGTCAAGTTCGCCTTCGGCCGCGACTACATCATCCCCAAACCGTTTGATCCACGCGTACTGCTGCACGTTGCCCCTGCAATCGCCAAGGCCGCCATGGACAGCGGTGTTGCCCGCCAGCCGATCGTAGACATGGCCAAGTACATCGAGCATCTTGAATCAACCCAGGGCAAGTCCAAAGAGATCATGCGCATGATCATCAACAAGGCCAAGAGCGATCCCAAAAGGGTTGTGTTCCCCGAAGGCGAGAACGAAAAAACACTACGAGCCGCCTTGACACTGGTGGAGGAGGGAATTGCCAAGCCGATTCTTGTCGGTGACCGCAAAAAGATCAACCAGAAGCTGTCTGATCTGAATATCGAGTTGACCGTACCGATCATCGATCCGGCCGACTCGGAACTGACGGCAACATACGCCGAAGAGCTGTACCGCCTCCGTCAGCGCAAAGGGCTTACACTCTCCGAATCCGAGCGGATCCTGCGGCGCAAGTCGCGCACTCACTTTGGTTCCATGATGGTTCATATGGGGGACGCCGACGCCCTGCTCGGCGGTATTGATACCCATTACCCGGAGACCATCCGCCCGGCTCTGGAAGTTGTCGGCAAACAGCAGGGATTGTCCAGCGTCCACGGCCTTTACATGATGGTCTTTAAAAACGACGTCTACTTTCTGGCCGACACAACCGTCACAATCGATCCAACTGCCGAGGAACTTGCCGAGACCGCAATCCTGGCCGCCGAGAAGGTACGCATGCTGGATATCGAGCCACGCGTTGCCATGCTCTCTTTCTCAAACTTCGGTTCGGTCGACCACCCACAGGCACGCAAGGTCAAACGGGCAGTAGAGATTGTCAAAGAACGTGCCCCGGAGCTGATAGTCGAAGGTGAGATGCAGGCTGACACCGCTGTTGTACCGGACCTGCTGGCGGGCTTCACCTTCTCGAAACTTAAAGGCAATGCCAACATACTCATTTTCCCGGACCTGAACTCAGGAAACATCTGCTACAAACTGCTGCACCACCTGGGCGGAGCCGAAGCGATAGGCCCGATCCTGATGGGGATGCGCAAGCCGGTGCATGTCCTGCAACGCGGTGATAGTGTCGAAGACATCGTCAAGATGGCAGCCATCGCCGTGGTGGATGTGCAGAACATTTAAACCATAGCTGTGCATCCAGCATTCGTACCGCTGTATCGGCACAAAAAGATCAGGGCGATCACGACGGTTGCCCTGATCTTTTTTATTCTTATTCCATGGTTGAAGGAAGCCGGCTTATGTGAGATATTCATGACGGTGCGACGCTGGCGCAGCCGGAGTGAAGCGGGCTGCTTGTCAACAGTTACCATCACGGGTTGAAACAGTCGCACTATTTTTAAATAGACTATTCTATATGAGGATTCCCATGAACCTGCTCGATTCCATCCTTTCGGCTAACCGTAAATTCATTCACCCGGGGGCATTTCCACCGCTCCCGAAAAATCCGAAAAAACAGTTCGCCATCTTTACCTGTATGGACACCCGCCTCGTTGACTTTCTGGAACCAGCCATGGGGATAAAGCGGGGCGACGCCAAGGTTATCAAAAATGCCGGCAACACGCTGATTGATCCACGCGGCGGGGTGATTCGCAGCATGGTGGTGGCCATCTTCATGCTGGGGGTGGAGGAGATCTTCGTTATCGGCCACAAGGATTGCGGTATGGCAGATGTCAATCCCGAGAAGCTGAAAGGTGACATGATCGCCCGCGGCATCTCCTCCGAGGCGATAGAAACCCACGTTCCGGATCTGGCAAAGTGGCTTGGCGCCTTTACCTGCCCGGAAGAAAATGTCACTGAGGTTGTGGCTAAAATCCGCGCCAACCCGCTGATTCCGGCTGACGTACCGATCCATGGGCTGATCTTCTGCCCGAACGACGGCCATCTGGAGGTTATGGTGGATGGCTACTGTGCCAAGGGATTTAATGCACCACAGTCGTAACAACTGGAGGGAACCGATTTTTCAGAGGCCCTCCGGGCAGCACAATTAAAAGGGGAGATGCCAGTAAAGCATCTCCCCTTTTGAATTATCACTCAGTTGTGTCGCCGGACTCGGCATTATGACTGGGGGCTATCCTTCTTGTCAGCCGGTGCGGCGTCCGCAGGAGTGACTGGAGTATCAACATGGGCCTGCACGTCGGCTGACACCTGTTGCGTTGACACCTCCTTCTCCTCGCTTTTGCGGGATTCTTCCTGGACATTTCTCTGAAAGTCCTCCGAAGCTTTCTTGAACTCAGCCAACCCCTTGCCGAGCGACTTGGCCAGTTCCGGCAATTTATGCGGCCCGATGACGATCAGGGCTATTACAAGAATAACTATCATTTCCGGCATGCCGATTCCGAACATCTGGTTTCTCCTTATTCACACTTCAGTTTTGTAACCATTTAAAACAGAAATTTGTATATTGGCAATAAAAATCTCTTTTTAGCTCTTGCCATTTATAACGGCTGTGCTACTATGCACAAAATTTAGGCAGACAACAACCGTTTTCCTCCCTCCGGTTCGTATCGTCAGTGTGCATCATGTTAAAACCATTAATAATTGGCTCTCTCGTCCTCCAGCACAATGTCGTGCTTGCACCCCTGGCGGGAATTACAAATTTACCGTTCCGACTGATCTGCCGCGAAGCAGGAGCCTCACTAGCCTACACTGAGATGGTCAGTGTCAATGGACTTGTGCGCGAAGGGGTCAAGACGCTCGCACTCCTGAAGAGCTCCTCCGATGACCGCCCGCTCGGTATCCAGCTGTTTGGCGACAAGCCTGCCGATCTGGCCGAAGCGGCGCGCATGGTAGAGGAGCATGGCGACCTGCTGGACATCAATATGGGCTGTCCGGTCCGCAAGGTCGTAGGAACCGGTGCAGGCAGCGCTCTATTGCAGGAACCACTCAAAATCGCCGCGATCGTTCGCGCAGTACGCGCCGCAACACGACTGCCGCTGACTATTAAAATCCGTTCCGGATGGCATTGCGGCGACGACGTCTTTCGTGAGGTGGGGCGTATCGCCGAAGCTGAAGGGTGTGACGCCATCACCCTTCATCCGCGCAGCCGTAGCCTGATGTTCTCGGGAAAGGCCGACTGGAGTCATCTGGCGGAAATGAAAGCGGCACTTTCGATCCCGGTCCTGGGCAGCGGCGACCTGTTCACTCCTGCTGACTGCATGCAGATGCTCACAGAGACCGGCTGTGACGGCATAATGATAGCCAGAGGAGCCCTCGGCAACCCATGGATTTTCAGACAGGTACTGGAGCTGGAACAGTCCCAAAGCTATACCCCGGTCACTACAGCTGAACGGGCGGATATCATCATGAAACATCTGCACCTGTTTACCGCAGAGCGTGGCGAAACGGTAGCCGTCCGCGAGATCAAGAAGCACATCGGCTGGTATGCCAAAGGATTTGCCGGTGCCTCAGAAATCCGCCGCACAGCCAATTCGGCCCAATCGATCCAGGACATACAGACACTGACAGAACGAATCCGGAGTATATCCGATGACACTGACAACACCGCAGATTCCGCTACAGAGTGACCAGCAGCAAGAACGCGATGACTACTACGCCACCGTGATCGACAGCGTCGGTGACGGCGTTATCGTTATTGCGAGCACCGGCTGCATAACGCTTTGCAACCCGGCGGCCGAAGAGATCACCGGATTCTCCAACAGACAGGCCAAAGGGGCTGAATTTGAGAAGCTGTTCGCCATGGAATCAACCCTGGTGGATATGGTTTCGAAAACCATCCGCACCGGCATTACGATCTCGGATCAGGAAAATGTTGTTGTTCGCTCCACGGGACGGATCACACCGGTTGCGGTCACCTGTTACCCACTGGTTCAGGGGAGCGGGGAGAATATCGGAGCGATACTAACCCTCAAGGACATCACCTACATCCGCGAACTGGAGGCTGCGGTACGTCAAGCCGACCGCCTTTCGACGCTTGGAACCCTGGCCGCCGGACTGGCCCACGAGGTCAAGAACCCGCTGGGTGGCATCAAGGGGGCAGCACAGCTTCTGGAGCGGGAGTTCCCGCCCGAAAGCGAGATGCTTGAGTACACAAGGGTCGTCATCCGTGAGACCGAGCGAATTGACCACATCATTCGCGAGCTACTGGAGCTGGCCTCGCCACGGGCACTCAGGCTTGCACCGGTCAATCTCCACAAGGTCCTTGGCGACATTCTCCTGTTGCAGAAACAGGCTGTTGCTGATCGCGAAATAGCTTTTATTCAACATTTTGACCCCAGCATCCCCGAAATCATGGCTGACGAGGAGATGCTGACCAGACTGTTTTTGAACCTGATCTGCAACGCCATAGATGCAATGGGAGTTGATGGCCGTCTGACGGTTACCAGCAGGGTGCTTTCCGATTATCGCATGACGCAGAACGAGAAACATTCGCGCATGGTTGCCATCGAGGTGGGTGATGACGGTCCCGGCATACCGCAGGAGGACCTGGAAAACATCTGGACGCCGTTTTTCAGTACCAAATCCGCGGGTACCGGTCTGGGGCTGACCATCTGCCACAAGATCGTCTCGGAACATCGCGGCATGATCAAAGCCGAATCGGATTCCGGGCACGGCACAAAGTTTACGGTACTACTACCGCTGGTACGATAAACCTGCGGACCAGCGGGGACCAAACAGATATTTCACGCAGAGAGGCAGAAAACATGGAGTGTGCAAAGATTAAAGACTTTGGGGTTACCCCGTATATCTTTTGTTTTTGAATTTCTCCACGTACTCCGCTTCTCCACGCGAGGCACTTTTTTAACAATTACTTTACAATGCAAAAGACGAAAAGAGGTTTCCAATGCCACTTAACAGAATACTGGTTGCCGACGATGAGGAGAGTATCCGCTGGGTGCTTTCAAAAGCTCTCAAACAGAAAGGTTTCAGCGTGGACCTGGCCCATGACGGACGCCATGCTCTGGAGCTGATCAAGGACAACTGCTATGACCTGGCAATCCTCGACATCAAGATGCCCGGCATCACCGGACTTGATCTGCTGGACAAGATTCGCGAGCTGAAGAGTGATCTGCTGGTAGTCATCATGACCGCCGAGGCCAGCATGAAAAATGCGGTTGAAGCGATGAAACGCGGAGCTTACGACTACATCACCAAGCCGTTCGATCTGGACGTGATTGATGCCATCATTGAAAAGGTCGCCAGGGCACGCGATATCGCCGGACAGGTATCAACACTGAAACAGGAGTTGAAAGATCGCTATCAGGTAGAGAAAAATATCGTCGGCAATTCCACGGCAATGCAGGATGTCTACAAAACCATCGGCAAGGTTGCTGTCAGTGACGTCACAGTGCTGATCCAGGGCGAGTCAGGCACCGGAAAGGAACTGGTAGCTCGGGCAGTCCATTTCAATTCGGGGCGACTTGGAAAACCGTTCGTCGCCATAAACTGCGCCGCAATCCCGCGAGACCTTCTTGAAAGTGAGTTGTTCGGTTCAGAGAAGGGCGCTTTCACCGGCGCCGGAGACAGAAAACAGGGCAAATTCGAACAGGCCAACCACGGCACCCTGTTCCTTGACGAGATCGGTGACATGCCGCTGGACCTGCAGGCCAAGATCCTGCGGGTGCTGCAGGAGCAGGAGGTCACCCGTATCGGGGGCAACCAGAATATTGCCGTGGACGTCAGAATCGTCGCCGCTACCAACCAGTCCCTCGTGGAAAAAGTACGACAGAAAGAGTTCCGCGAAGACCTCTACTATCGCCTCAATGTTGTGCCGATCATGCTCGCACCGCTGCGGGAGCGCCGTGACGACATTGCTGACCTGGCCAACTACTTCCTGTCACGCTCCTGCACCGAGATGTCCGTTTCACCGAAACGGCTGACCGACGACGCACTGGCACTCCTTAAATCATACTCGTGGCCCGGCAACGTGCGTGAGCTCGAAAATGCCATCAAAAGGGCCGTTATACTCTCCAACGACCCGCTACTGTCTGCGCTTGATTTTGGCGGGCTGATCACTGCGACAGAACTACCACAGAACGACACCAAAGAAACTTCGCTTGAGGCGCTTGTCGACCTGAAGCTTCGTTCCTGCATGAACGGCATTGAGGGGCTTGACAAGGGAGACATTCACGCTATGGTGCTGGAACAGGTCGAACGCCCCCTGATCCGCCTGGTACTGGAGAAATGCCGTTGGAATCAGGTAAAAGCCGCCGATGTCCTCGGCATCAACCGTAATACATTGCGGAAGAAAATCTCTGAGTTGCAGATAGAAATGAAAAGGGGCTGAATAACAGCCCCCGTACTTACTAATTCAGTTTTAAATCCGCGAGCCCCTTCAGCGGCTGGTTGTTAAACGTTTGCCGCTCCTCACGCACGACCACTCTCTCCTGCGGCCCCGGACTAACTGGCTCATCCGGCACACAAACCACTTCCTGTTCCCCGCCCCCCTCTTCATCCATACCGTTGCACTTGAAAAAATAACGGTCATAGAGGCGGTGATGGGCGGTCCAGCGTGATGTCGAAGCGGTTTCTTTGGCGATGTGGGACTTGATGCCGTTGATTTTTGAATCCATATCATCCAGATAATTGAGGAGTGTCGCTTCAATTGTCTTGGGCCGTTTGGGCGAGCCGTATTCATACTGACCATGATGGGAAAGCAGCATATGCTTGAGCAGCAGAGCCAGCTCACGCGGGAAATCGTTCACCTGGCGGATCTTTTCATCAACCAGCTCCACGCCGATCGTTATATGCCCCAGCAGCTTGCCTGCGTCGGTATAATCGAAGGCCCGCCCGAAACTCATCTCATAGATCTTGCCGACATCGTGCAGCAGCGCACCGACGATCAGTAGATCCTCGTTGATACCGCCGTATAAAGGCACAATAACCTTGGTCAGCTTGACCAAGGCGAGCGAGTGCTCCAGCAGCCCTCCCAGATAGACGTGATGCATCCCCTTGGCGGCGGGAGCCTGGCAGTAGAGGTTCATAAACGGCTCGTCAGCCAGAAAAGCCTCCATCAGCCCGCGCAGATGAGAATTGCCGAGCGCAGCAACCGTATCGGCCAACTCCCGGCGCATCTCGGCACCGTCACGGGGCGACTCGGGGAGAAAATCAGCCAGCACGACCTGTTCCTCCGGCATCTTGGCTATTTCTGCAATAACAACCTGCATTTTGTTCATGTATACCGACGCCTTGCCGCGCACACGCACGAAGTCGTCCTTGCCAAACTGCTTGTCAAGCAGCTCCGTATTGTCCCACACCTTGGCATCAATATCGCCGCTCTTATCCATCAGACGCAGGTTCATATACGGCTTGCCGTTCTTGGCCATGGCCAGGATCTTCTCCTTGACAAGAAATACGGCATTGACCGGATCACGGTCTTTTATCTCACTGACAAACTGTTTTAACACGCGATACCCCTCTTGCAGCGGCGGAATAATAACGGCGAAACGTTAGCACGACGAAGGCTCAATAGACAAGCCGGAATCACCTGTATACAGTTCATGAGCAGACACCATCAAATAAATGCTTGCTTTTACGAAACTAAGCATCTATAGTGTTGAATTGTTGTGCCACATGAAGCAGCGGTATGGTGTCCGTTGTTTCTCTTTTGATCATCGCATTCTGCCCCCCCTGCACCTTCAATCCCTATTGAAACCAGCAGACCGTACGGCAGGCGAAGATTTATTGTCTGCCCGCACGTTACTGCATTTAAACTTTCCCGGAATCATCTGTTTGATTCCTCGGTTCGTGTGCGCTTCTGTCTTTACACCGCTCCCAGAAAAGGAATCAACATGACATTTGAAGAACTGGGCCTTAATCCGGCCATCCTCTCGGCTATTACCGCCTGCGGTTACACAACCCCGACCCCTATTCAGGAACAATCAATTCCGATCGTATTGGCAGGTAACGACCTGATCGCCACCGCCCAGACCGGCACCGGCAAGACCGCCGCCTTTGTACTTCCGGCTCTTGAGCTCCTGACAAAAAAATCAACCCTTCCCGGCAAAGGACCACGCATTCTTGTTCTGGCACCGACCCGCGAACTGGCAGGACAGGTTATGGAATCCGCCCGCAACTACGGCCGCGGTATTCGTCCCCGCTGCGGTTCAATTTTAGGCGGCATGCCATATCGCGAGCAGCTGCGTTTGCTTTCCGCACCGGTCGACATCATTGTTGCAACCCCGGGACGCCTCGTTGACCACATTGAGCGCGGCAGTATCCGCCTTGACCGCCTTGAACTGCTGGTACTGGACGAAGCCGACCGTATGCTCGACATGGGCTTCAGCGAAGACATCAATAAAATTATCGATCGCACCCCTGCTGATCGCCAGACTCTTATGTTTACCGCCACCATGGAAGGTGACATTGCACGACTGGCCGAGAAAATGATGCGCGATCCGAAGCGGATTCAGCTGGCTGTCAGCACTTCATCCCACGCCCTGATCGAGCAGCGTCTGCATGTTACCGACAACCTGAACCACAAGAAAGAGCTTCTCAATCATCTCGTTAGCGATTCCGAGCTGACCCGTGCCATCATCTTCTCCGCTACAAAGCGCGATGCCGATGAACTTTCCCGTGAACTTTCCCGCAACGGCTATCCCGCAGCTGCCCTGCACGGCGACATGACACAGATGGCCCGTAACAAGACCATCGACCGTATGCGTCGCGGCGGCATCCGCCTGCTGGTGGCCACCGACGTTGCCGCCCGCGGCCTGGACGTAACCGGCGTCAGCCATGTCATCAACTTCGATCTTCCGCGCTTTGCTGAAGATTATGTCCACCGTATCGGCCGTACCGGCCGCGCCGGAGCTGCCGGAATCGCCATCTCATTTGCATCAGCCGGCGAGCGCAACTACCTTGAGCGCATCGAGCGCTTCATCGGAAAAAAACTGCCGGAGATGCAGATTGCCGGGCACGAGCCGACAACTTCCATCAGGAAGCCGGCTGGTCGCAGTGGCGGCCCACGCAAGAGCGGCCCTGGCGGACCTGGTGGTCGCTTCGGCAAACCGGGTGGCGGACGTGACGGCCAGGCAAAACCGTGGAGCAAATCGGCAAAACCTGCCGGTAGCGCACCACGCAGCGCACCTGCAACCAGGCACGAGCCGGTCATCGAGTACCGTTCACGTCGCCCGCAGGCTTAAGGCTCGCATAACACTATATAAAGTATAAACACAAAGACCTCCGGGGCGTTAAAAGCCTCGGAGGTCTTGTTGTTCCAGCGTTGCATGGCACAAAAATTCTCACATAACCGCATACTTCTGATGTTATTTCTGCGTTATGCCGCCACCTTTTTTTCCAACTTCCCCTTCAACTGCCCGCACGCCGCTGATATATCACCACCACGGCTGTCGCGGGTTATGACCGTCACATGCCGATCGATCAGATATTTGTGAAAGGCATCGATGGCGGCACGGGTCGGAGCCTTGAAATCACACCCTTCGTGCTCATTGAACGGAATCAGGTTAACCTTGTTGGGGATATCACTGATCAGCTTCAGCAGCCGTTTGGCATCATCCAGCGAATCATTCACCCCGCCAAGCATGACATATTCAAAAGTAACCTTACGGCGTCCCGGCAGCGGAAACTCCTTACAGGCCTTCAAAAGCTCCTTGAGTGGATAGCTGCGGTTTACCGGCATGATCCTGTTGCGCAGTTCATCAGTGGTGGCGTTCAGCGACACCGCCAGATTAACGTTTGGTATCTCGCGCCCGAGCCGCACCATCTCCGGCACCAGTCCGCAGGTGGAAACGGTGACGCGGCGGTTGGAGAGCTGCAGACCGTTGCCGTCGATCATAATCTGAATGGCAGGAATAACGTTATCCAGATTGTGAAGCGGCTCGCCCATCCCCATCAGAACGATATTACGGATAGCCGCCGGCGAATCAGGACATTCATCTTCGACGTCATCACCCTCATCATTAATCACGAGACCGGCTCCGCCGTCTGCCGATGTCGTCGGTGGATTACTAATCAGATCCCGCTTGACAGCCATGATCTGGTTGACAATTTCCGCCGTCGTCAGGTTACGGGTCAGCTTGAAAGTGCCTGTCAGACAGAACTCGCACGCCATCGCACAGCCGACCTGCGATGATATGCAGAGCGTATTGCGCCCCTCGATGGGGATCAGCACCGACTCGACCGCATGGCCGTCACCCAGATTAAAGAGGTATTTGCGCGTCCCGTCACTTCCCTGCTCGATTGCTTCCGGCTCAAGATTGCTGATAAAAGCAGTTTCAGTCAGTTCCGCACGGAGAGCCTTGGAGATATTGGTCATCTCTTCGAAGCCGCGGGCATCCTGCTGATAGATCCACTTGAATACCTGGAGGGCACGGAAACTCTCTTTGCCCTGTCCTTTCAGAAACTGCTCCAGTGCCGGGAGGGTAAAATTTTTCAAATCCGTTTTCTGTTTCATTTTTTCTCATTCTGACTTTCGCTTGGATTGGTTGTAACGACACCAGTGGCCTGGGGAGGCGGCTCGCTAGCGGCTGGCTCTTCCTTTATTATTTCCTCAGTATTGCCAGGTTTTTCAACCGGCACCTCCCTGACTGACGACGGCGCAGTAAAAACCGGCGGCGTACTGATCACTTCGTCAATCTTCTTCTGCATCCGCCCGACATTAGGCGACTCGGCCAGAGCGATCTGATACTCACCTGCATCCAACACACCCTTCTGCCGCAACAGCCGCAGGATCATATTGGAACGTTTCAGCACCTTACTCAGGTTTTTATAGGGATTATAGGCGACCCGTGGACCCGGCAGCATCGCGGCCAGAAAGGCACACTCACGCGGCGTCAGGCTTGAGGCCGGCTTGCCGAAATAATACTGCGCACCGTGACCGATGCCGTACACCATCGGCCCCAGTTCGACCACGTTCAGATACAGCTCGACGATGCGCCCCTTGGTCAGCTCCTGCTCCATCCGGTACGCCAGATAGATTTCTTTCAGCTTGCGGGTAACGGTCTTTTCACGCGAAAGAAACAGGTTCTTCGCCGCCTGCTGGGTAATTGTCGAAGCGCCACGCTTCAGGCTCTTCTTCTCCAGGTCATACTTGATGGCATTTTTGATCGCTTTGACATCAAAACCGTCATGACGGTAGAAGTTGGAATCCTCGGCAAGAATCACCGCCCATTTCATTTCGGCCGGGATACGCCCTGAAGGTGTCCAGTAGCGGTTTTTGGGGCCGATCACAAACGGGTGGTAATCGCCGTGCCAATCCTTCACCTGGATGGTTGTACTGAATTTTTTGTCGGCCAGATCAGAGACCGGCGGTAACAAAACCAATGAAATGACGACATAGAGCAGATAAACTGCTATGGCGAGGAACAGATATTTAACTATTTTTCTCACGATAAAACACCATTAAAAAAGAACGTCACTCTGAAATATGTGCAAAACGTCATCACGTCACACCCCATCCACCACCGTCTTCAACAGAGCTCACAGCTGATCACACGATTAGTGGTTATCGCCAATCAGTTGAGGCTGGTTATCTGCAAATGGCAGGCCCTTGAATAATTCCGGTGAGGCTCCAATAGCTCCCCCGAATTGGAGCAAACAACTCTCTGAGTTTTACAGTTATTCATACCGATTACAACATAATTTCTGTCTGGCTCTCTGTTTTCTACTCCCTGAGAACGCTCAGCAAAGCAACGGGGCAGAGCAATCCACTTGACTTTTGCAGGGCACATTAAGCCCACGGCCAAGACTGCTGAATGATGACATTTAAAAGATGAAGGAAAGAGAAACTATGACGGATCAACTGATAAGACGGGAAGCGTTACCTGTTTTTCCACTGCGGGGTTAATCCGCTCCGATGACACCAACTCAGCGACAACCCTGCCGACCGGGGTGGTAACCTCAACCCTTACCGGTACGCGGTTCTCGTCATCGGTCAGCCAGATCAATACTTCACGGTTGTTTTTGAAAAAACCGTTTTCGCGGAACAGCGGTTTGATCACCAGCGTTTCAGCAGAACGCATGCCCGGCAGTGATACTTTTTCACGCCGCAGCACCTCTACCGGCACCAGAGAACTTTTATCTCCGTCATACAGACGCAGGGTGAAGGTAGTGCCAACCACCAGTGATTGCTGCCGGATAAAATAGAAACCAGAGATAACATCCAGAGTATCAAGATGTTCAAGCGGTTCGGTGCTCGAGACCATTTTCAGTCGATCAATCCAGAAAGTTTTACGTTCCTGGAACATCAGATTAAATCCACTATCGCTGACCAGAGAACCTTCCCTCTGGCGGATGCGGGTCAACAGATAACGTCCTTTGATCAGTCGAGTATCAGTAGAGTCATTTACCGGATAGATGACTGACATGACACTGTTGGAGCGAACAGTGGTGATGATACGCAGTTCCCCATTCTTGTTCGTCGCTTCCAGCATGGCACTGCCAACCGGCAATCCCAACAGGCTGATCTGGTAAGCAAGGCGCTCCTGCTGTGCCGACGTAATGCTGTCCGGATTGAGCCGGAACTCCTCGGGGCGCTCTTTGCTCAAAGGAGCTGAGCTTTGTTTACTTGATTCCGGCAGAGTTGTTGGGGGCTCGGCCTGTTCAGCGGGTAACGGCGTAGCTTCGGGCGGTGGCGATGAGTTACGTTGAGGTAACGATGGTGGTGAAGGAGCTGCAACGGCAACCCTGGTTGGAATGTGGCGTTTCGAAACTGCTGGTACAGGCGGAGAAACTGCAGCAGGTGCCACTGGCAGATCTTTCAGCTCCACCATAACCGCAGGCGGAGCGGTGACGGCTTTGCCGAAATCGTAGGAGCCGAAACGCTCGAGAAGCACACCGGCCAGGCAATGCCCCAGCACGGACAACACGACACATACGGTCAACAGCACCTTGAGATGAAACGTATGTCTGGCGGCTGACTTTTTCATGGTTTATATAAAAATGCCGCCCCCGGGAGGGGGCGGCAAACGGCACCTGTTGTGGTGTACCATAAAATGGGGGTTTGTTTTATCCCCGGAGGCGTGCGGCCTCCGGGGAGGGAGAGTAGTTAAGGACGCTCAAGCGCATTCCATGCACCAGTAGAGCGGCTGTAACCAGCAAGATACTTGACAGCCTCAGTAGTAGTTACATCGGTAGCTGTAGCCCCTTTGACATAAACGAGCGGGAACGTTGCTACTGCCGTAGTTACTGTAGACATATCTATGGTCTTGTTATCAAGGAAGTCGATGGAGTCATAGAGCAGCCGGCGAGTATAGGTACGTGCATGGACGTAGGCTGCTGGATCTCGCATCAAGACATTGATATTGAAACATGCTCCCATAAGTTTCTTGGCCTCTGCGGCAGACAATGTGCCGCCACGGGTCCAATCTTTTACTGCCCCAACAGTCGGCAGCAAGGCGTCGTCAAAGAAATACGGATATGCAGCCTGATTATAGCTGATATTGTAATTGGTCTTCAGAACTGACAGAGCCAGAGTCAGGGCATCCTGGAATGGAACAGCCTGCTCTTCAATGAATATTGTTTTGAAGTTGGCAGCGGTCAGCGGAACCCCACCCTCTTCGTCATGGCACTTTACGCAGGTGTTATTAAATGCGCTGGCATCCATTTCTAGAGTGTGGTGTTTTTCAGACATATGACAAGTAATGCATGGCCCACCAGATACAAGACCTTGACCACCAACATGGGAATCGGTAGCCATTGCAGCTGTACCAAGTTTACGGTGGGTACTGCTCAGCGCTCCACCATCTTCAGTTGATGTCATAGATGCGCCATAAGTACTAGTGCCAATAGCGGTACTCGGGTCAATAAAAGCGGTGAAGCCGTTTTTCACATACATCAAGCCTGCAGCTGCCATGTAGTGTGAGTTTTTGAAGCTAACATTATTCATTTCTGCGTCAGTTAAAGCAGTGACTGTCTCGCCGCCTGCTAGTCCTGAATGACATGCAACGCAGAGATTTGATTGAGCAACATCCGGGAAAACTGCCGGGGTGCCTTTAAAATTATATTCAGCAGTAATTGCACCCGGGTTGCGGATCACACCAGAGCCGGAATTGCTATGGCAGCCCCAGCAGTAGAGAACATCCCTCTGTTTTGAAGAGGTCGTTGGTGCTGTACTGGTCGCCATTTTCCAACCAGCAAGGTGCGAAAAGTCGTTTAGAGTGTAATCATAAGTTGCAGGTGATTTCAGGTAGTTGGAAGCACCTGTTGGTGTATGACAACGCTGACAAGTACCGCGGCTATTTTGTGCGGTGGCGTTAACCGTGTCATTCCAGGCATAGTGGTTCCAAGCAGCGGCCGTGGCGTCATTGACTGAAGTTTTCATCATACCATCAACCACAGCAGTGCTTCTTGCTGCAACAGCAAAAGCGGAGTTGTGCTTAGCTTCCAGTAAACGACCAGCGTGGCCTGATTTAGCCCATTCAGTATAGACTGTCTCGTTTGCCGGGTCATACAATGCCGCACGAGTTGAGCTTGCAAGTGCAGCAGTATTAATATTGGCGTTTGTTGAATTCGTATTGGTTTTTGCTTCGTGCGCATGGCAGTCAAAGCAGGCGCTTTCACCACTCTTACGGATAACATAACCAGAAATACCATTCAGCGTATTGTCACTGTTGTTGGCATGAGTGGTGGCAATAACCCGGAACCAACTATCTTCATGGTGGCCGACCGCTACTGTAGCCAATGTAGTTCCGCCATCATAAGTAACAGTATTGCCAGAAGCCATAGTTGTTGCGCCATCAGCAGTCAAAAGGTTGTGGCAGCTTGTGCAAAGATTGAACTGGTCATTTTGCAGATTTGTTTTACTTGGGTTCCAGTTGACAACCGCACCCGTTACAGGATCACGCCCTTTGACAACGCGTAACCCGCCGCCATGCTCGTGGCAGGTTTGGCATTTAAATTGTGTATATTCCTTAGCCAGTGGCACAGCACCTTGATAAAGAGCATTGTCCATAGTGGCCTTGGTTCCTGTCAGGCCATAGAAAGAACCTAGCACTGCGCCTTCGTGGCTGTGGCAACGACGGCAGGAAGCACCTTCTTCGATAACAACATTCGCATGTTTCGAATCAGCAAACTTTGTCGGCGCATTGGTGGCATAGTTGCCTTTGTGGCAATCAGCGCAGCGTGTTCCATTACCGTCATAGGGGTTAACATAGGCAATTGGACCAACCCCATTGTGTTGTCCGCCATTGCCGTGACATGCTTCACAGCCGTTGCCGTTGTTGGCATGGGCTGAATCTTTGTGTGGAGATGATGCTTCATACTGCGCAATTTTACCAACACCGGTCAACGGATCAACAACCGCACTGTGACACTGAATACAGGCGGTGTCCCCAACCGTTGCAACACTACTGAGCGAATCGCCCGTTTTGCTGGACGAGCCACAGCCGTACATCAGCGCCGCTGCGGGCAGCAGACAAAACATCGTCATGATTAATCTTCGCATCTGCATACTCTTTTCCTCCTCTGTTGTAGTTTTAACAATCAAAACGTTCCCGGCATATGGCATTTCAGACAGACCCTGCCGCCGGACTTATCTTTGAAATTACCGGCTTTCCAGTTTCTTGGGTGCGGACGCACCTTGCCGCTGCTGTGGCACTGGATACAGACATCACCTTCAGGATGGCACGCCTGGCATGACTGCAGGTTGCGGCGCGCTTCGTAGGTGTGATCGGTTCTCCAGTTGCTCGCCACATACTGCTGTGATCCGCTTCCGAGTGGGTTGTGCGACTTGATCTTCAGCGATCCCTTAGGGAAACGGCTGTGGCAATCGGTGCAGTACTTCTGGTTGTGGCAACGCAGACAGGTCTGTGGATTGTCCTTGGCTTTGATCGGATGAATACTGATGAAGTCGCTGCGATGGTTCTTCGGTAAATAGTTCAGCTTGAATGTAGCTCTGTTAAGTTCGGCATCAACACCGCCACCGGTGTGGCAGTCATTGCAGTAGGACTGGGTATGGCAGTCGATACAGTTTGCTCCGCCTTTCCCTGCCAACGCCCGGTGCTCGCCCATCCAGTCGGTATTCTGGTGGTGCTTGCCGGCCCAGTCGTTGTCGTGGGTCAGGGGGATGCCTTGATCCTTGTGACATTCGTTACAATCTTTCAGCGGCATATTGGCGTACTCTTTGTGCGACATCTTTTCGGCGTTTGACTGCTGTTGGAATGCCAGCAGGCCGTAAAGAAGCAGTGCACAGATGAAAAAAGCTTTTTTCACAATAATCCCCCCTTTCTAGAAGTCGTAGTTGAAGGCGGTCCGACCAGACCAGTCTTGCTTGAAGTCGCGAACATCAACATTGTCCTGAACCCGCAGATCAAAAGACATGGCCTTATCAAGCTTGTAACGTGTCCCAAGCCAATAGGTCTGGGCAGTTGTGTCTCCGGTCATGCTGTCTCTCTGGTACACATCGTAGGCTATACCACCTGCCATCTGCAGCTTCGGGGTATAGTCGTACACTACGTCAAGGGTTGCACCGTCCAGATCACCGGCATAACCGTGACGACGGTCGTAGGCCACATCAACCGTCAGGTTGGTGAGCGGGCGAACCTTCAGGCCGAGCTCATATACATCGCCAGAAGTATCCTCGCCGAAATCCTGGCGTTTGTATGCGGCGCGGACAGCAAACATGTCGTTGATGGTGTAGTCGGCCCGAAGTGAGCCTTCCTGATAACGGTCTACCGCAAAGACGGAGTAGATGGAGGTGTAATCAAAGGTTGGATAGCTCTGGAACCATTCCGCAGAGAGGACCAGATCGACGGAGGCAAAATACTTGGCTCCTACCAGCACCTCTTCAAAGGTTTCGCTGGCCGTGTCAAAGCGGGCGTTGCCGTACATTTTCATCCCTTGAAAGAGATACTGCTTGAACATGGCACCAACCGTTTCACGGGCAACACCATCGGCATCCTTTTTCAAAAAGTAGCTGATCTCGGCATCGGTTCTTGGATAGCCGGTGAGAGTTGCGGCAGCACCAAATACCGTGTCTCCACTCTTGGTCAGTTCCTTGTCGATACCGTAAATCACGTTACGACCACCCAAGAGAGAGAATGCCACCGGGCCGACGTTTTTCAGATTTACCATGCCGCCGTCAATGAGGGCGCTCCCGGCAGAGTTGTTGACAAACTGCCGCCCCGCACGGATGTCCAGCTTGTCGTACAGGTTGCTGTAATCGGCATACAGATAGAACAGGCGGTTTTCAAAACCATCGCCGTTCTTGACATCATGGCTGAGACGACCATAACCATGCAGCGTAAGCTTATCTTCAGCGTCAATTTTGGTTACTGAAAATCTCAATAACTCTGCTAATTCAGACTGTTTTTCACCGGTAAATATGCTGTTGAACCAGAGAAACTGGGTGGATGACCGGCCATGAAGCTCGGCAGACCATGCAGACACGGCGGAGAATAGAACTGAGCCGCATATGATTGTCCTGAAAATATGTTTCATACGCATTCAACGGACCTCCTTTCGTAAATTTAAAACAGAACTCAATCTTCCGAAGTGACCTTCCCCCTTTCATCAAATTTGCTGTTTCCACTAACGGATAAAATAATTGTGAAGGCCACCTCCTTTCCTAAAGTTTGTTCCAGACAAGCAAAAAAATGAAAAACTACGCGTTATTCCAGTTCCTAATTAATTGGTTCCACAATTCGAACTAGGTCTGTTCTGCAGCGTCCTCCTCCTTCTTCATGTTTTCCTGCTTATGCTTTTGATAAATTGGACATTCCCAGTAGCGGTCCATGCAGTATGTTGCAATGTTATGGGTAGAGCGTCCGGTGACGCTGCAGCAGTAACAGTCATCAAATGGATGGCTTGAAAACTCGCACAGACATGGTGTGGCTGTCAGGTTTTTGCTTGCGTCCGCGGCTGTCATGGTCTTTTAGTGTTAGCACAGAGAATGCCAAAAGGTTTTTTGTTGTGATACCAATGTGTTACACTGGATTTCACGATAACTGCGGGTAGTTAAAAAAGATGGTGATATGCAAAATTGATAGCTAAAATAGATACTACTCGAGTGAATATTTGCCGTGATGGAGTACTGCGAGGATTTGTTTCAAGGAATTTTCTACGGAATAATGGTGCGAGAGCAATGCCGGGGTAGAGTGCGGGAGAGGAAATTTATATGCTTAGGAGCCTACTCCTCCCCCGCCGTTATGCCATGCTTCTGAAGCCGTCGTCGAAACGTGTAGTAGTTCATACCGAGCATAGCTGCGGTTTTCATCCGTTTGCCACCACAGTAGCGCAGGGCCTGTTCGAGAGACCAGCTTTCCAGCGTGTCCATGCAGCAGGGAAAAGGAGGCGGAACCGGCGCAGCACTGATGACAGCAGCTGTGGCAACAACACTACCGGCAGGATCAGTCTGCATCTCAATGTCAGCCGCGCAGATGACGCTTCCGCCTTTAAGCGTAGCACGGCGGATGACGCTCTTCAGCTGCCGTATGTTGCCGGGCCACGGCAGGCTGAGCAGAAGAGTGCGGGCATCATCATTCAGGTACGCAAGACTACGCCCAAGCTCTTCACAGGTTTCCTGCAGGAATTTGAGCGCCAGTGAGACGATAGCTTCCGGTGTTTGCCGGAGCGGCGGCAGAGCGATGGTTGCATCGGCCAGACGGTAGTAGAGGTCTTCACGAAAGCGGCCGGCATATGCTTCTTCCTTCAGGTTCCGGTTACTGGCAGCAATAATGCGCACATCAGCCTTCTTCTCTTCCGTGCTCCCGAGCGGTGTGAATTTTTTTTCCTCCACGAAACGCAGCAACTTACCCTGCAGCTCCAGAGGACATGATTCAATATCGTCCAGGAATATCGTACCGCCATCGGCAGCCTCAACCAGCCCGGTGTGATTTCGGTCAGCACCGGTAAAAGCACCCTTGATATGGCCAAACAACTCACTCTCTACCAGATTTAACGGCAGCGCCCCCATCTGTACGGTGATCAACTTTGCATCACGACGCGGACTCAGTGCGTGAACAATGGCCGCCAGCCTCGATTTTCCGGTGCCGGTTTCGCCTTCCAGCAGCACATTAAATGACGTTCTGGCCACTCTGGCCGTCTGCTCCACAACATCACGACTGGCCGGAGCATCACCCATCTGTATCCGCAGTGATGCCATCAGCTCATCGGAGACCCCCTCAATTTCGCGGCGTTGCAGCAGCGGCAAAGCAGCTTTGGCAATAACGGCAAGCAACTCGTCCGTATCAACCGGCTTGCGGACAAAGGCATCCACACCCAGTTCAATCGCCTTAAGCAGGTAACTGGTTTCAGTAAAAGCGGTGCAAAAAATAAGCGGGGTATCAGACGAGCGGCCCTTCAGACAGGCGGCCAGCTCAAGACCATCCATCACCGGCATCCGGATGTCACTTATGACCAGATCCGGGCGATGCGTATCGATCAGCGCCAGCGCTTCACGCCCGTTTACGGCCTGAATAACCCGGCCACAGTAAAGCTCGAGAAAAGCGGCTGTCTCATAGCGCAAGTCGTCTTCATCCTCAGCAAGCAGGACAGTAAGACTTTTTAGTGCGTTAGCAGATAGTTTCTGCGGTTTTCTGCCGGAATTAGCTTTGGTAACGGACTTTTCCTGTTCTCCAGAGGTCAACCCGGTCATATGTTTTTCTCCAGTGGCAGTTCAATTCTAAAGGTAGCACCATCCTGCCCCTGCACCAGGCGCAGCACACCTCCAAGGCTCTTTTCCACAATCATGCGCGACATATACAGGCCGAGACCGCTACCGCCACTGTCCTGCTTGGTGGTGAAGTAGGGGTCCAGTATGCGCGGGGCAACGTCCGGCGCGATGCCGCAGCCATTGTCGGCGATATCAATGTTGATGACATCGTCTTCCCTGACGGTTATCAATACGCTTATGCGCCCTTGTTTTGGCTCACCGCTGTCAGCGCGACTTTTCAGTATGGCATCCCGTGCATTGCCGAGCAGGTTAAGAATGACCTGTTTGAACTCATTTGGAAACCCCTCTACCTGCTGTTCTTCACAACCACGGCAATCAACATCCACGACAATGCTGTTGCCGGTAAATTGCGGTTCAAAAAGTTTGGCGGCATCGTTAATACAATTCAAGGGTGAAAAGGGCACCTTCTGTTTTTCAGGGCGATAAAAACCGCGAAATTCCTCGATAGTGTCTGACATATACTTTATCTGGCGCATCGCATTGGTCTTGAACTCGTCCAGGTATTCTGCCGTGAGACCCTGCATACCTCCTACAGCATGGGTCCGCTGAATGATCATTCCCAGAGTGGCAAGTGGCTGACGCCACTGATGGGCAATGGCACAGATCATCTCGCCCATAGCCACCAGGCACGAGTTGTTGGCCTGCTTACGCTCGGAGATATCACGGAGAATAAAGACAATAGTTGCAGGCTGCCCCTCTGAGTTGCAGATACACTGCCCCTTGGATTCGATATCATATTTAGTGCCATCGGCCCGAACCGCCCGATAATCACCCACTCCGGAAAAAGATCCTTGAAGCAGTTGCTGCATATTGGCTGCGGCGCGCTCCATATCCTCGGGAGAAATAAATTCGATCAGGTTATGCCCCAGCAATTCCTCTTCCCGTTCGTAGCCGAACATGGCAACGCTGGCGGGCGAAACCATGCGGATAGTGCCCTTTGTATCAGTAATAGTAATGCCGTCAGGGGAGGCGTTGAGGATGGAGCGATAAAGCGATTCACTCTCTTGCAACGCTTCACCAACCTGTTTGTAATCGGCCAGGGTGTTTTTCAGGTTCATTGACAGGCGGGAAAAGCGGATGGCTATGAGGCTGGCAATAAGGACCAATGCCAAGGCCGTTGCGAGACTGACATAGATCCATAGAAGACTCTGATGTGGCGCTTCTGAATCGTAGAGAAACCCCTTCAGGTCAAAGTCCGGCTTTAACAGCCCAATGGTGACATACGCATCGGCAATATGCCTCCAGTGGTTTGGGTTCATATGGCCGATTTCCAATAGTGGTGTTTGCAGCAGAGACTCCATCTGGCTGGCTTCGAAGCGCAGATGTTCGACGCTGTATCGTTTTGTATACCGGGCACGAATCAGCTGCGCAACCTCCTCCGGATGATGTATGGCATACTTCCATCCCTTGAGGCTCGCCTCCCGGAAGGCCTTCACCATTTGCGGTCTCAGCTGGATCTGACTCTCGGTAGTAAAAAGGTTATCGCCGTAAACATCTGCATCCACCGCCCACAGAGTAGACATTCCTTTATGCAGCGCAGCTGCGTTCAACCCACCCGAGCCATCACCTTCATTGGTGCAAAAAACGTCCGTTGTTCCGGCCGCCAGATCTTCGGCACGAAACGATTCCGCCAGCGAATCTACTTTATCGTCAGCAACACCTTCTCGACGTAGATAGTCGCGCAAAGGGGAGTGACCCGGTTGGTTTTTTATACTATGACCGGTAAGGTCATGCTCCAACTGCTGAAAAATCACCGCCAGAACAACCAACGGCGCACCCTGTCCCCGACGGATAAGCAGATCACTGGTGCCGACACCAAACTCCGCTTTGCCATCCAGAACCTTCTGTACCGGATCTTCTCCCTTTTTGTTGGGGATGATCTCTACGTCAAGCCCTGCCGCTTGATAATAACCCTTCTCCTTGGCGGCATAATAGCCGGCAAACATATAATGATGCGGCCATTTGAGCTGCAGGCGCACCTGTTCGTTTGCCGTTGCGGAAAGCGGGCAGAGCATCACCAGCAGCAGTGACAGGAAGCTGTAAAAACGCCGGTGGATCCCAATGACGGTAAGCATTGCTGAATAATTCATTGTCGTGGCCTCTGTTACATCAAATACACTATAACAAGGAAAAAAGTAAAGAAACTGCTTGATGGTCAGCAGCGACATTGACAAACACACCCCTGCATTATTATACTGTTAAGGTGCTTATTAACACTGTCAGAGGAGTTTACACGTCATGCCGATGTACGAATACCGTTGCACAAGCTGCAATCACGAATTTGAGCTGCGCCAGAAGTTTTCCGACCCACCAGCCAGCGAATGCCCTCAATGCGGCGAAAAAGTGGAGAAAATGATCTCTTCCACCGCTTTCAGCCTGAAAGGCGACGGCTGGTTCAATACCGGTTACTGCCCCAAAACAGAAGCTCCAAAACCTTCAGGTTGCGGCGGCTGCGCCTGCTCCGGGGAATAGGACTTTACAATCAAACGGAAACGCATTGATTTAAAACTTTTATTAGCCACAGACGCACACGGACAATAGCTTGACGGTAAGAACTAAAGCTTTTATCCGCGTGGCCTGTGGCTAACTAGTTCTTCTCCACTTAATTTTTTTGTTTGGATATGTATCCATCACCCCGGAGGGTCCCCCCAATGAAAGTCAAAAAAGCCGTTTTTCCGGTTGCCGGTCTCGGCACCCGCTTTCTTCCGGCAACCAAATCATCCCCCAAAGAGATGCTGCCGCTGATTGACAAACCGCTTGTGCAATACGTCGTTGAGGAGGCGGTGGCTTCCGGCATTGAGCAGATTCTTTTTGTGACCGGCCGCGGCAAGCATAATATCGAGGATCACTTTGATATTTCCTTCGAACTGGAGGCGCATCTTTACGACAAGGGGAAGGACCGGGAACTTTCACATGTGCATGAAATAGCCGAGATGGTAAACATTTTCTACGTGCGCCAGCGGCAGGCACTGGGACTCGGCCACGCTATCCTCTGCGCCAGGGACTTCATCGGTAACGAACCATTTGCCGTACTTTTGGGGGATGACATCATTGACAGTGAGCGCCCCTGCCTTGGTCAGTTGCTGGATGTTTTCGATCAACAGGGCGGTTCGGTACTGGCGCTGGAGAAAGTGCCAATGGAGAATATCTCTTCGTATGGTTGTGTGGCCGCCAACCAGATTGACCCGCACACCTTCCATGTAACCGACATGGTTGAAAAACCGTCCCGTGCTGAAGCTCCCTCCGATATGGCAATCATTGGCCGCTATGTTCTGACTCCACGCATTTTTGACATCCTTCTGGACCAGGAACCGGGCAAGGGAGGAGAAATTCAGTTGACTGACGCCATCCTGACACTGTCAAAAGAGGAAAAGGTTTACGGCTGTCTGTTTGACGGAATTCGCCACGATTGCGGCGACAAGTTGGGCTTCCTGAAAGCGACCGTCGATATGGCGCTTAAACGCAAGGAATTCAGTGCTGAGTTTGAGGCGTATCTACGCCAACGGCTGGCCTGATAATCCATCGAAGTTTCTACGCAAAAAAGGCGGGCCGCATAACGGGCCCGCCTTTTTTAACACCAACTATGACGTGCGCTCGCTACTTCTGTTCTGCAATAGCCTGCGATGTATCTCTTTTCGGTTCCCATCCCTGCCAGACATACTCCGGGTCTATCATCGGATCATAATAGCCGGGCTGAGGGACCATGCAAAAGACGGTTTCAGTCACCCCGACCAGGGCGCGATAAAAAGTCATCCCGACCCCCTTGATAGGCCCGATGATATAGCCGACCGCCCCCATGTCCCGACCGGTCAGGATCGTCTGTTTTGGAAGTTCAACAATGCTGGTCACGGCATTGGTGACTCCTCTTGTAAGCTTGATGGCCATCTTCTCCGCAATCATTTCCGGCTTCTGCTCGGCATGAGCCGAAAGCGGGCCCAACGCAACAAAAGCAAACAAAAATGCCGACAGTAACAGAACCTTTTTCATACGTTCTCCTTTTAGCACGTTATAAGTTATTTTTTGTATCAGGACCAGATGCGGCAATTAATTTAGCTTTACATCTATTTTCAGTCTCTTACCACAAAGAAATAACCCTTGCAAGTATCACACGTCAAAAAGAGTCGGCTCTTTTGGCAGGAAGGGTTCAAAACGTTTTTGCACATGGCGCAGCTTTTGGACGTAATAAAGAACGTTGATATCCGGGCGGGTTGGATCAAAAGCGCTCACGGAGCGCCCCTGCTCATACGCTGTGGCCTCCCTGCCGGAACCGCTGATGTAGTAGCTGACACGGTCGCCGGCACGAAAAGGCCTGTCGGAAGCAATGGCAATTTCAAAAGCAGCCGAACGGTTGCGCTTACCGGAGCGGACCTTTTCCTTGTAACTATCCGGTGACTCGTTGAGAGACTCACTGCGTGCCACCCACGCAACATCGAGGGTGCGCGAACGGAGCCGGGCAGCATAGCTGTCAAAAAGCTGTGCAACCGCCCCCCCCTTCCCGGCCAACAGACATGCAATAACCTCCCGCATGAACTCCCGCAGATACGGTTCCAAACCACGTGACCGGAGCCCGCTCCCCTTGATGATTATCCTGCCGGCATAATCCTGCAGGGCATAGTTTTTGGCTTTATAGGCAAACATTGACCGGTAGCGCCCATCCAGCTCGACATCTATCCCTTCCGGTAGCGCGGCGGAAACTCGCCCCACCAGAGCCAGCTCAGCTTCCTCGGAGACACACCCATTCGGCGGTTTGAAATAAATACCATCCGTATCCACCTCCACCGGTCTGGCCCCTTCAGCGACAAGCAGATCGATCATGTTTCTGATCGTGACCCGGCCCAGACGGGTCACTTCCGCAGCAACCGCCGGATCTGAAAAATTATGTATCGCAGCTCCCAGATATCCGTAGAAGGAGTTAATCAGCACCTTGAAAACCTGCTGCAGCGCATCATAATAGTTGCGTTCAGAATCAAGAGCCGAATCCCGCGCCAACTGCTTGGCGGTCAGGCGAAAACGGCGCAACTCCGCCAGCATCGGGAGAAACAGCCCGAGAGCATCCCTGGAGGGGACAAGGCGATATGTCAGCATCAACGACGGATAGAGCGACGCCACGTCACAATGGACGATCGGTCCGACAACGCCTTGAACGGAGGACTCCGTATAGCCACCTTCGAAAGTAGCACCTGCGGCAGTGGTCGTTCGGGCCGGTATGGCGTGGCCGCTATGCAGATATTCCCGCAGGAAAAGCGAGTTGATACGGGTAGCGTTACCACGGATGATACAGTTTTGAAAAGAATAGGGGAAAATCCGGCTCTGCAGGAACCAGGGGTAGCCAAGCAACCGGAACAGCGACAGCGTCTCCCGCACATCATCCAGATTATAGCGATAAAGTTGCTCAGGGTCATTTTCAAATGCAGCCGAAATATCGGCGCCATCCAGGTAGGTCCGCTCTGTGGCGGCAATACCAAAATGCCGCGCTACAGCCTTTAGTCCGTGACTTTCAAGGTTACGGCCGGCAACATCGTACAGCTGTACCAGAAAGTACGTATCGACAATGTGCCGGCCATAGACGTCCCAGCGCGGATATTCAAGTGTTTTCTCCGCCAGGCTCCAGCGGGCGTGCGGGGTAATATGGGGTGGCGAACCGTTGCGTCCCCAGGTCAGGCGAATGCCGTGCCGCTGCGCCCGGCGGCCGATGTAGTCGAGATCAAAACGGAAGATATTATGGCCGGTGATAACGTCAGGGTCACAGCGCTGTATCGCTCCGTTCAGCGCCTGCAGCAACTCCGGCTCGCTCAGCTGGTCGCCACGCAGCACCACCTCCTCGCCGTGCGAATCCTTGAGCGCAATCGAGATAATGCGATCTTCCGGGCGGTCGGGGTTAGAAAATCCGTACCCGACGGCACACGCAGTTTCAATATCAAGCGCCAGGCAGCGCAGTTCTGAGAACTCCAGCCCCTTAAAGAGCGTCGTCCCGCTGGCCAGCATATATTGGTGGGAGAGATCAGGGAGAAACAGGTAGGGGGCGTCCGGTGCGGAGAAAATCTTACCGGTCTTTGCCGCCAAAAAATCGCGGGCACTCAGGCAATCGTTCCAGGAATCAAACAGCAGCTGGCAGCGAAAAAAATTATCACCAATCAAGCGACGCACGGCGCAGGGGACGTGGCAGCCGGAAACGAGTGCCGCGTCTGCGACCAGAATAAACGGCTGAAACGGTTCATCATGAAAATATACACGGCCGGCGTTCCTGAAAAAGAGCCTGATGAAGTGCCCGACCGATTCCACCGCGACAATGCCGGGGCGTTCATCATGTCCGAAAAGCAGCGGGTTATGTTCAATGGTGCTAATCGGCATGGCGGTATCCTTTGGGGGCAAATAAAAAAAAAGGGGCGGTTTACAACCCGCCCCTCATAACTCTTAAAGACCTGCTTTCTGTTTCAAAATCTCAGCCTTATCGGTCCGCTCCCAGGTAAATTCAGGGAGTTCACGACCGAAGTGGCCGTACGCCGCCGTTTTACGGTAGATCGGCCGGAGCAGATCAAGCTGCTCGATGATTGCGGCCGGACGCATATCGAATACCTCGCGAACCAGTTCGGAGAGACGGGCTTCCGTAACCTTGCCGGTGCCGAAGGCGTGAACCATGATCGAAACCGGTTGTGCCACGCCGATGGCATATGCCACCTGCACCTCGCAGCGGTCGCAGAGACCGGCAGCGACCAGGTTTTTGGCTACATAGCGCCCCATGTAGGCGGCTGAGCGGTCAACCTTGGAAGGATCCTTGCCGGAGAAAGCACCGCCACCGTGACGCCCCATGCCGCCGTAGGTATCGACGATGATCTTGCGGCCGGTGAGCCCGCAGTCACCCATCGGTCCGCCAACAACAAAGCGGCCGGTCGGGTTGATGAAGTAACGGGTTTTGTCATCCAGCAAGTGGGCAGGAATGACCTTCCGGACAACTTCCGCAATAACCTCTTCCTCAATCCTTTTGTGAGTTACATCAGGAGTATGCTGGGTGGAGATAACTACCGTATCGATGCGGCTTGGCTTGCCGTCGACATATTCAACGGAAACCTGTGATTTGGAGTCAGGACGGAGAAAATCGAGCTTACCGGACTTGCGCACTTCAGCCAGTTTGGCAACGAGCTGGTGGGCCAACTGGATCGGCATCGGCATGAGCTCGGCAGTCTCGTTGCAGGCATAACCGAACATGAGACCCTGATCACCGGCACCCTGTTCCTTATGCAACCCCTCACCTTCAGAAACCCCCTGGGAGATATCCGGCGACTGGCGGTCAACGGAAACAAGCACGGCACAGGTATCGGCATCAAAACCTATCTCAGAATCGGTATAGCCGATATCCTTGATGGTCTGACGGGCGATCTCCGAATAGTTAATGACCGCATTTGTCGTTATCTCACCGGCAATAACAACCATACCGGTCGTAACCATCGTTTCGCAGGCAACGCGGGCAGTGCGGTCCTGAGTGAGAATCGCATCCAGAATTGCGTCTGAAACCTGATCGGCGACCTTATCGGGATGCCCTTCGGAAACTGATTCGGAGGTGAAAATGAATTTTTCTGCCATGATGGTAAACTCCTCTCTATGTTACAAATAATATTCACGTCGGATCATTATTAGGTCAGTAAAAATATCGTCAGCACGCCGATTTGTCAAGCGAAGAGCGGCCAGCCACTATTCCATTTGACTTGACATGGTTATAGTGGGCAATATGCTCATAAGTATCTGCTGCTCTCAAGGCGGTCACCATGTTCAAACCAATCTTTCTGTCACTGGCTCTTCTTTTCTGTGCAACCATTGCCTCCACGGCCTACGCCGCTGCTAACCGTCCTGCCGCTGCCTGGAACTATTACCACTTCGACGGGCGCGCCTTCATCCCAGGCCCGGCTGTTGACGGCAACGCTTTTATTGCCGTACGTGAAAAGTTCCTGCCGATTGTCCTGACGGCGCCGACAGCAACGACTAAACAGACACCCCTTCCCGTTGGAACCGGCGTCATTGCCGGAATCTGCTATCTGCAAACTTCCGGAGGCAAGCTCGGCGGCAGTGGCAGTTTCATGCCGTGTCAACGGGTGCCGCTTACCATCTTCTCAGCAGGAAAACCGTTTATTACCGTGCAGACCGACGATAACGGCTATTTTGTAGTCGTTCTACCGGCCGGAAGCTATTCAATCGGCGGCGAGCCTTTCAGCGCCGCTGTCACCGTTGAACGCGGCATAACGACGCTGGCTCCGCTCAGGGCCGGCAAAAGGATGGTGGACTAATGCGCCATTTCACAGCTCGAATGATATTCGTTATAGTTTGCTTTCTTCTGTCCTCTACAGCTGCCTTTACCGGCACCCTTGATGATTATTATCTGCAGCAATTCGGTGAAGCAAAAAGCGCACAGCTGCAGAAAGCGGTACTATCGGTTGCAGCGGTAGCACAAGAACCCTCAAAATGCGGCATGCCGCTCAAAAAGAGCCTGCTGCGCGACTGGGACCTGCTGGAAACATCGACGCAGAAAGTGCTGGTAAAACAGCTGGCGCTGCCCACGCTTGAGGGAGAAGCCACTTTTGATTCCGGCCTTGGGCACTTCAAAGTGCATTACGCCACATCGGGGACGGACGCACCGCCACTGACAGACATTACAGGTGTCGCAGGCGTTCCTGACTGGGTCGAAACCGTTGCCGTTACTCTTGAAAATGTCTATTCAAGTTACGGTTCTCTGGGTTATCAGCCGGCACCAACACTATCAGGAGCACCCTACAACATCTATCTGCGCGATCTCGCGCCACTAAATTATTACGGGGTAACAACCAGTGGTGCGTCAGCCTCTTCGGCGACCTATCCCTACGCCGTCACCAGCTGGATGGAGCTTGATAACAACTACACTGACGACATCTACCATCCGACCACCTACAGCCCGGTGCAAAGCCTGCAAATCACCGCCGCCCATGAATATCACCACGCGATTCAATTCGGCTACAACCGCTATTTCGATGCCTGGTACGCCGAAGCAACTTCGACCTGGCTGGAAGATGAGCTCTATAATAACGTCAACCAACTATATACCTATTTAACAGCATCATTATTAAACACCAATCTTAGCCTTGATATAAGCGTGTCTACAACAACAGGTGGTGGCTATGGCAGATGGCTAATTAATCGGTATTTTTCAGAGACACATCCAGACCAAAACATAGTACGTCTTTTTTGGGAGACTTTATCAACAAGAGCTTCTAACAATGGTAATGACATCCCAATGTCACCAATAATTGATGAAGTATTACAGCTATCAGGCTCAAACCTAGGCGATAATTTCCTTGGATATACACAAAGACTATACACGCGACAATGGACTACACATCTATCTGATATTATATCTATACCAAATGTGTACTTATCCCCGACTTCAAGCATTTACCCAATTAATGTTGCATCCGTTCCGTCACCAGCAACGACGCTCCCACACCACTCTTATATTTTTTTCCGACTATTACCACCTACTGCTGCACCATCAACGCTAAACATTACTCTTACCCGCGACGTAGGAATATCAGCAGTTGCTCTGAGAAAAACAAATAATACCATCTCTATATTTACCCCGAATTCAGGCGCTAACCTAATTGTAATACCTAGTTTTGATACGGCCAGTGAGGTTGTTTTGCTCATTGCAAACGCCACAAGTGATGACAATCTTCTGGCTGGTTTCAGTACTGACGGTAGCCTTATTCAATATGAATTGCCAGGAACTACAATCACATCAGCGACCTCTTCAACCACACCTCCATCAATAAGCCTCCAGTGGCTCTCAGTTACAGGTGCAACATCTTACCAGCTATATCGATCATCAACCTCTTCAACATCTTTAATATTATATAAAAGCAACATATCAATGACTTCTTACACAGACACAGATGTAGTAAAAGATAAGACCTATTATTATTCCGTAGTACCCATCAATGACGTTGGACTTATTGGACCTGCTTCAGAAATAAAGACGGTTGTGGTTAATACCACAACAGCCACATCCGGCGGGAGTTCCGGCGGTGGTTGTTTCATCGCCACGGCGGCCTACGGCAGCTATCTGCATCCACAGGTGCAACTGCTGCGGGATTTCCGCGACAACTACCTGCTCACCAATGCTCCCGGACAGGCTTTTGTCACACTTTACTATCGCTATAGCCCGCCATTGGCTGATTTTATTGCAAAACACCCGTTCCTGCGCGGCATTTCCCGCCTGGCTCTGACACCGCTTGTTGTCGCGGTTGGACACCCGCTGCTCTCGGCCGTTTTACTGCTGCTGTTTATCGGCACAATGTGTGTCTTATTACTACGCCGCATTAAGACGACCCGTTCGGATCTCCACCCGAACATATGTTAACGATACACCATCCCGATTATAAAGAGAGGCGTCTATGCCAACTGTTTTCAAAACAATCCTGATCGCCTGTTTTTTTGCCGTCCCATCGTTTGCTTTCGCTGCAGAGACCCCGGCAGAGATGAAGCCGACCGCGCCACCACAGACAACTCCTGCGCCACACATCGCCCGCCTCGGTTATGTAGATATTGCACGTATCGCGGCGGAAGCAGAGCAGGGTAAAGCACTCAAAACATTGTTAACCACAAAGAGAGACCATCTTCAGGCAAAAGTTGACGTAAAAAAGAAACAGCTTGAAAAGCTGAAGGCATCTATCGAGGCAAAAGTTGCAAAGATGAGCCCACAACAACGCGAGGCTAAGTCGAAGGAATTTCAGAAGCGGGTGGAGGAGTTTCAGAAGTTTGCCAGGACCTCGGAAGAGGAGTTTTTTGCCCTGCAGAACAAAGAGACCAGGGCTCTCTACGAAGCTATTGAGCAAGCGGCCGTGGCTCACGGCAAGGTCAACGGCTTTGCCGCCATTGTGGTCAAAAAGGAACTGCTCTATATCGGCAGCTCCGCAGAAGCAGTGGATGTCACTGACGCCCTGATCAAAGAGTTGAACCAGGCCGGTCTAAAGAAGTAGTTCAGGGCCGGGTCAGCTGTTCCCAAACAGCCAGTGTTTCCAGCGCTTCGGTATCACTGGCGCCGCACATCTCCGTGCTCGCCCGCAGACTCCGGCATACGAGTGGCCGTTCACTGCTGTCAAACAGCTTACAGCGGTTGTCGGCAGTTAACTGAGGGCAGCGTACTCCGGCCGGCTTTCCAGCTGCCATGCCCGGAATCGGTGAAGATATTGATGGTGCAATACAGCAGGCGGCACAGCCGACGCGACACTCCATAATAGTTAATCTCCCGAAAATATAAACGGGGCGGAATCAGATGATTCAGCCCCGTCAGTTTATCTATCAGCTTCTTTTTGGGACTAGTAGCGGTACATTTCCACCTTGTACGGCCCTTCCTTAGGCACGCCGATATAGGCGGCCTGCTCGTCGGTCAGCACACTCAACTGTGCGTTCAGCTTTTTCAGCTGCAGACGGGCAACCTTCTCATCCAGATGTTTGGGAAGGACGTACACTCCGACAGGGTATTTTCCCGGATTGCAGAACAGTTCGATCTGGGCAATCGTCTGATTGGCAAATGAGGAGGACATGACGTAACTCGGATGGCCGGTACCGCAACCAAGGTTGACGAGACGTCCCTTGGCCAGCAGAATGATGCGCTTGCCGTCCGGGAAGATGATGTGATCAACCTGGGGCTTGATCTCCTCCCACTGGTATTTTTCAATAGCGGCAACCTCAATCTCATTGTCAAAATGGCCAATATTGCAGACAATTGCCTGGTCCTTCATTTTGATCATATGATCGTGGGTTATGACGTGGTAGTTGCCGGTGCAGGTGACAAAGATGTCCGCCTTGTCGGCTGCGTACTCCATGGTCACAACACGGAAACCTTCCATGGCGGCCTGCAGGGCACAGATCGGATCAACTTCCGTCACCCATACCTGTGCAGACAGGGCGCGCATCGCCTGTGCAGAACCTTTACCGACATCGCCATAGCCGCAGATCAGGGCAACCTTGCCGGCAATCATGACATCGGTGGCACGCTTGATACCGTCCACCAGCGATTCGCGGCAGCCGTAGAGGTTGTCAAACTTTGACTTGGTAACCGAGTCGTTGACGTTGATGGCAGGAAACTTGAGTTCGCCGCGCTCGTGCATCTGGTAGAGGCGGTGAACGCCGGTGGTGGTTTCCTCGGTAACACCCTTGATCTGTGCCAGACGGGTGCTGTACCAGGTTGGGTCAACGGCCAGTTTTGCCTTTATCGCGGCGTAGAGGATCGTTTCCTCTTCCGAAGCTGGCTTAGCCAGCACGGAGAGATCCTTTTCAGCCCTGGCACCCAGATGCAGCAGCAGGGTGGCATCGCCGCCGTCGTCCAGGATCATGTTGGAGAAACCGCCGTCGCTCCATTCGAAGATGCGGTGGGTATAGTCCCAGTACTGCTCCAGCGATTCACCTTTAACGGCGAAGACCGGCACTCCTGCAGCCGCGATGGCGGCAGCGGCGTGATCCTGGGTCGAAAAGATATTGCAGGAAGCCCAGCGGACTTCTGCGCCCAGCGCGGTCAGCGTTTCGATCAACACGGCGGTCTGGATGGTCATATGAAGCGAGCCGGTGATCCGGGCACCTTTCAGTGACTGCGTCGCGGCAAATTCCTCCCGTATCGCCATCAATCCGGGCATCTCGGTCTCGGCTATTCTGATTTCCTTGCGCCCCCAATCGGCCAGCTTCAGGTCTGCTACGATGTAATCCTGTGACATGTCATACTCCTTTTATGTTTTTAAATCGGCTCTTCCCGGTCTTTACTCAAAGTTTAGCAATACCCTCGCAGAAGGTATAATAAACAAACATCCACAATATGATGAATACTGTGTGCGGTCAATGAAAAGTGCTCGCCGGACATATCCAGCGAGTCCGCAGCCGCGCCAACTCACGTCCGTCACTCGCGCTCTCTATGCTATGGACGTAACAGCCGGCGTCCTCTGTCCGTGCCGTGCGTGCGACTATGGTATCACCATAGAGGGCCTCTGCCCGGAAACCGATTTCTATGGCAGCAAGGCGGCAGGTATCGTCCACCTCAAGCGGAATTGTTTCCAGGGCCCACCCGGCATAGACCGTATTGTTCACGTGCCTGTTGATATCCAGATCCCCCCGCAACACCGGTAGCCGCAATTCATATTCCGGCTGTTCAAGCAGAGGGAGCGTGCTGAACGCGTCATCCAATGCCCGCTCCGGGTGCAGTGGGTACAGCGGCAGTACGCCAGCCAGTTGCGCGGGGCGTCTGGTTTTCAGATTCAACACCGCCCATGAGGTCGACGCCCTGCCCAGCACCACCCCTTCACCATCAAACAGTTCAAAATCCCTTACCGTAAAGAGGTTCATCCTGGACACCGGCCAGGTCCGTATCCGCACAGTGGTGCCAACACGAGGGTAGCTTTCCATGGCGAGATGAAGTCGTGACAGCACCCAAGTGTGGCCGCTTTTACGAAGATCTGCAACCGCAACGCCCAGCAGTGCGGCATGATCTCCTGCTGCGGACTGCAGATAATTGAGCAGTGCAACCGGGCGGGCAAAGCCGCGCTGGTCGGTTTCATAATACTGAACGGTAAAATCCTTTTCAAACAGTGGCGTCATAGAGACCGCCGACGGTGATTGTCCCGCCTGAACCTGATATCATGCATATTTTTCCCTCAGGGCAACCTTGCTCACCTTCCCGACACTGGTCTTGTCGATCGCTTCCACAAAGCGGACCTTTATCAGCACCACCTGCTTGTTGACCAACCCCTTGTCGGCGTACTCCCTGACATGGTGGGTGATATCCTTTTCACTCAGGCCGCTGTCAGGCTTCGGCACGACAAGCGCCAGCGGCCGTTCCCCCCACTTCTCGTCAGCGGTGCCAATCACCGCAACCTCGGACACATCCGGGTGATGGGCGATAATATCCTCCAGCTCCAGCGAGGAGACCCATTCACCGGCGACCTTTATAATATCCTTTGTACGGTCAGTAATCCGCACGTAACCAAGCTCATCACGTACCGCTACATCGCCGGTATGCAGCCAGCCACCTTCCCAGAGCCGCTCCGAGGCCTTGTGATCTTTGAGATATCCCTGCGTCAACCATGGCGCCCGCGCAACGATCTCACCAGCACTGCTGTTGTCTCGCGGCTGTTCCTGCAATGAAGTGTCGACGACCTTCAGCTCTACCAGCGGCAGCGCACAGCCGGTCTTGCAGCGTATGGTGGCCTGCTCTTCAGGCGACAGTTCCAACATCTCCGGGGTCAGCTGGGAAAGTGACAGAAGCGGACAGGTTTCGGACATTCCGTAACCGGTGAAGACATCGATGCCGCGGCTCAGGGCATCAATACAGAGAGCACGAGAGAGGGCAGCCCCACCGATGATCAGCTTCCACCGCGACAGGTCGATGCGCTGGGCATGGGGGTGTTTGAGCAGCATGTGCAGAATTGTCGGAACACAGTGAGAAAAGGTCACCCCCTCTTTTTCCACCAGTTCCAGCAGCTGGTCGGGGACATAGCGGCCGGGATAGACCTGCTTGACACCCAGCATGGTAGCCACGTATGGAAGACCCCAGGCGTGTACGTGAAACATGGGGGTAATCGGCATATAGACATCCTGACGGTGAAAACGTCCATGTCCCTGAACGGAACCAAGGGCACCCAGCACTGCCATACTGTGCAGTACCAGCTGGCGATGGCTGAAGTAGACACCTTTTGGCATTCCGGTAGTCCCGGTGGAGTAAAAGGTCGTGGCGCGGGTGTTCTCGTCGAAGTCGGCAAAAGAGAACTCCGGCTCAGCTGCCGCCAGCAGGGCTTCATATTCACCGGCAAAAGAGATTGTGCCCCCCGGCTCGGTCGGTTCGTCGTTCAGCAGGATAAAGCTTTTTACCGTATCCATTCGTCCGCGAATCTGCTCCAGGATCGGGATAAATTCAGCGTTGGCCAACAGAACATCGTCCTCGGCATGATCTATTGTGTAAAGAATCTGCTCCGGGGAGAGACGTACATTGATCGTGTGCAGCACCGCCCCGATCATTGGCACGGCAAAGAAACATTCCAGATAGCGGTGCGAGTCCCAGTCCATGACCGCAACCGTATCACCCGGCTGGACACCAAGCGAGGTCAAGGCATTTGCCAGGCGTTGAATCCTTTCGCGCAGTTCGCGATAGGTGTAACGGAAACTGCCACGGTAGACTATCTCCTGCTCCGGAGCATCAACCGCCGGGCAAAGGAGCAGGTTCTTGATCAGCAGCTGGTAGTCATGAGAAGAGGGGGTACGTGGGACGGTGAATTCAGGCACGGCAGTGGGCCTCCCTGTTTGGCAATTAAATATTGAAGGCCCTGTGTAGCATGATAGCAGCCATATTTCCAGACACAAAAGACCGCCGCAACACACCGCCGACGGTAAAGGTTGACGCTGTCATCACGATTCGAAGAGCACGTCCAGTGCCGCCTGGACCGTGGCAACACCTTCCAGACGGATGCCGCGTTTTTTCAGACGCTTCATGCTGCCGGCCGGAATGATGCAGCGCTTGAAACCGAGCTTTTCGGCTTCGGCAATACGCAATTCAGGCTGTGTGACTGCCCGTACCTCGCCAGCCAGACCGACTTCACCGAACACCACCGTATCGGGAGGGATTGCTTTGTCGAGGTGACTGGAGGCGACCGCCACAATCATGGCCAGATCGGCCGCCGGCTCGTTCAGCCGCGCTCCGCCTGCAGCATTGAGGAAAATGTCCTGGCCTGCCATGTGCAACCCGACCTTCTTTTCCAGAACGGCAACCAGCAAAGCCAGGCGGTTATGATCGACCCCTATGGTTGTACGACGGGGAACTCCGTAAGAGGAGGGGGTAACCAGCGCCTGAAGCTCCACCAGCAGCGGCCGGCTCCCCTCCAGCGAGGTGGTGACGACTGAACCCGACACCCCCAGAGGGCGCTCGGAGAGAAACAGCTCCGAAGGATTTGCCACGCCGCACAGCCCCTCTTGTTTCATCTCAAAGACACCAATCTCATTGGTCGAACCGAAACGGTTCTTTACCGCCCGCAGTATACGGAAGGGATGGCTGCCGTCACCCTCGAAATAGAGCACCGTGTCAACCATATGCTCCAGTACGCGGGGACCGGCGATAGAGCCGTCTTTGGTCACATGACCGACGATAAAAACCGGGATATCACTCCCCTTGGCAAGCAGCATTAGTTTACCTGCCGACTCCCGCACCTGGCTGACACTGCCGGGGGCTGATTCCAGAGAGGAGGTCCAGACGGTCTGGATAGAGTCTACTACCATTGCGGCAGGCTTGAGAGCAGCGGCCTGCCCCAGGATCGCTTCCAGCGAGTTTTCCGCCAGAATCAGCAGGTTTTTACTCGATGCTCCGAGACGCTCCCCCCTTAACCGTGTCTGCGAAGCGGACTCCTCGCCCGAAACGTACAGCACCTTCCCCGCCTCTTCGGCCAGTGTGTGCATCGCCTGCAGCAGCAGTGTCGATTTTCCGATTCCGGGATCACCACCGATGAGCACCAGCGAGCCGGGCACGATACCGCCCCCCAGCACGCGGTCGAGCTCTCCGATACCGGTAGGCCGGCGCGTCTCTGCCTGGGGAGGAACATCACAGATAGGTACCGGGATGGCGCCTCCTGCAAGCCGGGATACGGACGAGACTTTAACGACAACCTCTTCGGCCAGGCTGTTCCAGGCGCCGCAATCCGGACATTTGCCAAGCCACTTGGGAGACTGGCTGCCACATTTTTGACAGGTGAAGATTGTTTTCTGCTTCATACAGACCTCTTCATGCGCTAAACTGCTGATATAATCGGCATGTTTTATATTATTTGCTAAGACATTTCCGGCGCAGTATGGCATAATTTCAAACACTAACACAAGGAACCACAATGGATTTCTATCGACCACCGACAACGCAAGGAGCCCTCAATGCGCTCGGCACTATTTTCCGTGCCGTACGGGCATGGAAGTTTTACCCGAAAGGGCACCCGACACGGCGGAACAGCCTGATCACGGCTCATGCGGCTATGCTGAAGATGCTTGACGGCAACACACTTTCGCTCTCCTGCGGGCGCAACTGCTTCAGCTTCCCTGACGGGGAACAGCTGAAAGATGCCACCAAACAGACCTGTGCCCTGTCATTCGAGCTTCTTATACGCCGTGTTCAGAAAATAACATTCGCCGGCGACCTCTTTCAGGAAGACCTGCTTGAACTGGTCAAGATATTGTGTATGTCACCCGAAGACATACAGCAATCCGGCGGTGTCGACACAATCATGACGACGCATGGCGTTCGCTCCATCTCGGTCAACGAATTTGATCTGACGGCTATCAGCGGAAAACGCCAACAGATTGAGCAGGCGGGAATTGTTCCCGAGGGGGTCGATGAAGTAGAAAACGGCACCGACACACCACCTGTTGTTGATCAGACAGAGCCAGAACCGGATGCCCTACTTCCTGACCAGCAACTTCAGAAGTTACTGGAACGGCTGGCTACCTGCGTAGATGATGACAACTATCTGATACTGATCCGCCTGGCCGCTTCCTGCGCCGACAGCCTGCTGGCGCGCCATGAAGCACACCTGCTGCTACCGCTTGTTGAGTTGCTTGCCAGCCATACCAGCGATGAAACGCGCAGTGAAACCATGCGTGAAGGGGCGCAATTTGCAATTGAGCAGATAATAACCACTGACGAAGTCATTCAGATTGTCCTTGAGCGCGCTGGGCAAGATGAGGGTGTGTCACAGAAGGCTCTTTTTACCGTTATAAAAGTCGGCGGAGCCACCGCTATTACAGCAGCTATTGAACTGATGGGGCGAACCAACAGCCTTAAGGTCAGGAAAATACTCTCAACCATGCTGGGAAGTCTCGGTGAAGCCGCCGTTCCAGCGCTTCTGGAAATGATGAATGATTCCCGCTGGTTCATTATACGTAATATCTGTGCTATCCTTGGTGCCATAGCCGACCGCGAGGCACTACCGGCACTGTCAACGTGCCTGTATCATGCGGATCTGCGTGTACGGAAAGAAGCCATTCGCAGCTTGGCGCAAATTGGGGGAAATGATGCCGAGACCGCAATTTTAGGAATTCTACGCGGCTCTGACACCGAACTGTACCCACAGGCAATCGCTTCGCTCGGTGGGATGAAGAGCAGAAGGGCCCTCTCGGATCTCATGAAGATCGTGTTTGCACGGGACATGTTTCTGAAATCACTGTCACTCAAAATAGATGCTCTGGCAGCCATAGCCTTGATAGGGGACCATCAGGTGACTCCACATCTTGTCAGACTGCTCGAAGAACACTATTTGTTCACTCCTGCGCGCGGAAAGCAGCTCAAAACGGCCGTGGTAGTTTGCCTTGGAAAACTTGGTGATACCAGGGCATTACCGGCTCTTGAAAAACTTGCCTCCGGCGGCGGGGAACTGGGCTCTGCCTGTCTGGATGCAATTTCACAGTTAGAAAAAACAGAGGAAAGAGCCGATGAGATCTCTTGACAAACCTAATGCACTGAGGCTGATTACGCTATTTTCCGGCGCTGTTAAAGGAATAGCCTTTTATCCTGCATCGCACCCGGCAATAAGGCAGCCGCTGACTGAGCTCCACAAAATAATATCAGAGGTTCTCAGTGAGGAACCACTGTTTTCCTTCGGACTAGTCGACGACATCATGTTTTTGAACGAGCATCTTTTTTTGGTGCCGTCAACGCCAATCTCCGATCTAACGAATCGGCTGGTAGAAAAGGATATCGGCAGAATCATAATTACCACAGCCATCGGTTTCGATGAGTTGGAAACATTTATCAAACTGTTCTCCGCCAAGGGTGTTGACTTCGGCACCCTTTTACACCAAATGGCAGAGGAGGGGATCACAAACCTTAAACTGATCAGGCGCGGAGACGACCGCTTTGACCAGAACAGTGACGGAACTGAAAGCGACCCGGGGAGCGACCACATTGCGACATACAACCGGGCTCTCTCTGTCATCAATACAATATGCCTGGACATTGAGCGCGGACGCATCCCCAACAGCGAACCACTGATAAAGGTTGTTGACCAGATGGTCAGGATAACAATGCATGACCCATGGGCACTGCTCGGCTTGACCATGATCAAAGACTACGACAACTACACTTTCAATCACTGTGTCAATGTCGGCGTCCTCGCGATGGCACTGGGAACAACACTTGGTATGGATGCCCTGGCGGTCAGGGATCTCGGCATCGCCGGACAACTTCACGACATCGGCAAGACAATGATTCCCAAGGGGATCCTTAACAAACCGGGCAAACTTTCAAGCGCCGAGTTTGATGAAATGAAGCGGCACCCTGAACTCGGCTCCAAAATTATCCGTGAAATGGAAGGTCTTGCTCCTCATATCTACTCGGTGGTACTGGGGCACCACCTACATTTTAACCGGAGCGGTTATCCCGAATGGGCGAATACGCTTCCTGGCGACAGGATGATTGACATTGTTGCCGTTGCCGACACCTACGACGCCATTACAACGCTGCGGGTTTACCAATCCCCGGTAAACCCCAGGTCAGCTCTGAATGAAATGCAGAAGATGTCCAACACTCTTCTGGATGGAGCCATTGTTGAGCGTTTTGTGGAAATGATGGGTAGCTACCCGGTTGGGACACTTGTACGTCTTGACACCAACGAGGTTGCACTTGTGTACCGGCCGAACCCGCAGAACGAAAAAGCCCCGCTGGTACATGTCCTGATTGATGGAGACGGCGGTCGGCTCCCGGCGCCACGCATACAAGAGCTGATTGATTCTGACGGAGCACGCTACGCTGAAATCATCGCGGTCGTTGATCCATTGTTGAAAAACATTGATATCGGGCGCTTGATTGGAAGCGGGGCTTACTGAAGTGACATGCGGCTAAGTGCTATGGCAGCCGCTTGCCTGGATGAGGCGTAGTGGGAGGTCAAGAGTTCATTGATTTGAACCAATGAATACAGATCGTTTAACCAGGACAAGGTAATTGCAGCTTCGGCTTCCAGCACACCATCACTCGCGTTCAGGAATGGACGCAGCTTGTTCAGAATATCCGGCGTAACCTGGAAATTGCGTAGTCCTGCAATTGCCCACCCCTGAACAGTAGGATCAATATCATCCAAAAGCTCAACCAGAATCGGGAGCGCCGCAGGCAAAGCCAGCTTTCCCAGTACCGCTGTCGCAACTGAACGGATATCTACCTCGGGCCGCTTGGCACAATAGACCAGCGGTGGCAGCACCCTCTCGCCGCCAATCTCTCCCAAGGCATAGATAGCACCTATTCTGGCACCATTATTCCCTGTTTTCAGCGTTGCGAGGATTTCATCGACACTGCTGGCTGCCTCCAGTCTTTCAATTGCCTCAGCGGCGGCGGTTCTTACATCCGCGACGGGGTCTTTGAGCAACGGGCGCAACAACTCTATTCGTGATCTGGCCATCTCTTTCATGACTACCTGTGTAGCAGAAACAGGGAGGCAAAACAATTGCAAACTGATTATTTGCAGCTTGTATACGAGATATCAGTTCTGATATATTGCCGGTAATTCGACAGGATAGTTAAATTTAACAGAGCATGTAGCCCCTCAAAGTTGCGGACAGCTTCACGCGAACAAAAGGAGATCACATAGTATGCTTGGACCGATAGAAATAAAACCCGGATTATACTGGATCGGATCAGAAGATCCCGATCTACGTGTATTTGACGACCTTTTTCCAACAGAACACGGCACCAGTTACAACGCGTATCTGCTCAAGTGGAACGACAAAACAGTCCTTATCGATACGGTAGAAGAAAAGTTTGTCGACGAATATATGGACAAGGTCAGGTCACTTGTGGATCCCAAGACTATCGACTATATAATTGTCAATCATACCGAGCACGACCACTCAGGTTCACTCTCGTACCTATTGGAGCAGGCTCCCCAGGCGCAGGTCTACTGTTCGATAGCTGCTAAGACTTTCCTGGCCAACATCCTGCTAAAGCCTATTACCTGCAATACCGTCAAAGATGGGGACACCCTGGATCTTGGCGGTCGCACTCTCCGCTTTATTATTGCACCTTTTCTTCATTGGCCGGATACCATGTTCACCAGACTGGAGGAAGAGAACATCCTTTTTTCCTGTGACGCTTTCGCCGCTCACTACTGGCAAACCGGACATATTTTTAATGATGAGGTGGAAGATTTTACCTCGGCGCGCCATTTTTATTTCGACTGCATTTTCCGGCCATTCAAGGACAAAGTTCTCTCAGCTGTAGAGAAGATTCGCCACGACGTTATTGACATGATCTGCCCCAGCCACGGGCCGATTATCCGACGTGATCCATGGAAAGTTATTCAGCAGTTTGAAAACTGGAGTAAGCCAACTTCACAGAATAAAAAAATCGTTGTCCTGTTCCTTTCGCCGCACGGCAGCACCGAAAAGATGGCTCACGCTGTCGCCAGTGGTGCCGCTCAAGGTGGAATAGAAGTTGCCAGTTATCATATCAACAGCCTGAATGCCAGCGAACTGCGAAACCTGATGGAAGAAGCTGATGCCCTGCTTTTCGGTATCCCGACGTTTAACCGCGATATCGCAAAACCGATGTGGGAAGTACTGGCCTATCTCAGTACCGTGAAATTGAAGACCAACCTTGCCGGCATCTTCGGCAGTTACGGCTGGAGTGGTGAGGCGTGCAAAATGGCAGAAGAGCGCCTTAAGAGCCTTGGCTTCAAGCTGGTTGCTGACACTGTCAGGACGACATTCTCGCCCAAACCTGAAGTTCTCCAACAATGTGAGGCGCTTGGCCGTGCGGCGGCAGAAGCCGTGGCCGCCAGATAATGGTTTTGTACTTTTAACTGTGATCACAAAAAAAGAGGCGATCATAATGCTCGCCTCTTTTTTTGTGTGACGTTTGAAAACAGATTCTAACTATTGATCTCATGGCCGTACATCATCACCAGCCTTGCTCGATTTTCTAGGCAGAGCGGGCAGAGTTCCCCGGCATCATCCCACACCTCACCAGCCAGCCACTCTCCGGCCTCTGCGTACTCTGAGTGCACAGTCTTTTCGTCATATTCTTTTTTGCACATTGCACAGGTTTTCATCTATTTATGACCTCCAGTGCCCGCTCGTATTCTCTCCGGAGAAGAGCCGTCTCAGCAGTACCGACAACACTCCACGGCATTACTTCTTCAGCGCTTATAGTGCGTTGCACATAGCTGTCCGTATCAATAGCGCAGATTTTGGCAGATTTTTTAAGATTAACGCCGTCTGCCATTGAGATCAGTAGCGGTGCCAGGCGGCGATCACCGCGTGACAGGAGTGCCTGCAGGTAGGATTCGCGAAGACTCTCAACCTTCAGCTTGACATTGGACAGTCGCCGCAGGCGGTTCTCCAGCAGTTTAACCTTGCGTTCCAGCGACGGGAGCGGTTCCATGCCACACCACTGAAATGGGGTAAATGGTTTGGGAATGAACGGGTTAACCGATACGCTGATTTCACCGAGACGCTTGTTGGCGCGCCCGCGCTCGATAACTCGTTCGCGTATGACTTCAATCAGTCGTACCATTTCATCAAGATCAGCGTCAGTTTCACCAGGTAAACCGATGATAAAATAGAGCTTCAGATTGAGGATATCCCTTGAGATCAACATTTCGCAAGCAGTCAGAATCTGCTCTTCGGTCAGATTTTTGCGTATAACATCACGCATGCGCTGTGATCCACCCTCAGGAGCCAGTGAAATTGTTTTATGCCCGCTTGCTATCAGGGCGTCGAGCATTTCAGTGTCGATTCGGTCAATCCGCAAAGAGGAAACTGAAACCTTGGCACCCTTTTCGACTATATACTGACAGAGCCGACCAATTTCAGCGTAATCTGATACCGCCGCACCAACAAGGCCCACTTTTTTCCGATGGGCAAGTCCCTGATCAATCAGGGAAATAACGTTGTTGAATGGTTGCTGACGAAATGCTCCGTAGATAAAACCCGAACTACAGAAACGGCATCCGCGCGGGCAGCCACGACTTACTTCCACCAGAAACATATCGCCAAACTCCGTATTTTCGGTCAATATCTGTGAAGAGGATGGCTCATGCAGCTCAAGACAGACCGGCATGCGCACGACCGGCAGAGGAGCGTTGTTTTGAGAGGTATAACCGGCCAAGACACCGCCTTGGTAGCTTGGTTGATAAAAAGCAGGGATGTAGACACCGCTAATCGTGGAGAGAGCCTGCAACAGGCCGATCCGGCCATCGTCAACAGGCGACAAGAGCGTCGCTGTAATTTTCGGAATAATATCTTCGCCTTCACCAATGCAGATTGCATCAATGAAATCGGCTACCGGTTCGGGGTTGATGAAAAAGGCTGCACCTCCGGCAATGACAAGCGGATCAGACTGACTGCGCTTGCCTGAATAAAGCGGAATACGCGCCATATTAAGGATAATGGGAATATTCAGATAGTCCGGCTCAAACGAGGTTGAAAAGGCAATGACATCAAAATCTGCGAGTGGGGTTGAAGATTCCAGTGAAAGAAGCGGCGTCCCGCTCCGGCGATATTCTTCCAAATCCTCACGGTCGGGAAAAAAGGCCCGCTCACAACGGATATCTGCTTCATTGGATAAGAGAGCATATACCGTCTGAAAACCAAGGCTGCTCATACCGGTCTGATAGCGACTTGGGGAGATGAGACAGAAAGAGAGCTGCCCTACCCTGCCGGTTTTATGCAAATGCGTCTCAGCCTTGAGCAAGGCTCTGTGCCTGTTGCGAATTACGTTGCTCATATGAGAATCATCGTTGGGAAGTTAGAGTGTTCAAAATGGAAACGCCGCAAAAGCGGCGTTTCCATAATCATAGTGAGATGAGTGCGTATAGTCTCAGCCCTTGGCAATTGAAACATACTGGGGATACGAGGCAGAGCTGGTCAGGGTGTTTATGGCAGCATCCCTGAAATGTGCCGGCACAAACAGTGTGCCCGGCTGAAGTTGTTCCGACACCTTTGCCTTAAGTGAGACAGAGCCGTTATCCGAAGTAATTGCAATACTATCCCCGGCGACGACACCAGCCGAAGCGGCATCCTGGCACGAGAGCTCAACGTATGCTTCTCCCGCGACCAGCAGGTTGTTCTCCGACATAGTCGTCATGGAGCCGTTATGGTGTTGCAACGGACCGACAGTCAGGGCGAATGGCCGGGATGAGGCAGGCAGCGCACATGGTGTCAGTGGCACTGCAGCAAAGGTAGCAGTGCGATTTTTGATCCGTCCCATCAGGCAACCCTGATGATCGCATGTTTCACTATAGAGATTTGTCAGGGAGGTTATTTCGTGATGCAGGGCATCCTGAGATCCTGGGATTGAAGTCGCATCAGCTGCAACAAGGCTGTACAGTGTTATCAGAATGTCTGCATCGGTGCGGGCCTCTCCGGCAGGTTTGACCGCTGCAGTGAAGCATTGTACCCGGTTATCGGCAGAGGTAAACGAGCCTGACTTTTCGGCTCCTGTTGCAGCGGGAAGAACGATATGTGCCAAACGGGCGGTATCGGTCATAAACAGATCCTGTACCACCAACAGTTCCAGCTTTTGCAGGGCATTCAGCACACGAGCGCGATTTGGTAAAAAGTGCAGCGGGTCACTACCCATGACATAAAGTGCCTTGATCTGACCGGCTTCAATGGCATCTATTATCTGGAACAGGTCTTTACCAGCTATTGTAGGTATGGATGCTTTCCAGGCAGAACTGAACGTTCCAGCAGCGCGTTCGTAGGTATGGTAACCGGGCAGGTACTCTGGACAAACACCCATATCGAGCATTCCCTGAGTATTGTTTTTTTCGTCCAGCGGATAAATTCCGGCACCCGCTTCAGTCACAGCGCCCGTCAGCAGTGCCAGATCAACAACACCGCCAACGGCGTTCTTGCTGTCGGCTGAACGAATGATATCGGCACCGTAGATAACAGCAGTACGGCCACCAGTGCAGATAAGGGCTGCTGCTTCACGAAGCTGAACCTCTGACACACCCGAAACTTCAGTTATACGCTCGAATGAGAATGCATCCAGTGACGCTTTTAAAGGTTCAAGACCTGTCACATTCGCCGACGTAGCGAGACCTTCCGCCAGTATTGCTTTATTAAGACCGGCAACCAGCCATGCTTCACTGCCGGGACGGCACTGCAGGAACGCGTTGGCAAACTTGTTCATGGAAGTGGCACGACTACCTGCCAGAACCAGTTTTGCGTTATTTTTTGTAGCGGCCTGAATAGCACGATAGGCAAACCCGGCTGACTCGCCTTTGAGATCGGCGCCGATAACAACGACGGCGGTCGCCTTTTCAATCGTATCCATCCCGAAGGTGCCGCCACTGTAGCCGAGCATTTCCCACTGGATGACCTGCGCAGGGAGATAGCCGAGACGAGCTTCGGAATCGATATTGTTGCTCCCGAGTGCTCCGCGCAGGAACTTCTGGAAAAGATAACTCTCTTCATTTGTCACACGTGGCGAACCGATACCGGCAATGGCGGCCCCGCCTGATGCAGCAGCAACATTTTTGAAACCTGTGGCAACGGCTTCCAGCGCCTGATCCCAGGATGTTTTTTTCAATCCGCCCGAACTGTCTTTCATGAGGGGTGAAGCGAGACGCCCCGCCGAGTTGAATGCGGCATAGCCAAAACGGCCATTAATACAGAGATTACCCTTGTTGTAGCCGTCGTCGGAACTGGTAACCCGCTCGACCCTGCCGTTACCGGCGTGGTACTCGATCTCACAGCCGGATGAGCAAAATGAGCAGATACTTTTGGTCACATCAAATGTCCAGGGACGACCGCGAAATTTGAACGGCTTGCTGATCAGAGTACCGGTCGGGCACGCACCGATACAGTTACCGCAAAAATCGCAATCAAGCGGCTTACCGCTGATGGTGTCGATAATGGTGCGGTCACCACGATCTACAATCTCAATAGCTTCACGCCCGACAACCTCACGGCAGACCTTGACACATTTTTCACAGAGGATACAACGATTGGGGTCGCTTTCGAGCAACTTCCAGTCGTAACGAATCGGCAAGCGCTCCAGTTCTGCAGTATATTTGGTTTTGTCCACCTGCAAGCTGTAGCAGGTATCCTGAAGGTCACACTCTCCAGCAGCATCGCAGACAGGGCAATCCAGCGGATGATTAACCAGCATCAACTCCATCGTCTTCTTGCGAGCAGCTTCCAGTTTTGGTGTGCTCGTGATAACGACAATACCGTCTTTGACCGGAGTATTGCATGCCGTCATCGGCCGCTCAACACCTTCCACGTCAACGATACAGACGCGGCAGGCACCGGTAGTTGAAACCTTTTTCAGCCAGCAAAGGGTTGGAATTTTAATGCCCAACTCTGCCGCCGCTTCCAGAATTGTGGTGCCAACGGGCACTGTTACCTGTTGGCCGTTGATGGTTACTGTTGCCGCACTTTTCTTGTCACTGCACTCTGTATGTGCCATGCCTTATATCTCCAATGAGTTCTTAAATACGTATCAATAAAAACTACAGGGCTACCATTGCCATGCGGTAGCATCTCAGACAGCGATCGGCCTCAACTTGCGCAGTAGTATCACTGAAGCCGAGTTCGACCTCACGATAGTTCCCCTTGGCGGCACGCTCGCGACCATGCACCTCTTTCTGACCGGCACGTTCACCGGAGTCAAGCCATGCAACAGCCTCGTTCTTATCATAAACACCCAGATAGCTCAGCAGGTCGTCAAAAATATCCTGCTCCGAAAGATAGGCTTTGCCCTCTTCCAACCAACGCTGAATAACGTGAGCAGCACGGTGGGCATTACCGATACAGGCAACAACCGTCAGCGGCCCAATCTCAGCGTCACCACCGGCAAATACGCCGTCACAGTCAGTGATAAGTGAACGGGAAAGCATGTTACCCATGCCGTCTTTCAGATCTTTACCGGCGGCATCCTTAAGCGGCAGATACTTAGTGACGACAGTGTTCCACTTGGTTATATCGATGCCCATGTCCGGAGGGATGAAACCAAGATCCGGATCCTGACCGATGGCCGGGATAATTGTGTCGCACTCAACGATAAATTCACTGCCGGCAACCGGTTCGGGACGACGACGACCGGAAGCGTCCGGCTCACCCATTGCCATGCGAACACATTCAACACCGGTAACCTGTTCATTGGCATCCACAACGACTCTGGTCGGAAGAACCTGGAATTCAAAGCGAACCCCTTCCTCGTCAGCACCGTCGACCTCCCACACATCAGCAGGCATCTCCTTGCGTGAGCGGCGATACAGCAGGATCGATTCTTCAGCTCCTTCACGCAGGGCAACGCGTACACAGTCAATAGCAGTATTACCGCCGCCAACTACGCACACCTTTTTACCCATGCCGGTTGGATTGCCTAAATAGGCCTCACGCAGGAAGTCGATACCGCCGGAGAGAAAACCTTTGTATCCTTTATCTTCGCCTTCTACACCCATCGGCTTGGAGCGATGTGCGCCGGGTGCCAGGAACACGGCGTCATACTGCTGTTTCAGCTCGGGAAGTGAAATATCCTTGCCCACACGCATGTTGTACTTGATCTCTGAACCGACCGATTCGATGATATCCACATCCCGCTGCAGAATATGGCGCGGCATACGGTAGGCCGGGATACCGACGGCGATCATGCCGCCACCGTACCCTTCGGGCAGGGCTTCATAAATTGTCGATTTATACCCTTCAAGGCCAAGATAGTAGGCACAGGCCAATCCGGCAGGGCCGGCACCGACGATAGCCACCTTCTTGTTCTTGGCCGGCTTGGTCTGCATCGGAGGGGTTACGTTATGCTGCCACTCATAATCTGAGGCGGTCCGCTTGAGCACCATGATATTGATCGCATCATCCACGTTTTTACGACGACAGGCGGTCTCGCAGGGGTGCGGACAAACCCGGCCGCAGACAGCCGGCATCGGCATGTTTTCGCGGATGGTGGCCAACGCTTCACCGTACTGGTAGTTTTTGATTTCCTCAATATACTTGGGGATATCGATATGGGCCGGACATTTGTCCATGCAAGGTGCAGTAATCTTGTGGATATAGTTGGCAGGTGCGGGGGAAGCGTTACTGCCCAGATACGCAACAAACTTATCACGGAAGTGAGTAACTGCATCAAAAACCGGCACAGTCGCACTCTGACAGAGTGTACACTTGCAGTTTTTCAGCAACTCAGCCAGGTCACCGACCGTATCAAGATCCGCCTCCGTGGCACTGCCGTTAAGCACATTCTGGAAAAGGTCCATTAGTACTTTGGTACCTTTTTTACCCGGTGTACAGCGACCACAGCAGAACAGGGTCTGAACACGCTTCATGTATTCAGCTGTCATAGCAGGAACATCGACATCCTTGTCAAAGAGGATAATGCCGTCCCATCCCATAAACGCCCGCAACGGACGCTCGCCATCAAACGCAACCGGCAAACGATAGCTGACCGCCTGCGGTTCCCCGGAAACATTCCTGTTGTCGACTGTATTTCCGCCCCACGTAGAAAAAACGACCTGTGCCACAAAAACCTCCACCAACCAACCCTGAAAAAGGATTAAGTACTCGCAATTATTGAACAAAATTATCCATGAGAATTGTATACAGTATGCATCATTATCACACTAACACCTTATAAATCAAGGAAAAAACTGACACACAACACAACTTACTTTCACACCGGTTTTACCTTTTGGACCTAATGTGCTACAAGCTATACAGCTAAACTACATATTCATAAAAAGTTGTTTTTTGATTCTCGGGAGATAATTATATGCATGACACTCCAGATTTTGACGCTGCTTTTGAATCGCTTTTTGAAACCAATATGGGCATCCATCCGGGCGAGCGCGTGCTGGTGTTTAGTGACATCATCGGCCCCGACGAGATCCTCGCCGCCGCCGACAGGGAACGACGCGCGCGACTGAATATAACAGCGCGGGCTGCAGCAGACTTTGCTGCATTAAAGTACGGCAGCGGCCTTTTTGTCGAATTCCCGGCTACCGCCGCATCGGGCGCCGAGCCTCCAACAGTACTCTGGCAGGCAACCTTCGGCAAACGCACCATGCCGGCACTTGAATCAGCCGGCATACTGACAAAGTTGCTCACCAAGTCTACCTCCCCGGACGAAATCGCCTGCGCCAAAGACATTGTCATGAAACACAGAGGAGATGTCGCAGAAATCATTATCGCCATGTCAAACAACTCCACCAGCCACACCCGTTATCGCGCTCTTGCCTGTGCAGCTGGTTGCCGTTTTGCCAGCCTGCCGCACTTCGATCCTCAGATGTTTCACACTTCCATGACCGTTGACTGGGCCGCACTTGCTTCCCGAACCGCCCGCCTCACAGAAGCGATTAACAAAGCTGCCTGGATTCGAATCACCACCCCCAACGGCACCAACATGAACATCTGCAAACAGGGACGGCATGCCAAAGGCGATGACGGGCTACTGACCGCCACCGGAAGCTTCGGCAACCTGCCGGCTGGCGAAGCATATTTTGCCCCGCTCGAAGGAATGAGCCACGGCGTTATGGTTATAGAATGGGGACCAACCCGAAAACTTGACGAACCACTCAGCCTGACTGTCGAAAAAGGTGTTGTTGTAAAAATTGACGGCAAGGACCAACAGCGCAACATCCTCGAGGTGCGCTTTGCCGAGAATGCAAACTGTCGCAACATAGCCGAGCTTGGCATCGGCACCAATGACAAAGCCAGCAGGCCTGACAACGTACTTGAAGCGGAGAAAATCCTCGGGACTATCCACATAGCTCTCGGCGACAACACCGGCTTCGGCGGCACCGTCAGCGCCCCCTTTCACGAGGATTACGTATTTTATCGTCCAACGCTAACTGCAATCACGTCTAACGGTAGCGAACAGGTCATTATATCTGACGGTTTACTGCTAATTTGAAGTGTGCCATTTCTTGCACATATGTTTTTTTTAGTGTACTCTAGCGTTACTAACCACAAAAGCCTGGAGCCATGGAACCAATCATCACATATAAGGAGAGATGCCGCCGCTGCTATTCCTGCGTGCGCAGCTGTCCCGTCAAAGCCATCAAGGTCGATGGCGGTTTTGCCCAGATCATTTATGACCGCTGCATAGGCTGCGGCAACTGCCTGAGCTGCCCCCAAAAAGCCAAGGTCATTGTTGACCGCATGGCGCTTACACAGGAGATGCTTGCATCCGGAGCCCCCGTAGTTGCTGTGCTTGGCTGCTCTTTTCCCGCTTTTTTTCATGATTTGCTGCCCGGGCAACTGGTTGCTGCCTTAAAAAGTCTCGGCTTCTGCGAAGTGCACGAAGGCGCCTATGGCGCCAAAATGATTGCCGACAACTATCGTAGCGCCCTTGGTTCCTCCAACCGCCCCCTGATCTCATCGCACTGTTCAGCTGTTGTTGATTTAATAGAGCGTCACTATCCGGCACTCGTCCCCAACATCATGCCGGTTGTTTCACCGATGATTGCTATGGGACGATTTATCAAAAGCGTCCTCGGGGAAGAGACCCGGGTTATTTATGTAAGCACCTGCATTGCCGCGAAGTTTGAAATCCAGGGAGAAGCATCAAGAGCAATTGACGTCGTACTGACGTATCAGGAAATTGACAAGCTGTTTAAAAATCGGGACATCACTCCTGCAAACATGGCCGAGAGACCTTTCGACGGCGTTGATCCCGGTAGCGGACGTTTTTTCACGCTCACCGGCGGGCCGCTCAAGGTCTTTGATATCGAAACCGATTTTCAGGACAATGAGACCATCAGTGCAGAAGGGGAGGCGCACACTATCGGTATAATCCGCGATCTGGCCGCCGGACGCATCACCCCCGCATTCGTCGATCTTCGCTTCTGTGATGGCGGCTGCGTTGACGGTCCTGCGCGCGACAAAGAGCTTAATCATTTTTTCAAACGCAAGCTGATTCTGTGCCACAACAGCGCCCAACTTCCGTACGATACCGCCAGCCACTACCGCTCTAATGCAAGCATGCCTGACATGGGGAGGTCATACTCGGACAAGATGGTCAAGCTCCCGACACCCGGCAAGGACGACATCAAACGCATCCTCTACTCCACAAACAAATTTACGCAAGGGGACGAGCTTAATTGCCGCGCCTGCGGATATAACTCCTGCAGGGAACATGCTGTAGCGGTGTTTCAAGGCTTTGCTGATATTCAAATGTGCCTTCCACACAATATGCAATTGATAGAGGAGGAGCGCGGCTATCTGATGCAGAAGTATGAACTTGTGCAGCGCGAACTGGACAGACAGGCCGGTGAGGACATGATTGTCGGTAGCGACCCGGGGATCATGGAGGTAATGGAACTGATCCGCCAAGTCGCTCCGACCCCCACAACCGTTCTGATCAGTGGTGAAACCGGCACCGGCAAGGAGCTCACCGCACGCTCCATCCATCGCCAAAGCAAGCGCAATGACAAAGCGCTCATGACCGTTAACTGCACGACACTTACAGATTCGCTTCTTGAAAGTGAGCTGTTCGGCCACAAAAAGGGATCTTTCACCGGTGCTATCGCCGACAAGAAAGGACTATTTGAGGCGGCCAACGGCGGTACCATTTTTCTTGACGAAATTGGCGATATCACCCCTAAACTGCAGGCCGAACTTCTGCGAATACTCGACCTCGGTGAAGTACGTCCGGTAGGCGGCGTAACCGCAAAAAAGGTTGATGTTCGCCTGATAGCAGCAACTAACAAGGATCTTGAACTTGGCGTGCGTGAGGGGTGGTTTCGCGAGGACCTGTATTACCGCCTTAATGTTTTCTGCATTGAACTTCCGCCGCTACGTGAGCGCGCCGAATCCGTGCCGGAACTGGCCCAGCACTTTCTCGACAAGGCCCGTAAAAAACTCAACAAAACGATCGCCGGAATTGAAGACAGGGCCGTAAAAGCCATGCAGCACTACCCTTGGCCAGGAAATATACGTGAAATGCAGAACGTCATAGAGCGCAGTGCCGTTCTCGCCAAAGATGACATTATCCGGCTTGAGAATCTCCCTACTATTTTTATCGACACCTACGAATCCTGCCCCGACATTGACGTCAATCGCCGCCGCGTCTCATTCAAGGCAGAACGTGAGTTACAGGTAGTTCGCACAGAGAAGAACATTATCGCCCGCTACCTTGAAGAGACTGATGGAAATGTTACAAAAGCCGCCCGCTTGGCTAACCTGCCTCGCAGAACCTTTTACAGATTGCTGGAAAAACACGGCATAGAAGTTATCCGCCACCCAAAATCGGTTTCCAGCTAACCTCTCCCTCTTCACCACGACACCCCTGCTACACACATATCCATGTTTCATAATAGTGTATACTTTTGGCCACCCATGTGCCGCATTTGGCACACATTACGGCCAGCCAGTAACAACACCCAACACCACCAAACCACAACATGCTGTTATTTCTTGCATTTATTTATTTTTCACGACTTGGCACGATATTAGCTGTTGTATACGGTATATTCACTCCACAAAGACCGGAAGTTAAAAAATAAAGCGAAAAGAGAGGAAATTACCATGGGAAGAATGAGAGAAAATCCGCGCTACAATGTTATCTCTATGAGAGTAAGTGACGAAGAGCGCGACCATTTGGAAAACCTGATGAAAACCACCCACAAGAGCGTCTCGGATATCATGCGCGAAGCGATGGGATATTTTTCCGCACATTACGAGCAGAATGAGCTGAATACCAAAGCCGCATAATCCACCTTTACCACTCAAACGCAACGAGGCGGGGAATTATCTCCCCGCCTCGTTGCGTTTATCAAACAGTAACTGACGTACCCAGACCAGTCTTAATTAATCAAGATTTCAAACTGCTCCTGATGAAATCCAGGCTTGGCCCGAACCGTAATTCTTTTTTTGAACTTTTTCTCCAACTCTTCCAACCCACGTCGCTCCTCATCATAGAGCAGATCGGCCACCTGCGGGTGAACAGTCACAGTCGCCTTGGCGCCCCTGGCATCAAGCATTTCCCGCCGCAACTCACGGAATATTTCATGACAGATTGTTATTTTTGACTTGATGTAGCCACGCCCCTCACAATAGCTGCAGGGTTCGCACATCATACGGCTGATGTTCTCCCGTACCCGTTTCCTGGTCATCTCGACAAGACCAAGCTCTGATATTTTCAAAATATTTGTCTTTGATTTATCTGCCTTCAATGCCTCTTCAAGCGCACCGTACACCTTTTCACGGTTAACCTCTTTTTCCATGTCGATGAAGTCAATGATGATGATCCCGCCGATATTACGCAAACGAAGCTGATAGGCAATCTCCTTGACCGCCTCAAGATTGGTTTTCAGAATTGTGTCTTCAAGATTGTGTTTGCCGACAAATCGACCGGTATTCACATCGACAGCACTCAATGCCTCTGTCTGTTCAATGATTATATAGCCACCGGACTTGAGCCAGACCTTCCTTCCCAGTGCCCTGCTGATCTCGACTTCCAGCCCGTAATGATCGAAGATCGGCTCCTCTTCATCATAGAGTTCGATCGTATACTTCATCTTTGACGCAAAAGTGGAAATAAAATTCACGATTCTGTCGTAGTCAACCTGAGAGTCAACAATGATCTTGTCCACCTGCTCGGAAACAATATCCCGAACAACCTTCTGGACCACATCCAGGTCTGAGTGCAGCAATGACGGCACCGCTGCATTATCCTGCCGTTTGGATATCTCCTCCCACAGGGTTGCCAGGTACTGCATGTCGGCAACCAGATCCTCTTCGCTCTTGCCTTCCGAAACTGTTCTGACAATATAACCGGAACCGGGCTTCTTGAGCCGCTCCACAATTTCGCGCAGACGCTCGCGCTCCTCCTCGTCCTCTATCCGTCTTGAGATCCCGATATGGTCAACCGTCGGCATATAGACCAGATGCCTTCCCGGCAGCGAGATGTGAGATGTTATGCGTGCCCCCTTGGTGCCGAGCGGCTCCTTGGATATCTGCACAAGCAGCTCCTGCCCCTCCTGCAGCAGATCCTCAATCGGATGGAGCGGCCTAAACTCGGCGCGGTCATGGTCGTCCTGCTCTTCAGCCGGCTCATCGTCTTTTTTGCTGCCGGAATACAGCAGCGACTCATATTCCTCAATAGCATCGAACACATCAGCCACATAGAGAAAGGCTGCCTTCTCCAGACCAATATCAACAAAGGCGGCCTGCATTCCCGGCAGCACGCGAATAACGCGACCTTTGTAGATGTTGCCCACAATACCCTTCTCTCGGCTGCGCTCAATGTAAAGCTCGGCAATAGTACCGTTCTCAATCAGCGCGATCCGGGTTTCGTGGGAAGCGGCATTAATAACTAACTCAGCTCCCATAGCAATTTTCTCCATTTATATAAAATATGAAATCGATGTAAGTTTTACGCAGCAAAGATGACTGCACATTTTTCAACCTGGATGTCGTCACCCTGAAGCTCTCCATTACCGGTTATGGCCCGGGCAAACTCCACCGGCTTGCCCCTTTTGGCAACCAGTTTCACTGTCTGTCCGCTCACGGAGAGAGAAACCGTTTCGCCCCTCAGATCCACCGTCGTAGTCTGCCCCTTTTTGGTCCGTTGAATAACAAAAGCCTCCTGTGCCATAAACTGCACACATTGTTCCGACAGCAAACCAGGATCGGCTCCGGCAACTGTTATCCGATAGCTGGTCGCCTCGATAAGAGTCGATATTGAAGGTGATTTAACGTCAACCTCCTCCGACTCCAGAATCCGCAACCCTTCCGGCAACACAGCATTAAGACGCTCCTGCACCTCTCCGGCTGATATGCCGGAAACGACAAACATATCCATATACTCGGCCTGTGACTCAACACCAACTGATGTTGCCGTACCAAACGAGAAACGTGGGTGTGGATGGAAGCCGAGCGAGAAAAGAATCGGCACCCCTCCCTTGCTCACGGCACGCGTAAAAACAGTGATCAGCTCAAGGTGGCTTAAATAGCGCATGCCCCCGACTTTGGAAAACCTGAGACGCATACGGGCAGCTACCGGCTCATCAACAACTATTTTTGGACGGGACACAGGCGGCGTTTGCGGAGAAAGCCTGTTCGTTACCACGCTGAAATCACAGACACCACACCCGCTGCAGTTGCCGTCACGACAGTCCTTTGTTGCTGCCTCAGCAAGTGCCCGTTCACGCTCGGCCAGCAAAAATTCACGAGTCACACCGCAATCCAGATGGTCCCACGGCAGAACTTCATCAAGTCCCCTGCGGCGCAAGTACCACTCCGGCTCGATGTTGCAGTCGGCACAGGCCTGAAGCCAGAGTTCCAGAGAAAAATACTCGCGCCAGCCGTCAAAGCGACACCCCAATTCGACGGCACGGATCAACAGAGGCGCCAAGCGACGGTCGCCACGGGCAAACACCCCCTCCATGAATGAGAGTGGTGCATCCTGCCACTTGAATTTGAGCTTACGCTTCTTGAGGTCACAGTGAAGTTGATACTGCAAATCCGTGGTTTCCTGCATCGAAATCTGCGGTTCCCACTGGAACGGCGTATGAGCCTTGGGGACAAAGGTGCTCACCGCAACATTAACATCGCCGGAAACGCTGCTTCCCTTGGCCTGATCCTTGACGCGGCGCCCCAGAGTTGCAATCTGGGCGATATCATCAGGCGTTTCGCCCGGCAAACCGATCATGAAGTACAGCTTGATCAAACGCCAACCGGCCTGATAAATTGCGGCAGCTCCTGCGATCAGGTCATCTTCGGTGATCCCTTTGTTGATGACCCGCCGCATACGGTCACTGCCCGCTTCAGGGGCAAGAGTAAAACCGGTTTTACGTACTTTTTTGATCTCTTCGATCAGCTCATCCGACAGGCTCCCGACCCGCAGCGAGGGAAGCGAAACAGCCACACGGTCCTCGGCATAGCGCGCCATCAACTCGGTCACAAGCGGCGTGACACAGGAGTAATCGCCGGTCGAAAGCGAAAGAAGCGATATTTCATCATAACCGGTAGCCTTGAGCGACTGCTCCACCAGGTTGAGAATAGTTTCCGGAGAGCGCTCACGCAACGGCCGGTAGACATATCCGGCCTGACAGAAACGGCAGCCACGGGTACAGCCACGGGCGATTTCGACTGCAACCCGGTCGTGAACAGTCTTCATAAACGGGACAACTGGAGACGCCGGGTAGGCCGCCGCATCAAGATCTGCCAGAAAACGGCGGCGAACGGACGAATAGCCCGGCTTGAGGGATTTCATTGCAGACACGGTGCCGTCTTGAGAGTACTGAGGTTCAAAGAACGAAGGGATGTAGACCCCTTCAATGAGTGAAAGCCGCTCAAGCAGCTGAGCCCTGCTTTCACCACCCTTTTTAGCATCACGGACCGCCATGGCAATTTCAAGGACAGCCTCTTCACCGTCACCCAGCAGAACAGCATCAAAGAAAGGGGCCAACGGCTCAGGGTTGTAGGCACAGGGACCGCCGGCAATTATCAGCGGGAAAACTTCGCTTCGGTCGCTTGACAGCAGCGGTATTCCGCCCAACCGGAGCATGTTGAGAATATTGGTATAGGAGAGTTCATACTGCAGGGTGAAACCGATGATATCGCAATCCGCCAGTGGTGTGGCCGTTTCAAGCGTTGCTAAAGGAACGCCATCGGCACGCATTTGTGCTTCCATATCCGGCCAGGGAGCAAATACACGTTCTGCTGCAATCCACTCGACCTCATTCAGAATATGATAAAGGATGCGCAGCCCCAGATGGCTCATGCCAACTTCGTAGACGTCAGGAAACGCAAGGGCAAAGCGAAGATCGGCAACATCCTTGCGAATGGAGCCCATTTCGCCCCCCATATAGCGGGCAGGTTTTTCGACAGAGAGAAGATTCATTAATAAAATTCAGTTCTTGTGCGATATTTAGAAGGTCTGGGAATATAGCAAATCAACAGGGGGTATGCAAGGGAAATAGCCATTTTTACTGACATTACAGCCCGGCACCTCACCTCTCTATTGCACTTTTTGCTCTTGATGCTTATCATGGTCACAATCAGTTCAAGCCGGATGATCCGCAAAGATCAGACGAGAGCAACAAATGAACGTAGCTGACGCGCCATGTTACGTTACAATCAACCGCACCGCCACTATTCCGGAACGTGTCCAGCGACTGGAAAAAATCGAGGACACATGATTATCAGACGCGCTGCAAAAGGAACCCCATCAGCAAACCCACGCCAGGCAGCCTGCGAAACTCTGCTGCGTATCAGAAAAGAGGGCGGATTTGCCGATCGCCTGATTGACATCGAACTTTCCAACGGCGTCTTATGCGGACCCGACCGTGGCCTGTATGCTGAGCTGGTGTTCGGCGTTTTGCGGCGCCAGGGGACACTCGACCATATCCTGCTGCAGCTGCTTGAAAAACCGATGATTGAACTTGATCCGCAGGCGCTGGTCATCTTGCGGATCGGGCTTTACCAGCTGACCTGCCTCGACCGCATTCCTGAATCGGCCGCCGTCAATGAATCGGTTAACCTGGCAAAGGAGATCACGCCAGGCACCAGCGGACTGATCAACGCCGTCCTGAGGAACTACCTGCGGCGGCGCGACACGATCAGCTTTCCCGACATAACGACCAATCCGGTGGCAGCAATAGCAGCCCGACATTCCCAACCGGAGTGGCTGGTGGAACAGTGGCTTGACCAGCTTGGTGCAACCGAGGCGCAATTACTGGCAGAGGCTTCCTCACAGCAACCGCCCCTGACTCTTCGAGTCAACACGCTCCGTTCCAGCCGCGAAGAGTTACTGCAGAAATTTAAAGAGCACGGCATTGAAGCGACCCTGTGCCGCTTCTCACCAGATGGTATCGCCGTAACCGGACGCCACATCATCAGCGCCCTCCCCGGCTTTGAGGCCGGCCTGTTCGCCGTACAGGACGAGGCGTCACAGATAGCCACCCTGCTGCTGGGCGCCGCACCGGGCGAGCGCATCTGGGATGCCTGCGCGGCACCCGGCGGCAAATGCTGCCACATTGCCCAGCAGATGGATGATCGCGGCGAACTGATCGCAACCGATATCTCCCGCTCAAAACTGACGCTGGTCCAGGACAACCTGCGACGCCTTGGAATCAGTTCCGCGACCACGGCGGTAGCCGACCTGCACCAGCCTGATACGTTTCCAGACGGCTCTTTTGATCGTATCCTGCTGGATGCTCCCTGCTCTGGACTCGGCGTCATCCGGCGCAATCCCGAGGCAAAATGGCGACTCTTCTCCGGTGACATTACCCGCCTTGCCGCCGTACAGAAGACGCTGCTCAAGAACGCCTCCGGCAGGCTGAAGCCCGGCGGCACACTGCTCTATTCGACCTGCTCAACTTCAGAGGCTGAAAACGAACTGGTAGTAGAGGATTTTCTCCTGCACCACCCCGGGTTCGTGCTGGAAAACCTGAAAGAACTCTTTCCCGCCTGGAGCGAGTTGATTGCATTTTATGGCATGTTCAGGGTCTGGCCGCATCGTCACGGCATGGACGGCTTCTTCGCCGCACGAATCAAACGAGTTAAATAAAACTGTATCAGGGAGCTTATTCATGAAAAAAATCGCCCCATCCATCCTGTCTGCCGACTTCTCACGTCTTGGAGATGAAATCCGTGCCGTCGAGGCAGCCGGCGCTGACTATATCCACATCGACGTCATGGACGGCCATTTTGTCCCCAACATCACCATCGGTCCCCTGATCGTCGAAGCCGCCAGAAAAGTGACAACCTTGCCCTTGGATGTGCATCTGATGATTGAGAATCCAGATCTCTATATTGAGGATTTTGCTAAGGCAGGCGCCGATATCATCGTTGTTCATGCCGAAGCAACCAATCACCTCCATCGCAGCATCCAGCTGATCAAATCATTCGGGAAGCGAGCCGGTGTTTCACTCAATCCCGCGACCTCGCTGAGTATTCTCGATTACGTTATCGACGACCTGGACCTGGTGCTCCTCATGACGGTAAATCCGGGATTTGGCGGTCAGAGTTTCATTGAGGCATGCCTTCCCAAGATCCATTCACTACGGGCCATGCTCGACCGCCGGGGCTCCGAAGCAGAGCTGGAGGTTGACGGCGGCGTCAAGCCATCCAATATCGCCACTATTTCCCACGCAGGCGCCGATGTGTTTGTTGCCGGCAGCGCCGTATTCGGTGCAGCTGATTACACAACAACGATTTCGGAAATGAAGCGACTGGCACAACAACCGCTGCTGTAATTTATTCGGACAAGCACCCTAATACAACCGTTTTATTAATTGAGTTTTGAGGTCAGTTGAACTACACTTCATCGCTATGTCCTCTACCGTGCTAATCATAGATGATTCTGTAACCGTCAGGGAGCAGATTATCAGGACTCTTGAGCCGTTCAACCTCTTCACGCGCTATTACGAAGCTGATGACGGCCTGGAGGGCTTCAAGAAGCTGCTCTCACACCCTGCAGACATCATTCTGTGCGACCTGGAGATGCCGCGCATCGACGGCTTCAAGTTTCTGAGCATGCTTAAAGCCCGCCCGGAACTGCAGGATGTCCCGGTGATCATCCTGACCGGAATGAACGATCGTGAGCGCAAGCTCAAGGGGCTTGCGCAAGGGGCCAGCGACTACATCACCAAACCGTTTGACCCGGAAGAGCTTGTTGCCAGGGTCAAGGTCCATCTCAAGATTAAAAAATTACAGGACGAGCTGAGGCGTTCCAACGAGCTGTTGCTTGAGCTTTCAAACACCGACCATCTTACCGGACTCTTTAACCGTCGCTATATGATGAAGGCGCTTGACAAGGAACTACAGCGTTGCGCGCGAAAGGGAGGCAACCTGTCGCTCGTTATGCTGGACATTGACCATTTTAAACATGTTAATGACGAGTTTGGGCACCTTCAGGGGGACGTTGCACTCCAGATGGTGGCCCTGAAGTTACAGAAAGAGTTGCGCAGCTATGACTGTGCCGCCCGCTACGGCGGCGAGGAGTTTGTTGCCATCCTGCCTGACTCAACACCGGAAGAGGCTCTTTTTGTGGCTGACCGCATCCGCTTGGCGGTGCAGAACACCAAATTCAGTGATGTACTTTCCGGCCTCAACCTTACCATCAGCCTCGGTGTTGTCTCGTTTTCCCCACAAGATTCCACGACCGTTGACGGTTTTATCAAACTGGCAGATGACGCCATGTACCGCGCGAAAACCGGTGGCAGAAACCGGATTGAGTTCTTTGACCCAAAAACAGTACCCCGCCCCACTGCTGCTGCCGAGGTTAGCAATGGCAAAACCACTGAACAAAACTAAACAAAACCGTACCGTCTCAACCCCACCAGCACCACAAGCGATCAGACTTCAACCGCCTTCACCTCTCTATTAGGCGGTTCAAGACCACCGACACGTGCGTGTTCACATTAAAAGGGCTCACATCAATGAATGTATATTCCAGATTTCTTGTTGCAGGCATGATTATGCTCTGCAGCAGCCTGACCGTTATGGCGGATACTTTTGACAAAATCGATGTTCCACCACTGTCCGAACGCTGGTTCGGAATTTATGTAAATAGCGAACAGGTCGGATTCTACCGGCAACAGATAGAAAAGTCGGATGGTGGCTACCGGATGGATGGTAACGGCAGCGTACGAATGAAAGTTATGAACTTTTCCAAAGAAGCTTCCACGCGTGAGACATACATGGTTTCAAAGAAACTTGTTCTTCGCTCCTTTGATGTAGAGCAGACCGTAAACGGCTTGTCGTCGCACATCACCGGCAAAGTCAATGGCGACAGCATCCAAATCAAAAGCGAAGTACGCGGTAAAATTACCGACAAAATCCTCCGCTTTAAAGGCAACGTCTATCCCGGGCCGGCCCTTAATCTCTATCCGCTGATGCATGCCGTCACAACGGGAAGGACATATAAAATTCAGGTTTTTGACCCGGAAGAGTTAAAAATTAAAGAGGTACATATCTCTGTTCTGGGCGAGGAAAAAACGACGGAGGGTCTCACCGCACTCAAACTCCGCAACGACCTGTATACCTTTGTCAACAATGACATCTGGGTAGACAAGCAGGGTAATACGCTTGAGGAATCAGTCCGTGAAGGCCTGGTAATAACAAAAATGGAACGCCCGGATACCATTGGTGCTTTTATCAGTGGCTGGGCGCTTGCCAAAAAAGATCTGATCTATGACTTTAGTCTGGTGCGCGTAACACCGCCAATCAGAACCCCGAAGACCTTGACCGGCCTGTCGATACAAATCAGCAACTGGAATGACTCCCTCGTGCTGCTTCAAGGCGGTGGGCAGCAAATGGAGAGATCCGGCACAGGACAGATCACTATAAAGACCGGCTCCCTGGCCACAAACATTCCTGACTCACCACCGCAAATATATGATGAGGCCTCTCTCAAACCAGCCGACAAGATAGAGTCCGATGCACCGGAAATCATCACTCAGGCCAAAGCCATCGCGGCCGGGACCAAAAACCGGGAAGAGCTGGCCAGAGCTCTTGCCTCATGGACTGCTCAATGGCTCAATGACACTATTGATGACGGCGGCGGTGCCGTTGCAAGCCTCAAGTCGAAGAACGGCAACTGCCAGACACACGCCCGCCTCTATACCGCATTGGCACGTGCAGCCGGCATTCCAACTCGCTTTGTTTCCGGCCTGGTGTATCTCGAAGGAATGGGCTTTCTCTATCACAGCTGGGCCGAGAGCTTTATCGATGGACGGTGGGTTTCGGTTGACCCTACCTATAACCAGCTTCCGGCTGACCCGACTCACATCAAACTGCTTGGAGGGCATCTCCCGCATGATATGGAGCCCATTATAGCTATTATCGGCCGAATCCAGATAACCGTTCTGGAGGCAAAGTACCCGTAATAAAGCACCCTGCTTGCGGATTGGAGAGCATGCATGCAGAATGCCCTTGACCGCCGGAAAAAGTTCTGTAAAATCGCAGAAGTCACTTTATCTCAGCTCCCATTTGATTGTTTTCCGTAAAAAGGAGTTTTCATGTCAACAACCGCCCTGGTAAAAGCAAACGACAGCACCCGGCATGACGAGCTGATACAGCTGGTCAGCTTCATGCTCGCTGATGAAGAATATGGAGTTGAAGTCATTAAGGTCCGCGAAATTATCCGCATGCCGGCCATAACAAAAATGCCTAATACTCCGCATTATGTTGAAGGTGTCATCAACCTTCGCGGCAAGGTAATCCCGATTATATCCATGCGCAGGCGCTTTGGCCTCATGGACACGGAGAACAGTAACCGCACCCGCATCATTGTTATGGATGTTGCCGGCACGCTAACTGGTTTTATAGTGGATGCCGTTTCCGAAGTTATCCGCATTCATAACAGCGAGATAAATCCTCCCCCCTCAATGATGACATCGGGGGGAGTCGGTCAGGAGTTTATCACCGGCGTATTTAGCCATGCCGAAAGATTATTGATAATCATGGACGTAGACCTGATGTTTTCTGATGATGAACGGGACAGCTTTGCCAGTTAATTTAAATGGGGGAAGAGAACATGCCGATAAAGCCTGAAACACTAGCTGCAATCAACATGACCGAAGACGAGCTGATAAAAAGCTTTATCAAGGATGTCCAGGATGTGTTCATCAATATGGTCGGGGTAGAGGATCTGATGCACCTGCCGATTCAGGTTGATGTCACGACACACTTCAAGGAGTGCCTGACTGCCATGGTTGGTCTGGCCGGGACGTACAACGGGTTGGTGAGCGTGCACTTGCCATGGCCACTGGCCATATCTTTCACCTCTTTGATGCTCGGCATGGAGGTTACCGAAATTGACGATGACGTCAATGATGCCATGGGTGAGATTGCCAATATGCTTGCCGGCTCTTTCAAACAGCACCTCTCCACAGGCGGGTCGGACATTCAGCTTTCTACACCTTCGGTCGTTAATGGCGCTGACTATGTTGTTTCTTCAGGAAATAACCTAGAAAATATCACACTCAAATTTGCCACTGACACGGAATGGTTCATGGTAGCGCTCTCTATTGAAGAGTAGCGGATGCCGTTACCACCACAACCAATACTTGTTGTCTCATATATTGATGAGACAAGGGCGGCTCTGACAGCCGTCCTGAACAGAGCCGGAGCTCTGGCAGTTCCCTGTGCCAGTTTCTGCGAAGCAGAAAATCTCGCTCTCGAAGGTTTGTACAGTGGAATACTGGTAGACCTCCCTTCAATTATCAAGTCAAAGGGAGAGGAAAAAATAGTCGCCTGCACGCTGGCCAATTTTTTCCCGACATTGCGGGTGAGGACGATGGGCGGCATGCTCGTACCGATGACGATGCCGGGAAGCGCCAAGCAGGACAGAAACCTTGACGATTTTCTATCCAAAACCTGTTCAACATTTGAACCAAGAAAATTGCGCGTATTCCGACGCCATCCAGTATGTCTTTCTACACTTGTTAATTATAACGACAGTCAATTACGTGGATTTACCCTGAATATTTCATGGGGAGGCATGTTCATCGTTGATTTTAATGCTGAGAAGTTCAGCAGAGGAGACCGGCTGACCGTCGTAATTCCGGAATTTGATTGGACGATCCAGGCAGAAGTTCGCAGGACAATGCCGTGGGGAATCATGCGTACCCCCCCCGGTATCGGCCTCAGCTTCATCAGCCTGGACGAAACGGTTGAAGCTGTCATTGCCGGCATTACGAGGAGTTGCAAAGAGTTCGACCGCGACCGGGTCTCCGCCTGAATCATGGATATTATTCAGAATTGTTGTTGATACCTTGTTATACGTTCCTGTAGTGCCTTCTTCATACCGCGCTTCCACGGCCCGACAGCTACCAGACGTAGATTTGCCGGTGCAAACAGCGCCAGAGCGGTTTCCTGGATATCCGCCGCTGTGATCCGGCGCGCTTCGCATTGATCCTCCTCTATACTTCTGACGACCCCCATCAGTTCACCCCAGCCATACCTTCCACCCATCTCGTAAGCAGAATCCCGGCTAAACTCAAGATCAAAAATATAGGAATTACGAACCCGCTCCAGCTCATCTCCAGGAACAGGTGTCGTTGTGATACGGCGCAACTCCTCGAGTGCGGCTTCGACCGCATGAATCAAGGTTTCCGGAGCGGTGGACAGATCAAAAGCCATGCAACCGGTTTCATCGTAGGCACCTATGGCGCCATCCACGGAATAAACTATACCGAGTTCCTCCCGCAAGCGTAAATGGAGACGCGAGCTCCCCCCGCCGGCAAGGATTCTCCGCAAAAAACGCAACGCCATGAAGCGGCGATCATCGCGGGCAAAGCCAAGAAACGCCAGTTGCAGCCCCATCTGGCTGTCTGAGTCATGTACACAGCGAAGCTGTGGTGATAAACGGCGTAATGTTACAAGATGCGTTGCAGGCACCAACTCATTAGACCACCCTCCAAAACAATCCCGTGCAGCGGCGACAACGGCACGGCTCTGTACCGGCCCGGAGACAACAAGAACCGCGTTTGAGGGCACATAATACGTATCCAGATGCCGCCTGAGATCACTCTGTTCGATGGCGGCAATACTTTCAAGCGTGCCGATTGTCGGCATCCCGAGCGGGTGCCGTGGCCAGAGCATCCTGCTGACGATGGTGTCGGGATTGACCTCTTCCCCCTGTTCGTTCAGGTCCTCCCTGGCTTCCTCGGCTATAATCCGCTTTTCGACGTCGATTCCGCTCAGGAGCGGTTTTGTCAACATCGAAGCAAATATTTCCATGCCGCGCTTGATGCTGTCCGGATGAACCCGTGAATAGTAATAAGTCGACTCGGCATCGGTCGCGGCATTCGGAGCGCCGCCTATGATCTCGAATGCCGACTCGATTGCCAGAGACGAGGGAAACTCAGCGGTACCACGAAAGAGAATGTGCTCCAGAAAATGCGAGAGACCTTCGCGACCAGATGGATCATTACGCCCGCCGACTTTGATATAAACCGCCAGCTCAGCGGCATGCAGATGCGGCATTTCGACACAGACAACGCGCAGGCCGTTTTTAAGCGTATGGAGAGAGTGACGAATCATGCGAGCTCTCTCCGGATACGTTCTATCCGCTGCCGGTATTCGTCCACCGGCAGACAGAGTTCATCGTGCGGCTCGGCCCATATCGGACGTGGCCAGAGTGGTTCGGAGCGGAAGCGCGGCACGATATGCCAGTGGATATGCGGCACCATATTGCCCAGGAGCTCATAATTCATCTTGTCAGGGGCATAGACCGCGTAGAGCGCCTGTGCCACAGTGGTAACCTCCTCCATGAGAGCGCTGCGCACATCCTGATCGAGGTGGAATAGTTCAGTGGCATGACACTTTGTGAACAACAGTGTATAACCGGGAAAATACTGGTCACGGTTGAGAGTTACATAAGAGTGCTGCAGCTCAATAATCTGCAGATCTGAATTTTCATCCCAGCGGCAACACATCGGACAGTCAGTCATTTTATTCATACCTCAGGGCATCTATCGGGTTGAGCCCGGCCGCTTTCCTGGCAGGATAAAAGCCAAAGAAAATACCGACCGCAGCGGAAAATACAAAAGCAATGGAGATGGACTGAATCGAAATCATGGTTGGCCAACCGAGAAGACTGGAAACGATGGTAGCACCTCCGGTGCCAAGAGCAATGCCGATCAAACCTCCCAGCATGGTCAGCAGAACCGCCTCGGTCATAAACTGCATAAGGATATCATTTTTCTTGGCACCGATCGCCATCCTGATGCCGATCTCGCGGGTACGTTCAGTAACCGAAACCAGCATGATATTCATGATTCCGATCCCGCCGACAATCAGCGATATCGAAGCCACCGCCCCCAGCAGCAGCGACATGGCCTTCGCTGATTTTTCAGCCACCGCCAAAATTTCAGACAGGTTACGCGTCGAAAAATCAGGTTCCTTACCGCCAGTAATGCGGTGACGCTGGTTGAGCAGACTGTTGATTTCCTCTTCGGCCTTGCCAAGCAGCTCTTCGCTTTTGGCCTTGACGATCACCGCACCAACGTTATTGGTATGATGGGAGCGGGACAGATTGCGCTGGGCGGTGCGCAACGGCACAAAGAGAGTGTCATCCTGATCTGTCCCCTGAGGAGATTGCCCCTTGCGCTCCAGAACGCCGATAACAGTAAAAGGTATCTTTTTTATGCGCACGATATTGCCTACCGGATCAGCTGACCCAAAAAGATTGTCCGCCACTGTTTGACCTAAAAGACAAACCTTGACGGCAGAATCAACGTCCTGCTGCGTTATATTGCGTCCAGCAGTTACCGGCCATTCGCGGATTTCAAACAGTTCAGGTGTACCACCCATTATAACAGTCGACCAGTTCAGGTTGCCGTAGACAACCTGTCCTGAAGTGCGGACCGTACCCGCCGCAAGCCCTACTGATGGGCACTCGTTCATAATCGCCTTGACGTCGTCGCTGGTCAGCGTCTGAGCGCCGCCGCTACCGGTGCGCAGCCCCCCGCTGGTAGTGGAGCCGGGAATAACCAGGATAATGTTGCTGCCGATGCTGGCAATCTGCTGGGAGATAACATAACTTGCCCCTGAACCGACCGCCATCATGGCGATGACCGCAGCTATTCCGATGATGATGCCGAGCATCGTCAGAAATGAGCGCATCTTGTTGGTGCGCAAAGCCCGGAGAGCTATTTTGAGAGTTTGCAGGAAATCCATAGTTAAACCGTCAGACCATTTTTGCTATCCAAAATTATTTTGCCATCCTTGAAGGTGATCTGGCGCCCTGCGTACGCCGCCACATCATGTTCGTGGGTAACCATGATGATCGTAATCCCCTGTTTATTGAGGGCCATAAAGAGGCTCATGATCTCTTCGCTGGTAGCGCTGTCAAGATTGCCGGTTGGTTCGTCGGCAAGAATCACGGCAGGATTATTGACCAGGGCGCGGGCGATGGCGACCCGCTGCTGCTGGCCACCTGAGAGTTGGCTGGAGTGGTTTTTCTCCTTGCCAGACAGGCCGACCTGTTCCATTGCCATAAGGGCTTTGTGGCGGCGTTCTTTGGCGTGAATTCCTGCGTAAACCAAAGGCAGTTCAACATTTTCCACGGCCGGGGTACGGGCCAACAGGTTGAACCCCTGGAAGACAAAACCGAGTTTTTTATTGCGAATGTCTGCCAGTTGATTAGGGCCCATCGTCCCTACATCAAGCCCATCCAGCAGGTATTGACCGGAGGTTGGCCGGTCAAGGCAGCCAAGGATGTTCATACAGGTTGATTTGCCGCTGCCGGAAGCACCCATAATCGCAACAAACTCACCGGCGGCAACGTTGTAAGAGACGCCCTTGAGCGCTTCAAACTGCTGATCGCCCATGGTAAAGACGCGACGGATATCAGTCAGGGAGATAACATCACTCATTTAAAAGGGACGCCCCATTGACGAAGCGGCGCTCTTCTTCTTGCCGCTATCACCGCCGACCTGCTCGACGATGACTTCGTCACCTTCCTTGAGTGTGCTCTCAACCAGCTCGATGCTGTTGTTGTTGGCAATGCCTGTCTTCACCGCCACGGCAACAGGCTTACCCTCTCTGAGGGTATAGACCTGCAGACCGCCCCCCCCCTTTCGTCCACCAGATTTACCTCCTTTGGCTTTTGTCTCGTCTCCCTTTGTTTTCGGCTTGAAACGGAGAGCGACCGGAGGCAACTTGAGCACATTATCCTTTTTAGCCACTTCAATCGAAACATTGGCGGTCATACCCGGTTTCAGCTTCAGATCGCCGTTATTAACAGTAACAACGACAACATAGGTGACCACATTCTGGTTGATAACCGGTGCACTGCGAATCTGGATAACTTTGCCGTGAAAGGTCTGCTCCGGATAGGAATCAACGGTAAAACTGGCTTTTTGGTCAAGCTGGATACGACTGATATCGGCCTCATCAGCGCTGACTTCAATCTGCATTTTAGTCAAATCCTGAGCGATGGTGAAAAGAGTCGGGGTGGAAAATGAGGCAGCCACGGTCTGACCGACATCGATAGCACGGGAGATAACAACCCCATCGACCGGCGAGCGGATGACGGAGTAGCGCAGGTTGGTTTTGGCTTGCATCAAAGAACCACGGCTCTGGGCCAGAGCTCCTTCAGCCGCCTTAACAGAAGCAGCTGACGATTGCACAACGGTCTCTGTTGCGTCGAAATCCCCCTGTGATATTATCCCGTCTGCCAGCATTTTTTTATAGCGGGTGAAGGTCCTCACAGCATCCGTCAGGGTGACCTTGGCTTTTTGGAGGTTCGCCTCGGCGCTGAGGTAGTTCCCCTGGGCCTGCGCAACCGAAGCGTTGAACAGTGAGGGATCAATTTCGGCAATTGGCTGTCCCTTTTTAACCTTCGAGTTAAAATCCACGTAAAGCTTCTGGATCGTGCCGGACACCTGGGTGCCTACCTGAACGGTAGTCACGGCCGAAAGGTTGCCGGTAGCAGCCACCGTCGAGACAATTGTGCCGCGCTCGATAACGGCTGTCTTATAGCTGACCTCCGGTGCACGTTTATAAAAAAAATAGCCGGCAATGGCACAAACAGGAAGAAAAACTGCCAAAATTATGAGAATTTTTTTCATGCGAAGCTCACTCTTTGCCGCCTGATATAGATACGTATGACAGCCATGATAGCAGATAACGGTTGTCACAACAAAAAAAAAGCCCCCTGTCTTTCGACAGTAGGGCTTTTTTGGAACGCCCGCAGCCTGTAGGCTGCGGGCTAACTAGGGCACCCCTCTTTGCAGTGGGAAACCGGACGAATTTTAAATCTTGCAGTCCACATGGGCAGGGTCTCCTTTCGATAGAATATTTAATTCCTAACAGGATGATTTTTATCTTAATACAATTTAGAATCTTGTCAAGCTGAATTTCAACACCCATAATTTAGATTGCAAAATTTGATGCCGATGGCAAGATACCTTTATGCCATCAATCACACCATTCCTCGAAGTAGTCTGTCAGCAGGTCATGACTGAAGATGCTTCGATCTTTTCTGTTCAATGGGCCGACATGCCTGTTGCACTTACCGCTCAACTGTCCACAGATGATCTGCTCTGCCGCTACCTGTGCTATGTGAAAAAATTCACGCTGGGCCTTATTCGCCCGCTAACACTTGAGGGAGGCATTGAGTTCCGCCTGGTTGGTACACAACTGAGTCTGATCAAGTTCCTGCCGGCTGAACACTCAGATAACTTTGTAACACTGCGCATCTGCGGCGGTGTTCTTGTGCAGCCGCGCCAATGCGACAGAGGCGAACTCCGCTTCGGCATCGAACCCACGCTCGAGAGCGTACGGGCTTCGCTCCAGCTCAGTGATTTTTGTCCCCTCATTCTTGGCAGCAACTCTCCGTCACCGTTTCGCTTATGGCTCTACCGCGTTACCCAGGCGGCCCTTCACCGTCTGGTGACAGTACGTTTTCTGGCGCTGCTGTATCGTGAACTGGCAGGTCCTTATGCACAGGTGAGGGTTAAAAATATTGTTGTCCGGCCCGGAAGACCTGTCTGAAGCTTTGCTTGTAGTCTGAAATGTGCTACAATTTCAACGCTGTAATTACATAGTTACTGCCCCACACCAGCGGATTTATAACACAATAAAAAGGAATGCCATAAGATGCCGCACACAAACATCGAAATACCTTCCAAGCTACCGCTTTATTCGCAAAAGGAAACCGTTGTTTTCCCCTACATGCTGTTTCCACTCTATGTCAACGAAAGGGATAGCGCTGTTTTCCGTGAAGCAGACAACTATGAAAAGTACGTTGTACTGGTTTTTGAGCGGCCGGAGGACCCGGAAAAGGAACTTCCCGCCGGCAGATGTGAGATCGGGACTCTCTGCAAGGTTAACCAAATTAAAAGAATGGACGACGGACGCTACAAAGTCTCGCTGGAAGGGGTCACACGTTTACGGATTCTGGACACCGAGCCTGACGGATCACTGACCATGGCTCGTTGCGAGATTGTCCGGGAGTTTGTCGAAAAAGATCTTGTCTCGGAGGCGCTGGTTCAGAGCCTGAATGCACTGTTGAAAATTGCTCTTTCACACGGCAAGCCACTGCCTGACGATGTCATGAAGATGATCGACTACATCGACAACCCGGCGCGCCTGTCAGACCTGGTGGCGCTGTATGTCAATCTGCCGGCCACCGACCTGCAGGAGTTGCTGGAAACGACCGACCCGCTGGAACGCCTGAAAAAGGTCTACGTACACCTTACCTATGAAGTACAGCGAATGCAGGTCAAGAATGAGGTTGCCGGTGAAGTCACCAAGCGGGTCGGTAAAAACCAGAAGGAATATATCCTGCGAGAGCAGATGAAGCACATTCAGGAAGAGTTGGGAGAAGAAGACCCGCGCTCGGCCGACATGAACGAACTGCGGCGCAAGATTGAAGAGGCCGGGCTCCCTGAGGATATCAAAAAAATCGCTGATAAGGAACTGGCACGCCTTGAGCGGATCAATCAGGCCTCTCCGGAATACAACGTCGCACGGACCTATCTCGACTATCTTGCCGGCATGCCGTGGAACATCAGCACAACCGACAGTCTCGATATCGTGCGAGCCGAAGAGATTCTCAACGAAGATCATTACAACCTGAAGAAAGTCAAAGAACGGATCCTGGAGTTTCTCGCGGTACGCTCACTTAAGGAGAACATGAAGGGACCGGTACTCTGTTTTGTTGGCCCTCCCGGGGTCGGCAAGACCTCACTGGGCAAGTCGATTGCACGTTCGATGGGGCGTAAGTTTGTGCGCATTTCACTCGGGGGGGTAAGGGATGAAGCCGAGATCCGCGGGCACCGCCGCACCTACATTGGTGCACTGCCGGGACGAATCATCAAAGAGCTCTATCGCTGTGGCGCCAACAACCCGATCTTCATGCTTGATGAGATCGATAAACTAGGAAACGACTTCCGCGGCGACCCGGCCAGCGCACTTCTCGAAGTGCTGGACCCGGAACAGAACTTCAGCTTCAACGACCACTACCTCGACGTCGCGTTTGACCTCTCTAAAGTGATGTTCATCACGACAGCGAACCAGCTGGACCCGATACCCGGGCCGCTCAAGGATCGTATGGAAGTTATCCGTCTGGCTGGCTACAGCAGCCAGGAGAAACTGCAGATAGCCAAATCCTTTATCATCCGCCGCGAGCTGGAGGAGAACGGCCTTGCTGACCGCAACATTACGTTCAATGACGCCGCGCTGGAAAAAATTATCAGCGATCACACCCGCGAAGCCGGGGTGCGTGGGTTACAGCGCACGATCGCCTCGATCTGCCGCAAGGTGGCTAAGGAGATCACCCAGAAGAAGGAAACAAGAGACTTCATCACCCCTGAGGTCGTGACGGAACTCCTCGGTGCGAAAAAGTTCCACAACGAGGTGGCGGCTGAAAACGACCGGATCGGCGTAGTAACCGGGCTGGCCTGGACGGAGACCGGGGGGGACATTCTCTTTATCGAAGTGACCTCCATGCCGGGTAAGGCGGAGTTGATCCTGACCGGTTCACTGGGTGACGTGATGAAGGAATCGGCGCGGGCGGCGCTATCCTACATTGAGGCGCATGCCGAAGAATTCGGCATCCAGGCCGATGCTTTTGAAAACCGCACTATCCACATCCATGTTCCTTCCGGCGCCATTCCCAAAGATGGCCCTTCTGCGGGGATCACGATGGTCACGGCGCTGGTTTCACTCCTGACCGGAAAACCGGCTCGCCGTAATGTCGCCATGACCGGAGAAATAACGCTGACCGGCCGGGTGCTTGCAATCGGCGGTTTGAAGGAAAAGGTTCTGGCAGCCCATCGTGCCGGTGTCAGCACCGTCGTGGCCCCGGAGCGCAACCGTGACGACCTGGAAGACATCCCGGATAACGTGCGGGACGAATTGCAGTTCATCTTCGTAAATGAGGCCGCCGAAGCGCTGGCAGTGGCACTCTAACTTGAAGATTAATTCTGCCGTCATCGACAATATTCTGCTGACTTTTTTTTACGAGCTGCAGAATTACTTCACCCTCGCCGGACGCACCTTTGCCAGGATCTTCCGACGCCCCTTCTATTACCGTGAATTCGCCATCCAGTTTGACAAACTGGGGTTCTCATCCCTCTTCATCTGCATCTTGACAGGCCTTTTTTCCGGCATGGTCATGGCGTTGCAGTCCCTGATCCAGCTCAAGCCTTTTGGTGCGACCAGCTATGTCGGCGGCATGGTGGCGGTAACAATGGTCAAGGAACTGGGCCCGGTTCTCGCTTCCCTGATGGTGGCCGGTCGCGTAGGTTCGGCCATCACCGCTGAGCTGGGCACAATGGTGGTAACCGAGCAGGTTGACGCGATGAGAGTGGAGGGGACCGATATTATCAAGCGCCTCGCAGTGCCGCGGCTTAAAGCCATGCTGCTGGCGCTGCCGCTCCTGACAATCGTAACCGATATGGTCTCCGTTGTTGGTGGCTACATTATGTCTGCCGGCTACAACATCAACCCGATCATGTACATCAGTGGGCTGCCTCAGTTCATGGTATTTCAGGATCTGATCGAGGGGGTAGTGAAGCCAACGGTGTTCGGTGCAATCATCGCCATAACCGGCTGTTACGTCGGGCTTAACACAAAGGGTGGCGCCGAGGGTGTCGGTTCAGCCGCCAAAAAGGCCGTAGTGCTCTCTTCCGTGCTGATCCTTGTGTGCGATTTTTTCATTGCAAAAGTTTTTGTCGTTTTCAGGGGATAATATGAACTACTGGCTCTTCAAAACTGAACCTGGCTGTTTCTCGTTCGATGACCTTAAAAACCGCCCCGACAGAACAGAACCGTGGGACGGGGTACGCAACTTCCAGGCACGCAATTTTCTGCGCGATACGGTCCGTGTCGGCGACCGGGTACTGTTCTATCACAGCAACATAGCTGAGCCCGCAGTCGTCGGCCTGGCTGAGGTCACGCGAAGCGGCTACCCTGACACAACCGCTCTGAATCCGAACTCAGAGCACTTCGACCCGAAGGCCTCAGTTGGCAAGCCTATCTGGTACATGGTTGACGTGAGCTATCTGGAACCCCTGCCAAAAAGTGTAACCCTCGAGGCTATCAAACAGAACCCTCTGCTGGCAGATATACCGCTGGTCAAGCGCAGCCGCCTCTCGATTCAACCGGTGGCAGAGACCGAGTGGCACATCATCTTGACCATGGGTGGGATGATGGACGGGCCGGAAATGGGGATAGGGCGCCAATGACCTCCAGCGACTCGATCCGCATGGAAAAATTATGTTACTCGATCGGCGGGCGCAAGATTCTGGAGAATTTTGATTTTCATCTGGAACGTGGCGTCAACCGCACAATTCTGGGGGTCAGCGGCTCCGGAAAGACAACCATTCTCAAACTCCTGCTGGGACTTTTGGAACCTGATTCCGGCGGGATTTTTCTCGGAGACCTCTGCATCACCGGTTTGCCGGAATCCGCCTTCATGCAGCAGCGGAGGCGGATCGCAATCGTTTTTCAGGGGGGGGCGCTCTTTGATTCAATGACGGTCGGAGAGAACGTCGGTTATCGCCTGTTCGAGGAGGGGCAGCTTACCCAGGCCGAAATAACGGCTATTGTGCGCGAAAAGCTCGGTTTCGTCGGAGTGGAACCGGCCCTTGATCTCTATCCGGCCGAACTGTCCGGCGGCATGAAGAAACGGGTGGCGATAGCCCGGGCCCTGGCGGCCGACCCTGATTATATCTTCTTTGACGAACCGACCACCGGCCTGGACCCGATTGGGGTTTACAATATCTGCAGCCTGATGCAGCGACTGCAGGCAGAGGGCAAGACCACACTGATGGTAACACACGATCTGGCCACCGCCTTTGCAACCTCACAACGCTTTACCTTTCTCCATAATGCGCACATGCTTTTCGAGGGGAGCGAAGATGAGATGAAGGCCAGCAACATCCCTGAAGTACGCGAGTTCCTCGCCCCGACGACCAGTTCGCTGTTTGTTTGAGATGCTCATCAGAATGACAACTAGACGGAAACGGGTGGAATCTATATGAAGAGAAGTAATCAAATCGGCTGGGCTCAGGTACGGGGAGGTATTTTCATTTTTCTGGCGCTGGTTTTTTTTGCCGGAGGGGTCCTGCTGATGGGACAGAAAACCAAGATGTTCATCGCCAAAGAGCCGATCAGGATTGTGATGAACGATGTCGTCGGCCTGAAGGTCGGCGCCCCTGTCTGGCTGGCAGGGGTGGACGTTGGCCTGGTAACGAACATCCACTTTGCCGATCCGGAGAACAGTAATGAGGTCAGCATCGATATAGAAGTAGAGAGCGAGGCCATGAAAAAAATTGGTCCTGATTCGAAGATCACAATCAAGACCCGCGGGCTGATGGGCGAGAAATACGTCGACATACTTCCTTCAAAGCATTACTCGGACAAGCACCCGTCCGTACTAACCGGGACAGCGGTCGTCAAGCTGGACGATGTCATCCAGAAGGCCGGCACCACCTTCGACAAAGTAAACACGATCGTAGACAATATCGAGCAGGGCAAGGGGACGCTGGGGAAGCTTAACAAGGATGAGACACTCTACAGCAACGTTGCACGTCTGGCTGTAGAAATGAAGGAACTGGTCGTCACAATAAACCGCGGAGAGGGGACTCTTGGCAAACTCAACCGTGATCCGGAACCGTACAACAAGTTGATCAGCATTCTTAACCGTGCCGACCGTACTCTGCAGGATATTCAGTCCTCTGATGGGACACTCAATAAATTAATCTACGACAAGGCGCTCTACTCCAAGCTGACAGCGCTTGCCGACAAAAGTATCCAGGCGGCCGATGAAGTGCGCGACCTGAACAGAAAGATTCTGTCGAAGGAAGGTTCTGTTGGTCTTTTGCTTAATGATCGGGAATTTTATGACAAGGGGATGTCGCTCCTTACCAGGGCAGAATCATCGGTTATGGCAATTGAAGAGGTGACAGCTAAAGTCAAAAGCGGAGAGGGAACCGCCGGAAGGCTGGTGAACGACAGGGCACTCTACGATAAAATGAACAAAATGGTCGATGACTTGGATGCTCTGGTAAAGGACTTCAAGGAATCTCCGCGGAAATACATCAAATTTTCAGTATTTTAAGGGAGTACGTTCATATGAGGCTGATTTTGCTGGCAGTTACGCTGTTGGTAGTATGCGCGACAGGCATACAGGCAGCGAATCTTGAGGATAAGGTTGTTGAACACACGCTGAAAAACGGCATGAAGCTGCTGATGGTGGAGCGGCACACCTCACCGACGGTCTCCGCCTGGATCCGTTTCAGGGTCGGGAGTGTCGATGAACGCAGCGATGAACGCGGGATAGCCCACCTGCTGGAACATATGCTCTTCAAAGGGACAACCACACTCGGGACAACGAATTACGCCGCTGAGAAACCTCTCCTCGACAAAATAGAGGTCGTGGCACAGGAGTTAACCGCTGAAAAAGCGAAACGCACAAAGGGTGACACCGGCAAGATTGCCGGCCTGGAGAAACAGCTGGCAACATTGGAATCCGCAGCGGCCAGATATGTCATTAAGGATGAGTTTTTCGAGCTGTACTCCAAAAACGGCGGCACCGGATACAACGCCTTTACCAGCCGTGACGGCACTACCTATCTGATCAGTCTCCCCTCCAACAAGCTGGAACTGTGGGCCGCCATAGAATCAGACCGGCTGCAGAATGCGGTCCTGCGCGAGTTCTACACCGAACGTTCGGTTGTAATGGAAGAGCGCCGCAGATCGTATGATGCTGCTCCGGAGAACAAGCTATGGGAAACTTTTGTCGCTTCAAGCTTTTTGGCTCACCCCTACGGTCAGCCGACGATCGGCTGGATGTCCGACATCGAGAATCTGACCCGCACCAAGGCCGAACAGTTCTTCCATAGTTATTACACTCCTAACAATGCCATTGTGGCAGTAGTAGGAGATATAGACACCAGGAAGACGATCGCCATGGTTGAGCGTTATTTTGGGGCGATAAAGCCGGGAAAAGAGGTGTTACCGGTAACCGCAGAGGAACCGCAGCAGGCGGGGGAGCGGCGCATCGAACTGGTAGCCGACGCGGAGCCAACTGTGATCATGGGTTTCCACAAACCGGCTGTCGGTACCCCGGATGACTATGTTTTTGATGTAATCAACATGATTCTTGGCAGCGGTCGCACCTCCCGTTTCTACAAGAAGCTCGTGATTGAAAAGCAGGTTGCATCTGACATTGGAGCATTTGACGCACCGGGATACCGCTATCCGAACCTGTTTGTCGTCAGCGCTAACCCGCGTACCCCACATACGGTTAAAGAGCTGGAAGACGCTATTCTGGCCGAACTGGATCAGCTTAAAACCACTCCGGTTGCCGAGCGGGATCTGCAGCGAATCCTCAACAACATTGAGTATGAGGAAGCACGCCGTATGGGCACAAATGGCGGCCTGGCCCGCAATCTGACTGAATACGAAGCGACAACCGGTAGTTGGCGTTATATGATTGAACATCGCGGCAAGATTGCCAAAGTCACGCCAGCAGACATCATGCGAGTAGCCGGCACCTACTTTACCAGAGAGAACCGTACCGTCGGATTTATCACAAAAAAAGGCGGTGACAAATGAAGCTGCTCGCTATTCTTATCTGCCTGCTGTTCACCTCAATTACTCCAGCCTCTTCCGCAGACCACCAGCCGGCAAATCCCCGCACCATGACGTTTCCTGCGCTGGACTTTCAGATTCCGAAAGCAGAACGTGTTGTCCTGAAGTGCGGGATGCCGGTGTATCTCCTACGTGACACAGAGTTGCCGATTATCAGCATGACCGCCATGGTGCGGGCAGGATCAATCTATGAACCGGCCGCCAAATCCGGATTGGCCGGCATGACCGGCAGCGTAATGCGAAGCGGTGGAGCCGGAGGTATAGCTCCCGAGAAACTGGACGACGAGCTTGAATTTATGGCATCGGCGGTTGAAAGCACTATTGACAGCGACATGGGAACAGTCGCGCTAACCTCACTGAAAAAGAATTTCAGCCGTACCCTGCAGATCTTCAGCAATGTCCTCCTACGCCCCAACTTCAGTGAAAGCCGTGTTGAAATCGCCCGGAAGCAGATCATTGAAAGTCTGCGGCGTCAAAATGACGATCCAAAGGAAATAGCCGATCGCGAGATCAACCGAGCCATATACGCCGGTCATCCTTTGGGTGCAGTACCAACCTTCGAGTCAATCAGCTCTATAACCCGTCAGGACCTGAAGGCTTTTCACCGTCGCTATTTCCGCGTTGACAACATGATACTGGCGGTATCCGGCGACTTTGACCGCGAAGCGTTGCTCACTGAACTGAACTCTACCTTTCCAGCCACAAAGGAGCCCAGTGGGCTTGCCTTGCCCGATGTGCCGCAGCCGAAATTGCTGTTTCAGGGAGAAGTACTCTACGGCAGAAAGGATATCAACCAGAGCGTCATTCGCATGGGGCACCTGGGACTGAACAAGGACAACCCTGACATCTATGCGGTGAGAATTCTGGACTACATCCTTGGGGGGAGTTTTACATCGCGGCTAACAGTGGAAATCCGCACGAACCAGGGACTGGCATACAATGTCGGCAGCCGTTTTGATATCGGGCGCCGCTTTACCGGCAGTTTTATCGCTGAAACAGAGACTAAAGATAAGACCACCGCTAAAACGATCAGGCTGATGAAAGAGATTATTGGCGGAACGACGAAAGAACCTGTCAGTGATGAGGAGCTGAATAGTGCCCGGGAATATATGATCAACTCATTCATGTTCGCGTTTACGAGCCCGGCTTCAATCGTTAACCAGCGGGCCCGGCTCGAATACTACAATTACCCCGACGGTTACCTTGAAAAGTACCGCGACAACATCGCCAAGGTAACCAAAGCAGACGTACTCAATGCGGCCAGGAAATACCTGCACCCTGACGCATTCAAGCTTGTGGTTGTTGGTGAAGCCGCTAAATTCGATCTGCCACTGTCAACATTCGGCAACGTCCGGGAACTTGATCTGAAACAGAATATTCCCACTCAATGACAATACCAGGAACCAATATCAAACAGCTTCTCTCTTGTCTATGAGGTGACACAGAATGGCATTTTTTGAATGGAACGATAGTATTGCCCTTGGGATTCCAACAATTGACGGGCAGCACAAGGCTCTCTTTGAGTGGGTAAACACACTTGACGCTGCAATCAAAAATGGAGACGAATCTGAGGCTGTTGGAGAGGTCATCATGAACCTCATTACCTATGTGACGGAGCATTTTAGCGAAGAAGAGCGGCTGATGACCTCCTGTAACTATCCGGATCTACCGGCTCACCGCCAGGAGCACGACCAGTTTGTTTCACGCTTGCGTGAAATACAGGTCAACTTTCTGCATGGACATAAGATAGCGGCCAACGTTCTGGATTTCATGGTGGAATGGCTCGTCTGCCATATAAAGGGCACCGACCAGAGTTACAGCAGGTTCATACACCAGCGGGTGTAAAGCGGCTAGCCGGCAGAGAGCCTTCCCGCAATATTGTCAGCTATTTTGATACCGTCTACGGCAGAACTCATTATGCCTCCGGCATAGCCGGCCCCTTCACCGGCCGGGTACAGCCCTTTGACGCCTACGGACTCATAACAGCTGTCGCGCAAAACCCGCACCGGTGAGGACGTCCGGGACTCTATGCCTATCAAGGTCGCCTCGGCGGTAACAAACCCCTTCAGTTTTCGTCCAAAATCAACGATTCCCTCACGCAGTGTGTTGACGATAAAAGGTGGCAATACAGTATCCAGATCGGTCTCCAGGACACCTGGACGATAGGTTGTCTTGACGGCACCTTTGCCAGGCAGGCGCAAGAAATCGAGCAGGTTTTGAGCCGGAGCCCGGTATCCTCCTCCACCCAGTTCAAACGCCCGCTGCTCCCACCTGCGCTGCAGCCTGACCCCGGCAAGCGGTCCTGTACCATCAAAATCCTCTTCCCTGACGTTGACAACAAGAGCACTGTTCGCGTAGGGAGAATTGCGCAACTGGCCGCTCATGCCGTTGGTAACGACTCCACCAGCTTCTGACGCACCTCCGACAACAACTCCACCGGGACACATACAGAAGGAATAGGCACTACGGCCGGTGGAGCTGTTGTTCCAGGCCAGAGCATAGTCCGCCGCCGGAAGGGCCGGTTGTTTTCCTCCACCATACTGTATCCGGTTTATCAGATCCTGCGGGTGTTCAACTCTGAAACCCATCGCAAAAGGCTTCCGCTGCAGTGGGACATTCAATCGTTCCAGCAGTTCAAATGTATCCCTGGCACTATGTCCGCTTGCCAGAATCAGATGGTCACATGGCACTTCATCCACTTCATTAAGCGTCAACGATTCGACCCGGCCGTTTTTGATGTTCAGGTCGCTCATGCGACAGCCGAATTTGATAATAAAACCCTTCTCAAGCAGGTGGCTCCGTATGGCAGTCATCACAACTCTCAAGCGGTCAGTCCCGATATGCGGTTTGGCAAGATAACGTACCTCTGGCTGAGCCCCGAATGCGGCTAATTGTTCCAGCACCCACGGCACCAGCGAATCCTTGGAACGGCACGTCAGCTTGCCGTCGGAGAAGGTCCCCGCCCCCCCCTCGCCAAACTGCACATTGGACTCAGGATCAAGAATACCATCCTTCCAGAAACGTTGCACAGACAACGCCCGCTCTTCCACCGGCTCACCACGCTCAATGATCGTCGCCTTCAGGCCATACTCTGCCAGACGCAGGGCGGCAAAAAGGCCAGCCGGACCACTTCCGACAATAACAATGCGCGTGGGGGACTGAATGAGTTTAAGGCGTGAGGATGGTTTTTCTTCCTGCCACTCAAGCGCAGGATCGGTTCCCAACAGTTTCCTGACCGCTTCACCAGCTGAAAAGGAGAGCGTGTACACAAGTTTTATGTGTGGTTTTTTGCGGGCATCAATCCCTTTACGCGTGATGCGGATTTCATCGAGATATGCCAGCGGAACAGAAAGTTTTGCCGCCAGCAATGCTGGGAGAATATCTTCCGACTCACTGGGGGTGATTGAGATACTACGATAGATAAAAGGCATGCTGTCAGCTCTGTGAATATTTTTCGCGTTCGAGGATCTGTTCGATAATGATGACGATATCCACCGGGCGGGTAGACTTCGGGATGTGAATTTTGGCGCCCATTTCAGGAGCGTCGTGTTCATGCGGTGACTCCTGAAACATGGATGTCAGGAGAGCTATTACCGGAGGGGTGTCACCGCCCAGTCGGGCGATCTCCAGACAGGTACTCACTCCACCCATGCGCGGCATTACCAGATCAGAGATGACCACATCAGGCAACTCTTCGAGATAAACCTTTACACCTTCAATGCCGTCATTGGCGTTAAAAACAGTAAAACCGTTGTCTCTGAAGTTATCGCTCAGAACTTTCAGGAAGAACGGGTCATCATCAATAATAAGAATTTTTCTGTCTGATTGGGGCATAACCGCACACACTTACCGTAGAATTGTCGTACAGTTGCGGTATACTACACCACCGGGACCAAAAAAAGAAAGGGAGAATGTTTCAGCTGTAGAAAGGAAATTCCAGACGGAATGTTGTGCCTTCAGAAGAGGAACACTCAACCTCCATGCTCCCTTCATACATCCGGGCTATCCGCTGGGCAACGGGGAGTCCCATCCCGGTGCCGCGCCCTTTTGTACTGAAGAATGGCTCAAATATACTGGGCAGGACATCTTCCGCAATTCCGTGACCACTGTCACCAACCCTCACAATCACACGACCATCCTTTGCAAAGAGCTCTATTGCAAGGCGGCCACCACGGCTCATGGCATCCAGAGCATTCAAAAAAAGATTGGTAAATATCTGTTCGAGCTCGGTCGGGTCAGCGGTAATGGGAGGCGGCACACAATGGTACTGCCGCTCAACCTGAATTTTTCTTGTCTCGATCTGAGGGGTAAAGGCTTCGATGGCATTATCGATTACCTGGTTGATCTGCACAGTGGATGAGATAACGCGGGTTCTACGGGAGGCATCAAGGAGCTTACGGATAATTGAATCGATCCGATCAACCTCTTTCATGATTTTTGCCTGATGTTCAAGTTGATCCGGCTCGGTCGTTGTCTGGCGCATAAGCTGGACAAACAGGGCGATAGAGTTAAGTGGATTACGGATCTCATGAGCCACCCCTGCGGAAAGATAGCCCATAGCCGCAAGCTTCTCTGATTGGACTATCTCTTCGTGGGCATTGTGAAGTTCCTCGGTTTTTTCGCGTACCCTCCTCTTTAACTCGAGGTTCCATTGTTCTATTTCAGAAAGCAGCTGTACCTGCTGTTTTTGCAGTTCTCTGTTGTGAAGCTCAATTTCCCGGATTCTCATCACGTTTTTCAGGCGCTCAACAAGGTTTCGATTGTTAAACGGCTTGAGGATATACTCTGAAGCACCGTTTTTCATTAACTCGACAGCGACCTCTTCGCTCCCCTTACCGGTCAGCATCACAACGTATGTATCGGGAAAATGGTTCTTTATAAACTGAAGCGCCGACAACCCATCCATCTCCGGCATCATATAATCGAGCAGGACCAGTTCCGGAGAATGCGTGGCAATAAGTTCAAAACCTTCGTTGGCACCATCTGCAACGTACGACTGAAAACCGTGTTTCAAGAGGATTAATGAAGTCAGCTCGAGGACATTTCTGTCGTCATCAATAATGACGACAGTAGGCTTTACGGCGGGCGCTCCAGATTCTATCATCATGGCAGGGAAACCCTTTTCACGAATCGGACTCATTCACGGCTAAACAGCCGGAAGCCTGACCGTGAGGACAGGGCAACTGGCAGAGCGTACAACCCGTTCAGCGGTACTGCCAAACAGGATCCGGTCAAGACCGGTTCTTCCATGAGTACCGAGTACAATGAGGGACGCATCGTTTCTGGCAGCAGCGGCTGTAATCTCATCGCAAGGGATACCGGTTACAATCTCTGTCTTATAATGAGAGAAACCTTCCAGCTTTGATTTACAGAAATCTGTCATCATCTTGGTGGCGCTCTCTTCGATCTCTTTTTCAAGCTGCTCAAAAGAGATGTGTGGCACATAAAAACCACGGAGATCAACCGGTTCATTGATAACATGAATGAGTATAAGCTCCGCATTAAACTGAGCGGCCAAGGTAAGAGCATAATCAAACGCGCATTCGGCGTTTTCCGAAAAATCGATGGCGGTCAGTATTTTTGTAAACGGTTTCATAGGAGGCCTCCCCATAGGCTGTAAAATCAGGACTGCTGCGTTATCTGTTTTTTAGGTGCCACGTGCACGTGCATAATGTAATTACAACCGTTATCAATACAACCAACAGGTCAGTTGGTTCTGAAGATCTTGTCGATGACTTTTTTGAGATCGTCATATTTGACCGGTTTATTAATATATTCAAAAGCGCCCAGTGTCATAGCTTCAAGATATGACTCAACTTCACCATAAGCGGTGACCATTATAACATTACTGGCTGGGTGGCTGCGATTCAGCTCACGCAAAAACATCATTCCGTTCATTTCCGGCATATTCAGATCGGTAATTATCAGTTCGACATCTTTACTGCGCAGATAATTGAGGGCCTCCACCCCATTCCTGACGGCCGATACTTCATAGCCATCATGGGCAAGAATTTTGGAAAGAGCCACCCGGGCGTTTTCCTCATCGTCCACAACCAGTATTCTTTTGCATCCCTGTTCCACAGTGGTTCTCCTGCATAGCTATAAGTACAGAAAGTCTAGCATGGAGCGCAGGACTGTCAAGACCATGATTTTTTTGTTTGTGTTTTGTAGATTAATCAGCAGGAACGGGGAAGTGTCGCGGGATTACTCTTTTGCACCACTGGCATCAAGCTCGACATAAGCCGGTTTTCCAGATGGTCCAAGCGGTTTGTAAGGCTTGCCGTTTAGTTCCACATCAACTCCACCGGCGTTGCTCAGATCCAGTGTGACATTTTTTTCTGCCTTCCACTCGATAACATCCCCGACGTTAAGCTCATATTTTTGCGGGCCGGAATCGTCAACATTTGCGGTCAAAGCCCCGTTTTGCGTAACCCTGATCTTCAGAATAAACCCCTTGGGCCGTTCAGCCGGTCGTTGCTGTACTGTCGCTGTTTTTTCCGTTTCGGAAGGTTCTGCAGGGGGTACTTCTGCCTTAGGCGGTGGAATACTCTTCTCTACTTTTTTGATTCGTACGGAACTTTGGACCTGCTGAACCGCCACGTTTTCGCGAGGCGGCGGAACAATTACAACAGGTTGCGGCTGAGGGATGACCGGCGGAGCCGGGGCCTGTTTAAAAAAGGTTGCCGTAATCAGAATAACTGTCAGTAAAAAGAGCGGGAACAACATTTTTTTAAGGAGTGCAAATCGGCGTGGTGGACGCGGGGAAGTTGAGTGTGGACGCGCAAGCTCCGTTTTTTCAACCGGAACGCCCACGAGCTTGTCATACATCGGCGCTATATCATCAAAATTTAGCCCTAGGTAGCTGGCGTATATACGAAGAAAGCCCTTTAGATATGCCTGATTGGCAAATTCACGGACTTGGTCGTTTTCAAGCGACCGCAGATAAGAAACACCGATTTTTGTGGTTTCCGAGGCTTCCTCAAGCGTAAACCCGTGGAACTCCCTGCAACGGCGAAGAACCGCTCCAGGCGAACTACTGGTGGTTTCAGTCGGAGAACAAACGGGATCTGACACACTATCCTCACTCACTTGATAAGATCCAGATATCCAAGGGCAGCACGTCCCTGTTCGCTATCAGGAATGAGCCGTACCGCCTCTTTGAATGAGACACGGGCAGCATCAATCCTATTCAACTTGAGCAGCACCTGCCCCATATAAAAGTGGGCCGCACCATAATCACTATAAATCTCAAGCGCCTTGGTATATTCGGCAAGCGCCTGTTCGCTCTTGTCCATCGCGAACCAGACACGCCCCAAACAAAGCTTCACAACAGGGTTCCGCGGGTTCATGGCCGCTACCGCCTGCAGCTCAGCCAATGCCTTGGCGTAATCGCCTTTTCCCAGATAAGCCAGCCCCAGATTAATAGAAGCATTTTCAGTATTATCGTAAAAAAGGTCGTCCTTGACAATTTTGAACTGCTGAATGGCGCTATCCCAGCGTTGCATATCGAGGTATGCAACCCCAAGATCGTTGCGGGCTGTGGAGAATGCGGGTTTCAAAAGAATTGCTCTCTGAAATTTTACTTCAGCAAGGTCCGGCCGCCTTTTCCCGACAAGGGCTTTGCCCAGATTATAGAGGACATCCGGGTTATCATGGTCAAGCTTCTCGGCCTCAGTCAGTTCAAACAGTGCAGAGGTATAATTGCGCTCTCCCAGATAGGAGAGTCCCATCTGGTAATGGTAGGACGCTGGATTCGGCTCAAAATTACTCTGCCCCCCGCGGGAGACACAGCCGGAAACAGTCAGGAGCAGAAGTATTACAGTTATACCTTTGAAAAGACTTTTCATCATATGTATGTCCCTTACCCTGACAAACAGGATAAGCGCTGCCTTGCCAAGCAACACATCTCCATCAAAAAGAAATATCCTTGAAACTTGTCAGCGCCTTGAAACTGCCGAAACGGGATTGAATCTCTTTATACTCGAGTCGTTTCATACGGTTGAGGCTGAAATCTTCTACGTTAAAGGAGGCCATGACACTGCCAAAGACGATCGCCTGGCGCAGCCCCTCCTCTGAGAGATCTCCAGTATTTGCCAGATACCCCATGAAACCACCGGCAAATGTATCTCCCGCACCGGTCGGATCGAACACCTCCTCCAGTGGATAGGCGGGTGCAGCAAAAACCGTTTCGGCGGTAAACATCAAGACACCGTACTCTCCCCGCTTGATGACCAGTCGCTTGCAGCCGAGGGCGATGATCTGACGAGCGGCCTTGATCAGATTGGCCTCTCCGGTAAACTGGCGCGCTTCACCTTCGTTGATGATAACGATATCAACCTTCTGAAGTACTTTCTTCAGAGTTTCCGGTTTGGAAGAGATCCAGAAATTCATTGTGTCGCAGGCAACAAGCTTAGGCTTCCTCACCTGTTCCAGCACCTTTAACTGCAGGTCAGGGTCGATGTTGGCAAGAAAAAGATAGTCAGCGTCCCGATAGGATTCCGGCAGCTCCGGCTGGAAATCCATGAGCACGTTAAGCTGGGTGTCAAGAGTCTGAGCTTCATTCAGATCATACCCGTAGCGACCACTCCAGTGAAAAGTCTTGCCGGGAAGGCGCTGCAAACCGCTCGTATCTATGTTGCGACCCTGCAGAAAGCTGATATGCTCTTCGGGAAAGTCTTCTCCAACAACGGCAACCAGTGATACATCGGTAAAAAAACTGGCCGAAGTTGAAAAATAGGTGGCCGACCCGCCCAGAACGTTATCTCCCCTGCCAAAAGGGGTTTCAATAGTGTCGAACGCTACAGTACCGACAACAACAATACTCATAGATTACTCCAGATAGAAAATATTCCGCAAAGTACCACGCGACTCAACATGAGTCAAAAGGATTATAGACACTTATCTGTATATATTATCAAAAGTTACACCCGTCTTTACTCCCCTGCCACCCCCATGGACCAGAGATAATTAACCAGCGCCACGCGGATGTCACGCTCTGCCCTCGCCATGTTGCTCCTGGCCTGCAACAGATTAACCTGAGCATCATCAACCTCGAGCCTTATCTTGACTCCGAACTCATACCCTTTTTCCGCCATCTGAACCAGACGCTCTGCCTGCTTAACCGTACCGGAAAGAGCCTTGAGTATTTCAGTAGCTTCAAGGTATGAGAACTCTGCCTGGCGAACTTCGAGGGAGATCGAATCAAGAAGCTTCGTCTCTTCAATCTGTTTTGTGCGCAGATCGCTTCTGGCCTGAGTAACCCGGCCGCTGGTACGAAAACCGTCAAAGAACGGGAACGACAGATAAACACCAACATTCCAGGCCGCACCATTGACATCCCACGCAGGACCGGGGTTATCCGCGCTGGCCCAATGCCACCCAACGCCACCCTTCATGTCAAGGCGCGGCTTGTTGTCAGTGCCGGCAATCGTCACCAGTTCATTGTAAATTCCTATGCGCAAGCGCAGGTCTTTTAGTTCTGGACGACGCTCACTGGCTATCTTCACCGCCTCGTCATAGCTAGCCGGCAGAGGGCGAGCAACGGCAGGAGTTTCCAGCGTCCCGACCACATCAACATCCTGTACGCCGCTGGCGAGCAGAAATCGAAGCTGCTCACGGGCCATACGAATACTGTTCTCGGAGCGGATAACTTCCGGCTGCGTGTTTTGAGCTGCCACTTCAGCCGCAAGGACATCATAATCCGTAGCAACCCCGGCAGTGAACTTGCGGGTGGCTTCATCCAGATGACGCTGTTTTTGCGACCTGTTTTCTACAGCCAGCCGGCTCAATTCTCTTGCCAGCTGCACATCGAGATAGGCGGCCACAACATCGCGATAGGCTGCCTGGCGGTACAGACGCAGTTGTTCATCAGCGGTTTTCAGACCAACTTCGGCCGCCCTGATGGCAGCGTTTAGTTTGCCCCAGGTATAGAGCGGCTGGGATACCGTCAGATCAACCGTGCGCCCAAACTGTTGCTGAGCGGCAGCACCGGAGGTTATCTGGGTTTCATCCTTTGAAAGCAGCACGGTGCCGTTAAGCTGCAGTTGCGGCAGCGCTGCAGCACGTTCCTCGACATACTTACCCTGTACATACTGTGCATACTCACGCGCTTTTTCGATGTCACGGTTTTTATCCATCGCAATAGCGATCGCCTGGTCAAGTGTCAGCAAGCGTGTTTCAGCAGCACAAACCGTAGGCAGGATCACCAGTAGAAGTATCAATGCAATTTTCATTTCACCATTTCCCCTTTCAAATAACGATACAACGCCGCCAGCCTCGCACCGAATTTATAAGCCATTGCTCGTCAGCGCTTTCAAGGTCGTGAGGGTACAGGATCCGCTCAGTAATGACGCTCCGCTCAAGAAGTTCACCGCGAAGCACTCCAGGCAGCAGCCCGCAGGTGAGCGGCGGTGTCAGTAACTGCCCATCGAGTTTCAACACCAGGGTATGGTAGCTCCCCTCCGTCACCTGTCCATGTTCATTAAGCAACAGCACCTCATCGCAGTCGGGTCTCGCCAGTCTGGCACTGTCGAGCAATTCACGACGAGTGGTCTTGTGGTAGCGCATGACATCGCAAGAATCCACACGAAAATCACTGACGGCGGCACGCAGTTCAGCAGGGTTATCAGGCAACGGCTCCGAAGAGACGTCAACACGACCATCCGCCGACAGGAGAAGGCGCACCTTCCGGACACCACCTGTTTCGGCAGCATGAGCCGACAGTATCTGCCGTATCTTACGCTGATCACAGCAGAAGCCAAAGTGTGCCGCCGAAGCCGCCAATCGGGCCACATGCCTGTCCAGATGTGAATAGGAGCCATTCTCCAGCCGCAAGCTTTCAATCAAACTGAAATCATTCCCCTGCTGATTGACGAACGCCCCCTTAGTCAGACATTCGGCATATTCTGATAACACATCCGAATCCCAGGTAACCGCGCTACCGACGCCCATCGCCAAACTGCCGGCATGCCTATCAACGAGCAGCGTGCGTATCGCTACCGAAAAAATTGCTTCACCGCCGGGAGCCACGCATCCGATTGCCCCGCAATATAAACCACGCGGCACTTTTTCGAGCTCCGTGATTATCTCCATACTACGCCGTTTGGGGGCCCCGGTCACTGAACCGCACGGAAACAGGGCCCTGAACACATCCGCAAGACCGGTACCGGAACGGAGCTTTGCGGATATGGTTGAGGTCATCTGGTGTACGGTCGGATACGTTTCCACCTCGAACAGCTCATCAACCGACACTGAACCGGTCTCGGCCACAACCCCAAGGTCATTGCGCAACAGGTCTACGATCATCAGGTTTTCAGCTTTTTCCTTGGAGCTGCCCCGAAGTTGCTCGATTGCAGCCAGATCTTCTTCAACCCAGCGGCCACGACGGGCAGTTCCCTTCATCGGACGAGTGGTAATAACACCATTCTTCAGGGAAAAGAACAGCTCCGGTGAAGCCGACAGAATGGCGTAACGGCCAATGTCGAAAAAAGAGCAAAAACAGGCCCTCTGCGCAGAGCCGATACGCTTGTACAACTCAAGCAGATCCCCACTAAACGTGCCTTTTAGAGGAAATGTGTGATTAACCTGATAACAGTCGCCACCGGCTACGTAGTCGCGGATGCGGCTGATATCTTCACCATACTCTTCGGCACTTTTGAGAGGTTCTAGCGTAACAGTGGTAACCGAGTCCGAAAGCGCAGCAGCGGCATCAGCCGCATATCGTTCGCAAAAGATAGCAAACCAGACGAGCGGGAGCCCCTCCGTTGATGGAAGAGATGACAAATCGGGATTAAGTGCGGAGCCAGCTTCGTAGGCCACAAAACCGGCTGCGTACAGGCCGGACGCTGCAGCCTGCTCGACCTGTTTAAGAGCTTGGACTACCTCAGCGGGCTGTTCGGCAACAACCGTTTTGACATAACCGTCGAAACGCCAGGAAGAGGCAAAACAGCCAGCGCCAAACGAGTCAAGTCGAATCGTGGGAGAGTCAGACGTGATTTCCACGCCATCTCCGTTTCAGCCATTGTGCCAGGTCATCCATCAGCGTGTACATGACCGGCACTACCAGCAGTGTCAACAGGGTTGACGTCAACAGACCGCCAACCACGGCGCGGGCCATCGGTGCACGTCCCTCGGCACCGGCACCAAGAGCAAGAAACAACGGCATCATGCCGAAGATCATTGCCAGCGTTGTCATGATGATCGGCCGCAGCCGGGTACGCCCGGCCTGAATTACCGCTTCCCGTCGTGCCAGACCATCACGCCGTTGCAGGACCTTAGCATAATCAACGAGCAGGATGGCGTTCTTGGTCACCAAGCCCATCAACATGATCAGGCCGATCAGTGACATAATATTGATCGTATCTCCGGTCAGCTTGAGCATACCGGCCATACCGACGATGGAGAGCGGTAGGGAGAGCATGATGGCGAGCGGTTCGAAAAACGATTCAAACTGGGCCGCCAGAATCAGGTAGACGAAGAGCACCGCCAACAACAGCGATTCACCCATGTAACCAAACGATTCGGCCATGTCCTCTGCCTCTCCCGACAGGTTAATTGAATAGCCGGGGGGCATATTGATCTTCTTGGATGCAGCCTCTACATACTTGGCCGCCGTGCCGACCGGCAGCCTGTCAAGGTTGGCACTGACGGTAACCTGACGAGCCAGATCACGGCGGTTTATCTCCGTAGGCGAAGCGGCGATAACCGTACTGGTCAGGCTTGAAAGCGGCAGCAGCTTGACGCCGCCGCTGCCGTCAGGAACGGACACGTTCAGATCAAGAATCTGAGCAGCATTCTGCCGCAGCGAAGCCGGAAGCCGTACCCTCAGGTTGACGGCGTCGCCGTCCTCGTCGTCATAGGTTGAAATATCCTCTCCACCGACAAGGCGACTGATTGCGGCAACAATATCACTAGTGGCAACCCCGGCCGACAGCGCTTTAGCCCGATCAACCCGCAGACGGTATTCAGGAATATCATTTTCCAGTGTCATCGATATATCGACAATGCCGCGCACCTTGTAGAGCTCTTCTTTTAAACGTGCGCCAAGCTGCTTTAGAACGGTGAGATCATCCCCCTTAAGGTTGACGTTGAGCGGTTTCTGCGCACCACCTATCTGCCCAACCTCCTCAATCGAAAAGGTGATTCCCGCCACTTTCTGCAAGCGCTCCCGGACTTCCCGCTGCAGGAGAAACTGATTCTTGTGCCGTTCTTTCCGCTCCTTGAGTTTCACGTACAGCAGGCCGTCACGCACGGTACCACTGTCTCCGGCGCCAATCGTTGCATAGGTGTGAGCAACCTCCGGCGCCACTTTTACCGCTGCCAACACGGCCAACATGCGGTTCTCAGTTTCAGCTATGGACGCGTCAGGCGCAGTTTTGAAGGAGATTTGAAACTCTCCTTTATCTTCCGGAGCCATAAATGATGACTCCAGAGAGCCAAATATCATAATCCCGGCAATGAATGACGCAAGCGCAAGCGCCATGACGCTTTTGCGGTGGTCGAGAGCCCAGGCGATGGCCCCCCGGTATTTATCAGCCGTCCGGTCAAACCACGCATTGAATGTCTCCAGATAGCGGGCTATTCCTCTGCGTTTTCCCTGCAGGTGAATTGAGGGGTCATGCCAGCGTGAAGAGAGCATCGGATCAAGCGTGAATGAAACAAACAGCGATACCAGCACGGCAAAGGCGACACTGATACCGAACTGGTAGAAAAAACGTCCGACAATCCCCTTCATGAATGCCACCGGAATGAATACCGCAATAATCGACATGGAGGTGGCAAAGACCGCCAGTCCGATCTCGGACGTGCCGAATTTGGCCGCCTCCATATGATCTTTACCCATCTCCAAATGACGGACAATATTCTCCCGCACGACGATGGCGTCATCAATGAGCATGCCGATAGCCAGTGACAGAGCCATTAGGGTCATAACGTTGAGCGTCATACCGAGGGCGTTCATAATGATGAAAGATGAAATCACCGAAATCGGCAATGTCACCCCGGTAATGACGGTCGAGCGCCAGGAGTTGATAAAACAGAAGACAATTAACACCGTGAGAATGCCGCCGATTATCAACGTTTCCTTGACGTCGGCCAACGACTCGCGCGTCATGATCGAGCCATCGCGCACCAGAGAGAGCGTCACTCCCGGCGGCAGCTCCTTCTGCACCTTACTCATAACCTTCTTTACCGTATCAACAAGCTCGACCTGGTTGCCACCTGACTGTTTATAGATATCCAGACCGATGGCCGGTTTGCCGTTTACCAGCGCCAACTTGCGTTTTTCTTCAATACCGTCGACGACCTGTGCAACTTCACCAAGCCGGATTGGACGGCCGTCCCGCTGTGCTATCGTCATGTCCCGATACTGGTCAGCGCGATCAGGCTTTCCTTCGATACGAAGGGGGTACTCCGCAGTTCCCTTGGTGATGCGCCCCAGCGGCGTGTTGGTGTTTTCTGAGCGAATGCCGGTGACGATATCGTTGACTCCCAGCTTGAGGGCGTCCAGCCTGGCGGGGTCAAGACTTATGGTCACCTCACGTTTCTGTCCGCCCACCATATCGACCTTGCCCACTCCGCTAAGGCTTTCAAAGCGCTTCTTGATCTTTTTCTCCACCAGTGTCGTCAGCTCACGCGTCGTCATCGTTGTTGATTCAACGGCAAGGGCTGCAATTGGGGCCGCATTAAAATCCAGTTTCTGGATAATCGGTTCATCGATGGCGTCAGGGAGGACACCTCGTATGGAAGAGATTTTGGCCCGCACCTCCTGAGCTGCATCGTTGACCTTCTCCTCCAGCCGGAATTCAATGACAACCGTCGAGACACCTTCGCGTGAAGTTGAGAAGACATGCTTCACCCCGGCGATCTGGTTGACCGCTTCCTCAATACGCTTTGAAACTTCCCTTTCAACAGTTTCCGGCGAGGCACCGGCATACGTGGTCACAACGGAAACAATCGGAAATTCGACGTTCGGAAACATTTCAACCGATAGGCGACGGTAGGAGAAAATGCCGAGGACAACGAGTGCCAGAATCATTACGGTGGCAAAGATCGGGCGTTTTATTGAGGTATTTGAGAGAATCATCAGGTTTCCTTAGGCTGGGGATGTACTATTTCCGGGTTACGACCGCAACGGTGTCGCCATCTTTCAGATTGAACCCGCCACGAACGACATACTGCTCGCCGCCTTTCAGCCCGGAAGTTACTTCGACCATATCGCCATATACGCCACCGCTCACTATCTCCCGTTTCCGGACAATCCCGTTTTCAACGACAAACAGACTCCCCCTTCTTCCCTGCAGGTCAAAGTTTCCGATAGCACTGCGCGGTATCTGCAGAACGTTATTGCGGGTCCCGACAATAATGCGCCCCTTGGCAAACAACCCACCTTTAAGGATTTCAGGGATGTTGCGGACTTCAGCGATCACCTTCAATGAACGATCCGTCGAGGAGAGCTCCGGGTTAACATACATGACGCTGCCGGAAAACAAGCGCCCCGGATAGGAATCCACCGTAAATTCGAGAGGCTGGCCAACCTTGATCCGTCCGGAATCCGTTGATGAAACGGTTACAGTCAAATTCAGCAAGCGATTATCCACAATGCGAAAGATCGGCTTTCCGGCAGCAGCATCGCTGGCCAGATCACCGACATTAACATCACGCAAAGCGATGATCCCGTCAATCGGTGCGACAACCACCCCTTTTGCTTGGCGAGCCATCCCCTGCCGCAGCTCTTCCTCGGCGACATGAATCTGTGCCGCTGCCGCCCCGATGACAGCTTTTGCGCTAGCAGCTTCGCTACGGGCATCATCAAGAGCCTGCTGAGTTGCAAGGCCGGATTCTTTCAGTTTGATGACACGGGCAAGCTCACGTTCTGCACGGTTGGCGGCTACCTGTGTCTGAGTGAGGTTTGCTTTGGCAGCAACAATCCCGGCCTCAAACCGTTTGACCTGGGCCTCGGTTTCTGCCACATCAATACGAATCAGCGGTTGACCTTTTTTCACATGTACCCATTCTGACACCATGACCTGCTTAATAAGTCCGGGGATCTGGGTTTTTACATCAACCGAAAATTTTGGTTCCAAGCTGCCTGTCACTTCGACACTGTCAGAAACGGCAGATTTCACTGCCGCAGCAACTTCTACTGCCACCGGTGGCTTGGAAACCTGCTCCGGACTTTTTTTACTGTCGCCCTTGCTGCAAGCGCCGACAGCGAAAATCATCGCTACAGAAAATATCAGTATCGCCATCTGCTTCATTTTATGCTCCTTAATCACGTCACCACCTATCGGATAGTGCTCCATAGCGGTATAGAGAATCAGTCCTGTGCGATGCCACCTTCAGCCCGGCCAAGGTATTCAGTATCCTGGCGCAATATCTGTTCCAGAATGAATAACCCCGCCCCAAGGGGCGGGGAATTTACCCACAGAGATTAAAAAGGCTACGCTGCCACTAAGACGGCAAAAATCTACACGTTGCATGTACTCAAGAGGATTACCCCATTTACACCCTACCTTTTAATTTGTAGACATACGCCAACACTTCGGCAACGGCTGAGTAGAGTGCTTCCGGTATCGGTTCATTCTCCTTGACCTGATCATACAGCTCACGGGCAAGGAATCTGTTTTCAACCAGGGTGATACTATGTTCACGGGCGATCTTTTTTATCGCCTCGGCCATGATATCCATCCCTTTGGCAAGAACGACAGGCGCCACCATCTTCTGCCGGTCGTACTTCAGCGCCACAGCAAAGTGGGTCGGGTTAGTGATAACGACGTCGGCCAGCGGAATAATTTTGGTCATGCGGCGACGTGCCATCTGGAACTGCATTTTCTTTACTTTCTTCTTTGACTCGGGATTTCCATCTGATTCTTTATGTTCGTCCTTGATCTCCTGCTTGGTCATTTTGAGGTTTTCTGTATAGCGCCACTTGACATAGAGCATGTCTAGCAGACCAAGGACAATCATAATACCGCAGATATGGGTAACAATTTTGAAGGCGATGTGACCGACGAAGTTGAAGATTGTCTGAATATCAGCCTCGGCCAAAAAGGTGATATTCTGCATTTCGTCGCGCACGACCCCGTAGGCGATCCAGGCGACGACCAATAGTTTGAGAAGAGACTTCAGCATTTCAACCAGAGCATCTTTATTAAACAGACGCCCAAAACCGTTCAGTGGGTTGAGTTTACTGAAACTTACTTTCAGCCGTGATGTTCTGAATTCAAATCTACCGTTGTCCTGTATGATACTTGACAATACGGCAGTGGCTATAATTGTCAAGACCAGAGGGGCCAGCAACAGCACGACGGTACCAAACAGCTTGACGATCATAACATACAGGTTTGACTCATTAAACTGAAACGTGCCAAGTGTCGATAGTATCTTGATCGTACTCTGTTTGAGTCCATCCATCATGAAACTGCCAAAGATGTAGAGGCTGACGATACCGGTGAGCAGGGTAAGCGATGACGTCAGCATCTGGCTCATCGGCGGAGGACTGTCTTCGCGTGATTTCTCCAGCCTCTTACTGGTCGGTTGCTCTGTTTTTGAGTGCTTATCTGAACTTTCGCCCGTAGGTCATCCCCCCTTTGCCATTAGCTGGAAGAGTGCATTTATTTGAGCGGAGAGGTGCCCGAAGGAGACCTCCAGAACATGGAAGAAGATAGTCAGTGTCATGCCCAGAATTACCATGCCCAGCCCGACGTTGAGCGGCAGACTGATCATGAAGATATTCATCTGCGGGAAGGCACGGGCCATGATACCGAGTGCTACTGTTGTCAGGAGCAGGGCGACCATGACCGGTGCGGCCAGGCGGATGCCGATAATGAAGATATCTGCCGTGCGCATGACAAGAAAATGCACCAGTTCACCACTTATATGCCACCCACCCAAGGGAATTACCCTGAAACTGTCCATGATTGCCCGGATAAAGAGGTGATGTATATTGAGAGAAAGGAATATCAAGGTAGCAAAGAGCGTCTGCACAACCGACATTATCTGTACCTGCGTGCCTCTGGACGGATCAATGATTGACGAGATGGTGAGCCCCATCTGCATGCCGATGATCTGACCACTGAATTCAACTGCCGCAAAAATGATTTGCGTAATAAATCCCAGCGTCAGCCCTATCATAATTTCACTGAAAGCCAGCAGAGCGAGACTGAAAACATCAGGAGGCACCTGCGGCACGATAATCGAGAGGGTCGGAAAACAGACCAGCGTAATCATGAAGACCGTTATCGCCTTGATGCGCACCGGCAGTACGCGTCCGCCAAAAACAGGCAGCGCGGCAAAAATGCCCGCCACACGGCTTAACACCAGCATAAAAAAAATGACTTCACGGGGGGACGGAAAAGGGAGGAGCGGAAACATGGGAGGCTAACGCCTCATAGTTGCAATGAAAGAATATATCTCACGGGTAAAATCGCTCATGTAGCTCATCATCCAGGGAAAAAAAATGATCATGGCAACCATAACAGCGATAATTTTAGGGGCGAAGGCCAGAGTTGCCTCGTTGATGGAGGTAACAGCCTGAAAAACACTGATGATGAGGCCGATAATCAAGCTGGCGATCAGCAGCGGTGCGGCCAGCATCAGCGTTGCTTCAAAGCTGCGGCGGGCAAGTTGTACGACTAATTCGGGAGTCATGGGGCGTCACCTAGCCAAAACTTTTAACGAGCGAGCCGATTACGAGGCCCCAACCATCAACAAGAACAAAGAGCAGGATTTTGAAAGGAAGTGATATCATGACCGGCGGCAGCATCATCATACCCATCGACATAAGGACAGATGCAACAACCATATCTACAACAATAAAGGGAATATAGATCAGAAAACCGATCTGAAAAGCTGTCCTCAGCTCCGAAATCATAAAAGCCGGGATGATCGTCAGGGTCGGTATATCCTCTGCATTTTTTGGTCGCGGGAGTTTGGAAAGACTGACAAAGAGAGCCAGATCTTTTTCTCTCGTTTGTGACAGCATGAACGTACGCACAGGCCTGACGGCCCTCTCCAGTGCCTGTTCCTGGCTAATCTGTTGTGCCTTCCATGGCTGATAGGCATCCTTGTTGATCTGCTGCCACACCGGAGTCATGATGAAGAACGTCAAAAACATTGATAACGCCAGGATAACCTGATTGGACGGAGCTGCCTGGGTACCCATAGCCGTACGCAGGAATGACAGCACAACCGAGATCCGCGTGAATGAAGTCGTCATGATCAGCAGCCCGGGGGCTAGTGACATGATAGTCAGCAGAATGAAGATCTGCACCGTTACTGCAACGTCGTTCGGCTTGGTCGCTGTACCGACACCAATATTAAGAGATGGGAACGGAATCGGTGCTGCGTACACAGCAACACCAGCCAACAGCATCATGGCTGTGAGTGTTATAATAAAGGTACGTTTTGTGAGGATCCTGCTAGTCATGACGTAGTCTCAAGCGTGCCAGCAAAGTGGCAAAACTGCCCTGTTCAGGACTTTCTTCTATAACTTCGATGTCTTCCAGCATATTGATCTGCTTGATGAACGTCAATGCAGTGTCACTGCTTGACAGCAGCAGGTACTCGCCACCCACCTCAACCAGCAGCAGGGCCTTCTTTGGTCCAAGATAGCGGGTCTCAATCAAGCGAATATGTTTTGAAAGTAGCTGCTGTCCAACCGGCAGCCTCTTCATCAGTTTGCCGGAAAAATGCCAGGTAATCAGGATTAGACCAACAACAAGGGCCAGCGCCGCTATCATTTGCAGGAGACTTGCGAGAAAACTAAACTCCTGCCCGGAACCGTCGGCAGCTGACACTATGGTTGGAAAAATTAAAATAAGTGCGGAGGCCGCACCTTTCACAGAATTTTCTCCACCCGTTCATTAGGTGTGACAATATCAACAAGGCGGACACCAAACTTTTCGTTGACGACAACCGCTTCACCGCGAGCCACCAGCTTTGAGTTGACAAATATGTCCAACGGTTCACCAGCCAGCTTGGTCAATTCAACAACGGCGCCCTGGTTTAGCTGCAGAATATCTTTAACCAACAGCTTCGTCCTGCCCAGTTCAACCGTTACCTGCAGTGGAATGTCAAGGATGAAGTCAAGGTTCTTCTTATCAAGCGGAGCTTGATTTTCTTCAGGCGTATCACTCACTACTGCCCCCTATTACTGCATATCTTACTGATCTGAATCGCTTTGTTACCATGTTTGATGCCTGGGACACCAAAATATTTGGGCACACCCTCAACCTTGACAAGCATTTCGCTCGAACTTGCCTTATCAAGCATTATGGTATCTCCAGGGGCCAGATCAAGCAGTTCACGCAGAGTGATGTTGGCATTTCCCATCTCGACTGTTGTCTCCATAGGCGCCTCCATTATCTCGGAAGAAAGACGGAATGACCATTGCGGATCAATTGCCATCAAGTCAAACTGCATGCCGGTCTTGAGCTTGTCCCTGATCGGATCGATTGTCATGAACGGCACGGCAAACATCATATTGCCTGAGACATCATCGATCTGAATTTTGAGGGTCATGGTTACAATCTGATATTCCGGAGGCACAATATTAACGAGGCGCGGGTTCATTTCCATCCGCAGCAGGTTCATATGGGTTGCATACAGAGGCGCCCAGGCTTTTTCCAGATCCTGCAGGGCATCAGCAACAATCTTCTCCATCAGACGTAATTCAATTGACGTGAACATGCGATTGGCAAGCGGTATTTTTGCATTACCACTTCCACCCAAAAGACTATCAACGAGCGACAGCACCAGCGTGCTGTCAAAGGAGATAAGAGCCGCACCCTTGAGTGGTTCAATCTTGAAAATCCCCATACATACCGGCGACGGCAATGTTTGGAGAAAATCATCGAATTTATAGGAACGGGCACCGACTTTTTTTATTTCTACGGACTTACGCAGGCGATTGGAGAGATTTACTCTATTGTAGCGGATGAAGCTGTCATAAATAATATCAAGATTCGGAACATAACCCTTGTGAGCATCTGCATTTATAAGGTCATAAGTGGCAACCGCACCCTCAGCCTTCGACAGCTCCTTTTCAGGCTCTATACGACCTTCGAAGACCGCATTGAGCAGGGCCTCGATCTCGGCTTTTGTTAGGATTTTTTCCATTGCGGCCACTTTGGTACCTATTGGACCACAAAATCAGTGAAATAAATTTTGACAATCTTACCGGGGGAAATGTTCTTGTTAATGGCTCCAAGAATTTCTTCCTTAAGCGCATTTTTACCCTGAACATCCTGAATATCCTGAAGTGTTTTTGCACTCAGCAAAATCAGCACTGAATCCCGGATGGGGGCCAGTCGCCCATCGACCTCTGCCTTTATGGCAGGAGCTACCATCTCCAGCTCAACCTTCACCTTAAGATAGCGTAACTCCTGACCGTCGTAGATGTTTACGATAAACGGATCCAGCGGGTATATGTTGGCAGCCGGGCTGGCCGCCCCACCTGCAGCAGGAGCTCCGCCATGACCACCCGCTGCAGGTGCAGCAGGAGCACCATGAGCACCAGCGGCGGCAGCATCTGCCTGAGCGGCTTCACCACCCTCTTTTTTCTTATCTTTGCCACTACCACCCATCATCATAAAGGCAACGACGCCCAAGATTATCGCCACGGCTACTGCCGCACCAATAATAATAAACATCTTTTTCTTGCCGCCGCCTTCAGCTTCTGCTTCTGCCGGCGCCTGTTCTTCCCTGGCCATGTCATCCTCCGCGAATGGATAATGAATTCAATGGATTAATTCTTGACTGTATTATGTAAAACGAATCGACTGTTTTTGCAACTAATTAAACGGTTACGGAGGCGTATCCTGAATTTGCAGAATACGCCTCCGATTTGTCCTTACCTGGTTACTGCCGAATTACCGTTTCAGATTCAGTACTTCTTGTGTCATCTCATCAGCCGTAGTAATTGTTTTGGAGTTGGCGGAGTAAGCGCGCTGCGTCAGGATCATCTTGACGAACTGTCCAGCCATATCCACGTTGCTCTGTTCTAAAGAGTTCGTGTAGATTTTCTCACTGCTGCCGTTAGCAGAATTGTCTGCCAGGCTGAATGCAGCCGATGTAATACCTGAAGCTGTTGTCGGCTTGAATAGTGTCCCTCCTGCTTTATCAAGGCCCCCCGGATTAGCAACCGTAACGACAGCAAGGCGTTGCACGGTAGCAGAAGTAGCAGCATTGGCGGCAACCCCTACCTGACCAGACGCGTTATAGTAGTTCGTTGTAATACCGTCTTTACCAAGATACGTAATGAGGCCGCTGGAATCGATGCTGGTAATCTTGCTGAAGGCCAATCCGTTTGCGGTCCCCAGAAGTGCCTCGGCTGTTGTTATCGGAGTGGCAGCCGTAGTCATAGCGGTGTCGTTTGCCGTATTAGCTGTTGTGAGTGCCGTATTAAAGGTCGTGAAATCCGCACTAAAGTTTGTAGCAAGGATAGCACCGTTAGCCGCTGTCGTTGCAGTCAGCGTAGCAAATGCTGCCTGGGCGGCTGCTATGGTAGCTGCGCTTGGAGTAACCGTAGCTGCAGTAGCTGCAGTTTGTGCATCCGTTGCTGCCGTCTGTATTGCTGCCGCAGCGGCTATCTCAGGAGCGGTTCCCCCTGCCACAGCCGTCACAAGAGCTCCGGCTGCAGTATTTATTGTTCCTGCCTGGGTGTTATAGGCGGTCGCCAGAGGTGTATACGCCGTAGTTACGGCTATGTTTGCTGCCGCGATTCCTGCTGCGTTATCACTGAATTTGATCGGGTTCCCCTGAGTATCCAATACCTGATATCCATCAGGATTCACCAGATTCAAGCTACTGTCCAACCGGAAGGCACCGGCACGGGTCAACATGGCAGCATTCTGGTTGACCGGCGCAGTGGCGTTCGGGTCCATAACGGCAAAAAAGCTGTTACCCTGTATTGCCAGGTCAGTTACTGCCTCGGTCGTTTCAAACGAACCCTGACCAAAGATATTATCAACTTTCTGGATTTGAGTTCCGCGACCAATTTGAGAACTGTTGCCAATGTTAGCGGAAAGCAGATCGGAAAACAGCATGCGGCCGCTTTTAAAACCTACGGTGTTGACGTTTGCAAGGTTGTTGCCTATGACGTTGATGCCTTCGGCGTTGGCCAAAAGGCCGGATACGCCGGTGAACATTGCGGATGTGATACTCATTGTGTTGCCTCCTTATTTTCGTGTGAGAGTTCGGTTTGTGTGAAACGCGTCAATCGGTCGGCGTTTCGAGGCTTCCTCTCGGAGGACCAGCCTGGTAAAACAATTTTGAATTCTAGATTTTAGATTTTGAATTAGATTCAACATTCATCATTCAACATCCAGAATTGCCTTTAAATAACTACTGCCGAATCGATGTTGGTAAAAACATTGCCCTTCATCTGAGACCTGTCCATTGCGGTAACCACGGTACGGTTTTTTATGCTGACTACCAGCGCTGAATCTCCCATCATGACCAGCGATTCCTTACCACCTTTTTGAGCGACACTATTGACAGCTCCTTCGAGGTTGGCAAGATCATTGGCTGAAAAGTTTATGTTGCGCGCCCGCAGTCGATCCTGAGCGTGCTGTGAAAACTTGACACCAGTAGTTGGGAGTTTCTGGTCCAGAACCTGGGCGAACGGTGAATTTGAAGTCTGGCCGGTTGTTTGTTTAGACGGTTGTGGCCGATCAATTCTCCCCGGTTGCACCGGATTTGGAATAAAAATCTGATCAATCATCGTGAATTACGCCCCCAAGCTGATAACATCGCCCAATGCCACTGATATATTACCCACTGCCAGTTGGGGTATACTACCTGAAAGATTGACACCATCAATCCTGCCTGTGGTGTAGGTGGTCGCAGCCAGAGCACTCCCGTCTGCGGTCTTGGCAGTTACGGCAAACGTGTATGTCCCGGCGGGAAGTAACGCCCCGCTACCATCACGCCCATCCCAGGTGAAGCTGTTTTCACCGGCGCTGCTTGATCCTAGTGCGGCCGTCCTGACGGTCTGGCCGGAGCTATTGACAACCGAAACCTGTGTTGATGATGCCGAAAGAGGCAGGCTGAACGCCAGCTCAGTTGAAGCACTGCCGTCAAAAGATACGCTGTTGCCGTATGCCTTGACATCTTTGCCGATGAACGAAACTGCGGTCAGGCTTATTGAATTGTTCTGTGCCGTCAGCAGATTATTCAACGCGGTGTTGCTGTTATATGACTGTTCAACAAGTGACAGCTGAGAAAGTTGATCCAACATCGCACTCGGATCCTGAGGTGCCAAAGGATCCTGGTACTGCAGCTGGGCAATAAAAAGCTTCATAAAGTCGTCCTTGTTCATTCCCAGGGACTGCTTCATGGCTGCTGCTGCGGCTGTTGTATCGGTTGTGGCTGTTACAGTACTTACCATATCAATTCACCCCGCTTTCAATAATGAATATCGAGCATTGTCTGCCCTTGCTGCCTCTGATATGCCGCACTATCGGAGACGGGTACCGCCTGTGCCAGTTGATAGCCGCGCGGAGGCGCCCAAAACTGTTGCTGTTGCTGCTGTTTAGCCAGCTCACGCCAGGCATTCTGGTTCTGTCCCTGACCTCCCGACCCTTTTCCGCCGGTTGTAACATCAAAGGACTCCATCGTGATGTTTTGGCGTGCCAGGGACTCCTTTAGTGCATCGGTATGCTGTACAATAGCATCGCGCACGGTCCGGTTTTCGGTAACGATTTCAACCGAAAGCTTTTGTCCCTGAAGATTCAGGTTCAACTTCAACTCACCGAGACTGTCAGGAGACAGTGTCAGTGTTATCTGCTGACTCCCCGGTTTCACGTCGTGCTGCACCAGACGTTCTTTTATCTGCTGCATAACCTGTCCCTGAACATCCTGCCGGGCGGGTTCACCCGTGACATCTTTGGCAGCAAGTGTGAATGCTTTCTGCTGTTCAGTTTTCAGTTGGCCCCGCGTGTCCTGCACCAACATCCGGCTGTCAGCGGCAACATCAGACTCCCCTTGGTTACTGTCGTTACCAAGTGATGTATCTTCACTCGCTGTTGATGCACTTTCAGCCACCGGTATCTGTAGTGCTTGGCCTGGTTCTCTGGCTGCGCTACGTTCGCTTCCTGGCCTGACAGCTTCTATCTGCTGTTCAGGAGCAAGCTGCTGTCGTGTATTTGCTACCCGTGCAGTGATAGGGCGTGGTTGTGAGAGCTGTATTTCCAACTCCGATTCCACTGACGTCTCTGCCAGAGTAGCGGCCGTCAGCTCGGCTTGCAGCAACTCTGACGACTCTGTCTGCACCGGCTGCTCGGCCCGGCTCGACACCTGCGTAACACCCTGCTCTTGTGCTGCTGCAATCGTCCCAGCTTCTGCTGAAAGTATGACAGGAGCTTTTACTGTTGTTACTTGTAGCGGTTCACCTGGCATTTGCTTTGCCTGGCCTGTATCAGCTGAAGCTGAAAAAGCAGCAGCCTGTTCAGACACCTTTTGCGTAGTTACATTCTGTACTCCGCCAACAGGGGGTTCCGTCAGTGTGTTGATATTCGACATTCTGTCTGATTGCTGCGGTTGAGTCACCTCAAGCATTGCAGTTGCATCAGCAGCCTGAAGCGGATGTTTTCCGTGTTTTATCTGGCTTGATTTCACCTCCGCAGGGTTAAGCTCTGCCACCGTTGAAGAAACGGCTTTGACGGCAGTTTTTTCTGCTACTGCATCAACGTTTTGTTGCTTGTCAATCTGATCTGATGCCGTGATACTGCCTTCCGGCATTCTTCCGGATAGTGCATACGCCGTCTGGGATAACTGAGACATGACGTCAGCTGATTCGCCACGAAGCGGAGTCTCATCGATACAGGCGTCCCCTTGTTCCTCATTTCCCGCAGGCATTGCCGTTGTGATGCAAGGTGACACCTGAAGCAGCGCCAGCAGATCTACGTCAGGAGTGACATCAAGATCATCACCTTTCCTGCCTGACGCTTGTCCTTCATTCTCTTTTGCCTGAAGGTCACTCAAGACACCGGCAAAATTCCCGTCATCTTGCTGCGCACCACCAGCTGCTGCCGCAACCGATACGGCGGCCTGTTGCGTTACCAACGGTACGGCTGCTGGTAGTGAAGCGATGTTGAATTGTCCATTACTCATTGTTTTTCACCTCCTTTCTATCAGAATTTTTTATGGGCGTGGACAGAGTTGCCCATAAAATTATTTATTATTGAGATTGTCCTTGATCCACTTAAGGACCATCGGTTGATTCAAATAGGGAATCAACTTCAGAACCATCTTGTTATCCAGATCGTTAAGGATGGATATAATCGAAACTTCTTCCATTTTGGACAGGAATTGCCCCGCCTGTTCTGGCCGCATTTTTTTGAGGAGAGTCAACATCCTCTTCCGTTTTTCGTCCAACGCTTTGTTCTTTTGTTTAAGCGATTCATCCAGTCGTTTCTTGCTCTCTTCCAGAGCCTTCACCTGAGCTTCAATCTTATCGCTCATTTTCTTAAGCTCTTGTTCCTTTGCTGCCAGGGCCGCTTCCTTCTCTGCCAACTGCTGGCGCCGTGCATCCTGTAGTGCTTTTTCCTCTCGCGCTGCCCTGGTTGCATTCCCAGGCTGCTGACCCATTATTGAGCTTTCCTTAGCAGCCGCATCATCCTGAGCGGCAGAACTGTCAGAAACAGCTGTCAGCCAGTACGATGCAAAAGCAATAATCCCACACACAATAAAAGCTGATAAAATGTTTTTTTTCTTAATCACGTCGGTTTAACCTTTTTCTGGATGGAAATTTCGTCGAGAAAGTTCCGCTCCTTCGTCGCCATCTCCTGCCGGAATTCTGCTGCTTTTTTTAATTTCAATGAATCAAGCACCTTTTTTTCCTTGCTTGCTTCCATCAGATCGGACCTTTTTTCGTTCATCACCTTGTCGAGCTGTACGATATGCTCCTTTTGCTGTTTTATCTCTTCCCGCTTCCTGGTGAAAAACAGTGAGTACATCCGCACATCATCAATACAGCCAAGATCCTGCTGGTTACGCTGAAACTCCCGCGTCAATAATCCGACAAATTCTACGTCGCGCTTGAGCTCCTGATTGGCTTGCTCAACGCCCTGCTTTGCCGCCGCAAACTCCTGTTTACGAAGTTTTTCCATCTCTCGCCGGTATACAAGTACCTGCTCCAGCTTGAATGTTTTACCTGCCATCGCGCGTTACTCCCAACCAAACGGCCTGAATCAGGATCCAAACATCGACTTTAAATTCTGCACCGCTTCTTCCAGCATGACCGGGTCATGAACAGCCTGTTTCATGAACTTCTGCATTTCCGCAATATGTTCTACAGCATAATCTATACCGGGATTGCTACCTGATTTGTAGGCACCTATATTTATCAGGTCTTCTGATTGGCGATAGGTTGCAAGAACCTCTTTGAACTTTGCGGCCACCTCAAGATGCTCTCTCGATGCTACATCAGTCATGACGCGGCTTGCGCTTGCCAGAACGTCTATCGGCGGGTAGATAGAACGAGCGGCCAGGTCACGCGACAGAACAATATGCCCATCCAGAATACTGCGCATTGCATCTGAAATCGGTTCATTGAAATCGTCCCCCTCAACCAAAACGGTATAGAGCGCCGTGATGCTGCCTTCAGGAAAGTTTCCGGTGCGCTCAAGCAGCTTGGGCAGGGCTGCAAAAACCGAGGGTGTATATCCTTTTGTGGTGGGAGGCTCGCCAATAGCAAGCCCAACCTCACGCATCGCCATTGCGAAACGTGTTGCCGAATCCATCATCAGCAAAACTTTTTTCCCCTGGTTTTTGAAGTATTCCGCTATCGTCGTCGCAATATAGGCTCCGCGCATCCGAACAAGAGGAGGCTGGTCTGATGTTGCAACGACTACGACTGATTTTTTAAGCCCCTGTTCCTGCAGATCTTTTTCGATAAACTCACGCAGCTCACGGCCACGCTCACCAATCAGTGCAATGACGTTTACATCCGCTTCAGTATAGCGTGCTATCATACCCAACAGAGTTGATTTCCCTACGCCGGAGCCAGCCATTATGCCAACACGTTGCCCCTGACCGCACGTCAGCAGACCGTTAATGCTGCGAATACCGAGATCAAGCGGCTTCCGGATCGGAGGCCGTGACATCGGGTTCACCGGCAGCGCGTAGATCGGATATTCTTCTTCTACAGGGATCGTCCCCTTATCGTCAATTGGCTGCCCCAGACCGTCGATGACCCTCCCCAGCATCTCCGGCCCAACTCCCATGGCAGCATTATCGCGCCGCACCGAGATCAGGCTGTCAAGCCCAACACCGCGTAATTCACCGAGTGGCATAAGCAGGGTTTTGTTATTACGAAATCCTACCACCTCCGCCGGTATTGGATCGCCTTCCAGCGGTTTTATCTCACAGATTGCACCTACGGATGTATCCGGGCAATATCCCTCGATGACCAGTCCGACCACCTGGGTCACTTTGCCATGCAGTCTGACAGGCTTTGCTGCTGCAAGCGCCGCATGGTATTTTTTTAGATTGAGCTTTATGTCAGGCATAGAGGGTCATGCCAGGGTCACGCTTCATCAACAGCGACGGCACGCTGCTCAGTGAGGCTCCGGTATATTTGGTCCAGCTGTCCTTCAAGAGATGCGTCAATAGTTCCCATTTCCGTTTCAACAATACAAAATCCAGAGGCAATTGATGGATCAGGCTTGAGTAGTAGCCTCTCATTGAGTAGCTCATCATGCAATAGCTGGTCACGTCCGGAAGTAACCAGCAGATAATCATCCGGATTTATATGAACTGTTACCTCTTCACGTGCCGATAACGTGGCAATCGCGTTCTTGACAACTGTGGCTAAAATTGTCCGGTCCTGGGTCACCTCATGGACTATTACCTTGCGGGCAACAAGCATGACCAGATTTATCAACTCATCTTCCGACTCACGGAGTATTTTATCTCGCAGGTTGTGTATCGTTTCACTTGATGAACGCAATCCCCTGAAAACGTTGACAAGCCCCCGTTCAGCAAGCTCTTTCCCCTCTTTGAGGCCGGAATCGAAGGCGTCACTGATTCTCTGGTTTAAATCATCTTCACAAATCTCTATAACGGGAGGTCCGGCGTCAATGGCCGTATCCTGCGAATCACCGACCTGAAACAGCGCCATTGGAACAAAACCACCCGCCCCCTGATCTGCCGGAGCTATGCTGCCTGACTGGCCGATATTTCTGAAACTGAATTCAGAAATCCCCGTCCCGTTGCGGTCCGCCATCTTGATAATCTTAGACGAGGACATCTTCGCTTCCACGCCCGGCGAGGACGATTTTCCCTTCTTCCTCCATCTTACGCACGATCTTAATTATTTCTCCCTGTGCCTTTTCAACATCTGAAAGGCGTACCGGCCCCATAACTTCCAGGTCCTCCTTAATCATATCTGCGGCACGGCTGGAAATATTTCTGAAAATCTTGTCCTTTACCTCTTCCGCTGAAGTTTTCATGGCAAGTGTCAGGGTATCATTCGATACTTCGCGCATGACGGACTGTACACTGCGGTCATCAAGGGCAAAGACATCCTCAAAGGTAAAGAGATGCTTGCGGATTATTTCCGATAACGGCGGACTGAGGACGTCAAGCTTATCAAGAATCTGTTTTTCCTTGCTCCTATCAAAGTGATTGAACATATCGACAACTTTATCGATGCCGCCAACCTTATAACGCTGAGTCCCCCCCATCGACTGAAGCTCCCGTTTCATGACGTCGTCTATCTCCTTCAGAATTTCTGGAGATACCTGTTCAACATCGGCGATTCTGAGAACAACTTCAGCCTGAAGTTCCTGAGGAAGAAGGCTTATGATTTCGCTGGTCTGCTTTGATTTGAGTTTTGCCAGGATAACAGCTATTGTCTGTGGGTGTTCCTGAGAAAGGAAGTTTGCAATACTTTTTGAGTCCATGTTTGCAAGTATATCAACCAAGTCACCATAGCTGGATGCTTGCAACTCGTCCATCAGCATCTGAGCTTTTTCACTCCCCAGTGCTTTTTCAAGAATTTTCAGGACGAATTCGTCTCCCTGTGAAAAAATCCCCGCTTCAGGGTCAATCACATTAGTAAAATCAGAGACTACCGTCATGATTGTTTCACGCGAGACATGGCCCAGTGATCCCATGCTCTTACTGATTTTTTTTATTTCTGTATCATCGAGATGCTCAAACACCTTGCCTGTTACATCATTGCCAAGGTAGAGCAGCAAAATTGCAGCTTTTTCTGAACCTGTCATAGTATCCCTTTAAAGTTCCTCAGAAGCTAAAAACAGCTATTTATCCTCAGAGACCCAGTTCTGTAATATCTGAGCAACCTGGTAGGGGTCTTTTTTCGCCTGCTCAATCAAATCCTTCTGTTCAGCCATCTGGGCATTGATAAGTGCCCGCTCTGATGTCGTCAACTGTTCACCCGTTGCCCCGATTGCTTCAAAACTCTCAAGAGAAGGCCGCCGGCCAATTCGCAGCGAAGCCAGCAACGGACGTATTACAAACATGACCAGTATCAGAAAACCGATTGCAACCATCAGATTTTTAGCAAGAGACATGAAAAAAGGATTTGTCCACCACGTAGCAACTTCACTGGTTCCGGCTTCTCCGGTGTCTTGAAATGGTATATTTTGAACGCTTAGTTGGTCACCACGTTCCTGATTAAATCCTACGGCATTTTTTACCAGTGTTTCTATTTTCAGCAACTCCTCCGGTGAACGAGGCATGTACTTGGCTTTTGCAACCTGCCCCTCCTTCACCGCTGCCGGCTCTTCGTACTTACCATCAACCAGAACTGCAACCGATATTTTGCTGAGCGCACCAACCGGTTCAATTATTTTGGCTGTTGAACGACTGACCTCGTAATTAAGGGTTTCGTCATTCTTTGAGCCTCCTCCGCTTGTTGCTCCGCCCCCCGGCGCTGTACGCCCGAGGTTTGTTTGTACTCCAGGAACTCCTGCGGCACTGGTTGTTGATGAACCTTTCTCTTCTGTCCGCTGTTCGCTTCGAACAGCAATTGATTCCGGATCAAACTTTTCCTCAAGCCGTTCAACCTGTTTAAAATCGAAAGACGCGGTAACGCGTGCCACCGACCTGCCACCACCAACAATCCGGTCAAGCAGCGATTGTATGCGTTCCTCTACATTTCTTTCGTATGCCATCTGGGTTTCCTGCATAGCAGAAGACATCCGTGCCGCTGGATCACTGCTGCCTCCCTTACTGAGAATCTTGCCGCGACTGTCCAGCAGGGTAACATGATCCGGGTCCATGCCTTCTATCGAAGAGGCCACCAGATGGACAACACCCTGGACCTCCGACTCACGCAGAGCCCGGTTTGATTTCATTTTAAGGACTATTGATGCTGTGGCCGGTCTTTCGTTATCTTTGAAAAGGGATTTTTCAGGTATGACCAGATGGACACGTGCCTGTTCTACACCCGCCAACTGCGCTATCGTTCGGGACAATTCTCCCTGTAGGGCACGCTGATAGTTGAGTTTCTGCACAAATTCGGTCATGCCGAAATTCTTTCGGTCAAATATCTCGAAACCGACGCCACCTCCCTGTGGAATGCCCTCTGAAGCCATTGTCAGTCGCAGCTCGTATACCTTGTCTGACGGCACAAGAATCCCCTTGCCGTCAGCAGTTATCTGGTATGGTGTTTTGGCATCCTTCAGTTTTTTGACTATCTCGCCGGCATCTTCTGAAGTCAGATTTGTGAAGAGCGGCTTGTAATCGACACGGTTTGCGACAAATATCAGAATAGCAAATGATACTGCAGACAAAAAAGCTACTGCAGCAACCAGCATCTGTTTGCCCGGAGAAAGCGCTAGAAATGGCTCTATGAGTCTACGTATTCCTTCTGGCATTGGTGAGGTTCATCTTCCTTTCGCTTGTCTGTGCATACAATAATTACGTTTCAATACCTACGACGAAGTTGTTACACCTGCATCCGCATTACTTCCTGGTAGGCTTCCAGTGCCTTGTTGCGTACCTGCGACATAAACTGGAATGATATGCTGGCTTTTTCCACTGCAATCATGACTTCATGCAGGTTTTTGTTTTCACCGCTAGCCAGTCCCTCAATCGACTTATCCGACTGCACCTGAATGTCATTTACTTTTGAAACAAGTTCACTGAAAAATTTCCCTGCACCGTCCGCCGTAGAAGACGAACTGACCTTGTTCATTTCAGGAAACGCCTTCGACATCCCGATTCCACTTTCAATACCTGTAATAGCCATGGGCATATCTCCGTACACTTTAATTCATTTTATATATATTCTTTGTGCGTTACTTTTCCAGGATTTTGCTTATTCCCAAAGTTGTGCACCTATTGACTGTTTTTCTACGGACAACAAACTGTTGTTATTTGCCGATTTCCAGCGTTTTCATAGCCATGCTTTTGGCTGCCTGAACTGCGGTTACATTTGCTTCATAGGCACGGCTGGCAGCAATCATATCAGCCATCTCTTCAACAACATTGACGTTTGGCATCGCCACGTATCCTTGCGGGTTGGCGTCAGGATTACTCGGGTCATACTGAAGGCGCGGAGCACTCTGGTCCTCAACAATTTCAGACACTTCAACCCTTCTCACCTGCTGAGCAGTTGCACCATCCAGAGCCCGATGAAATTTGTTTTCAACAGGTGTTGCAGTAAAAACGGCATCCTTACGCTTATATGGTCCACCTTCGGGGGTGCGAGTAGCATTGGCGTTTGCGAGGTTGCTTGAAATAAGGTTCATGCGTGTCCGTTCAGCGGCTAGAGCCGATGAGCTAACATTCATAGCACTAAAAAAGTCCATTTATTTCCCCTCCCTTATGGCAGTCCGTAATCCCTCGAACTTTTTGCTCAGCATCTGAACAGAGGCGTTAAACATGATCTGGTTTTCAGCCATGCGCCCCATCTCATTTTCAAGCTCGACGGCATTACCGTCTCTACCCGGTGTACTTGCTGGAGTTTCAATAACCTTTCCCGTAACAGACTGCAATGAACTTGCACCACCCGCGCCACGGAGAGGGATGTGCCGTGCATTGGGTGTTGAATATGTCTGCTGCCCGGGTTGACGGTCTTTGATTGCCCCCTGCAACTCCTGCTCAAAGGCCAGCGCCTTGGGAACAAAGTTCGGCGTTTCGGCATTGGCAATATTGGAAGCGATCAGATTCTGATTTTTAGCTCTCAGATCTACGCTCTTGCCTAACACATCAATTGTCCTGCTAAAAAGGCCTTCAATCTGCATATATGCCTCCCTTCGAAAACACTTACGTAATGCAAAAAACATACCACGCACCAAACAAGAAATAGTGAGTTAGTAGTACTCAATATTCCGCAATCAAACAGAATGTTGAGCACTCAAAATCCCTTTTTAAAAAATGGAACCAACACAACGGACCACTGGCAACCCCACCCTAACCTTTTGCATACAATGCCGAAAAAAATCAACCAGCGCCCTGTTATTGGTTTTCTCAAACCATACGACTGACTTCAGATCTTCTTGCACATTAGACACAGACAATAAGGGCACACTTAACGAAGTACGCGCGCTCAGTGCCATTCTTTTGACCAGGTCATAATATTGACTAATTGCTGTTTTTACGGGGTGGCTGATCTTATTTCAAGTGACGCAAGAGCCTGCCGGGCAAGCTGCTGCCAGTCGCGGTCCTTACCGTTTTTGACAAGCTGCTCAAACAACTCTTTAGCCCGGCCTGCTTTACCCTCACGAAGGTTAATCTGCGCCGTTCTGTAGATAAATTCATCTTTACGCGGATTATCCGGCAGCTTGAGCGCCGCCTCAAACAGCTTCAAGGCCCCCTTCTTATCACCCGTGGCTTCCAGAGACGATCCCCCAACGAAGTAGGCATCAGGTAAAGTACGTGGATCAATGCCCTGAGGGGCTCCGAGATAAAGCCCTATAGCTTTTGCCGCCTGCTTATGGAGTTTGAGTTCCCACAGTGAACGGCCCAACCGATAATAGCTTTCCGCTATCCGGGCCCGCATTCCCTTATTAAGCAGCCAGAGCAGCGTTTCTTTTACTTGCAGATATTTTCCACTTGAAAAATAAATTGAACCTAACCGCTCCGTCATCAACTTTGCACTCGGATCGGCGGGAAACTTGCTGAGAAACGTTTTGATGGCACGTTCAGCAGTCGCTGTATCGCCGATCAATTCAGAATTATCAACGATACTAACATACAGCTCCGGGGCTACCGGAGTTGACCATAGACGCTCAACCAGCACCGCCAGCAACTTCACTAACTCAATAGGACGCCCCGCTTCATTATACGCCCGGGTAACCGTCGCAAGGAACCCCGGTTGTTCAACAGTATCAGCAAGGTAATCGCTCTGTTCCTCCATAAAACGAACCAGCGCGGCAGGCTCCTTCGTCCAGTCGGTGCCACGATATACTTCCGCAACGAGGACCTCCCGAATTGTCCTCACCACCGCAACATATACGCCACGCGGGAACTTGTGCTGGAACCCCATGACAAGCTGCAGCGCCTCACCGGCCTCACCATGAATTGATTCCAGCAAAACGTATTTAAAGTGGGCTTCTTCACGCATATCCAGGTCGCCGCTGTGTCGGGAAGCATTAAGATAGACACTGCTGATCGGCCGGTAGTTCCAGGGTGTTGACTGAAGAAACTCACTATCGGCGATACGCATTAGCGCCATCTGGCTAGCTTTGTTATCTTTAAAATGATCCGCAACATTTTGATAAATAGCGCGGGCTTCGTGCTCGTGCCCCTGTCGTGTCAAAATATCACCAAGCCTTACCAGCAGCGCCGGGGCAAATGTTTTATCTGCCAACCTGGCGGCTAGACTCGCAAGCAAAGAGCGGGCATGGGCAAGCTCTCCACTCCTGGCGATACTGTCACCATAATAAAAAGTTATCCCTGGATTCAATCCCAGATATCCTGGCCACATTTTTTCTGCTTCACGAAAAGCTGCCAGAGCCTGAGGATATTTTTGCAGCTTGTACCATGTCTCACCAAGACGATAGAGCGCCAACGCACGAATAGGTCCCTGACGTGATGAAAAACGTGAAAACAGTTCTTCGGCTTCGGTCAGACTTCCCTTGTACAGGGCCGCCTCCGCCGCCATGAAATCCTTTTGTTCCTCTTCTGAAAGAAAGTTCCTCAGGACCTGACGATCCGTTTGGGTAAAAGGAATCTCCGACTTGAGCGGCGGATCAAAATCCCGCACTAATTTTTCAACGCCTTTCCATATTTTTTCACGGCCAGCCATAGAAGGTTGAGGAGCTCCCGGCTTAAACTGAGCACCGATATCAAGAGTTATGGCACTAATATCGGGACGTGACAGGTCACGCCATCCGACCTGGGGAGACACTTGAAAAGTCACGAGAAGACTGTCACCACGCCTTTTAAAAGTCAGCCCACCAATATTTTTATCAGAATAGCGGCGGAACTTTTTAAACAGGGTTCCCCCCGTATCCTCTATGACAAGACGAAGACGACTACCGGGGATTGCTGCCAGAGTGTACTGCGGAGGATCTGCAAGGCTCACCGTAAGCCGGGTAAAGTCTTTTTTTGGGTGAATGTCCACCCGGTAGATCTGGTTGGGAATTGAGGCGCACGCCTCAACGGCGGACAACATGAGAACAATCACCATGAGTGTGACGGCAGACGGGAGGAACCGGCGGCAGAGCAGCGCAACGGCTGGCTGTGAAACTTGTATTGGAACCATAATCAGATCCGCACGAAAACTAAACCGGCGCAATTTTGCAGTAGCGACGGACCTTTGAGGTCACATCGTCACCTGTGAAAGGCTTTATTATAATATCTCTGGCGCCGTATTTAAGCGCCTTCAGAACTGCGGTTCTTGTCCAGCACTCGGCACTCATGATAATCGGAGGCGGCGAATCCTGCCGGATTGCGTTAACTTTTATGCAGACGGCCAATTCACGATCATTGGCGTCCTGAGAGCCGATAATGACCAATTTTACATTGCGACCCGCAAAGAGCTCCTTAATATCTGCATTAAGTGTACCTTCGGCGATCTGAAACCCGGTAAACGACACCAATTCAGTCAACTGCTGCCGCTGTTCTTCATTGTCTTCCAGCAACACAATACTGTCAACTCCATCATGAATTGCCTGAGCAGCATCCGAATCTTCCTGATCATCCTCACCGGCACTTTCACCACCCGCCTCGGTTTCTGCCCCTGCGTCGCTTTCTGCTTCAGCCTCTGCCTCGACCGGCTGAGGGTCAAACAGATTGCCAAGTGCGGTCGGGATAAGAACATCCAGATAGTTCATTTCCTGGCCCGGCATTTCCAGTTTTGAGCGGAACATCAGGAAATCGCCATCAGGAATCGGTTCTTCAGGTGTTAGTGGATCAATATCCGGAATATATTTTGAGGGGGGCAGTAGTTTGAGCCGGACTTTGTTCGATAGAGCCCCTTGGAAAACGGTGTTCAGGGCACCGTTTACCATATTGGCAATCTCGGAGAAGGCGTCAATATCATCGTTTTCGATGATGGAAAGCCGCTTCTTTTCCTGAATACGGGCAGGAGGGATTCCGAGCAAAATGCTGCTCATGACAATGGCATCACGCAGCGAAAATAACAGGTAGAACTGACCGACGTATGCCTCACCCGAGTCTACGGCAAGAACAAAACAGCCGTCGTCAAGCCCTCCGAAATATGAACTTTTGCTTGTTGAGAGCGAATCGGAAAGGGCAATGGAAAGTTCCTGCCCCAGAAGCATGCCGCTTTCTTCGCCAGCCTGCTTAAGAGCTGTTTCCAGCATTCCGTATAGTGTCGTGTACCCATCCATCAGATAGTATCTTCCAGCGCACATACCGTCAGACGGCCGTGCATCAATTGCAAGGAGTTGTGCAAGATCAGTCTTCCTTCTTCAGCGTAAGCCCAACCAGCATGGTATGGCCTTCAACGGTAAACGGAACAACCACGCAATCGTTGTCGGAAAGTGAATTGACTGTGTAGTCTTCACCCGAGATCACCGTAGGAATCGACAACTTGACATCCAGCCCCCCCTTGGAGAGCACCTGCTTAACACTACCGCCAAGCATATTGGCGATTTCACCAATCGCATCATTCAGGTCTTCGTTAACCTCATCACAGTCAACACCAAGCATGTTGGAGGTGATTTTCAACGCAAGACTAACCGGACAGTGTATGGAAATGACCCCGGAGTAGGTTCCGGCAAAACCAACCATCCCGGTAATACTGCACTTGAAGCGGCTGACAGGCTCCTTGAGCGGGAAATCGTCAGCCACCTCCATCATAACCATCGTAGTGAACACCTCCCGGGTTGCATCGATTACATAACCCGCCACCTGCTCTTCGGTCAGGGAAATGTCCGAACAGGGACTCATATCAGACCTCCGAGTTTTTCCTGGAGCTGGTCGGGAGTAAACGGTTTTTTAATGCTGTCACTTGCTCCGCTTGACATCGCTTCGGCGATGATCTCCTCGCCACCTTCAGTTGTAATCATGACGATGGGAGTTGAATTGCCGTTAGCACGAACCGCTTTGACAAACTCAAGGCCGTCCATGTTCGGCATATTGATATCAGACAGAATCAACTGAATGGATTTACCGGAGGCAATAACTCCCAATCCTTCGATACCGTCGCCGGCTTCGTAGATTTCATCAACAGTAAGGCCTGCCTGACGAAGAGATCTCGAAATGATTTTACGCATGGTGGATGAATCGTCAACAATCAGAATGTTTGCCATAGCAGTGTGCCCCTTTTCGTGATTTTCCATAACAGTATGGATGGATATATTCTTGCGTCGCGGACTGAGTGCACGACTCAGCGTCGCAGGATTATAGCTGATTTTTTCGCCAGTGCAACCGTGTAGTGATGGCGAACCAATTTATTTTAAATTGCCGCAATCATTATGCCCTGACGGAGGAAGCGTTCAACCTGAGCCTCTGTCCCCGCTTCGCTGTACAGGCGCAAAACCGGCTCGGTTCCGGACGGGCGGATCAGCAGCCAATCACCGCTGGCGAATATAAACTTGAAACCATCGCTGAAGTTGGTCGCAATAACCTGTTGGCCGTCGATCGTATCAGGAGGAGTCGATCGTAACCTCGCGATCAGCTGTTCTTTGGCAGCGTCTTCAATATGGCGATCAATTCGTTGATAATAAAAGTGCCCGATATCGTCCATGGTCTCATTAAGTAACTGGCGCAATCCCTTGCCGCTAACCGCTACCGCCTCTAACAGCAGCAACCCAAGCAGAATACCGTCCCGCTCCGGAATATGCCCTTTCACTCCCAGCCCGCCGGACTCTTCACCCCCCATAAGGATATCGCGTTCCAGCATCAGCTCACAGATATGCTTGAAGCCTATCGGTGTTTCAAAAAGCTCCAGGCCGAATTTTTCTGCCAACAAATCCACCATGCGAGTTGTAGAGACCGTCTTGACAACCGCTCCGGTCATCTTCTTGTACTCAATCAGATGACGTAGAATAACCGTAAAGATGCAGTGTGAGGAGAAGAAGTCGCCGTTTTCATCAACAGCGCCAATCCGGTCGGCATCACCATCCAGTGCCAGACCGACCTGATAGTTCCCGCTTTTGAGCAACGCCGACAGCTCCTGCAGGTTTTGACCTATCGGTTCTGGAGCCTGCCCGCCAAACGAAGGATTTTCAGTATTATGGATCTCGTCAACCCCGGGCAGGAGCCGTGGTATAAAACCGCTGCCGGCACCGTACATCGGGTCAACCACCGTCCTGATCCCGGCCTTTGAGATCAGATCAAGATCGACGTAGCGGCCGATTTGATGAAAATAACCCTCACACGGGTCAAATATCTCTATAGTGCCATTTTTAATGGCCTCTTCATAGGGGACGGCGATGACACGCCGCCCGTTCTCCTGATTGTACGCAACAATTTCTTCAAGGATTCTGGTTGTCGTCGGAAGTGCGGAACCACCAAAAGCCTCCTTAATCTTAAAACCGTTATATTCCGGAGGATTATGACTGGCAGTAATCATCACCCCCGCTCCTGCACCGCTCTCACGCACTGCCCATGAAACCGCAGGAGTCGGAGCATAGTCCTCCGTCAAGCGAACTTTAATGCCGTTTCCTACTGCAATTTCGGCAACTCGACGGGCAAAATCCTTTGACATAAAACGGCGGTCATAGCCTATTACCAGGCCTTTGTTACCCAAACCCTCGCGATTTAGATAATCCATTGTTGCCTGTGCAACCCATGAAAGATTTTCAAAAGTGAAATCACGGGCAATAACGCCCCGCCAGCCATCGGTGCCAAACTTTATCTGCATCATCCCTCCACACCACACGTATTATTTCTGCTGATTTTCCATCCATTGCAGCCACACCAGCACTTCCGCAACTGCCCGGTACAACTCCGGAGGAATAAACTGGTCATTGTCAACCTGCATCAACAACTTGACCAGTTCCGGCGACTCATGAACATACACACCGGCTTCACGGGCGCAGGCAATAATTGCCTCCGCAACAACCCCCTTCCCGCGCGCAACAACAACCGGAGCGTAGTACCCCTGTTTGTAGCAGAGTGCCGCCGCACGACGTTCTTCATCATCACCCGGTGACATGACGTATGCTCATCTCTGCCGGTGTAAGTCCGGCCCCCTCAAGCTGCTCAACAAGACGTGTTCTGCCCTCTTCCAGGACCGGTACGGTGGTGTCATTTTCGGCGCTGACCTTGACAGCAACCCGCGTGCCGTCAAGAGAAAGCTTGGCTGTGACGGCTCCCAGACGAGGCAAGGTAAGGGTAACACTTGTTTCCCAGTTCCGCCCCCGACCGCCGGACTCATCACGCTGCGCCTCACGCTCGGTCACCGTCCACTCCATAGGCTGTCCAGGAAACAGATTTCCTCTCAGCAGCAGCTGTCCACTCTGCAGTGCAGACAGCTGTTCGCCGACAAGTGCCAGAGAACGCTGATCAGCGATTCCTTCGTGCGCCATGCTGCTGCCGGCCTTTTTAAAGAGCGCCTCCATTATTTCAACCGCCCCCGCCCGGGTGTTCCCCAGAACGAATTCATCAACCGGGCTCCCACTTTGTGGCAAGCGTGGAGACAGACGCCCCTGCGGTTCTCTGAGGAGATCATCCAGCTTGTAGTCACCACCAAACCAGCTGGCCAGGTGGGACTCGTAAAACAGGCCGCTCTCGCGAAGGCCCTGCTGTAGCATTCTACTGAGTAGCGTTGCATCGGTTGCCGGCCCGGCCAGTAACGTCTGCAGAATTCCCAGAGCCGACTGCGCCGGCATCTGCCCGGCCGCTTCGCCCAGAAAACTGCTCAACCACCGCCCGGTATCGCTGACTTTTGAATCTCCAGGCCGCCCAAAGCGGGCCATCAAAAATGTCAACTGCGGTTCTTCTGTTATGAAAAACAGATTAACCCGGTCGCCGCGCCTGATCCCCTTCGGCATCATGAACTCCAGCATTTGCGCGCCGACCTGAACAGAAAAACGCCCGCCACCCAGAGCTGCCAGCACCTCTCCCCTGAGCTGTTGGCCAGGAGCAAAGCCGGCCGGCAGGGCCTGCTGGTTAAGAGCTTCCAGCAATGCCAGACGGTTTCCTTTTATTACAGCCTGCAGCAGCTTGGCCATATCATCACTTAACACAATTCCATTGCCGGCGCCGGCAGGGTTCTGCACAGCAGCCTGCGCTGCGATAACAGCTGATGAATCTGACTGCGATGACGTCCGCAGACTTCTGTCATAGGTCAGTGCTTCATCCGAGATTACGCTGAAAGCCGGTGAATCCGACGGGAGGCTTTTCAGCACACTATTCAACCGCTCCAGCACATAAGCCTGCTGGGTGGAGACGCCTCCGACACTATGCTCCAGCACGCTCAGCCAACGCCCGGCTTCGCTCAGTAACGGCGGAATGCCGCCTGCAACTGCACGAGCCAGCGCGAAAGTCGGCTTCGGCTCCGCCGATAGATAGGTCAGGCGCATAATTTCGCCCGGCACAACCTTCTGGGTAAGCAGCAGCTCAAGTGACGTCCCGGCTACCTGCACGAAAGCCCTGCCACCCGGGAGTACCCCGGTTATTGTTGCGTCAACCTCTTCGCCCGGCAACAGCGGCAACGGCGTCAGCGGCTGGTTTGCCGCCTCAATCATGGTAAAGCGTGAGCTCTGCGCTATGTTTTTAAGTATCTGGGCCGCATTTGATTCGAAATTGGCCAGACGGGCCTGTTCCGGAGGTAGCCTCCCGGCTGCAGCCGGAGATACTGCCGCGCCCCCTTTGGCACCATAGGTAATGGCTTCGTCCAGCAGGTTTGCCAGTACAGCGGCTTCGCCTGACGAACGGCGCAGCATGTCGCCGACGCTCTGCAACGACGTGCGGAACCGAGTATCGGTCCCCTGTTCATCTGAAACCAGCAGACTTAACAGGCGGGATGCATCGGAGAGACTTACCGGAGGCGTGATGCCGGCCTGCCGGGCGACAGCAAACGTCGAGCGCGGGTCAGCAGAGACAAAGGTCATCTCCAGTGACTGCCCGACGCGAACCGCCATCGGCAGGTCAAGGTTAAAACGCTCCACTCCGACCCGAACCTGGACACGGTTATTAGGTAGAGTGGACAAGACTTCAGCACTGACCCGTTGACCGGGTTCAAGTAGACTGACGCCTCCGCCCTCCTGGTCTGCGGTGACAAAAGAGATGTTGGAGGCGCGCGAAAGGAGGTCAAAAACCTGCTGCTGGATATCCGTTCCTAGAGCCATACTGTCCCCATACGATCAGGCCACCCGATTCATAACCATTTACAAGAGAAGCTTTTCCAGCAGGGACATTACCCTATTTTATCAGCTGATTTAACTCGAAAATCGGCAGCAGCACAGCCAGAACCACGATGCCGACCGCTACCCCCATTGCCAGAACAAGCAGCGGCTCCATCAACGCCATCAACTTTGTCAAACGTGAGCTGAACTCGCGTTCATAGGCCACTCCGGCCTTGATCAGCATGCCTTCCAGATTGCCACTCTTCTCACCGACGCCTGCCAGATGCACCAGAAGCGGCGGAAATAGCGGGCTCTTCCTCAAGCTACCGGAGAGACTCCCCCCCTGGGCAACATCCTCCATCACACCTCGCAGATACGTACGGTAAACCCGGTTGACAACAACCTCGCCGGTGATTTCCAAAGCCTTCATGATCGGCACACCACTGGAGAGAAGCAGCCCAAGGACTCGGGCAAAGCGTGAGAGAATCAGGCGCTGCAGCATTCCTCCAGCCATCGGGAGCCGCAACAGCAGGGCGTCACGCTTCAGGCGAAGGTCATCCCGCTTCATGGCACGACGGTAGAGCGGAACCGAAGCTATGATCAAAGCGGTGGGGATCCACCAATACCCCTGCAGGAAATGGCTTACTTTTATCAGGAGGATCGTAATCAGCGGCAGGGCGGCTTTGCTGTCTTCAAAAATAGTTACGATGCGCGGAATGACAACTGTCAAGAGAAACAGCATGACCCCGCCGCCGACAATAACCATCAGTATCGGGTAGGCCAGGGCCGAGGTGACCTTGCTGCGCACCTGTTCCTGTTCCTCCAGGAAATCTGCCAGCCTCTCCAGCACAGCATCGAGGGCACCACCGGCCTCACCGGCCGCCACCATGCTTACGTAGCTCTCGCCGAAAATCCCCGGCTCTGCGGAGAGCGCGCGCGACAGCGAGGCCCCTTCGGCTATACGCTCTTTTACCCGTACGAGGGCCTGGCGGAGAGGTCCGTTTTCCTCCTGCTCACAGAGCGATCCCATCGCTTCGAAGAGCGGTATCGATGATGCGACAAGGGTGGCAAGGCGACGGGTAAAGAGTGAAAGTTCATCTGCAGGTACGCCCCGACGGAAGGTAAACGAACCGGTTGCCACCTGGGCTCCGTTCTCTGCAACCACCTCCCGCGGCAGCAATCCCTTCGCTTTCAGCTGCTGCGTAGCCTGTCGTTCCGAATCGGCTTCAACGGTGCCGGAAACTGACGCGCCAGTTGCGCTGTAGGCTTTATAGCGGAACGTCGGCATAATCGTCCTGAGTAACGCGCAGGACCTCTTCGATAGTAGTGATCCCGGCGGCGGCACGGGCAAGGCCGTCGTCGCGCAGAGTCTTCATGCCGTGGGCAACCGCATACTCCTTGATCTCTCCGGCATGGGCACGACGGATTATCATTGAGCAGAGTTCCTGATCAATCGGCATGATTTCATAAATAGCGGTCCGTCCCAGAGTACCAAGACCGTAACAGGCGTCGCACCCCCGGCCGCGATAAAGTTTTTCAGGGAGAGGCACCCCGGCATACTCTTCCACAGGCTGATACTCTTCGCGGCAATGAGGACAAATCACCCGCACAAGACGCTGGGCAACCACGGCAGAGAGTGAAGAGGCGATCATGAACGGCTCGATCCCCATATCCACCAGGCGGGTTACAGCGGTAGCTGCATCGTTGGTATGCAGCGTCGAAAGCACCAGGTGCCCGGTCAAGCTGGCCTGAATGGCGATTTCGGCCGTTTCAGCATCGCGAATCTCACCGACCATGATGATGTCCGGGTCCTGACGCAGGATTGAGCGGAGTCCGCTGGCAAAGGTCAGATCTATCTTTGGATTGACCTGAATCTGGCCGATTCCCCTGATCTGGTATTCGATCGGGTCCTCAATGGTGATGATGTTCTTTTCGCTGGAGTTGACCTTGTTAAGAGCGGCGTAAAGCGTCGTAGACTTACCGCTGCCGGTCGGACCGGTAACGAGGATGATGCCGCTCGTCCGGTTCAGCATCCGCTCCAGAGTCCGCACACCATGTTCGCCAAGGCCGATGTCGGCGAGGGAGAGAATACCCTTCTTCTTGTCCAGCAGACGGAGCACGGCCCGTTCGCCGTAGTAGGTCGGGATAATCGAAACGCGGATATCGACATCGCGCCCGGCAACCCGCACACGAATACGGCCATCCTGCGGCAGGCGTTTCTCGGCGATATTGAGCCCCGCCATGATCTTGATGCGGGAAACCAGTGCGTCCTGAATAATCTTGGGCGGAGAGAGTTTTTCGTAGAGGATACCGTCGATGCGGAAGCGCACCAGAAGATCCCGTTCGTACGGTTCGACATGCACATCACTGACCCGCTCTTTGACCGCCTCCGAGAGGATCGAGTTGAGAAGGCGGATAACCGGAGCCTCATCGGACAGATCCAGCAGGTCCGTCGGGTTGTTCAGTTCGGTGGCAACGGTGGAAAGGTCTTCCCCCTGCAACTCCTGCAACACATCGAGGGCCGTTCCGGACGCACCGGCGTAAACATGGTTAATGACGTCTGCCAGGTGTGCTGCCGGAACCAGCACCGCTTCGACCGGCTTGCCGAACAGCAGACGGAGTTCGTCAAGTTGCAGCAGAGCGGCCGCGCTGGAAACGGCAACGATGACCATCCCGTCTGCTTCGCCGAGCGGCAAGATGGAGTTGGCCCGGGCAAATGTCAGAGGGAGCCGGCTCAGAAGCCCCGGATCAACCTCATCGACCCTGACTTCCGTCTGACAACGCACCCCAAGGCGAGTGGCAACGTCCTGCAACTGTTCAGGTGAGCTCAGAGGATCGGTGCTCATTTGCCTGATATCTCTTTCTGCACGTCGACCGGCTCACTCTTCTTGGATGAGACCCCGAACGACTCGCGCTGGAGACGCGTCATCTCTGCCAGGTCGGCGGCATCCCTAACGATGTGCGGTGTCAACAGGATCATCAGGTTGGTTTTCTTACGCACCTTTGTTTTTGATTTGAACAGCCACCCCAGCAGCGGAATATCACCTAAAAACGGCACCTTACTGATAGTTTCCTCTTCGGTATCCTGGATCAGGCCGCCAATCGCTACTGTCTCTTTGTCTTTCACAACAACACTCGTTTTGGCAGAGCGCTTGGTAGTGACCAGATCGATCGCCTGTCCTTTGCTGTCCTTCACCGCTGAGATCTCCTGATTGATGTCCATGCGAATATAATCGCCTTCACTGATCTGCGGCTTGATCTTCAAATTGATGCCGATATCCTTGCGTTCTACCGATGTTGTGGTCCCGATTGTGCTCTGTGTGGCCGAACCCTGGAACGGCACGTTTTCACCGACATTTATCTCCGCCTCTTTATTGTCCGAGGTCAGGATATTGGGGGTGGAGAGGATGTTCAGCAGCCCGTTTTTATCGAGGGCCTTGAGCACCGCCGTTATATTGACCGGGCTGGCGGTGATATCAGGGGTTAACGTCCCCCCGCTTGCCAGAAGAGTCCCAAGCGTAGTGAGAGTACCCAGCGGATCATACAGCCCGGCAATGGTCATGTTGCTGTTCGGAGAGCCCCCTCCCAGCACACCGGTTTGCAGGCCAAACTCGTTTGTTTTATCCAGTGACACCTCGGCAATCAGCACCTGCACAAACACCTGCTTGCTGCGCAGGTCGAGCTTTTTTATGACCTGGACCATGTTGTTATAATCGGTGGGTGAGGCCATGATGACGAGTGAATTAGAGCCTTTGTCGGGAGTGATGGTGATTTTACCGCTGTCGAAGGCGGAGGCCTGCGCTGCGGCAGCACCCGCCTTGGGCGTTGCCTGAGAGGCAATCCCCTTGACAACACTGTCCAGGACCTTCGCCATCTCGGTGGCGTCGGTATTTTCCAGATAATAGACGTTGACCTTGCTGCTTGCTTCAGGAGCTACGACATCCAGCTTTTCGACCAGCTCACGAATCGCCTTTTTGGTTGTTTCACTGCCGAAAATCAGGAGCGCATTAAGACGTTCATCGGCCAGAACGCTTGTGGTAGCCCCCACCCCGCCACGAGCAGTCGGCTGCCCTCCCGGCTTGCCATCAGAACCGCTCAGCCACTGCTGAACGGTTGCCGCAGCGCTTTCAGCCGAGGTATTTTTCAGATAGACAATTTCAAGTCCCTCGCGGGTACGCTCGGTGTCAATCGTCTGCAGGAGAGCATGCAGCTTGCGAATATTGATAGCCGAATCAACCATCAGGAGCAGGTTCCCCGGACCAAAGGCGGAGATGTGCCCGTCCTTGGAAACCATCGGCTGAAGAAATGTCTGCGCTTCCTGGGCGGTTATGTATTCCAGCTTGGCCACCTGGGCAACGTAGCTTTCGTTGACCGGAGCCTGTGCCCCCTCCGGCAGCAGCTTGAAGCCTGATTGCCTGGCCGCAGAAGACGGAACTATTTTTGCGACCCTGCCGCTCTGCACAACGGTAAACCCCTTCAGCTCCAGAACGGAGGTAAAGACGTTATATGCCTCTTCGGTCGAGAGTTTCGAGGGCGAGTAAACCGAGATCTTCCCCTTTACCCGCTCATCGAGAATAAAGTTCTTGCCGGTCAGATCACTGATGAATTTCACCATGGTGGAAATATCCACCTCGTTAAAATTGAGAACGACCCCTTTACCGCCGGCGGCCAACGCCGCCGAAACAAAAAGAGTTGTAATCAGTGCCAGTATACAAACAGTGCGTAGTACATATCGTGTCAAGCTAACCTCCTGGTTACTGCTTACCTCAGCAATACAAGCCGGGACCGAAAAACCATGGGTGCAGATGTTACCGTATATCGTAATTGAACGTCTGTGGCTGGCCGTCGCGTATAATATCCAGCTTCAAGCGGCTCTGCCCTTTGAGGGAGATGAACGACTGCAGCGCCTTATCCGGTGAGTCCATCGGAAAGTCGTTAAGCCGCAGCAACACATCGCCGTTTTTGATGCCGATAAGACCGAAAACTCCGTTCGGCTTGACCTCCGACGCCCGGAAACCTTCGACCTTACCATCCTTCTGGCTGGGGAGCAGACGGGCGTCACTCATCGCCTGGGCAGGATTATCAAGTGCGGCATTAAGAGCGCGCTGGTCAATCAGGTAGCTGCCCGCCCCGGTGCTGGCCACCGCCATGGACGCAGGTGCCGGGGCAGAGGCCTGACCGGGCGGTGATGCCATGGGGGGAGTCATCGGGGTCAACAGTTCGACCTTCCTGTTATTAATAACGATGAAGGCACTTTCCTTGCGGACCTCAGCCAGGCGCCCGGCGTCAAATACCATATCCCCCAGACGGAACACACGCTCTTCCTGTTTTTTCACGTGCCGAACCAGCGCAAATGTTTCACGGAACGACCCGACAACAGTGCCCAGCAGCAGCAGTTCAGACGGTGCGGTGGCCGGTGCCGCCTGCGCCATCGTGCCAGTAGTCGTGATCGGCGTAAGCTGTCCCTGGGTCGCTTTGCCGAAGAGGCCGGCAGTAAGGATCGGAGCGTAAAAAGAGAGGTTTTCCGTACGCGCAGCTGCGGCGACCGGAACAATTGCACTGCCTCCGTTTTTAAGCATCGTTTTCCCGAGAAGTGCCGACAGGTGCTCGGTAGTGATCCCGGCCAGCAGGGCGATGATAACAACCCCAAGAAAGGCATTTATGATAGTAACGGCACGTGGCATATTACCTACAATTTTGAATGTTGGATTATGGCTTTTGAATTTAATTCAGAATGTAACATTCAAAAATCAATATTGATTTACGATTTCTCCGCTGAACACCTCTACCGCCGGTCCTGTCATGTAGATATTACCGTCCTCGGACCATTCCATCTCAAGATCGCCGCCGGACAGGTGATTAAGGATTTTTTTCTCCGTCAGGCCATTCAGCACACAGGCTGCCGTCACAGCGCTGGAACCGGTTCCGCAGGCCAGAGTTTCACCGGCGCCCCTCTCCCAGGTGCGCTGACGAATTTCAGTGCGGGAAATGATCTGGATGAACTCCACGTTGGTGCGGCGCGGAAACATCTCGTTGTTTTCTATCAGCGGTCCATAGGTTGTGACAGGGAAATTGGCCACGTCATCGACAAAGATAACGCAGTGCGGGTTACCCATTGAAGCGCAGGTAATCTTGAAGGTACGGTCCAGAACGGTCAACTCTTCGGCAATCACTTTTGCCCCCGGATCACCTGTCATCGGGATCTCAGCACGTGTCAGGCGTGGCGGTCCCATATTGACCCGCACCTTTGCGATCTTCCCATCGGCTCCCGGAACAAGCTTAAGAGTCAGGATACCGGCACCGGTTTCAGCCGTTATCTCGCTCTTGGCAACAATGCCATGGTCGTAGGCGTACTTGGCAACACAGCGGATGCCGTTGCCGCACATCTCTGACTCGGAACCGTCTGAGTTGAACATTCGCATCCGCACATCTGCCACTTCGGACGGCATGATCAGAATCAACCCGTCAGAACCGATGCCGAAATTGCGGTTGGAAACCTGTATTGCTGTCTGTTGCGGATTGTTTACCGTTTCTTCGAAACAGTTCACGTAGACATAGTCATTTCCCGCGCCCTGCATCTTGGTGAATTTCATCGTAGCGTGTCCCCTTGCGTGTAATAAATAGTCTTTGTAACATAGCAAAAACAGAGCGGCGCAACAAGCAGTTTAATCTGCATTTCCCAGTGTAAACAGCGTGATTGCCAAGACATTGGCGAGCGGTTATACTTCGACACGCAGTAACCATTAAATTCTGGAGATTATTATCATGATCAAAGCTTTTCAGGGCATCCACCCGACCATCGATCAAACCGCTTTTATTGCCGAAACTGCCGTGATCATCGGCGATGTGGAGATCGGCGCAGAGTCCAGTGTCTGGTATAACTGCGTTGTTCGCGGCGACGTCAACCATATCCGCATTGGCGCCCGCAGCAACGTGCAGGACCTGTCAATGCTGCACGTCACCCACAAGAAACACTCCGACGACCCGGGTGCACCACTGATAATCGGCGACGATGTCACCATTGGCCACAGCGTAACCCTGCATGGCTGCACCTTACAGAACGGCTGTTTCATCGGCATGCAAGCGATGGTGATGGATCATGCCGTCATCGGAGAAGGCGCACTGATTGGGGCCCGGGCTCTGGTCACCGAAGGAACGGTCATCCCGCCACGCACCCTCTGGGTCGGTGCACCGGCCAAATACAAGCGCGACCTGACCAGCGATGAAGTTGCATGGCTGAAAAAATCGCCCGGCAACTATGTGAAATACTCACTACAGTATATCAATGATATTCAGGAGCAGACTCTCGATGCCAACTTGCCATAATCAAAAGGCTAAATTCAAACCATGAACTGGCTCTCACACATTGGCAAACGGGCATCACACCTGGCCTCTATGGAGCTGTTCCGCTATATCGGACCCGGTTTTTTTGTCACAGTCGGCTTTATCGACCCGGGCAACTGGGTCACCAACGTCGCGGCCGGCTCACAATTCGGCTACCAGCTCCTCTGGGTCGTGTCCCTCTCGACTATTATTCTGATTGTCGTCCAGCATAATGCCGCCCACCTCGGCATCGTTACCGGGCTCTGCCTGTCGGAGGCGGCATCCAAATATTTCAAGCCGTGGCTGCGGGTCCTTATGCTCGGAAGCGCCATGATCGCCTGTGTGGCCACCGCCCTGGCAGAACTGCTGGGAGCGGCAATAGGCCTTAACATGCTGACCGGCCTGCCACTGGCCGCCGGAGCCGTTTTGTCGGCAGCCTTCTCCGCCTGGATGCTCTTTTCAAAAAATTATCAGCGCCTGGAAAAATGGATCATGGGGTTTGTCTCGCTGATCGGAATGGCATTCATCTTCGAAATATGGCTGGCCGACGTTGCGTGGGCCCAGACGGCGGTCGGCTGGGTAACGCCAACCTTTCCGCTCGGGGCGCTGACCGTTATCATGGGTGTCCTTGGCGCCGTGGTCATGCCGCACAACATCTTCCTCCATTCCGAGGTCATCCAGAGCCGCCAGTGGAATGCTCAGGGGGCCGACGTCATAGAAAAACAGCTCAAATATGAGTTTCTGGACACGTTGACCGGGATGGGAGCCGGTTGGGCTATCAACAGCGCCATGATCATCGTGGCGGCTGCCGTATTCTATAAAAACGGGATCGCCGTAAACGAGCTGGCACAGGTTACCGTTACGCTCGAACCGATCTTCGGCAAAGCCTCGGCCGTGGTCTTTGCCCTGGGACTTCTCTTTGCCGGGCTCGCATCGTCTGTCACCGCCGCTATGGCGGGTGGCAGCGTTTTTGCCGGCATCTTTATTGAACCGTTTGACATCAACGACCCGCATTCCCGTATCGGCCTTGGCATTACGCTGCTGGGAGCCCTCGCAACAATCATGCTGCTGCCCGACCCGTTCACGGGAATCCTCTGGAGCCAGATAGCGCTCTCCATGCAGCTGCCGCTGACCATTATCCCGTTAATCCTTTTGACCTCTTCAAAAAAAGTCATGGGAGAATATGCCAACAGACCCTACGGCACCATTGTCCTCTGGATTGTAGGTCTGATTGTCATAGGGCTGAACATTGCCCTGCTTGTTGACATGGCACGTTAATACGCTCGAGAACCGCCTTGCCTGCGTGAGACGATTCTGTTATTTTCGCGCAAATTAAAAGAAAGTGGACCGCCATGAAGATCACTATTTTAGGTTGCGGGACCTCCACCGGGGTGCCGATGGTCGGCTGCAACTGCCCGATATGCACGTCGGATGATCCCCGGGACAAGCGTACCCGCGCATCACTGTTGATCTGCTATAATGGCCGAAACGTACTGATCGACACCTCCACCGATTTGAGGCAGCAGGCGCTCCGCCATCATATCCGCCGCATCGATGCCGTGCTTTTCACGCACGCTCATGCCGACCATGTCAACGGCATCGATGATCTGCGCGGGTTTCATTTTATCCACAAGGAGATTATCCCCTGCTTTGCGTCACAGGCGACCCTTGACACATTGCGAACCGGATTCAGTTACATCTTTGATGAGCATCAACATTCCGGCTACATCCCCCTCCTGGCGGCCAACGAAATCAGGAACCCCTTTGAGCTGTTCGATCAGGTTATAACGCCCATCCCGCTGCTGCACGGCAAAACCACTTCGCTCGGGTATCGAATCGGAAACATTGCCTACCTGACCGACTGCAACGCCATTCCGGAACAATCACTGAAGCTGCTTCAGGGAGTGGAACTGCTGATAATTGATGGCCTGCGCTGGACAGAGCATCCATTTCACTTCAACATTCCGGGGGCAATTGCCGCAGCCAGACAGATAGGTGCTTCACGGACAATACTTACCCATCTCACCCATGAAATCGGGTACTCTGACGGCAAGAAACTGCCGAGCGGAGTTGAGCTGGCATATGACGGCATGGAGTTCGATCTGCAGTAACACCGGATGAGAATCGTACGAGGAGAAAGCGATGCACAAAGACATTCGGCTGCACGGCATGATGGGAGAGCAGACAGAGTACTTTGTCATGGTAGCCGGCAATGATGCCTACCAGCGCTATTTCTTTAACATCGTCCAGGAAGAGGATCAGCTGCGCATATTCTCTCCCGGCAACGAGATGATCCTGTCTCCCGAGGGAATCAGCTACCATGGCAACGGCGGAAATTTCTGCGAATACATGTTCGGCGTGGACCAGCCGGCTTCCGATCTTGCCAAGCCGGAAATCATCAACCGCCTGGTCATGTACGGGGCGCGCTCAGATGAAGACGGCACCGTCCGCTTCAGTGATCGCACCTCTGGCAGCGCAACCTACGATAATATTTTTTTCGAAGGGAATGCGGTCTGCAACTATTTCTACTTTGTCCACTCCAATCTGCTGTCGCGCAAATTAAAAAACCAGCAGGAAGAGCTGGTAAAGCAGCTCGGCAAATGTTTAAAACGCTCGGAGGCGGTCGGTGACGAGCGTGACGATGTCATTATTTCCGAACTGTACCCGCTATTAAACGACGAATCCTCCCAACTGTTTGTGGTCAAGTTGATCAACCGCCGTCATCGCGAATACCGCGACCTGTTTCGCAGCTTCTATTTCAGAAACAAGAAAATTTCCGATGAGGATTTCAGCCGCCTGGTAGCAGTTGCAACGGCCCATAAAATCGACCGGTATCAGCAGGAACGCATCAGAATCGATGCCATGTACCGCAGCCCGGCCAACAAGCGGATTGTCGACGAATACCGCAACATCCTGCTTGCATGTAATGCCAAGGGGGAGATAAGCAACCTCGACAATGCCCGACTGACACGTCTGAAAACGTTATCGGTGCGCAACAAAATCCCGGGGGCCCTCTTTTACACTCTTGATGAGATGCTGAATAAAGGACGCAATCTCAAAAACGACAGGGAACGCGATTATGTCGCCGCCACCCGTGAAATTTTGGAAGGGATCTTTTTCCGGGAGATCGCAATTGAGAGCAAGATTGACCGGGATGACATGCTCAAGCTGATCCAGGCCAAGAAAATGGCCATGGAAAGCCGCGACCACTCCTATGACCAGCTGATGCTGGATGCCAGCAAGGAGTGCGATGAAAAAATCCGCGACGGCGCCGACGCATCACTGCTGGATGGTTTTTCATATGTCATTACGTATCTTGATCGTTTCGACACGGTTTCAAACCTGATCAACCAGCTCGCTTTCATGGAAAACGTCCGTGTCAATGAGGATATGTTGCGCGGCCTGCTCGAACACAAGGCCGCCTTTGACAACTTGCACAAAGACTGCTTTCATGAGTTGTTTATCCGCGAACTGTTTGCCAATGCCTATCTCGGCAATTTCGGCCGCCGCAAGGTCAGAACCCTCATGGAAGGACTGGTATCAATTGAGGCACTTGAATCAACAATTGAAAAGCTGTACCAACAGCTTGTGGAGATAGATCATGAGGAGAGGATTTCAATTGTTCTCCTGGAACATGTGCGTGATCGCATCCGCAATTTCTACTCCAAATTTACAACAAAATCCGACCAGGAAGCGTTGCGGCGCGAGGTTGTCGAGGAGCTGAAAACAAAAAAGCTGATCCGATCCGACATCCCGAACCACCTCTTTGACGAGACAATCTTTACCATCAAGAAAGAAGCCATGTACCTGCATGCGCTTTTACCGCAGATTATTGCGGAAAAAAACGTCAGCCTCAGGGAGGATTTCCTTGAAAACTCCGGACTCGACCGCTTCTATGTCGAAGAACTGGAGCGTGAGTATTATGAGAAAAACAGCCTGAATATCGAAGAACTGTATCAGATCAGGAAAGGGCTCAGCTGACTTTCACCGTCTGTCAGCACTATCAGCCTTACGACGTTTTCACCTAAAGTTTCACCAGAATTAAGCCGATAGACACCATAAGCCTGCAGGTGTCCTTGCATCAAAAAGAGAGCATCGCGTTAACGGAGTCAGTTATGAAAATAGATGATCGCGTTTCAAATTATATGGCATTGCTGAATGGAGAGGCGGCCACGCCGACCGCTCAGGCTGCAGCCGCGCCCGGCTCACCAGCACCCGTCGAAACACCGCCAGCCGAAGTGACCCTTTCGCCTACCGCTCTTCAGCTGGCCGATGATGAAGCCCGCCGTGAAAGAGTTGACGCCATCCGGCAGCAGCTGGCAGAAGGCTCCTACAACATCAGCGGCAAAGATGTCGCCAACAAGATATTAAACGTTCTGAAGGGGTAACAGCGGCATTATTTCCTCCTTGACCTACCCCTCCCCCCCACGCTACATTCCTGCTGTGTTGATTTCATACTCAAGAGAGTCCATTCAATAACGCACTGCCACACCTCTGCCTTTCTGAAACGTTGCTGTGACAAGGACTACTCATTGGTACTACAGGAGTTCCCGTGCCGACCACATTGACCTTCAATAACTATCGCAATGCCGTCGCTGCCTACGGCAAGGAGAACCTGGGAGAGCTGCTGTATGCGCTGGCTGAAAACACCAAGCAGCTGTCCGCAGGCGAACAGGTCCGTATCTATCTGGAGGATCTGACCAGGGGAACTCTTACCTGCGTCCACGCCACCGGACCGCTCTCAAGGGAGCTCGTCGAAACGACCTTCCCGATCGTCTCAGAAGAAGCGGTTGTTTCCCGTGTCTTTGCCAATCAGATTCCAATTATCTACAAACAATCCGACCAGCTCAAGAGCTCCACCGATTACGCCTTTGCCGCACGCTTCAGCTTCCGCTCCAGCCATGTCATGCCGATCGTCAGCCAGGGCAAGTCCATCGGAGCGCTTTGCATCGACCAGATCAATCCGGGTGAAACGGTGAGCAGCAGGACAAAAATACAGCTTGCAGAGCTGATTGCCATTGTTGCCGACCACCTTGACCAGGCGAGGATTTATCACCAGCAGGTCCGCCTCGCCCGGCGCCTTGAAAAATTCAAGGCGCGTGAAGCCGCCGGCATGATGGTCAGATCGGCAGTCAGACTCATTGAAAAGGTTTCTCTGGCTGCAGTGTTGGCTCCGACACACCAGGAGGGTGCGGCAGGCGCACTGGAAAATCTTGCAAGCTACTCTGCGGATGAAAATCTCAAGAAAGAATATGACCGGCTTGGCGCGCTGGATCTCCGCAAGGGGATGTCGCTGATTTCCAACTACATTAACGATCAGGGACTGATCACCGATGAGCGTCTCCTCAAGCCGCTTTTCATACCGGACCTGACACAACATAACCTGCAGAAGCGCGCGTTGACCGAATCTCTTGAACTCCGTTCGCTGTACGTCGTCCCCCGCTTCGACCCTGAAACACGGCGGATAATCTGCCTGCTCAATTATTATTCCCACGACCTCTACCAGTTCAGTGATTTCGAGATGGGACTGCTGCAGACCCATGCCGAAATGGTTGAAAAAGTCATCAGCGAGGTAGGTGGCGAGCATCTTGAAATCCGCGTGCTCTCGGAAATCAGCGACCTTCTCAATGAACGGACTGAGACGCTGCAGCCGTTTCTGACCAGAGTGCTTTCCAAGGCAACCGAACTGATCGGCGCTGACACCGGCAGCATCGCCGTTGTGACCGAGAGGGAGGGCGCAAAATGGCTGGTGGTTGAGGATGAAAACGGCGCCATCATCGGCGCAAAAAACAAGGAATGGCTGAAAAAGTATATTCCGCCGCTTCAGGTTGGCGGCAGTGAACTGCCGCGGGAAGAACGCAGCCTGACAGGCTATGTCGCCTTCACCAAACAGCCCAGGATCACCTCCCGGGTTGAGGCTGAACAGCAGCGTGACGGCTTTCACCGGTCAATGAGCGACCTGCTGAAGAGTGAAATTGCGGTACCAATCATATGTGATGACGAAGTAATCGCTGTTGTCTGCCTCAACTCTCTGCAGTACGACTATTTCCGCGAAGAGCACCGGCGGATACTGCAGATTATCGGTTCCCTGACGGCGCGTCACATCTCTGACCTTCAGCGCATCGAGCGGCTACAGGGTGAGGTAAACCGCCTTACAACTGATGTTGCCTACAAAGATCCTCATATCTCCTCATACCGATTGGGTAATATTATCGGCAACAGCCGGAAATCGCGGGAGATGGTGGATTTCATCAACACCGTCTCACCGCCGCTGTTCAACCGCATCCTCTTCTGGTCCCGCAACATCCTGCAGGAGGCAACCATCGGACTCCCCTCAATTCTGGTCACCGGACAGACAGGTTCCGGCAAGGAATTTTTCTTCAATAACCTCTACAACAAGCTTAATGAACTGTATCGACGCGACATCAATCCCAGCGGCGAACTGCCGGTCAAGAAAACCAATATTGCCGCTTACTCCGGAGACCTGACCTACTCGGAACTCTTTGGCCATAAGAAAGGCGCTTTTACCGGCGCCTATTCCGACCGGCGCGGAATACTCGAAGAGACCATCGGCGGCATCGTCTTTCTCGACGAAATCGGTGACGCCGACCCGAAAACACAGGTACAGCTGCTCCGTTTTCTGGATAATGGCGGTTTCATGCGGCTTGGCGAGAACACCGAACGTTACAGCAGGGTTCTCCTGGTTGCTGCAACCAACAAGAATCTTGCTGATGAGATCACCGCTGGCCGCTTTCGTGAAGATCTTTACCACCGGCTCTCTGAGCTTTCTATTCGCCTCCCTTCACTTAATGAGCGACGCGAGGACATCCCGGACCTTTCGGTCCATTTTCTCGGCAAACTCTATCGCACCTACCGCTCCGCCAATGATGCGGAAGAATCACCCCCCTCTCTGGCCGAAGAGGCAAAACAGATTCTCATGCGCCACAGCTATAAGGGCAACATCCGCGAACTGCGCAGCATTCTACTCCGGGCGCTTTTTTTCAGGCGCACGAGTGTCATTACCGGTGAAGCAATCAGCGAAGCCATCGCCGGAACCGGGCGTCTGGAGTCACGATCGGCGTCATCGGTTACGCATGATCTGGATCAACGACTGGCAGATGAAATTATCGAAGCAATAGCAGCTGGCGGCGATTTCTGGTCAGATGTATATGAGCCGTTCTCGCGTAATGATATTTCACGCGAAACAGTACGGTTGGTGATAGAGAGGACACGGAGCAGCGCCGGCAAGACGATGCCTGCGGTGGCCCGGCACCTCAAGGCTTTTGCGGAAGGACTGGAGAAGGATGAGGAGCAGCGGCAGCTGTTCCGGTTCAAGAATTTTCTCTATAAAACGGTCAAGATCGGGTAACACCCTGCTTGCATAAAAAATGAGGCCGGGCACTATACACAGTGCCCGGCCTTTCGTCATTTCATCCCAGCTATCTTCTCATTACATGTTATGGAGTCCAGTTCTTTATCCCCGGACCGCTATGACAGCCGGTGATATTACTGTGGTTACAGGTAGCACCGGTGGCTCTCGGTATGTTTGTAGTGATACCGGCAGCATTCTGTACTGAGTTAGTCTGTGTTGAGCCACTTGTCATGGCCTTGTTCGGGCCATGGTTGACACCGGCTCCTGAACCGGATGCCACGGTACCAAGAGCAACCGACCCGGTGAATCTACCGGTGCTGCTCACGTTAGGGTGACAGGTGCCGCAGGTTGCCCCCTGATGAGTTGGATGCCGGGCTTTACTGTTGCTGCCTCTGATATTCGGCCAGGAAGTACCGGTCGGTGCAGCGGTAGTGGTGGTGCCACCGGTTCCGTGACAGGATTTGCAATTACCAAGACCGTTGCCTGCGATCAATGGATTGGCAAGGGTATGACACGACATACAGTCCGGGGCCGTGTTTACGGCAGCGGGATATGGTGAGGCGCTTGTGCCAACGCTATGACAGCCACCGGTTCCGGACATACAGGATGCCGAAGCTTCGGTGTTATGGGCGAAGTAGGGCACGTTATGGGCGACGCCACCGGAAACTTCCAGGATGCCGTTGATGTGCTTTGATTTATCCACGAATATGTTTGCGTAACTGTTACCAACTGAGTTGACGTTTGAGTGACAACTGCAGGTAGTGCCAATTGTTGCCGTACCGGGGAAGCCGGCCGGGATTGTAACTGCTGGGTGCCCCGATACCGTCGAAGGCGGAAAACCATGGCAGGTGCCGCATGCTGCCGTAGAAATGGTTGCCGGCAGGAACGCGGTACTCCAGGTTGGTGTTTTGTTGGTTCCGGTGATATCACCACCCGACATCTTGGCACCGTGACAGTAGACGTTGGAACATTGCCTGGTGGTGTCGTTGTAAGAGGATGCTGTCCCGCCACCTGCTATCAGAAGAGTCCCGCTGCTGAAAGCAACCGGGTTGGCGCGCCCGACAGCCGTAAGAGCTTTGGCCCGTGCCTGGTGATCTGCTGTACCAAGACCAAGGCCGGTATGACAGTCACTACAGACCAGCGTTATGGCCGCTACTTTACTCGTATTTGCATGCTGCAAATGCACAGCCGTAATATCCGGATAACTGCTCCCGGTCGGTGGGCTGGCATGGCATGAGGTACACCCGCTCTGTGTTGTCACGGGACTTGTCAGGTGGCAGTTTTGGCAGCCGAGCGGCATAATCGAAGCGCCCGTTACCGCATCCTGATGGCATGCAAGACAGGATGCGGTATAGGTGTGGTTTGGATACGGCACGGCATGTGGTGGTACTATGACAGTTGGTGCATCAATGACGCCATTAATATGTTTGGTCGGGTCAGTGAATCCTGTATTTGTCAAGTTCACATGTGTATGGCAGACAACACAGGCTGGGACTGGAGCAGGAGGGACAACAGGATGTGCACTGTTTTGAGGCGGGAAGCCATGGCACGTACCGCAACCGCCTGCCTGCAGATAATCTGCCTGGCCCCATTGCGGAGTTTTGTTGCTGCCTCCGGTAAGTGATGCGCCGTGGCAATAGGTGTTGCTACATGTTCCGCCTGCTGAACTGTAGCTCGGACTCAACCCACCGGTTTTTGCCAAAGTGCCGAAGACAACAGGATTTGCCTGAACTGAAGCGGTGCGAAGTCTCGACCGCTCGAGGTGATCAACAGTGCCAAGCCCGAGGCCGCTGTGACATTCCCCACAGGTATTTGAACTATTCAGGGACATGTGTGAGGCATGTGACCCCGCACCGTTGGGATACGCTGTTCCGCTTGGTGGAGTGGAGTGACAGGAAACACAGTTATTCGGATTTGTCTGCGGGTTAAGCAGGTGACAGTTCTGGCACCCCGGAGGCGTAGAGACATTTGCTGCAATCTGATGGCACCCCAGACAGTAGGAAAAATTGCTCCTGGCCGTTGCATTGTGGTTGTTGTAGGGGACACCGTGCGGTGCGGCACTCGCTCCACCCCCGCCTGGATGGCAACTTCTCGCCTGGCTCAGCCCGTTAGTAAAGGAACTGCTGAAGCAACTAGGGGCTGTTGCAAGCGGAGCGGTTCGCCCCAGGCTGACGTCATGGCACAGCGAACAGGCATCGGCCCTGTTTCCGGCCGTGCGATGAGAATACGTACCGCTCCCCTGCCAATCAGTTGGATGCGCCTTGGCATACGTATGGCAGCTGGAGCAGGCAACGGTTTTAGTACCGTCAGCCAGCGTCAAACCATTAAATGCAGTTGAACCGGCGACGCCATGGCAGGATTGACAGACGGTCAAATCTTTCTTCGCTTCGCCTCCGTGAAGAGATGGTGCAATCGTCGCAGATGGCGCATAGGGAATCTGGTGGAAGTGGCAGAGAGTGTTATTAAAACAGCCGGCAAGGGTCATCGTTGCCGGAAGCGGCGGTTTAACCGTTGAGTTTTCTCCGGCAGTATGGCAGATGGCACAGGTGCCGACGTTAGCCGTATCAGTGGTGCTGTGGGTTGATACGCCTGCCACCCTTGAGAACCATGGTTTTTTTGCATGTGGTGCATAAACAGCGCTGCCATGACAGGCGGCATTATTAAAGCATGTTACCGCAGCTCCGTTTATAAAAGCAGCTCCGTGACAAGGTTGGCAGGAGGAGAAGCCGGTGGTCGTCGTTGGTGCTTTTTTGGCCTCTGCGCCGTGTTGGCTTGCAGCGCTCCAGCCATCAGGGTGACCATTCACGCCATGGCAAAGGGTGTTATCGAAACAGCCGGTTAAGCCTTTTTTGTCGCCAGCCCGCGGTACCCGCGATGAATTGGCCCCACCCGTGTGGCAGACGGCACATTGTCCGGCGTTGCTGACATCGGTAGACATATGCGACGCACCACCTGATGTTGACCTCCACGGTTTGGCAGGGTGAGGTGCGACAACATTGGCCCCATGACAGCCGACCACATTCAGACAACTCTGCTGGGCGGTACCGCCATCATAGTGGGCCCCATGACATTGAGTGCAGGCAAGGAAGCCGGTGTTTCCACTTGCTACCGACTTGGCGGCCTCACCATGCGCAAATGCAGCACTCCATCCGGTTGCATGGCCTTCAACCCCATGGCAGAGCGTATTATTGAAACAGCCTGGAGCTGTCCCCGCAGGAGCTGCCGGTGATGGATGTCGAGTCGAGTTGGCCCCGCCGCTGTGGCAGACGGCGCAACCGGCTGCATTACTCGCATCGGTGGAGACATGGCTGCGGGCTCCTGTGTGACCGAAATCACGCCAAGGGCTCAGTGAGTGTGGCGCCATAACACCGGCGCCGTGACACCCTGCAGCATTTAAACAGGATACGTGGGCGATCCCCCCCGCTAAATCGGAACCGTGACATACCTGGCAATGCGCAATCCCGTCTTTACCCGCTGCCATTGCTTTGGCAGAGGCTCCATGCGCATCGGGCGCAGACCATCCTTTCGGATGGCCTGAAGGCCCTGTCGGGTGACAGTTGATACCGCTGCGTGAGGCGGTAAAGCAACTCACACCACTTATGCCACCATTCAGATTTTTACCATGACACTCAAGGCACCCACTTGGACCTGCCTGGTATCTCGCAGGGTGTAATCCGCCAGTACCTGCCACAGCCCATCCTGACGGGTGCTTACCGGTCACCGGGTTAATTGTATCTGCTTTTTCGTTGCGCGTGGAACAGGCAACCATGGATAGCGCTAACGCTATGAAAAGAACCGTCTTAGTCATGTAATTCATGAATGTTCCTCCCTCAGCGATGGCACGCTATACAGCGTTCATTATTGGCTCTGCCATGACAGCGGTAGCAGCTGGCCGGATCAAGCTTCCCCTCAATCTTGTGCAATGTAATAAAATTACCACGGTGCTGAAATTCACGGTCAGGGCGATTGCTATAGATAGTCGACGGCTTCATCTCGACCTTATTGGTGTGGCAGTCATTGCAGAAAGAGCTTTTATGACAGGTTGAGCAGAGCCGGTCATCTGACGCGGCATAGAAGCGGTGGTTCTTGACGAAGGGCTGTGTATGACTGAACGAGCTGAAGGCCTTCATGGTCCCTTTTTGCTGGTCTTCATGACATTCCGCACAGTTTACCTGCTGTCCCGCAACCAGTGCTTCCGGATGTGATGCGGGTAGTCCGGGGATGGTTTTCATCTGGGCACAGGAAGCGACCATTCCTACAAGCCCGACGACTACAAGGAGTAGAAGCCTGATCTTAGTTACTCTCATTTTTTCCCTCCGGTAGCACTGTAGGTAATATTGTAGGTCAAGCGAAGCAGAGCTTTTACCTCTTCGATAAACTGAGGGTTTCTGCCGTAACTGAGACTGCCGGAGAGTGCCAATGCAGGACTGAAGTGATAACCAAGCGACGTTGACGCCTCCCAGGCACGGCTTTCTTCGTAAATACTGTCTTTAAAAAAGTCGCCAAGGACGTCAACTGCTCCGAAGTAGCTCTTGGTATCGCGCATGACATAGCAGCGCAGTTCGTGGTAGGAGGCTGTTGGATTGGGGGCGATGGCGAATCCCTGTCCGGCGTCCAGATAGTGGTAGCCAATGCCGCCGCGGATGGAGTTGTCCATAAAATTAACCCGGGCTTCACCGCCAAAGCGGCTGGCAGTTCCAAATTCGCGGGTATATTTTTTAGAGTCCACAACGACTCCAAGATTTTTATTAACCTCATGCAACAGACTAAAACCAACCGAACTGGATTTATCATCAGGGTTCAGAACGGCTGACGTAAAGGAGGTCCAGGGGTAGAGATAGCTCTGGTCGTTCTGTTGATTGAATTCACCCGTCAGGATCCATTGCGGGGTCATCTTTATATTAAGCAGATAACTGTGCTCGGCAAACTGCTTGGTTTCCAGGTCATAGCTACTGTGCCCGATGATATCAACCGCCCGGAAGGGGGCTATCCAGACATCGCCTCCAATCCTGCGATAGTCGCTGGCGGCGCGTGTGACAAGATCCGGAGCGGCACTTTCGAAAACTCCTGACACCCCGATCTCAAACAAACCTTTGTAACGGTAGTTGGCACGACCGCCAAAAACAGTATCCCCTCTGCCGTCGCTATTTTCACCAACGATGTGGGTAGCATGTACGGTTGCCCCTCCAAAAGCAGACAGCCCGAAACCGAGCGGGAGATCGGTACGGGCGCTGACACCGTCAATTTGTTCGTTTATGATACCCTCATGAACAAATAAACGACCCGCACGAATGTTGCTGTTTGCTTGTTTGAAACGGTACTGGAGGTAACCATAGGTAAGATTTCCTGCGGATTTATTATCATTGTAGCTTTTACCGGCAAGGTCGGTCCTCCCCCACCCATAGAAGTGGAGTGAAACATTGCCATCACCCAGTTTATCAGCGGTCAAACCAAGGAATTGAGTAACAGGGAGGAGCGTCTCTTTTTTCTCACCCTCTCGATCACTTTGGCCAAGACCGAGGATCGTGCTGGAGTCGACAGTCACATCTGCTGCCATGGCACCGACGGGGAGTGTGAAGAGAGATGCCGTACAAAGTATGGTGCAACACATTTTCTTCATGGCGCGACTCCAGTATTTAAATGGCGAAACACTATCAGTGCGGTCAACAATATAACTCTATTCTAGATTTAGCAACAAAAAGATAATCCCTTTCGTTTTTACCCGCTATCACAACAAAAAAACCGGGCAAGCCCGGTTTTTTTTAAATTTATAGAATAGATGAAGTCAAATTACGTCAGTCAGACGCTTCTGCTTGTTACTCAGTCGATTCAGAGCGTGGATATACGCTTTAGCCGAGGCGACTATAATATCGGTCGAAGCTCCCTTGCCAACAACCGCATGGCTCCCTTCTGTGACGCGCACGGTAACTTCACCCTGTGCATCGGTACCACCGGTAATGGAACCGACATTATACTGTGTCAGCTTTGCTTTTGATTTGGTGAGCTTCTTGATTGCCTTGAACGTCGAATCAACCGGACCGTCACCCAGCTCTGCCGTACGCACGGTAACACCATTGATTTCCATCTGGACCGTTGCCGTTGCCACGGCAAAAGAACCGCAGGTGACCGTGACATGATCCAGCTTATACTGATCTTCTTCGCGGATCTCATCAGAGACAATCGCATCCAGATCTTCATCGAAAATTTCTTTTTTCAGGTCAGCCAACTCCTTGAACCTGTCGAAGGTGCGGCGGAACTTTTCATCATCCAGGTCGTGCCCCAACTCGACAAGCCGCTTGCGCAGGGCATGGTGTCCTGAGTGTTTCCCAAGTACGATGGCGCTTGCCGAGAGCCCGACCGATTCAGGGGTCATAATTTCATAAGTGGTTTTCTCCATCAGCATCCCATGCTGGTGAATGCCCGCCTCATGGGCAAAGGCATTGGCTCCGACAATCGATTTATTCGGCTGCACCGCAATACCGGTAACCGTGGTTAATAAGCGGCTGGCTGGCGTGAGCTGTTCTGTAACGATGTTTGTGGCAAAAGGGAGGATGTCGCCACGGGTTTTAAGAATCATGACAAATTCTTCCAGAGAACAGTTGCCGGCGCGCTCACCAATACCGTTGATCGTGCATTCCACCTGCCCGGCACCGGCCTGTATGGCGGCAATTGAGTTGGCTACCGAAAGCCCCAGATCGTTATGGCAGTGAACCGAGATGATCGCTTTATCGATGTTCGGCACATTGTCTTTGAGATACTTGATGATGTTGAAATACTCGAACGGAATCGTGTAGCCGACCGTATCCGGGATGTTGACGGTCGTTGCACCGGCGGCAATGACGGCCTCCACAACTTCGGCAAGGAACGGCAAACGGGTGCGCACGGCATCTTCGCAGGAAAACTCGACATTGGGAGTATAGGATGCGGCCCGCTTGACCGCCTTGACTGCCGCAGCAAGGACCTTGTCCGGCTCCATCTGCAGCTTGTACTTCATATGAATATCCGAGGTGGCGATAAAGGTGTGAATGCGCCCCTTTTCGCCGGCATATTTCAATGCTTCCCAGGCGCGGTCGATATCCTTCTCGCTGGAACGGCAGAGTCCGGCGATCTCAGGCCCCTTGATGGTCTGGGCGATCTTTTTAACCGCTTCAAAATCCCCATCGGAGGCGATCGGGAAACCTGCCTCGATGACATCAACATTCAGTTTCTGCAGTTGTTTGGCAATGCGCAGTTTTTCCTCGATATTCATGCTGTTGCCCGGTGCCTGCTCTCCATCCCTCAGCGTCGTATCAAAAATCCTGATAATCCTGCGGTCATCTTTCTTCGCTGCTTTTGCCATTGTCTGCACCCCTTTCAATGTCCTGCGAGATCGTTTGTTTTCTCGCATAGATGTTTTCAGCCCCATAAAATAAAAAAACCTCTGCCCCAATATTTGGGGCAGAGGTTTTGAACCATCCGCGGTACCACCCAATTCGCCTTGAAAAAACAGGCCTTCATACGCCTTTAACGCAGGCTCACGACTCTGACTACCTGTCACCAGAGCGGCTCCAAGGCGAGTTCACCACAATGCTTACCGGTTTGCACCACCCACCGGCTCTCTGAAAAGCACTTAAATGGTTACTACTCCTCTTCATTGCCTTTACAATTATTCCATATTAGAAAAATTGCCCTCTTAAAGTCAAGAGGTTTTGTTCCGGCATTCCGTATGACCAGACCGACCAACGTAAAAGAGCAGCTCAGCAGCTGCCCTTTTACCTCTATGCTACAATTTCAAGACAAACAATATCTATTTCGAGTGTTTGGCCAAATATGTTGCAACGCCCTCAGCGGTCGGCTTCATAGCTTCTTCACCCTGTTTCCAGTTAGCCGGGCAGACTTCGCCATGGGTATCTGAAAACTGGACAGCATCAACCATACGAAGAGCTTCTTCAACATTCCTGCCAAGCGGCAGATCGTTGATGACACAGTGACGAATCTTACCGGTCGGATCAATCAGGAACAGACCACGCAGGGCAACTGAACCGCCAAAGAGAATTCCATACGCTTTAGCGATTTCTTTATTAAGGTCCTGAACAAGAGGATATTGAATCTGTCCGATACCGCCGTTCTCAACAGCGGTGTTTTTCCAAGCCAGATGGGTAAACTTTGAATCGACAGAAACGCCGATAAGTTCGCAGTTTTTGGCTTTAAATTCTGCGACCTTTTTGTTGAAGGCAAGAATTTCCGATGGGCAGACAAAGGTAAAGTCAAGCGGGTAGAAAAACAGTACGACATATTTACCCTGAAGAGCTGAAAGCGTAATCGAGCCAAAGCTGTTGTCCGGCATAACCGCCTCGGCGGTGAAATCTGGGGCTTGTTGTGTCACGAGAGTAGTAAGGCACATTGGATAGTTCTCCTTTAAAATAAAGTCAAAGCTTATGCTCTATCTAATACCAGCCAATAATACACTTGTCAACAGGATAAAAATACTCTTTTAGTCTTTTTTGTAAAAACATCACAACGCCTTATTACACAACCATACCGTACCCATGTCTTCCGCAAGGAACCTCTTCACATTTTACGATTCGTTTGTTACAAGCTTTGTATGTATCGTGCGACCGGTAAATATGATCCACAAGTTATCATTGGTTCAGATGAAATCCCTGACCAGTTCCTTTTTTTTGAGTTAAACAAGGACGTGGTTACGGAGGAAAACATCGACCTCAAATCGCCACACCGCCATTCATATCAGGAAATTATCTGGGTGCGGCAAGGTTCTGCAGAACAGCTCCTCGATGGAGAAATAGTTACATATCCCTCGCATACTCTGCTTATTGTTCCGAAAGGGCGCATTCACCGCTTTGTGCCATCCCGGGACTGTCTCGGGTGTGTCATCAGATTCAAGGATGAGTTTCTTCTTAATCAGTCGCACCTCTTATTCTCTCAATTCAGCGGACATACTGCGCTGCACTTGAGCGATGAGCAGCCTGCCGGCATAGAAGCATATTTTTCCTTGATGTCTTCCGAATGCAAGCGTGCCGACCCCTATCACCTTCAAGCTCTCAGGTACCTGCTTGCTGCTTTTATTGCAAAACTCGAAGAACTCCGCTTGCAGTATTCAAGGGTGGTACCTCAGGATTTTACCCTTACCCTGTGCATCTGGAACCGCTTCAACACCCTCATCGAGCAAAAATTCAAATCCGAACACGCTGTCAGCTTTTATGCCTCTGAGCTGGGACTTTCGCCGCGCAGATTGGGCGACGTGGTCAAACTCTATACAGGGGAATACACTTCTGATGTCATTGACGGGCGCCTGATTGTAGAAGCGAAAAGACTCCTCCTCTTTTCAAACCTCACGATCAAGGAAATCGCCTTTGAACTTGGATTCGAAGAACACTCCTATTTCACAAAAGTATTCAAAAAACTTACCGGCAAAACACCTTCCGACTTCAAACCAATTAGCAGTTCCGCACAAAATTACCAATTATAATCCTGCAATTGTTACCGCTTGCTTTTAGATACGGTATATAACACACATAACAAGATCAATTTTGTCCTGTTGCGTGCATACTGCACCATATATCAGCTTGCAGAGTGGTCTGAACAGAAAGACCATATTCCAACAAAGAGAGGAAGTACAAATCATGAAATATTTTATCAAAATCATTGCAGTATGCTTGACACTTGCGCTGCCGGCGCTTTCATTTGCTACAACGTGGAACATTGACCCGGATCATTCAAACGTCGGCTTTAAAGTCCGACACTTGATGATATCCAATGTAAGTGGACGTTTTGAGAAGTACAGCGGCACCGTTGATATCGACGACAAGAACATTACTAAATCAAGGGTACAGGTCAGTATTGACACCAATTCAATCAATACCAATGTCCAGAAGCGTGACGAACATCTGCGCAGCGCTGATTTCTTTGATGTTGCCAAATATCCGGCAATGACCTTTGTTTCTAAAAAGGTGGCAAAGGCGGGCGGGAACAAATTGAAAGTTACCGGCGACCTGACTTTGCACGGAATTACCAGATCGGTCGTACTTAACGTTGAAGGACCGACCAAAGAGAGCAAAGACCCGTGGGGCAATATCAGGAAAGGCGCTACCGCCACGACCAAGATCAATCGCAGCGACTACGGCCTGGTATGGAATGCAGCCCTTGAAACCGGCGGAGTTGTCGTTGGTGACGAGATAACCATCACCCTGGAAATTGAGATGGTCAAATCACAGCCCAAATAGTGGTACAAAACTGCTTTAACAGAACACCACAATAAAAGTATCCGCACCATGGGCTGCAATATTTGATTACATGTTGCAGCCCATGGCATTTTTGCTCACTATTACAACTGAGCATGGCCTCTGAGTGGCTGTCACGTGGCGATGCCGTACCAATTAACCCAATCGGTTCAGGAGGCACCCGTTCAATGAATACTCCAATGCCGGCGATCTTTATCGGACATGGCAGTCCGATGGTAACGTTGTCGAGGAATATCTACACAGAAGCCTGGGCAGAAATTGGCAGGACCATCCCTCATCCAAAAGCGGTGCTTGCCGTCTCAGCACACTGGTACATATCAGGTTCGGCTGTTACAACAGCCGCTTCACCACGCACGATTCATGATTTTGGCGGTTTCCCGAAAGAACTGCACGAAGTACAGTATCCCGCCAAAGGTAGCCCGGAGCTTGCAGAGCAGGTCAAAAAGCGGCTTTCCCCGCTATCAGTAGAACGTGATGACAGTTGGGGACTGGACCACGGGACGTGGACGGTGTTGCGGCATCTCTTTCCCATGGCAGATATACCGGTCATCCAACTCAGTATAGACAGGACCAAACCGCCTTCATTCCATTACGAGCTGGGCAGGCGACTGACCTCGCTGAGAGATGAGGGGATTCTTGTGATCGGCAGCGGCAATATCGTTCACAACCTTCGCGCCTATCTATGGGAAAACAGCTCAGCTCAACCCTTTGACTGGGCCGTGCGCTTTGAAAGCAGGATGCGGGAATTCATGCGTACTGGCGAGGATGCCAGCGTGATCGCCTATGAAGCGCTTGGCGAGGATGCTCTGCTCTCGGTCCCGACGCCGGACCATTTCCTGCCGTTACTCTACGTTCTTGGGCTGCGCAAAGAAGGCGAACAGGTTAGTTTCCCTGTTGAAGGGTTCGATGGCGGATCAATGTCGATGCTTGCAGTACAGGTAGGCTGATGATCACAAAACCTTAAAAAGGTTTTACACCAAAACTCAGCATTGCCCGGTTTGGTTTTTGCGGTTGCCTTAAAATCCCCCTCCCGTCAAGGGAGGGGAGGCTAAATGCAAGCACTAAGCCGGACATTACTGACCAAAACTACGTGCCAGATAAAAAAGCCGGAGCCTATGAAGAGTATTAAAAGTAACAGCGCCATCAAGCAGACCGACATGTCCCGCAGTCAGTTAATGCGTATGGTGTTGGTATTAGGGGCATTGACCGCGTTCGGCGCCATATCGATCGACATGTATCTTCCTGCTTTCCCCCAGATTGCAACGGATCTCAGGGTGCCGCTCGGTACGGTACAGCTCTCCATTGCTGCTTTTCTGTTCGGTTCGGCGGTAGGGCAGCTGTTTTACGGCCCCCTTGCCGACCGCTACGGCCGGCGCAGGCCACTTCTCTGGGGTTTGGCCCTGTACGTTGCTTCTGCGGTGGGATGCGCCTGTGTCCAGACAGGAGAGGGGCTTCTGTTCTGGCGTGTGGTGATGGCGCTGGGAGGGGGAGCCGGCATGGTGATTTCACGTGCTGTGGTACGTGACCTCTACGACACGACTGAAGCCGCAAGGATGTATTCGCTGCTCATGCTGATAATGGGAGCAGCACCGATACTTGCACCTATGGCTGGTGGACAGCTCCTGCTCATCACAGGATGGCGCGGCATCTTTGTGTTCCTTGGACTATTCGGGCTGTTTTCTCTTGTTGCGACGGCAGTCAGCCTCCCGGAATCTCTTCCGGCAGGACAACGAATCCGCCATAATTTTACCGGTATGATCGCAATTTACCGACAGCTTCTCCACAACCGCCGCTATGTTTTTTACGCCATTGCACTTGGCTGCGTTGCAGGCATCAACTTTGCGTATATTTCTGGTGCGCCGTTCCTTTTTATCGAGTTGCACGGTGTGTCACCACAGAATTTCGGCCTCTACTTCGGTGTAAACGCCTGCGGCCTTATCGGTGCGTCACAGATAAACCGGAAACTGCTGCGACATTTGAGCGCCGGGCAGATTCTCAACAGGGCACTGAGCGTCAATGTACTCTCCGCCCTCCTGCTTACGGCGGCGATAACGACGGGAATTGGCGGATTTGCGACTCAGGCCGCACTCCTCTTTGTCTGCCTGTCAACGACCGGATTTCTCTATCCAAACATAACTGCACTTGCCTTGGCCCCCTTCGGCAGAGCAGCAGGGAGCGCGTCCGCACTTCTGGGAGCAATCCAGTATACACTTGGGGCAAGCGCGGGGGCATTTGTGGGAATGTTCCATAACGGTACCGCTGTGCCGATGATCGCCACCATGGCTGCCTGCGGAATAGTTGGCTGGTGCGTCATGATGGCCACACCCCGTTGACTGAGCCGGCTTATAACCAGAGCATCTCTATTTTGCCAGAGAAAGTGCTCCTGCCGACGGTGACACTACTTACCGCATTATACAAATCACAACGTCGCAAGAGAAAATAAAACCGCACACCTGCCTGTCGATTTTTTGGTCACCCTGCACAATTAATTCACATCTTATCACCGTATGTCAGCGTGGCCACACCGGCCACCTCCTCGACACTCCATCTCGTAACCACCCGCTATGTCACAACATTTACTTGCGGATTCATACTATATTTATGATTAGTATTACGCTGGCATGACGTTTGCTTCCCCTGCAGCCACGAGGTCAAAGGCGACCGGCGCAAGCCGTCGCCTTTTCTTTTTTGTCGCCGGCCATCTTGTTGATCAAAACAATCTGCAACAAACGGAGGAAGTTATGGGAATCAAGCGGTATCTAAGTGTGATGATGGCGGTTGCGGTATCTGTTCTGGCGCTTTCGGCCTGTAAGCCGGGGAACAAGGAAGAGGCTCCGGCCAAACCTGCGGTTCAGGCAAAAGGTCCGCTGAAAATTGCCTACAGTGACTGGCCGGGCTGGGTCGCCTGGGAAATCGGCATCCAAAAAGGGTTCTTCAAGGAAGCCGGTGTCGATGTCCAATTCCAGTGGTTTGAGTACGCCCCGTCCATGGACGCCTTTGTTGCCGGCAAGGTCGATGCGGTGGCGATGTCCAACGGCGACACGCTGGTGAACGGTGCCAACGGCAAAAAAGGGATGATGATCCTGATCAACGACTACAGTAACGGCAACGACATGATCGTCGCCCGCCCCGGTATCAAATCCATCAAGGATTTGAAAGGGAAGAAGGTGGCCCTGGAGGTCGGCCTGCTGGAACACCTGATGCTGAACAACGCTCTCAAACAGAACGGCATGAAGCCTGAAGATGTGAAACTGATCAACACGCCAACCCACCAAACCGCACAGACGCTGGCTTCCGGCGACGTTGACGCCATCGCCGCCTGGCAGCCCAACTCCGGACAATCGCTCAAGGCGCTGAACGGTGCCAAAGCGATCTACACCAGCGCCGACGCCCCCGGACTGATCTATGACGCTCTCGTCGTAGATCCGCAAAGCCTGGCCGACCGCAGGGAAGATTGGCAGAAGGTCGTCACGGTTTGGTACAAAATCATGGATTACATGAAGAACCCGGCCAACGAGAAAGAGATCCTCAACATCATGTCGGCACGCGTCAATGTACCCGCCGCCGAGTATGCCACCTACATGAAAGGCACCCGCTTCCTCTCCCTCGCCGAAGGACAGGAGGTTTTCAAGAAGGGTGACAGCCTGAAGTCCCTGTACGGTTCCAGCAAGAATGCCGACGACTTCAACGTGGCGAACAAGGTGTATAGCAAGTCACAGAACCCTGATGACTACATCGACGCTTCTTTTGTCAACAACCTGAAGTAGGTACGCATAAGGACACGCCATGGCACGCACACGATACTTTATCATCTGGAAAGAGCTTGACCACGGGCGCCGCAGGGTGCTCCAGGTCTTCTCCTTCATCATTCCGCTCCTGCTCTGGTCCATCATCAGTTATTGCCCGCTGGTATGGCATCCGATGGTAATCGTATCCGACCCGGGAGATATCGCCCATTTCAAAGTCGATTCAATGATTAAGAAAGAAGCGTTCTACCGGGAGAATGCCAAGGCCGTCGAACAGCACCGCAAACCAGCCCAGGGGGTGCCGGCGAACCCGGTCTATCTGCCGGCACCCCATGAGGTTGCGGCCAGCTTCTACAAGGCTTTTGTCACACCGCCCCGGCTCCCGGACGAGCCGTGGCTCCACCAGAGCCTCTGGCACAGCATCACGGTTATCCTCTGGGGGTTTCTGATCTCCTCGGTGGTCGCCGTGCCGCTCGGCATCCTCTGCGGTACCTACCGTTTCTTCGCCTACCTGACCGAGCCGTTTGTGGAATTCTTCCGCTACCTGCCGGCACCGGCTTTCGCAGCGCTGGCGGTGGCGGTGCTCGGCATCTATGACGGCCCCAAGGTGGCAATCATCGTCATCGGCACCTTTTTTCAGCAGGTGCTGATGATCGCCAACACCACCCAGCGGCTCGACCCGGCCCTGCTGGAGGCCGCCCAGACCCTGGGGGCCAGGGGGATCAAACTGTTTTCTCGGGTGGTTATCCCGGGCATCCTGCCCGATGTCTACCGGGACATGCGCATCCTGCTGGGATGGGCATGGACCTACCTGATCGTGGCGGAAGTGGTCGGCAACAGTACCGGCATCACCTGGTTCATCAACCAGCAGGCCAAGTACCGCATCTATGACAACGTCTACGCCGCCATCATCATGATCGGCATCATCGGCCTGACAACCGATTTGGCCCTGGCGTGGATCGGGTCGCAGCTCTTCACCTGGAAAAGCAAGAAGAAGAGCGTGCTGTCACGCCTGAGTGCCGCTTATGCCGCATCGTCCAGGGTCAAGCCGAAACTTTCGCAGGAGGCGCCATGACCACCCACGACGTAACCCTCCCGAGCTACCTGGAGCAGACACCCGATGTCCGGGCACGCTTCCGGAGCATCAGCGAACGCCCCGTGGTGTTGCGGGTAAACAACCTCGGCAAGACCTTTGACAGCGTCAAGGGCGCAGTACAGGCCTTGAAACAGGTTTCGTTCGAAGTTCACCGCCGCGAGTTCGTCAGCATCATCGGTCCGTCCGGCTGCGGCAAATCGACCCTGATCCGCATTCTTGCCGGGCTGGAAGAGCTCAGCGCGGGAGAGATCCTGCTTGACGACCGCGAAGTAAACGGTCCCGGTCCGGAGCGGGGCATGGTGTTCCAGGGTTACACCCTCTTCCCCTGGCTGACGGTACTGAAAAACGTCATGTTCGGCCTGGAGGTATCGGCCACCTCAAACGGCATTACCGGCAACACCAAAGAGCAGGAAGCGAGAGACTGGATAAAAATGGTCGGACTGACGGATTTTGCCGACTCCTATCCCCACGAATTATCCGGCGGCATGAAGCAGCGGGTGGCAATTGCCCGCGCCTTGGCCAACCGGCCGCGCATCCTGCTGATGGATGAACCGTTCGGCGCCCTTGACGCCCAGACAAGGGCCAAGATGCAGTCCTACCTGCTGCAGATCTGGAAGAACGTCGATGTGACCATCATCTTCATCACCCACGACCTGGACGAGGCGATCTACCTGTCGGACCGGATCGTAGTATTGAAGGCCAACCCGGGCGAGATACAGGAGATCATCGAGGTGCCGGTTGAGCACCCCCGTTCGCCGGAGCAGTTCCTCTCCCAGGAGTTCCTGGCGACCAAGAAACGCCTTGAGGAGCTGATTCACCCACCGCGCGAAGCCGAGGAGATGCTCCCGATCATCAGGATGACCCAGATCGGTGACGACGTCTATTGAGACAGCTTTTTTTTCACCGTGAGTATTACGATTTATCTGATTAGTCATACTTGAAAACAAAAGGGTGGGTACACCATGAAGAAATCACAGGGGGTAAAACGGCTCTGCATCGCCCTGCCGGAAGGGTTGGCGGAAGAGCTGGACCGGGCCACGGCCAGCAGCAGCTTCCCGAACCGGAGCAACGCCGTCGCCGAAATGCTGCGGGACGCACTTATCTCGCGGCGGGAAAAGATCAATCAGAAGGAGGTGATGGCCGGAAGCATCACCATCTTTTATGACGAGTCGCGCAACCAGATCCAGCAGCACCTCGCGGAGATTCAGCGCGCCTACCTCAAAGAGGTGGTCAGCTCCCTCAATGTGATGCTGGAGAACAACTACCGCATGGAGGTCTTCATCGTCCAGGGGCCGGTCTACCGCCTGCGGGAGATGGTGCAGGAACTGGTGGCCTGCAAAGGGGTCGAGACCGGCAAGCTGGCCCTGACCGGATCAACACTGCCGCCGCTCCATGCACGTAAAAAACTAAAACAGGAGACAACACCATGAGTCTTGATTCAAATCTGATACGTTTTGAAGAGCTGCTTCCCGGCGGCTGGAACTTCTCACACATTCTCAAGCGGGGAACGGCGCTCCGCCTGACCGACCTGGAGGGAGGGGCCAATGTGTCGGCGCTACTCTACAACGCCCTTAATACCCATGAACGCTACAACATGTCCGACACCCTCAAGGCCCAGTTTATCTCCCGTATCGGCCTGGGTAACGTCTGCCATTCGGACATGGGACGCGTGCTGGTCTCGGTGATTGGCGACAGCTGCGGCTGGCACGATACCATCAGCGGGGTCTCCAACAGAGCCACCAACCTGCGCAACTACGGCGAGCGGAACTATCAGGAGGCCCGCAACGGCTTTTACCGCAACGGCTACGACTCGCTGCTGGTGGAGCTGGCCAAGTACGGCATGGGCAAGCGCGACATGACCGCGACGGTCAACTTCTTTACCAAGGTTGCCGCGGATGATGCGGGGAACCTGTCATATGTCTGCGGCAACTCTCCGGCCGGGAGCTATGTTGACCTCCAGGCCGAGATGGACACCCTCGTGGTGCTCTGTAGCTGCCCGCACCCGCTGGATCCAAAAACGGAATACGCACCGGGGCCGGTCAGGCTGACGATCTGGGACTCCGCCATCACACCGGAGGAGAACCCGTGCCGCAGCTTCTGCCCGCAAAACGAGCGCGCCTTCATCAACACCGGCCGCTACCATCTCTGAACTTATCAATGCCTGAAAGGAATAAACCATGACCATTGCAACACTCAAAGAGAGCCAGCTCAAGCCGGAAGATGCCCTGTACCAGACGGTGCTGCCGGCCGGAGAGCCGTGGACTCAGCTAATCAAAAAAGGGCAGACCTTCCGGATTGTTGACCTGGAAGGAAACCAGGCCGTGGACACCCTCTTCTATAATGCCCATGACTACAGCGAACGCTACAGCGCCGTTGACACCATCCGTGAGCAGGGGAACATCTACCTCTCCACCGGCAGCAAACTGCTCTCGATCGACGGCAACACCATGCTGACCATCACCGCCGACACTTGCGGCCTCCACGACACCGTCGGCGGTGGCTGTTCCGCCGAAAGCAACTCGGTTCGCTATCCGCTGGAGAAGCGCTACATGCACAACTGCCGCGATATTTTTGTGAAGGGTCTGCTGGGACTTGGCAACGGCATGGACAAACGCGAGATCACCCACAACATCAATTTTTTCATGAATGTGCCGATTTCACCTGACGGCAAACTGATCTTTGCCGACGGCATCTCCGCACCGGGTAAATACGTGGAGATGCGGGCCGAGATGGATGTCATCTGCCTGATCTCCAACTGCCCGCAGCTCAACAACCCGTGTAACGCCTACAATCCCACCCCGGTCAGCCTGCTGATCTGGGACTGACAAGAGGAACCGCCATGTTCGATAAAGTGCTCATTGCCAATCGCGGAGAAATTGCCTGCCGCATCATCAGAACCCTGCGCAGGTTGGGAATAAGGTCGGTCGCCGTCTACTCCGAAGCGGACGCCGACGCCATGCACGTGATCGAGGCTGACGAGGCCTACTGCATCGGCGAGCCGGCTCCGGCCGCCAGCTACCTCAATAGCGCCGCCATCATCCGCACCGCCCTTGACTGCGGCGCCCAGGCGATTCATCCTGGCTACGGCTTCCTGAGCGAAAACCCGGCCTTTGCCGAGGAGTGCGCCGCCAACGGCATCGTCTTCATCGGCCCCTCGGCGGAGAGCATGCGCGCCTTCGGCCTCAAGCACCGGGCTCGCGAACTGGCGGAGCAGAGCGGCGTGCCGCTCCTCCCCGGCAGCGGTATCCTCGGCGATGAACGCCAGGCCGTAACCGAGGCGGCACGGATCGGCTATCCGGTCATGCTGAAGAGCACCGCCGGTGGCGGCGGCATCGGCATGGCGCTCTGCCGTGATGAAGAGGAGCTGGTAACCTCCTTCGCCGGTATCGAACGGCTGGCCCGCAACAACTTCAGCGAGTGCGGACTGTTCCTGGAGAAGTATGTTTCCCGCGCCCGCCACGTTGAAGTGCAGATCTTCGGCGACGGCCGTGGCAACGCCATCACCCTCGGAACGCGCGACTGCTCGGTACAGCGGCGCAACCAGAAGGTGATCGAAGAGACCCCGGCTCCCGGCCTCTCATCGCAGCAAAGCGAAGCGCTCTGCCAATCGGCGCGACGCCTGGCCGAAACAGTGAACTACGAGTCCGCCGGAACGGTGGAGTTTGTGCTCGATGCCGACAACGGCGAGTTCTACTTTCTGGAGGTCAACACCCGTCTGCAGGTGGAGCACACCGTCACCGAGGAGGTGCACGGCATCGACCTGGTGGAGTGGATGATCCGCCAGGCCTGCGGCGAACTGCCACCCCTGGCCGAGTGCCGGCCGCAGGCGGTCGGCTGCGCCATGCAGGTACGCGTCTACGCCGAAGATCCGGGCAAGAACTTCCAGCCCTGCTCCGGCATCCTGACCGATGTCTTCTTCCCGCCCGAGGCCCGCTGTGACGGCTGGGTGGAGCGGGGAACCGCTGTGACCGCCTATTATGACCCGCTGCTGGCCAAGCTGATCATAACCGGCACGGATCGCGGCGAGGTGCTGGAGAAGATGACCCGCGCCCTTGACCAGAGCCGCCTCGCCGGGATCGAGACCAATCTCGGCTACCTGCGGATGATCTGCGCCGATGAACGCTTCATACGCGGCAATGTCTTCACCAAAATGCTCGAGTCGCTCCGGTACCAGGCGCCGACGGTCGACGTGCTGGTCTCCGGCACCAGCAGCACGATCCAGGACTACCCCGGCAGGGTCGGTTACTGGGAAGTGGGGGTGCCGCCATCCGGCCCGATGGACCACCTGAGCTTCCGCCTCGGAAACCGCCTGCTGGGGAATAGCGAAGATGCCGCCGCCCTGGAGATGACCATCACCGGCCCGACCCTCCAGTTCAACGCCGACAGCGCCATCTGCCTGACCGGCGCGGCCATGAAAGCGACCCTGAACGGCACGGCGCTCCCCTTCTGGCAGGTCATCCAGGTCAGCAAAGGTGATCTCCTCAAGATCGGAAATATCGAAGGAGCGGGACAGCGGAGCTACCTGGCGATCCGGGGCGGTTTTGATGTGCCGGAATATCTGGGAAGCAAAGCCACCTTCACCCTCGGTGAGTTCGGCGGCCATGGCGGTCGTGCCCTCCGCGTCGGCGACGTGCTGCATTTCTTCCCCCAGGTTGGCAAGAGCATTGACGCGACGCTGCCGGACGAGCTGCGACCGGTTCTGGACAACCGCTGGGAGATCGGCGTCCTTTACGGCCCCCACGGCGCACCGGATTTCTTTACCGAAACGGATATCGACACCTTCTTTGCCACCGACTGGGAGGTTCACTACAACTCGGCCCGCACCGGGGTGCGCCTGATCGGCCCCAAACCGGACTGGGCCCGCCGGGATGGCGGTGAAGCGGGGCTGCACCCCTCCAACATCCACGACAACGCCTATGCCATCGGCACGGTGGATTTCACCGGTGACATGCCGATCATCCTCGGCCCGGACGGCCCAAGCCTCGGCGGCTTCGTCTGTCCGGCCACCATCGTCCAGGCTGAACTCTGGAAGATGGGGCAGCTTCATCCCGGCGACCGCGTCCGCTTCCGCCGTATTTCACAGAGCGAGGCCGAACAGCGGGAACTACGACAGGATCAGCTGCTGCTGACCCTGCAGCCACAGGCGGAGGTGATGCCGTCCGACCCGGAGCAGGTCGCCGCCACCGGGCCGGTCGTCGCCACACTGCCGGCTGCCGGTGAGCGTCCGGCCGTGGTCTACCGCCGCTCCGGCGACAAATACCTGCTCATCGAGTACGGCGAGCCACGCATCGACCTCAACTACCGTTTCCGCGTCCACGCCCTGGTGGAGTGGCTGCGTGGTGCGGTTACCAGCGGCATCATCGACCTGACCCCCGGCATCCGCTCGCTGCAGATCCACTACGACAGCCGACTGCTGCCAATCGGCTCCCTGCTGGCGCTGCTCGAGCGGGGGGAGGAGGCGCTGCCCTCCCTGGAGAATCTGGTGGTGCCGAGCCGCATCGTCCACCTCCCGCTGAGCTGGGACGACCCCGCAACCCGCCTGGCCATCGAAAAATACACCCAGTCGGTACGCCCCGACGCCCCCTGGTGCCCGAGCAATATCGAGTTCATCCGCCGCATCAACGGCATGGAGAGTATCGAGGCGGTGCAGGAGATCCTCTTCAAGGCGAGCTACCTGGTGATGGGTCTGGGGGATGTCTACCTGGGCGCACCGGTGGCAACCCCGCTCGACCCGCGTCAGCGGCTGGTGACCACCAAATACAACCCGGCCCGTACCTGGACCCCGGAAAACGCGGTCGGCATCGGCGGCGCCTACCTCTGTGTCTACGGTATGGAGGGACCGGGGGGGTACCAGTTCGTCGGACGCACGGTGCAGATGTGGAACCGCTATCGCCAGACCAGCCAGTTCGAAGCGGGCAAGCCGTGGCTGCTGCGCCACTTTGACCAGCTCCGCTTTTACCCGGTTGCCCATGAGGAGTTGCTCCGGAACCGCCGTGATTTCGTCAACGGCAGCTACTCCCTGAAGATTGAAGAAACGAGCCTCAGCCTGCGTGACTACCACGCCTTTCTCGCCACGCATGAGGGAGAAATTGCGGCAGCCAAGGAACGGCAAGCCAGCGCCTTTGAGGCGGAGCGGCAGCGCTGGGAGGCGAGCGGCCAGGCCCACTTTGTTTCCGAAAGTGCCGACTGCCACGTGGAGAGCGAAGAGGGTGAGGTAACACCCGGCTGCGAAGCGGTGGCATCGCCGGTCTCCGGGGTGGTCTGGAAGATCGTGGCCCAGGTCGGCGACCGGGTGCAGGAGGGGGATTGCGTCGTGATCATGGAGAGCATGAAGATGGAGAGCGCCGTGCTCGCCACCTGCAGCGGCGTGGTCGAACAGCTCCTCTGCAGCGAGAGCGCCTATCTGAACGGCGGGCGCAACCTGCTCAGTATCAGACCGAATTGACAACAAGGGAGTCATCATGCACATCAGATCACTACTGCAGCAGTACCGCAGCGGCTCACTGACGCCGCGCAGACTCATCGACCGGGTGCTTGCCCGGATTGAGGCGGAGGGGAATAACAACGTCTGGATCCATCTGCTGTCACGGGACGAACTGTACGCCCATGCCGAGCGCCTAAGCGGCCACTCGCCGGACACATTGCCGCTCTACGGCATCCCCTTCGCCGTCAAGGACAACATAGACCTGGCCGGTGCGCCGACCACGGCGGCCTGCCCGGAATACCGCTACCTGCCGCAGCAGTCGGCGTTCGTGGTGCAACGTTTACTCGACGCCGGTGCCATCCCGATCGGCAAGACTAATCTTGACCAGTTCGCCACCGGCCTCGTCGGGGTGCGCACCCCCTTCGGCACGGCCCGCAATCCTTACAGCGGCGACCATATCCCCGGCGGCTCCAGCTCCGGCTCGGCCGTAGCGGTGGCCAGCGGCCTCGTTTCCTTCGCCCTCGGCACCGACACCGCCGGATCGGGCCGGGTCCCGGCCGCATTCTGCAACCTGTTCGGCATCAAGCCGACCAAGGGGCTTCTCAGCACATCCGGCGTGGTCCCGGCCTGCCGCAGCCTCGACTGCGTCTCGATCTTCGCCCTCGATGCCGACGACGGCGCACGGGTGCTGGAGGCGGCGCAGGGGTATGACGACAACGACCCGTTCTCCCGCCAGTGCCAGCCGCCAGCGCAGCAGAGTGGTCATAGCTTCACCTTTGGCGTCCCTGCGGCTGACGAGTTGGAGTTCTTCGGCAACGAGGAGTATGCCGCCCTGTTTAAGCAGGCGGTTGCGCGGCTGGAACGGCTCGGGGGGATCAAGCGTGAGATAGAGTTCCGCCCGTTTCGCGAAGCGGCCAGATTGCTCTACGAAGGGCCGTGGGTAGCGGAGCGTTACGCCGCCCTGCAAGAATTCATCGAAACAAAACCGGAGGCGTTCTTTCCGGTTACCCGCGAGATCATCGCCAAGGGAATCGATGCCACCGCCGTGGACGCCTTCTCGGCAAGCTACCGGCTTCAGGCGTTGCGCCGTGAAACGGAAGCGGTCTGGACGGAGATCGACCTGCTGCTGACCCCCACCGCCGGCACGATCTACCGGCTCGACGAGGTTGAGGCCGAGCCGGTCCGCCTCAACTCGAATCTCGGCTACTACACCAACTTCATGAACCTGCTGGATCTCTCCGCCCTGGCGGTGCCGGCCGGCTTCACCCCGGAAGGGCTTCCGTTCGGCATCACCCTGGCGGCACCCGCCTTCAGCGATGACTATCTGCTGGCCATCGGCACACGCTTCAGCAGCGCAGATGATCAGGAACCGCTCCAGGTGGCGGTCTGCGGCGCCCATCTGCGCGGACTCCCCCTGAACCGCCAACTGCTGGAGCTGGGGGGGCGCTTCGTCCGTGAAGCCAGCACCGCCCCCTGTTACCGGCTCTTTGCCTTGGAGAGCATTCCGCCGAAACCGGGTATGCTGCGCAGCCCTGAAGGCGGCGCTGCCATTGCGCTGGAGATCTGGGAGCTGCCTGCCTCCGGGCTGGGACGCTTCCTCGCCGCCATCCCCACACCACTCGGACTGGGAAAGGTCGAATTGGACGACGGCAGTCAGGTGACCTGTTTTCTGGTGGAGTCAACAGCGGTGGAAAATTCCCGTGAAATCACGGAATACGGCGGTTGGAAGAGCTATCTGGGGATTTGAAGCGGTCAGGCAGAAGGGGTTATCTGTTACTGACGAGTACGATGGAACATCTAAAATCAACCCCCCTCAGCCCCCCCTTATCAGGGGGGAAGCCTTTAAGCCTCCCTTGACAAGGGGAGGTTTGGAGGGGTTTGCTGTGAAAGATTAAGTCTTAGATTGTACTAGAGGTAAGGGGAAAAGAGCCGGGCAAAATTGTCCCGCAGCTTGACAGGTATGGAGTATCCCTCGACCTCCCCAAAAGTCACCTCGTGGGAGTTCTCGTAAGCGCGCTCAAAATGACGACCTATGGTGGCAGAGAGCTCTGCATCAAACACGCTCAGGTTCAGTTCGAAATTCAGCCTCAGGCTGCGCGGGTCCAGATTGGCAGAGCCGACCAGTGACCAGATATTGTCAACCAGCAACAGCTTGGTGTGAACAAAGGGAGGCGGCTGGTAAAAAACCCTGATGCCGTAGGCGAGAAGCTCCCAGAGCATGGAACGGCTGGCCCAGTGAACAAAGGGAAGGTTGTTGCAGCCGGGGAGGACCACCCGCACATCAACCCCTCTGAGTGCCGCCGTAATAAGAGCTGAAATCATTTCCCGGTCAGGGATGAAGTAGGGGGTCATGATGCAGACCTGTTCCTTTGCACAGGAGAGCGCCCCCATGATAATCTGCTCAATCTTGCGGAACTCCCTGTCCGGGCCATCGGCAACGCAGCAGGCCAAACCATTCCCGGCAGCTTCGAGAACCGGGAAGAAGCGGGGATTCTCCAGCTTTTCCCCGGAGACAAAATACCAGTCCCCCAGGAACGTCCTCTGCAGGTCCGCAACGACCGGGCCGCTAACACTGAAATGGACGTCGCACACGGAATCCGCCGTCGAGGTAACTGTTTGCAGGTGGCAGCTCCTGATGTTCATCCCGCCGGTAAATGCTTCCCGGCCATCGACGATCAACAGTTTTCTATGGTTGCGCAAATTGATGTAGGCGCCGTTCCGCAGCGGCAGATAGCGCTCAAGCCTGACCGGTGAATTGTGGAACGCCTTTCGCGGCGACACCCGGCTGTACTTTTCACCCAGAGCATCAATGATAACCCTGACCTCGACGCCCCGCCCGGCAGCTTCCAGCAGATATTCGACAAACTCCGCCCCGACACCCTCGGCATCAAAGATATAACTGGACAGATTAATCGTCTCCCGGGCGCGCCGGATAGCCGCGAGCATTGCCGGATACGCCTCTTCACCGCCAACCAGGGCGACAATGCGATTACCCTCCAGCATACTGTTTGCAACAATCCTGTTTGAGAGCAGCAGCAGACCGGACAGATGTGCCGCGCAGTCCGGCAGCTGTACTTCCCGACTACTTTGGTCAGACAGGGGGAAAATTTCCGCGCGTTTCAGCCAACGACCTCTTTCGTGCCAGCTCTTCGCCCGCCTTGAAATGCGATTAATGCCGAGGCACCAGTACAAAAAAGGACCGACAAGCGGCAGACTGAGGTTCAAACTGGTCCAGACCAGCGCCGAACGGGAGTCACGCTTGTAGAGCAGCGCATGACCCGCCGCGACGAGCGACAGCAGAGCGGCAGCAACAACAAGAAGTGCAATCAGGACGTGATCCAAGAATTAGCCCAGATCAACGGCAATATCATCTCCGGCCAGCCGCACCGGAAATGTTGTCAGCGTAAAGTCCGGGTGTTCGGCACACTGTCCGTCCGTCAGATTAAAGCGATAGCCGTGCCGCGGACAGGCGATATACCCATCCTTGACAACAGCGGCATTGAGCGGGCTCCCCTGATGAGGGCACTCGTTCTCGACGGCGTAGATAACCCCTTTGACATTGATCAGCAGGATTTCCCGCCCGGAGACGGTAACCACCTTCTTCCCGAAATTCGGCACTTCACTGATTTTTGCGACGTTATCCATGCAACACCCCCTTGTGGATAGTTCCAATAGCTGAACCTACCTGAAAAAAGCCGCCCGGGTCAATTAATCTTATTAAATCTGCGCCATAAGTCACTGAGAGTGGTAAATATTTTTACAGCATCACTGCCTAAAATATAATCACAAACGCCATCCAAAGAGTCACAAACAACGCTTAAAACAGCTCTGAAGCAGCATAACATACTGTAATATTTGCTTCTATACATATTGGCACGTTCTCTGCTGAAAGGTAAACAACTTCAACAGAACGTGCAGCGATGGGATCAAAGGGGCTTTCATCAGATCACCGTTCGAAATCAACGATGAAAAGGAGAAGATGATGAAAAGTGTAAAAATTGTGGCAGTAGCAGCAGCGTTCGTAGCAATGGCAAGTAGTTCGGCAATGGCATTTTATACCGGACAGATCAACATTCCTTCCACTGACGCCAAAGGCTTGAAAGAGGTAACAATCGGTATCAACAACTACGCCCACTTCTCATCGGCTGAAGATGCCGGTGCTAACACATTCGGGATCGGCGTCACAACCGGCGTGCTGCCGTTTGAAAAACTCAAACTCGAAGTCGGCACTGACTATACACCAAGCGTCACAAACCCCTTAAACTTCAACGCCAAACTCGCCACGCCTGAAGATGCTTTTGTCAGCGGCCTCCCGGCTTTTGCAATCGGCGGATTTGCCCTCGACTCATCAGAAGGCGCACCTAACATAATGTACGCCCTGGCAGCAAAAACACTGCCTGTTATCGGCCGCTTGAGCATCGGTGGTTACACTGGTGATAAAGACATTCTTGTCAATGCAAACGGCAAAAAAGACAACAGCGGCGTCCTCGCTTCCTGGGACCGTACTATTTCTGAAGTTTCCGACAAACTGTGGCTTTCTGTTGACTACATGAGTGGGAAAAACAGCTTCGGCGGTATCGGCGTAGGTGGTTCATGGGCTTTCTCCAAACAGGTATCTCTGCTGGTTGGTGCAACAGTCTATAATGAAATCACATACAGCAAACCAACATTCACCACACAGGTAATCATCAATCTTCCCTAGCTGTCCCTCCTGCAATCCGGGGGTTGGGTGGGGTGCCACCCACCCCCGACTTTTTCAGTGAGTTACACCATAAACGCATACAAGGAGGTTTGCACAATGAAACTTATCGAGGCAATCATAAAACCGTTCAAACTTGATGAAGTAAAAGACGCTCTCAACGCAATCGGTATAGAAGGAATCACTGTCAGTGAAGTAAAAGGGTTCGGCCGCCAGAAAGGGCATACTGAATTGTATCGCGGCGCTGAATACGTCGTAGATTTTATTCCTAAAATCAAGATGGAAATAGCCGTAAGCGACGATCTGGTAGCCAAGGTTGTTGAAACGATTCAAACCAGCGCTAAAACCGGCCGCATCGGTGACGGCAAGATATTCATCATCTCGCTTGAAGAGGCAATCAGGATCAGGACCGGCGAAAATGGTGCCGACGCAATCTGATTCCGGTAACAGAACAAGGATAAGTGACACGTTATCAGGAAACCAATGCGCTGCAACTGAACGCCAAGAACCTGTGACGAATCAACGAGGTTAGCCCTTGCTTTAATACTGGAATGGCAACAACAGGAAACAAACCTGATAACGGAGGATACTTCCATGAAACTAAAATTATACTTTGCATCGTTGATGCTGATTCTCATGGCCGGACTGGTTCCGGTAACAGCTATGGCTGAAGAAAAGAAGGAAGAGACTCCGGCCGTATCGGCACCGGCAGCGACCGACCCAGCGGCGGCAACAACAGCCGCACCGGCACTTTCAACTGCCGCACCGGCTGTAGAGGCCGCCCCTGCTGCTGATGCAAAGAAACCTCTCACAGCAGAGGATGTTCAGACTAACCTCAATTTTGTCTGGACCCTGATTGCAGCATTTCTCGTTTTTGTCATGCAGGCCGGTTTTGCCATGGTGGAGATCGGCTTCACCCGTGCCAAGAACGCCTGTAACATTCTGATGAAGAACATGATGGATTTTTCAGCCGGTGCTATTGCCTATTGGGCAGTAGGATTCGGTCTCATGTTCGGCGTCAGCAACGGCTACTTCGGTACAACTCACTTTTTCTTCACCGGGGCCGGCGAAGCTGATCAGCCGTGGAACTATGCCTTCTGGATGTTCCAGGTTGTCTTTGCCGCCACCACCGCCACCATCATCTCCGGTGCTGTGGCTGAGCGCACCAAGTTCAGTGCCTACATCGTCTATTCGTTCATCGTTTCCGCCGTGATCTACCCGATCTTCGGTTCGTGGGCATGGGGCAATCTTTACAAAGGCACCGGCTGGCTGGCAAGCATGGGCTTCATTGACTTTGCCGGTTCGACCGTTGTTCACTCCATGGGTGGATGGCTCTCCCTGGCTGGCGCTATCATTGTCGGCCCGCGTCTCGGCAAATATGACAAGAACGGCAACATGAGACCAATCCCCGGTCATAACATTCCTCTGGCCGGTTTGGGTGTATTCCTCCTCTGGTTCGGCTGGTACGGCTTCAACCCCGGCTCTACCACAACCGGTAACAACACCATCGCCATCATCGCCGTAACAACCACCCTCGCTGCAGCTGCAGGGGCTAACTCGGCAATGTTCTTCACCTGGCTCAAATTCGGCAAGCCCGATGTCGGCATGACCATGAACGGCGCTCTTGCAGGCCTTGTCGGTATTACCGCAGGCTGCGCTAATGTTTCTCCGATTTCTGCGGTTATTATCGGTCTGGTAGCCGGTATCCTGGTTGTTGTTTCTGTCATGTTCTTCGACAAGATCAGGGTCGATGACCCGGTCGGCGCCATTTCGGTCCATGGTGTCTGCGGTGCCTGGGGAACCCTGGCAGCGGGCCTCTTCAATGTCGGCGGCTTTACAATGAAGCAGGTTGGTGTACAGTTGATCGGCATGGGAGCATGTTTTGTCTGGGCATTCGGCTGCGGCTTGATCCTCTTCAAAGCAATCGACATGGTAATCGGCATGCGTGTCTCCAAAGAAGAAGAGTTGGCTGGTCTTGACATGGCCGAGCATGGCGCTTCAGCATACCCTGATTTCCAGACCGTTCATTACGGATCAATGTTTAACCCTGACGAAGGCAGCAAATAGAATAAGAACCTCTATTCGGCTGTTACCGCCCGGTAACAGCCGAATAGCTTTAATATCACCAGACCTATCAAAGGAGATATGAGATGAAGGCACAAGGATGTCTTTCTTCAACACCCCATCGAACCCCAACGTTCAAAAGCTTCAAATTAGGATTGATCATTACGACCCTGGCGCTCTTCACCCTGTTCCCCTTGGCGGTAATGGCAGAAGTACATAATGATGCGCCCCCTGCGGTAAGCAGTGCAGCACTATCAACACCCAATAGCACTGCCACAACCACTGCAACCACCGCCGAACCGGCGACACCACCTGATGTCAAACCGGTCCTCAATACCGGCGATACCGCCTGGATGCTGGTTTCGTCGGCACTTGTCCTTTTGATGATCCCCGGCCTGGCGCTCTTTTACGGCGGTATGGTCCGCCAGAAAAACGTCCTCTCAACCTTCATGCACTCGCTTGTCGCCATGGGCATTGTAGGTGTTCAATGGACCATTGTCGGCTATTCGCTCGCTTTTGGCGGCGATGTGGGGCATATGGGCTTTGTAGGTGACTTCAGTAAGGTAATGCTGACCGGCCTTATCATCATGAAGGATGCAGCAAGCGGGGTTGTGGATTATGCCCTGTTTCAGAACTACGCCAAAGAACCCGGCGCGATCCCCGAGCTTGTTTTTGCCATGTACCAGGCGATGTTCGCCATGATCACCGTTGCCCTTATTTCCGGTGCCATTGCGGAACGTGTCAAGTTTTCCGCCTACTGCATCTTTGTTATCCTCTGGACAACACTCGTTTACGATCCACTGGCCCACTGGGTCTGGATGTCCGACGGCTGGCTCTTCAAGATGGGGGCACTGGATTTTGCCGGTGGTACGGTCGTTCACCTCTCATCAGGTATCTCCGCTCTGGCTTTCCTGGTCTTCCTTGGCAAGCGCCACGGCTTTCCGCATGAGCGTATGGCACCTCACAATCTTCCCATGACCCTTTTGGGTGTCGGCCTGCTCTGGTTCGGCTGGTTCGGTTTCAATGCCGGTTCGGCAATTGTCGGCGTCAACAACTCTGATGCTGCCGGCGGTTTGGCTGGCCTGGCCTTTGCCACAACCACCATCGCACCTGCCGCCGCCGGACTTTCCTGGATGATTGCCGAATGGATCCACTCCGGCAAGCCTTCTGCCCTCGGCTTCGGCTCCGGCGTTGTCGCCGGCCTCGTTGTCATCACCCCTGCTGCCGGTTTTGTCCAGCCGGGAGCGGCGCTGCTGATGGGTATCGCAGCCGGTATCGTCTGCTACGGCGGTATCCTGCTGAAAGCCAAACTTAAATATGACGATTCCCTTGATGCCTTCGGCGTACATGGTATCGGCGGAACCTTTGGTGCCATTCTCACCGGTGTTTTTGCCACGGTCGGCGCAACCGGTCTGCTGGCAGGAAACGCCAAGCAGCTGATGATCCAGCTGATAGCTGTTCTCGCTGCCGGCGCCTACGCCTTTATCGTCACACTGGTAATTGCTTTCGTCCTCGACAAAACCATCGGTCTCCGTGTTGACAAAGAAGATGAGATCATGGGCCTTGACCAGACACAGCATTCAGAATCAGGTTACAACATGTAACAAACCGGCATGTAGCCTGTTCCACACCACATGAAGCCGCCCGGTTGCGGGCGGCTTCTTTATCATCTGGAGCATGCATGAAAGATTCAGCGGCCAGACATAGTGATGACACTCTCATCACAACAGAAATGCTGCGCCAGTTGGCCTATAACGAGAAGATGGCCGAACTGGGCAAAATTTCTGCAGGGGTTGTCCACGAACTGAATTCCCCGCTCTCCGTTATAATCTCGGCATCACAGATGATCATGCGTGAAGAAGGCGTGCCGGAGGGAGTATTGGAAATGATCTCCCGCATCAGCTCGGAAGCGCAGCGCCTGTCACAGATGACCAAGGGGCTACTGAATTTCAGCAGCCACGACGAGACCATCGGCGAAGCCGACCTCAACATAACCGCCGATTTTATTCTCAACTTCTTGAACTACGAAGCTGCCAGACGCGGCGTGGTTGTCCTCAAGCAGTTTGACTATACCCTGCCGACCCTCCGCCTCGATGCAAACATGCTCAAGCAGATCCTGCTCAATATAATCATGAATGCCCTGCAGGCAATGGAAAACGACGGCGGCAAGCTTCTCGTCGAAACGGCATGCAGCAACAGCGACAGCGTATGCGTCACCATCGCCGACAATGGCCCAGGAATCCCGACCGGTGCATTAGAACGAATCTTCGACCGCTACTTTACGACCAAGGGACCGGATGAAGGCACAGGGCTGGGGCTGTTTGTCACAAAAAAACTGGTTGAAAGCATGGGTGGGAATATCAAGGTAGCAAGTGAAACCGGCAGGGGAACAACATTTACGGTAACGCTGCCGGTGGACCAGCAGAACGGTGGAGCATAACGTTACACCAACTTGTCACGCCAGCTGTAAGCTTTTTTCTGACAGGCGACAACTGTCTCCAGCGAGATATCCAACTTTTCAAGACAAGCCGCCGCTTCATCGAGCTCAAGCTGTTCAATCATCTCCGTCAGACAGAGCAGGGTACCAAGATCTCCTCCACGGTTGATCAGGGCCTCCTGAATCTCCTCCGATAAATTCAGATTGGTTACAATCGTCTTCATATCAACATCATAGATATCTTTCAGCATCGAGAGGGTGCCGACCATGAAAGCCTCCTCCGGTTGTGCATGGCGCAACAGGCGAGCGCTTTGCGGTCTGACTTTTGCCAACTCTTCCATGAAGGCAGCCCGTACAGCGGCCATGTCGAGGAGGGCACTGTTCAAACTTGCCCCGCCATCATCGGCAAAAAGGGCGAGCTGCACCCAGCGATTAAGCTGATCGATACCGATCAAGGTAATCGCATGGCGGACAGTACGAATTTTCTCCAGCGTTGCAAACGACACCGAATTTACCAGCAACAACAACTTGTACGTGAGTGCCGGGCTCTGTTTGAAGGTCTGTTCTATTTCATCAATATCAGCGTCACTGGCTAATTGCTGCATCAGTTTGAAGAACGTTCCGGCAGAGTTTTCCATCCGCGATTTCTGCATCAACGACGGGCGGGCGAAAAAGTAACCCTGGAAAAGCTCAAAGCCCATGCGGCGGCAGCGCAGATACACATGCCGGCTATCAACCTTTTCCGCCAGCAGCTTGACCGGGTAGTGACGCAACAGCTCAACCTCACGGTAAAGGTCTTCAAGCGGAGTCTCAAGCAGGTCAAACTTGACAATATCAATCACTCCCGAGTAGAGCTCATCGCACGCAGGGTCATAGCGATGGTCGTCAAGAGCGAGAACAAAGCCCTTTGACTTGAGTTTCCGGCAGCGCTCAATAATTGCCGGAGTGATGACGACATCCTCCAGCAGCTCCAGCCCGATCATCTCCGGCGGCAGCAGCTCCAGAGCCTCATTCATGAGCATAGCGGCATCCACATTGATGAATCCGCGATAATTCCCGAGGATTTCACGGATGCCGAAATTGGAAAGGACATTCAGGATGACACTGGAAGTAGCGTGGGAAGCGTTTACTATGTCAGCGGAGGAGGTGGATTGCGGAGAACGGAAAAGCAACTCGTAAGCGACGACATCTTCAAGACCGTCGAGAATCGGCTGCCTGCCCATAAGGTGGCTTGTGTGGTTCAAAGCATGCTCCGTAAAACCCGGCTGACAGGACTGACATAGATGGATTGGTGGCAGGAAAAACCACACGATTGGACAGCGGCATTCTTACATGCAATCGTGGTTATTGGCAAGTGCTTATCACTGCAAACGCCTGACTTCCGCACCTCCACGGATTAAGCTCAAAACCTAACCGACGGTACACATAACCTGCCGGACCCGGTATTCTCCGCCAATGATCAGATATTCCCCCTCACCCTTCATGATACTGCCGGGGAGCAGATCGTTGTAAAAGACGATCTTGCAGAGCGGCACGTCGGCCGCCCAGACCGTCGAGCCGAACTCCCAGGCACGTTCCTCATCGGAGGTGAACGACACCAGATTGTTCAAGCGGACGATCTGCTCCCGTTTGCCGGTCTGCTCAATGAGGTCATGCTCACTGGCATCATAGGTGCCGCGGTACAGGGGAATAATCGGTGTCTGCGGAAATTTTCTCGCCAGTTCAAACTGGCAGTATTCATAGAGGATATCGAGCTGGGATTGAATTGCATTGGTGCGGGCGCTCCCCTTCATCACATCCACCGAGTAGTCAAAATAAGCCTCGCTGTGAATGCCTTCGATGCGGGAGCGGTGGAAGCTGGGGACGATGCCCATGCGGCTCTCGACCCAGCGTTTGAGGACAGCGCCTTCCACTGAATTAGAATCCATCATCCAGCCACGCAGGTAGCGCAGATAGCTGTTCCTGATGCTTTTACGGGCTGTGTCGGTCTGGTCCTGCCAATGGTGCAGCTGAAACTTCACCGACATATAATCATTGAAGATCAGGGCACGCTCCTCCTGACCGCCGGTCGCAGCCAGCTTGTCAAAAAGGAAGCGGTTCCCCTCCTTAACGCCCTGAATTTCCAGCTTCTGTGGATTGTCGTTGAAATGGCGCGAGGCGATGACCCATGGGGGCAGATTACAGTTATTAAAAGAGCCGTTGTGCATGACGGGCCACCACCTCGTTGTGAATATTCTGTTGTGGCGTTTAGAGAATCTTTGCCAGCTCCACCAGAGTCGATTTGATCGGCCCGCTCGTAACAAACGGCTCGACACCGAGTTTTTCCAACTCACCCTTAGGGTGGTCACCCATCTGTGCGGTCACGACCGCCCGACATCCGGCAAGAGCAGCGCCAATGCTGCGCAGCAGATGACCGCGCAACGGATGCTCCGGATCAAAACTGCAGTAACGTTCCACCATCCGTTCGTCAACCAGCTTGGCAGTGCCATCCTCGACATCAAAGATCAAAAAGCGCTCGGCATGGCCGAAGTGCTGGTTGATCTCCTTACCATCTTTTGATGCGACTGCGATCAACATGACGGCCTCCCCCTCTTTTAGGCAACAACAGGCTCAAACGTAAAGCATTTTTTCGAGCACGTCCGCTCACAGGCCTGACAGCCGATGCAGTTGCCCGGATTGGCCACCCGCATAAACATCTTGGCGGAATCGTCGCCGTCAAGTTCTTCGAATTCCAACACGTCATGGGCGCAGACCTTGTAACAGCGGCCGCAGCCTATGCAAACTTCATCGTCAATAGAGACTACAAACTGTGGGGTCCACTCCTGTTTGTCACGCGTCAATCCGGTAATGTAAGCCATGATTCTCTCCTTTTATATATGATGGTTATTCAACCTGTAAGCGGCAGTTATCCACTTTTACAGGTTCAATCTTCAAAGAATGCAGGTGCAGCTCCCTTGTTCATTGCTTTACGCAGCCAGGGTGGCGGATTACCACGCAGTACCTCCTGAAAGCGCTCGACGGTCTCTTTCAGGCTGACCTCACTGTTTGTCTTCATCGGATGAATCTTCTGAGCAACCAGTTTTGCCGCCGCCGGGCCGCCAATCTGCATCGTATAGACTATTGCGCAGTCGGAAAGCAATTGGGCCCTGGCTGAGATCCGATCCTCCTCGTCACCACCATGTTCACCAACGCTGACCGCCTCCAGAAAAGAAGCCTCATCCGGGCCAACCTCCCAGATATGGAAGCTCTGGCACTGGCCGAAGTGCTGATCGATTATTTCGCCGGTTGATGTCGTAAATGCAATTTTCATTGGTACCGTCCTTTCAAAAATAAACAGGCGTCACCATTTACCTACGTATGGTGGCGCCTTTGCCGGTTCAGCAGTTTATTTTATTATGTGAATCATCCGTAGCTGATATTAAATTAGCACAGAGTGTGCCAACAGCTAAGACACTAAAATAACAGTAAAATATTCAGCCCCCACTTTTAAGAGTCGCTGCACATCTGCATATATTTTATGCAGATGTGCAGCGATCTGTCGGGGAGAGATGATCGCTTACCCTTGCTAATCATTTCTGTAATGGCTAAAAAAATACTGCCGTTACGTGCCCTACGCCAAACTGGACAAAAAGTAAAAACGCCGTACACTTCATTATTCTTTGACCGGCACAGATTTTTATACACCTGAACACAGGAGTTATCTGCCATGCAAACAGCCCTTGTCCGCATGACCATCTGCCTCATCCTGCTTGCCCAACCACTGACCGGCAACGCCGAAGTAGCCGCTGCCGTAACGCCCTACATTATGGGGGTTTTCCCCTTTGTACCAACCACCACTATCGAGGGGATTTTTGCCCCCCTGGCGGCTGAACTTTCCCAGGCGCTGGGGAGACCGGTCAAAGTAAGAAGTGCCTCATCATTTGACAAATTCACCGATGAGCTTAAAAACCGTGTTTTTGACATCGCCTTTATTCAGCCTTTTGACTACGCCAGCCTGGCAAAGTCTGCAGGGCTGCTCCCGCTGGCGTCACGCAACGAAGTATTAAACAGCTATATTGTTGTCAGAAATGACAGCCCGGTTCATTCAATGAAAGACCTCAAGGGTAAAAATATGGGCATGCCGCCCAAGGCCGCCGCAGTCAGCTTCCTCAACAGCGTCGTCACAAAAGAGGCCGGACTGACCCCGAACAAAGATGTGATGTTTGTTTTTCTGGCCTCTCATCAGGCCTGCCTGCAGCAGCTTATGATAGGCAACGTCGCAGCATGTGGTGTCTCACCAACAGCCGTACGCCTGGCTGAGCTGCAGCTGAAGACAACTTTTCGCTTGATCAAGGAATCGCCCGCAATCCCCACACCGCTGTTCGTCGTGAAAAAGGAACTGCCGCAAAAGGATCGCGACACGATGCTGAGAGTTCTGATTACCACTGACCTTGCCGGAGTCAGCCCAGAACTGCGCAACAAATTTGTCGAGACGAATGGAAAACCCTTCCGTAAGGCAACCGACAGAGAATACGATGTTATCCGCACCATGATGCATAACAACTCAAGATAACCATGTTTACCTCCCTCAAGTACCGGATAGCCGTCATCATCACCATGATTGCAGGCGTTCTTCTCGCCATGGTTGTCTGGCAAAACATCACCATGTCCAACAATATTGCGCAGCAACAGCTGGCGACAAAGGAAGAGGTCTTTGCCTCCTTCCTGGAGGACATCAGCCGCAGCGCTATCCTGAACAGTGAATATGAAGTCCTGCAACTTTATCTGGACAAACTGCTCCAGGACCCCGACATTCTGCATATCAGGGTAGCTGATTATCGCGGCATTGTTGTATCCAGCACCGAACCGGCGGAGCTGGGAATGCAGATATCCACTCTGCCCTCACCGGTCGTCGCCGAGTGGCGGCAGATCAAGATCGTCAACGCCGCTGGGGAACTCGGCACCATCGCCATACGTTTTTCACATACCGAGGTGGATAAGCAGCACGCCCTGGTAATGAGAACCAGCCTCCTTACCACCATCGCCGGCCTTGGCCTGCTGCTTGTGGCCGGCTACTTCATCGGTCTCCTGCTTACCAGGCGGCTGGTCAGGTTGACCGGTGCTGCTCAGGCCATTGCAGGCGGAGACCTGAGCGTAGTAGTGAATGACGACACTAACGATGAAATTGGCCACCTCGGCACATCCTTCAACACCATGGCGCGTCGCCTGCAAGCGATGATCAAAGAGAGGCAGCTGCTGAACGAGGAGCTGGAACAACGGGTGATCGAACGGACGGCTGAGCTGGAAACCGCCAACATCATGCTGGCTCAGGCTCGTGATGCCGCCGAAACAGCGAACGTTGCCAAGGGGAATTTCCTGGCCAACATGAGCCACGAGATTCGCACCCCCATGAACGCCATTCTCGGCATGACGCAGCTGGCCCAGCAAACCGAGCTGACCCCCAAGCAGCAAGACTATCTCCGCAAGGTCGGTTTTGCCGCCAATTCGCTGTTGGGCATCATCAATGACGTCCTTGATTTCTCCAAGATCGAGGCGGGGCGGCTGGAACTTGAGCACAGCGATTTCCTTCTTGAGGAGGTGCTCGGGAGACTTGACGCCATCGTTTCCCCCCAGGTCAAAGAGAAGAATCTTGAATTTCAGATTGATGTATCGCCGGACCTGCCACCCGCCCTGGTAGGAGATTCGCTCCGGCTTGGACAGATCCTTCTCAATCTTGTTACCAATGCCGTAAAATTTACCGCATCCGGCGTGATCTTGCTTTCCGTTCGCCAGCTGTATCGGGATGACATGAGCGTTACCGTGCGCTTCAGCGTTACAGACAGCGGCATAGGCATGACAGAGGAAGAGCAGGCGCGACTTTTCAAGCCGTTTACCCAGGCTGACGCCAGCACAACGCGCAAGTTCGGTGGGACCGGGCTTGGCCTTGCCATCTGTCGCCAGCTGGTGGAAATGATGGGCGGAGAGATTTCTGTCGCAAGCGCACCGGGTAAAGGCAGCGAGTTCGCTTTTGTAATCAGGTACACCATCGGCACACTCCAGCCACAACGGCTTGAACGACAAGAGACGGGACTGAGGCACAAACGGGTACTGGTCATTGACGATAGCTCCAGCTCCCGCGAAATTTTTTCTTCACAGCTCCTGTCGCTAAACTTTCACGTGACAGCAGTAGAGAACGCCACCCTGGCGGTCACAGCGCTGCAACAAGCTTGCGGAGACAACCCTTTTGATCTGGTTATTATGGATTGGGCCATGCCGGAGGTCGATGGATTTGAAGCGACGCGGAGGATTAAAAGTGACCCCGCCATTACACCGCAACCAAAGATCCTCATGACCACGGCCTACGGTTCCAAAGAAACAAAGACACGTGCTCGCCAAGCCGGGCTGGACGGATATCTCTGCAAACCGGTCACTCTTTCGACCCTTTTCGACGGCATCATGGGCGCACTCGGCAAGGACGCGCTTGTTTCCGCCACATCAGGGGCTGGCACAGATGTGGCGGAAAAGAGTGGAACCATCCGCGGGGCAAAGGTACTACTGGTGGAGGACAACGAGTTTAACCAACAGGTGGCCACAGAGATGCTGGAATCGACAGGGGTTTCCGTCACCCTGGCGGTCAATGGAGAAGATGCTCTCGAAAAACTCCACGCGACACCATTTGATGCCGTCTTGATGGATGTGCAGATGCCGGTAATGGATGGGCTGGAAGCCACCAGACGACTGCGCCGCATGGCAGGTCTCGGCTCTCTCCCGGTTATTGCCCTGACCGCCCATGCCATGACCAAAGATCGCCAGCGCTGTCTCGATGCCGGCATGAGCGACTATATCTCGAAGCCTATCAACCCGAACGAACTGAGACGGTTGCTGGTCAAGTGGATCCGGCTACGGGAGGAGACCCAACCCTCTCCGCCACCGACGACGGGTGAAATACTATCTCTGCCGGCATCCCTGCCCGGCATCAGCATCGCAACCGGCCTGCAGATGTGCAACGACAACCGTTCCCTGTACCGGGAGATGCTGCTTAAATTTCAGGCAACCAAGCGTGAAGATCTGAATGAAATACGCGCTTTCCTTGGTAGCGATAACCGTGATGCAGCCGGAATGATGGCCCACAGCATGAAGTCGGTTGCTGCCATCATCGGTGCCGCCGATCTTTCGACGGCAGCCATGTTGTTGGAAGAAACCATTGCTGCAAATGCGGACACACAGCTGGAAGCATATCTGGACAAGTACGCCCAGGCACTGGATCTTGTCATAAGCGGGCTGGATGCCACATTTACCAGATCACACCCAACCTCCACAGCGCTTCAGACGGCAGCTGCAGAACCTGTCACCCACGGTTGCGAAACCATTCTTCTGGCAGAAGACGACCGCATGCAGATGGAGTTGACGACAACGACACTGGAATCTCATGGCTACAAGGTTATTAAGGCCCGTGACGGAGTCGAGGCGGTAGAACTGTTCAGGACACACCAAAACCAGATAGACCTGGTGATAATGGATGCCCTCATGCCCAAAATGACCGGGAAGAGGGCCTGGGACGAAATCCACGCCATGAGACCGGACGTCAAAGCCTGCTTTGTCAGTGGCTACACCAATGAAATCAGCGGGGGAAAGCTGGCGGTTGACTACAGCCTCCCGTTCATAAGCAAACCGGTTTTACCGGCTACGCTTCTGCGCACAGTGCGTGAAATCATGGATGGCGCATAGAGACAGAATCCTTTCTCACGATTCTACCTCCTACCGCCTACCTCCTCGTTCAAACCATCCAGCACACAAAGCTGTGGGGCTATATAAAAAACCCTACAACAATACCGTATCAACGAATTACAGCAGCAACCCTGTGCAGGCCTCTGCACGCTTTACCACGGATAAAGGTTGTAAGTGTCCGCTTCCCCATTGTATTATCAGCACTACTTTGCTGCAGAGCCAGGGACTTATTGTGTCGTTCACAACAACAGCAGCACTGCAAACGGAATCCCGGATCGGCGACAGTAATTAATATCGCACCGTATGATCGGAGAATGACCATGCTCGATGAAGTAACCATTCTGGCGGTAGATGATGACAGCATGAGTCTGCAGATGCTTGAAGTCCTGCTGTCAGAATTGGAGTGCAGACTGCTCAAGGCAGAAAATGGCCAGGCGGCATTGGATTTACTGGCGATCGAACCAAATATTGACGTCATCCTTCTGGACCTCGGCATGCCGGTCATGGATGGTTATGAGACGATTAAGCGCCTCAAGCAGAGCTCCGGCTGGCGGGATATTCCGGTTATTGTCGTGACGGCCGGGACACATGAGGTAAACCGTACGCTGGCCCTGGGTGCCAACGATTTTATTGCCAAACCGTACAACCCGGAAGAGTTACGGCTGCGGGTTATGAACCATGTACGCAGCAAGAAACTTTCCGATTTGGCAAAGGATATGAATACTATCCTGGAGACAGAGGTAGTCAAGAAAACCGCCGCACTGCAGAAGGCACTCGTACTGTCACGCGAGGCGGAATATGAAATATCACTCCGCCTTGGCCGCGCGTCGGAATTCCGTGATCAGGAAACCGGCATGCATACCCGGCGTATCAGCGAATTGTCAAAACATCTGTCAAATCTGGCCGGCCTCTCCGACGCGGAGTGCGAAACCATACGCTTCGCTTCTACACTACACGACGTCGGCAAAATAGGCATCCCGGACCGGATCCTGCTCAAGCCGGGCAAGCTGGACGAAACTGAATTCAACATCATGAAGATGCACACCACCATCGGCGGCAAAATCCTTTCGGACGCAGATAGCTACCCGGTCATTGATGCCGGTAGAATCATTGCCATGCAACATCATGAAAAATGGGACGGCAGCGGCTACCCCGCCGGGATCAGGGGGGAAGAAATCCATGTGTTCGCCAGGATCGTTTCCATTGTCGATGTTTTTGACGCTCTGAGCTCGGAACGCCCGTACAAGAAGGCTTTTCCGCTTGAAAAGACCATCAGCATCATGGAGGACGGACGGGGAGTCTTCTTTGATCCCGCCCTCCTTGAGCTGTTCCTGACCAACATCAAAAACTTCGTTGAAATCAGGGACCTGCTCAAGGATGAAGCGGAAGAGCAGACCGACTTCAGCGATATCGGAAAATTAACCTGATGATGAGACTCCCGCACACCATCTGACCTGCCTACGGCCGCTCAGTTATGCGCCAGCTTCTGTGCCTCTTTCGCGTTGGCCTGAAACAGGTTGGCGGTCTCGAATACCAGGTTCAACGTACCGCGATAGCCTACCCATACTTTCTGGTGAGCACCCAGACGATCAAAGGACGGCAATCCGGCCCGTAGATGGGCACCGATTTTGAGCTTGGCCGCCGCCTGGCGGCCATTGGAGTTGGCGACGATCAGGTCGGCTCCTACCGCGGCGCTTTCCAGGTCCTCCAGATCCCCGACAAAAACGTTGTCGCTCGGCAGCGCATCAAGTCCACGCGTTCTGGTGGCAGACAGTGCCGCCTGAACCTCGCACCCCATCCCTGCCAGGAAGCCGGTCAGCGTCTTGAGATTGTCGGATTCCAAAGCGATGGCAACTTTCTTGGTACCGAACTGGTAATGGCTGTCCACCATCGCATCCATCAGGCGACTCCGCCAGCGACGGTTTTTTTCCGGGATCGGACGACCGCTGATGGCCGACAGTACCTCCATGAAACGGTCCGTTTCGGCAAGTCCGGTCAGCGACGTGAAGCCGTAAGCCGGGATAGCAAACTTTTCCTTCAGCTTGAGAGCAGCCTTGGCCAGCGAATCACCGACATATAATGTCGCAACACTGCGCCCGCCTCTCTTGATATCTTCAACAGTTATACCGCCGGTTGACAGCGGCGAGACGACCTCATCGATATGGCCGTCCATGGCGTTGGAAATATCAGGAATGCAGAGCACCGTCAGCCCGAAAGATTCAATCAGCTCCTTGAGCTCCTCCACATCGGCAGGGGTCAGATGCGCCCCCGGCAGCAGGTTGACCTGGCCATTGACGACATCACCACCTTCCGGCAGACTCCCGACAATCGCCTCCACCGCGGTGGCGTACCCTTCCTGCATGGAACCGCAGTAATCCGGTGTGGATGCCCAGATAATCGGCACGTCATCATGCTCCGGGTGTTCCGCACGAAACTCCTTGATGATTTTGTGAACATCATCACCCATAGTCTCCGTCAAGCCGGTTGTCATTACCCCGACCACTTCGGGACTGAACTTCTCGATCACCCGTCCGATCCCTTTTTTCAGGTTCTCCCAGCCGCCGAAAATCGCGCTATCCTCGCTCATGGCGGTGGCATTCAGGGCGATAGACTCCTTGTAGTGCCGCGACAGCTGAAGACGAATGAACGTCGAACAGCCCTGGGCACCATGGAGCAGCCCCAGCATGTTGTTAATCCCCAGATAGGCCATGGTTGCGCCCAGCGCAGGCGAATTCTTCTGCGGGTTGACGGTGGCCGCCTTCAACCCCTCCCGACCTCCCCTTGTCAGGGGAGGAGCAGACTCATGCTCGCCCCTGACAAGGGGGGCTGGGGGGGTTAGGTCTTGCTGACTCGGCATGGGGAGAGCCATAAAGGTCTCGGCATGCCCAGCCGCAGCAGCAACAGCAGCCTGCAGCGCCTCAGGGCTCTTCTCCCACGGCGCCGGAGTATTAAGTACCGGCCAGATCGGGTTATTGACCGTCATATCCAGCTGTTTTGAAAAGGTCACCATCCCCTCATAACCGGCGTAGGGGTGGGAACGACCATGATTGATATCCAGGAAAGGGGTCTTGGTCTTAAGCGCCAGGAACTTGGTCTTGCCTCCGGCAACGATCAGATCGGGCATCTTATCGCGCATGACCGCCAGCAGCCCCGCTGTGGAGGTATCTTCGATAATTTTGGCATCCTTGTGCATCAACCCCTTCATGCGGTAGAAGTCCTCAAGGGTCGAGTTCTGCGTGCCGGCCGCCAGCACCTCTACTCCTAATTCGCGCAGAGAGTTGACCATCGACCACGTCTTGACGCCGCCGGTGAATAACACCGCCGTCTTCCCTTCCAGTCTCGCACGGTAGGGGGCAATCGCGTCGCGACATTTCCCCTCTTCCTCTTTAATTAACTGCTCCACCCGCTCCTGCATGACCCGCTTCTCCAGCCCCCCCACGATGTTGTCCAGTTCGCGGGCGATATCGCGTAGCGCCTTGGCCGTATCAGTCATGCCGTAGAACGATTCTTCCAGATATGGCATGCCGTAGGTTTTCTGCATCTTCTTGGCAAGGTTGGTTAACGATTTGGAACAGATGATGATATTGAGCTTGGCCCGATGGGCATAGCGGAGTTCCTCGAACTTCGAGTCGCCACTGAAGCAGGAGAGAATCTGGATTCCAAGCCGGTCAAAGAGCGGCAGCATACCCCACAGGTCACCGGCGATGTTGTACTCGCCAATCAGGTTGATCGGATATTCGCCCAGAAGCGGTGGTTCGTTCGTGCCGATTACATATTTGAAGAGGATCTCGCCTGCCAGGCGGTTGCCGATGTTCTTGTCGCCGATGAACCCGGGGGTGTTGACCGGAATAACCGGAATGGCAACTTTTGTCGCCGCCGCCGTGCAAACCGCCTCCACATCGTCACCGGTCATGGCGGTCACGCAGGTGGCATAGACAAAGATCGCCCTCGCCTGGTCCTTATAGCGTTCGGCCAGATCGAGGATCGCCTTGTAGAGTTTTTTCTCGCCACCGAAGATGACATCATTCTCCAGCATTTCGGTAGTGAAGCCACGTCGGTAGAGCTGGGAATCGGATGATCTGGCACCGCGGTTATCCCACGAGTTGCCGGCGCAGCCGATCGGCCCGTGGACCAGATGAATGGCATCGGTGATCGGCATCAGCACGACCCGTGCCCCGTCATAGGCACAGGAGCGCTCGGTCCCCTCGCCCGGTTCGGACTTTTTGCAGAACTTGGGCGCACCCTTGTCGTTGGTTTCGCAGTCGGTTACATCATAATAATCGGGCTTTGCCATAAATAGGTCTCCAGGTCTGTCAAGCGCAGAATAAAAAAGACGCCGCATGTTAATCGGAGATAAACATTGTTGGCGTCGTTGCCATCGCTCGCTGTTGTAAATGCTCTTATAGGCTTACCTAGCACTTGCTGTGCCAATTTTTATTGGTCCGATAACAAGCCGTATTTACTGATACTTTCTCTACTGCACCTCGCATTTTATCGCCTGCACACCTGCCTGTTTTATGTGCAAAGAAATCACAACAGGCCCATCATGAAGCACTTGCAACTTATCACTGAATAAAGTAACCTACTCAAATTATAGGTTTATAGATCTATCTGAATATATTGGAAACCATAGCGATGTTGAGATTTCTGCAGCTGCTTTTCACAACTCTTTTTTTAAGTGTCGTCCTTGTCTATACGGGTACCTGCCATGCAGCAGATACCGTACGCATAAACGGCTCCGGCAACGCTCTCGACATGATGCAACCGTTAATAAATGCTTACATAAAAACCAATCATAATGCCCACATTGTTATGGCAAAACCGCTTGGAAGCTCCGGCGCTATCAAGGCGTTGCTGGCTGACGCTCTGGACATGGCAATTGTCAGCAGAGATCTCAAAACGGAAGAAGCGGCACAGGGAGCAATGCTGATGAGGTATGGTAAGACTCCGTTTGTCATCGTCACGGAGAAGAGCGTCCACAGGTCCGGTATCAGCACAAAGGAACTCGAAGACATCTACACCGGCAAGACCGGCACGTGGCAAGAAGGTAAAAAAATCAGGGTTGTTCTGCGCCCTCTGGCAGATATCGACACCCTTATAATGCGCGGGCTTTCCCCCGGCATGAACAGCGCCATCACCGCATCACACACCCGCCCAGGCATGGTTCTCGCCATCACAGACTTGGATTCATACGCCACAATCAAAAAAACTCCCGGCGGCATCGGAGCGACCGGCATGAACAGCATTATCAGCGAAAAGCTGCCACTCACCATGCTATCTCTAAACGGCATTAAGCCATCGCTCAAGAATCTGGCCAGCGGCGCCTACCCGCTGGCCAAGGAAATCAGCTTCGTCACCACCGCCAAAACCACGCCAGCAACCTGGAAGTTAATCGACTTTATCTTCTCTGCTAAGGGTCGCGCCATTGCCGGAAAGGCTGGCGTACTTGTTACTGCCGGAGTAACAGAGAGAAGTAAGCCACATTGAACCAGGCCGAGATTTCAATACAGCGTTTTTCGATAGCGGTTGCCTGGGGTCTCTCGATACTGATCACAGTAATGGTCCCGGCCATCTATTTTTTCATATCGTACCAGCACCTGCGCAGTGAACTCGTTGTCCAGAGCGTATTGAGCGCCAATGACGTGACCAATCTGGTCAGGTCTAATCCAACCCTCTGGCGATATGAAGATCTCAGAATCTCTGAGATGCTGGAGCAGCGCTCCAGAAGAACTGTGGCAGAAAGCATCGTCATCTACAATACCAACAGAGAGGTAATCGCCAGTAACACTGCAGTAGTTCCGCCCGTCCATATCGGCCAGAAACAAGACATCTACGACGCCGGGGTCGTTGTTGCCAGCATCGAAATTTATCGCACTTTGGACCCGTTACTGTTCAGCACCCTGCTGGTTACACTTTGCTCAGCTGCTATTGCTGCAGTCATATTTTTTACCCTTCGCACACTCCCAAGACGATCTATAAAAAAAGCGTACCAGGCTCTGTGTGAAAAGAGAAAAAAGTACCGTTCACTGCACGAGTCCATGAAAGAGGGAATGGCCGAACACCGCGTCACGTTTGCCAATAATGGTGAGCTGGAATCGTTCACCATTATCGAAACTAATTCATCCTGTACGGACATGTTCGGCTGCCACCGGCAGGATCTTGTCGGCAGCGACAGCCTGACTCAGTTCGGCGCCAGTTTCAGAGAGTACCTGTCTGAGCTGCTCCGGGTTTTTGAGCATGGCAACTCCATCACATTTGAGCTTGCCTTGCCGGAAAGAGGCGCGTACTACACGACCACTGCGTACTCCCAATCCCCGGGAATTATCACAACCCTTTTCGAGGACATTACCGAACGTAAGAAATCAGAGCAGCAGATCAAAAAAATGGCCTATTCGGACCAACTCACGACACTTCCAAATCGGGCCCTGCTCCTCGACCGCCTCAATCAGGCAGTAGCTAATGCTACACAAAACTGTAGCACCCTGGCCGTTTTTTTACTCGATCTGGATCGCTTCAAAATATTCAATGACACAATGGGGCGGGCCACGGGAGATCAACTTCTCATCGAGGTCGGACGGAGGCTGCAACGACAAATCCGCTGCAGTGATACTCTAGCCCGTATGGGGGGAGATGAATTTTGTTTTGTTGCCATCAATACCGGTAAAGAGCTGAATGCTACGTACGTCGCACAGAAATTTATGGACTCAATGCTCCCCCCGTTTTGGATCGGCAGCAATGAGCTGCACGTGACATCAAGCATCGGAATAGCCGTTTTCCCAGATGATGGCAGCGATGCGGAGACACTGATAAAGAGTGCAGAGCTGGCAATGTATTCGGCCAAAGAAGCCGGGCGGAATCGCTACAACTTCTATTCACCGGAAATGAACCTGAAGGCCCACACCCGCATGAAGCTTGAAAACGGAATGCGTAATGCTCTGGAACATGGAGAATTTTTCCTCGAATTCCAGCCGATCATGGATGCGGGCACCCGGACCATTACAGCGGCCGAAGCGCTTGTCCGCTGGAATCACCCCAGCCGCGGGAGGATTCCGCCAAACGAGTTCATACCGCTGGCAGAGGAAACCGGATTAATTCTTCCCCTTGGCGAATGGATCCTGCGTACTGTCTGCAGAAGCATGAAAACATGGAATGACGCCGGCCTCCCCCAGATAAGGCTTTCTGTCAATGTCTCTAGCCGACAGATTGAGCAGCAGAACTTTGCGGAAATTGTCAGGAAGGCACTCCATGCAACAGGCGCTAATGCCGCACAACTTGAAATTGAACTTACCGAGAGTTGTCTGGTTAACCACGCCAGCACCAATCTTGCCGAAGTCTTCGATCTGCGGAGTTTGGGTATTTCCATTGCGATTGACGACTTCGGCACCGGCTACTCGTCGCTTGGATACATAAAGACGCTGCCTATCGATCACATAAAGATAGATCGATCATTTGTCACCGATATCAGTTCAAATATCCAGGACCAGGCAATCGTCGAAGCCATCATCACAATGTCGCAAAAACTTGGCATACAGAATATCGCGGAGGGTGTCGAGACGCTTGAGCAACTGGAGTTCCTGCAGTCATTGAGGTGTGATGAGATTCAGGGGTATTATTTTCACAGACCACTTTCTGCAGAGGCCTTAGTGACGCTCTTGAGAGCACAGGTATAACTATACACCTGCTGCCACGAGAAGCCGCCGTCATCCATGGTCTTTATGCAACACAAACGTCACACTATTCCGCGTATTACTTCCTGTAGCGCCGTGAGGCGGTACGGCTTCTGGATGAAGCCGGCCAATCCCTTGCCGACGAACTTCTGCGTTACCTCCTGCTCGTTGTAGCCACTCGACATGATCACCTTCACCATCGGATTGAGCAGGCGGAGCTCCCTGAAACACTGTTCCCCGTCCATATGCGGCATGGTCAGATCGAGGATCACAAAGGCGATGCCCGGATTCTGCTTGAAAGCCTCCACCGCCTCGCGGCCGTCGCTGGCGGTAATCGTCGTGAAGCCAAGCTCTTTAAGCATCTCGCTACCAATGCCGCGAATCGTCTCCTCGTCGTCTACCAGCAGGACCGTCCCGCTCCCTTTCCACGCATCCTTCTGCGCATCACCGTTGAAAACCTCGGCCGGGCGTTCGCTGGCCGGAAGCAGGATCTTGAAGCTGGTCCCCTTGCCCTCTTCGCTGTAAACCTTGATAGCCCCCTTGTGCCCCCGCACGATTCCGAGCACAGCGGCCATCCCCAGACCACGCCCGGTAAATTTTGTGGTGAAAAACGGATCAAACAGCTTGGAGAGTGTCTCCCTGTCCATGCCGCAGCCACTGTCCGCAATCTCCAGATAGACATAGAGGCCATCGGTCAGGTTTTCATCAAGCCAGACATCTTTAAGGTAGCTCCTGTCACAATCCATGCAGCCGGTGGTGATGGCGATGACACCACTCCTGTCACCTATCGCTTCGGATGAGTTGATGACAAGATTCATGATGATCTGGCGCATCTGGGTGGCGTCAGCCTCCACAAGGGGAAGATGTGCGTGAGTGTTAAGCCGCAGCACCACCTTCTTGGAGATTGAGACCTCCAACATATGCAGCATCTCTTCAAGCAGAAGATTCAGGTCGATATTCTCGACAATGAACTTCCCCTTGCCGGAATAGGCGAGCATCTGCTTGGCCAGGTCGGCGGCCCTCACGGCGGCCTGCTCGATGCGCTGCAGGTTGTCCACCACCGGCGATTCCTTGCTGACCCGCATCAACGCAAGGTCGGCATTGCCGATGATGGCGGTAAGAATGTTATTAAAATCGTGGGCGATGCCGCCAGCCAAAACACCAAGGCTCTCCAGTTTCTGCGCGTGAAGCATCTGCTGCTCGATTTTTCGCCGTTCCTCTCCCGCCCGCCGACGGTCGGTGATGTCTGTTGACGAGCCGAACAGTATCAGCTCCCCTTCAGCCTCCCCCGCTTCACAGCGTGATTTCTCAGAAATCCAGCGGGTTTTCCCATCCTTCGTGACCAGGCGGAACTGCAGCAGCTTCACATCTCCGGGACGCAGGGCGAGCAGGTAAGAAGCAACCGTTTCCCGGTCGGCATGATGGACAAGCGGCAGCCAGCAGCCCATTTCATAGATTTCCTCCTCCGTGTAGCCGGTAATAGGAGTGACTGAACCGCCAATCCAGCGGACCCGGAAAGGAGCCGACCCTGTACGCGAGCATTTATACACATAGTCCGACGTAAGCCCGGCAAAACAGCGATAGTTTTCTTCGCTGATCTTATGCTGTTCTTCGGATTTAATCCGTTCACCGACCTCTTTTTCCAGTTCCAGCGTCCGCTCCCTGACCCGCACCTCCAACTGCCCGTTCAAATCTTCAAGGGCCGCCTCGGTTTTTCTCTTTTCCTCAATCTCCTTCTGCAGGGAGGCGGTGTGCTCCTTAACCGCCCTCCGCAGTGAATAGCTCCAAATGGCGACGATCAGCAGCAGCAGGCCTAGCGCCGAGGCCACCGCCCCGACAATGAACATTTTGCTGGGATGCCACCGTTCCCCTTCGATAGAGACCCAGCGCTGGATCGCCTGGGCCCGTTCTTCTTCACTGATAGCCGCCAGCCCCTTGTTGAGGATACCCTGCAGCTCCGGCCAATCCTTGCGGATGCCGATCCCCCAGCGATAGTCAAAATCAGTCCTGCCGACCAACTGCAGATTAGTGATGCCGGCCTCCTGCAGATAAAAGGTGGCATTGGCCATGTTCTCCACATAGGCATCCACCGTACCCAGCGATGCCTTGGTGAGGCCGGTGGCAACATCCTCAACGACCTCCAGATTTATCCCGGGATAGAGGCTTTTGATGATGTCATGGGCCGCATAGTTGGAAACAACAGCCACCTTCTTTCCCTTCAGATCTTTCAGGGTCAGGTCGGTGGGCGAACCTCTGCGGGCAAAAATCCCCCCCGGCACCGCCACCAGGGTCTCGCTGAAGAGGGCAAACTTCTCCCGTTCGGGGGTTCTCACCATCGCCCCCAGCAGGTCTACTTTATGGCTTTTGAACCTGGACAGCGCCTCGTCCCAGTTTTTTGGCCGGACAATGGTTATGGTGATGCCGAGCTTTTTCTCCAGAAGCCGGATGATATCGGCAGCGGCGCCCTGATAGGTGCCGTTTCTGTCAAAGTACTCGATCGGCTTGAAATCAGGATCGGGGGCAAGGGTGATGACCGGGTGCTCACTGAGCCATTGTCGCTCCGTGGCCGTCAGCGTCACGACCCCGGCGGAGGTGGCAGCTGTGGCGGGAAAGATGGTCGCTGCCGAAAGGAGGAGGCTGAGCATGAAGCGTATGATTGACGGTGGCTGCATAGTATCTCCCCGAACGTTTCTGGTTGCTGCATTCATCTCACGGTGTCTGAACGGTCTCACCGTGGATTGCTGTTCTGATCGCGTCTATCAGCTGCGCCGGCAGCACCGGCTTGTTGATGAATGCCGCATCGTCCGGCACCAGCATTTTGCCGCTGATAATCTCGCGGGCATAGCCGCTCATGAAGAGCGCCTTTGTTCCCGGGTTGATCTCCCGTATGGCGGCAAGAGCTTCTGCTCCGTTCATTTCCGGCATTATGGCGTCAAGCAGCACGAGCGCTATCTTGTCCTGCCGCTGCCTGAACACCTCAAGAGCCTCCCTGCCGTTGGCAGCCTCCAGCACAGCATAACCGTGCAGTTCAAGGATGCTCCGGGTGATCTTGCGCACGGTCTGATCATCTTCCGCGATCAGAATGACAAGCCCTTTCCCGTGCTCTGCCACCTCCTCCTCGGCAACCTCGTCGTGTTTCTGTTCCGCCTTGATGCAAAGGGGGAGATAGATGCGGAATGTCGTGCCCGTTCCCGGCTCGCTGTAGCAGTTTATGAAACCGTTATGCTGGCTGATAATGCCGTAAACGATGGAAAGCCCCAACCCGGTCCCCTGACCAACAGCTTTGGTCGTAAAAAACGGCTCAAAGATTTTCTGCAGACACTCCTTCGGAATGCCACTGCCACTGTCGGAAACGGTTATGATCGCGTACGGAGCAACCGTCCCGAAGCCATGGGCGCTCACAAATTCCTCGTCCATCTCAATCCTGTCCATACAGATGGTGAGCCTCCCTTCGGAGGGCATTGCATCACGGGCGTTTGTTGCCAGATTGACAAAGACCTGCTGCATGTGGGCCCGGTCGATTGCCGCGACAAGCGGCACAGGTGACGGTTCCAGTACGAGAGCAACATCCTCGCCAAGAATGCGACGGAGGAATTTCTCCACGCCGCCGACAAGTTTTCCCAGATCGGTTTGCTCGATCTTGAATACCTGCTTGCGGCTATAGGAAAGGAGGCCACTGGTCAGTTCAGCGGCTCTCTCCGAAGCGGCAAGGATCTCGGTTACATGCGCACTCTGACTTGCGGTGGCGTCCATCCTGAGCAGCGAGGCATAACCGATGATAACCTGAAGCATATTGTTGAAATCGTGGGCAACACCTCCGGCTAACTGCCCGAGCGCCTCCATCTTCTGTGACTGCCGCAACTGATCCTCGGTCCTGCGGCTTTCCGTCATGTCCCGAACCGTCCCGATAACGCCGGTGATCTCGCCTTTGCCGTTCAGAAGCGGCGCGGAGCGGTCTGAAGTCCACCCCGACTTCCCCGTGCCAGGCACCTGAAAGAAGAACTCCACCGGAGCAACCGCTTTCCCCTCCAGTATTCTAGACAACCTCTCCATGACACCGGCCTCTTGCAGAAACGGGAAGACCTCGAGAGGGGTTTTGCCGAGCACATCATCAGAGCTCAGGCCGGTCAACTGCTCCATGAACGGGTTCCAGACCCGATAGCGCAGATCCCGGTCGTAGACGATGATCCCTTCCTGAGCGCACGTGATGACCTGCTGATTGAAAATCAGCGATTCCAGCAGCTCCTCCTCCGACTTTTTTCGTGCGGTAACATCCTCATACACCCCCAGCACCCCGCAGACTGCGCCGGAACCGTCCGTAAGCGGTATCTTGGTGGTATCGAGCCAAATGGCCGTGCCGTCAGAGTGGTGCTGGGTTTCGGCTATGTGACACTTCGCCTCTCCCCGCTCCATGACAGCACGATCGTCGGCGCGGTACCCCTCCGACTCTTCACGGCTCCAGGGGAGGTCGAAATCACACGTGCCGACAATATCGTCAGGGCTGTCAATCCCGGCCTGCCGGGCAAACACCTCGTTACACCCGAGATAAACGGAATCCCTGTCTTTCCAGAAAATGGACTGGGGTATAGAGTTAACAATGTGGGAAAGCATATTGCGGCTCTGAAGCAGCTGGTCATTGGCATCAAGCATCTCTTCGTACGGCTTTCTGACCGCGGCGACGAACACCCCCCGGTAGATCAACATGAAAGCCACTATTTTGTATGTGTGGCCGAGCATGTTGTAGGTATCAAAGGCGTTGTCATAGAGGGTAAAGGAGAGTTCGCTGAAGATGCAGAGGACAAAGGCGGACAGATAGTAGTAGCAGGCCAGCCGGTCACCGTTTCGGGGCAAGCGGCGCCAGCAGGCAATAGCCGCCAGAAGCAGCAGGGCGATGATGACATATTCCGCAATCACCTTGAACGGTGTCAGGCCGCCCCCCCGAACGTAGGTGGTGGGAAGAAGATGAGGAAAGAAGGTAACACTGATAAAGACAGCGACTGACAGAGCCAGGGCAGCCGTCAGCAGAGGGCCCTTCGACAGCCAGCGACTGCGGTTGACGGGGGTTATAAAGGCGCTGCCGAGAAATGCTGCTGCCCCGAAGAAACGGACGGCAATCCAGAGCTGTGTCGATTTGTTTGCTGTATTTGGCGTTATTAACGCCGGCATGCCGGCGTACCCGAGCGTGTGCATGAAATCCATCAGGCCGATGGCAAGGAAAGCCACGCTCAGAAACAGTGCATGCCGGTCCCTGTTCTGGTCGTAGGAGTACCACCCGAGACCAAAAATGGAAAAGGAGACCATGACGCTGAAAAACTCCGTCACATTATGAAAGACCAGATAGGAAGAAACCTCCACGACCGTATAGAGCTGCGACCGGAACAGCGCCACCGCCGCAAACGGCACGACAGATGCGGCTGTTATTCCGATGAGCAACTGACGCGGGGATAAGCGTGCTAACTGTTTCATGGGACAATTCTCCATTTTGCCGTTAACTTCCAGATGAAAGGACAGTTCTATTTCTGTGAGTTCCCGGCACTCTCCACGGGCTTATTACGCTCGGTGATATCTATGGTGAACCCGGCGATGAGATCGTTTTTGCCTTCTCTGACAATCGGGAACTTTATGGTTGTATAATTTCGGCCATTAAGATCTTCATCGAGCTGGATCATGGTGCCGTCATGTACCGCTGCCAGATCATCAGCCGTTATTTTACGGGCAAGGTCCTCGGGAAAGAGTTCATACATCGTGCGACCACGCAGCTCTGCAGCCGGTCTGCCAACCATATCGATGTAGTTGTCGCTTATCTCGACAACGCGGCTTTGACCCCCCTCGATCTCCTTGATGAAGGTATATACCGGCGTATATTTCATGAAGAGCGTGAACAACTCCTGTGTGTCTCTCAGGACTTTTTCAGCGCGCCTGCGTTCGGTGATATCACGCCAGGTGACCACCGCTCCGACAATCGTGCCATCCTTGTAGATCGGGTACGCCGAATATTCCACCGGAAGTAAACTCCCGTCGCGACGGGAAAAAAATTCATCGTCAACGGTTACCCCGGTCCCTTCACGGAACGCCTTGAAGATGTGACACTCCTCAACCGGGATGGGACGCCCGTCCGCAGTACGGTGATGGATCAGCTCATGCATGTGGTGTCCCAGCACCTCACCGACATGGCTGTAGCCAAGCAGTTTCAGGCAGGCTTCGTTGACAAAGGTACAGTTGCCTTCGGTATTGATCCCGTAGATGCCCTCCACCGTGGATGACATGATCAGGCGCAGCAGTTCCTCGCTCTCCGCCAGCTGCCGCTCGGCCATCCGGCGTTCCTCGATCTCGTGCAGCAAGCTGGCCCTGAAGCGGCTGAAGTCCTCTGCCGCCCGCTGACTGTCCAGTTCGAGGCGCTCGTTTTCCAGTACCAGAACCGAGCGGAGATCTTCCGTACTGACGTGCCGACCGAGCTGTACCAGCTGGTGAGCGGCAAAGTCGGCAAGATAAGGGATCATTGCCAGTGAGACAACGATCTGCAGAACGAGAGGCGCCAGCTCTTCGGAAGAGAGGACCTTACCGGGAATGAGGATAACGCCGGACAAGCGCGGCAGATGGTCGCCGAGAAAATCGCGGGCTGCCTCTGCTGAAGGGGCGTAGAGGGCAAAAGGGGCTCTCCTGAAATCATGCGCCCGGAACTCGCGACAGAACATGAAACCTTCAGGACAGGGGGTGCAGAGTGAGAAAAGGCGATCGTTCATGGTTTCACCTCAACAGGCAGACAACAAATGTCACGTTGTGGAAGCAGACGGAGGTATAGGTGCCATCTTCACGGCGAAAAGGGGCAATCTCGCCGAAGGAGGGAAACCCTATCAGCGGCACCTGATACCCCAGACAGGCGAAAAAAGCGGCGAGCTCCTTATCACCCCGATCGGCAAGCAACCACTTTCTGCCGGCGCAACTGACGATGATCGCCGCAGACGGAGTGTAACCGAGAGCGGCGGGTGTTAACCCGGCCATAGAATCCACGACCCCCCTCATAACATCATTGCGGGAAGCGCTGCAGACCCGTACAAGGGCACCCTGTTCAACACTGCCGAAGGTTGTCACCGTGCCGTTATCGGCATGAATGTGTGAAGGCGTCCGCAGGCTGAAGTGCTCAGCTGATCCAGCGTGGTAGGCCGCCAGCGGCACAACTCCGAGATCGGACTCTCCAAGCGGTTTACCCAGCTGCCCGGCCATGAAATCCTGGGCCGTTTGTCCGCTGATGGTGCGAATGTCACAGCCACTACTCTCCTCGACAACCCCCTCATTACCGATCGGCGTCCAGCCACTGGCGGCATTCATGGCGAAACCGATATCGCCGCAGCCACTCAGGATCGCAACGGCATCCTGGTATTCGACACCGTTCAGAAAAAGCCTGCTGCTGGTAAATTTACGGTCGTCGCCGGTCAAACCACCGAAAAAAGGCTCCGAGATCACTGCCGCAATGCCGTTCACAATGGCATTGCCATCAGCTTTGATGCCGTCAGCCAGCACCATGCGGAACACTGAACCTTCCGGGCAGGAGGCTACGGCTTTGCAGGCGCAACTCCTGGCCGCCGAAAAAGAATCGGCCTGCACCCCCCGTTCAAGGGCAACAGACCATGAAACGCGACCGTCAGCAGAAAGGCCAAGGGCGCTGACACCGTAGTTCTCGGCGCCGCTGGTTTCGTAGACACCATCGCCCGTACCACCGAAGAGCAGTACCGATTCGCTGCCGAGCCCGCTATAAAGCCCCTCGAAAAAGCCTGAAAAATCGGGGTCATACGACATCGAGGCAAACAACAGGATAACCTCGGGTGAAATCACCGCGAGAGCAGCACCGATTTCTACACCCGCACGGTACGGGTTGGTAAGGAAACTCTTTGCAGACAGGCAGCGCATGACGTGTACCATCTCCCTTTTCCGGTTAACCACCGAATACCGTCTTACATCCCCCGTATCGCCTCTTTCAGCACACTCAGCTTGTACGGTTTCTGGATAAAGCCGGCCACCCCTTTGTCGACAAACTTCCGGGTGACCTCATGTTCATTATAGCCGCTGGAGATGATCACCTTGACACCAGGGTTCAGCCGCCGTAATTCGCAGAAACACTGCTCGCCGTCCATGTGCGGCATCGTCAGGTCAAGGATCACAAAGGCTATGCCGGGAGTGGAGCTGAATATTTCCAACGCTTCCCGGCCGTTCCTGGCGGTTATCACGGTAAAACCGTACTCCCGCAGCATTTCAGCACCGACGCTGCGCACCGTTTCCTCGTCGTCCACCAGCAGCACCGTGCCGCTCCCCTGCCACTCGTCACCGCTACTGTCAGCACCGATCCGGTTGACAGGCTGGCTGCCGGCGGGAAGCAGGATTTTGAAGACAGTGCCTTTGCCAACGTCGCTGGAGACCTTGATAGCCCCCCTGTGCCCCCGGACGATCCCCAGCACGGCAGCCATACCGAGGCCGCGCCCGGTGAATTTGGTGGTAAAAAAAGGGTCAAAGAGCTTGGCTAACGTATCCCTGTCCATGCCGCACCCGCTGTCGGCGACCTCCAGATAGACATACCTGCCGTCGCTTAGATCTTCATCCAGCCAGACATCCTTCAGATAGCTCCGATCACACTCCACAGAGCCGGTCGTGATGTTGATGACGCCGCTCCTGTCGCCAATTGCTTCAGATGCATTGATGACCAGGTTCATGATGATCTGCCGCATCTGGGTGGCATCCGCCTCCACCGGTGAAAGCCCCTGGCACTGGTTAAAGCGGAGCACCGCTTTTTTGGAAACGGAAACCTCCAGCATATGCAGCATCTCCTCTATCAGGCGGTTGAGGTCGACGCTCTCAACGACAAACTTTCCTTTGCCGGAGTAGGCGAGCATCTGCTTGGCCAGATCGGCCGCCCGGCCTGCGGCTTTTTCGATACGGCGCAGGTTCTCGGCTGCCGGCGATTCCTTGTTGATCCGCATCAGAGCCAGATCGGCATTGCCGATAACCGCCATGAGAATGTTGTTGAAATCATGGGCAATACCGCCCGCCAGCACTCCCAGACTCTCCAGCTTCTGCGCATGCAGGAGCTGCTGTTCGAGCTTGTGCCTCTCCTCCTCGGCCTGCTTCCGCTCGGAAACGTTTCTGGCGACGCCCAACACCGACTGCTCACCGTCAAAATCAATCAGCCTGACATTAATCTCGACCGGAAACTGCGAACCGTCTTTACGCCGATGGATAGAATCAAGAGCCATTCCGCCGCTTTTCAGCAGGTCACTCCACTGTGCCGCGAGCAATTCCGGTGTTGTCGCGACAGCATCAAGGTCATGGATATCAAGCGCCAGCAGCTCTTCATTGGTATAGCCAAGCTCCCGTGACGCCTGACCATTGGCGGCAATTATTTTCCCGCTCATGTCCGCAATATAGACCGGATCGGCAAGGTTATCGAGGATATCCCTGAAGCGTTGTTGGCTGACAATGGCGGCCTGTTCGGATCTCATCCGCTCCACGACCTCCCTCTCCAGTGCAGCGGTCCGTTCTCTCACCAGTTTTTCCAGCCCATCCCGGTATACCGTCAGCTCCGCTTCGGCCCGCTTCCGAATGAGGATCTCTTTTCCCATCCGCCTGTTCCAGAACAGAAACAGCAGGATAACGACGACTGACCCGCCAACGACTTTCCAGAACAGCGCATAATCCATCCCTTTTTCGTACTTCAAGCCGACCCATTTGTTATAGATGGCATGCTGTTCATCATCAGAGATGGATTGAAGCCCCTTATCAAGAATCGACAGCAAAAGCGGCTGGTTCTTGGCCACACCGATCTGCAGCACCGACCGTGCCCCCTTGAGCGTCCCCATCAGCTGCAGGTTCCCGAGAAGCTCCTTTTCAATCAGGTAGATTGCCACCGCAATATTACCCGCATATGCATCGGCTTCCCCCCTGGCGACCGCTTCCAGCGCCTCCGCGGTGGACCCGTACTCCCGAACCATGACACCCGGGTAGCTCTTCCTGAACATGGTAACCGCATAGAAGCCGCGTTCAAGTGCCACGGTTTTGCCGGAAAGGTCCTTTTCCGCACGGTAATAGTCACCCCCCTTGCGGCCGACAATGACGTGGGGAATGCTGATATACGGCCGGGTAAAATCGAACATGGCTTCACGTTCAGGCCTGGCGGTTATGTCCATGAGGGCGTCGAGCTCACCTTTTTGGACTTTATCGTAATTCTCCTTGAAGGGTGCGGGGTGTATCACCACCGCTCCCCCCAACCGCTTATTGATAGCCTCGATGTACGCCGCTCCGACCCCCTGCGGTTTTCCGGAACGGTCTGTGAAGTTAAGCGGTGGCCAGTCACTCATGGTGCCGATGCTGATGAGCGGATGGTTCCGCAGCCAAAGCTTCTCCTCGGCGGTCAAATTAATTTTATAGTTCTCCGCACATGCGGCAGAAGCCAGGCACATACTAAACAGAAACAGTAGTGCCAGTTTTTTCAACATCATTGTTTTACCGCCTTCTTTCAGTGTTCTTACAGAAACGAGAACCCAACCTCTCGCAGCACTCTCCTGCCCGGACAGACGACAACGGGGGAACGGCTCCCGGCAGCAGCATAAAACTGCTTAACTATACCTGATAACGATGCCAGTTCAAATATTTATTGGGACATCGGGCATGGCATTTCCCCCCTTTAGTGATTATAGTTGTGTCAATGAACCATTTCGGCAAGAGTCATGATGTGGAGAGTAGCTCCTGGATGGTGCTCTCATCCGCTGGCACCACCTCTCTGAGCAAGAGTCAGGCACACTCCTGGGCACTTGTGCTCGACTCACGCTCCATCCCCTGCTGCATTGAGCCTGACGGGGCCGGGTGGCAGTTGCTCGTACCGGAACCGCAGCTGGAAAGTGCCCGCAGAGAGCTGCAACTGTTTGAGGATGCCAACCGCAACTGGCCACCTGCACTCCCGGCCGCGCGACAGTTGACCAACAACACCCTGTCCACTGTTTCGGTGCTGTTGCTGCTGGCTACTTTCTACAACCTGACACTGGTCGGCATTTCTCTTCCCGGACACGGCATACCGGACCTGTATGAACTTGGCACCGCCCACGCCGCAAGCATCAGAGACGGTCAATGGTGGCGGTGTGTCACCGCCCTGACCCTGCACGCAGGCCCGCTGCATCTTCTCGGCAATCTGGCGATCGGCGGCACCTTCATAATCCTCCTCTGCCGCGAGCTTGGTTCCGGCTTGGCCTGGGGCCTCCTGCTTGCCTCCGGCAGCTTCGGCAACCTGCTCAACGCCTGGGTTCAGTCGCCGGACCACCGCTCGGTCGGCGCCTCCACCGCTGTTTTCGGTGCGGTCGGCATTCTCGCCGCCATCAGCATGGTGCGCTATCACCACCACCTGCGGCGGCGCTGGTTTATCCCGATTGCAGCCGGGCTGGCACTATTGGCGATCCTCGGCACCGAAGGGGAAAACACCGATCTTGGTGCGCACCTGTTCGGCTTCTGTTTCGGGCTGTTCTTCGGTACAGCTGCGGAGAGTATGATCGGAAAATATGGGAGACCCGGAGGGGTTATGAATTTCCTGCTGGCAGTTCTGAGCGCGGGCGTTATCGTTGCCGCATGGTGGTGGGCAATAGAAGGAATATAACCCACCTTTTGACAACCATTATCCGCAGATTTCGCAGATGTACGCAGATTAAAATCATAATTTTACTGGTTACAACCGTCTCAATCAATCAATCTTCAAAAAATCCGCCCGGTCTTCTCTGCGTTAATCTGCGCAATCTGCGGATTCATCTTTCAATCTCCATCGGCACTGCATCGGTATCGTTATGAAGCGGATTGAAACCGGCTACCCGAAGCGGTAAATCTGCGTACCATTCTCGTAGAGCTCGATGGGGCCATCCTGTGAAACCTTGATGACTTTGCCGAAATGTGAGGCGGCGCAGGCCGCCGTGGTTCTTCCGCCACCGGCCACCATTTCCGTGGCGTGGGACGTATCGATGATAAACCCGGTATCAACCAGCTTCCCCTTCGCATTGAACACGGTCAAACCATCCGATGAGAGGATTCTGAGGAGAGTCCCGGTCTCCTTCAATTCGCGAATGCTCCTCTTCTGCACCCTCTCGATCAGCAACCGCCCGATGGGATCAGAACCGCCGACCGCCCCTTTTTTCAACTGGGCAAGTTTTTTCCCGCTGCCCCCGTACACCATGACAACGGTGCCGTAACGCATCTTGGAGAGCGCATAGAGGGTCCAGATCAGGTCTTCCGCCGACTCGGCATCGATACAGTCCGACAGAAATGCCCGCATGATGTCCGGGTCAAAAATGCTCCACATCCCTTTTCGCCGCACCATGATTCGCGCCGGACTGGTGAGGACCTCGATGTCGGAAGCCTCGTTCACCGTGACGGCAAATGCCCCCGCCCCGCATCTCCTGATAATGGAAAAGAGTTCCCGCTGGGTCTGCCGCTCCACCTCATTCTGGAGTGCGGTGCCGGAGATCGTGACGATGCCGTTTACCTGCATCTGAATACCGGCGAGAAAGAACAGGTTCGTGCCGTCAATAAAGCGATAGGTCAGGGGGTTGTCGAAAAAACCGGGGCCGATGCTTTGCGAACTCTTCAACGGGACCAGGGTATGTTTGCGCTGTTTCATCACGGCACGGAGTTCTGCCGGCGTCGTGCGATGGATGATGACACCGGTGGTGGCCGGCTTCCCCTCGTACTTCTGATAGGAAAGGCTCTTTAACAGCTGGATGAGCTGCTGGATCGGCCAGAAGCCCTTGTTGTGATCACCGCGCAGGGAGCGGGCAACCGTGATATCCATGATGGAGGAGAGGAGCGCCGTCCTGAACTGCGCCACATACCCCTCCTGCCTGAAGCCGCCGTAGAGCATAGAGAACGCCGTCAACAGCTCCCGGCAGAATGACTCCTCCATGCGGGTAAAGGGGACACTTTTACGGGTGGCGCTGAAGATAAACTCGCGCCCGTCCGTCACGACCGGAAGTGAGATGCTGTGCGACTCGCACTGCACACGCTCGGAACCGGGCGACAGCACGACCTCCGCACCACCGAGAAAGGAGCTGATATTACCACTCATCGCCTCAAAAATTGTCATCGGCATTGTTTCCGGCCCTCCTCGGGATAAGCTGTGTGAGCACTATACACTCGCGCGTTTGTAGCGACAATACACATGAAATATGTCTTGTAGTGATACAGAAAAAATACGAAGCTACTATTAGCATACCTATAAATTTTTATAATGTATAATATTGGATTAACCTTGCGAAAAAAGCTAGGATTGATTATACAAGCTTCATACTCACAACAGTTGGAGAAACAGGTATGGCCAGCGGAAAACTGCTACGACAACTCATAAAATCAGGCATCGACGGCAATGATGATTCCTTCAGACAGGTTTCAGAAGCGATCATAAACGAGGAACGCCAGAAGCAGCACCATCTCCTCGCCAATGACCTTGAGCGAATATTATATGGCCGAGCCAAGAGTTCCACGCCCGGAATGCGGAAACTGGTCGAGGACATCCCCACGGACCGCGAGCGTGGAATGCCACTTGTCGAGGTCCGCGAACCGGTCAGAAGTCTCACCGACGTCGTGCTTTCCGATGAAAACCGATCCTGTATTGAAGAATTGCTGATGGAGCATCACCGGATTGAAACGTTGCAGAGCTACGGTATGCACGCGGTTGACCGGATTCTTTTCTGCGGTCCTCCCGGCTGCGGCAAGACGCTGACAGCAGAGGTTATCGCCACCGAATTGAACATGCCACTGGTGACCGTACGTATCGACAGCGTCATCTCATCGTACCTTGGTGAGACGGCTTCCAGCCTACGCAAGGTTTTCGAATATATTTCCGCTTCACCTATGGTTGTCCTTTTCGATGAGTTCGATGCGCTTGCCAAGGAACGCTCCGACCTGGCCGAACATGGAGAGATCAAGCGGGTGGTGAACGCTGTGTTGCAAATGATGGACTCCTATGAAGGCCAAAGCGTCATGATTGCCGCCACGAACCACGAGACAATTCTTGATTCAGCCGTATGGCGACGCTTCGAAGAAGTGCTTTTTTTCGAGCCGCCCAATCTGGAGCAGCTCCGTAAATTGCTGGAAATGAAATTGCGTGGAGTTCGACGTGAGTTTTCCGTTGAAGGTGCAAAGGTTGTCAGCATGTTCAATGGCATGACCCATGCCGATGTTGAACGGGTTTTGCGACGCTCCGTCAAGGAAATGGTTTTACAAGGACAGGAATTTCTGCAATTACGGCATCTGGAAAACGCACTACGCCGGGAAAATGCCAGGAGAAAACGTGTCATGGGGAGGTAATAACCGATGCCCGAGCATCTGCGCATCACCCGCGAAGAACCGATCAATGAGAGACGTACCCGCCCTGGTTTTCCTCGACTCACCCCACCACACAACCCCGCTGCACATGGTCGTTTTCTTCTCGACCGACTCCAAACCGCAAAACTGACAGCAACCACCGAAACGATTGGCGGTTTTGACGAGCGCAAACTCATCAAGTTTGAAATTGCCAAGGAAATCCGCCCGGAGGACCTGCAAAACATTCCCGGAGTTGAGTTAGTCAGCCAGGAAGGCAGAACGGTTGCACTTGTTTTTGCAACAGACAGAGCGCTCGAAGACTTTGAGGCTAGGCTGACCACATTGGCAAATGGCAACAGACCAACCCGCAGGGAGATTCTTTATGCCTTGAGCGGCGTTGATGTCTGGAGCGAGGAAGACCGGAAGGGATGGGCTTTACGTCAGGAAGGTTTGCCAACCGAAGCAGCATTCATGCTGGACACCGAATTATGGCCCCTGTCGAACCAGTTACATCGTGGTCAAATGATTGCACAGTTTGAGCAATGGTTAACGCTAAATGACATAAACCAGCTTGACAGAGTTCAGCAGGCAAGCTTGATCATGTATCGGGTTTCAGTGAATCGCGAACAGGCCGGCTTATTGCTCAGACACCGCGATGTCCGCACCGTTGATCTACCGCCAAACTTCGGCATTGAACAGGGTCTGCTTCAACTGGACATCCAGACCATTCCGCCGCCTCCCCAACCACCTGACAACGCGCCAGCCGTCACGGTCCTTGACAGCGGCATTGCTTCAGGCCATCCGCTCTTGGCTTCCGCATTCGGAGATGCGCAGAATTTTATTCCCGATATTGCTGAGACCGGCGATGAAAGCGGCCATGGGACTCACATCGCGGGAATTGCCCTGTACGGAGATGTTGAGCGTTGCATGCAGGCGCGTACCTTCGTCCCGACAATTCGCATATTTAGCGGCAAGATTCTTGATCACCGCAACGAGAATAATACCGGTTTTGTTGAAAATCACATCGCAGAGGCGGTGAGATATTTCCGGGAAAACTACGGTTGCCGGATTTTTAATCTCTCGTTCGGTGATCGACGCAAACCTTACCGTGGTGCGCACGTCAGTGGTATGGCCGTGACCCTCGACACCCTGGCGCGGAACGAAGAGGTCCTGTTCGTGGTTTCGAGCGGCAACTTCGAAGGAGTAGACGACTTCCCGAATGATTGGCTGCGAGAGTACCCGGAGTATCTGTTCAGCGAGGAAGCGCGGCTCATCGATCCGGCGCCTGCTCTCAACGTCCTGACTGTCGGTAGTATTGCTCGGTGGGACCAAACCATAAACAGCCAAAGATATACCTATTGCGTTGAAGAGATTCCAATTGCCCGTCATGATCAGCCGTCATCATTCACCCGGAGCGGCCCGTCAGTGAATAATGCCATAAAACCCGATCTGGTGGCGTATGGCGGTAATCAGGCGGTGGATACCAGGGCAGGCGGCAGGATTGTCGAGCGTGGTTTGGGTGAGCTGTCGGTACATAAGGACTTTACGCAGGGGCGACCGTGGAGTGAACGTTCCGGGACCAGTTTTGCCGCTCCCCATGTTGCTCATCTGGCAGCCAGACTGCTTGGTGAATTGCCGGGGGCACACCCGAATCTCATTCGGGCTCTGCTTGTAGCGCATGCCGTACCGCCAATCGCCTGCAAGCTTTTGTTTGCTGATGACGAGGCCAAGTTAAAACGGGTCTGCGGCTATGGTCAGGTTCAAGAGGATGCATTATTCCGCTCTACTGAAGATCAGGTGACACTCTATACCTCTGACAGCATCGCCGATAAACGGCATCATTTTTATGAAGTACCGATTCCGGAAGACTTCTACAGTCCCGGCAGGCGCCGACGCGAGCTGAATATTGCCCTTGCCTATTCACCGGCAGTCAGAACCACCCGGATCGACTACAAGGCCAGCAAGATATCCTTCAAATTGGTTGAGGCTGCAAACCTTGACGCAGTTATTGCGTCATTCAATGCTGCAACTGCGGCAAATGATCATGAAGGGATCAGTGAGTTTTTGCCGCTCAAGCGAAGCATGTCGGAGCGGGATCGTTCAAACGGAACTGTCCAAGCCTGCACGTGGGCTATCGGATCAGTCAGCGATGCTCGTCGGCAAAAAAAGCTGTTTGTGGTTGTCACCAGAAATGATCCGACGTGGGGAGAAGGAATGTCTGCGGAGCTTGAGGCATATTCGTTGGTGATTTGCCTGAGAGATCAAGAAGCCCAGAATGCGCGGCTTTATTCGCAGATACGGGTTCAGTTGCAAGCCAGAGCTAGGGCGAGGTTATCGATGTAATCGTATGATGCATTTGTAAAAGCATGAGCCGTTATGAGGAGTACTATGCATGTCAAATCCCAAGTCAAAACAGAAGTTTATACCCGAAAATAACTTCGCCAATGCTGAGCACGCTATTGCTGAGTGCCGTAAAACCAAGGCAAAAGAGCTGAACCTGACTGGCTTTCATCTTGGCCGCCTACCGGAAGGCATACGTGAATTAAAGTGGCTCCAAGATCTTAATGCTCTTGGGAACGACCTCACAGAACTTCCCGATTGGATTGGAGAACTAACAGAGCTGCGCTCTTTTGATCTCCAATCCAATAATTTACAAGTCATTCCGTCCACAATCAAACGACTGAAGCGGCTTGAAACACTTTGGATTTCTGGCGGGGACCTTTCAGATTCTTATGAAATTATTGGGGAGCTTACAAATTTATCAAGCCTGATGATTGGACGAATTGGATTGACAATAGTGCCCAATTGGTTGCGTAAGCTTCGAAACCTTAAAAAGCTATTCCTTTTTGAAAATAATTTAACCGAATTACCCAACTGGCTGGAAGAGCTAAAAGATCTTGAATTGATTTGGCTAAGTGAGAATTGCCTCAAAGGACTACCAGCTTCGATATGCAATATTAAAAAGCTTGCACGTCTTGGCATAAGAAATAACCCCGATCTCAATATACCAACTGAAATAGTTAAAGGAGAAAATGCTCGAAAAATCCTCGATTATTACTTCCGCAACGCTCAACCTCTAAACGAATTCAAACTAATCCTTGTCGGTCGGGGAGTCGTAGGAAAAACGAGCCTTGTACATCGATTAGTTAAAGGTAGATTCAAAAAATTTGACCGAACTCCAGGCATCAACATTACCAAGTGGCCGCGTAAAATTGACGGAGATGAAGTCCACGCCCACATCTGGGACTTTGGCGGGCAAGAAATCATGCACGGTACGCACCGCTTTTTTATGACCGAACGGGCGCTTTACCTGGTGCTTATCTCCGGTCGTGAAGGGACAGAAGATTATGACGCCGAATACTGGCTCTCTATGGTGCGCTCTTTTGCTGGAGATGTTCCAGTGATTGTGTTGCTGAACAAGTGTGATGACTATCGTTTTGAGCTAAACCGAGAACTGCTACGCGAGAAATACGGAAAGGATATTGTTTTTGTTGAGACCGACAGCGCAACTGGTAACGGCATACCCGAGTTGCGCGAACAGATATGTGCACACGCAAAAAAACTTCCCGGCCTCAAGGCGTCCTGGCCTGCTGAATGGCGACAGATAAAGGATGAATTGCCGACGCAAAAAAAGAGCTGGCTTACCTTTGACGATTTTCGCATGTTTTGCCACAACCACGGTATTACCTCCTCAAAAGACCAGGAAGACTTGGCGGAAAGCCTGCACGATCTTGGGCTGATGCTCTCCTATCGCAAGGAAGAAGCATTGCGCAGTTTTGGTGTGCTGAATCCGGCTTGGGTCACGGACGGTATCTATAAACTGCTTAATTCACCACAATTCCGTGATGCCTGGGGTAAATTTACAGTTAAATCCATTGCAGAAGTACTTCCTGCAAATGAATACCCTGCCAAACTTCACCCATACCTACTCGCCCTGATGCGCAAGTTCCAACTCTGTCACCCGTTGGACGATAAGGGGGAGCAATATCTTATTCCAGACCTGCTTTCCAAAAACGAACCACTGCTGGAATCAGAGTTTCCTCCCGAAAAATGCCTTGGTTTTATATACAGCTATGACACCGTATTGCCGGAAGGATTACTCCCCCGTTTCATTGTAGAAACCTACGTTCATCAGGAACCTAAATTTGCCTGGCGCACTGGTGTTGTACTGGAACGCGGTAATTGCCGTGCCCTCATACGCGGTGACGTGCTAGGGCGAAAGATTATCATCAGAGTAACAGGTGTGGGCAATGGGCGGCGTGAATTGATGGGAGTTGTTCGTGAATACTTTGAGCGTATCCATAGGAGTTACGAACTTCTACCAGTAACAAGTCTCGTTCCTGTACCCGGCCATCCAACTGTAACAGTGCCATATAATGAGTTAGTTGATTACGAGGCTGCTGGAGATGACGAATATAAAGTGGTTATTGACCGTAAACCGGTTAAGCTGGGTGTTAAAAAACTACTAGACGGAGTTGACCTGCCAGGAGCACCACGAAATATGCAAAAAAATATTTCAGAATTGTTCCGATTGGTTGCTGGCAAAATTTCTGGGCAGCTTGCCCATTCCCTCTTTATCAGCTACTCACATAAGGATGAACTTTACCGTGATGAGCTGCGCGGAGCTTTAACTTCATATGTGCGCAAGCAAGAGATTGAAGTCTGGGATGATACCCGTATAGAACCGGGACAAAAATGGGAAAAAGAAATCCTTGAAAAGTTGGAAAGTGCCGACATTATTGTTCTGCTACTCAGCAATGATTTCATCAAATCGGATTACTGTATGCAGGATGAGATGAAACGAGCTTTGGAGCGGGATGCAGCTGGGGAATGCGTAATTGTCCCCATTGTGGTGCGCGACTGTCGCTTTGACAAATTGGAAGTTGGCAAGATTCAGGCCATTCTGCCGAATGCCAAACCCATCAAAAAACATCGGGATCGCGATGCAGCATGGCTGGAAGTAACCAAACAGCTTGACCGCGTGATTGCGCGACTGAAGAAGAGTAAATAAACCTGCCTCCACCAGAAACCATGGCGCTCTCCACCGGGAAGCACCATGGTTTCTGGTTCCTCTGCGTACTCTGCGGTAACTGCTTTATTCAGGCTTAATCTTCACGTATTACAACCCCACCCCTCACTCCCCAACATCCCGCAACAACGCCATCAGATCCTCCGCCGAAACCCGCGCCGATGTTTCCGTCCCCTCCAGCAGCGAATCGGCCAGGTCGCGTTTCTGGTGATGCAGGGCGACGATCTTCTCCTCGATCGTATTGGCCGCCACCAGCCGGTAGACCGTGACCGGGCGGTTCTGGCCGATGCGGTGGGCACGGTCCGAGGCCTGATCCTCCACCGCCGGATTCCACCAGGGGTCCATGTGGATGACGTAATCGGCGGCGGTCAGGTTGAGGCCGACGCCCCCCGCCTTGAGGCTGATGAGGAAAAGCTCCCCCTCGCCGGATTGAAAGGCGGCCACCCTCCCCTGCCGATCTTTTTGCGGGGTTGAGCCGTCGAGATACTGATAGGCGATCCCGGCATTGTCCAGATCACGGCGCAGGATCGAGAGATGATCGACAAACTGGCTGAACACCAGCGCCCGGTGCCCCCCTTCGCGCAGCTCGGCAACAATTTCATGGAATGCCGCCAGCTTGGCGCTCGGAATCGTGCTCCCCGGCATGACCAGCTGCGGATGGCAGCAGGCGCGGCGCAAGCGCATGATCTCTGCCAGGATGCGGATCTGTTTCTCTCCCGGCGGAGAGTTGTCCGCGGCGGAGAGATTTTTGACGGCCGTGCGCCGCAGCGCTTCGTAGAAGACGTTCTCCTCGCGGGACAGCTCAATGCGGTGGAGGATATCGGTGCGCGGCGGCAACTCCTCCAGCACCTGGCTCTTGGTGCGACGCAGGATAAAGGGGCGAATGAGCCGCTTCAGCAGAGTGCGGGCGGCCTTGCTGCCGTGTTTCTCAATCTGGATGGCGAAGCGGGTAGTGAAACTCTTGTGGGAGCCGAGCAGGCCGGGGTTGAGGAAACGGAACAGGTTCCACAGCTCATCGAGGCGGTTTTCCACCGGAGTACCGCTGGTGGCGAGGCGGAAACCGGCTTTGAGCTGCATGGCGGCCTGGGAGCGTTTGGTGGCCATGTTCTTGATCGCCTGCGCCTCATCCAGTACGACGGTTTCCCACTCTACTCCGGTGAGCAGGTCCGCCTCCTGCTGAAAGAGGGTATAGCTGCAGATGACCAGATCGAACGGTGCCAACGAGGCGATGAATTCGGCGCGGTTGCCTCCGCCGAAGAGCCGCGGGTTGAGGGTCGGAGCGAAGCGGCGCGCCTCACTCTCCCAGTTGAAACAGACCGACGTGGGTGCCAGCACCAGCGCCGGTCCGGCGGCAGCCCTCGTCAGCAGCAACGCCAGCGCCTGCAGCGTCTTGCCCAACCCCATGTCATCCGCCAGACAGGCGCCCACACCCCACTGCGCCAGGCGGCAGAGCCAGTCGAAGCCGTCGCGCTGATAATCGCGCAGTTCGGCCTGCAGCGTCGGCGGAAGCGTGGGGTCAAGCTCCTGGGCGCTATTATAACGGGCCATGTCGGCCTTCCACTGCTTGTCTCCCTTCACTCCGGCGGCACCCTGCAGCGTTTCCTCAACCAGCGGCGCGATCAACGGCGTGAAACGGCCATTTTTCTCCACCAGCCGCCGCAGATCCTGCAGTTTGCGGCGGAACTCTTCCGTCAGGACGAGAAAGTCACCATCGGCCAACTGGATGAAGCGGCCTGATTCACCATCAACCAGCTCCATCAGCCGCTGCAGCGACATGACTTCATCATCGGAAACGGCAACTTCGCCGCTCAGGGAGAACCACTCCTTGCCGGAGTTGACCGACAGCTTCATCTTCGGCCATTCGGCCCGTCCCCGCAGCTTGAACTGTTCCCCTTCCGGCCAGTTTATGCAGAAGCGCTCGGCATTGCCGCCGACAACCGCTTTCAGCTCTTCAAGCAGTTCAAGGGAGGATTCCGCATCATCGAAACGCCAGATGCCGTCGCGTATTTCGCTCTGGTCCAGCGCAGGACAGGCATCCACAAGCTGCGCAAAGCTCTGTTTTTCAGTCGCCAGCTGTCTGCTCGTCTGCAGCTTCCTCCCTTTCACATCGGCTATCACCGTCGCGCCGCCGCGACCCGGAATAAAGCGCGGGCCTCCCTCACCCAGCGGCAGCAGGACGATCTCCAGCAACAGTCCACCGCTGTTGGGACGGAGCAGGATCTGCAGGCGACCGTCCGCTTCGACAACATCAGCCGCAGCATTCTCGCCGGCCACGTCGGAGTTGATGGCAACGTGCGGCGAAACCGCCGTAATCGCCGCCATCACCTGCGCTTCGCCCTTTTGCGGCACGATCAGCTTGTCACCGATAATCCCGGCGATGCGCCGCTGATCGATTGTCGGCTCGAACAACAGCAAACGACCGGTTCCCTCCCAGCGAAAGAAGGCGCTGCTTTCCGTAGTAATCGGCGGGATCAGCTTCACCCAGAGATTCCCTTTGACCCGCTTGACCTCCAGAGCAAAATCTCCCTTTGCCACACTGATCTGCTCGTCATGATCCAGGGCGTTAAAAACAAGCGGATGCCCGGTCATGGCGCGGATCGCCCGGACCACATCGAACTCGTACACCTCCTTGCCATAATAGCCATAGCCGCTGCGGACTTTTCTTATGCAGGCCACGATCTCCCGGTCCTGGGGAGAGAGGAAGTCCAGCCTGGCGCTCTCCTCTTTCAACCGCTTCAGCGCCGCATTGCGGCCGGTGCTCCACCCCTTACCGCTCTGCTTCTGTTCAAGCGGCTGGATATCGATAAATGTCTCGTTACCGGACAGCATCCAGATGATGCGCGTCGCCTTTGACGTATTTTCTTTTGCCGCTGCCGGAGCCGCGTTCCCCAACGACATGAGCGCCTTGAGCGAACGCTCCCAGTTATCGTCACTCTCCGCCTGTTCGCACAGGCTGATGATCCCCTCGGCGGCGAACAGCTGCCGGGCGCTTGATGCCTGCTCCGTCCACTGGGAGTCGAAGGCCGCCTGAAGAAGCGCCGCTTCTGCGGCAAGCCAGTGATAGCCGCTTTTTGCCGCCCCGGAGCTGATACGTTGCAGCGCCTTCAGGTGCGATGTCCCGACAGTACCGGGCAACCAATGTGCGATCAGCGAAAGAAACAGCTGCGAGATCGGTTCCAGAACCTGCTCGCGCGTGCAGAGCTGCTCAAGATCCTCCTTGGCGCGATTCTTCCCCAGCTTGACCTCAGCATAGCGGCAGAGCGTCCAGACCACGAACTGATGGGGGTGCTTTCGCTGTTTGACCACCCACCCCCCCAGTTCGACGACAGCCTGCAACTGCTGCGGCAGACCGCTGCGAATAAGCGCCAACAGATAAAACAGCCCGGAGAGATCGTGAAAAAAAACCTTGCGCTTGCCTGTCTCTTTTTTAAGTACGGCAATTCCTCTCTCAAAATGGGCGATGGCCGGATCATCATCCCCCTGCAGCACCGCCAGCCAGCCGCGCAGTTCATGCAACGGCAGCGCTTCATTGTCAGTCAGGATCCGGACCGCCCTGGTGACCTGTCCGCGCAACAGCAACTGCGTGAGGTAGTATTTCAATACGTCCAACGGTATCTCACTGCGGCTGTTGATGAGCTCTTCCAGCAGAGTGAAGGTACTGCCGGTCGGCTGCAGCAACGTTAACGAGCGGTCGAGATGAAAAATGATGAGTAGCATCCGAAGCGGCAGCGGCAACGCCATGATCCATTCACGGTCCAGCGGTTCAGGGCATATCAGGGCAAAGGGGTGCTGATCCCCCCATTCATACGCAAAGTTGGCAGAGCAGCTCTCAAGCAGGCTGGACACCTGTGCCTCGTTGCCGCGATACAGGGCGATGCGGATATCCTGAACGCAATGGGCATACGAACGATAGTACAGCCCGTTCCAGGATTCACGGGGAACAATCACGCTCTGCACCGCCTGCGCAAAGCGGTCAAGAAGCCCCTCCTTCTCAACCTGACGCATGAGAATATGGGACAGCTGCGGATTACAGCAGTAAGAGCCCTTGACATCAACCACCAGATTGAGCCCGACATATCTATCCATCAGTAGCGCTGCTTCGGCCGGAGTCACGGTCTTTCCCTGCATGCTCTTGATACCGGCATTCTGAAGACACTGGGCAAAAGGGGTGCGGGCAACCGGTGCATACATAACCGCCAGCAGGGCAAGTGCGGCACGGTCCGCCGGGTGCAGGGCGGTGATGGTGTCAAGGAGTGATATAAGCTGCTCTGCTGATTGAATGGTTGACATAAGAGACCTTTGAATCGGATGTAAGCGGAACGAGGTATTTGTTTTCTGCCTACACCAGCGCCAGCTCCAGCTTGTGCTTACGCTTCTCCCAATCGGGCATGACTCTTTCCAGCAGGCGATAAAAACTCTGGCTGTGGTCGTGGCATCGGAGATGACACAGTTCGTGAGTGATGACGTAATCAATACACTCTTTGGGGGCACGAATCAGGTCTGTATTGAGAGTAAGCCGGCCTCCCCTTGACAGGCTCCCCCAACGTTTTTTCATGCGCCGGATCTGCAGACGGGGTTTCATCAAGCCAAGCTTGTCAAAATACGGCCAACAGCCATCAAAACTTTCTGCAAACTTGATGCCTGCCTTTTCAGCAGACCAGCCCTCAAGGAGACTTTTAACTTTATCCGGGGAAACAGCTCCCTTAACCTCAACGGCAAAATAGCCACGGCTCAATTTCACTGAATCCTGATTCCCGGCCGTTATTGCAAGTCGAAATTGCCTGCCCAGATACAGATGGGTTTCCCCCCCGACAAACTGCCGCGCCGGTGTCCTCGGATCAAACTGGTGGAAATAATGCTGCTGTTTCAGTATCCATCTGACCCGCTTGACGACCCTTTTGCGCACCTCTGCCGGATCAGTTCCGAGCGGTGCTTTCACCACCACGTTACTGTCGGGATACACCTCGATCCCCAGGGTTTTTCTGGCGGAAAAGAGCACGCTAAAACTGATGCTCTCTTTACCATACGTTATGCTATATCGTTCTGCTATCAATCGGTATCCTCAAAAGACAGTTCATCCGCAGATTGCACAGATTTACGCAGATAAATCAAAAGTCGAAACCAATACCGGTTTAACCAAAAGGTGAAGCAGGCTATTTTTGCCGGTCGCTTGAAATCAAGCTGCGAACATCTGCGTAATCTGCGGATTATTCTTTACGAAATTGTCATGTTCTCCGGTGTCTGGTCACCTGCATGGTCTTATCAATGAGTGCGTCCATCTGGTCAAGGCTGACTTCAACCCCTTTTTTGCCTTTCACCTCGTCAAACAGATAGTCATCGATATCGTTCATGGCCTGTTTTTGGGCGTTATCGTCGTCCCAGAACTGCACCTTCCAATGACGGTCCAGGATGGTTTGAATGGCCAGGGCGGTTTCGGCGGCAATCGCCTCGCAGGCATTCCGCTCCAGATCATGCTGCTCAAAGAACGGCTTCAGGACACCATAAAACGCCATCGCTTCTTCGTTGCCGGTGAGGAGCGCCGGTATGTCGTCATGATGTCGGGTGACAACATGGGTGCGGATGTCGGACACTTTATTCAGGTAGTCCAGATCTGATATCCGCTTGGCCCGGAAATCCTCAATCGCCTGCTGAATCATTTTGGAGAATTTGTCATAAAAGGCCGGATCTTCGGCCATCTTTTCCGTGATGACCTTTTTCGTCGCATGGGCTATGGCATCAGCCTTGGCCGCCGTGGTTTTGCCGTAAACCCCCTGCTCTTCCTTCACCACGGCAAACATCTTCTCGTCAAAGATATTCACCGGCTCATTCAGTTGAATCACCTCATTGGCCTGGATATGGGTGTCGAGCAGTTTCTTGATCTTCGGTTCATAGTCCCGGTAGTCGATTGATTCGGCATAGCGAAGTTTCACGGCGGCTTTCAGGTTGTGGAAACGCTTCAGATCTGCCTTGTAGCGGTAGAGCGTGGTCTCATCGACCGTTGTGATAAAGGCCTCGGAAGAGAGGGCAATCCCCAGAGTCTTGCTGTACCCGGCCAGGCAGTCGTAAAAGTCCTCGCGCACGGCATCATCGGCCAGCAGAACTTCGTATGCCTCCTCATCGTAGCTGTTCTTGACCTCCTTGAAGATATCCCACAGGTCCGAGTAGCGTTGGGGCAGCTTCTCGATCTCACTGTGTATGGAGATCATTGACCCTTTCAGGTCGTCCTCGTCATACCCTTCAAAAGCGCTGTACATGGTCAGTGCCTTGTCCAGCTCGCCCAGCAGCCCCACGTAATCAACGATAAACCCTTCATCCTTGTTTTCCGCCAGCCGGTTGACGCGGGCAATCGCCTGCAACAGGGTATGCTCCCGCAGCTCCTTGCAGATATAGATAATCCGGTTGCGCGGCGCATCGAAACCGGTCAGCAATTTGCTCACCACGATCAGAATCTCCGGCTCGGAGCCGAACTTGAACTGGTTGATGATCTGCTTGGTATACTCATCCTCGCTGCCGTAGCGCTTCATCATCTTCAGCCAGAACTTGACCACCTCGTCCGTCGGCTCGTCGTCGGTCTCATCATATCCTTCGCGGCTGTCCGGTGCCGAGATAACCACCTCGGAAGAGACAAAGCCGATGTCATCCAGATATTCCTGATACTTCAGGGCCACTGCCTTGCTCGGGGCCACCAGCTGGGCCTTGAAACCGGTCCCCTGCCAGTTGGCGCGGAAATGTTCGCTGATGTCAAAGGCACGCATGTAGACGACCTGATCGGCCTTGTTCAGCATCGACGCCCTGGCATATTTCCGTTTCAGGTCGGCCTTTTGTTCCTTGGTCAGCCCCTGCGTATGGCGCTCGAACCAGAGATCGATAGCATCCTTGTTCTGCTCCATCTCCACATGGCGTCCCTCGTAGAGCAGTGGGACAACCGCGCCATCCTCCACCGCCTGATTGATGGAGTAGTGCGGCTCGATCAGTCCACCGAATTTCTGGAAATTGTTTTTCTCCTTTTTCAAGAGCGGCGTACCGGTAAAACCGATGTAGCAGGCGTTGGGGAACATCTGCCGCATGCGCGCCGAGAAATTGCCGAAGTTGGTGCGATGGCTTTCGTCAATCAGCATGAAGATGTCGGGGGAATCATCCTGGTATTTCTTGAGGTTCAGCGCCTTGTCGAACTTGTGGATCAGCGTGGTGACGATACTCGCCTTCTGTTCCGCCACCAGCTCCATCAGGTGCTTGCCCGACGTGGCCCGGTTCGGGTCCAGGCCGCAGGCGGCAAAGGTATTGCCGAGCTGCTTGTCCAGGTCGTCACGATCCGTCACCAGCACGATGCGCGGATTGGTGACGCACGGGTCAAGGGCCAGATTTCTCCCCAGCATCACCATGGTCAATGACTTGCCCGAACCCTGCGTATGCCAGATGATGCCGCCTCGACGGCGACCTTCACTATCCAGCTGTTTGATCCGTTCCAGGGTTGATTTGATGACAAAGAACTGCTGATAGCGGGCGATTTTCTTGATGCCGCCGTCAAAAACGGTGAATTTGAAGGCCAGCTCCAGCAGCCGTTCGGGACGACAGAGACTGTAGAGCACCTTGTCCTGTTCGGTAATCAGCCGTTCACCCTCTGCTTCGTGGGCATCAAAGAACGAGCGGGCAACGGCAAATTCGCCGCTGAAGAGCAGCTCTTTTTTTGTCGTGGGAAGTTGTGTATTGACGGAAGCGGCAACAGCGCTCTCCTTATCGCTCAGCTCTTTCCACGGCCCCCAGAATTTAGACTGGGTGCCGGTGGTCGCGTACTGCGCAGCATTCTTGTTTACGCCAATGAGCAGCTGCGTATAGACAAACAGTTTGGGGATATAGTCGTCACTCTGGTTACGGATGGATTGGGAAATCGCCTGTTCCACCTCCACGTTTGGGGATTTGCATTCGATCACCGCCAGCGGGATGCCGTTGACGAACAGGACGATATCCGGCCTGGCAGCTTCGTTGCTCCGAGAGCGGGCAACGTTGAATTCGGCGGTTACGTGAAAGGCATTGCGCTCCGGATTACGCCAGTCGATGTAATTGAGGGTAAAGCTCTTGGAGTCGCCCTCGACGGTCTGTTCCAGCGCGGTGCCCAGCGTAATCAGGTCATAGATCGCTTCGTTGGTTTTCAGCAGACCGTCGTATTTGACGTTCTTCAACTTCTGGACGGCGGTCTGGATGTTTTCTTCGCTGAAGAGGAATTCGCGGTTTTTGTAGTTGATGCGGTTGAGGCGTTTCAGCTGGTCGCGCAGGAGGCCTTCCAACAGGACGTTGCCGGTTTTGCCCTGGCGCTGCTTCATGACCTGATCGTGCGGGAGGTATTCGTAGCCCAGGTTGATGAGGAGTTGCAGGGCGGGAATCTGAGAGAGGTATTTTTCGTTGATGTGGAAGGTGGTCATTGTGTCACCCCATTCACTTTAACCCGCCACTCACCGGTCAACAGCCGCTGCATCAGCCCGCGCTTCTGCCTGCGATAAGCGTCAGCCTGTTTTTTCAGCAGGTCTAGTTCTTCGTCACAGACCTTTAAAGTCCTGGCAATCGCCTTCTGCTCCTCGATTTTGGGTATTGTTACCTTGATTTCCTGAAAGTGATGGTACTTCAGGTTCCAGGTGTCAGACGTCAAACCCTGTGAGTGCCGGTAGAAGAGATTGATGATTCGAGGGAGTTTGAAAAGATAGGCCATGAACTCGCCATCCACGCTTTTTTTCGGGGTACAGATGGTGTATGCGGGGCTGACAATTCCTTCAAGCGAGGACAGAGCCGATACGCCCTGCCACATACGCATGGTGTTGTAGCCGATGTCACCAGGGCAAATTCTCAGATACTTTGATTTATCCTCATTCGACGTATCTTTCCGGTCTTCATTGCGAGGAATTATCCCATTCTCGCGAGTGATCGAAATTAATGGTAAAACTTCGTTGCCCCTTTCCGATCTTTCCTTGAAAAGCTCACTAAGATTGAATTCAGACCAGGATTTTTGAAATCCCTTTACTCGCTGTTTGCCAGTCAGGAGCGACTGCATAAAGGATTTCTTTTGCTTCTCCTTGGCTGCAATTAGCCGCTCGGTCTTTTCGATAAAGAGATCCCAGGTGGAGAGCAGGGAGGCAATGGCGGTTTGTTCGTTCTTTGGAGGGAGTTCGATAAGGAGTGGTCTTATCGTCTGAAGGTTAATATTTGCTTGGGCATTTTGTGTTGCTCGCGATTCAAAATAGCTCTTCTGTGTTTGAAGAAAGAACTTGAGCCAGTTTTTATCAACGCCTTCTTTCGGCTGAACGGCCACCAGGCTATCTGTACAAGCAAACCCAAACCCAACTTCTGCGACATCACCGATGTTGGCTGCAATCGTAATTAATAATGTTCCGGCAGGAAAGAATTTGCTGACCTTCAGCCCTTCTTCATTTAGTGTTTGAGAATATGTCGAGATTATGGAACCTGATGCGCCTGCTACGTCACCAGTTTGCAAAAAAGGAATGTCACCACCGAAGTATTTGGGGTCATTTCTTGGCCTTACTGAAAATTTTCCGCGCCCAACTTCAGCAATGTCCTGAAGCTCCACAGTCTGCCAGTTTTTCTTCATCCCCACCCTCCACCGTTTTTACTACCATTATCCGCAGATTTCGCAGATGTACGCAGATTAAAATCAAAAAGCTGATTATTACAACTACCTAAAAACGTGAGACTTTAGAAAAAGAATATTCAAGGTTTTATCTGCGTTAATCTGCGTAATCTGCGGACAAATCGCTCTTCCTCATTTCCCACTCCCAAACACCCGCGCCGCTTCCTCCAGCGCCTTTATCGACTCTTCTTCCCCAACAGCCTCTTTATGCTCCCGCCGCCGCTGGGCAAACTGCTCATATTCATCACGGGCATGGGTTTCCGCATGCTTCTTGCTGACCGAACCGGCATTGGGCAGCACCCGCCGCTCATTGAAACGCAAAAACTCATCCAGCTTCTGCTCCCAATCCTTCATAAACACCTGCTTGCGCCGCCGTGCCTGATCTTCGGCGTAATCCAGCCACATGACCACGATCCGGTTCAGCTCATCTATCTCCTGCTCGGTCAGATAGTTTTTGGCAACAGTCACATCGGTTTTGCGAACCTCACCAGCCTTGAAACTCATGAGTCCCATATTTGACTTGGTATGGTCGGCGCGGCTCTGGATAAGCTCCGACGCAGTCATGCCGGTTGCGGCAAAATGGAGCTTGTTCTGAATAATGCTGAAAAACTTGGTCGTCTCCGGCCAAGACGGATCATAATCACTCGCCATGGTGAAAATCTCTTTCACCCGCAGATACATGCGCCGCTCGCTGGCGCGGATGTCGCGGATGCGTTCGAGCATTTCGTCGAAATAATCAGGAACGGCTGAACCGGCAACTGGCGGGTTTTTCAGCCGCTCGTCGTCCATGGTGAAACCTTTGATGAGGTATTCCTTTAGTCGCTGGGTTGCCCAGATACGAAAGCGGGTTGCAACCTGGCTTTTGACCCGGTATCCAACTGAGATAATGGCATCAAGGTTGTAATGTTTTACAGCGCGCGTAACCTGCCGTATTCCCTCGGATCGAACTATCAAGTAATCCTTAATAGTTGCTGCCTCTGAAAGTTCGCCTTCTGCAAATATATTTTTCAAATGAATATTAATATTAGCCACGGTAGTCTGGAAAAGTTCCGCTAAACCCGCCTGTGTCAGCCAGACTGTTTCATCTTCCAGGCGAACATTGATCTTGATCCGTCCGCCTTCCTCATAAACCAGGAACTCTCCAGCAACAGGCAAGTTATCAGTCATTTGCATCTCCTTGTATCGTAACGACCATATTGTTGACGCCAACAAATAGGTCTCATGATCATTTGCGTGACGTCTCGAAAATGATCAAAATCTCTGTGTGACGCAGTATTCCGGAATTTCCGGATAACTGAATATCCGGCCATTTTTCCCATCAGGGAAATATGGTCGGAACCATTACGAGCTTCTCCTCGATATGGTCTAAAACCAACCCCCCTCAATCCCCCCTTATCAGGGGGGAGGTCTTTAAGCCTCCCTTGATAAGGGGAGGTTTGGAGGGGTTGCCTCAAAGCCGTAAAAATCGTGAACTATTCGGAATTCCCGAACAGTTCACTTCATCTCTCAATCTCCTTCAACATCTCCGCCATCCGCGCCCGCACATCAACCAGCTCTTTTTCCAACTGCTCAATCTCCACCTGCACGGCGTCGATATCAATCTCGACCTCCTCCTCAAAGGTATCCACATAGCGCGGAATATTGAGGTTAAAGTCGTTATCCCTGATCTCTTCAAACGCGGCGACATGGGCGTATTTATCCACATCCTGACGGGCAGCGACGGTTTCGACAATCTTTCGGATATGTTCGTCGGAAAGGGAATTCTGGTTTTTGCCCGGAAGATAGTCACGGCTGGCATCGACAAAGAGCACGTCCTTGCGCCCCTGATTGGCTCCACCCTTTTCCCGACTCCGGTCAAAGACCAGAATCGCCACCGGAATCGAAGTAGTCGTAAAGAGATTACCCGGCAGGCCGATAACGGCATCAAGCAGATTCTCCTCGATCATCTTCTGGCGGATACGCCCCTCAGCGGCGCCACGGAACAGCACGCCGTGGGGAACAACAACCGAAACCCGCCCTTCCTTTTCCAACGCCGATTCCACCATGTGGCTGATGAAGGCCCAGTCGGCCTTTGATTTGGGCGGCACGCCGCGCCAGAAGCGGTTAAAGCGGTCGCTTTCGGCATTTTCGGCACCCCACTTGTCGAGGGAAAAGGGCGGATTGGCCACCACCACGTTGAACTTCATCAAACGGTCGTTTTCCACCAGCGCCGGGCTGTTGAGGGTGTCGCACCATTCGATGCGGGCACTGTCGGCCCCGTGCAGAAACATGTTCATCCGCGCCAGCGCCCAGGTGCTGCCGTTGGACTCCATGCCGAACAGGGCAAAGTTGCGGTCATTAACTTCTCTAGCCGCCTCGATCAACAAACCACCGGAACCGCAGGTCGGATCACAGATGCAGTCACCCTGTTTTGGCCTGCCCAACTTGGCTACCAGTGTCGAAATTTTGTGCGGGGTGTAGAACTCTCCCGCCTTTTTGCCGGAGTCAGAGGCGAAGCGCTCGATCAGGTAGATGTAGGTGTTGCCGATAACGTCTTCGGAAACCTTGCCGGGACTCATATCCAGCAGCGGCTTGTTGAAATCCTCCAGCAGGGTCTTCAGGCGACGGTTACGATCTTTGGTCTTGCCGAGATTTCCCTCGCTGTTGAAATCGATATTGCGAAAGACGCTTTCCAGTTTCGCTTTGTTGGCCTCTTCAATGGCATCCAAAACAATATTGATCAGCTCGCCGATGTTGGCCGCGCTGCGTCGTTCATACAGGCTGTAATAATCGGCAAGAAAACGGTCTTCCACCTCACCGGTATCATGGTTTTTAAGCTCGGCAAAAGGGAGCACAAAGCGCTCCCGCTCCAGCTTACGCCGGATACGGGCATCGTCATCGCCGTATTGCTGACGAAACTCTTCGTAATGGCTCTTCCAGGTGTCAGAGATATATTTCACGAACAGCATGGTCAGGATGTAATCCTTATATTGTGCCGGATCTACTACGCCCCGAAAGGTATCGCAGGCCGCCCAGGCCGCGTTGTTGATGTCTTTCTGATCTATCTGCACAGCCATAACAGTTATTCTCCTTGCGCCACACGAAGTAAAGTTGATGAAATTGAGGTATTACGTTTTTCCGCCAGTGCTTTCAAAATACGCTGCTCTTCCGCTGCCAGCGCCGCCATTTCAACAACCAGTCGTTGCCTGACCAGTGACGGTACAAACAGCTCAAGGTTTTCCAGCGACTGCTTGCTGATCATCTTGAGCGCCGTTCCCTCCGCACAGCTTGCCAGATATGACCTGGCAGGCGGTTGGCTGATATACCAGTTCAAATATTCAGGCATCACCGACGCACCTTTCAGCCTGATACGCAGCAATGGCGCGGCAAGCACAGCTATGCCCGGATCATCCACCAGCAGCGCCGAGTTGCTGGTCAGACCGCGCGAACGGAAGATCAGATCGCCCGGCCTCAGCAGATGGTGTGCTTTCGGCATTTCCATCTCTACACGTGCCGGCTCGTCACAACAGACAAGATTTGCGTTTGTCAGATCCTTCATCTGAATGACCGCAATGCTGCCGCTTTCCAGTGATTCGAGCCGTGAGCGGAACGAGTACCCCGCCTGCACCGTTGCAATGTTTTTCAGCTTAACCTTCATACGTCACCATATTTGCAATAACAGAGTAACTGCACTATGGAGACGTCATTAGTTTATGTCAAGCAGGTTATTATGAAATAATAGCGTTACTGCACACAACGCGGCGAGAAATGTGACAGCTCGTTTCTCCACCTCAGCAGGCAAGCATTTTCATAAAAAAATGAGCAGTGTCTTCTTTACAACAAGCACCATACGCGGGTATAAATTAAACGGTAAAAACTATCAACGGGAGGAATACCGCATGGCTGAAATCAAAGGAACAAAAACGGAGCAGAACCTTAAAGACGCATTTGCCGGGGAGTCCCAGGCACGCAACAAGTACACCTATTTCGCATCAGTGGCAAAAAAGGAAGGGTATGAAAAGATTGCCGCCACGTTTCTGGAGACAGCCGATAACGAGAAGGAACATGCCAAACTGCATTTCAAACTCCTCGCCGGCATCGGCTCAACCGCCGACAACCTGAAGGCTGCCGCTGCCGGTGAAATGGAAGAATACACCGATATGTACCCACGTATGGCAAAAGAGGCAACGGAGGAGGGCTTCGCAGAGATCGCCTTCCTCTTTGAATCCATCGGCAAGATCGAAAAGCATCACCAGGAGCGCTACCAGCGGTTACTGGAAGAGCTGGAGGCCGGCACCGTTTTCTCCCGCACGGAGAAGGTCAGTTGGAAATGCATGAACTGTGGCCTCGTCCACGAGGGAAGTGAAGCACTCAAGGTATGCCCGGTCTGCAAGCATCCCCAGGCGTATTTCGAGCAGATCTGACCTCATCCGCGTAACCGGATCACAAAAAAACAGGCCGGGAGGAACATCCTCCCGGCCTGTTTTTTTGCCCGAATTGAAACAGCCTGAAATCAGCGCATCATCTCAAAGAAGCGATCCTCACACGTGTCGTCCTTGATATCGATAAACTTGTTGCAAATTCCCGTTACCATATTGACCACGACACCCGCCATCAGTAAAAAATATAGCCGCCAGTTTGATATTTTTATTCATTTTGATCTCTTCTTGAATTTAATCAGCTGCCTAACGCCAATTCTTTCGGAAGCTATCGCGAATGTACCGGTGAGGTCATTTCAAAAAGTCGCGCCGTGACAGCCAACTGCTCGGCCCTGCCCAGAACCAGTACGATATCCTCAACCTGAAACTGCCAAACCGGGTCGGGATTGGAATTAATTTCCTCCCCCCGCCTGATCACCAACACCGAGGCACCGCTGCGCTCGCGGAGAAGGCCGTCTCGCAGCTGTGTTCCTTCAACTTCTGAGCCGGGTTGCACCCTGAACGTAGCCAGTTCCACCCCGGAAAGAAAACCGGTGATTCCGGTGGCATGGCTGTGCCTGCGGCTGATGCTGCGAAACATCTGGTAAGAATCCCTCCGTATATCGCTAATGCAGTTTTCTATCTTGTCGTGTGGCACCAGATAGCTGCGAAGTACACGTGAAAAGATCTCCACCGAAGTTTCAAACTCCTCGGGTACAACATCGTTGACCCCTTGCTGGTAGAGTGGCTCCATTTCCGCCACGTAACGGGTCCTGACAATCATATGAATAGATGGACGCATGCTTCGAGCCTGATCAACAACCCGGCGGGTGGCCGTGGCATCGGAAATCGCCACCACCATGACCCGGGCTTTTTCAATCATGGCATGATGGAGTATTTCTGGACGGGAGGCATCTCCAAAAATGATGTGCGTCCCCTTTTTTCGCTCCACCTTGACGGTATGGTGATTGGTCTCTATTGCAATATACTTGATGCCGTTCGCGATAAGAACGCGGGCCAGGTTTCTGCCGTTTACGCCGAAGCCGACGATGACGACATGATCTTCCATCGGAAAACGGTCATGACTGACACCGCTTACCCTTGTGCCGCGCTTGAGAGCAGCCGGCAGGAGGGAAGAAATCTTGTTTGCCAGCGGTTCGGCGAATTTGAGAGAAACCGCAGTCAAAGCCATGGTGGCAACCGAGGCCGCCAGAAAAAGCTGGTATTGTTCAGCATTAAGCAGGCCGTACTTCTGTCCGGACTGGGAGAGGACGAAGGCAAACTCCCCTACCTGGGCAAGGAGCAGGCCGCTGATAAGAGCGGGACGGGGAGGAAATTTCAAAATCAGGGCAGCGCCAGCTGCCACCACCCCTTTGATGACAATGATAGCAACGATTATCAACAGCACCGTGAGCGGATGATTCACCAGCGTAGCAGGGTCCAGCAGCATTCCTACCGAGATGAAGAACAGGCTGATAAAAGCATCTCGGAATGGGATGATGTCTCCCATGACCTGATGGCTGTACTCGGATTCGGAGATGGCCAAACCGGCGATGAAAGCACCCAGGGCCATGGAAAGCCCCACCTGCGCCGTAAGGAAGGCGGTGCCGAAACCGACGAAGATGATGGTCAGAATGAACAGCTCGCGACTTCTTGTTTTGACTACCTGGTTAAATATCCAGGGAACGGCGAAGCGGGCGCTGAAATGTGCAACCACCACAACGGCAAGCGCCTTACATAAGACCATCACGATACCGACCAACCCATCGCCAGCTCCACCCAGAAAAGGGGTGAACAGCATGAGCGGCACTACGCACAGGTCCTGGAAAATCAGAATGCCCAGGCAGGCTTTGCCATGCGGAGAGTCCATTTCACCCGCATCCATCAACAGTTTCATCAGGATAGCGGTACTGGAGAGTGACACCAGGAAACCGAAGAACGCGGACTGTTGCCAGGAAAATCCGAGTCCGATCCCCAGAAGAGCCACCACGGCAATGGTAACAGCGACTTGTACTCCTCCGCCCCACAATACCAAATGCTTGATCCGGAGTAACTCCTTCAAGGAAAATTCGATACCGATGGTAAACAGCAGCAGTACGACCCCAATCTCGGCCATCTGCTCAACCTGATGGGTATCCTTGATAAGTCCCACAGCATAGGGACCGGCCACGATACCGGTACAAAGAAAGCCTATGATGGATGGAAGCCGGATCTTGCGAAAAAGAACCACTGTCACGAGCGCCAGACCGAACAGCAGCACCAGATCCTTCAATAGATTGAATTCCATGTTCTACTCCATGTGTTGTTGCGTTTGTTGCAGCATTCTTTTTCCTGCCGCTCTGGTCTCCAGTTCAACAACAATCGGACTTGCGATAAAAACCGATGAATATGTTGCGACAACAATCCCGGTAACGAGCGCAAATGCAAAGTCGTGAATGACCTCACCGCCAAATAGTAACAAGGAGATTGCAGCGAGGAAGGTGGTTAAAGATGTCACTATGGTTCGTGATAACACTTCGTTGATGCTGCCATTGAAAATATCTGCTAATGGCGCATTCAAGTTCTTGTGCAGATTTTCTCGAATCCGGTCGAAAACCACGACCGTATCAGTCAGTGAATAACCGGCTATCGTCAACACGGCGGTTATAAAAAGCAGATTTATCTCTTTATCGAGTACATAGAACACTGCAAACATCGCCAGAATGTCATGGAATGTAGACAACGTAGCTCCAATTCCGAACTTTAAGTCAAAGCGCCAGGCAATGTACGTCACTATACCAAGAAGAGATATCACCACTGCGATCAAGGTGTCTTTTTTCAGTTTATTGCCAATAGACGGGCCAATTTCTGACGAGCTTTCTACGGTAAAGACATTTCCCGGGAATTCTTTCTTAAATGTTTGGGTTATTGCATCGGCAACAGGACCCGATGCAATAACGCTCTTTCCCGTTTTGATAAGCAACTGGGTACTTCCGGATATTTCCTGAAGAGAGGCTTCTTTCAAGTCGTGACGCGCCAGTGCCGCTCGGGCACTTTCAATCGGTATGGCCTGCGAAAATTTGAGCTGAACGACTGTTCCTCCGGAGAAATCTATACCCATGTTAGCTGTGTTGGTGGCAACTTTAATTATGCCGATTATGCCTATGATTGAAATTATACCAGAAACAATAAACGCAATTTTTCTTTTACCTATAAAATCAATGGTAGTTTTTTTGATGAATTCCATTTTTTCCCCTATATGCTGAGTTTTTTTACTTCGAATCTGCTGAAAATAAACCCGAAGACGGCCTTTGTCGCAAGAAGTGATGTAAAGAGGTTAATTATGATACCAAGGCTCAGTGACACGGCAAAACCCTTGACTGGACCGGTGCCAAACTGGAAAAGAACTGCTGCAGTGATCAAAGTCGTTACATGTGAATCCATGATGGTCATAAATGCTTTATCGTAGCCGGCATTGAGGCTTGCCAACGCGGATTTACCGAGCTTTACTTCCTCTTTTACGCGTTCAAATATCAATACGTTCGAGTCAACGGACATACCGATCAGCAATACAATAGCGGCGATTCCAGGCAGGGTTAATGTTGCTCCCAAGGCTGCCAGGGCACCCAACAAATACACGACATTCAAGACCATGCCGAAATTTGCCACTAAACCGGACAACCGATAATAGATCGTCATAAATACAATAACGAGTGCAACACCGACACCACTGGCAAGCAATCCTTTTTTGATCGAATCCTGACCAAGCGAGGGGCCTACGGTTACATTTTGAATAATCTTCACCGGAGCGGGCAGCGACCCGGCACGGAGAACGATTGCCAGGTCCGCAGCATCTTTTTCGTTAAACGACCCGGAAATCTGGGCACTGCCACCGGAAATTCTTTCCTGAATAACCGGTGCTGAATACACCGTATTATCGAGAATAATTGCAAATCGTTTTCCTACGTTGGCAGCCGTTATCTGATCAAAGAGTCTGGCTCCGGTACTGTTGAAATCAATTGCAACATACGGTTTATTGAACTGTGAATCGATCCGCACCTGAGCGTCTGTTAAAAGATCACCAGTGATAATGGCTTTTTTGTTGACGACCAATGGTGATTCCGTTACGGCGCCGGTGGTAGGGTCTGTCCTTTTCTCCATCAGAATCTCGCTCTCCTCAGGAGGTGTTCCGGATGATGAGGCACCTTCATGTACAAGCTTGAATTCGAGCCGCGCAGTTTTTCCGATCAGCTCTATTGCCCGATTTGCGTCTTTAATGCCGGGAAGTTGGACAACGATATGGTTGATCCCTTCACGCTGTATGGCCGGTTCTGAGACGCCAAACTGATCAATACGATTTCGGATGGTTTCCAATGCCTGGGTAACACTTTTATCCTTCTTGTCTTGTGCGACCTTTTCGCTAAGCTTGATGCGGACAGTGACAAAACCTCCTTCTTCGCTTGGAGATGCTGCCTCAAAGTCAGGGTATTTTTTACCGATCAGATTTTGTACCGTCTCCGCTGACAGTTTGTCGTAGAGCACCACCTGAACTTTATCTGCTCCGTCACGGGCTACCTTCTTTACATGGATGCTCTGGGCACGCACTGTTTCTTCCAGGTCTCCTGCAATTAAATCGAGGTAACCTTCCAGTGCTTTCTGAGTTTCTACTTCAAGGACGAGATGAGTTCCACCCTGCAAATCGAGCCCGAGACTGATTTTATCTTTGGGCATATAACCCTTCCACCACCCGGGAAGTTGAGTGAATAGAGTTGGGGTTAGGAAAAATAGCGACATAAATGTAAACGCAAAAACCAGACTCATGCGCCAGGCAAAGTCTTTAGTCATGGGAAACACTCCTTAAATTAAAGGTAGGCTGACCGTACTAACGGGCAGGAACAATCTGTATATTTGCTCAGCAGCAATTGTACGCTGGTAAATAAGCAATTCTTTACAATGACCAGCCTACGTAGAAAGACCGTCTTGCAATAGACACTGAAAGTGAAATATCGCCAGACGTCTCAACGTGGAAAGATAGTCAATGCATACAGACAGGCCAGCTATATCGAAAGATCAGCGGGTGCAGAATTAATGGGGAGAGTTATGCTGGGAATGTTGGTGGTGCGCGGGAAGAGCAACTGGATCGGGTTAGAGATATTACACTATGGGAGTCCTGAGTGAAACGTACTACAGTATAAGTAACAGAAACTTTAAATTCATATGGCTTCTGGTTGATGACAACAAATGGTGCGTACTTTACTAAAGTTACGTGAGAATTGATCCCAGGGGATTTAGATACGGCACTGTTCAGTTCTTTTGAATTTATATGGGGCGGAAATGCAGGCGAAAGAATTCCATTGAAAACCAGAGTGGCAAAAATGGCCAAAGTGACAAACAATCTGGATTGCTCCCGAATATGTAATTGCCTACACGTTTTCATATTGAACCTGAGCATGTTTCCTCTGATATATTCGCGTCGGCGGCATTTTCAATATCCAGCCCAACAACACTATTTTCTTTTGCATAGTGCATGTGCGCTTCGTACTATTTTTCACAAATCAACTCAGATTAGCACTTGTGTTCAGTCGCAACTACAGATGGTAATCACCTGCTGCTTCCGGTTGATAGAGGATTTTTTTGACCTTAAGTTTTTTCACTCCGCCAGGCACGAGCCATGTGATACGGTCTCCTTTCCGGTACCCGATCATCGCGGTGCCCACAGGAGCAAGAACAGAAATTCTGCCGCTGTCCAAATTTGCATCACCGGGGAAGACAAGTGTATAGACATAGTCTTCTCCTGAATTCATATCCTGCAGAGACACCTTGGAGTTCATGGTAATGACATCATGGGGGATGTCTGCGGGATCAACTACTTCTGCTTTAAGCAGCTCTTCTCCCAATTCCTCCAAGTATCTGCCGTCACGCGATGATTTTGAATTAGCGTTTTGAATCAACTCTTCCAAGCGCTGCATATCGTAATCAGTGATGAATATCTGTCTACTGCTGGTACGTTCTTTCATGCCAAAACCTCGCAAATTATTTATGATTTAGTTCTGTTACTGGTTGTGCAACATTATCTCCATTGATTCAGCGTCAGAATGACCGGCAAAATGGCCCGCGCTCCCTCAACCACAGAGGCACAGGGTGTGTGGGCTATAGTGACGCTGATGCCAGTCCGCTGTTCGAAATATTTCCGCACACCTGGAATCAGTGCCCCACCGCCGGTCAGGCATATGCCGCTCTCAATGATCTCGCATCCCAGATCATGGGGCATGTCTCGTAAAAAATCTTGTATAGTATCTGCCAACTCTTCCAGCACCGACAGTAAGGCATTCGCGGTTAGTATGCTCTCAGGTTGGACAATAGAACGGTCAAAGCCATATGTCCGCATCAACATATTTCCAAACGTGTCGCTGACATCCGTACATCCCGACTCTTGTGCAGCAGTAACGATAGCTCGGCGCATGCGGCCACAGCCAGCTCTGATGGCGCAGGTAACACGGATTTTACTGGAGCGTATTACGGCACAGTCAGTAACTCCTTCGCCAATATCAATTACCATCTGAGCGTAGTGGGAAGAAACGTCAACACCTGCCCCGATAGCGGCGGCAAGAGGTTCAGGAATTAAAGCTATTGATGCGGCTCCCGCTTTCATAATGGAGTCGATCAACAACTCCCGTTCTTCTTTGCTTGCATCGCTGGGAGCACAGGCCAAAACACAAGGTTTGACAATGCCGAACTTCCGTGTCCGATCCAAAAGAGGCTTCAATATGAGAAGCGCAGTTTCGTCATCAACAACAACACCGTCACGGAGGGCACGTCTGGTACCGATTTGCGAGGGTCGTTCAATTGAGGGTGCCATCCCTGCAGCGATACGTATCGTTGCAGTCCCGACATCTAGTGCGACGTGCTGTCGCCAATGTCCTGTGTGGAACACGGACATTACTTAGATCCTTCCATCTCTTTAGTTCCCACTACTTTCTGATAATTACGTATCGAAAAAGTGTGCTCTGAAAATGTGCAATTGGTTGCAATTAGTTACAACGACGGGCATCCATACAAGTGACTAGAACGTTACTCACCGTACGGCTGATCAGTATCAGGCGAGAATAATCACAGATAAGCAGGCACCTTACATCGCAAAGCTATCAGTGAGTTAAGTGCCGAGTAGAGTAACTATGCAGGAAGAAGTTGTGCTGGTGGTGCGCGGGTGGAACAACTGGATTTGGTGAGGGAAATAGCGCTTTGGGAGTCCTGAATAAAACGTATTGCAGTAAAAGTAACAGGGACTTTGAGTTCATATGAACTATGATTGATGGCAATAAATGGTGCGTACTTTGCTAAATGTGCGTGAGAAGTTATTCCTTGGGTTTTAGATATAGTGCTGTTACGTTCTTTTGAATTTTCATGAGGGGTACATATAGGCACAAGTATACCGTTGAAAGCCAGAATGACAAAAACCGCCAAAGTGACAAACAATCTGGATTGCTTCCGAATATGTAATTGCCTATACTTTTTCATGATGATGACCAGAGTATGTTTCTTTTGATATGCTCACTTTATACTCGCTCAATACTTACTGAAACAGCCGTTCCTGTCAACCTGAATGTGTAATTGACTTTTCTGGGCTCAGGAATTCAGCAATATTTTTCAACGGTAATGGGAGGCAGCGGGCTAAATAAATCCGCGGTTTAATTCAACAGGCAATAAATCAGAAATTAAGTAGCGACCTACTCCCCTTCGGGAACGATTTTTCATAAAGAAACTTAAGTCAGCCTGTTTACGTGATTTCAGCATGTTATGTCGAAGTCTCTCAGAAGTACAAAAGGGACTCTTTCGAGTCCCTTTCTTTTAAAAACACTGTACAGTTTATACTTCCGGACATACCAAACCACTCGAAATTTAAAGCTTTGTCTGGCGAGTTCGAAGCACACCGGTAAGTACACTAGAAACACACCGGTCGGCGGTATATACTGTGATGAGTTCGAATGTAAAAATTCGTATAAACAACACCAACCACATTCTGCCTAAAAGTTTACTGTTTCTGGACTGTTATCGCATCATCTCAAAGAAGCGATCCTCACACGTGTCGTCCTTGATATCGATAAACTTGTTGCAGATCTCGGTCACCATGTTGACCACGCCCTGATAACCGATGATCGGGTAGCGGTGCTTGTTGACACGGTCAAAGATCGGGAAACCGAAGCGGAACAGCGGTACTCCTGCGTCACGAGCAGCAAATTTGCCGTGAGTATCGCCGATGATCCCATCGACCGGATCGGTCATTACCAGCGAACGGAGATGCCAGAGGTCCTTGTTCATATAGATTTTGCAGCCCTTGCCGTACATGGAGCTGTCAAGCAGTGCCTGCAGTTCTTTTTCCAGTTTTTTACTGCCACGGCTGCACAGAACATGATGTGGTATAGCTCCCATCTCCAGCAGGAAAGACAAATAGCCGGTGAGGTAGTCCGGATCGCCGTAAACGGCAAACTTCTTGCCGTGCATGTACTGCTGTGAGTCGGTCATTGCATCGACAGCGCGACCACGCTCGTTCTTCAACGATTCCGGGACCTCCTTACCGAACAGCTCGGCAACTTTCATGATAAAGGCATCAGTCTTCTCGATACCCATAGGCATTGACATTGATACGTGCTTGCCGGAGAAGTTGTCTTTTATCCAGGTAAAGGTCTTGGGAGTTGCATATGGTCCAAGGCTGATCGTAGCCTTGCCGTTGATCGAATCGGCGGCATCGTCCAGCTTGGTACCGCCGGCATAGATGCTATACGTCCCGTCACAGGGTGAATCAAAGGTATCGCCGATATCGGCAAGCATCGTATATGGTACGCCGAACTCTTTGAGGATGCGCTTGTATTCGCGGTAGTCACCGGTGTTAAAGTCGCAGCCGGCGATCAGGTTGAGCTTGCCGGTGCAGCGCCCTTCAACCTGCTTCCCTTCGGTCAGGGTCTGCAGGATGGAAACGAGCATGGAGTCATAACCATGAATATGGGTACCGTTGAAGCTCGGTGTGTTTGCATAAGGAACCGGCATATCCTTAGGGACCATCGCCTTCTGTTTGGCGTTTTTGATGAACGCGGTCAGGTCGTCTCCGATAACCTCAGGCATGCAGGAGGTAAAGACCGCAACCATCTTCGGCTTATAGAGAGCAGTGGCGTTCTCCAAACCCTCATGCAGATTGTTCTGGCCTCCGAACACGGCACCGTCCTCTGTCATTGAATCGGATACGGCCGGGGCCGGCTCACGGAAGTGACGGTTAAGGGTCGAACGGTAGTACGAGGCGCATCCCTGTGAACCATGCACGAACGGCAGCGTACCTTCGAAGCCGTGGGCAGCCAACTGGGCACCCAGGGGCTGGCAGGCGTGGGCCGGGTTGATCACCAGTGCCTGACGCGCAAAGTTCTTCTCTTTGTACTCTTCGCTGTTGATCCAGTTTTTGACCCGCTCCACCTCTTCCGGCGGGGTCTCAACAATCTTTTTGACTTCGAGTCCCAGTAGGTTTGACATGATATTTCTCCTTTGCATAAATGCTAACGGCGCCCGTGACTCTTAAATAAGAAGCCAGGGGCGCCGTTGCCGTGCTGATCGTTGGGATTTAAAATTGCCTGTGTCAGCTTTATTGCAGGAGGTGTGCCCAAAACGATTACCGTCTGTGATATCCACATATTCGGGTAGTTACAGTTATTATGGCCGGTGTTTTATGCCGCTGCACAGATCCGATGCTGTTTTTTTATGCAATGGTCGCGATCCAATTTAATGTTTTGATCTGCGCCCCCTACAAAAAAACAGGCGCCGGATAAGCTCCGACGCCTGCCTGTGATGTGATGTAATGCACTGCTGCTTAGAGCAGCCCTGTCTTCTTGAGGATAAGAACGGCTCCCTGGTACGAGACAACAATTACCAGCAACCAGCTTACAAGCAAAATTGTATTCATGGGCGTTTACCTTTCTTTCGTTTAGTACATCTCGTTGGAATCTTCGCTGGTCAACTCGGCCAGGGTCAGTTTTTTCGCATCCATCAGCTTCCACACATAGGCAATATACCCAAGAACAAATGGCACGGCAATCGCCACATAGCTCATAACGGTGAGCGTGTATTTACTGCTGGAAGCGTTGTATATGGTCAGACTTGATTGCAGATCAGACATGGACGGGTAAAAGGCGGTGTTGTTATACCCGGCCAGAGAAAAGATCGCCAGTCCCACCAACACGGTGCCGACACCGCCAAACCAGATGCCGCTGTTCTTGCCGAGAAATGCAGTGGCAACAACGCTGTAGACTACCGATACCAGCCCACCCAGCAGCAGTACCAGCACGACTGGCATCGCAAGCAGATTGTGGAGATATTTACCCTTTTCAATAAAGATTGAACCGGTGGCAGGATCGACCGCATAGCCATCCATCGTCACAAGGCTGATCAGAATGACCAGCAGAAACGGGAGGGCCAAGACGAGATTGATCAGGGTAGCCTTGCGGGCCCGTTTGACCAGAGGCTCATGGTCAACATGGTTGACGATGTACATGGCGCCGAGAACTCTGGCGAGGAACACCAGAAACAGTCCGAAGGAAAGATTGAACAGGTTCAATGCCGCTTCCAGTCCGTGGAACGGCGTGCCCCAGGCCACTGAATTGTACATGGTAAGGCTGAAGCGCGAACCGCTGAAGAAGGTTCCCACTGCAGCACCGATCAACAGTATTCCCACGCTGCCGTTGATGAACATGAATATTTCATAGGTGCGCGCGCCGAGGGCATTGTTCGGCTTCTTGCGATACTCGTAACTGACCGCCTGAAGAATAAAGGTGAACAGTATCAGCATCCAGACCCAGTAGGCACCGCCGAAGCTGGTTGCATAAAAGAGTGGGAAGGCCGCAAACAATGCGCCGCCAAAGAGCACCAGCGTGGTAAAGGTCAGCTCCCATTTGCGCCCCATGGTGTTGATTATCAGCGATTTTTCCTCTTCCGTTGTCGCCGTGGTGAAGATGAGGGTCTGTCCACCCTGTACAAAGGTCAGGAAGAGAAAGAGTGACCCGACGACGGAGCATATCAGCCACCAGAGCTGCTGCAGAGTTGAGTAATCCAGGTTTCCTATCATATCTTTATGCCTCCGGTCCGATCTTGATTTGCTTCACCATAATGCGAATCTCCGCCAGCAACAGCACCGTAAACAGTGTCAGGAAGATGAAGAAGGTCGTCTGCACGTTACTTGCGGCAACATTGGTGGTTGCCACGTTCACCGGCAGAAGTCCCTGGATTGCCCAGGGCTGACGCCCCACCTCGGCCACAACCCAGCCGGCCTGCTGTGCCACATACCCTAAAAAGATTGAAGCGAAGCACGCAATGTTAAGCCAGCGCTGTGATTCTATGGTGCCTTTGAAGGTGAAGTAGAGAACCAGCAGGAAGATCAGCGGGAACAGGGTGCCGAGCACGACCATTATGTGGAAACTGTAGAAGGTCGTTGCCACCGGCGGCACTGCCTGGACCGCACTGTACAGATAGCCGTAGCCGAGATCGCCCTTGTGCTGGTCAAAAACAGCCAGAGCTGCTGTTGCTTCTGTCATATCGCCTTTAGCCTTGGCTTCTTTATAGCGGCCAAGAGCGGCTACAGCCAGCTTGCCGGTAATCATGCGCTGCTCGGCGCCAACAATATTACGTCCGGCATTGCCGAAAACCAGATCATCAATGCCGGGAACAAAACTGTTGGCGTTGCGATTGGCAAGCAGTGAAAGTAATCCGGGAATTTTGACCGCCTGATGGAATGCCGGCTGATCATCACCCGCTTTTTTTCTGGAGTTGATGATACCCGCTGCAATGAGTGGTGCGTTGTCCGCACCAACATACAGTCCCTCCATGGCGGCCAGTTTCATCGGCTGCCGCTGGGCGACGTTGAATGCTGCCTCATCTCCGGTAAAGGCGCAGAAAATTGAGGCGATGAGGCCGAAAACCGCAGCAACCACCATGCTCCGCTTGGCCATTTTCTGGTGCCGCTTCTGCAACAGGAAGAGTGCTGAGACTCCGACCACAAAGAGAGACGCGAGCAGGAAGGCGGAACTGGTAGTATGGGTAAATTTGTGTACTGCCACCGGCGAGAGGGCAACATCCGTAAAGTTCTGCATTTCAAAACGGGCCTTGTCAGGATTGAAAGCCATACCGGCGGGATACTGCATCCAGCCGTTTGCCACCAGGATCCAGACGGCTGAGAGGTTTGAACCGATCGCCACCATCCATGTTGAAAAAAGGTGAAATCCCTTGGTAACCTTGTGCCAGCCGAAAAACATCACGGCAAAGAAGGTCGCTTCGAGGAAGAAGGCGAAGATACCCTCGATAGCCAACGGCGCGCCAAAAATATCGCCTACCATCCATGAGTAGTTGGACCAGTTGGTACCAAACTGGAATTCCATGATGATCCCGGTGGCAACCCCGATTGCGAAGTTGATGCCGAAGATGGTCATCCAGAATTTGGTCAACTTTTTCCACTCTTCGTTGCCGGTCTTGACGTAGATCGACTCAAAAAAGGCGATGAGAAATGACAGCCCCAACGTCAGCGGCACAAAAATCCAGTGATACATCGCAGTCAGGGCGAATTGTGCCCTGGCCCAGTTCACCGTGTTCAAAATTTGATCTTCCAAAGTACCCTCCTTTTTGGTTACCGGCGACAGCTGGATACTGACGCCATGCTAAAATTTTCCGGCAAAACCGGCTTGAAGCCGCGCCCGTCAGTGGGATGGCGGCATGATGGTAAGGCTTTCCAGAACATGTCTGGCTCGATCACCGTCGTTAGTGAAGTTTTCTTTGAGATAGTTTGGAAAGAAGAAAATCTTGAGGACTGCAAACATGATGAACAGTTTTAGTATAATAATCTTCCAGAGTGTTCGCCCCACCAACATGGAGCGGAAGCCTTCCTGATAAAAAAGATACAGCTGTTTTGCCTTAGAAGTCATCTAGCCTCCAACGGATTAAAGACCACTCTTATCCTTTTTGTCCTAACTTCAATATGACTTTTATTTGCAGGCGTCAAGAAAAAAAAATTTAATTAACCTGCCCGCACATATGTATACGTTATTATTCTGAAGGCACTTACCGATAACGAAATAATAACACATATCCCGTGTAGCGACAGGCGGCAGGCAAAACTTGAATAAAAAATATTTCTCGTGGTGCGAATGTTTTTTTGCCGTTGACAGCAGCCTTTTAATAAGTGAAACCTGTACAGTTGTAGTTTAATAAGCGGCATATGCAGAAAGGTACTTACTGTGCAACAGCATCAGAATCAGGTAAAAGCGCGCAAATACCGGCTGCTGATTGAGCAGAACGGCTATGGCAACAGCATTCGCGGTGCCATCAAGCGTGGCGACGAGGCGGTGTTCAGCTGGACAGCCAGCGGCCTGCCGGCCAGCCTGGCACGATTTCTGGCGACCAACTTGTTCTATGAATCTTCGCGACGTTATTTCGAGCGCTTCCTTCAGATGACCGACGGTGCCTACCCGATCGTCTTTCGCGACCAGGATGGGCATGAAACGACTCTCGTCTATAGAGGTGACCAACCGTGCAACGCCGGGATCACCTTTGACCTCCGCGGTGCTGAAGTCCACATCTCCCGCTCGCTGGCTGACGGCACGCCACTCCCGGCCGGAGCCATGGTACACGGGCAACTGCTGCTGGATGTTACAGCCGGCGGCATCGTCCCGATTGCAAACTGCAGCGCCTGGAAACTCTGGGAGACCATTCTCGAGGAACTGGACGATACGCAGGAGGATTTGTATGGCGATGAGGATGAAGATGAGAGTGGTGAACCGTCTGCCGCCCCCAGAGCAGAGCTCCATACCCTGCGCCACACCGTTGTCGCCCCGCTGGAACTCTTTAACAGCGTACCGATCCGCCTCTCTGCGGAAAACATCACGGGAGCTGACAGCCATTGCCACTTCCTCCTGAACGGCAGGCCGGTGGCCGCACCCGAAGCAGAAGCGCAGGTCTACCTGCTCGACATCCCGCTCGGGCTGGACGGTACATCCACGTACCTTGAGCCGGTGAGCAGCTATAACGAGCAGACATTCCCCTTTTCCAGTTCCGCTTTCTGGCTGTTCAATCCGCAGCGGCGCGCTACCCTATCGGCACCGATGAAGGCAAAAAAACGGGTCCGCGCGGTGATCGAAGGGGCCTTTGTGCTGATGGACGAAACCAGGACCAGCGCCCGCAACAGCATTGTCCGTTCCGTTACCGGCACCTCGGATTTTTTGAAGCGCGACATCAAACGGGAAGGAAAACTGCTCCTCACCAATCTGGCCGACTCCTGGGACAGGGAGATGACGATCATCACGGCAACGCCCGGAAGATGGCACTTTCTGCATGATGATCTCCGTAGCCAGGCGCGCTTGATGCGCATCTTGTATGAAATGTTCGGTCTGGAGTCCTTTGCCGCCGACTTTGCAACGGTAAACGTGGAGGTTGCCACAAGCAGACTTCTCGATGAATTGCCACAACTGACGGCACGCCTGCAGGCAGAGGGGTTTACGCTCCGCATCGGCAGCGAACCACTGGCAGCGGCAACGTGGGAATTTTCTCTCGACGCGACCAGCAGCAGCCATGACTGGTTCGAATTAAAGCCGGAGATCCGCTGCAACGGAGAGATCCTTACGGAGGAGGAACTGCGCGGCCTGATGGACGGCAGCGGCATACTGCGCCAGGGCGGCAGATTGATGTTGCTTGATGAGGTCAGTTCTCAGGTACTGGCAATGTTTGCCGGGGCACTGCCATTTAACAAAAAGAAGAAAAAAGGCGATCAGGGTCTGGTACGCGTACCGCGGTTGCAGATTCTGGACTGGTTGCAGCTGCGCAGTCACGGGGTAAAAGTCATACTCTCGCCGGACGATGCCCGGACACTGGAGAGCCTGCTTAATTTTTCATCAATAGCGACCCGGCCGCTTCCCCAGGGGCTTAACGCAACCCTGCGCCATTATCAGGTCGATGCCTGGCACTGGCTCGCCTTTCTCTATGAGCATCGCTTCGGCGCCTGCCTGGCCGATGACATGGGACTGGGCAAGACCGTGCAGGGGATAGCGCTGCTGGCAGGGCTCATGTCCGGAGACCTCGCTTCCGCCGCAGCGCCGGGAACGCCGCATCTCGTGGTTGCCCCGCCGTCGCTTCTTTTCAACTGGGAGGCCGAGATTGCCCGTTTTCTCCCCACCGCACGAGTTATGCTCTACAGCGGGCCCGGACGCAGTACCGCCGAATTTGCCAACCACGATGTAATTATCACCAGCTACGGTATTATTCAGCGCGACTGCGACCTGCTGGCCGAACTGCGCTTCGATGTCATTATCTTCGATGAAACCCAGGTGGTCAAAAACCTGCAAGCGGCCACCACCAATGCCGTACGCAAGCTCAAAGGGGCATTTGTCCTGGCACTGACAGGAACACCGGTGGAGAACCATCTGGGGGAATACTTCGCCATCATGGATCTCTGCCTGCCCGGATTACTCGGCACACGTGAAGAGTTCAGCCGTAAACTGAGCCGGGAAGGTGCAGCAGGCACGGCACTGCTGATCGGCCGCACCCGCCCCTTTGTGCTGCGGCGGACAAAGCAGCTGATCGCCAGCGAGCTGCCGCCAAAGATAGAGATGGACATCCCGCTGGAGCTGACGACAAAACAGCGGGTCTTTTACCAGCGCACCGTGGAAGAGGTCCGCGGACAGGTCAAGGATGCCTACGCACGTCACTCTCCGGGGCAGGCGCGCATTATCGCGCTGACCGCCATCCTCCGCTTGCGTCAGATCTGCCTCGCTCCGGCCCTTGCATCACCCGGCGCCAGCGATTCCTCGCCAAAGCTGGAGTTTCTGACGGAGCAGTTGGCCGAACTGCGTGACGAAGGGCACAGTGCACTGGTGTTCTCCCAGTTCACCGGTTACCTTGATATCATCGAAAAGGGACTGCACGAGAAAGGGTTTACCTGCCTCCGCCTGGATGGTTCAACCCCGATTCCCAAACGGAAGCAACTCGTGCAGAGTTTTCAGAATTCTGCAGAACCGTCCGTATTCCTGATCAGCCTCAAAGCCGGCGGCAAGGGGCTCAACCTGACCCGTGCCACCTACGTGTACCATATGGACCCGTGGTGGAACCCGGCGGTTGAAAATCAGGCCTCCGACCGTGCCCACCGTATCGGTCAGACCGAACAGGTCACCATCACGCGCCTGATCATGCGCCATACGATTGAGGAAAAGATGATGGGGCTGAAGGAACAGAAGACAAAACTCTACAAAGCGATTCTGGAGGATGGTGCCGGAAGCACCGGTGCAGGACTGACACGGGAGGATTTCGAATTTCTTCTGGGGTGAATCTGGAATTAAACCTGAAAAACATATCCGCAGATTAACACAGATAGACGCAGATAAATCAAAGACTCGGATCAAATTCTGATTTTACTGGAAGGTGAACCTGTCATTTTAAACAATGCTTGGTTTTATCTGCGCTAATCTGCGTAATCTGTGGATTGACTGTCGTTTATAAAACAAAAGAGCCGGGGTAGCGACAAGCTTCCCCGGCTCTTTACATGTGTGGCAAAGGCTGATTAAAAAGGTGCTTTTACCAGTTTCCACGTCGGGCTGTTGACCGCCATATCAACATCGCGGGCGAATATTTCAAAACCCTGATAGGCGTGATAGGGGCCGGAATAATCCCAGCTGTGCATCTGACGGAACGGAATACCCATCTTCTGGAAGACGTACTTTTCCTTGATGCCGGAGCCGATCAGATCCGGCTTCAGAGCATGGGCAAACTTCTCAAACTCATACTCGGACGGATCGTCGTAGACCACTGTCGCATCAGGCATTTCCGGTGCGGTACGGTCATAATCATCGGTGTGGGCAAATTCATAACCGGAACCGACACAATCCATCCCCAGATCCTCATAGGCACCAATGGTGTGGCGGGGACGAAGACCACCAACCAGCAGCATCACTTTCTTGCCGTCGAGGCGCGGCTTGTACTCGTCGATAATAGCCTGCATGATCGGATCATACTTGGCGATGACTCTTTCAACATTTGCCTTGATGGTATCGTCAAAGCGTTCAGCAATTGCCCGCAAGCTCTCCCTGATCTTGGTGGGGCCAAAGAAGTTGAACTCCAACCAGGGGATGCCGTACTTCTCTTCCATTACCTTACACATATAGTTCATCGAGCGGTAGCAGTGAATCAGGTTCAGCTTGACCTGATGGGTGGCGGCAATCTTCTCCAACTCGCCGTCACCGGTCCAGGTAGCTTTTACATTCAGGCCGATTTCTTCCAGCAGTGCTGTCGCTGACCAGACGTCACCGCCGATGTTGTAGTCGCCGATCAGCGCGATGTCATAAGGGCTGGATGGTTCGGCAAATTCGCGGGTCTCGATGATGTAGTCGCGGATCGTGTCGTTGGAGATATGGTGTCCCAATGACTGGGAAACGCCGCGGAAACCTTCGCAGTTACAGGGAATGATCGGCAGATCAAGTTCCTTGGATGACTGTTTGGCAACCGAGTTGATATCGTCACCGATCAGACCGACCGGACATTCGGAGAGGACCGAGATGCCTTTGGCGAGCGGGAAGAGGTCGACCGCTTCCTGCAGCAGGGTCTTCAGCTTCTTGTCGCCGCCGTAGACAATATCCTTTTCCTGGAAATCGGAGGTGAACTGCATGGCGAACTGCGTTACCCCGTTGATGCCGGTAACCAGGTTACGCCGTGTGCCCCAGGAGTACCAGCCGCAGCCGACAGGTCCGTGAGAAACATGGACCATATCGCGGATCGGGCCCCAGACAACACCCTTGGCTCCTGCATAGGCGCAACCACGTGCACTCATGACACCGGGAACGGTTTTCTTGTTGGACTTAACACTGGCACAGCCGGATGCGGCATCGTTTGGTGCCAGATGCGGTGCGCGTTTTTTCCTGGCTTTCTCAGGATAAACGGACAGGGCATCATCGATCATCGCCTGGGTTGATTCCTTGGTGATGCCATCTATTTTTCTAATATCGTCTGACATGATGTATCTCCTTGAAACCCCTCCCGACCTCCCCTTATCTGGGGAGGAGGGTACAGGTTGTGGCTTCCCCCCCGATAAGGGGGGAGCGAGGGGGGTTGGTTTTCCTGATTATGCAGCTGCCTCAACTACACCGACAACTGACTCGTCTTCCGCTTCCATAATGCCATACTCCATCAGCAGGTCTTCCAGCTCGTCCATCTCAAGCGGTGTTGGAACAACAAGCATCTTGTTGTTGAGGATCTTCTCTGCCAGCATGCGGTATTCCTGAGCCTGCGGATGTTCAGGAGAGTACTCGATAACGGTCATGCGGCGCATCTCTGCACGCTGCACCTGGTTGTCACGTGGAACGAAGTGAATCATCTGTGTGCCGAGCTTTGCTGCCAGGGCGCTGACCAGCTCAAATTCCATGTCGGTCTTACGGGCGTTGCAGATCAGACCGGCCAGACGAACCTTACCGGAAGATGCGTATTTGAGGATACCTTTGGAGATGTTATTGGCAGCGTACATAGCCATCATCTCGCCGGAACAGACGATGTATATCTCTTCAGCCTTTCCTTCGCGGATCGGCATGGCGAAACCACCGCAGACAACGTCGCCCAGAACATCATAAAATACGAAATCGAGATCATCGGTGTACGCGCCGTTTTCTTCGAGGAAGTTAATAGCAGTAATAACACCACGGCCGGCACAACCGACACCCGGCTCAGGTCCACCGGACTCAACGCACTTGGTATCGCCGTAACCGATCTTCATAACATCTTCCAGCTCCAGATCCTCTACCGTTCCCTTTTCGCGAACAAGGTCCATGACGGTGTTCTGAACTTTTGCGTGCAGGATAAGACGGGTTGAGTCAGCCTTGGGGTCGCAGCCGACGATCATGACCTTCTTGCCGAGGTAGGCGAGACCTGCCACCGTGTTCTGTGTTGTAGTTGATTTCCCGATGCCACCTTTGCCGTAAATCGCGATCTGTCTCATGATGTTGCTCCTTTCGCTCATCTATCCGTGAGCATGTGTGGTTTGTGGTCCGGCAAAATAAAAAAAAGGCGCCCCATCTTCTTAGAATGGAGGCGCCTTTGCCTGTTCGGTTTGCTATTTTTTTATGATATCAACGACATTGCACGTGGTGTGCCACTATCTTAAATAAATTAATACATCAATTATTACGGGCTGTTGGAGTTTGCGGTTCTGCATTATATGGCGGGCAGTCCGGAGAGGAAATGCGTGGTGAAACATCGTAGCTGTTTAAAAAAAAGGCACCGGTGAATTCCATCAAAGCAAAACATGAGCAGCGTCACCAAACCTCACTGCGCGACGGCCACAGACTTTATCTGCGCCCAGACCGGCAAGCCGGGGCGCAGATCCAGCGCCGCCACCGAACGCTTGGTTATACGGGCAAGCAGCATCGATTCGCCGATCCTGACGCGCACCAGAGAGTGCGCCGGATGATCATCATCACCTATCTCTTCCACTATGCCGGCCAGCGTATTGAGGATGCTGCTGTCCTGCTGCGGCAGGCGGCTCAGGCTTATCCCGCCCGAAGGAACCCTCACCCTGACATGCTGTCCCAAGGGGATGCCGCGATCGCGCATCCAGAGGAAACCGCCGGGAAACTCCACCCGTTCCAGATGCCATTTTTCATCGCGCTCTGCAACGACCCCTTCCAACACGACACCCCGCTCTTCACCGAGGCGGATCGGGAGGTCGATGCGGGCCAGAGTCTCGGCAAGCGGCCCCTGCGCCACAACAGCACCGGCTTCCAGCGCCACCAGATAATTCGCCAGACGCCCCACCTCATCGGGTGAGTGGGTAACATACAGTACCGGGATTTCCAGCTCATCGCGCAGCCGTTCCAGATAGGGGAGAATCTCCTGCTTCCGCGCCAGGTCGAGGGCGGCCAGCGGTTCGTCCATCAGCAGGATGCGCGGGGAGACGGCCAGCGCCCGGGCAATGCCGACCCGCTGCCGTTCGCCACCTGACAGCCGCTCCGGCTTGCGCTCCAGCAGCGCACCAATCCCCAGCAGCTCGATGGCCTGGTCGAGGCTGACCCTCCGCTCCTCTTTCGAGCGGGTGAGACCGTAACGCAGATTTCCCATGACGGTGAGATGCGGAAACAGGCTCGCTTCCTGGAAGACATACCCCAGCGGGCGCTTGTGAGTCGGCAGAAAAGTCTGTTCATCCTGCCACACCTCGCCGTTGAACGACAGAAAGCCGCGCTTCGCCCGCTCCAGCCCGGCGATACAGCGCAGCAACGTGGTCTTGCCGGAGCCGGACTGACCGAAGATGGCGGTCACGCCGCGTCCGGGCAGATCGAGATCCAGGTCAAGGGTAAAACCCGGCCAGGTGACGTGAAAGCGTGCGCTGATTCTAGCCATGGCCTATCCTTTCCTGGCGTTTGGACGCCAGGCGTAGAGTGCTAACAGCACCATAAACGAGAATACCAGCATAACCGCAGCCAGGCGATGCGCCTGACCATACTCCAGCGCCTCCACGTGATCGTAGATCTGCACCGAGGCGACACGGGTAACACCGGGGATGTTACCGCCGATCATCAACACCACGCCAAACTCGCCAACGGTATGGGCAAAGGTCAGGATGGAGGCGGTGAGATAGCCGGGGAGCGCCATCGGGAGAACAACGGTGAAGAATGTGTCCATCCGTGAAGCCCGCAGGGTTGCGGCGACTTCCAGAGGACGGTCACCAACGCCTTCAAAGGCATTCTGCAGCGGCTGCACCATAAACGGCAGCGAGTAAAAGACCGACGCCAGCACCAGCCCCCAGAAGGTGAAGGGGAGCGCGCCGATCCCCAGGGCACGGGTCAGGTGTCCCACCGGCCCGTACGGCCCCATGGCCAGCAGCAGGTAGAAGCCGAGCACCGATGGCGGCAACACCAGCGGCAGCGCGACAACAGCACCGATCGGCCCTTTAAGGCGCGACCGGGTACGGGCGAGCCACCAGGCGATCGGGGTGCCGACCACCAGCAGGATGGCGGTGACTAGTGCTGCAAGTCTCACCGTAAGAAGAACAGCCTGTATGTCGTCGCTATTGAGGAGCATGTAGTACCTGTCAAACCTTTAAAACCGGGGATCTTACAAAAACCTTAAAATTGCCCCCCCTCCCTTGCCTAGAGGCACCTACTTCTGGTGACGGGAGGGGGTTGGGGGGTGGGTGAAGCGACAATATGCTCATTTCATAGCAGTCCCCCCCCTAACACTTCCCCGTCAGGGTGGAGGGAGCTTTTTGTGACTTTTACAAGAGGCTCGACCGTCTCCGCAAGTTAAATCTGATATCCGTACGAACGGATGATTGTTTTGGCTTTTTCTGTTTTAAGATAGCTCAGCAGCGCTTTGGCGGCGGCGTTGTCCTTGCCTGTGGCAAGCAACACCGCATCCTGGCGGATGGGGCTGTGCTGTTTGCCCGGTACTATCCAGGCTGAACCGGTGGTTATTTTACCGTTCTTCATGACCTGCGACAGTGCGACAAAACCGAGCTCCGCATTGCCGGTGCTGACAAACTGATAGGTCTGGGAGATATTCTCCCCCTGGACGAATTTGGGCTGAAGCGCCGTCAGCAGGCCCAGCTTTGTCAGCACTTCCACTGCGGCAGAACCGTACGGTGCCAGTTTCGGATTGGCGATGGCGATTCTGGCAAACGTTCCCTTGCTCAACACCTCACCTTTCGGATCAACGAATCCCGGCTGTGCCGACCAGAGCACCAGCGTCCCGATGGCATAGGTAAAGCGGCTGCCGGCAACGGTCAGGCCATCCTTAACCAGCTGGGCCGGTTTCTCATCATCAGCGGAGAGAAACAGCTGGAACGGTGCGCCATTTTTGATCTGGGCGAGGAATTTCCCCGATGAGCCAAATGCCAGCACAGCGGTGTGACCGGTATCCTTCTCGAATTCAGCGGCTATCTGCCTCATGGGAGCAGTAAAATTGGCCGCCACGGCGACATTCACTTCCGCAGCCATGGCAGGAACGGCGAACAAAATGCAGACAACTGCGACCAGAACGCTTTTCATGATGTTTTTCATAGGTAGTACCCCTTTTATTGTTTTGTAAGTGTCGGAACTATTGCCGCCCCGATATCGGACGGCTTACCGAAATAGACTGACGACAGCACGATGATATCAATGCCGGTGGCGGCATACTCCGCCGCGTTGCCTTCGTTGATGCCACCGGCGGCGGAAACAAGGATATTCGGGTTGGCTGAACGTAGCGCGGCAACCGTCTCTCCCAGTTCAGCCGGTGCGATTTTGTCGAGCTGCACGACATCGGCGCCACTCCGGGCGATCAGCAGCGCCTCCTCGCACGTATCCGCTTCGACGATGATTTTGTTTTCATGCGCCTTCACCTTCAGCTCTGCCACAGAATCGACAAAAGCCTCCAACCCTCCGAAGAAGGCGGTATGCTGTTTGAACACGAGTATCGTTTCCGACAGCCCCAACCGATGAGGCAACGCGCCACCGGCGATGATCGCCTTTATGGCGATCCGTTTTGTCCCAGGGAATGATTTGCGCGTGGTTACAACCGTGAGTGCAGGATTGACGGCTTTGCACTTTTCGACAATGCGCCCGGTTCGCGAGGCTATACCAGAGGCGTACTCCAGCAAGTTCAATGCCACTTTCCAACCGGCGTGCAGCGCCTGTGCCGATCCTTCAGCAGTGAGGAACACCGTACCTGAAGCCAGTTTAGTGCCGCTGGGCAGAGACGAGGTTATTGTAGCCCCGCACTTCTGGAGCACCCTCGCCGCCTCTTCCGTGCAACAGAGAACAGTTTCTTCACGGGTGGAGAAGACGATTCGCCCCGGACGACCTCCGATACCGAGCAGGTGGGTGGTCAGGTCGCCGTAAGGTACGTCCTCGTCAATGAAACGCTCGATGACGCTGTCGGGAAGAGTGGTTAGCATTGGTGTTTCCTTTCAAAGTCTCAGAAAAATTTTTACTCACGCAACGGCGCGACGACGCAACGAAAGGCTTTTAAAAAATCATTGGTTCCGGCTTTACGTAGCGTCGTTGCGTCGTCGCGTGAGACCGGTTTTTGGTTTACCCATTCCGACGGCAAGATCGTTATAACCATACACATATAACGCTATGCCATAAAAAAGGGGCATTTCATTGAGGCCCCCTGCTTATGTTCAATTGACGCCGATGATGACGCTTGATGCCTTGAACAGGGCACAGGCGTGACCACCAACGCTCAACCCCAGCTTTATAGCACTGTCATGGGTGATGACGGCACTGATAGTGTTGCCGCCACCGATTTCAATATTTACTTCCGTATTGACCGGCCCTTCAATAACTCTGGTAACGGTACCAACGAACATGTTGCGGGCGCTCAGCTTGGCATCGTGCAGATCGGTACCGATGATTATCGAACTGGACTTGACTATGGCATAGGCTTCATTGCCGTTGCTGAGACCAAGATTCTCAATAGCACCGTTTGTCACGACTGCCGTCAGCGCTGCCCCCCCTTTGAGAGTCAGCGTCACTTCTGCGTTAACTGCTCCCTTGGTGATGTTGGTTACGACCCCTGAAAATGTGTTGCGTGCACTGACTTTCATGGAAATCCTCCGTAAAAATTGGTACAGGCTCTCGGTATCGCCGAGCCTGCTCTCGAGATTATCCAGGAATTTGCGATGTTCTTCCTGGATGGTTTTATACTGCGCAACGATCCTTTTCCCTTCGGCGGTAAGACTGGTACCGCCGCCACCTTTACCGCCGATCAGACGATCAACCAGAGGCTTTTCAGCAAGGTTGTTGATCAGGTTGACCGTATCCCAGGCGGTTTTGTAGCTAATGCCGGCAGCTTTGGCGGCTTTGGTGATCGACCCCAGCTCGTCGATCATTTCCAGCAGATGAATGCGGTCGCCCCCCAGAAACTTGCTCTCGGCCCGGTTGAGCCAGAGGTTGCCGCTGAGACCGATACTGTTTTTTGTGTTGTTCATAGAGGGAGGCTCCGTAAGGCAAAGGTTACTTGTGATCGCTGTATTCACTATTACATAACGCGTGCCAATGTAAAGCAAAAAAATATGCTGTGAAATCAGTGCGTTTGAATTCAGGAAGTCAGCGTCAGGGTTCACACTGCCGTAACTTTTAGCAGGAATTGCAGTAATGCCCGGGAAGTAGTCAGCTACCGTTGGATTTAAATGGTATCCGTAATTACATGATTACCACTGAGTGCTCAGTACGGCGAACGGGGTTGCAAATAATTCCCATCTGAAGCCATGCGTAAAAAATAAACCCACTCAATTTTTTATTGAAAGTTTTGATTAGCCGAAGTTCGTCTTTCTAAACGGCATTTAATGTGCTACTAGATAGCTGCATTTTTTTGTTCCACAGGACTAAGTGTTCCATCTGGAAATATCACCAGTGCGCGGGTGGGGGCTGGTTAACAACGGGTTGAACAATAGAAATTAAAATACAGGAAATATAAAGGCATGAAGAATCGGAAACTGCCACCTCCATTTTTAAACCGCCTACCAGACGCCCAGCGATGGAGGGATTGCTTCGATGATGACTTCGGAGTTACAGACCGAGTCCTCTGCATATTCTCTGCGACGCGTTCATATTCGACGAAGAAGAACGACACGATTTTGAACCTGACGACACTGTATTCGCGGTTTACCGAGCCGTATATACATCTGACAAAACAATACTTACAAACTGGACACAAGAATTATAGCCTGTGAGCGTTTATAAAACGAAAAAGGAGGGGTAACGTGGTAAAGGTTTTTTCGGATTTTAACGGTTTGGAAATCTTCTTTCTGATATGTGCCGTTATTGGCGGATTCTTTGTTGTTGTGAAGCTCGTCCTGCAATTTATCGGTAGCGATGCAGGCACAGATATCAATGTGGATGGCGACATCGATATTGATCACGCGGATTCTGACATTGGTTTTCGCTTCCTCTCCCTGCAAGGACTCTCTGCATTCTTCATGATGTTCGGCTTAGTCGGGCTTGCCCTCTACCGGCAAAGCCAGACGGGGATAATAATATCGAGTATCGGAGCGGTGGCGGCAGGTATGGCCTCAGTGTGGGTCATCGCCAAACTCTTTCAGGGGGCTGCGCGCCTTCAGTCCACCGGCACACTCAAAACCGAGGACGCGGTGGGCTACACCGGCACCGTGTACCTCACGATACCCCAAGGTGGGACAGGACAAGTCAACCTCAATTTCAGAAACCACCACCGTGAATTTAATGCCACCGAAAAAAACGGTGCTGAGGTGCCTACCGGTACCCCGGTGCGGGTAGTTAAAGTGAACGCCAATATTCTTGTTGTGGAAACTATCAGCTAAACCAAGGAGTTGTCATGTTTGATTTTTGGATTTTCCCCATTGCCGCATTCCTCATCTTGATTGCTTCAACCATTACATTCCTTGCCTCCCGCTATAAACGCTGCCCATCGGACAAGATCCTGGTGGTCTACGGCAAGGTTGGGGCCGGACAATCGGCCAATTGCATTCATGGAGGCGGCACCCTTATCTGGCCGCTGATTCAGGATTATGCCTATATCAGCCTGACGCCGATGACCATCAGTATCCCCCTGCAGAAGGCTCTTTCACTGCAGAATATCCGTATCAATGTTCCCTCCACCTTTACGGTCGGAATAAGCACCGAGCCTGAGGTCATGACTTCCGCAGCCGAACGCCTGCTTCACCTCACACAGATCCAGATTGAGGAGATGGCAAAAGAGATTATCTTTGGCCAGTTGCGCCTTACCGTTGCTTCGTTGACTATCGAGCAGATCAATCAGGACCGCGAGAGCTTTCTGGAATCTATCCGCAAAAATGTTTCACCGGAGCTGAACAAGATCGGTCTGTACCTGATTAACGTAAACATCACCGACATCACCGACGAATCCGGGTACATCGATTCTATCGGTAAGAAGGCTGCCTCCGAGGCGATTAATCAGGCCAAGGTTGATGTTGCCGAGCAGGAAAAACTGGGCGCCATTGGCGAGTCTGAAGCGACAAAGGTGAAAGAGGTCCGGGTTGCGGAGAATGTTGCCGAGTCAGAGAAGGGCAAGAAAAAGGCCCAGGCTGACCAGCGCATCTTTGTGCAGCAGCAGGAAGCGGAAGCCACCATCGGCGAGGCTGCGGCCAACCGTGATAAAGACATTAAAGTAGCTGAGAATGTGGCTGAATCTGCAAAAGGACAGAAAAAGGCCGAGGCAGATCGACGCATCTTTGTGCAGCAGCAAGAAGCCCTCGCCATGGATGGTGAAAACCGTGCCAAGGCTGATATTGCCGATGCCAATGCCGAGCTGTCGGTAAAACAGGCCGCTGCCCTGCAACGAGGCGAGGTTGCCCGGCGCGAGGCTGAAGTTGAAATCCAGAAAGCGCAATACAAGGCTGAACAGGAACGACTTACCGCTGCTGAGGTTGTGCGCCAGGAAATAGACAAGACAAAGATCGAAATAGCAGCCGAAGCCGAAGCCGAAAAAACCCGCCGCGAAGCAAAAGGCCAGGCCGACGCCATCCTCCTCAAGTATCAAGCTGAGGCCGAAGGTGTGCGTCAAGTACTGGAGAGCAAAGCTGCCGGTTATCTCAGTCTGGTTAAAGGCTGCAATGGCGATGCGAAGGCTGCAGCCACGCTGCTCATGACTGAGAAAATTGAACAGATCGTGCAGATGCAGGTAGAGGCTATCCGTAACATCAAGATTGAAAAGGTCACCGTCTGGGACTCAGGCGGAGGGGGCAAAGACGGCACAGCAACTGCCAACTTTCTTTCAGGATTGATCAAAAGCCTGCCACCGCTGCACGAAGTCGCCGCTATGGCCGGAATTGAACTCCCGAAATACCTGGGTGAAATGTCCCAGGACTCCGTAGCAGCAAAAACATCTCAGAGCGAACCAACTGAGAAAGGCAACTCACAATCCTGAGTTAAAGGGGACGGACCTGGAAAAGCATATAATATTTGATGCTTCGATGAAGAACAAAACGAGTCAAAGCATCTAGTATTAGATGCATCACTGGCATCTAATATTGGATACCGGCATATAACATTAGATGCCAGCATATAATATTAGATACCGATACTAACCGGTGATTTACGAGTTATGCAGAAATAAATGAAGAAATCACAACCAGGCACCAAACGGGGCGTAGATGATACCTTGCGATTACACTTCGGAGAATGGAAGAAAGGTCACCTTTGATCTGGACGCAGTCATTGATGTGGCCATTGGTTACAGCAAGAAAAGGCAAGGATGGACAGCCACTCTGATTTATATCCCTGATTCATCCGCATTCGTGGAATTGAGATCTGCTCCTCAGGATATTCGAGGCAATTCAAAAGAAGAAGCAGAAGAGGTTTCGTTCGCATATATCGGCGAGACATTTGCCATCGACAACGAAGGACTGAACCTCGTCAAAAGTGATCCCGGCAATTGGCAACTTATCAACAGGAGAGCCGGAGCATAACCAGGCAGATACACCTGACCTAAAAACCGTCAGGTGATCTCCCACGACGTTGAACGACGAATAAGAAATACGACTCAACAGACGGAGTATCAATAATGTACGGTCATCATGTCGTTGACGACTTCAACGCACTTATCCAAAAACAAATGAAGGACGAAACATATCTGAATGCCGTTAAATCTGCCGTCGATGGAATAAAACAAGCACAGCATTTTTTTCTTGGATCATATCAAGAACTGATACAACCGCTAGGATCATTTGTCGAAGAGCAAAAAGAAACTCAGGTATTTCTTGGCAGTAGCTCAAAATATGTCAGATTACCCTACAAATCTTGTTGGTTTGAATTTGAAGACAAGAGTTTTACTGTTGGCGAAACTATGTCTGTTCCCAAGAGAGGTTTGCTTGTTGATGAATTGGATGAAGATTTATTACGCGTCGTAATTGTCAACTGGGTGGAGCAATGGAAAAGATGGGTATTAAGCCCACAAAACTACCTGGTTTTGGTAGGACGGACATTTGGAGACGATCTTGAACGGATAGGAAAAAAAGTGGCTGCTGCTGCGGTCAATCGCGGAGCATCACCCGCTGTCGTAAGCTTGCTGATGAGAAGCAACACATATCCGATGTCAGCCAGCGACAAACAACTCCCTTGGGATACCGCATTAGAATGTAGAGCCGATGACCAACGTGATTTATATGTACTCAACGCCGCGTTACTTTTACTCAATTGCAAAAATATAGAAACAGAAGATAACCAACCTCCACCAAAGCTAAACCGAAAGCGTTCAAAAAACGGAAAGCAAGAGTTGTTCATTTACAAAACCCTTGTTCTGAGGTTGCCTTCAAACCGAAAAGTACCACACGGCAATGATAATGTTAACGACAACGACAAGACTAGAATTCATCTTTGCAGGGGACACTTCAAAATTTTTACAGAAGATGCCCCGTTATTCGGGAGATACACTGGTCTCTATTGGTGGGATCCTCATGTTCGAGGGGACAAGAAAAAGGGCTTAGTCGTAAAAGACTATGTTGTAAAAACGGATCCGTAATAGTGATGTTCAACCAGGGTTACGACCCGCCCTGAAAAACTGGCGGGTCAAACCCATGCCCGTTGAGCAAATCAAAAAAATGAAAATGTCATTTCTCGAATTCATGCTGCTTATAGCTACTGCCGCCATCCAAGGAGTTATTTTGCCTGGAAGTTTAGTCTGTTGTGCGCGGTACAGGACAAAAGCAGCAATGCTAATGTGCATTGGTTCGGCATCTACGCTCTTAGCCTCAGTTGTGTTGGCAATGGTGCGACCCGATGTTCCCGGAAGAATAAAGCTGACTGACTTTCATGCAGGATATATTCAATTAAAAAGTCAAATGAGCTGGATGTATTTTCCATTGTACGGAGGGATGCTTCTTTTTGCGCTGGCGACAGTATGGCTGGTGATTCAAATCAGGCAAAAGAGAACACAGAGATAAAGAAACTGAAATGCTCAACCAGGCCGGTGGAGCGGTGAACCCCGCTCACCGCCCACGACGTTGGCAAGGAGAATATAACCATATGAAATTACAAATATTCACAGTGCTGGTCCTACTAACCTCCCTGACCTCAATCACTGCTTGCAATAAAGCGGAGTCAAAAAAAGTAGTAGCAGGGGAAGGCCAGGATATGAAAACCCAAGCTGAGGACATTGTCAAAAAATACAAAGAAGAAGAGATGGCTTCCAGAAATAAAGGCGGCGTTCGAGAAAACTTGAAATTTTACCTGACAGAAAGTTCCCCATCCAAAGGCCTAACAGAGGTATCGCTTACTCCGGAAGAAAAAATATATGTTCAAAGGGAATAAAGGGGACAGATTTATTTGTTGGGCGTCTCCAGTAGTTATGGTAATAACAGCGTATGCCAAGAACAGCACGAATCATCATAACTGACTACCCTCATCACATCATCCAGCGAGGACACAACCGTCAAGTGGTTTTTGCCTCCGACAATGACTACTTGTTCTACCTTGATAATCTTCAGGAATGGAAAGAAAAGCTGAACTGCAAATTATATGGATATTGCCTGATGACTAACCATGTTCACCTGATCATTGACCCCGGCGCTGAAGAGCAAAATGTAGCTTTATTGATGAAAAGAGTTGCCGGGCGTCAGACTCGGTATGTAAACAAGCAGGAAAAGCGGAGCGGTACACTTTGGGAAGGTCGCTTTAAATCCAGTCCGATCAGCACGAATGATTACCTGTTGGCATGTTGCCGCTACGTGGAGCTTAATCCTGTGCGGGCCGGGATAGTCGCCTCACCGGAAGCCTACCGTTGGTCGAGTTATGGCGCTAAAGTGGGTCTTACTCAACAAGGTGTTGTGGACCTTGATCCAATATATCTGGGGCTGTCGTCATCAGAAAAGAAACGACAGGACAAATATCGTGATTATATGCTTGGTACGATATCCGAAGACGAAACTGCCCAAATACGCCGGGCAATCCAGCGAGGCCAATTGACAGGCGCAAGTAAATTTATTGATGAAATAGAAGAAAAGCTGGGGAAACGGGTAGAGTCTAGGGGGCAGGGTAGGCCGAAGAAACCGGTAAAATAAATCCGTCCCCTTTTTCAGTCCGTCCCCTTTTTCAGTCCTTCTGAATAGTTTCAAACCCACTGTATACCCCGCTTGACCCTCCCGTACATTTAGGAACATTCCTGTCTGAAACGTACTTTTTAGAACGCCACTCACCGCTCAATACTACCGTTCACGCCATAATATCCCGTCGAAACCGAACAAATCCACACCATACATGCGCCTTTGCCAGCGCATATAACCTACCGTTTTTTATCAGTTAAATTCAAGACATCCCTGTAACACAACCCAAACCACCCGGCCACCTCCTCACAAAAATAAATTCATCTGGCATGCTCCCTGCTCTTTAGGAAAACAAGCGCTGCTGAACCGGTTCCAAAACACAACATTCCAGCCAACCCAAAGGAGTCTCATCATGACCAGAAAAATCGCAATTTACGGTAAAGGCGGCATCGGCAAATCTACCACCACCCAGAACACGGCGGGAGCAATGGCCCACTTTCACAACCAGAAAATTTTTATTCACGGCTGCGACCCCAAGGCCGATTCAACCCGTCTGATTTTAGGCGGCAACATGCAGCAGACCCTGATGGATGTGTTGCGCGAAGAAGGGGCCGAGAAAATCACGATCGACAAGGTCGTACGGCAAGGGTTTCAGGATATTCTCTGCGTTGAATCCGGCGGTCCGGAACCGGGCGTCGGCTGTGCCGGTCGTGGCGTTATCACGGCCATCGACATGATGGAAGAACTTGGGGCCTATACGGAAGATCTGGATTTTGTCTTTTTTGACGTACTGGGGGATGTCGTCTGCGGCGGCTTTGCCATGCCTATCCGGGACGGCAAGGCTCAGGAAGTGTACATCGTTGCGTCGGGTGAGATGATGGCGATTTATGCCGCCAACAACATCTGCAAGGGGCTCGTCAAATATGCCAAGCAGAGCGGCGTGCGCCTTGGCGGTATCATCTGCAACAGCCGTAATGTTGACGGGGAAAAGGAGTTTCTTGAAGAGTTCACCGCAGCAATCGGCACCCATATGATCCACTTTGTCCCGCGCGACAATATCGTGCAGAAAGCAGAGTTCAACAAGAAAACCGTCACCGAATTTGATTCCGAATGTAATCAGGCCCTGGAATACCAGGAACTTGGACGCAAGATCATCGAAAACAAGAACTTTGTTATCCCGAAACCGCTCACCATGGATCAGCTTGAGGCGATGGTCGTCAAATACGGTCTCATGGACTGACCCCATTTCCAGTACGGAGTTTGCTGAGTGCAAAAAATAAGGAGAATTCGTTATGCCACATCATGAGTTTGAATGCAGCACGACTATTCCTGAACGGAAAAAACATGCTGTCATAAAAGGGGCCGGGGAGGATTTGACGTCGGCCCTTCCCGAGGGATACCTCAATACAATTCCGGGGTCAATTTCAGAGCGTGGCTGTGCTTACTGCGGAGCCAAGCACGTTATCGGCACCCCCATGAAGGATGTTATTCATCTGAGCCATGGACCGGTCGGCTGCACCTACGACACCTGGCAGACCAAACGCTACATCAGCGACAATGAGAACTTCCAGCTCAAGTACACCTTTGCAACGGATATGAAGGAAAAGAACATCGTCTTCGGTGCGGAGAAGATGCTCAAACAGAACATCATTGAGGCGTTCAAGGCTTTTCCGCAGATCAAGCGCATGACCCTCTACCAGACCTGTGCTTCAGCGCTGATCGGCGACGATATCGGCGCGGTTGCCCAGGAGGTGATGGAAGAGATGCCTGAGGTGGATATTTTTGTCTGCAACTCGCCCGGTTTCAAAGGGCCGAGCCAGTCAGGCGGGCATCACACCATCAATATTGCCTGGATTAAAGACAAGGTCGGCACGGTTGAGCCCAAAATCACCAGCGATTACGTGATCAACTATGTCGGCGAGTACAACATCCAGGGCGATGAAGAAATAATGCATGATTATTTCAAACGCATGGGTATCCAGGTGCTCTCAACCTTTACCGGCAACGGTTCCTATGACGATCTCAGGGCCATGCACGGAGCGCACTTGAATGTCCTCGAATGCGCCCGCTCTGCCGAGTATATCTGCAACGAACTCAGGGTACGCTACGGGATTCCGCGGCTTGACATCGACGGTTTCGGTTTTGAACCGTTGTCGGATTCGCTCAGGAAGGTCGGGCTGTTCTTCGGCATCGAAGAGAGGGCGCAGAAGATCATTGATGAGGAGACCGCCCGCTGGAAACCGGAACTGGAGTGGTACAAGGAACGCCTGAAAGGGAAAAAAGTCTGCCTCTGGCCCGGCGGCTCCAAGCTCTGGCATTGGGCGCATGTCATCCATGAAGAAATGGGGCTCGATGTTGTGTCGGTCTACACGAAATTCGGCCATCAGCAGGATATGGAAAAAGGAATTGCCCGCTGCGAAGAGGGAACTCTCGCCATCGATGATCCGAATGAGCTTGAATCGGTCGAAGCAATGTTGAGACTGAAACCTGATGTCATCTTTACCGGCAAACGTCCCGGCGAGGTCGCCAAAAAAATCAGGGTTCCCTATCTGAATGCCCATGCCTACCACAATGGCCCCTACAAAGGTTATGAGGGATGGGTCCGCTTTGCCCGGGATATCTACAACGCCATCTACTCGCCGATCCACCAGCTTTCCCTGCTGGATATCAGCAAAGACGAGATTCCGACAGACAAGGGTTTTGCGACACAGATGATGTTTTCCGATGCCGCTCTGAGCGAAGAAGCTGCCTCAGCGAGCACACAGAGGCAGTATACCGGCAAGTATGACTGCGTGCCGGATTATATGAATAAAACGTATCCTGATGAGCTCAAAAAAAAGCCTGTCGGCGCACACTAGGGGAGGAAACAGATTATGAAAGACAGGATCGCTCAACTTGAAGATTACATCATGAAACATTGCCTCTGGCAGTTCCACTCCCGCACCTGGGACCGGGAAAGGCAGAACGAAGGCGTTTTGGGCGCAGCCACGAAGATTCTGTGTGATGAGCCGGTAGCCAACGAAACCCGGGAGGACCGCTGTTACTGGGTGGATGCCGTCTGTCTGGCGGAAGCTTTTGAAAACCGCTACCCATGGCTGCATGAGATGGATACAGCAGAGAAAAAGCTGCTCATGCAGGGATTGAAAGAGCGTATCGACTACACGACCATTACGGCGTCACTGAATAAAGAACTTACCGATCATAAATATTAGAAGAAAGGGGGCTGCATATGTCTTGTGAACTGAAAAACAAAGATCGCGTCGGTGTCATTAATCCGATATTCACCTGTCAGCCTGCCGGCGCGCAGTTTGCCAGTATAGGAATTAAAGACACCATCGGGCTCGTTCATGGCGGACAGGGGTGCGTTATGTTCGTGCGCCTCTTGATCTCCCAGCATTTCAAGGAAAGCTTTGAAATCGCTTCGTCGTCCGTGCATGAAGACGGGGCGGTATTCGGCGCCCTCAACCGCGTCGAGGAGGGGGTCGATGTCCTCCTGATGCGCTATCCTGATGTTAAAATCATTCCGATTATTTCAACCTGCTCAACCGAGATTATCGGCGATGATATCGATGGCGTTGTCATCAAGCTCAACGAAGGACTTTTGAAAGAGAAATACCCCGACCGGGAAGTCCATCTCATCCCGATCCACACCCCGAGCTTTGTGGGAAGCATGATCAGCGGCTATGATGTGGCGGTGAAGGATTTTGTCAGTTACTTTGCCAAAAAAGATCAGCCGAACAGGAAAATCAACCTGTTTACCGGCTGGGTCAATCCCGGAGACGTCACGGCGCTCAAACATCTGCTGGCGGAAATGCAGATCGACGCGACCGTCCTCTTTGAAATTGAAAGTTTCGATTCACCGGTCATGCCTGATGGCAACCATGTATCCCACGGCAACACTACCATTGAGGATCTGACCGGAACGGCAAATGCCTTCGGCTCCATTGTGCTGAACCGCTACGAAGGTGGAAAAGCGGCCAAATTCCTTGAGAAAAAATTCGACATTCCGGCGCTCATCGGGCCAACCCCCATCGGCATCCGCAACACCGATACGTTCCTGCAGAACCTGAAAACAATGACCGGCAAGCCTATTCCTGAATCGCTCGTTCGTGAACGAGGCCTCGCCATCGATGCCCTGACCGATCTGTCACATATGTTTTTTGCCGACAAGCGAGTTGCCATCTACGGCAATCCTGATCTGGTTATCGGACTGGCGGAATTTTGTCTCGATCTGGAAATGAAGCCGGTGCTGCTGCTGTTAGGCGACGACAACCCCGGCTACAAAGAAGATCCACGCATCAAGGCGCTGCAGGAAAAAGTCGATTACGACATGCAGATCATCATGAATGCCGACTTTTGGGATCTGGAAAACCGGATCAAGAACGAGGGGCTTGAACTTGACCTCATCCTGGGGCATTCCAAGGGGCGGTTTATTTCCATCGATTACGATATCCCGATGCTCCGGGTTGGTTTCCCCACCTACGACCGCGCCGGAATGCACCGTTATCCGGTAGTCGGTTATGCCGGCGCCATCTGGCTGGCCGAGCAGATGGCCAACACCCTTTTCGCCGATATGGAGCACAAGAAGAACAAAGAGTGGCTTCTTAACGTCTGGTAAGGAGACCGTATGAAAATTGCAACCTTCGTTAACGGCGGTGGTGACGTGGCCGATTTTTATGAAAAAGGGAAACTCTGTCGTTATGAACAGATCTCTGGAGAGTGGCGGATCACCAGGGAAATAGCGCTTGATATCAATGAAGATATGAACCTGTTGGAAACAAAGGCGCTGTTTTTTACCGCCATGTCCCAGCTGGATGATTGCAAGGTGTTTCTCGTCAAGAAATTCAAAGGGCTGTTCCATGCCCTGTTGATGGAAGAACTTGGCTTTCATACCTGGAAATCCGCAGGGCCCCTGCGGGAACAGCTTGATAATGTTGTCCTGCAGGAAAAAGAATATGTCGCTGAGCTGGAAAAACAGGCGCTGGCGAATATCGGCAAGCCCCCGGTCAGAAGCGCCGGGCATGGCGGTTGCGGAGGCGGTTGCTCATCACGGGCAACCGCGCCACGCGGGCCATCGTGTGAACCGTGCGGCGTCAACCCTGATATCCCGCTACCGCTTTTGCTTGGCGACATCGAAGAAGGGCGTTACCTGATACACCTTGCGCAGATTTTACAGGACAACCCGGCGCTGAACTCACGGCAGATAGTGATTCCCGCCCTGGAAGAGAAAAACTTCAAAACCCTGGAAATAATCTGTGACCACATTCCACGCTGGTTTTACAACGAATTGAGAAACCTGAAACTGACAGCCGAACCCGAGGTCCCCGATGAATCGGGACAGTGGCTGAAAGTGGTTGTTTCACCCACATAACAATAAAAAGGCGACTACCATGAAAAAAGCCGACAGAGGAACAAATCACCTGTTTTTTGCCTATGGATCAAACATGAATCCGGAGCAGATTTTGTCCCGTTGTTTTAAACCGGAAGCGTGTGCCGTCGCGCGTCTGGCGGATTACGGGCTATCCTTTTACGGCGCTTCCCGACGCTGGGATGGTGGCGAAGCAACGGTAACGCCGCAACCGGGAGAAGAGGTGTGGGGCGTTGTGTATAAACTTACACACCCTGATTCAGAGCGGCTCGACTCATGGCAGGATGTCCGCCTGGACGGTACCGGAGCCTATTTCCATTACCCAACTGAAGTTGTTGATGCCGAAGGAAACAGCTACCCGGTGCTGATCTACAAAAGGTTCCTGTCGGGAGAGTCAAACCGCCCCAGCGCGGAGTTCATGGCGACGGTTATTGCGGGAGCGGTACATCATGGACTGCCGGCCGCGTATGTGGAAAAGCTGAAAAGCATCAACTGCGTAACGGCTTCTTTTCCTGCGCCAAGGATTTTTGAACATGAACAGTCGACCACCTTTGGCGCCATTTCCTGCACTTGCATCTAGTCACAGAGAGCTCACACTACTTACCCGACACAACAGAGGAGACAGCATATGTCAGAGTCAACGAAGAAACATCCGCACGGCATGATGCGGCGCAAAGAGCGTGAGATTACCGACCGCACGGAAATTGACGCCATCATCACTTCAACACATCTCATGCGCATCGCGCTCGTTGACGGCGACCTGCCATTCCTGGTCCCGGTATTCTACGCCTATGACGGTGCGGCGCTCTATTTCCATTCGGCGCAGGCCGGCACAAAAATGGATATTTTAAAATCAAACAACAACATCTGCTTCGAAATCAGTATCGATAACGGCTTTATTGAAAGCGATGAAGCGTGTGATTTCGAGGCACAACACCGCACGGTGATCGGGAGTGGCAAGGCGGTCTTTGTGGAGGACGAGACGGAAAAGATCAAAGCGCTTGATCTTATCGTGGCGCATTTTTCAGAGAAAAAATTTACCTACCCGAAAGCGAATCTCGACCGCACGGCGGTTATCCGCATTGACATTGAAGCGCTGAAAGGGAAAAAACACGGTTTTTAATACGCAACGTAGTGGCGGCAAGACTTGCCTACGTTAGCACACGGAGGACTCATGTCATGAAAATTGCTTTTGCATCAACAGATGGCAGGACGATCAATCATAAATTCGGAGACAACGACGACTTCAAAATCTGGGAAATAGGACCTGACAAGGCGGCCTACTATGGCGACAGTAACGCCATCACCTCCAACCTCCACAAAGATGATCGCAACAGTGCTCTGGCCCGTTCGGTGGCCGATTGCCCGATTGTCTGCAGTGTGGATATCAGCAACGTGGCCCTGGCCAAGATCGTGGCGCAAAATTCCTTTCACCTGAAGACAGGCACGGAAACCACGATTACGGAGATTATTGAGAAGCTGCAGGGCGTCCTGCGGGGCAATCCGCCTCCATGGCTGAAGAAGGCGATGGCGTACAGAGAAGCGGATGAAGCGGCTATCTGAGCCGCTCGACATGATACTCACCACCGATGATCATGTATTCATCCTCTCCCTTCATCATGCTGCCGGGAAGCAGATCGTTGTAGAAAAAAATCTTGGCAAGCGGCACTGACGTCTTCCAGACGGTACGGCCGAATTCCCAGGCCCTCTCCTCATCACTGGTAAACGAGACCAGATTGTTCAACCGCACAATCTGGTCCCGTTTAGCCATTGTCGCCAGAATATCGTACTCTTCCGCGTCATGGGTGCCGCGAAAAAGCGTGATGGCGTTCAAGCCGGGATATTTACGCGGCAGTTCATACTGGCCGAACTCAAACAGCAGGTCGAGTTGTGACTGGATGGCGCTCGTCTGGGAGCTCCCTTTCATCACATCGACACTGTAATTGAAATAGGTTTCACTGATGATGTCGTCAATGCGGGCCTTGTGAAAGGTAGGGCTGATGCCGATGCGACTCTCCACCCAGCGCTTGAGCACCGCACCGTACACCGAGTTTGAATCGATCTTCCACCCCTTCAAAAATTTCAGATAGCTGTTGCGGATACTCATACGAGCCACATCGGTGGACTGTTCCTGCCAATGGTGCAGCTGGAATTTGACCGACATGAAATCATTGAACAACAGAGCCCGTTCATGAGATGACGGAATAGCGTTCAGCCTCTCGAACAGGAAACGGTTGCTCTCCTTGACCCCCTGAATCTCCAATGGTTGCGGATTGTCATTAAAGTGATACGAAGCGATGGCCCAGGGGGGCAGGTTACAGAAGTTAAAAGAACCGTATTTCAGTAGCCACCTCCCTCTCTTCGGCATGACGGAACAGCTGAAACCAACCCACTTGAGGCCCCGGAGAATCCTTATCAGGGTGGAAGCCTTGAAGTCTCCCCTGATAAGGGGAGATTGAGAGCGGTTGATCTGTCAGCGGTACTTTTTGTAATCGATCTTGTACTTATCCATCCTCAAGCCGAGCACTCGCCTGGTCATGCCTAATTCACGCGCCGCCTCGGTCATGTTGCCGTTGTGAGTTTTAAGCGCCTCAATCAGCATCTCGTATTCAACAGAAGCAAGTTTGGTCTCCAGGCCACCCAAATGCGCCGTCCCGGTCAGTACGGAAGTCTGCAGCGATGGCGGCAGATTGTAGCCATGGATCACTTCATCCTCGGACAGGATGACCGCCCGTTCAATGACGTTTTCCAGCTCACGCACATTGCCGGGCCAGTGGTAATTCATCATCATGTTCAGGGCGGGAGTGGAGATGCGCGTAACATCTTTGCCGGACTCCCTCGCAAAACGGGCCACAAAATGGTCGGCAAGGGTAATGATGTCGCTGCCCCGGTCACGCAATGGCGGGATAATGATCGGAAAAACATTCAAGCGGTAATAGAGGTCTTCGCGAAATGTTCCCTTGGCGACCATGTCGATAAGATCCCTGTTGGTTGCCGTGATGATGCGGATATCGACCTTGATCGGCCGGTTGCCCCCCACCCGCTCGAACGTTTTTTCCTGAAGTACCCGCAAGAGTTTGGCCTGCATGGCCAGGGAAAGCTCGCCCACCTCGTCAAGAAAGATGGTCCCCCCATCCGCATCCTCAAAACGCCCGGCACGCTGGTTAACGGCGCCGGTAAACGCACCTTTTTCATGTCCGAACAGCTCGCTTTCAATGATGCTTTCAGGCAGCGCGGCACAGTTGAATTTTATAAAGGGGCCTTCCGCCAGGGTACTGTTGAAATGAATGGCTCCCGCCACCAACTCCTTGCCGACGCCGCTTTCTCCCAGGATCAGGACGGTTGTCTTCGTGCTGGTAATCTTGCGGATCAGTTCGTACACATCCAGCATGGCCTTGGAACTGCCGATGATGTTCGCCGGCTTGAATCTCTGTTTCAACGCATCGTTCAGCCGCCTGTTTTCTTTTTCCAGATGAGCCTTGTCGAAATTCTCCATCAGGTAGAGTTCAACAGCCGGAGCAATCATGGCCGCAAAGGTGGAGAGCAGTTCCACATCCTGCTCCAGAAGTTTCACGCTGTCATAGATCCGCTCCGCGCTGATCGTGCCGAGTACCTTTCGTCCCCGCATAACCGGCACACAGACAAAGGAGAGTTCCTGATCGAGACCGTACTTGAGACTGCGGGTACGGTGCAGGAATGCGGGTTCCTCGTGGATGCGTGGCAACATTATGGCCTTGCCGGTTTCCACCACTTTGCCGGTAATGCCCTCACCCAGCGCATAGATCCCGCGCGACGCCTCATCCTCTGTCAGGCCAAAACTTTCATGAAGCAGAATCCGGCCTGATTTTTGATGATAGAGGCTGATCATGCCGCAGATGATATTCATCTCCATTTCCATGATCTGCTGCAGTATGGTGAGGGTATGGGAAAGGTCAGAGCTTTCGGCGATGACCCGGCTCATCTGATAGAGCAGCGGAAACACCTTGGCCCGGCACTCGCGGTTACGACATTTGCCGACCGTGGCCAGGTTGAGGCGCAGGGCATTGACCTTGTCTCTGCTATTACTGAAAACGACTTTCAGATCGCCCTTTTCATTCATCGTAGATATGTCCTGAGTAGCCACCATGGTCAGTACGCCCTTTATCAGTATAAAACAGCTACCCCAGTCGCCTGAAAGCCGACGCCTTTATTGCCGCAAACAGGGTGCTGCCAACGGTAATATCCAGTTCTCCAACCACTTGGTGGACGACTTCCGCCACCAAACGTTCATCTCCACAGCCAAGCTCAACGCCAACCTTACCACCTGATTCAAAAATTCCGCTTACCACGCACTGCAGCAGGTTCCGTGCGCTGATCGCTTCAGGATGACGTTTGAAAAGAATGATGTCTTTAGATGAAAGTTCAAAAAGCGAGTCAGGCTGATCACTTTTTCCGGAGATAAGCAGTTCGGTATTACCCCAGGAATAGGCGCACATATCCTCACACTGAGTCGGAGAGGTCACTTTCATGAGATTGACGTAGCCGGCCGGATTCAACCCCATGCGGCTTCTGGAGAGATTCTCCGGCGTAGTCTCTTCAATAATCCGCCCCTGTTCAATGCTGAGCACCTGATCTGTCATAAGGCGCATTTCAAGGAGTGAGTGTGAGATAAAAAGAGAGGGGATGGCAAAGATCTCGCACGCCGATTTCAGATAGCTGATGATCTGGAACCTGAGCGTATCGTCCAGACCCGACAGCGGCTCATCCATCAAAAGCAGGCGCGGGTTGGAGAGCACCGCCCTGCCGATGGCCACCCGTTGCTTCTCGCCGCCGGAAAGGTTATTGACGCCACGGTCGAGGAGATGGTCGATGCGGAGGACGTCCGTCAGGGCATCAAAATCGATGGTGCGGTTGCCTGCCGTGGAGCGTTTGAAACCGTAGAGAAGATTGTTTTTTACATTCAAATGCGGGAACAGGTGGGGGCGCTGAAAGATAATCCCGATGCGCCGTTTGTCGGGAGAAACGTTAATTCTCCTGCTTGTGTCATACAGCAGCTCCCCGTCCAGAACGATTCGTCCGCTCTCCGCCTGCTGCAAACCGGCAATAAGGCTGACCAGGGTTGATTTGCCGCTGCCGGAGGGGCCGAACAGACCGATTCTGTTGCCCTGCAGCGTGCTGTCGACATCGAGCGTGAACGAAGCGAAATGCTTCTGTAGTGCAATGTGCAGTTCCATATCAATCCGCCCGCATGGTTTGTTTGCACAGGTATTCGTGCAGCAGCAGGACAACAATTGAAATCGCTATCGATACCACGCACAACATGAGGGCCATCGTGTCACCGCTCGGAGAAGAGGCGTATTCAAAGATCGCCATGGGGATCGTCTGGGTCACCCCGGGGATATTGCCCGCCACAATGATTGTTGCGCCGAATTCGCCCAACCCGCGGGCAAACATGAGCGATGATCCGGCAATGAGCCCCTGCAGGGAGAGCGGGAGAATGACCGTCAGAATCGCGTTAAATCTGGTTGCTCCAAGCGTCCGCGCCGCATGAACCAGGTCCGGATCAATCGATTCCATCGCAAGACGGATTGAGCGTACCATCAGGGGGAAGCCTACCACGGCCGTTGCGATGACCGCGGCCCGCCAGGTAAAAATCAGCCTGATGCCGATGCTGCCGAGAAGGCGGCCTAAAAATCCGTTACTGCCAAGCAGCAACAGGAGGAGATAGCCGATAACAACCGGGGGCAGGGTCAACGGGAGATTGGTCATTACCTCAAGCACCACTTTGCCACGGAAGCGGCCATAGGTAATAAGCCACGCAGCAGCGAATCCGAAGGGAAGCGACAGCACGGTGGCAGTAACCGCAACTTTAATCGAGAGCAGAATGGCAGTGTAATCGGAAGGTGCAAGAATGAACACGGTAGATGCCTTTGCGGTAAAATGTTCAGTTCAGTCAGGATGATGAGGGGGCTGTCCCGGCTGTCGCTCGTGTGATGATGTACCATTTTTACGGGGAGGAGGGCGTTCTGCTTCTCCCTCTTCCCCGTTGATGCATCGTGGTTGGTCAGAACACCATGATCAGAACACCAGCTGGAGCTGGAGCCGGGCCTGATTGTCATCAGTCGGTTGAGTGCCGCTTGTTGAGGCGATTGCCTACTGTTTGTGAATCGCGGTATAATCGGCCTGGAGCTTCAGGTTGTGTTCCTTGATATACCAGGAAACCGCCATGCTGTTCTCCACCCAATGGTCATTGCCGGCATTTCTGTTCGGGTCCAGATAGGCATACCGGTAGGCAAGCTCCACCGTCTTGGGGATTATCATGTAGCCCGCCTGGGCGTAAGCACCCAGAGCGTGCTGTTTGTAATTGTTCCGCTGCATATCACCCTCGCCGGTCATGAATTCACCGGTCAGAGAGAGCCCACGCCATTTGAACGCGGTGTCCACGCTGAACAGGTTAAAATCAATCTCTTCCTTACTCGTTGCGCTGACTGAACCTTTATTATTGAGTGCAAACCAGCCGGACTTCTTTTTGAGAAACCCGAGGCTGTTGTTTGTGTTGGCGGTGCTTGCCTCACTTTCAGTGACCGTATTACGGTAGAAACTTGAGCCGATTGACAGGAGCGGTTTGTCACTGTTCTCAACATCCGATTCCGAGTTCTTCATCACCCCGAACGGGTTGACAGTGATGCGCGCGGTAAAGGCATTGTTCTCCGTAGCACGCGCATAATTCTGTCCCAATCCGCCGCTTCCGGCAACGCTGTAGGTCAAGAGCCCTTTGGCTATTTTGCCGTGAAGATTCACACCGGTATCATAGGTCGGTGCAAAGGCCACCGTCACATGAGACTGATCGATAAACTGCAGGGCCGTTGCCGGTGTCAGCAATTGCCTGCCGAACTGCACCTTGTCCTGGCCGGCGCGGACCTGGAGTTCGTCACGCAGTTTATAGTTTATCCAGGCATTTTCCAAAAGCCCGCCATTTTTAGTGGTACCACCGGAGATATTTGAAAAATTCGTTGTCAGGTTATAGGTGATATCCCTGGAATACGCATGCCCGCTTACAATCAGTTTGGCGCGTTTTACTTCAAACGTTCTGGATCTTTTTTGTGCCGGTGCTCCATTGGCATCATCATAATTCAGCAAGGTATACCTCGCCTGCATAAAGCCGCCGATACTGGTGCTGAACTTACCGTCAGCCGATGTCAGATTGATCCCTGTTCCCGGCTTATACGTGACGGCAGCGCTCTTCATAACCTCTTGGTAATCTTCTTCAGAAATCACCCCTTTTTCCTTCAATACATCCTCAAGACTCTTGGCGGAAACCGCTCCTGCCTGGGACATGACCAAACATAACCCGACTGCAATGCCTAACCTTTTCATGACACCCTCCTTTTGTAGAATTTGGATTCCGGCTCTGTACGCCGACCGGTATAAATTGCTCTACATAACGATACGTAGTAAAAATTCAGTGAACTTCAAAGCCGTGCTTTTTCAGAATATTCTTTGCCTCAGTCGATTTCAGGAAACGGTAAAACGCCATAGTTTCATCTTTTTTTGCGCCCGCAGTTGTCACGGCCATCATGTAGACCACCCGTGGGTATAAATCCGTCGGCACGCTAAAAAGGATCTTTGCATTGTGGGCCATCATGGCGTCAGTCCTATACACAAACGCGCCATCAACTTCTCCTCTCTCCGCATACATCATGCAGTCACGCACATCACGCGCCATGACCAGTTTTTTCTCCAGGGCCTTCTCGATTCCCGCCTTTCTGATCGCATGCATTGCATAGTCACCGGCCGGCACGATCTTCGGGCTCCCCACGGCAATCTTGTCAAGCCTGACAAGATCCTGCATTCCCTGGACACTGCCGTTGTCGGCATGGCGCGGCAGCCCGGCAAAAACAAGCGTGTTATAGGCAAAAGGGCCGACAGTGGAGGCATCGACATGCTTCTTGTTCTTCATGTACTCAATCCAGTCAAGATTGGCCACAAAGACGACATCAACCTTCAAACCGTTGTCCATCTGCTTGGCAAGTGCCCCGGAGGCAAGATAGCTTTTCGTAATAGCAACAGCGGGTGTTTTTAGCGAATAATCGCCTGACAGCTCATTGATTACATCCTTCAAGCCGACTCCGGCTCCGATGACAATGTCATCTGCCTGAACGCAGTACGGCAGCAGGATCAGGGCGATGGTGAAAATCAGTTTTTTCATGGGATACACTCCTTAAAGAAATTATCTGCGCAACGTGCCTTACGAATCCACGCAGCCGGTGAGTTTCTGAGCACATTGTGAAATTGCTCAGTTACAGTTCCCCCAGCGCTATGGGGCACGGTCTTCATGGATAGAGATTTGTAAGCGCATACCTTCCATCCTCTCACTAAAATTCTCATACCGAGAAAGTTTGTCATCAAAATGAAAAGCCTGGCTTTTGCCTTTTCCAGAATCTCCAGGCCAATACAGGCTCCGCTTAGTTCGTAAGTGCGCAAACATTCGCTATATTATGGTTTATATAACGACAGACACAGCTCGACACTCAGAGGTGAGTGACTTGCGCCAACCTTACCGCTATATAACTACTTACATATTGCATGCCAAAAGTTATTTTACCTATAACTTGCTGTAATTACTTGGACTGGATGTAACGGCAGGCGGGTCGCTATATTTTTAGCTATATAACGATGCATGTTGTTTAAAATAAATGCACCAACTCGGTATCAAAACGATATTTTCGGCACCGCCAGTTGTGCAAATAGCGGTCTATCCTTCTGACAACTGCTGCAGCGGTTTTTGAAACGTCACCCAGGTACCGCTTTCATCCTTGATGATCTCAGCGCCACTGATCTTTGCCGCTGCAATAGCGTCTAAAAACAACGCATCATCAAACCCATGGTACATGGGCTGCCAATCCGGGTCGATCACCTTCATCTTGAGGATGATCTCATTCATAATTTCCTCAGACCCAAAACCACCACCGATGCAGACATGTCCGCCAGGGGCCAGCACCCGCCAAATCTCGCGTAGCACCTGGGCCATATTCTCCCAGTAATAGATCGAACCGCGGCTGACCACCAGATCGATACTGCTGTTTTCAAGCGGGATTGCATGCATAGGGCCGCACAGCGCCACAACCCGCCCCTTCATCAGGAGATGTTCAATATTACCCGTGGCTATCTCGCACATGTCGGCTGACTCATCCAGCAGGTAAACCTTGAATCCGCTATTTCGGGCGATTGCCAGCCCGAGACACCCTCCACCACTCCCCATGTCCAGACAGACGCCTTCGGTTAAACCGGTACGTTCAAATATCTGGTGCGCCAGCACCGGGTACACCGGGGCGAATACGGTGCGGGCAATATAGTTAAATTTCTCGGCATCTATTTTCACGTCAAAGCCTCCATAAGTTTTTTCACATTATTCAAGATACAACAATTGACACAACCTGTCAGCACATCTTTCCAATCAGCTCCCCATTCCGCAGGGCATTACGCACAGTGCCAAGCATGGCGTCCATCTCCTCGAAACGGACCAGATTGGCCCGCTCTTCCTGACTGGTATCGATAATGGTGGCGATGCCGCCGTTTTTGAAAACCAGTCGCCGGTCCCCCATCAGGGCCAGGATCGGGTCATGGGTTGCCATAAGCACGATCTTGCGCTTGTCCACCAGCGTGTGCACCGCCCGCTTGCGGTCGATGCCGGCATTCTCGATCTCGTCGATCAGGACGATGGGCGATGTGCTGAGACAGGAGGTATCAGCTATCATCAAGGCGCGCGACTGCCCGCCGGAAAGAGCGGTAACCGGCGTCTGCGGCGTAAATTTTTCCCCGGCCAGATCGTTGGCCAGCTCAATGATGGCCGCGGTTACCGTGGGGATATCATCAACCATCCGGCTTTCGGCGTGCATGGTGATGAATTCCTCCACGGTAAGATCCATGACGAAATTCATGTTCTGCGAAAGTTGCGCAACCAGTTTATGCTCGATGGAAAAACGCCGGGACGGATCGGGCGCGGCGCCGTTAATGAGAATGCTGCGTCCGGTGGGCGTATCTCCCTGGGCCATCCATTCGATGTCAGCAAGAAAACGGCTTTTGCCCGAACCGGTCGGACCGACGATACAGATCACCTCACCCGGCTTCACGGTCAAGTCGAACTCCTCCGCCCGGCCGCTCTTGTCATGTCCGCCCCGGATGGTGATGGATTCGATGCAGGCGTTGTCAGCACCGCATTTCAGGTTTTCCAGCAGTTCCATAAAAGCCGTGAAGCGTCCGGACAGGCTCTGCCGCTCAAGCCCCAGATCCTCCAGCAGTTCCGCGTCGAGAGAGGCGAAATAATCAGCCGTGCTGACCCCTTCGTCCGGCAGCTCCAAGCCGAGCGAACTGAAGAAATCTCCGGCAAAAGGCGCCAGACGGAGAAGTTCAGCCGTGGGGAGAGACATCAGCTCCGCATTTTCTTTATCAGTCACCATCTGCATCCCTTAGTAACAACCGAAGTATCTGTGGCAAGTATAAATTCAAACAGGATACGCGTCTATTGAGCCTAACGGTTTCATCCGCCTTCATCCTTCTTTATCCCTGTAAAAAGCCTTTGCAGCTCAAAGCAAACCCATTGTTTAACAGGGATAAAAAGGATACCGGCGGATAACGGCAAGAACAAAAATATTTTTGGGGATAAAATCTCCATTTTTAACCATATGTTGGTTCCGGCTCGTCCGGGTTAAGTGAAATCCATCTTTTTGACGTTGCCCATCTGGAAATCGCTACCGATCTTGCGCTGGCCGAGGCAGTAGGAACAGAGGGCAGCCGGCATGCTGAAGCGGAGCAACCGCCCTTCCAGGTCGGGGGTCTCCGGCGCATTGAGCAACAGCTTGCCCAGTTCGTGCCCCCCCTGGCCGGTCAGGCCGTTGACGTTAATGATGGTGGCATTGGCGTTGACCTGGCGCACGCGGTAGGAGAACACTTCGCGCTCGGCCTGCGACACGATATCCCCCTTGGTGATGACCACCACGTCGGCCATTTTCAGCATTGGCCCGATTTTTTTAGGTGTATCAACCCCGCTCAGGTTGTCGATCACGCAGACCGCCAGCACCCCCTGAATATGCGGGGCACAGCGGTTGCAAAGTCCGGCGCTCTCGATTACCAGCAGATCAGAACCTTTTTCCATCCCCCAGGCGAGGCAGTCACTGACATTGCTGACAAAGAAATGGTCGGGGCAGAGGTTACCCGACAGGCCGCTCATGACCGCCACCCCCTGCTTTTCATACACCGACTGGTCCTGGGTGGAAAGGCTGTCGAACTTCACGACGCCGACACGCACTCCGTCCCGCTGCAACGCCGCAATGGCCTTGATCGTCACGGCGGTCTTGCCCGACGACGGAGGACCGGCTACCGTGATCAGCTTCATTGCGGCTCCCCGCGAAAGGCCTGCAGAAAAGCATCATTGGTCTCGGCAATCAGAACCTTGAGGTCGTTATTTTTGACGTAGTCCCAGCCGATCCACTTGAAGGTGGCGCTCTCCGGCAGGCGGTTGTCCACCTCGGGATGCACGGCCGGAAAAGCCGCTCCGGCGCAGATTGCCGCCACTTCAGGGCCGTTCAGGAAATCGATCAGAGGTCGCAGTTCCTCACGTTTCTCCGCCTTGACCAGCATGGTTACCGGACTGACAAGGGCGCCGTCCACTGGCCAGACGATGGTGACCTGTTCGCAGTTTTTGATATTGTTGGCAAAGAAGAGCGGCATGATGCTGATGGCCGGCGTATCATCCTTGCCGCTCCCGGCCGACTTGACCATCTGCGACGGGTGCCAGCCCCAGGCGACGTTGCGCCCCAATTGAGCCAGACCGGCGCTGCCGAAATCCTTGTAGAGCGCCAGCAGAAGTGTCTCGCAAAAGGTGCCGTCGTGGTTACCGCGAATGGCGATGCTTTTTTCATATTCCGGCTTGAGCAGATCTGCCCATTTTTCTGGCATCGGCCGGTCTCCCAGACGCGTATGATCCACCACCAGTACCAGCAGGTTCATGGCCAGCATGCTGTAATGCCCGTCCGGGTCGGTAATCCCCATGGCGGTCAGGTGCCGGTCACCGCTATAGTCGGTGACACTGGAGAACTGGCCGGTCTTGATGAACAGCTCGACAAAGTGTGGATGAAAGAAACTGTTGAAGCCGGGGGTGATAATGATGTCCGGCATGTCCGCCAGGGTCTCGAAGTGATCGGCATAGTCGGCATAGTCGATCTGGCTGTTGGCATTCCCTTCGATACAAAAGGTCAAAGCGGCGCGTTGTTCCGGCGGAAGTGCGGTCAGAAATCCGTTAAAGGCCTCTTCCAGCGGGACTTTAAGCGGACAGGGAAGCAGGGCGAGGAGGTTCAGGGTGCTGAGCGCACGGAGAGGCGCTACCTGTCCATCGGCTTCTGTTGTTCCGGCAGCGATGGCATCATCCAGCAGGCTGCTGAACAGGTCGGTATTGATTTTCGCCGTCTTGAGAGCGGTGCGCAGCCTTACCGCAGCACCAAACGTCTCACGGATTTTCTCATTTGCGAACATGCCCAACCCCGAGCTTCTGAACACCGGGACTGTTTCGGGGTGACGCTCAATGACCTCACGGACGGTTAGATCGAGAAGTGATACTGACATTGCCGGTTCCTTGAAATGCGCTATTTTATGAGATGAGCCTGTTTGCAGTTACCCGCATTCAGGTTCAGCCGAATATTTTCCCAGCACTCCCCTTACATTCTACATGCCAAGTCAGAAGTAATAATATGAATCGGCACATACGGCTGGTTACAGCACAGCGCCTCCCGTCGTTATAATTTTATTTACATAGCGGATGGGCAGCAAATAGTCAGGTGCTGAATAATGGTGCTGTCGCATGTGGCACAAAACCGTTACAAACGGTGCGGCATGATGTCGAAATTAACGTGGTAAACCGGCATCACTTACGCATCTATTTATCTTTGCAGTATTTGATGATTTGACCAGCCATTTCGATTCGGGTACATTTGGCGAGCTTTAATGTTTTCAGGAGTGCAGAAACCCGTTCTCACGCAACGACGCGACGGCGCAACGAGAATCAAAAGCAGGAGCCAAAGACAGTTTTACACCTAAAAAAGCAGTTAACCGCCGATGAACGCCGATACACGCCGAGAAATCAGAGGCTTAAAACATTTCTTGGCTTAACCGAAAAGGTTAGTTGTGCGGCCAGAAGCTTGGTTTAATCTGCGTTCATCGGCGTGTTCGCTTAGAAGCGCCTGATGGAACTACTAACTGGCTGTAAGTTTGTCGTAAAGCCAACAAACAACACCTAGTAATACTTCTGGCGGCGGTTCAAATGCCTTTTCTGCCGTTATACTCCCAACCAGTTCAACACGGTCAAAGTTCTCAAGGAGGATTATCATGGATTTGCGCAACACCTGCACCATCAATTTAAGCGATGGCGATCCAGAACAGAAGCGATCCGACATTCTCGATTATTTCCACGCGACCTTCGATCTCGACGAGAAACTCTACGAAACTCTCCGTTCAGAAGAGGCGTTTCACCTTCGCGCCGACCGGCTGCGCCACCCGCTGATCTTCTATTTTGGCCACACCGCCACCTTCTACATCAACAAACTCATCATCGCCAAGGTCATTGACACGCGTATCAATCCGGGCTTTGAGTCCATGTTTGCGGTGGGTGTGGATGAGATGTCATGGGACGATCTGAACGAGACCCATTACGACTGGCCAACCAGCCAACAGGTCAAAGAGTACCGTGACCAGGTCCGCACAATGATCGACGGGCTGATCAAAACCCTGCCGCTGACCCTGCCGATCACCTGGGAAAGTCCGTTCTGGGGAATCATGATGGGGATCGAACACCAGCACATCCACCTGGAAACTTCATCGGTGCTGATACGCCAGCTCCCCATCAATCAGGTACAGCAGCTGCCGCTCTGGAAAATCTGCACCGATGCGGGAGAACCGCCTGCCAATCGCTTGATGAACGTGCCGGGAGGCCCCGTCACCCTCGGCAAAGCAAAGGATCACCCGCTCTACGGCTGGGACAACGAATATGGCGTGCATTCTGCCACGGTACAGAGCTACAAGGCGGCAGAGTATCTCACCTCCAACCGCGAATTCCTGGAGTTCGTCGAGGATGGTGGGTACTTTGAGCCGAAGTGGTGGACAGAGGAAGGCTGGCAATGGCGTGAATTCAAACAAGCCGAATTCCCGCTCTTCTGGATCAGGACAGATAACAGCTGGAAACTGCGCACGATGGCGAGCGAAATAGAGCTCCCCTGGAACTGGCCTGTGGAAGTAAACTACCTTGAAGCCAAAGCGTTCTGTAACTGGAAAGCGTCACGGACAGGCCTGCCTATCCGCCTGCCGAGCGAAGACGAGTGGCACCGGCTGCGCGATATCTGCGCTATCCCCGACCAGCCGGAGTGGGACAAAGCTCCCGGCAATATCAACCTTTATTGGTGGGCCTCCTCCTGCCCGGTTGACCGTTTTAAGTCAGGCACCTTTTATGATGTTATCGGCAACGTCTGGCAGTGGACCGAAACCCCGATTTACCCGTTCCACGGCTTCGAAATCCACCCCTGGTACGATGATTTTTCCACGCCGACGTTTGATACCCGCCACAACCTGATCAAGGGTGGTTCCTGGATATCCACCGGCAATGAATCCACAAAGGACGCCCGTTATGCATTTCGGCGCCACTTTTTCCAGCATGCAGGATTTCGCTATGTGGAAAGTGCTGCGCCGCTTGTTATCCATAGTGATCAGTACGAAAGTGACGCCCTCTCCGCCCAGTATTGTGATTCCCATTACGGGCCGGAGCACTTTGGTGTCGCCAATTTCCCTGCAACCTGCGCTGCAATATGCCTGGAATTGATGCAGGGACGCGCAATGGGGCATGCACTCGATCTGGGCTGCGCCCTGGGGCGATCATCGTTTGAGCTTGCCCGGGGAGGCTTTGAACAGGTAACCGGCCTGGACTTCTCGACCCGCTTTTTCCGCCTTGCCGCCCGAATGCAGGAGGAGGGGTATCTCCGCTACGCGCTCCCGGAAGAGGGTGAGGTCGTCTCTTTCCATGAGATCTCCCTTGCCGAGCTTGGACTTGATACCACCAGAAATCGGGTACAGTTCTTTCAGGGGGATGCATGCAATCTGCCGGAAAAATTCAGCGGCTATGATCTGGTGCTGGCAGCCAACCTGATTGACCGTCTCTACTCACCACGTAAATTCCTCAGCACAATTCACGAACGGATCAATCCCGGGGGGCTGCTGGTACTGACTTCTCCGTATACCTGGCTGGAGGAGTATACAAAAAAAGAAGAATGGCTCGGGGGCTACCGGAAAGCGGGCGAACCGGCCTGGTCGTTAGACGGGCTTAAAGCGGTTTTGCAGGATACGTTTGAAATGCTTGGCGAGCCTCGCGACGTACCGTTCGTGATCCGCGAGACACGAAGGAAATTTCAACATACGGTGGCAGAGTTGACCGTGTGGCGGTTGAAATGACAACCCGGTCTTTAGCTGCAGATCATTGATTCATTCTATTCAGCGTGGTGTGGGGAGCCAGCTACTCTCCTGCCCACACCACGCGACTGCCCCCTGCCAATCCCTTCCAGGTGACTCTCCCTCACGTGCAACTTTGTTTCCGCTCAATTCCGGCAGCAAAGTTGCAAGCAAACGGCTATCGTTTGGGAGGACTACTATGGAACCACTTGACAGAGCCACGGCAAACAAGCTGTTCGACCACTATCGCAGACATCGTGACGGCATCAGGAACAAACCGGAGATGGCGTCGATCTGCCTGATCTGCGGCTCCGTTCACATCCTTCCACATAGCGACAATCCGCATAAGCTCTTCTGCCGCGACTGCGGTTTTGCCTTCTTCCGCTATGAATGCAGCGCCTGCGGCAAAACGGTTGACGGGCGCGACCCGCATAACCCGGCGTGCCAACAATGCGGCCTCAGAATCTGCACCTGCGGAGCCTGTGGCTGCGCGGATAGCGACACTCATAACGCACAAGGAGAGACCTGATATGGGGCGGGCAGAGATCGGCAGCAGTGTCACCATCAGTTATATCGGCACGCTGGATAACGGCAGGATCTTCCACAGTACCGAAGCGCACGGCCCGGTGACGTTCACCATCGGTGCCGACCAGCTCTTTCCGGCACTGGAACGGGCGCTGATCGGCATGCGCAGCGGCGAGACAAAAAATATCGTGCTGACCGCCGATGAAGCGTATGGCCAGAGGCGCCAGGAGAATATCATCCAGGTGGCGCGCCAAACCTTTCCTGCCGGGAAAGAGATCAGCGTTGGTCAAAAATTAAGCATCGAGTTCAAGGGTGGGGCCGCCAGGGTGATGGTCGTCACCGGTGTGAATGAAAACGACGTGACACTGGATGGCAACCATCCGCTGGCCGGATTGGACCTGACGTTCGCCCTCAAGGTCGAGCAGGTGGGGGAATGATGCCGCACGAAAACAGACCGGACCGTTACGTGTCGTTCGTCGGCATCGAAGGGGACAAGAATTCGCGCGAGCTGATGACGATGCTGCGACGGCATATCGATGACCCGCAGAAAACAAACCGCTTCTGGGAGATGTTCACGGAAAAGCTGGATCGGGTCGGAGTGATGGATGGTAACGGCGGACGCTGCCTGGACGAATTGTTCCTCATCCACTCCTATATCAACAACATCAGGGAGCTGTTCGAGGAGTACGACGATCAAGCGGCGCTGGCACTGCTTGAGCAGATCGAAACGGAGAGTTGCTGACGCTGAAAACCGGGCGGGATGCGGATTTCTCCGCTTAATAGGCAGGTATACAAAGACTCTCCGCAGCATAAGCTCCGGGGAGTCTTTGTGGTTACAAGCTATCTGGTTGATTGCTTGCTTCAGGAATCAACGACCTTCTTGATGGCAAGAGCCAGACTGGTAATGGTGTAAGGTTTTTGCAGAAAAGCCTTTACTCCGAGGGTAAGAATTTCCTCCACCCGGTTGTCCTTCCGGAATCCCGAGACAAGAAGCACCTTTACGTCCGGGTCAATTTTCTGCATCTCGATAAAGGCCTCCCGGCCGGCCATAACCGGCATGGCCATATCAAGCAGCACCGCTTTGATCCGGTCACGATGCTGCCGGTAGAGATCAACCCCTTCCTGGCCGTTGGCTGCGGTAAGCACCGTATAGCCCACGGTTCGTAAGGTTTCCTCCGCCAAACTACGAACGAGCTCATCGTCGTCCACCACCAGAATGAGTCCCTCTCCCCCGGCTATAGCGGGGACCTGCACGGCAGAGAGAGCTTCTCCCGCGCGGATCAACACGGGGAGATAGACATTGAACGTTGAGCCCACACCAACCTCTGAGCAGACATCGATGAAACCCTGCTGCTGGCGGACGATGCTGTAGACCATAGCCAGGCCGAGGCCGGTACCCTTACCCTGCTCTTTGGTGGTGAAAAACGGGTCAAAAATCTTGGCTGCGGTTTCGGCATCCATGCCTACCCCGGTGTCACTCACCGAGACCCGCCAATAGGAGCTGCCGGTTGCTTCGGGATGTTTCTTCCGGAACACCGGATCAACCGTGATCTTTTCTATGGCAACGCTCAAGGTGCCGCCCCAGGGAGGAGCGGCCCTCATGATGGTCATCGAGTGGACCGCGTTAATGCAGAGATTCAGCAGCACCTGTTCCATTTCGGTCGTGTCCGCAAGCACGTAGGCCGGCTCCGCCGCAGGATGCTCCACCATCCGCACCGACTTGTCAAAGGTGTTCTCCCCGATCTTGCGGACATGCTTGAGGGAGAGATTCACGTCCACCGGCACAAGATCAATTTGCTGTCTGCGCGACAGGGTGAGCAAGGAGCGAACCATATCTACCGCCCGCTGCCCCGCGGTTTCCATACGTTCGAGAGACTCCAGAATCTCTGTTGATGACAGGCCCTGTTGGCTCTTGAGCTTGTATTGCAGCAAAGAAAGATTGCCCAGAATGGCGGTCAAAACATTGTTGAAGTCATGGGCCAAACCTCCGGCAAGGGTGCCGATGGATTCCATCTTCTGGGCCTGCCGCAGCTGCTGTTCCTTGTCTTCAAGCTCGGTGATATCATCAAGCCGCAGGGCAACCCCGGTGTTGCCGTTGGCAATGAGCGGGAAGAAGGTCATGTTATAGAGATGCCCGGCATCCTCCCCAACCTTCTCGCGATGAAGAGTCAGCGTCTCCCGGCAGCGGTTGGTCTCATCGACCTGGGGAGTGTATTTATTGAAAATCGGAGCAATTTCATACAATTTTTGACCGATGGCCTCATCAGAAGAGATACCGGTAAGCTTGCTGGCCGCACTATTCCACTGGGTAATGGTGGAATCAGCGTCCAGGGTAACAAGCATGGAGGGCATGGATTCGATGATGTTATTGAGATAGTTTCGAATCCGCGCGATCTCGCGCTCCGCACTCTTCTGCTCGGTGATGTCGCGAATCATTCCCTCGTATTTACTTACCGCTCCATCCACTCCCGGAACCACATGGCAGGTCAGGGAGGCGATGATGGCAGTGCTGTTGTCTGCAATCATGGTCAGCGCAAAATCCTTGACAAACCCCTGCGTATCCATCTGCTCCTTGAAGCGGAAAAAAGCGTCCTCATTTTCAAAAATGCTGGCAAACAGGTTCCTGCCGAGTATATTTTCCCGCGACTCGCCGCCGATTATGGAGATGAATGCCGGATTCACATCCAACAGTTCGCCCTTTTCATTGGCAACGAAGATCCCCTCCATGGCCCGCTCGAACAGCTGACGGAATTTCTGTTCTGAATTCTGCAGCGCCAGTTCCCTGGAGGCGATCGTGCCGGCCATAACTTTCAGGGTGTGGGAAAAACGTTCCAACTCCAGTACCCATGTCGACCGGGGAATCTCCACATTGAAATCGCCCTGACTGATACTGTCGGCCGCCTGCATGAACCGCTGCACCGGTTCACTCATGCGCTGGGCCATGAGCGAACCGACGAAGACAGCGAAAAGCCAGAATCCGAGCCCGATAAGCGCGGCATTCAACTGTACCCGGCGCAGATGGGTGAGGATCAGCTTCGTGGACAGAAAGACCCGGGTATTCCCCAACACCGTTGTGCCGACAATAATGGGCGCGGTGATTATCAGCTGCCGCTTGTCGTCGTCGATCCTGATGCAAACACCCTCTCCCTTCTCCTTGGAAAGACAGCTTGACTGCGGGTCTTCTGCCATATGCGTGCCCATCAACGCCACATTGGAAGCGGCCAGGATGTTCCACTGGCTGTCTGCAATCTGGATGGCATCCACATTGGCCCGGGAAGAAAATTCCCGTATATACTCCTGAAGCGGGGCGTAGTTTTCCGTGATCAGGTGGTCGGCTACGGCAAAGGAGGTGTTGAGAGTAATTGTCTTACCGTAATCAGAAAGACCTTGTATGGCGTGGTTTCTAAACAGTCCGGAATAGAGAACTATAAACGCGGCGGTCAACAGCAGGGTGACCACCGTACAGTAGACAATCAGATGGGTGCGGAAGCGGAAGGAAATCATCAGTACTGCCTGAAGAATTCGGTATCTTTGACGACCTTGTAAAAAGGTTTGTAGTCATCCTTGGTTGCGCTAACGATTCTGCTGATCTGCAGGCTCTTCAGGATTTCAAGATCCTCCGGAGTGTCCGGAGAGAGGGAGACCAGAACCTCCCGGATGGCGCTGGCAGTGCGTTGGTTCATACTTTTCTTGACCACAAAGGGAAACTGGGGGATTTCGGCGGATCGAACAATGACGTGAAACTGGTCCTTGAGCGCGATAAAGTCAGGCGTGTCAAGCGTATCAAGCCTGAGCAGGCCGACATCGTACTTCTTGTTGAGAACTCCGTATATAACCGTATCAACCTTGCCGAGAAACTGGATATCCAGATCCTTTGCCGGATTGATTCTGTGTTCGACGAGCGCAGCCTTGAAGAACATGTAGCCGGCATAGGAAAATTTGCCGATGGCGGCAACCTTCTTCCCGCGGCACTGTTCAATGTTTCTGATCGTGCTGTCGCGGCGGACAATGGCCCCACCCCAGAAAGATGGCACCCCCCTGGCGATAGGCATGTACCCGACAGGCTGCATTTTATAGTAGAGGGTCGGTGGGGAGAGAATCAGATCGTATTCACCGGCCAGCCCTTTGGCGAGAAACGTTTGCATATCCGGGGCCGAAACCAGTTCCACCCTTTGCCCCAGCTTTTTTTCAAGCCGGGCGGCAATGGGACCAAACACTTTAATGACGCTTCTGGGTGATTTGTAGGGGTAGACGGCAAACTTGATGATGTTTGGCGCTTCATGCGCCGGAGATTGATGAGGGACGACGACACCCCACACGATCAGGAGAAGAAAAACAAATCTGGCTGTCGGCTTGATCACTATCCCGAGCATCGTGTTTCCTCCCAGAGCGGCAATAATCGAAGTGTTGTCCAGTGGACTGTGCGTGAATATAGTTGGTTACATACTCGGCTGTCAATCAAACTTCGGCAGGGACGTTACGGGAAACGGAGAGTTGCTGAGGGGAAAAACGAAGGCATCAGTTTGGATATTTTCTATCGTGGTGCGATAACGCTGTGAAGAAAATTGTGCAGAAACCGCTGCGCCGTGGAACGATACTTTTCCTCTTCGCGGTAAAAATCAGCCACGAACTCCCCGGTTCTTTCAGCAGTTGCACGATCCCAGGCGCACCAGGCGCGGATGATTTTTTCCGTCACTTCGGGGTGAAACTGCAAACCCCAGGCAGATTCACCCACGCGAAAAGCCTGGTGGGGACAGGCGTCGGAGGAGGCCAGCAGTACGCATCCGGCAGGAAGGTCGAAACTGTCATGGTGCCACTGAAAAGTGTTGAAGGTCTCTGCTATGCCGTTGAAAAACGGGTCTGTTTTCCCCGCCTCTGTCAGCACCACATCCAAGGTGCCCTGTTCTTCCCAGCGGTTGGAGATGACCTCCGCTCCAAGGGCAGCAGCCAGCAACTGCCCCCCCAGACAGATTCCAAGGTAGGGTATCTGTTGTGCAACCACCTGCCGGATCAGCTCTTTCACATCACTCAGAAACGGAAACCGCGCGTCATCGTTGGCCCCCATCGCGCCCCCCAAAACGATGAGCGCCGAGATCTGATCAGCTTCCGGAAGTCTTTCGCCACTGTACGGGCGATTTATGGCATAAGGGACGGTGAGGTGATCGATTATATTTCCCGGAGGCACTTCCGGGTCGTTCTGAATGATCTGCAGCATCGGCCTTAAACCTTCCGGTTGACCCGCACGATCAGGTCACCCTCAAACAGTAGCGGATGGCGGCGGATGCCGGTCAGCAGACCTGCCACCGGCGCCACCACCTTCTCAATAACATTGCCATTGAAACTGTCGTAGATATAGCCAAGTTCCTGCCCGGCGCGGACCCAGCGCCCGACCTGACTATCGGAAACAAAGGTGCCCGCTTTTTCGGCAAAGACGCGCGCAGCGCTCGCCTTATTGAAACTGCACGGTTCCTCATCTTCCTGTGCAACCTGTACCCCCTCCAGAACTCCGGCCTGACCGAGAAAAGAGACCATGGCGCGAAAGACCCGCTGGCAGTGACCAAGCTGCACGGTACCGGCCTGCCCGACCCGCATGACGAAACTCTCACCGGGCCACACTTTCCATGAATGCATCAGCGTGGTCGTGAACACCGGCGAAAGCGAACGTTCCATAATGGCCTGAAGACCGAACATATGGGCGGTGGCGCGCTCCGCATCGGTCGGGCCGTAGAGGCGCAGCTGCGGAATTTCCTCAAAATCGGCACTGGCGGTGTGAAGATCGATCCGGTACTCGGCCCGCTTGGTCGCCTCCAGCACGGCATAGGCGATGCGCTGCGTGGTCTCGCCGCCGGTGCTGCCGGGAAACATGCGGTTGATGTCCGATTTATCGAAGGGCCAGGTGCGGCTGCGCAGGTTGAGCCCCAGCACGTTGACCGCCGGGATGATCAGCACCCGCCTGATCAGCCGCAGCTCCGGATATTTCCCCGCTTCAACCGCGTTAAGAAAATCCGCCAGGCGTGACAGAATAAAAACCCCGTTGATTTCATCGCCATGAAGCCCAGCCACCAGTGCGACCGCGGGATGGGATGATTTCGGGCCGATTTCGTGGCAGGGTATATCGAAGCCGTCACGAACCGGTGCGGTCATGCAGAGCAGGTTACGAATCATGACCGACCTCCTTTGCGCGCCATCACCCGGGCCATAAGCGACCCTTCGTACACCAGCGGATATTCCCGCAGCGTAAAGAGAATGCCGTCCACCGGGGCACGGACATCGGAAAGGATGTCGCCCCGGAAGGGAGAAACGATCGTACCAAGCAGCTCTCCGCAGCGAACATCGGTCCAGTGGGCGGTGGTCGGGATGAACAGCCCGGATGTCTGGGCATTGAGATAATGGACATTGCTGTCGTCGGCAATCAACGGCGTGTGGGAGGTTTCAGGGATCGCGACATGCGGTGCCAGCACCCCCATTTCCTTCCAGACCGTCAGGATTCCGGCGACCAGCTGGTCACCGTATTCAGGAGTAATGCGCATGCCGACGCCGAACTCCACCACCAGACAGGGGGTGCCGCTGCTGTTCAGGCTGTGGGCAACGGTCGTCTCCAGCACCGTCGCGGCACCGTGCAGCCAGATCAGGTCCAGATTCATGCCACGGGCAATCGGCACCAGCAGATCGTCAAACTCCTGATTGATACGCACCTGCGGAATTTCGCGCAGGTAAATGTTACTCGCATGGATATCCACCACCAACGCTGCCCCGGAAAGCGCCGTCATCAGCGCGGCCGCCAGGCGGTCAGGAAGCGGGCCACCGGCAGAGCCGGGAAATGCGCGGTTCAGATCGGTGTCGAAGACCGGCAGTCCGCGCGTCAAGGTGTCCAGTCCCAGTGTGTTGACCGCCGGATACAGTTCAACCACACCCGACAACCCGTCCGGGGTCGTACGCTGCAGCTCTTCCAGCCAGGCGGCAAGACGGTGGCAGACATAGAGTCCTTCCAGTTCATCGCCATGAATCCCGGCAACAACGGCAACCCGGGGTCCGGCGCCGCCACTGAAAACGGTACGGCGGATTTCCATCTGCTCACGATAGGGCATTTCAATGGTGAAAAAGGTTTCGGTTTTCATGGATGGGGGTACGGACATCGTTGGCCTTTCGAGATAGAAAAAAGTTAACGGCAAATCCCCCTCAATCCCCCTTTCGTAAAGGGGGAAGCTTGCTACCACAGCGTAAAGCTTCTCATCCACCGGACGAGAAAGAGAGGTTTGTCACCCCCCCTTTATGAAAGGGGGTCAGGGGGGATTTACTGTTCCTGCATCATCACCGTCACCGACGGCTGTTCTCCGGCGGACTCTCCCTTGAAGCTCCCCCGCTGGGGGGCGGCGTCGTAGGAATCCCTCCCCACGGCAACGGCAACATAATGATCATTGGCCAGCAGGTTGTGGGTTGCATCGAAACCGACCCAGCCGGCGCCCGGCACCAGCGCTTCGGCCCAGGCATGGGTCGCCATGGCTGCGCCCGCCTCACTGACTCCCGGATCAAGGTATCCCATGACATAGCGCGCCGGGATGCCCCATGACCTGGCAACCGTGATGAAGAGATGGGCAAAATCCTGGCAGACACCGCTCCCCTGGAGCACCGCTGCCGTGAGCGCTCCGTGAACCTCGGTGGTGCCGGAGCGGTATTCCAGCACCGTCGGCACCCAGGCGAGCAGATCCATAAGCGCATCCAGCAGCGGCCGTTCCCTGTCCTGCCGCGGAAAGGCGCATGAAACCGCTTCGGCCAGTTTCATGGCGGTGGGAGTCAAGAGGCTGCGATGGAGAACAAAGTCGTTCCATGAGGGCATGTGCCGCACCGCTTTGGCCAGCCACTCACATTCTTCTGCCGGCGGGACCGCTTCAAAATCAAAGGGGTTTTCCTTCAACGTTTCCACTTCGCTGCGCAGACGCGTCACCAACCGGCTGTGCGGCTGAATCACACAGAAATAATCAACCCGATTGCCAAAATAGTCAGTATAGGAAGCCAGCTCCGCTGCCGGTTCCGTTTCGATGACGCAGGAGAGGACCCGCTGGTGCCCGTCGGAACGGGGAGCCAGGCGCAGTTCAATATGATGCTCGCGTACGGTCTGGGGATACTCCAATACCGTTTCATGTTCAATCAGATAGCGCATTACCTACTCCCTTTTACTGAAAAAACTCTTTCGCCAGCGCGCTATGGAACACAGCCAGTCGTTCCAGCAGTTTTTCCAGATACTCATGCAGGCCGTCTTTAAAAATCTGTTGCGATGTTACGCTGTCAATTTCCATCAGAGCGGCAAAGGCGTTCTTCGTGGCATCCTTGTTCTCCAGCCCGATGATTTTTAACGCCGCTTCCATCCGCTGTATCGAAAAGACAATCGAACGCGGGAAATCATGGTTCAGCACCACGAACTCGACAATATCAGCCGGCATGAACCCGGAATGATAGCTGCGCCGGAAAGCCTCGAAGCCGGACAGGGATTTGAGCAACGCCGCCCACTGGTAATAATCGAGTGCCGAACCGACCATGGAGAGATCGGGCAGAATTATGTGATACTTGACGTCAAGGATACGGGCAGTCATGTCGGCCCGTTCGAAACAGCCACCCAACTGGTAAAAGGCATACGCTTCGCCGCGCATCATGCTGGAGGCAAGCAGGCCGTTAAAACGCGCCACCTGACCGCGCAGCTCCACAAAAATGGCCCCGGCGCGCTCGGCGGTCAACTGCCCTTTCAAACGGTCATTAAACCCCATCCAGATTTCATTCACCGCTTCCCACATCTCTTTGGAAATACGGTCACGCGCAACCCGGGCATTCTCGCGGAACAGGCGGAGGCAGGTTCTGATCGAACTGGAATTGGTGTGCCCGGCGCTGATAAATTGCAGCACCCGCGGCGTGGTGATACCGCCGTCACCGAACAGCTCGACATACGCCTGTTCCGAAGAGCTGATCTGCAGGATCGGACGCCATTTGTCCTCCTCGGTCATGTCCTCTTCCGCCTCGACAAGATAGAGCAGATTTATTTCTATGAGACGCGCCGTCTCTCCGGCCCTCTCCAGATAGCGGGCCATCCAGTACATTGAATCAGCAATGCGACTTAACATCAAATCCCCCTCGATCCCCCTTTCTCAAAGGGGGAAAAATTACTCCGCCAGCACCCAGGTATCTTTGCTGCCGCCACCCTGCGAGGAATTGACGACCAGCGACCCTTTTCTCAACGCCACTCTGGTCAAGCCGCCAGGCACAACTTCGATATCATCGCCGTAAATGACGTATGGGCGCAGATCCAGATGCCGCGCCTCCAGCTCACCATCCATGTAGCAGACATGACGCGACAGATACACCACCGGCTGAGCAATATAGTTGCGGGGGTTTTCCAGCACCAGATCAACGAACTCCTTGCGCAGTGCGGCCGTTGAGGATGGCCCCATCAACATGCCGTAGCCGCCTGACTCGCTGACCGCCTTGATCACCATGCGCTCCATGTTGTCAAACACGTATTCCCGATCGGTTACGTTGGTCATCTGATAGGTGGGGACGTTGTTGAGGATCGGCTGCTGGCCCAGATAGTAACGGATGATATCCGGCACATAGGGGTAGACCGCCTTGTCGTCGGCGATGCCGCTTCCCGGTGCGTTGACAATGGCAACATTCCCCGCCCGCCAGGCATTGATCAATCCTGCAATACCGAGTGATGAATCGGAGCGGAACACCAACGGATCGAGGAAATCGTCGTCGATGCGACGATAAATCACATCGATCCGTTGCAGGCCGGTGGTGGTTTTAAGATAGACAATATCGTTGATGACGACCATGTCGCGCCCTTCCGCCAGCTCCACCCCCATCTCTTTGGCGAGAAAGGTGTGCTCGAAATAGGCGGAATTATAGATGCCGGGGGTCAGCAGCACGATGTCGGCGGCTTCCTTGCCGCGAGGCGAAAGGGCGCGGAGAGCGGCCAGGAGTAGCGAAGGGTAGTGTTCAACACGGCGGACACGATATTTGCTGAAGAATTCCGGCATGATACGCCGTTCGATGACACGGTTTTCAATCATGTAGGAAACGCCGGACGGGGTACGCAGGTTATCCTCAAGAATAAGGAACTCCCCCTGTTCGTCACGGATGATGTCGATGCCACTCACATGGGTATAGATGCCGCGCGGCGGCACGATGCCGACGATCTCACGACGAAAGTCGCGCCCCTGATAAATCAGCTCCGCAGGGATAACGCCATCCTTGATGATGCGCTGTTCACCGTACAGGTCGGCCAGAAACAGGTTCAGCGCCCGCACCCGCTGCTTCAGGCCGGATTCTATTTTTACCCATTCCGCCGCGGTGATAATACGCGGAATAAGGTCGAACGGCCAAATGCGCTCGATCCCCTCTTCGCTTTCACCGTAGACCGTAAAGGTGACCCCTTCAGCCTGCAGCGCCAGTTGCGATTCATGAGCCTTTGCCTCCAGGGCATTGTTACCGGTTGCTTTAATATGATCCCACAGCAGGCGGTAGTGGTCGCGCGGGGTAAAGTCATCGGCATAAAACTCATGGTAGGGGGTGCGCGGTTTGTTGCCCTGCGTGCCGGAGTTGTACATGGTCAGCCACTCCTTTGTGTGTTTGTGCGGGAACCGTGAAATTATTATAACAGCAACTGGCCTGCTTGTTCAGAGGATCCTTCTTTTTTTTACCTACTGGCTGATGACAACAAAGCGCTCATCAAACCAGGGCAACAGCAACGGCTTGACATCTCTCCAGGCAAGACCGCCGCCACCACAACCGGGACGGGGCACAACAACCCGTTCCCAGCCCGAACGGTCCGTCAGCAACCGCAATTCTTCTGCGGAACGGGCAATGATACTCAGGTCCGGCAGTGACCACGGGGTCTCTTCCACCGGAAAGGTGACAATACCGTGCTCCAGATCGAACACATGATTGCCGTCTTTTGCAAGCAATCTGCCCAATTTTTCAGCAAGACCGGGATAGCGGAGCACCGCCTGTTTCGCCACGCCCTGACCGAAAATCGCCCGGCCATCCCTGGTCAGCGAGCCGTTGGTGGTTATGGCTATCACAACGAAGGGCGCATACTCCCAGATGTCGCCTGTCGTCTCGACCATGCACTCTCCAGCTGAATAGTACTAAAATGGATTGAATGAAGATCAACAGAGCAATCTCCGCGCCAATATTCAATATATTTTGGATGCATATGGTATAGTCGCTCATCTTCTAACGTCGCATCTATACCGCAGGCTGATTATATATGCCTGACATCAAAGACAACTTTACGGGTAACCAGTAATGGACAGCGATGGAAACAGGGGCGTGTCAGCAGCATCCAGGCTGCGCGGTCGCGCAGAAGAACAACTGATTGCGGAGTTTTCTGAAGTTGGCTTGTGCCGGACAGGCGATGAACCAGAGCGGCTTCTTCACGAACTAAACGTCCACCGGATCGAACTGGAGATGCAAAACGCTGAACTTCGCCAGACCAGGGATGAGGCGGAGCTGTCTCTGGAAAAGTATACCGACCTCTACGATTTCGCCCCGGTCGGTTATCTGACCCTTGACCGCAACGGAGACATCTCAGCCATAAACCTCAGCGGAGCCAGCCTCCTGGGGGTCGAGCGACCCCGACTGATTGGCTGCCGTTTCGGATTGTGGGTTACGGAGAAATATCGCCTTACCTTCAGCGACTTCCTCGATAAGGTCTACACCAGTCTGGGCAAGGTGGTGTGTGAAGTGCAGCTTTGTAGAGAGGGACTCCGCCCGCTCTTTGTGCAGGTTGAAGCCATGGACAACGTTTCGGGGCAGGAGTGCCGCCTCGCCCTGATCGACATCACCGGGCGTAAGAAAGCTGAAGATGAACTGCGCAGTTACGCTTGCCGTCTGATCGAAATGGAAGAGGATCTCAGGAAGAAATTAGCCTCTGAGCTTCATGACGAGATTGGCCGGGATCTGACCGTGCTCGGCATGAATCTGGCGATCATCAGCAGCGGCATGACAGATGACGCGCCGAAGAACCTCACTGCAAGGGTCACGGATTCGTCCCGGCTGATCGAAGGCATAAGCCGCACCGTCAGGGGGATCATGTTCATGCTGCGCCCTCCGGTCCTTGATGACTATGGCCTGTTGGCCGCCCTTCGCTGGCACGCCGACCTGTTTGAAAAACGCACCGGCATCGCGATTATCGTCCGGTCTGACGATCCCATCCCACGGGTGACGGCCGAGAAAGAAATGGCGCTCTTTCGCATCGCTCAGGAGGCTGTCATGAACGCCTCCAAACACGCGGCGACCATGGAGGTGACGATCAGCATCAGTAGAGACAACGGCATGCTCCGATTCATGATCAGCGACGATGGCAGGGGATTCACTCCGGCATCATTCGAGCATATTCAGGGAGGTTCCGGTTGGGGAATTAAAATCATGCGCGAACGTGCCGAATTGATTGGCGGGAATTTCCAGGTGGATTCGGCGCCCGGAAAAGGCACCGTCGTGTCTGTCTCGTTACCGTTGGAGGAAAGGTAGATGCCGATCCGGATCCTGATCGCCGATGACCATGCCATGGTGCGGCAAGGTCTCAAGATGATACTCGAAGCGCAGAGCGATATGGTCGTTGTCGGCGAAGCCGGCGAAGGGCGCGAAGCGCTGGTACAGGCCAAAGCGCTGAAGCCTGATGTCATCATCATGGACATCGCCATGCCCGAATTGAACGGGATTGAAGCCACGCGCATGATTTGCGACTGTTTGCCAACAGTCAGGGTCATCATCCTCACCATGCATCAGACCAATGAGCACGTTTATCGGGCAATGCAGGCCGGGGCCCGGGCGTACCTCCTCAAGGAGTCGGCGGGTTTCACCATTATCGATGCTGTTCGCGCCGTCATGAGGGGACGACTCTATTTCGGCGAAGGGATCGAGGCGCCAAACAAGCTGAAATCCGGCAGCCATATCCCCTCCCAAAGTCCCCTCGACAGCCTCAGTCGGCGTGAACGGGAGACCCTGCAGTTGGTAGCAGAGGGCACATCAAACGCAGCCATCGCAGAAATATTACATATCTCACCCAAAAGCGTAGAAACCTATCGCAGCAGGTTGATGCTGAAACTTGGTGTCAGCACTGTTCCCGACCTGGTCAAATTTGCCATCCAGCACGGTATCATCTCCCTCCAGTAATATATTCATTCCTGTACAGTTTTCCTGACATACAGCATGTCGATTTCTCGCCATCATATAAAATAGGTTCATTTTATAGTCACTTGCCATGTTTGTCATGAACAGATATGGGGGACAACCGCGATGAAAATAAGGACTCGACTCCACATCCTGACCGCAGCCTCTGCCACCCTGGTTGTCATAATGGCGCTTCTGTTCTATTGGTCGCAGCAGAGGCTTGCGACGGCCAACAGAGCGAAGAACCTGGCGGACAAGATCGTCAGCAGTGTTTTTGAACGCAAATCGCTGAACAGCAGCTACCTCAGCAACGATTACCAGGACGCCAAGGACCAATGGCTCTCAAAGCAGAAACAGATCAGCGACCTTTTAAAGACGGCACCGACCGATCTTGTCTCGATCAGCGACAGGGAAATCTTCATCGAAATAGAAAAGGATCTGGAAGGCAGCTCAGCCGTATTTCTGCAGATCCTCAGCAACCGGGAGAGCGCCAGGAACGGAGTGAGACCTCAAGCCCAGGCCAACGAGACCGAAACCAGGCTGGTGGGACAACTGCTGCTGAAATTTCTGGATACCATCGCCGAGTCCCACAAGCTGCAAAAGGCCAGCGATGAGTTGATTGCTGCCACCCAAAAGACCGCCGCGTGGGTCTCTCTCTCCATCATCGTCACCATTGCACTCTTCATGATCATCGTCGCCTGGTCTCTCGGTCGCATCATTAGCAAAGGCATTAAAAATCTGCAGCAGGGGGCGGCGGCCATCGGGGCGGGGAATCTCCATCATACAATTCCCAGCGTAGCCGGAGACGAATTTGCTTCCGTAGCAATAGCCTTCAACACGATGTCCGGAAAACTCGCGGAGTCCCACGCCGCTTTGGAACGGGACATAGTGGCACGAAAGCGGGCCGCCGGCGAGATTGAGGGGCTGAACCAGGAGCTGAATAAGACCGTCTCCCAACTTCAGGGCGCAAACCAGGAACTGGAGGCCTTTGCCTACTCGGTGTCCCATGATCTGCGCGCGCCGCTGCGGGCCATGGGTGGTTTCAGTGAAGCCCTGGTGGAAGATTTTGGCGACAAGCTGGAAGCGGAGGCACGCGACTATCTTGACGAGATCGTTATCGGCAGTCGGCATATGGGGCAACTGATAGACGGCCTGCTCACCCTGTCGCGCAGCACCAGAGGAGAATTACTCCACGACCAGGTTGACCTCTCCGCTATGACCGGTCGCATCCGCATTGAACTGGAAAAGTCGGAACCGCTACGCCGGGTGGAGTGGCAGGTCGAAGCCGGTTTAAGCACCGGTGGAGATGCTCGTATGATCGAGGTGATCATGAGAAACCTTCTCGACAATGCCTGGAAGTACACGTCAGACACGGCGGAGCCGCTCATCCGTGTGTATGCCGAAACGGCGGAGAGTGAACTTTTTTACTGTGTCGCGGATAACGGCGCCGGTTTCGATATGGCCCACGCCGGAAAACTTTTTCAGCCGTTTCAACGCCTGCACCGCCAGGACGAATTCCCCGGCATAGGTATCGGCCTGGCCACGGCCCAGCGCATCGTGCACCGTCATGGCGGCACATTCCATGCGACAGGGATTCCCCATAAGGGGGCAACATTCAGATTTTCGCTACCGTATGGGAAAGAGCAATTTAAACCACCCCCTCCAAACCTCCTCTTATCAGGGGAGGCTTAAAAGCGCCCCCTCCCTGCTGGCGGGAATCGAGGGGGTTGGAGTTGTGAAGAGCAACAACGGGAGAAACTATGAATATCAACAAGACAATTCTGATGGTGGAAGATAACCCCCAGGACGAAAAGCTGATGCTGCGGGCGCTGCGCAAGGTCAACCTGGCCAATCAGGTGGATGTGGTACGTGACGGACAGCAGGCGCTCGACTACCTGTTCCGGGAGGGAGAGTTCGCCGGTCGCGAAGGTGGAGATCTCCCCGCTATAGTGCTGCTCGACATCGGCCTGCCGCGCGTCAGCGGGCTTGAGGTCCTCAAAAGGCTGCGCGACGACCCGCGGACCCACCTTCAGCCGGTGGTGATTTTGACCTCCTCCGACGAGGAGCGGGACCGACTGGCAAGCTATGAGGATGGCGCCAACAGTTTCGTGCGCAAACCGCTCGACTTTACCGAATTTGCCGAAACGGTAGCACGTCTCGGCATCTACTGGCTGGCGGTCAACAAACCACCTCAGGAGAAGCAGCATGTCCGAACCGCTTAATATCCTGGTTGTTGAAGACAGCACTGCCGACTTCCTGCTGGTTGAGCGCCACCTCAAGCAGAAAGGGCTGTCAGCCCGCTGCATCCGTGTGGACAGCCTTAAAGAGTTGGAAGAGGCCACCAACAGGGAACGTTGGGATCTGGTGCTGTCCGACTACAGCGTTCCTCAGCTTGATTTTCAGGAAATTCTGAACCTGTTGCAGAAAGCGCTCCCCGATCTGCCGGTCATCATGGTTACCGGTACCGTTGGTGAAGAAAAGGCGGTGGAGCTCCTCAAACTGGGGGTCTGCGACTTCGTGCTCAAGGGCAATCTGTCCCGTCTGGTTCCGGCAATTGAGCGAAGCCTGAAGGAGGCCTCGGAACGCAAGGCGAGAGTCGTAGCTGAACGAGCCTTGCGGAGCAGTGAGGTTCATTTCCGCAGCATATTCAACAAATCGCCGGTGGCCATCGGAATCGGAAAGGCTCCCAGCGGCCTGGTGATGGACGTCAATAACACCTTGCTCCTCCTGTATGGATATGAGCGTGAGGAGATGATCGGCAAAACCACGACCGAGTTGAACCTGTACGTCAATCCTGACGAACGTACTGAAATTCTCCGGTTGATCCATGAGTGCGGCCAGGTGGCGAGCCGTGAGGTTCGGATTCGACGTAAAACGGGAGAACATCTCATTGTCCTCTATTCGGCGGAACTCATCGAGCTGGAAGGAGAGAGCTGCATTCAGGTGATGTTGGCCGATGTCACCGAGCGCCGCAACATGGAGGAGCTACTGCGGCAATCGCAAAAAATGGAAGCGATTGGAACCCTGGCCGGCGGCGTAGCCCATGACTTCAACAATATCCTTTCAGCAATATTCGGCTACTCTCATTTGATTCTGAATAAAGTGAAGGATAACGGTCCGGTTATACACTATGTCGAAGAGATTATGGATGCCTCCAAAAGAGCTGCCGTTCTTACCAGTAGTCTCCTTGCATTCAGCAGAAAACAGGCGGTAACGCTGGCCGTGATCGATCTCAATGCGGCGATAAAGGGAAATGGGTCATTTCTCCGCAGACTGATCAGTGAAGATATTGAGTTAAAGATAACCTGTACTGAAGAGCCTCTTACCGTCTTGGTCGATCGCAGTCAGATAGAACAGGTGGTCATGAACCTCGTCGCCAACGCCCGGGACGCAATGCTTAATGGTGGCAAGCTTTCAATCGAGACACAGTCTGTGGCCATGAGCCAAGAATTCGTCATTATTCATGGCTATGGCACACCAGGCTCATATGCCATGGTTTCAGTTTCTGATAGCGGCTTTGGCATGGACAAGGAGACGCAGTCCCACATTTTTGAACCATTTTTCACCACGAAAGAGCAGGGACAGGGAACAGGGCTCGGTCTTTCGATGGCGTACGGAATTATCAAGAAACATAACGGCTTCATCAATGTCTATAGTGAGCCCGGAACAGGAACGATCTTCAAAATCTATCTGCCTCTCACACAGACTTCAGCGCTCGCCGAAATAAAAGATGGCCGTAAGGTCACTCCCGTACGTGTCGGGACCGAAACCATTTTAGTGGGCGAGGATGATGATGCGTTGCGGAGGTTGTCAAAAAATGTGCTGGGCCATTATGGCTATCAGGTGATTGAGGCGGTTGACGGCCAGGATGCGGTAGACAAATTTGTTGAACATGGGAAAAGCATCGATCTCGTTATCCTCGACGCAATCATGCCGAAAAAAAACGGCAAGCTGGCATGCGATGAGATGAGAATAATACGCCCCGACCTGCCGGTGGTCTTTGTCAGCGGCTATACAAGTGACATTTTTGCGGAGGACAATGTATTTGATGACAACTCCGCATTCATCCAAAAGCCGGTTCCACCCGTTGTACTTTTAGCCAGGATACGAGAGTTGCTGGACAAAAGAACCGCCAGCGGAGGTGGCAGTTGAATACATTAAATCCTGTAATACTCTGCGTTGATGATGAGCCGGGCAACCTGAAACTATTGGAAAGGACGCTTGGCAGTTCCGGTTATCAGGTTATCAAGGCTCAAGATGGCCGGGAAGCGCTCGATATAATCGGCAGCCGGACGGTAGATCTGGTGCTCACCGACGTCATAATGCCGGGAATCGACGGATTCGAGACCTGCCGACAGATCAAGGGGGATGAACGGTACCGGCATATTCCGGTGGTCATGATCACCGCCCTTGACTCCAAAACGGACCGCATCCATGGAATCGAGGCGGGAGCGGACGAATTTCTTGCCAAGCCGTATGACCATGGCGAGGTGCTGGCACGGGTAAAGATGCTGCTCAGAACCAAACAGCTCGATGAAATGCTTGATGATGATGCGTTTGCCTATACGGTCCATTCTCTCGCCAGGGCCTCGGAAGCCAATGACGAGGACACCGGCGACCACATTTTGAGGGTCGGAGAGTACTGCGCCATTGTGGCCGAGCGGCTCGGCCTTGCGGAACAGTGGATACGGAGCATCAAGCTGCAGGCAACCCTGCACGATGTCGGCAAGGTACACATACCGTCGTACATTCTTAAAAAGCCGGGTGAACTCACCCCGGAAGAGTGGACTATCATGAAAAGTCATCCTGAGATGGGAGCGAAGATCATCGGCGACCACCCTAAGTTCGCAATAGCCAAGCAGATCGCGCTTTCCCACCATGAACGATGGGATGGGGGCGGCTATCCGTTCGGCTCTTCCGGGGAGCGGATTCCTCTTGAGGGAAGAATCATGAACATCTCTGACCAGTATGATGCCTTGCGGAATGCGCGGGTCTACAAACCGGCCCTCGACCATGCCACGGCGGTGAGAATCATCACCGAGGGGGACGGAAGAACTATGCCGCAGCATTTTGACCCGCAGGTGCTGAAAGTTTTTGTGGAAACCGCACCGCTGTTTGAAGCGGTATATGAAAAAAACTGCTAAAAACTCCAGGGAGCCACACCTTGTTATCAGCTGAAAGCAATACCATACCGTCACACGAACCTGTGCTTCGGTTGACGCGTGGGAAAACCATTCTCTTCATTTTTGCCGTATTCCTCGCTGTCGCGCTGTTTGGCTGGTGGAGTACCATCAAACAGGAAGAGCGCCTGCGCTCCAATCTGCTCTCCGAGACAAGGATGGCGTCAAAGGCGATCAACGTGCAACATGTGAAGTCACTGACCGCCTCAGTGGCTGACCTTGCTTCACCGAATTATCAGCGGCTGAAGGAGCAGATTTCATCAATTCGCACCGCTAATCCGCGGCAGCGCTTTATCTATCTCCTTGGGCAACGCCCCGACAAATCAATATTCTTCTTTGTTGATTCCGAACCTCCCGATTCAAAGGATTATTCCCCTCCGGGACAGGACTATACGGAAGCCCCTGACTCTTTCATGCAGGTTTTTGCCAATGGTAACGAGTCGGTAGCAGGGCCTGTTGAGGACCGTTGGGGGAAATGGATCAGCGCCATGGTACCTGTCATTGATCCGCGGACCGGAAAGCTTTTGGCCTTGTGCTGCATCGACATAGATGCCGGTGACTGGAATCGGAAACTGGCGATTGCAGTGGCTGAGCAGATGGCGCTGTTCCTGATGTTTGTGGCGCCGTTAGCCGTATTCCTGATTTTGCGGCACCGGAATCAATATAAATTGATCGAGTCGCGGCAATACCTTTCGGACATCATCCAATTTTATCCGGATGCGACCATGGTGATTGACAATCAAGGAAAGGTGACAGCATGGAACCGTGCCATGGAAGAGTTCAGCGGTGTAAAAGTGGAAGAGATAATCGGGAAAGGGGACTACGAATATGCTCTCCCCTTCTATGGCGAGCGCCGCCCCATGCTCGTAGATCTCGTTATGCTGCCCCAGAAGGAACTCGAAGATAAATATGCGAAAATCGAGAGGCGTAACAGCACACTGACCGCTGAGGCATACATTCATAATGCACGGGGGGAGGCGCTGTACTTCCATGGGACAGCAGCCACTTTACGCAACTCCCGTGGTGAAATCATCGGCGCAATTGAATCGGTTCGCGATATCTCCGGGCGCAAACGGGCGGAGGAAAAACTGGCTAAGCAGGCTCGTCTTTCGTCGCTGCGCGCGGATATAGGAGCCGCACTTGGCCAGAACCGGGACCTGCGCGGCATCCTGCAGCAGTGTGCCGAATTACTGGTCCAGTATCTGGATGTGGCGTTCTTCCGCATCTGGACGCTCAATGATGCGGAGCAGATGCTCGAAATGCAGGCCAGCGCCGGTATGTACACCCATATTGACGGCCCCCACGACCAGGTGCCGGTCGGGATGTCCAAGATCGGGATGATCGCCAGTGAACGCCAGCCGCACCTCACCAACGACGTGGTGAACGATCCACGTATTGTAGACAGAGAATGGGCACGGCAGGAAGGGATGATCGCCTTTGCCGGCTATCCGCTCATCGTTGCCGATCACCTCGTGGGGGTCATGGCTTGCTTCGCTCGCACGGCACTCAATGAGGAGATTCTCGGAGAACTGGGCTCCGTTGCGGGCACAATCGCCCAGTGCATCGAACACAAACGGGCAGAGGCTGAGGTGAACTTCAAGAATCTCATCCTCTCCACGCAGCAGGAATGTACTCTCGATGGCATTCTTGTCGTAAATAACATGACCACCATCATCTCCTGCAACCGGCGTTTTGTCGAAATGTGGGGCATCCCTCCCGAATTGGTCGAAACAGGTATTAATGAGCCGGTCCTGCAGTTTGTAGCAAAACAGCCTGTGGATGAGGAAGGTTTCCTGGCACAGGTCAGGCATCTCTATGAGCACCCGGAAGAGAAGAGTCGGGAAGAGTTCGTCCTGAAAGACGGCCGGGTGTTCGACCGCTATTCCGCGCCGATGACCGGTCCAGACGGGGCATATTACGGGAGAGTATGGTATTTCAGCGACGTCACCGCAAGAAAGCACCTGGAAGAGGAGATGAATACGTCAAGAGACGTTGCCAAAGAGTATGCACAGCGGCTTGAATTTGCCTTGGAGGCCTCAAACGACGCCACCTGGGAGTGGAACATGATTGATGACCAGTGCGTCATGAATGCCAGGTTTTATGAAATGATGGAATATGCCCCCGGCGAAGTAGACATCAATTTTGATCTTCTTATGAAAACCATTCATCCCGATGATGTCTACGAAATGGAAAAAACGCTAACAGAGCTCATGCGGGACAAGAGCTGTATTTACGCTGTCCAGTGCCGCATCGTTACAAAGACGGGGAAACTCAGGCATGTCATGGTAAAGGGAAAGATCGTCATGTACGACGAAGATGGCCACCCGATCAAAATGGCCGGGGTTATTACCGACGTCACGGAAATGAAACGGCTCAGTGATGAAGTCAACAGGATCAATAATCTGGAATCGATCGGCCTCCTCTCCGGGGGCCTCGCCCATGACTTCAACAATGTGTTGAATATAATTTACGGCAACATAACCTTTGTCAAGATGCTTGCGGAGGGCAACGCAGCCCTGGTTGAGCCTCTTACCGACGCGGAAGAGGCGTGTGAGCGCGCCAAGGCGCTTGGCACCCGTCTGCAGGCGTTTTCGCAGGAGGGCATTCCGCTCAGGGAGCCGATAACGCTTCCCGCTCTCATTGAGGATGCCGCAGAAGCTCTGTTCAAGGGTTCACGCATCTCGCACGGCATATCCGCAGCAGATAACGTCCACCAGTTAGAAGCTGCCCCACGCCAGATAAGACAGCTCTTTGAAAATCTGCTGTCAAATGCCAAAGATGCCATGACCGGGGGGGGTACAGTCAGGATCAATATTGAAAACTGCGAAGTTGACGGCAAAAAGGAGCTCTCCCTCAGATCGGGCCCCTATGTCTGTATTACAATTCAGGATGACGGTTCTGGTATCCCGGAGGAGAATCTCTTGAAGATCTTTGATCCCTATTTTTCGACCAAGGACACCTACAGTCAAAGAGGAATGGGGCTTGGGCTCTCGATATGCCATGCCATCATGAAGCGTCATAACGGACAAATTACCGTGGAATCCACCGTTGGAATCGGTACCAGAGTTACGCTGTATCTGCCGGCTTCCGTGGAAGAGGCAGAACATCCCGCAGAGGAGAAACACTGAAATGATGAACGAGGTTTACACTATTCTCATCGTGGACGATGAAGAGCCGGCTCTTAAGCTGATGTCACGCCTGCTGTCCTGCGACCGGTACACCCTGCACACCGCCGGAAATGGCAGAGAGGCTCTTGAACTGGCTGAGAAGATTAATCCTGATCTTATCCTGCTCGACGTAATAATGCCGGGACTTGACGGTGCCGAGACCTGCAGGATCCTGAAGAGCACCGAAGGAATAAAGCTGATCCCGGTGATCATGCTGACCGCCTGCCAGGACAAAGAGGTTAAATTACGCTGCCTCAGTGCCGGGGCAAATGACTTTCTTGCCAAACCGGTTGATAATGCCGAACTTCAATTGCGGGTGCACAACATGCTCGAGTTCAGGAGGCATACGGAAACGAGAAAGTGGGTCGAGCGTCTATTGCAGATCAAAAAAACAATGGAAGGAAAAAACCGGGAGCTTGAAGCAGCCTTGGAGGAGATCGAAAGAACACAGACTCAGATCATCCAACAGGAGAAAATGGCCTCTGTCGGACAGATTGCTGCCGGTGTGGCCCATGAGATAAACAATCCAATGGGATATATCAGCAGCAATATGAATTCTCTTTTTAAGTATGCCGAAAAGCTGGCCCAGTTTATAGACATTCAGGAGCAGGCGATTGAAAAAAGTTCCGATGAAGAGACGAAGAAATCGATTACGGAGCTTAAACGCCAAATCAAGCTGGACTTTGTGATGAAGGATTTTCGCGATTTGATAGCCGAATCCTTGGAAGGTTCAAAACGTGTCAGCAAGATCGTGCAGGATTTGAAGAGTTTTTCACGGATTGATGGGGACGAAGCTATTCCGGCGGACCTGAATACGTACATTCAAAGCACTATCAACGTTGTACGAAATGAGATCAAATATGTGGCGGAGCTTGACATTCGTCTTGGCGATATTCCGTTGGTCGTCTGCCGACCACAGCAGATAAGTCAGGTAGTAATGAACCTGCTCGTGAATGCGGCACATTCCATTTCCAGCAATGGCGTCATCACGATAGCGACAACTCATGTTAAAAACACCGTCGAAATCAGCGTCACCGATACCGGTTGCGGCATTTCACCCGAGAATATTTCAAAGATATTTGAACCGTTCTTTACCACTAAAGAGGTGGGCAAAGGGACCGGTTTGGGGTTGGCCATTAGCCGCGATATTGTAAGAAAACATGGCGGGGAACTGCTGGTTATGAGTGAGACAGGTAAAGGCACGGTGTTTACCGTGCAACTACCACTTCAATAAGGAAACAAAATAAGCACTGCTCAAAGAATGCTTTTAACAATGACGCGGACATATTTCCATAGAATCCACTGTGGAAATACGTCCGGCAACAAAACCCACTCCCCCTACCGTCTCAAGCATTCCAGCGCCGAGCCGTGCAGATAATCAAAGACCTCCCCGCGAGTGGTAATGAAACGCGGCATCTGGTTCAGCACATCCTCCAGAAGGTGCAGCACTTCACCGTCGTCGCTGCCCAGCTCATTCATGGTGGCTGACAACAGCGGCAGGACATCGTACAGATCATGGCGGTTGAACGGCGCAGGATCAGGGAGACCGGTAAATTTCGGCTCATGCCGGTTGGCAATATCGCGCGGATATTTGAATTTCAGATCTGATGCTTTGACGATGATCGACATGGTTGAACCTCCTGTTTCAATGTCCGCCGCAACCGCCACCACAGCCGCCGCCGCAACCAACCTTGATGATGTCACTGGCCTTTGGTTTCTCGCACAGCTGCAGTGATGAACGCTCAACGAACCACGCTTCATCCACCATTTTGCCCTGCAGTTCGTCTTTCTTCAGCATCATCAGCACCCGCATCTCAGTCGTTTCAAGAAGCTGTGCCGCCTCGGCGACCGGTACAAAAGAAGTTCCCGCTTTACACATGATAGTCTCCTTGTTTATTCGTCACATTCAAAAGCCCTCCCTCAATCCCCCCTTATCAGGGGGGAAGTGTCTTGCTCCTCCCCTGACAAGGGGAGGCCGGGAGGGGTTGGGTTACGCCGCCTTCAGCAGCGTTTCGTTTTCAAGATAGATATCCATAAGTTCACGGTTGGAGAGATCGCGCTTGCGCCTGCACGCCGTGGCCCGCGCCATCTCCAGGAGCGGTTCCGCCAGCTTCCTGCCGACAACTATCCCGAGACCGCGATAACGCTCAATAAGACCACCGGTGCCGGAATGCTTGCCGATGACGATACTGCGCGTCAGCCCGACCTCTGCCGGGTCAAAGCCTTCGTAGTTATGCGGGTCCTTGATGACGCCGTCGGCGTGCAACCCTGACTCGTGGGCGAAGACCCGTGAGCCGACCACCGGCTTGGAAACGGAAAGCGGCCGGTGGGATGCCTTGGCGACAAAGAGCGACATCTCGCGGAAACGGTGGGTGGCAATGCCGGTTTCAACGCCACAGGCGTACTTCAAGCCCATGACAACCTCCTCCAGCGCCGCATTGCCGGCACGCTCGCCAAGACCATTGATGGTCGTATTGACAAACTTCGCCCCGGCGCGAACCCCGGCAATGGCATTGGCGGTCGCCATCCCCAGATCATTGTGCGTATGCACCTCGATATCAACCTCGGGCACCGCCTGGCGCAGATACGTCACTTTGTCGAACATTGTAAAGGGGTCCATAATTCCGAGCGTATCGCAGAAACGGAAGCGATCGCCGCCAAGCGAACGGGTGATCTCCATCAGCTCCACCAGAAAACCGAGATCGGCACGGCTGGCATCCTCACCGCCGACCGATACGTAGAGGTCATGTTTTTTGGCGAAGCCGAGCGCAACCTTAAGCTGTTCCTTGACCGCCTCGCGATCTTTGCGCAATTTATGCACAATCATCTGATCGGACACCGAGAGGGAAATGTCTACCGCCTGCACACCGCAGCTGATACTTGCCTCAATTTCAGGCACCAGTGCCCGATTCCAGGTAATCAGACGGGCGTTCAATCCCAGATCGACCAGAGTGCGGATACCGGCCTGTTCTTCCACACCCATGGCGGGGATGCCGCACTCGATCTCCCCGACGCCGATGGAGTCCAGCATGCGGGCTATGGCGATCTTCTCCTGCTTGGAGAAGACCACGCCGGCGGTCTGTTCGCCGTCACGCAGCGTGGTATCGTCGATAACGATCGGCTGTCTGTTTTCCGTGTTTGTCATGGTCGCCTCCTTGAATACAGAACGCCGCGCCTCCGCAGGAGACACGGCGCCATTGCCGGATCAAAATTCAACTTGATCACTGCATTCGGTGTGCCAACGCGTGTCAAGTATCTGCACCAACGGAGCCACACACATCCAAATATGCTAACAGTCGGATATCCCTATGATTATTTTTTTAGTTACGGCGTCGAAATCACGATGTATAGTTCTATCTCGGCTTCCTCACGATACTCTTTATCCATTCCGGAGATTAGTATGGGTATTTCCGTAACCGGCAACGAAGCCAACTACCGCAGCTCCAGTCCCACACTCCTGTTTGCCCTGATCGCCGCCGGTCTGGCCGGAAACTACTTCAACTATCCGATATTCCTCGATATCGACTTTCTCTTCGGCAGCATCTTCGCCATGCTGGCACTACAGTTCTTCGGCCTTGGCCGCGGTGTTGTGGCTGCCGCCATCATCGCCGGCTATACCTGCATCCTCTGGAATCACCCCTATGCCATCATCATCATGACCGCCGAGGCGGCAAGCGTCGGCGTGCTGATGGGGCGGCGCAAGATCGGCATGGTGCTGGCCGACACCCTGTATTGGCTGCTGATCGGCATGCCGCTTGTCTTTCTTTTCTACCACGTCATCATGCATGCGCCTCTCGGCAACACCTTTATCACCATGACCAAACAGGCGGTGAACGGCATCGCCAACGCCCTCATCGCCCGGCTGCTCTTCACCGGTTTCTGTCTTCGCTCGCGCACAGAGCAGATGTCGTACCGCGAGATCATCTATAATCTGCTGGCCTTTTTTGTGTTGTGTCCGGCACTTATCATGCTGGGCGTCAGCAGCAGAACCGACTTTGCCGAAACCGACCGCCATCTTCGCACCACTCTGATTCAGGATAGCCGGCGCGTAACTGACCGCGTCGAAACCTGGGTGCTGAACAGAAAATCAGCCATCATCAATCTCGCAGCAATGGCGGCGACGCACACTCCGCAGCAGATGCAACCGTATCTGGAACAGGCAAAGAAAGCTGATGTCAACTTCCAACGGGTCGGGCTGCTGAACAGGGAAGCGGTAACCACCGCCTATTTCCCGCTGATAGATGCACGGGGGCAGAGCAGCATCGGCAAAAACTTCTCAGACCGCCCCTACGTACAAACGCTCAGAGAAACCCGCAAACCGGTGCTCTCGCATGTGGTCATTAGCAGGATCGGTCTTCACGACCCGATTGTCATGATGCTTGCACCGGTGCTGCAACAGGGAGAATACAGCGGCTATTGTGTCGGAGTCCTGGGACTGGAGCAGATAAGAACGCACCTCGACAAGAGCACAAACGAAAATGCCGCGCTTTACACGCTGCTGGATAAAAACGGCAAAGTCATTATGACCAACCGCCGTGACCAGACGGTCATGGCTCCCTTCGTCCGTGACAAGGGCACGCTCAATCGTCTTGATGACGTCATCAGCCAATGGGTGCCGGCTGTGGCTCCCAACACCCCAGCATCGGAGCGGTGGCGCAAATCGGTCTATATCGCCGAGACGACCATCGGCGACCTGGCGGAATGGCGGCTCATCATGGAGCAGCCGGTCGCGCCTTATCAGAGATTGCTCTTTGCCAACTACACCGGCAAGCTGACGCTGCTGTTTTTCATCCTGCTCGGAGCACTGGCACTGGCGGAGTTCTTGAGCCGCAGGATTGTCGTCACGCTGGGGCAACTCCGCGCACTTACGTATGAGTTGCCGGTGAAGCTGGCGGCAGACGGCAGAGAGATCGTCTGGCCTGAAAGCGGCATCAAGGAGGCAACGCACCTGATCAACAACTTCAGTGACATGGCCGATTCTTTGGCGTCACAATTCAATGAGGTCCGGCAGATCAACGAATCATTGGAGCAGCGGGTGGAGGAGCGGACGGCGGAGCTGAAGAAAAGTGAAGAAGCGTACCGTACCGTGGCCGACTTTACCTACGACTGGGAATACTGGGTGTCCCCGGACGGGAGCCTGCGCTACATCTCCCCCTCCTGCGAGCGCCATACCGGATATAGCAGGGAAGAGTTCCTGAAAGACAGCTCCCTGATGATACGGATCACCCACCCCGACGACCGGGAAACGTTCAATGACCACCTGCATGTGAGCCTGGATGCAGCAGAGCATACGCAACAGCACCACATTGACTTCCGCATCACCACCAGCAGTGGCGAAGAGCGCTGGTTTGCTCACGTCTGCCAGCCGGTCTATGACGGCGACGGCCGGTACCTGGGACAGCGTGCCACCAACCGGGATATCACCGAGCGCAAATCCATGGAAGTGGCGTTACGCGAGGCCACAGCGGCCGCAGAGGCTGCCAACATCGCCAAGAGCCGTTTCCTGGCCAATATGAGTCACGAGATCCGCACGCCGATGAACGGCGTGATCGGCCTGACCGACCTGCTGTTGGAGACGAGCCTGACCGCAGAGCAGCGCGAGTACGCCGAACTGGTCAAACTGTCCGGCAGAAACCTGATGCTGCTGATCAGCGACATCCTCGACCTTTCCAAAATTGAGGCGAACAGGATCGAGCTTGAAAGACAGGACTTCAATCTGCAGGCAGAGATAAGCGACGCCGTCCAGCTCCTTTCCCTGCAGGCCAGAAACAAGGGGCTGGAGCTGAAAACGGTGATCGACCCCGATGTTCCGCTGCTGCTGCAAGGGGACGTGGGGCGTCTGCGCCAGATTCTCACCAACCTGATCGGTAACGCCATTAAATTTACCACCGCCCATGGCACGCCGGACAGCCCGAAATCCCCACAAGACGCTGTCTCGCTGCATATCCGTCAGGAGGCACAAGACCAGCGACACGTGACGCTGCGCTTTCTGGTGCGTGACAGCGGCATCGGCATCGCGGCGGATAAGCTGGAAAGTATCTTTGAACCGTTCACGCAGGCAGACAGCTCCACCACCCGGACCTACGGCGGCACCGGACTGGGGCTTACCATCTCACGCCAGTTGGCGGGATTGATGGGGGGAACGGTCGGCGTTGAAAGCGTTCTGGGAGAAGGAACCATGTTCTGGTTTACGGCACGACTGGAGAAACAGGTGGAGGAGACTGCCAGCCCACAATCGGGCCAGCATGCGGCAGAGACCATAAACACGGTCTGCAACACCAACGACTCATAACCAAGCGGTACAGCGCTCCACTCTACCCGAGAGAGGTAACACCATGACAACTATTCCAGCATTCAGGCTCGACGGGCTCGAGATTCTGGTCGTTGATGACGACCCCACCGCATGCCTTTTGAACGAGAGAATCCTTACGCGGCACGGGGCAAGCGTACAGACGGCCGGAAGCGGCGCCGAGGCTCTGAAACTCTTTGCCGAGCACCATCACCCGTTAGTGATCACCGATATCTGCATGCCCGGCATGAATGGCATCGAGCTGGTTACAAATTTGCGCCAGCAGGACAGCAACGTCCAGATCATTGCCGCAACGGCGACATATGAGACAGAGCTCCTGATTTCTGCCATTCAGCTCGGATTCAACGACTACATCATCAAACCGGTCGAGAACGAGAAGCTGCTCTGGGCGGTCAAACGCGGGCTGGATGCTGTCATGGCCCGCCGTGAGCTTGAGGAAGAACAGATCAAGTTTCAGACCGTTGTGGAGTCCATGGGTGAGGGGATCACCATCAAGGATCTGGACTTCCGTATCCTGCATCAGAACAGGGCAATGACGGAAAAGTTCGGCAATCTGATCGGCTCGTTCTGTTACCAGATATTCGGCCTGAATGAACCGTGCAACAACTGTCCTACCATCAGGTCCATGAAGGATGGACAGCACCATTCATCCTGCCGGGATTATCAGCGTGATGGCGTCACGTACCATATTGAAAGCACCTCTTCCCTGATACGTGACTCACGCGGCACCGTTACCGGATCGGTTGAAATCATCCGTGACATCAGCGAGCGGATTAAAAACGAGCAAACGATTCGCGACATGGCTTTCCATGACCCGCTGACCGGGTTGGCAAACCGGAGGCTGTTTGAAGATCGCCTGCAGCAGACCATTGCAAAATCACGGCGCTACGGGATGAAATTCGGGCTGCTCTTCCTCGATCTGGACCATTTCAAGGAGGTCAACGACACCTTCGGTCACGAAGCGGGGGATCTGGTACTGATTGAAGCCGGTGAGAGAATCAAAACATGCTGCAAGCGCGACCTTGACACCATCGGCCGCCAGGGGGGGGATGAATTCTGCATTATTATCACTGACTGTGGAGGGAGGGAACAGCTGGGGGCAATCGCTGAAATGCTTCTGAAGCAGTTTGCCCGCCCTTTTAAGCTCGCAGATTCCATGGTAGCGGTAACCACAAGCATCGGCATCAGCATTTTCCCCGACAATGGCCAGGTCATGAAAGAGCTGCAGATTGCCGCTGACAGGGCCATGTATGCGGCAAAAAAGTCCGGGCGCAACGCCTACCGCTTCTGGGAACTGCCTGCAGAGCCGGGCGGGGCTGTCACCTGACAGACGTGCCGCGAGCTACCCGCAACTTCCCATTGTTGCCAGGCCGTAGAGCAGCTCCGGCCGGTAGGCCGGCCTGACTCCGGCATACATAAGTTCACTGCTGCCGGTAATACGCATCCTGTTCCGGTTGAAGAGCTGCAGGGCGGTACGATTGGAAGCCGGGGCGTCAAGGCAGACCCTTGTCCCTGACGGTATCGTCTTCAGCGCACTTTTCAGCAGAACATCGGCACTGCTGTACCCGGATGCCGAAAACGGCCCCAGCTGCATGTCGTCTCCGGCAGGTTGTATGATGATGAAAGCGGACTCCTGCCGCAGCACTTTTCCTCGACCTGCGGTTACCGCCACCAGCGCAGCGCGGCGGTCCCCCCAGGCAAGGCTGTCGATGTCATTCAGCAACGCATCTGAGTTGTCGCACGCCGCTACGGTTTCACAATCAGTGGGGCGCTGCCGTCCGCAGCCGCTCCAGCGAATGACCGTATCGATGCGACTGAAGCCGCATTTCTGATAAAGCGGCATACCCGCTTGTGAGGCTGTCAGCCAGACGGTTTCAACACCACTATCAAACAGCGCCTCCTGCACTCTTCTGAAAAGCGTTTCACCAACCCCTCTGCCACGGTGTTCCGGACTGACAATGAGATTGCCGATCCAGCCGCTTCGCTCGTGACGCAGCGAGGTAATAAAACCCACCGCCACGCCGTTCTCCATGCGTGCGGTAAAGCACCCCCGGGGAAACTCCGCAAGCAGGAATTCAAACTCCCACGGTTCCGCCACCCACCCCTCCGCTCCTGCCAGCTCCAGAAAGGGCGCGACATCACCGCTGCAGAAAGGTTCGATTATCATACTGTGGGACAGGCCGCCTCGGCAATCGTCATGTTCAGGTCCTGACCGATAAGCCCGATGGCGTCGGCACGGCACTGCTTGCAGTGGGCAAACTGACCGATAATGCTCTCATTGGCCTTGCGTACCTCCGCAACACGCTCCTCGCTCGGCGGGATGATATGAGCCAGTTCAGCCTGAGGGATGATCGGCATGATGTTCATGACAAAGGCACCAAGCTCTTTGACCCGCTTGGCGATCAGCGGCATCTGGTCGTCGTTCACTCCCGGCACCAGCACCGAATTGACCTTGATGGTCAGCCCCAGCTCGCCGGCCCGTTTGAGCCCTTCGAACTGGTTGGCGATCAGAATCTTGGCACCTTCCAGACCGGTGTAGTGTACCCCGTGGTAGATGACATGTCCGTAGATCTTGGCACCAACCTCGGGATCAACGGCGTTGATGGTGACCGTCAGACTGTGCAGTCCTAACTCATAGAGGCGATCGATTGATTCGGGGAGCAGCAGCCCGTTGGTGCTCATGCAGAGCATCAGGTGCGGGAACTCCTCCTTGACCAGCCGGAACGTCTCAAAGGTTTCTTCGTTTGCCAGTGGATCGCCCGGTCCGGCGATGCCTATTACCTTGATAATCGGCCCGACAACCGGGCTGGCCATCACCTCACGCACCTTGATGATCGCCTCTTCCGGCGACAGCAGCCGGCTGGTGACGCCGGGACGCGATTCATTGGCGCAGTCATGTTTGCGCGAACAGTAGCCGCATTTTATGTTGCATTTCGGCGCTACGGCCAGATGCATACGGCCATTTTTGTGGTGATTACCGCCGAAACAGGGATGCCCCTGGATCTTGTTTTTCATCTCGCACGCAGTTGCCATGGTATGCACTCCTTCCAAAATAAAAAACGCCCACAGGGTGTTATCCCATGGGCGTCGTTGCCTTTGTTCATGACATAGGCATAAGACGTGCCAAATCTCACGACAAACGCACGGAGGGCACAGAGAGCGGCTCTGGAATCAACAGCAACTCCGCCTCACCCTCACTGGCAACTCCGGCCAAACGGCCAAATTGCCTCATTATTAAGCAGCACGTCGAGCCAGTTGCACTGGTTCACAATTTGCAACGCTATTACGTTCTTCTGTGTCACCAGTGCCTCCAGGCTGAGATTCTTTGTGAAAGGGTAGCCATGTTTAATCTGTACAACCCGGAAGAAATCCGCGACCGCGCCCGCGCCGCCTTCATCGGCATGGCGATCGGCGATGCGTTGGGCGCAACAGTCGAGTTCATGACAGCCTCGGAAATTGCCACAAAATACGGCACGTTCAAGGACATTATCGGTGGCGGCTGGCTGCGTCTGAAACCGGGGCAGGTGACTGATGACACCGAAATGGCGCTCTGCATTGCCAGGGCAATTGTAAAAAGCCAGGGATGGTCACCGGTGGCTGTTGCCGAAAACTTTGCCACCTGGCTCAAATCGCGCCCGGTTGATTGCGGCGATACCTGCCGCAAGGGAATTCGCGCCTATATGCTCAAGGGGCAGCTGGAATCGCCGCCCAATGAGTGGGATGCCGGTAACGGAGCCGCTATGCGCATCCTCCCGGCGGTTCTCTTTTCGCTACCGGATGGAGAGCTGCTCAAAAAATACGTGCTTGAACAGGCCCACATCACCCACAACAACCCGGTATCCGATGCCGCCTGTCTCTGTCTCGGGCAACTCCTCCACATGGCCATCTGCGGTGCGAGTAAAAACCGACTGAGTCGCCACGTGGATGACCTCGTAACCAGGTTTCCCACTTTCAACTTTGTACCCTATCGTGGGCTGGCCACCGGCTATGTTGTTGATACCATGCAGACGGTGTTTCACTGGTTTTTTCGCGGCAGGAGTTTTGAGGAGTGTCTGGTCGGGACGGTCAACCAGGGTGCCGATGCCGATACGACCGGAGCCATCTGCGGCATGCTGGCCGGCGCCTATTACGGCATGGCTGAAATACCAAAGCGCTGGATAAAAAAGATGGAGCCAAAGGTAATTGCTGAAATTGAGGTCATGGTTGAGCGACTGATAGCAGAGAGCCCGCTGGGAAGAAACAGATAAGCACGGCGGATGAAACCGCCGGTTGAAGCGTTGGATAGCGGCAGGGCACACCATCGCCCTGCCGCTACACCATTAAACCATTGCGCACTGCCCCTTATTCAACGAAGCAAGAAGAGTCATGAGATCCGGCAGTTTATACGGTTTTGCCAAGGCACCGACAAAACCGTGATTGCCGTAATCAGACATGATCGGATCGTTTGAATAGCCGCTTGACACGACAAGACAGGCATTGGGGTTGATCGCCAGAATCTGCTCTGCCGTTTCCTTGCCCCCCATGCCGCCCGGTATGGTCAGGTCCATAATAACCACCATAAATGGTTCTGCCGACTCGCTGGCAGCCTTATACACCGCTATCGCTTCTGCACCGCTCGCGACGGTTGTCGCCTGATACCCCAGAGCCCGCAGCATTTCAGCCGTCATATCGCGGATGATATCCTCATCATCCATGACAAGCACGGCACCTCCTTCATGCACGCAGCAGCTTTGCGCAGCAGAGCGGTGTTGATAATGTTCGTAGGTTGCACCGATTGACGGCAGATAAACAGTAAAAACAGTCCCTTTACCTATCACCGAAGCAACTCCGATATGACCGCCATGCCTGGCGACAATAGAGTAGACGGAAGCAAGTCCAAGTCCGTTCCCGGAGGATTTGGTCGTAAAGTACGGGTCAAAGATCCTCTTCAGCGTGTCGTCCGCGATACCGCACCCTTCATCCTCAAAAACCAGACGCACATACATGCCGGCAGGAAGCGGCACGTTGCCGTTACCATCAAGCTGCTCGTTGTGTGCGGTGATTTTTATGTTCCCGCCATCGGGCATGGCCTGCACGGCATTAATGATGATGTTGTTGAACACCTGACTTATCTGCCCCTCGTCGGCTTCAATGGCACTGATTGTTTCAGGAACATCGACGTATCCCTTGATTTTTGAGCCGTGCAGTGCAAACGAGACTGATTCATCGGCAATATTCCGGAGTGAAACAACTTTTTTTACCGGTTCACCACCGCGAGCAAAGGTCAGAAGCTGGTGGGCAAGTTCCGCCGCCCGTACAGATGCCGCTTCGGCCCTTTCTAGGGACTTGCATGATTTGTGGGTATCGTCAAGGTAGCTCTGTGCCATGGAAATATTGCCCATGATGCCGGTGAGGAGGTTGTTGAAATCGTGGGCGATACCACCGGCAAGGACACCAAGGGACTCCAGTTTCAGGGCTTTGAGTCGTTCATCTTCCGTCATCCTCTGGACGGTGATATCTTCGCCGGAAAAAAGTACGCCGCAGATCCCTTCATCATCATGCAGCAGCGTGTTATGGAAAGCGATCAACCGTTTTTCACCCTTTCGGTTGATCACGCTGTTTTCGTAAAACTCAACCGGGGCCAGATTGCCAATCAACTGGAGCGCAAAAACCGCTTTCACCTTCTCGCGAACCTCTTCCGGCAAGCAGACATCAAACCAGTTCCGCCCCAGCAGTTCCCCGTCGCCATACCCCAGAATCTGCGCACCCTTCTTGTTCATCAGGATGATTTCTCCCGACCTGTTCAAGGCGCAAAACATGACCCCGGCAATGTCCAGGTAGCGCTGGGCCGTCTCCTTTTCGCGGGTAATTATCTCAAAACTCTCTCTCAACAACTTTTGGCTGGCCTCATGTTCTAAAATCTGGGCACGCAGCATCTCCTCGGTCGCCATAAGTTCATCATTCTGATCGCGCAGCGACTCTTCATTCAGCTGCAGCTCTTCATACTGTTCCTGAAGTGTTTCCTGAAGCGACGACAAAGCACTTTCGCTCTTGCGCAAACTCTCCTCGGCTTCGCGCTGGCGCTTGTACTGCAAGCCCTGTTCGGCAAGCATCTGCACAAGACTCTTAAGAACCACCAACTCCCTGGAGAGCTTATCCTCGGATAAAACAGGAACAGAGCGCACCGCAGCCAGATATTCATCTTTATCGAAACCGTAACGGAGAGCCTGACGGCTAAAATGCGCTTCGTCAGGCGGAGTGAGAAAGAGCTGATTACTGATGATGCTGCCGACGTGCTTCCCCTCAATGAAGATGCCTGATGCAAAATACACCAGCCCCAAAGGGCAGTGGTAGAGGGTCTGCGACGTCTCTTTGCCAACAGCAGAGCCCATTTTCACGTTGCATTCGATACACAGTTTTTCCGTTTCCGCATGTGTCCGGTGGAACCTTGCGCAGATATCCTGCCAGGCTCCGGCGATGAGGACCGCACCGTCCCTGTCAACAACAGCGGAAGGCACGCCGTACATTTCGTCCATCACATCAAGCAGATCGCGCAGTTTGGGGACATCTATTATATCTTTAAGTGTATAGTTCATAGGTTTCCTTAACCCTGGCCCGAGAGCAGACTCCCCGGTCACACCGGTTTAGATTGGTTGCCTATCTCGGCTCAGTTTTTGGGTGCTTAAAGCTAAAGGTAGTTCCCTCTTCCGGCAGAGAGGTGAACGAGACGTGTCCGTGCAGGTACTCTTCGCCCAACAGCTTCATTGAGGCCGACAATCTGACGGTCCTCGTTAACCACGACCAGCAACCCGCTGGTTGCTTCCATCAATTTGCTCATTATTGGACTACTGCTGATGCTTTCAATCTGGGCGGGGATAACACTCTTTTCAGCCTTTTTTGCCGGTGCAAAACAGGTTTCCATGCAGCCTCCAGCCTCATTATCGTTTACCCGGTTCCTGGCAACGAGACACCTTATCCAAAAGCACTCATTAAGACAAGTGTCATTTGAATGCAGACTAAATCCGGACGCTGGGCAGGGCTTACGAAGGAAGGGGAGACAAACGACAGGAAACAACGGCGGCAGCGATCGTGCCTGGCCGCTTGCCGAAGACGGGTCCGGCAGAGGAGACTTTGGGTGATGCTGTGCAGAGGCAGGGGACAGAGGGGCCACCTGCCTCCGTATTTCAGTTACCCTTCATGATGCCGCCCGCAACCTGCAGCAGCGTCTTACGTTTGTCCATCGCCGCCTTCTGCATGATACGGTAGGCTTCGGATTCTGAAACGTGGTCCCTTTCCATCAGGATACCTTTGGCTTTTTCAATGATTTTGCGGTTCTCGATAACCTCACGCAGGTCATCGATCTTCTCTTTGAGCTCTTCAACCTCTTCGACATGCTGCAGCGCGATTTCAATAGCCGGCAGTAGATCCTGCTGACGGAGCGGTTTGGTTAAAAAAGCGGCAATACCACTTGCCGATGCCCGTTTAACAGTCGCGCTGTCACAGGCACTGGTCAGCAGCATAATCGGAATTTTCAGCTTTTTTTTGATCTCGGTCGCTGCGGTTATTCCGTCCATGCCGGGCATGGAAACATCCAGAATAGCCATGTCGGGAAAGCAGCCTAAAGCTAACTCCACGGCTTTTGCACCGTCTCCGCATTCCAGAATCTCGTCGAAACCGAGGTCGCCCAGCATGCTCTTCAGGTTCATCCTAATAAGCGGTTCGTCATCACAAATCAGTATTGATTTTCCCATGGTTGTTTCCCCCTGTACCGGGGAATTAGCATGAGGCGTGCCACTTGGGTAAAAAGGTTTTCAGGGGAGCAATGCGGCGGGCGGATGTACGAAAATGATACAGAAAGTGCTCTATACCGGTTCTTCCAGTTTCTCTTCGAGGAGCGGCATGATCACAACTTTGATCTTGCCCTTCCCCCATAAGCCTATTTTTTTGGCAGCAGCACGGGACAGGTCAATGAAGTGGAATGATTTCGGGGCACAGCGGTCATTGATGGTGACGTGAACTTCCTGCTTGGTGGCGGGATTGACGACCCTCACCACCGTGCCGAGAGGCAGGCTCTGGTGTGCGGCGGTGAGCTTGTTCGGGTTGTAGCGATGTCCCGAGGTAGTGCGGCGCCCCTCAAAACGGCGTGCATAGTACGAGGCAAAGCCTTCTACCGATTCATAGGAACTGCTTTTCAAGACGAGTTCTTCCAGGTTGGTGACGAGCGACTCTCCAGGCTCATGAACAACGGGGGCGGCACTCTTCGTCAGGCTCTCCGCATGGGCCGCAGGCGACAGCGACAGCACGGAGAACAGCGCGAGGAATAAAGCTATCATATTGAAATACAGTCGATTCATGCGTACCTTATACATTACGTACGCACGCAGGTCAAGTTTTGCTCAAATATGCAGCTATCCCCTCTTGTAAACCACGCGGTTTAAAACCGAAGGCCTTCTGCCATTCATCTCCGCCGATACTCTCCTCCAGCAGCATCTGCAACTGATCCATGGTGATCGGAAATTGTGGTATTTTCTGCAGCAACGGAATGGCCATTTTCATCACCCCCAGCGGCAGGTGCGGTTTGAACGGCCGCGCTCGCCCCATGGTGACTGCTATCATATCGAGCAGCTCTTCATAGGTGACGCGGTCAGCTCCGCACAGTTCATACGTCTGGCCGATTGTTTCCGGGAGTTTCAGCGCCATGGCAAAGCAGCGTGCCACATCATCGCCATGAATCGGCTGCAGCCGGTAACTGCCACTACCGATGACCGGCATGAGCGGAGCAAGTCTCAGCTGAGCCGCCAGCATATTTATGAAGCCATCCTGCGGCCCGAAGATCATTGAGGGGCGGAAGACCGTCCACTCCAGACCGCTGCCACGCACGAGCTCTTCGGCACGCCACTTTGTCTTGTGGTAGGCCGAAACCGCTTCCGGCCTTGTTCCCAGGGCCGACATCTGCAGATAGCGCCTGACACCGTTCCCGGCTGCGGCCGCCACCAGGTTTGCCGTGGCCTGGACGTGCAGCCTTTCAAACGTGACTCCCCGCGCCGGAAACTCACGGATGATGCCGACCAGATTAATGACCGCGTCGCAGCCGGAGACGTGGCTTTCAAAGGTTTCCCTCCGGGTGACATCCCCCTCGACCTGTTCAACCTCACTGTGGAAAGTTGTGCGGCGATGCACCAAGGCACGAACGGAATGACCGCTACCCAGCAGCACCTTGAGCAGGTGCCCTCCTACAAAGCCGGTTCCTCCGGCGACAAAGATTTTCATGGCAGCTCCTTTCGTATTCGGACTCAACAGTGCCCTGCTGTCCATTCAGCGTTAACGCCTCATCTGATAAAATCAAAAGGGAAGACAACTCATTCCAGAAAGACGTCCGTCGTACTTTTGAGTTTGTCATGTAACGCGCCCGCCTCCTCGACACAAGACAGAAGCACCTTATTGTCCCAAGGCTTGATCAGATATTTGAAAACAGTGCCACGGTTAATGGCGTTAGTGGCGGCATGAAGATCCAGGTCACCAGTCAGGATGATCCGTACGACATCCGGGTAAATGATCTTTACCCGCTCCAAAAAATCGCTACCGTTCATGATGGGCATTTGCAGATCCGAGATAACAACAGCGATGCGTCTTGTCGCCAACAGATCAAATCCTTCCGAGGCAGACGATGCGGTCAGCACGTGATACCCTTCCAGAACAAGCGCTCTTTTAAGAGCCTCCAACACATTGTTTTCGTCATCAACGACAAGGATGGTGTGTCGAGTACTTTCAGGCTGGTGGTCACCAAAGGTTAAGGTTCTGTTCTCGCGGAGAAGGTCACCGAAATCCTCCGCGATGATCGGCCTGCTGAAGAGATACCCCTGGATTTCATCACAATTGTGCAGGCGGAGATAATTGAGCTGTCCCGTTGTCTCAACCCCCTCGGCTATCACCTTCAGACGGAGATTGTGGGCCATTGCAATGATAGCCTTTACAATGGCTGCGCTGTCCGGATCGCTGGTCATGTCCCGGACAAACGACTGGTCGATCTTCAGCTTATCGAAGGGAAAGCGTTTCAGATAGCTGAGGCTGGAGTAGCCGGTACCGAAGTCGTCCATGGAAAGGGTCGTGCCCAATGCTTTCAACTCGTTCAGAATGGTGGTTACCCGGTCAAGATTCTGCATGACCAGGCTCTCGGTAACTTCCAGTTCCAGGTAGCGAGGCTCCAGTTTACTATCGCGCAGGATGCGCTCCACAACCGAGACCAGATTCTTCTGGCGGAACTGGCAGGGTGAGAGGTTAACGGCAACCGGTATTGCCTGCAGGCCGGCATCCTGCCAGTTCCGGTTCTGCCTGCAGGCGGTTTCCAGAACCCACTCGCCGATCGGCTCAATCAGCCCGGTCTCTTCGGCAAGCGGTATAAAGCTGACGGGCGAAACAAGTCCCAGCTCCGGGCTCTGCCACCGCACCAGCGCTTCCATACTGGTTATCTTCCCGCTACGCAAGCTGACCTTGGGTTGATAGCACAAAAACAGCTCGTCCCGCTCCAGGGCCCGCCGCAGATGCATTTCCATCGTCATGCGCGACAGTAAGCGGGCATTCATCTCACTGGTATAGAAATGAAAACGGTTGCGCCCTTGATCTTTGGCCTGGTACATGGCGAGATCAGCGTTCTTTATCAAGGTTTGCACTTCCTCGCCGTCCCGTGGCGAGGTGCTGATGCCGATGCTGCACGTAATGACAAGCTCCTGCTCATTGATTCTGAACGGCTGCGAAATAGCTTCCAGGACGGCTCCGGCAATGCGGGCTGCGACCGAGGAGACATCGGGGTCGGAGACGGTTATGACAAATTCATCCCCCCCCTGGCGTGCGACGGTATCACCCACCCTGACACAGGCAACGAGTCTCTCGGCAGCGATCTTAAGCAGCTCATCGCCTATATCATGGCCCAGGCTGTCATTGATGAATTTGAAGTTGTCCAGATCTATGAAAAAGACCGCTATCTGGTGGCCGTTGCGCTGCGACATGAGAAGAGCCTGGTGGATACGATCAACGAGGACGTTACGGTTGGGGAGGCGGGTCAAGGCATCATGGCTGGCTTGGTATTCCAGCTGTTTTTCATAACATTTCCGCTCGGTAACGTCTTCAAAGGTTTCAATTACGGCCAGCAGCTCCCCCCTGCTGTTACGTATCGGCGCAGCACTGAAGGCAAGATAACGATCCTGACCGTTCATATTGTCGAACCACCCTTCGGCTTGCAGCCCTTCGGGGATAAAAGTGGATTTGCCAAGCTCCTGATAATAATCGGGCTTACTGTCCGGGATGCCGTCAATGACTATTTCAGCCAGAAGGGGGCTCATTGTCTTGTAGAACGCTCTCCAGGCCTGATCACTGCCAAGCATCTCCTCTGACTTGATGCCGGTAAGCTCTTCGCAAGCCCGGTTCCAGATCACCACCCTCCGCTCTGTATTGATAACAAATGACGGAACCGCGCTGTTACGGATCAGACTCTCGGCGAACTCCTTCTGTTCTGCCAGAGCTGTGGCGGCCTGTATCTGTTCTGTTCTGTTTTTTTCAGCCACGGCAAAGTGTTGAAACGGTTTGACGATGAGCCGCCAGAGGAGCGGGGCACTCAGAATAGAGAGGCTCACGGAATCGATTATGTTCCGGGCATGTACCGAGGCACCTTGCAGAAAGGTATCCAGTAGATACATCACTACGGTTTCAACGGTAAAGATGACCAGCAACAAGCGCAGGAACAGGCTTGCCGGTCTCAGAATGCGCGGGGTTGCGATATTAAAACTCATGTTGATTATACCCCCTGTGAAAAATTACGACTATCTTTACCCACCTGCCACAAGTCGGTCGCCAAGGCCTGAGCTCCTGACCGTGCGACGCTCTACCGCCTGACACAAGACCTCTTCGCTCCCCCATATTTCAATATGCTGCCGGGCACGCGTCACCGCGGTGTAGAGCAGTTCCCGGCTGAGGGCGCCCGAGAGGTGATCCGGCAGGATCAGCAGCACCCGGTCAAACTCGGAGCCCTGGCTTTTGTGAACGGTGAGGGCAAAAGCCGCCTCACCGGGTGGCAAGCGCAGGGCTGAAATGTGGCGCAGCCCGCCATCCGGATTTTCAAACCAGACCGCCGCCGGTCCGTCACTCTCCACGACAACGCCGGTATCACCATTAAAAAGACCCAGTTCATAGTTGTTACCGGTGATCATGACCGGCATCAAGCGGAGGCCCGGGTGGTCGCTTTTCCCTCCGGATGCAAGAGCGTTCCGGCAGAGCCGGTTCAGGTTTTCCACCCCGAACGGGCCGGAGCGGAGCGGCGACAGCACCCTGAACGAACCAAGTTCCGCGAGTGCAGCACCGGGAGAGTCCGCCCCGGCATACCCGGCAAAGCCGTCCCGGGCAGCGGCGCTGAAGGCGCTTTCAAACGCCCTGCCACTCGTGACCTGGCGCCAGACAACGTCCGGATAGCGGCCTGACTTCAGCAGTTCCACAGCCGCAGCGCTCTCGCCGCTGTTAATCAGGTTGCTCAACGCGGCGATGCCGCTGTCTGCACCGAAGCGATAGCTCCTCGTCAACTGCGTCACCGGAACGTTCGCCTGGGCGGCACTGTCACAGATATCCGCCAGTACCGCCCCGGCTTCAACCGAAGCCAGCTGGTTGCGATCTCCCAGCAGAATGATCCGGGCATCATCACGGAGCGCTTCCATCAGGCTCGCCATCAGTTGCAGATCAACCATCGATGCTTCGTCAACGACGAGTATATCGCAGGGGAGGCGCTTGTCACGGTTATGGCGGAATCCGCCACCACGAGCCTGCACCCCCAACAGCCGATGGATCGTACTGACCCCGACAGGCAGACTGTTTCTGACTCCGTCCGGCAGGTCGAGACGCTCGGCAGCTTGCAGAATCGACTGATGGAGACGCATTGCCGCTTTGCCGGTCGGAGCGGCCAGGGTGATCTCCGGCCTCACATCACCTGACAGGTCAAGCAGCAGCGCCAGGATTCGTGCCACGGTAGCCGTCTTACCGGTGCCGGGGCCGCCTGAGATGACCGAGAAACGGTGAGTGAGCGCCATCCGGGCCGCTTCGCGCTGCAGATCAACGGTATCACCGTGGGGGGAAAAATAACGGTCCAACGCATCATCGAGCCGGAGAACACTGGTCGCCAACGGCCGACTGCGCGACAGGATACCCGCCGTAATCTGCTGTTCATACCCCCAACAGCGGTGCAGATACAACCGGCCGGCCGGATCCAGCACCAGCGGAGTAAAGGCCCCGGGAGCACCAACGGTGTCGCATTTTTTCAGGGATTCCAGCCAGAGCGCTGTATCAGAGGGAGGCCGTATTCGCGCGGTTGATAAAAGCGGGAGAGCATCATCGTTCAGCAGGGCAGAGAGGTTGAAGCAGGTGTGACCGCGACCGGCTGCATGACTGGCCAGAGCCGCACCCCACCAGAGTTCGTCAGACGGGTGCGAGTCAATGCGGACGATAAAATCGGCAAAATGAACGTCAAGAGTCGAAAGTTTGATGGTTTCAGTCATCGGCAGATATCTTCTTGTCTCATACATAGTTTGGCGTACATGGACGCAGCGGTGAAGCCTGCCGTCATCCGGTAGCGGACAGAACAACAAGAGCCGTTACCACATAGCGGGCAAGCTTTCCTGACGCGACCAGCAGCGAAAACAGCCGAAAATCAACCCGCAGCGCGCCACCAACGAGGCAGAGCGGGTCACCTACCACCGGAAGCCAGGAGAAGAGCAACGAGTATACCCCGAATCGGTCATAAGAGCGCCGCGCCCTCTCCTGCTGCAGCTGCGAAACCCGCAGCACCTTCTCAATCAGCCAGTTCCCACCGGCTATCCCGATCAGATAGGTCACAACACCCCCCAGATAGTTACCGATGGTGGCAACGGCAACAACGGAGAGAGGATCATACCCGGCCGCCAGCATCATGACCAGAAGCCACTCCGACCCGAGCGGCAACAGCGTCGATGCCAAAAAACTTACAAAGAACAGTGATACATAGCCGGGCTGGTTAAGCCAGTCATGCAGCATGACAGTATATGTCAGAAATTGGTTGTCAAAATGATTCAAACCGCTACAATGCCTCCGGATACTGACGTGACGTTAGCTGGTGTATTGTAACGATTAATTCAGTTTCAGCAAGGAGGAACTATGCTTAAAGGAAAACCGGCAAAGAAATACTCCCAGGCAGGTCGCCTGCATTCAATTATCCGCCTGCTGGAAACCAGACGCGGGCTGACTCTGGACGAACTGGCGGAGGAGTGCGACGTTGACCGGCGCACCATCCACCGGGATCTGAACGCGGTTGAACAGGCCGGTTATGGCTTGACGACGGAGTGGAGCGACGGGAAGAAGGTCTATAGCTTTCTGACCAAATCACGCAACCTCCCCCCGATTACCTTTACCCTCCCGCAGCTGATGTCCCTTTACCTGCTGCGTTCTCTCGGTGCCCATCTGGCCGGAACTCCGTTCCAGGCCGAGATAGACGAGCTGTTCAAAAGCATTCACTCGATCCTTCCGGACCGCCACGCCGCGCACCTGGAACGGATAGCCCGTGTCTCGCTGCCTCTGCTGCACGGAGCACGTGACTACTCCCCGGCGGCCGCTTTTATTGCCGACCTGCAAAAAGCACTGCTGCAGCAGTACCGTATCCGGCTGGAATATGCTAAGAAGGGGAAAGATGAGGCCGGCGACTATGAGGTTGATCCCTATACGCTGGTTTTCCACAAGGGGGGGATTTATCTCCTCGGGAATGCCCACAACCGGTCCGGTATGCGCCTTTTCGCCCTGGAGCGGATCCGGGGGATAGAGGTTACCCGCCAGCGTTTCGAGATACCGGACAGCTACCAGCCGGAAGCTCACTTCAGCAGCGCCTTCGGTCTGGTGAGCGACACCCCTCTGAAGGTGCAGGTTCGTTTTTCCGCCGAGATCGCCCACGCAGTCAAGGATCGGATCTGGATGCCGGGACAGAAGATCAGCAGCGATTCCGAAGGGCGCATAGTCGTAGAATTTGAAGCAGCGGGGCAGATGGAGCTGGTCTCGTGGATTCTGTCCTACGGCATGCATGCCGAAGTGTTGGAACCCGTGGAACTGCGCAAGGAGGTTAAGCGCCACGTCAAGGAGATGCGGGAGATGTACCGGAGTAAGGAGAAGGAAAAACCGGAGAAGAAAACCAAAAAAATATGATGGTGGATGAACCACTGACAATTTTGGATACAACGGATGACCAAGAAAACGAACCATAGGCGCCCGCACACACAGAGCGGAGCTCAACCGTATGCACACGGGTTACATGTCGTGGCACTGTTCGAGGGTGCGAAAGGGCTTCTGGTGCTCCTGGCGGGATTCGAACTGCTGTCGTTTCTCCACAAGGACATTCACGAAGTGGCCCTCCGCTTGGTTGAACATATGCATCTCAATCCTGCCAGCCATTATCCACGGATTTTTCTGGATGCAATGGAAAGCGTAAACGACACAAAGCTTTGGAGCATGGCACTAGCCGCCGCACTGTACGCTGTCGTTAGAATGATCGAGGCCGCTGGTCTCTGGTTTGAACAAAAATGGGCTGAGTGGTTCGCCATCCTGACCGGCGGTATGTATATTCCGGTCGAAGTCTATGAAGTCATCAAACAGCGCACCTGGCCTGGAATCACCGTGCTCACCGTTAACGTTGGCGTTGTCGCCTACCTGCTCTCTGTACTGCTTAAAAATGGCGACAGGAGTGCGACAGGGAGATAAACGGGAGACGAGGGCGGCGGATACAACTGCCGGCAAAGCACTTCCAAAGCGCCGGTGGCGCGCTTTTTAACATTCATTACAAAGAGGGAGCACTGAAGCACATGACAACTGAAACCACACCGCTCAACGACATCATCGCCACCCGCATCGCGCGGCAGGGGCGCATCACCTTTGCCGATTTCATGGCGCACTGCCTCTACGAGCCGGGGCTTGGCTACTACACCTCGCCAGGGCGCAAGGTCGGTGCCGAGGGGGATTTCTACACCAGCATCACCGTGCACGCCGCCTTCGGGCGCGTGATCGCCCGCGAGATCGCCCAGATGTGGCGCAGCATGGGGAGCCCGGCAGAGTTCACCATCGTCGAGTGCGGTGCCGCCAGCGGACGCCTCGCCTGCGATATCATGGACTATCTCGCTGAGCGGGAGGCCGAACTGTACCAAAAGCTGCGCCTCGTACTGGTAGAGCAGGAGCCCTCCCTCGAGTCGGCGCAGCGCGAGATGCTGGCTGCGCACATTGACACACTTTCCTGGGTTTCCCCGGATGAGTTCGCTTCAGGGGAGTTCACCTTCAGCGGCTGTCTCTACTCCAACGAACTGATCGACGCCCTTCCGGTGCACCGGGTAGTGATGTCACCCGAAGGGCTGAAGGAGATTTTTGTAACCTTCAATGATGGCGAGTTTGGCGAAGAGGCGGGCGTACCTTCCACGCCGGAGCTTGAAGCCTATCTGAAGCGCGTTGGCGTGGAGCTCCACCCCGGCCAGCAAGCAGAAATCAACCTTAACGCGCCGCAGTGGTTGACAGCGGCGACGAAGGCGCTTCAGCGGGGCTTTATCCTGACGGTAGACTACGGACACCCGGCGCCGGAACTGTACACGCCGCGACGCAAGCTGGGGACACTGCTCTGTTATTACCGTCACCAGACCGAGGAAAATCCCTACATCCGCCTCGGGCTGCAGGACATCACCTCTCACGTTGATTTCACAACGTTGATGAAATGCGGTGAAGAGCAGGGGCTGCAAAACCTCTGGTTCGGTGAGCAGTACCGCTTCCTCCTTTCAGCCGGAATCGTCGAGGAGATTGAAGAGATTGAGCGTTCTGCCGTTGCCGATGAAGAAAAACTGCGGTTGCGCCTGGCCCTTAAAAAACTGATTCTCCCCGACGGGGGGATGGGGGACACATTCAAGGTACTGATCCAGTCCAAGGGAGTAACCGCTCCCACGCTGCTCTGCCAGCGCAGGATCGGTGGCTGAATGGCTGCGTTCACATCTGGCGAAATCCGCGCCATAGTTTTTGACCTGGACGGCACCCTCTATGTGTGCGACCGCTTTGCCGCCGAGATTCACGATGCTTCCGCAGCATACATCGCCGGACTCATGGGGATCAGTCAAGATGAAGCAACGCACCTGATGGCCGCCACCAGGGCGAGGCTTACGGAAGCGAGCGGCACAGTCCAAACGATCTCTGCGGTCTGTGTAGAACTTGGGGGGGACGTGCAGGAGCTGCATAACTTCTTTGTCTACAATCTGCGGCCGGAAACATATCTTGTGCGGGACGAGCGGGTAATAACACTTCTGGGAGATCTTGCCAAGCAGATCCCGCTCTATATTTACACGAACAACAACCGCGTCCTGACAACCCGGATCATCACTTATCTGGGGCTGGATCGCGCACTGCGCGCAACCTTCACCATTGATGATACCTGGCGGGCAAAACCTGATGAGGAGATGGTGAAAAAGATCGTGGCGGAGATCGGGCTCCCGCCCAACAATGTGCTGTTTGTCGGGGATCGCTATGACGTCGATCTGCGCGTGCCGGAACAGCTCGGCTGCCCCGTCTATCTGAGCCAGAGCCTTGAGCAGCTACTCCGGCTGAAAGAACTGCTTACCCCGTCTTTTCCCGCAGATAAGCCAGCAGTTCCTGCAGATCAGCAGGCGGCTCGGTCGTAAACTCCATATACTCCCCACTTGAAGGGTGAATGAAGCCGAGACAACGGGCGTGCAGGGCCTGGCGCCCAAGGTGGTTGATCATGCCGCGCAGTTTGGTGTCAGGGATGTTGTTGCAGCGCCCGCCGTCAGGATAAAGCGGATCCCCCAGCAGCGGAAAACCGGCCTCGGTCATATGTACCCGGATCTGGTGGGTGCGCCCCGTCTCCAGCCGCAGCTCCACCAGCGAAACCCTGCCGTAACGTTCCTTCACCTTCCAGCGGGTAACCGCATGCTTGCCGTTTTTAGCTTTGCCGGACAGACGCAGCCGCTCGGTCGGATGGCGACCGATAATCCCCTCGATCTTACCGGTATCCTCCGCCGGCGAACCGTATATCAGCGCCTGATAGATGCGTTTGACGCTGTGGGCGCTGAACTGCTCCGAAAGCGCCTGATGGGCACGGTCATGCTTCGCAGCCACGAGCACACCCGAGGTCCCCTTGTCGAGACGATGGACTATGCCGGGGCGAAGCTCTCCGCCGATACCGGCCAGATCACTGCAATGGGACAGCAGTGCGTTGACCAGAGTGCCGCTCGTATTGCCGGCGCCCGGATGTACCACCATGCCGGCCGCCTTATTAATCACGATCAGATCACTGTCTTCATAGAGCACATCCAGCGGGATCGCCTCGGCCAGCGGCTGGGCCGGCAGCGGTGGCGGGATATCAACCTCAATCTGCTCCCCCCCCTTCAACTTGAACGAAGTGCGTACCTGCTTGCCATCAACCAGTACGTTGCCGGTTTCGATAAGTCTCTGGACCATGGCCCTTGACTCCCCCCCCATTTCACGGCTCAGGAAGAGATCGATTCTGGACGGTTCGTTTTCGGGTGAAAAAGTGAGTAAAAGATGATTCATGGTGCTCCTCAATAAATAGCAAAGGCGCGCCGGGACAGGCACGCCTT
>JAQUIT010000020.1 GCA_028681335.1 Desulfuromonadaceae bacterium | reverse complement strand
AGTTATTTATGTAGTCATCCACGGCACAAGGATTTTCAGCCAGGCAAGGATTCATCCGGTGACCAGCCCGATTACAATGCGCTTTACATGAATCTGAGAGAAGCACGGCGGCGTACATACCTCTCAGAGGTCAAGGAATTTATCGATCACCTGGAGCACGAAGCCCACTGATCTTAACGGCTCTGGCGGCGGAGCCGGGCTGCAATCCGTGCATTGAGGCCTCTTGCTGCCGACTGCTGGCAGGGTAGAAGACGTCAGATCGCGTACATATTTTATTTCACGGGAGGTTTTGTATGGACTGTCCGAAGTGTAAGGCCAAAATAGGCGTTATGAATCATGAAATCATGGTCGGTTCGGGAGTTGTGGAAGGTGTGCGCTGCGTTATCTGTGGTTACTGGTCCCAGCCGTACCAGCCCTGCAGGTCGAAACACAAAGCGCCATCGCCCGGGCATTAATGTCACAGGAAAATTTCGCGGATGAAATATGTCTGTAACCTTAGTGCGTTATAGTGTCACAAAACCACCGGGGAGCCGTAAAAATGAAAATCAAAACCAGACTTTACCTGAGTTCCGCGATCAGTATCCTTGGCATCATGAGCGTTGCCGTTTTTAGCTTGGTCACCATTTTGATGGTCAAGGATAAAATCACACAATTAACCGCCCATTCCACGCCGCTTCAGGTAAAAACCGTCCAGTTCCAGCAGGCGGTGGAAAAGCTTTCCGCAGATCTTCTGCAGCTTGGCCTCGCACAGGATACCGAGGATGTGAAGCAGATCTCAACGTCCATTTCCCACAGCAAGGAAAACCTCGAGCGGATCAACGGCGAGATCAGTTCTCTTCAGAAGGCACCGATGGATATCGGCATATTCTCGGAGTTGCACGATCAGGTGTTGAGGGCAACCGACGAAAAATTCAAAAGCATGGCCGTGTTCAAAGAAGAGGCTTCCCGCATCAACGGGTCCATGGCCCGTGTTGATAAATCGTTGTCCGAATTAAAGGATCTCATCTCCAGTCTGGTTATCAGCGCCTCTCGCCGTGCGGCCACCGCCACAAAAACCCTGAATGCGTCGATAAGCGATAGTAGCAAGGTTCCCGATCTTCTGGTTGATGTGAAAAATTTCCGCAATGAAGTCGATATTGATATTCAGATGAACAAGAAGATCAACGCTATTAACGACCTCGTCTATTCTATCGGAGTTGATGCGAAGCTTCTCGATGCCAAAGCACGCATGATCATGCTGAGCGAGAATGCGGCTGAACTGGACCGGGCAAGCGCCGAAGTACAGGCGATCCAGGCGCGTATCGTCAGGAACATGTCCGAGGCCGGCAGAAGGGTCAAGGATATCAAAAGTTCCGGTTACGTGGATGACACCGTAGCGGCCATCAACAACGCGGTTGGCAGTGCGGGCAGATCGTTGCGCACCATCAGTGCTTCGCAGCGAACTGTGTTGGAAAATATGGCGCTGGTTGACAGCTCGGTGAAAAAGGTCAAGGTGGTCGCCAGGGAACAGGGACATAAGAGCGAGGCCAATGTTCAGTCTGCAGCAGAGGAACAGCAGAAATTTGTTGATCTGGTCATCCAGAGGGTAGACCTGTTTAAAAAGCTGCTGGTTGGTGGATCGCTGGTAGTTGTCCTGTTGGTGCTGCTCCTGACGATAACAACGACCGTCTGCATCGTCAGGTCGCTTAGTCGTCTCAATAGTTCTCTCGTGACTATTGCCGAAACCGGCGATTTTACTCAGACCGCCGTGATCAGGAACGATGACGAATTTGCCGTGACTATCAACGCCTTCAACGCGTTGCTCGACTCCTTTTCGATAATCCTGGCCAAGGTTGCAGACTCTTCAGGGAAACTTACCGGGACGTCAAAGGAATTGACCAGTACCGCCCAGGCTATCCATTGCACAACGCAGGAACAATCGGCGAGCGTCGGTCAGGTTGCTGCTGCAGCGGTGGAAATGTCTCAGACAATAGCGATGGTGTCCCGGAACACGTCCAGGATAGCACAATCAGCAACCGAGGCCCGCCAGTTGGCAACTTCCGGTGCAGATGTGGTGAGTCGGACCGGGAATGAAGTACAGGAAATCGCCAGGGCGGTGCAGGAGTCCACCAGGGTGATGCAGGCCCTCAACGAGCGTTCCCAGCAGGTTGGAGAGATTGTCGATGTTATTGTAGAGATTACCGATCAGACCAACCTTCTGGCTCTGAATGCCGCCATCGAGGCGGCGCGGGCAGGGGAGCACGGGCGCGGTTTTGCCGTGGTGGCGGATGAGGTGCGCAAGCTGGCCACCAGCACCGCCAGGGCAACCGTTGGTATCACCGAGCGGGTCAAAGCGATCCAGGCTGATGCAGGCCAGGCGGTGGTCGCCATGAATAAAAGCCTGGAGCGCGTAAAGGTTGGAGTTGACTATTCAGAACAGGCCGGGGCCTCACTGAGGCAGATTGTCGAGAGTGTCGCTTCGCTGCAGGATATGGCGAGTGAGATTTCAACCGCCACGGTGGAGCTTTCCACCACAGCGGAGCAGATCAGCACCGACATTGTTGCTATCGAGCATGTCTCTGCAGAGACCGTCAAGGCCGCTGCCGCGATTGCAGCAGAATCAGATGCCCTGTCCGGTCTTTCGGTAGAGCTGAAGGGCGAGATAAGCCGCTTCACTCATAACGGGCAGAGGACTCCGGTTGTCATTGCGGGAGAAGTCGCCGGACGCGGCGGAGTGCACCGCTTGACCTGGCTGAAGCCGGATGAAGCTTTTGCTGCATAATTTGATGGCTTGCCGCTTGTAACCTCGTACACCTGTGATATTTTATACTAATGGAGGGCTACTGCCATGGCATGTATGAACAGCGGAACAGCTGGTAAAGCAGTTCGTAAAACAGTGGAAACGTCGCTTGATGCACCGGGCCCCAGTTATGAATGGGAGGAGCTTGTGCAGAAGCTCTGTGCCTCAAATGATGCCGCCCTGCACGAGATCGGAGTGAGGGAATTGGAGCTGCTGCGGCAGAAATGCCCTAACTGTCTGGTGTTTAAAAAAAGCTGAAGAGTATGGAGTTATTTACCTTCAAAGCATTTGCCTTTGGCGGCGAACTCGACCTGAACCGCCTTGCCGTCAAGCTCGGCATCTCCCGCAAGTATCGTTGGGAAGAGCCGATGAAGCTCAATCCGGTGACGTTTGCATTAGCAGCCGGCAACGATACGGAGCGGGTCTACCTCTATTACTTCGGCGGAGTGGTGTTTCTTAACTGTTCCGGCGACCTCATCGCCCGCTTTCTGGACAGCATCCCCCAGTATGCCGAATCTCTGAAGGGGCAGCCTCAGTTGCCGTATCGTGAGGAATACCGGCTGAAGATTGACCCGGATTCCAAGCCGGTCATTGACAACGATTGTGCTGTTATGCCCCGGTACAGCCAGGCTTTCCTTGACATCATCTGTTTCGTGATCGCCAAATCAGTGGCGCTGGAGCGGATCGAGGAGCGGATTGATGTTGTTTTCGATGAGGTCGAAGCGCTGATTGCCAACCTGGGGCGGGGCAAACTGGAACTGCCCGACCGCGACATGGCGCGGCTGGCATCTTCCATACTCAGCTTCAAGTTTACCTCCATAGCCCATATCATGGTGCTCGATAAGCCGGAGATCACCTGGGACAACCCCGAGGCCGACCGTCTCTATACCACCATGGCCGGTCTCTTCGAGTTGAACCAGCGCTATCTGGAAATCAAGCACAAGTCCGAGACGCTTCTGGACATGACCGATGTTTTTTCCAGCCTCTCCAATGCCCGCCGTTCCGCCCGCCTTGAATGGATTATCATCATCCTCATTGCCATCGAGATTGTGATTTACCTGATGGAGATGTATCGCGGACATTGATTCTTTTGCCCGTTATGCGTTATTCTCCATTGCCGAAGAGTACTGCCCCGCATGCATGTTATCCGGAGCCCTTTTCCAGTTTAGCAGACACCGCTGAGGTCCTATGAATAACCACGAAAAAGTCCAGGAGTACCTTGCCCGGATAAAGGCGCTGCTCGACAGCCACGAACTGCCGGAAACCCTCGCTTATACGAACAACAGGGCGGAATTGCAGAGCGTGCTGGAGTCGCTTTCCCCCGAGCCGATAGCTCGTATTCTGGAGGAGTTGACTGATGAAGAACAGCAGATCATCTGGCAGTTTGTCCCTGATGCGATAAAAGAGGAGATCCTGCTGGAGGTGGAGGATTCGGTCCGCGTGGAGCTGCTCTTTGAGGTGACACCACAGATACAGAGCAGGAAGATTCGGGTATTTGACCTTCACGAAGGACGTCTGCGGCAGATTCCCATAGAGACCCGTGAAGATCTGGCAAATGCCAGGCCGATCTGGATCGATCTGGTCACTCCCGAAGATAACGAACTCGCCTGGACCGGCGAGGTTTTTGGCGTGGAACTGCCCGACCCGCGTGAACTGACCGACTTGGAAACCAGTGCCCGTTTCTATGTGGAGGACAACGGTGAGGTGCATTTGCACTCTGATTTTCTCCTCGACCGGGAGGACGAGTCGCGCAACGTCATGGTGGCGTTTATCCTTAAAGCGGGGACGCTGTTTTCGATCAGAAACGAGGAGCTGCCGGTATTCCGTCTGCAGCGCCTGCGTGCCAGGGCCCAGTCCGGTTACGTTACCGAGGCAAAGGATGTGCTGCTTGACCTCTATGCCGCCGATGTTGAGTATTCGGCCAACGCCCTCGAGGATGTCTATTCAGAGCTGGAAGCGGTGGGAAAACAGGTGTACGGCACGAGCATGACCGACGAGGAGTCGGCAAAGATTCTTGCCTCCATCGCCGAGGAGGAGGATGTTAACGGGCGCATCCGCCGCAATGTGCGTGATACCCGGCGGGCCCTGTCGTTCCTGATGCGCGGTAAATTCCTCTCGGAGGCACAGCACGAGGATGTACGCGAGATCCTGCGCGATATCGAGTCGCTGGACGGCCATACCGCCTTCCTCTTCAACAAGATCAACTTTCTCATGGACGCCATTGTCGGCTTCGTTAATATCAATCAGAACAAGGTCATCAAACAGTTGACGATAATCAGCATTATTTTCATGCCGCTCAATTTTCTGGCCGGTGTCGGTGGTATGTCGGAATATTCGATGATGACGAAAGGGATGCCGTGGCCGGTTTCGTACACCATCTTTACCGTTGCGATGGTGCTGGTCGGCTGGATCACCTATGTCTGTTTGCGTTATTTCGGTAATCGAAAGTTAAAGAGCAACCCGGCAGCAATCAGGAAGGTAGTGTAGACACTGTTTATCAGTGGTTGAAAAATATTTTTATTGTTTCAGTCTCTGCAGGGCGGCTGGAATCTGCTGAAGGCCCTGAAACAGCTGTACACCCGCCGCCCCATGTGTCCGCTGCACGATATTCCGACGATATCACAGCTGCACTCAATCGCCCCCCGTACAATCTCATTCAGCGGTGTCTGCACGCCAAGATTCAATCTCTGCCCCTTGCTGCAGGTTGTGCCGTGCCGTTGACAATACAATCTGCTAAGCTGTTAAACGTCTATTCAAAATAAATGTGGGAGTTGTGTTATGGCGATGACAGATTATATTGAAGAGCGCTATGATGATACATTCGAATCGGTATACAGCTCGCTCTCCCGAATGGTAGAGCAGGATTCAGACCGGGCAGAGTACTCCATCCGAGGGATATTGAAGGGGTTGTACGTCAGGCAGGGGAATGACTGGACCGGCCGCGGGGCTATTGGAAATGCCGGGCTCGACGCCTCCATAGCGGCCTATGAATGTATTCTGGCGGAGATTAATGGTCGCCATACAAACGGCAAAGGAGAAACACGTTATGAAAAACAAACTTGAGCAACTGTTTTACTTCGGTCTCGGGAGTGCCCTTATGGCCAAGGAAAAAATTGAACAGGCGGGAGAATCAGCCCGCAGCAACGTGGAGAATAGTGACCAGAAGGCCCGTGAATTCTTTGACCAGGCCGTGGCAAAAGGAAGCGAAGAACGGGAGCAGGTGAAGGGGAATATCAAGGAGCTGCTGAAGGAGGCAATAGACGAACTTGGCCTGGCGACCCGCGCCGATGTGGATGCGCTGCGGGAAGAGCTGGCCAGGCTGCGTCAGGGACAGTCCTGAACCGGTGAACAGCGTGTCACAGCTTATACGTCTTTATCGCCCTGCGCGGATTTACACCGTATTCCGGGTGCTACTGACGGTCTTTCTGCTGATCCGGAGCCGGTCCGGCTGGCTGGAGGTGGGGCCGTTGGCGCCGGGTGCGCTGGTCAGCGCTATCGAACGGCTTGGCGCCAGCTTCATCAAGCTGGCACAGGTGCTGGCCACCCGGGCCGATTTTTTCGACGCCAGCTATCTGGAGGCTCTAAGGCAGCTGCATGACCGGTTGCCGCCGATGCAGGATGATGATTTCCAGGAGGTCTTTGCCCGGGCTTTTGGTGCTGGAGACTGTTTCAGCAGCTTTGACCGGGAACCGCTGGCCTGTGCATCCATTGGACAGGTCCATCGTGCCCGCCTGCATAACGGCGATCAAGTTGCGGTCAAGCTGCGTCGCAACAGGATTGAACGCGTTGTGCGGGCGGATATCCGTTTGCTCGGGTGGTTTTTGGCCCTGCTGCGACCACTGTTCTCGGAGTATACCCGCAACTCAATCGAGGCTGTGTTGGCTGCTTTTAGCCGTACCATCCTGCAGGAAGTGGATATGCAGGCTGAGCTGGGTAATCTGGAACGCTTCCGCCAGACCTACCCGGGTTCCGGCATCCGCATGCCGGTTCCCTATTCCGAGGTCAGCACACGCGATGCCCTGGTGATGAGCTTTGAGGAGGGCTTCCGCTTTGACGACCGGGAGGGACTCCGCACGCTGCAGGTTCCCTTTGCCGGGTTGATGGAAAAGCTGGTGCTGTTCTACACGGAGCAGATACTGGTCAAGGGGTTCTTTCATGCCGACCCGCACCCCGGCAACCTGCTCGTTACAGCCGGCGGCGAACTGGTGTTGCTGGATTTCGGCATGGTTAGCCGGATTCCCAATGCGACCCGTCTGGCGATGATCAATGCTGTCAAGGCCGCTTACGAGAGGGACTTCGAACTGCTGATACAGGCGACCCGCAAGCTGGGGATCATCACTGACAGTGCCCCCCAGGATGAACTGACCGCCTTGTCTGAAGAGATCTTCCGTATTTTTGACAACGAACATTTAAGCGCCACCAGTATGCAGGAGCTGGCTTTCGGCGTCATGGGGGCCCTTAAGGGGTATCCGTTTAAACTCCCACAGGAAATAGTCTACGTCATGCGTGCCAGTTCGATCATCGAAGGACTCGGTACCAACTACATTGATAACTTCAATGGGATCAAGGATATTTTGCCGATTCTGAAGGCCAACCTGACCCGCGCCTTGGGTGAGCAGAACAGCGTCTGGGGACTGGTCGGCCATGAGCTGGCCCAGTTGCCGTTGACGCTGGTCAAGGCCCGCCACCTGGTGGACACGCTCCAGCAGGGGGAGCTGGTCGTGCGCCTGTCGGAAGAGGATCGGCGTGCGCTGCTGCGCCCACTGATCCTCTGGCTGCAACGGCTGGCCTGGAGCGCCATGCTGGTGGCAGCGGCATTTTATCTTCGCGGGACAGCATTTCCTGCCGCAGGATTGTTATCACTTGCCTGCTTTGGCGCGGCTGCAGTGTGGCTTTTGTGGGGGAAAAAGAGCGGCTAAAGCTTGTTAGCGAGAGAGTGGGGGGATTGCTCGTTACGGTATGCAGAGTGGTTCCAAATTATGTTTCGGCTCAGTTGAGGCTTTGGGGGGCGATGCCTCGTAGGAGTCACGCAGCGCGCGCAGTTTGTCGATCTGCAGGTCAAGCTCCGCAAAGCCGCTCCGTAGCGGCAAGCGGACCCATTCTGCCAGGGAGGCCAGCCAGCCGCCCATCGCTAACACAGCCCTGCTGAGAACGTGGCGTCGATGCCAGCGCCATTTGTTTCAGCCAGGTTCATCGGGCGGTGGCAGGCCCCGCATGTGGCACCTTCCTGTAATTTTGCCCAGGGTATCAGGTTTTCAGAGTCACACCAGTCACAGCACCAGAAGTAATAGTCCTCGTTTAATCTTGTTTTCATGTACGTCTTCCTCCTTGATTTTTCACCAGTATATACGATTAATATTACAATCAGGTGGAGGTTGGATAAAATGTTTGTGAACATTGACGTTGTCCGGACCGCTCCGGGGCAGTTTCTACACAATCTTTATGAGCTTGTAACGCTGTCGTAACAATTATATGTTACAAATAGTCTGGATCTGTTTGGGCCGTTGTCAATCAAGGGCGGGAGCTACTATGAAAAGAGTATTGATTATCGAGGATGAGAAGGATCTGGCGGAGCTTCTGGCTTTTAATCTTGAGAAAGAGGGGTATGCCACGACCTGCGTCCATGACGGCAAACAGGGGTTGGAGAGGGCCGGTAGCGATCTTCCCGACCTGATTCTGTTGGACCTCATGCTGCCGGGTATGCTCGGGACCGAGGTCTGCAAGGCGCTGCGCAAGGAGCCGCGCACATCCCAGATACCGATTATCATGATAACGGCAAAAGGGGATGAGATTGATCGGGTCGTCGGCTTTGAGGTCGGTGCTGACGATTACATCGTCAAGCCGTTCTCGATGCGTGAGGTGGCGCTGCGGGTCAAAGCGGTCATGCGCCGTCTTGATCAGGGTGTTCAGGAGTCTGGTGCCGACCTGTTCACCATCGGCGATATCGTCATCGATAAGAAGCGTCACATCGTCGTGAGTGCCGGGGCCGAGATTGATCTGACGAGCACCGAGTTCAAGCTGCTGCAATATCTGGCGGAGAAAAAGGGCTACGTGCACAGCCGCGAAAAATTGTTACAGAATGTCTGGAGCTACAACAATGCCGGGGATACCAGAACCGTTGATACGCATGTCACGCGTTTGCGCGGCAAGCTTGGGGCGCCGGGAGATATCATCAAGACCGTCCGTGGTTTCGGCTACAAGATCGAGGAGTAACATATGAGGTTTCGGACCAAACTGGTTTTATCCTACATCGTGCTGATCGCCCTGATGACCGGGAGTTTCTATCTCTATTTCGACCACACCCTGCAACAGGGGATGATCGAAGAGAGCCGTGCCAACCTGGTCAGCCAGACGCGCTTGGCCCGTATGCTGGTAATGAGCAACAAACAGGCGACGGCTCCGCAGCAGCTTGCCGAGTCTATCGGAACAGTCATCAAGGCCAGAGTCACGCTGATTGCACCAAACGGCACGGTCCTGGGCGATTCGGATGTGGGGCAGGCGCGCCTGGCGCAGCTGGAGAACCATCTGCAACGTCCCGAGGTGCAGGAATCGCTCATAAACGGCAGCGGTAGCGCCGTGCGTTATTCGGATACCCTGCGGACAAAGATGCTCTATTCGGCGATGACATACGGCAACGGCACGGTGGACGGGATCATTCGCCTCGCCATGCCGCTGGAATATCTCGCTTCGGCGCGGAATGCCCTCCACGGCATGGTTGGCGGGGCTTCGGCACTAACTATTCTGATCGCTCTGCTGTTCAGTTATGTTCTCTCGAACCTGACGACCAAGCCGCTGCGTGATATGGCTGATGCCGCCGCCGGCATAGGTCATGGCACGGCTAAAACTAAAATCCCGGTAGTCTCCAATGATGAGATTGGTATGCTGGCGGGGGTGCTGAACGACATGTCGGAGAGGATTGATGATCAGGTGCAGCGTCTTTCCGCCGAAAAGCAGCGCCTTGATACGATCCTCAGCAGCATGGGCGAGGGCATCATGGTGACCGCGCCCGATGGTGTCATCACCCTGGTGAATCCGGCCTTCTGCCGTCTCTTTTCAATTTCCGGCAGCGTGGATGGCAAAAAGCTCGTTGAGATCTCGCGGCATCCCGACCTGCTGGAGGCTTTTAACGATCTCGGTAAGCCGGATGTTGACGAGCTGGTGCGGGAAATTTCGATTCAGCCGAACGACATCACCCTGCTTACACACTGGGTACCGCTTAATGTGGATGGCGTCAGGCAGGGGATCGTTGCGGTCTTCCATGACATCAGTGACCTGAAGAAGGCCGAAAACATGCGCCGTGATTTTGTCGCCAACGTTTCACACGAGCTGCGCACTCCGGTCACGATTATCAAGGGGTACGCCGAAACCCTGCTTGACGGTGCCCTGAAGTCCGACCCGGACCGTGCCGTCCGTTTTGTGGAGATCATCTCCAGCCACTCGGAGCGGCTGACCAATCTGATAAACGATATCCTCACACTCTCCAGCCTTGAAACAAAAGAGGCCCTTATTGAGCTCAACCCGATCGACGTTTCGGGGACGATCGCAAAAGCCTGCATGTTGCTTCAGGAGCGTGCCGTCCAAAAAAATATTGCCATACTCAACGAGTCTGCAGCCGTTGCCCTGCCGCGCATAATGGCGGACCAGGGACGCCTTGAACAGGTAGTGGTTAATCTGCTGGAAAACGCCATCAAGTACACGCCCGAAGGGGGCTCGATTCGCCTCTTTGCCGAAGATGACGGCGACTTCGTCAAGGTGTCCGTGGCTGATACCGGTATCGGCATCCCCTTCAAGGACCTGCCGCGCATCTTTGAACGCTTTTACCGGGTCGATGAGGCCAGAACCCGCGAACAGGGGGGAACCGGACTCGGACTTGCGATTGTGAAACATATCGTACAGCTCCATGGTGGTGCCGTCTCCGTAACAAGCGAACCGGGCAAAGGATCAATCTTCACGTTCACCGCCAAAAAGGCGTAAATAAACTGGTGGCGTAACTGACATAACAAGGAAGGGGCACCTCACAGCACACAGCGAAACTCTGTTGGCTGAGAGGTGCCCTTCCACTTTTACAAGCTATTCGCCTCACGGGCAGACTGAATTGCTCCTCACTCAGCTCCACAGCGAAGCAATCAAACCCTCTGTAACATTTAACCCACCATTTTCCTCCCTGTAACATGGTTGTAACAATCATCTGCTATACTCTTTTCAGACTTGAAGTTAACCCACATGGAGGACTATCCAAATGTTAAAGAAGTCAATTCTTACCGCAGTACTGATTACTGCCACCGTGGCAGCAGCACACGCAGCACCAACCCATATTGATGCCAAGATCGCCAAGTACAAATCAACTGCCGGTGTTGCCGGTAACCTGAGCAGTATCGGTTCCGATACGCTCAACAACCTGATGACCTACTGGGCAGAGGGTTTCAAGAAAAAGTATCCTAACGTCAACATCCAGATCGAAGGAAAGGGTTCCACTACCGCTCCTCCTGCTCTGATTGCCGGTACCGCCCAGCTTGGGCCGATGTCACGTGAAATGAAGAGTTCCGAGATCGAAGGGTTTGAAAAGAAGTACGGCTACAAACCGACCAAGATCGGCGTAGCGCTTGATTCGCTGGCTGTCTTTGTCAACAAGGACAACCCCATCAAAAGCCTGTCGCTTGACGAAGTTGATGCCATTTTTTCCAGCACTCACAAGCGTGGTCTCTCCGACATCACTACCTGGGGACAGTTGGGCGTGACGGGCAAGCTGGCTGCAAAGCCGATCAGCCTCTACGGTCGTAACTCCGCATCCGGTACCTACGGTTACTTCAAGGAGCACACCCTCAAAAAAGGCGACTACAAGAGTTCCGTTAAGGAGCAGCCGGGCTCTGCATCTGTTGTGGAAGGCATCGCTCATGATATCTCCGGTATCGGTTATTCCGGTATAGGCTATGCTACATCAGGTGTTCGTGTCCTCGCGCTTTCCGACAAGAAGGGTGCTCCCGCAGAAGCTGCCAACTATCAGAATGTTCTTTCCGGGAAATACCCTCTTTCCAGAATGCTCTACATCTATGTTGCCAAAAAACCGGGTGAGCCACTGCCCAAGGTTGTGGAAGAATTCCTGAAATATGCACTCTCCAAAGAAGGACAGGAAATCGTAGTTAAAGACGGTTATGATCCGCTGACAGCAAAGATGATTGATGCCCAGCTGAAAAGTCTCAAGTAATCCCTTGCAATTTACAATGAACTGTTGTTCCCTCCCTTCGGGGAGGGTTTTTTTGCGAATGAGATCAGGTGATTATGTCTAAAAACTTTACTGATAAATCCCGTCGTAATGACCGCATTGCCGAATTTCTGATTCGCAGCGGCGGCGTTATGGTTATTGTCTCGGTTGTCTGGATTCTGGTGATGATTTCCCGGGTCGCCCTGCCGCTCTTCTACCCATCATCCGCGAAAATTGCGGCCACGGTTAAGGTCCCGGATGACATTCCGTCAGGAGACGTGCTGGCGGTCGGGGCTGAAAATAATCAGCACGGTTTTTTTGTTCTTGATACGAACGGTACCTTCAGCTTTCTGAAGGAGACTGATGGCTCTGTCGTTGCCAAAATCAAGGCTCCCGTTATACCGGTTGGTGCGCTGCGGGTCGCTTCAGCAGAGTATGGCGGCAAATCGACCTATAACCTGCTGTGGGACAACGGCGCCATCACCTCTGTCGCGGTAGAGTTTTCCTCAACCAAGAATGATGATGGCAGTTTTTCTCTCGCCCAGGACGTCACCTCTCAGGATGAGCTTTCCTTTCCCGCTGCCGACGGCATTGTACAATCGTTCGTACGCCGCATGGAAGATGGTGGAACCGTGCGGATTGATCGTCTGACCGGCGACCGTTTACGGGTAACGCATCAGCTGGTGGAAAGCGATTTTGAGGGGAACGAGAAACGGAGTACGTCGGTAACGGAGGTCCGTGACCCGCTGCCGGGGAAATTATCTGCTGTTGCGGTTGATTCCAAGGGGCATTATCTCTATGGCGGCACCGATAACGGTATGCTGCTGCGCTGGGATATTTCGGAACCTGATCAGGCGCGCCTGCTGGATACCGTACTCGCTTCGGAAGATCACCAGGCTGTTACCGCTCTCTCCCTTGTGCTTGGCGATGTGTCTATTGCCGTTGGTGATGCCAAGGGGGGCATGTCTACCTGGTTCCCGGTCAAAACGCCGGGCAGTAGCGAGGACAGGCGTCTTGCCCGTATCCATATCCTGCGTCCGGCTGCCGGTGCCGTAGCGTTTATCATTCCATCGGTGCGTAACAAAACCATCTTTTCTGCTGCCGGTGGTGAAATTCATGCCGACCATATGACGTCGGAGCGCAACCTGCTGACGATCAAGCCGGGAGCGGCAATTGTGCTGGCGGCACTTTCCCCTAAAGGGACGGCCATGACCATCCTGGACGCCAACCGCACGCTATCTACCTGGAAGCTCAAGATGCCGCATCCGGATGTTTCGTTCGGTACGCTGTTTGGCAAGGTCTGGTATGAAGGATACGATAAGCCGGAATATGCCTGGCAATCTTCGTCGGCGAGCGATGATTATGAACCGAAAATGAGCCTTGTGCCGCTGGTGTTCGGCACCATCAAGGCAACGCTGTTTGCCATGCTGTTTGCCGTGCCGTTGTCACTGTTGGCGGCCCTCTATACGAGCCAGTTTATGTCACCCAAGCTCAAAGGGCGCGTTAAGCCGGTGGTTGAAATCATGGCCGCAATTCCGTCGGTAGTAATCGGTTTTCTCGCCGGTCTCTGGCTGGCTCCGCTGATTGATAAGAATGTGCTGACACTGTTCTTGAGTATTGTCATTGTGCCGGTGATGCTGCTGGTTACGATCTTCTTCTGGAAGCAGATCAAGACAGCCTCTTCAATCCAGAGATTCACCCGCGGGTATGAGTTTGTTCTCCTGATCCCGGTTGTGATCATTGGTGTCTACATAGCCTCTCTGCTGGGCGGTGTTGTGGAGGTAAGCCTGTTCTCCGGCGACGTTAAACAGTGGCTGTACAGCACGATAGGGGTTCGCTACGACCAGCGCAACAGTATCATCATCGCCATTGCCCTCGGCTTTGCCGTAATGCCTATCATCTTTACCATCGCCGAAGATGCCATTTCCAACGTGCCGCGGAACCTTACCGCAGCGTCGCTGGCCCTTGGTGCCAGTCGCTGGCAGACAGCCTGGAGTGTGGTACTTCCCTCGGCGTTGCCTGGTGTGTTCTCGGCGGTCATGATCGGCTTCGGTCGTGCCATCGGCGAGACCATGATCGTACTGATGGCCACCGGCAATACACCGATCATGAGCTGGAGCCTGTTTAACGGCCTGCGTTCCCTGGCGGCCAACATTGCGGTTGAGATACCTGAGGCCCCACTCGATGGTACACTTTACCGGACGTTATTCCTCTCTGCCGTGCTGCTGTTCTTGTTTACCTTTGTTATCAACACGGTAGCCGAGTCGATGCGGCAGAAATTCCGTAAAAAATACGGACGCTATTAAGGAACGTGTATCTATGAAACTTAAACCATTCTGGAAAACCGGTGAACCCTATGTTCTGGCAACCGGCGCCGCACTGGCGATCATACTGGTCATGAGCCTCACCCTTGTAGGGGTGGTTATGTTCAACGGCCTTGGCTACTTTTGGCCGAAAGAGCTCGTCAAGTTAGAGATGAAGGATGGCTCGTTTGCCCTTGGTCAGATCATGCAGGAGGAAAAGAATCCTGTTAACGGCACCCGCCGTCTGCAAATGAAAGTCGGCAATCGTGATATCTACGGTCAGGATTTTCGCTGGATCGATGAGCAGGATATCGCCGCCCGCACTCTGCCTGCCGATGCGGTGCTGCTTGAGCGGAGTGAACATGGCAATTTCTTCGGCTTTTTGCAGGGAGTTACAACGGAAGGGTTGATGCCTGCCGCTGCGACACCGTATGCGACATTGCAGCAGGCTCTGAAGCTTGTAGCGGGCAAACTTGAACAGACCAAAAAGATCAGGCAGCAGATGTCGGAACTGAACAATACGGCAGAGAATCTGCGCTTGAAACTGCTGAAACTCGAATATGCCGGCAAGGAAAAGAACGCTGCCGAGATCAGTGAGATAACCGCTGTACGCGAAAAGGTTATGGCCGAATTTACCGGCCTGAACGACACATTTTCCGCCGCCCAGGCCGGCATTCGCGAGTATACGGCCCAGTTTAGCGATGTTACCGGTTCAGCTAAAGATATCCCGTTGGTGAATATTGTTACCCTGCAGCGTCCCAACAGCATGTCGTTCTTCGCCAAATGCGGTGCGTATCTTGAGCGGGTGCGTGAACTGCTGCTGGATGACCCCCGTGAGTCTAACACCGAGGGGGGGCTCTTCCCGGCTATTTTCGGCACGGTCATGATGGTGGTTTTGATGAGTGTCTTCTCGCTTCCTTTCGGCGTGGTCGCCGCCATCTACCTGCGTGAATACGCAAAAGACAACCTGATGACCCGCATGGTGCGTATCGCGGTCAACAATCTGGCCGGAGTTCCCTCCATCGTCTACGGTGTCTTCGGCCTTGGCTTCTTCGTCTACGGCATCGGCGGCAGTATTGACTCCCTGTTCTTCCCTGAGCGTTTGCCGACGCCGACCTTCGGCACCGGCGGCATCCTCTGGTCGAGCCTGACCCTGGCACTTCTGACCGTGCCGGTGGTGATCGTCGCCACCGAGGAATCGCTCGCCTCGATTCCAAAAGGTATCCGCGAGGGGTCGCTGGCGCTTGGTGCCACCAAGTTCCAGACGCTGACCAAAAACCTGCTGCCGATGGCAACCCCCGGTATCATGACCGGCCTGATCCTCTCCATGGCGCGTGCTGCCGGAGAAGTTGCGCCGCTGATGATCGTGGGTGTGGTCAAGCTCGCGCCGACACTCCCGTTCGATGCAAATTTCCCGTTCTTTCACATGGAGCGGAAATTCATGCACCTGGGTTTTCATATCTACGATGTCGGCTTTCAGTCCCCCAACGTCGAGGCGGCCAAGCCGATGGTCTATGTTACCACGCTGCTGCTGCTCGCCATCGTCATTGTGGCCAGCAGTACCGCTATTTACCTGCGTAATCGCATGCGCGGCAAATACACTACTTCGACGTTTTAACCTGCCAGCCTGAAAATCGGGATGCGTACGTTGACGAATCTTTTATAAAAATATAAGAAACAGCTTCTGAGTCACTCAATAAGGAATGAACATGTCACAAAATCAAGAACAGGCTGAAAATTCACCAATTCTCTCGGTCTCCGATCTTAACCTGCACTATGGCGATACTCACGCCCTCAAGAACATCAATCTTGACATGGCCCGCCATCAGGTGACCGCCTTTATCGGACCGTCCGGTTGCGGCAAGTCAACGCTGCTGCGTTGTTTCAACCGTATGAACGATCTGGTGGAGAGCGCCAAGGTTGTGGGGAGTATCCGCTTCAACGGCGACGAGATCAACGAGCGTTCCACTGATGTCATCTCGCTGCGGCGCAGGATCGGTATGGTCTTTCAGCAGTCCAATCCGTTTCCCAAGTCGATCTATGAGAACATCGTCTATGGCCTGCGTATCGCCGGTGTCAGCGACAAGGCGACCCTGGACGAGGCGGTCGAGCGCAGCCTTAAAAGCGCGGCCATCTGGAATGAGGTCAAGGACCGCCTGAATGATTCGGCCCTGGGGCTTTCCGGCGGCCAGGCACAGCGTATCTGCATCGCCCGTGCAATTGCGGTCAACCCCGAGATTATTCTGATGGATGAACCCTGCTCGGCGCTGGACCCGATTTCGACCCTCAAGATAGAGGAGTTGATAGAAGAGCTGAAAAGCAAGTATACTATCGTCATCGTTACCCATAACATGCAGCAGGCCGCGCGTGTATCGGATGTCACCGCCTTCTTTTATCTGGGTGAGTTGATTGAAGCCGGCGGAACCCGCAAGATTTTCACCAACCCGGAGAAGAAGCAGACTGAGGATTACATTACCGGACGATTCGGCTAGAGCTGTTCTTACAATAAGTTGCAACGCATGACAAAATACAAGACAAGACTTGTTTCACGCGGAGAGAACCAAAAAAACGTAGAGCCTTTTGGGTTACACCATACATTTTTGTTCAGGCTTTCTCTGTGTTCTCGTGTCTTCGCGTGAAAATAGTTTTTTAACCGGTTTTTCCGGATAAGGAGAAATAATGGAACGTGTACATATCAGCACCGCATTCGACATCGAGTTGAATGATTTGAAACAGAGTATTCTGGTCATGGGAGGCAAGGTCGAGCTGATGATTGCTAACTCGGTCAAGGCGCTTGTGGACAGGGATACCGCATTGGCGGAGAGCACCATTGCGCTTGATCACGAGATCAACACGGCCGAGGTGTCGATCGATGAGCGCTGCCTGGAGTTGCTGGCACTGCGTCAGCCGGCTGCCCGCGACCTGCGTTTCATCACGATTGCGCTCAAGATCGTTACCGACCTGGAACGTATGGGCGACCAGTGCGCCAATATCGCCAAGCGCGCCCGTGAGATGAATGAAGAACCGCCGCTGAAGCCATATATTGATATTCCCCGCATGGCGCACCGCGCCGAGGTGATGGTCAAAGAGGCGCTTGACGCCTTCGTGCGCGGCGATGCCGAGTTGGCGATCAAGGTCTGCAAGGACGACAGTTATGTTGACGAGCTGAATATTCAGATCCAGCGGGAGCTTCTGACCTTCATGATCGAAGACCCGACAACGATCTCCCGCGCCATGAAGCTTAACTACATCTCAAAGTCAATGGAGCGTATTGCCGACCACGCCACCAACATCGCCGAGATGGTTATTTTTATGGTCAAGGGGAAGGATATCCGCCATACCATCGCCTAGAAACGGTGTGGTTTTACTCTCTTACGCAGTGGCACTTTTTTATGAGGCGGGACCGACAGGTTCCGCCTCAGCTGTTTTCGCGGCGAAACTTTTTCTACCCAAGATACCAACTTTCGTGTACATGAACAGCTGTAGACGAATCTGCCGGTAAGCCCGGCCCTGCCACAGGAATCCATGATCACTCCCGAACACAACAGCCGCAAACGCTGGGCCATCTTCGCGACCCTGGCACTGATGTATATACTGGTCTATTTCTACCGTGTTTCGCTGGCGGTCGTGGCCGGCGATCTTACCCGCGAACTCCACCTGACGCCGGAACAGCTCGGAAGCCTCTCCGGCGTGCTCTTCTACGCCTATGCCGCCGCCCAGCTGCCGCTGGGACCGCTGATAGACCGCCTGGGGAGCCGGCTGGTGATCAGCGCCTGCGGGGTGCTGACCACGCTCGGCGGGGTTCTCTTCTCACAGGCCGATACGCTGGCGGTCGCCATGATCGCCCGGATACTGATCGGTGTCGGCACCGCAGCGGTGTTGATGGCAACCTTTACGCTCTTCAGCCACTGGTTCAGCAAGCAGGAGTTCGGGCGCGTTTCCGGTTTCATGGTGGCGCTCGGCAACCTCGGCAATCTTGGCGCCACGGCACCGCTGGCATTTGCTGTCGGTGCTTTCGGCTGGCGCCATTCTTTTCTCGTCATCGGCGCTTTACAGGCGGTGGTGACGTTGCTGGTGTTCCTCAAGGTGCAGGACAGGCCGGATGTAAATCCTGCTCATGAAGAGCCGGAGCCGATCCAGAAAACCCCCATGATGGCGGCCTGGGGTGAGATCTTCGGGACGCGTGATTTCTGGCTGCTGGGGATACTCTCCTTCTGCTGGTATGGTAATTACCTGGCGCTGCAGGCGTTATGGGGTGGGCCGTATCTGATGCAGGTGTTGCACCTTTCCCGCGAGGCTACCGGCAGCATGCTGATGTTCACCTCGGTCGGGTTTATCGTCGGCAGTTCGTTTATCGATACTGTTGCCCGGCGCTTTTTCAGGTCCTACAAAAAAACACTGATGGCGGGGCAGGTGGCGCTACTCCTGCTCATGACAGCATTTCTCGGGTGGGCTGAAGCGCTACCCCAGCCGCTGCTGGCGGGTCTGTTCTTCCTGGTCGGGCTGGCCGTATCCAGCGGGGTGATGATCTATCCGATTATCCGCTCCATGTTCCCGGTGGGCATCGTCGGCACGGCGCTGACGTCGCTTAACTTCTATGTCTTGATGGGGGCGGCGGTGACACAGCAGGTCATGGGGCTCATTGTGGGGGCATACGGTAACATGGCGGGGAATATCTCTGCAGGGGCGTTTCATGCGGCTTTTCTGTTCCCGATAACGGGGCTGGCGCTTGCCATCGTCCTTTATACCAGGGCGCGGGAGTATGGCCAGCTTGGCTGATATTCTAATCCAGCTCTTCTCCTACTATTTCCATCTCATTTGTGATCTGTTTCAGTGCCGGATCGTTTTTGCGGAACGTCACTACGAGCCAGTAACAGAGGGCATAGCCGGCCATGGCGGCAAAAAAGCCGATTATGGAACTCCCGAGGATGATCGATGAAGCATACCCTTTGAGAGAGCTCCACTCCATGCTGGTCACCTTAAACAGCGCCGGTTTGTTGCCAAGGATGAGTTCGCCCAGTTTATAGCTGCCGGCCAGAACAGGAACAACCGTCAGGGGGGTATTGATCCACGAACCGGTGATGCAGGTCAGCTTGTTGAGGCGGAAGACGAACGCCAGTATGATCGCCAGGGCGGTGTGCAGGCCAAAGAAGGGGGTAAAGCTGATAAAGACGCCCACGGCAAAGCCGGTTGCAATATGCCCGGGGTGGGCATCCAGTGAAAGAATTTTTTTGAATTGTTTTTTGAGTTTGTCAATTGGTATCACAAAGACCTCGATTGCCGGTAACTCTACGATTTTGGGGTCCGGTTTGTCAATTGAATAGGCTTCACGACCGCACCTGTCTCTGCTATAAGAAATAAACAGCAAACGAGCATACGAAAGGAATTTACCACATGAGCGGAACAACTATCGGCGTTATCGGCGGCAGCGGACTGTATGATATGGAAGGTTTGGAGCAGGTCGAACGGCTCAGGATTGAAACACCATTCGGCGACCCGTCTGACGAGTATGTCACCGGGGTGCTGAACGGGGTGAAGATGGTCTTTCTCCCCCGCCACGGTCGTGGCCATCGGCTCCTCCCGTCCGAGGTCAACTATCGTGCCAACATCTACGGCATGAAGACTCTTGGTGTTGAACGGATTATTTCTGTCTCTGCCGTCGGCAGCCTCAAAGATGCGATTGCTCCTGGGCATATTGTCATCCCTGACCAGTTTTACGATCGCACCAAGGGGGTCCGGAAGGACACGTTCTTTGGTGACGGCATTGTTGCTCACGCCGGTTTTGCTGATCCGGTCTGCAGTGATCTTTCCGCAACACTTTATGACGCAGCCCTGAAAGCCGGAGCAACAACCCACAAGGGTGGCACCTATATCTGCATGGAGGGGCCGGCCTTCTCCACCCGTGCCGAGTCATTTTCCTATCTGGGGTTGGGGGCCTCCGTCATCGGCATGACGAACCTGACCGAAGCCAAGTTGGCCCGCGAAGCCGAGATCTGCTACGGTATCATTGCGCTGTCAACCGACTATGATTGCTGGCACGATACACACGAGGATGTGACCGTCGAAGCGATCATCCAGATCATTCACCAGAATGTGGCGATGGCCAAAAACATTATCCGCCTTGCGGTGGCGGAAATCGGCGCCGAGCGCCCCTGTTCCTGCGGCAGTGCCATGCAGTACGCCGTTATAACCGACCGCTCCTTCATCTCTGAGGAGACCAAACGGAAGCTGGCGCCGATTGTCGGCAAGTATCTGTAGGATGGCTTCTGTACAAGGATAAAAAAAGGCTGGCACCGGGTGGTGTCAGCCTTTTTTGTGTAAAATGTGGCAAAAACTATTTCTGGCTGGCGTAGAGAGCCTGGTCGATGTCGGCAATGATGTCTTCGGCATTCTCGATGCCGACCGACAGGCGGATCAGGTCGGGAGAGACGCCGCAGGATTCAAGCTGCTCTTCTGATAGTTGGCGGTGGGTCGTGCTGGCCGGATGCAGGACGCAGCTGCGGGCGTCGCCCACATGAACCACGAGCGCCACCAGCCTGGTCGCCTCCATGAATTTGCGCCCCGCCTCGGCGCCGCCTTTGATGCCGAAGGTCAGCACGCCGCTGCACCCTTTGGGGAGATACTGCAGCGCCCGGGCGTGGGTCGGGTGGCTTTCTAGGCCCGGATAGCAGGCCCAGCTGACCAGCGGGTGGGACTCGAGGAATGTTGCTACCGCCATGGCGTTGTCGCTGTGGCGCTGCATACGCAGGTGCAGGGTCTCAAGCCCGAGGTTGAAGAGGAACGCGTTGAGCGGTGCCGGGGTTGCGCCGATGTCGCGCATCAGCTGGACGCGGGCCTTGATGATGTAAGCCATCGGGCCGAAGGTCTTGACATACTCCATGCCGTGGTAGCTGATGTCAGGCTCCACCATGTCCGGGAAGAGGCCGCAGTCCCAGTTGAAGGTGCCGCCATCGACGATTACGCCGCCGACGCTGGTGGCGTGGCCGTCGATGTACTTGGTGGCGGAGTGGATGATGATGTGGGCGCCATGTTCAAAGGGGCGGCAGAGGTAGGGGGTGCCGAAGGTGTTGTCGACGATCAGCGGCGTTTGCATCTCGTTGGCAATGGCGGCAAATTTCTTGAAATCAAGGATGTTGAGACCGGGGTTGCCGATGGTTTCGGCAAAGAGGCAGCGCGTGGTGGGGCGGAACGCCTTCTTGATCTCCTCTGCTGACGCCTCAGGATCGATAAAAGTCACCTCGATGCCCATCTTTGGCAGGGTCACGGCGAAGAGGTTGTAGGTGCCGCCATAGAGCGTGCTGGATGTCACGACATGCTGACCGGACCGGCAGATGTTCAGGATCGCCAGTGTTGTGGCGGCCTGCCCGGAAGATGTTGCCATGGCGCCGACGCCGCCCTCCATCTGGGCAATCTTTGTTTCGAAAGCGTCAGACGTCGGGTTGGCGAGGCGGGTATAGAAAAAGCCGGGCTCCTCCAGATCGAACAGTTTGGTGACATGCTCGGCGCTGTCGTATTTGAACGTGGTGCTCTGGATGATAGGCAGAATGCGTGGTTCGCCGGATTTTGGCTCATAGCCACCTTGTACGGCAATGGTTTCAATTTTCCAGTTGGGGTTCATGTACATGTCTCCTTTGTCAATATGTCGTGCCGGTAAAATGAATTTGAAAGCATCAAATAAGAGGAGCATTATACCTATCAAAACGACATTGGCAATCGGTATTGTGTTATGTGGCGCTTCTCGCTATTGTATGGTGTCTACATCAATGAAGGGAGTTACAGAATGCTTTCATACGAACAGGCGCGGCAGGTCATTTTGGAAAATATTACTCCGGCAGGGGTTGAGCAGGTCGATCTTGTTGAGGCGATTGGACGCGTCCTGGCCGAGGATGTTGTTGCCCCCTGGGATATGCCGCTGTGGGACAACTCGGCCATGGACGGTTATGGTGTTCGCTTCGCCGACTGCAGTGAAATCCCGTGTAAACTGAAAGTAACCGGCTATATACCGGCTGGAGGTCGTGCCGACGGGATCGAAGTCAAGGCGGGGTGCGCGGTCAAGATCATGACCGGTGCGCCGGTTCCAAACGGTGTTGATGCGGTGGTGCCGTTTGAAGAGACCGAAGAAACGTCCGGTGAGCAGGTTGTTATCCAGGCTCCGGTTGCTCTGCACCAGCATATCCGCTTCCGTGGTGAGGATGTCAGATCCGGTCAGACCGTCATCAGCACCGGCACAATCGTCCGGGCCCCGGAGGTGAGCATGCTGGCTTCGCTTGGACGCTCCCGGGTGGCGGTTTTTCTGCGGCCGACGGTGGCAATCCTGTCGACCGGAGATGAGCTGATCGAGGTTGGGCGCACCCCAGGAGCCGGGGAGCTTATCAACAGCAATGCTCTGGCGCTGGCGGCTGCGGTGCGCGAAGCGGGAGCGATTCCGCGCTTCGTCGGCATCGCCCGGGATAACCTGGAAAGCCACCGCGAAAAGTTGCGTGAAGGGCTCAAGGCGGACATGCTGGTGACCTCTGCCGGTGTTTCGGCCGGAGATCGCGACCTTGTGCGGGTTGTGCTGGAGGAGTTGGGGGTCAAACAGATTTTCTGGAAAGTCGGCGTCAAGCCGGGCAAGCCGACCGCTTTTGGAGTCAAAGACGGCAAGCCGGTCTTTTCGCTTCCCGGCAATCCGGTTGCCACGCTGATAACTTTTGAGGAGTTCGTCCGTCCGGCGCTGTTACGCATGATGGGACAGCGCCGGGTACTGCGTCCGACGTTCAGGGCCACGCTGCGCAGTGACATAAAAAACAGGGAAAATGACCGCACCACCCTGCTTCGGGTGCGTCTGGAAAGAGAAGGAGAGTGTTTCACTGCAGCAGTCTCCGGTAAACAGCAGACCGGCCTGTTGAAGACGATGGTTGATTCGGCGGCTATAGCCGTCATCCCGCCGGGCCGCGGCTTCATGGCGGCCGGTGAAGAGGTGGATGTTCACTTCTTCGGCAGTTACATCGATTTGATATGACATTTTTAGCGAGGTCTGTATGAATGATTATCTTGGCGCCCATATGTCGATTTCCGGAGGACTGCACCTGGCGGTTGACCGGGCCGTAGCTGCCGGCTGCAATGTTCTGCAGATTTTTACCCGCAATTCGAACCAGTGGAAGGGCAAACCGTTCAGCGAGAGCGATGTCGCTCTCTTCCGCAGCAAGTTTGCCGCCTCCGGTCTGCATGAAGTGGTCTCGCACGATATCTACCTGATCAACCTGGCCTCACCGCCGGGTGAAACGCGCGATAAAAGCATGGCGGCGTTCCGTGACGAGCTGGAGACCTGTGCCCGCCTCGGCATCAGCAAAGTTGTCATGCATCCCGGCTCACACCTGACAGACACGCCACAGGTCGGGCTGGAGCGGGTAGTCGAGGCGTTTGACCAGCTTTTCGGTGAAGTACCGCAGTTTGAGGGGAAAGTACTGATCGAGACAACGGCCGGTCAGGGGAGCAATCTGGGGAGGACCTTTGAAGAGCTCGGTGCGATCATCTCCGGCTCACGTTTCCCGGAAAAGTTCGGTGTCTGTTTTGACACCTGCCACACCTTTGCTGCCGGCTATGACACCGCCAGTGAAGAGGGTTACCGTGATACGATGGAGCAGTTTGATCGCTTAATCGGGCTGGAACGACTGCAATGCTTCCATTTTAACGACTCCAAGAAAGGGCTTGGCTCGCGGGTCGACCGGCATGAGCATATCGGTCAGGGGACATTGGGGTTGAACCCGTTCCGCTTCATCCTGAACGATCCCCGTTTTGCCAACGTGCCGAAGATCCTGGAGACCCCCAAGGGGGACAACGACGAGATGGATGGGGTAAATCTCGGCATTCTGCGCGGATTGGTGCGACCGGCGTAAGCCAACAGCAGCTACACCGGGCGCAGATCTGCCAATAGTTTGTTATTACCCCGACAACCGGCTGATCATGTAGCCTGCGGCAACTGCGGTGCCGATCACCCCGGCCACATTTGGCCCCATGGCATGCATCAACAGGTAGTTTTGCGGGTCGTATTCCACACCGACGGTCTGGCTGACGCGGGCCGCCATCGGCACTGCCGAAACCCCTGCAGAACCTATCAACGGGTTGATCGGATTGTTGGGGGAGAGTTTGTTCATGATTTTGGCCATGATAACTCCACCGGCGGTAGAAAGCCCAAAGGCGATTACCCCCATACCGATGATAACCAGCGTTGTTGAGCGCAGAAAGATATCCGCCTGCATGGTCATCCCCACGGCGGTGCCGAGAAAGATGGTCGTGATGTTGATGATCTCGTTCTGGCACGACTTGACCAGACGATCCACCACCCCGGATTCCCGCAGTATATTCCCCAACATCAGCATGGCGATAAGCGCAGAAGCATCAGGTACAACCAGGATACAGAGAATCATGACGACAAGCGGGAAAATGATCCGCTCCAGTTTGCCCACCTTGCGCAGGCTCTTCATGCGGATTTTTCGCTCCGCATCAGTCGTCAGTGCCCTCATGATCGGCGGCTGGATCAGCGGCACCAGACTCATGTAGGTGTAGGCCGCTACGGCGATCGGGCCAATCAGGTGCATGGCCAGCTTGTTGGCGGTGAATATGGAGGTCGGCCCGTCGGCGCCGCCGATTATGCCGATGGACGCTGCTTCACCCAGAGTGAACAAACCTGATGATACGGCACAGAACATGGTGGCAAAGACCCCGAGCTGGGCTGCTCCTCCCAGAAGTAGTGTGCGCGGATTCGCGATCAGGGGGCCAAAATCGGTGAGGGCGCCGACGCCAAGAAAGATGATCGGCGGAAACAGTTCAAGCTGTATCCCCTGACTGATAAAAAAATACAGACCGGCGGTCGGATGAAACATGCCGTCCAGAGTCCAGCCCCCGTCGTAAAGAGCTCTGGTAGGCAGGTTTGCCATCAACGCGCCAAAGGCGATCGGCAGCAGCAGCAGCGGTTCATACTGTTTCTTGATGGCCAAATAGAACAGCAGTCCGCAGACCGCCCACATGATCACCATCGGGCCGGTGATATACTGGAAGCCGGTATCATTGATAAACATGAGTCTGACTTCATTCAGTATGTTTGTCATTGCGGGCCACCATCGATCTGCAGCAAACTGCTCCCTTCTTCTACAGCATCCCCCTCTTTCACCAGCACGGTCCGGACGGTGCCGGCTATTGGCGCACTGATCGGGGTTTCCATCTTCATGGCATCCAGCACGATCACGACCTGGTTAAAAGCAACGATATCTCCCGGCTTGACCAGACATTTGAAAACCAGCCCGGCCATCGGGCTGGCAACGAGTCGGCCTCCCCCGCTTACGGCAGATGGCGGAGTTGCCGGTGCAGCGACTGCAGGTTGAACGGCAGCAGTAGGCGAGCGGATGAAGCCGGATACCGAAGCCGGTCTGATAGCTGCCCCGTCAAGAACCTCAACACCAACCTCGTAGCTTTTCCCTTCAAGAGTAATTCTGAGCATCTTCATGTCGTATGGTCTCCCGTTCATTCAATTGAGTGTGTTGATTTACTTGAGCCGATGCGTCTGCAGTTCGCTGCGCCCCTGTGCTGCCCAGTTGCCACCACGGTTGTTTATCTGGCGGAGACTGCCAATACTGACCGGGGCTCCGATTACCTCAGTGGCTGCTGCTGTCAGCAGCACAACGAGTTGCTGATCGGTGAGTCCGGGATGGATACCGGTCGTCGCGGCAGGGGATGGTGAAGGTGCAATCGCCGGAGCGGCGGCGGGAAGTTCGGTCTTTCCGCGCTCAATGGCTCTGATCAGGCGGCCGATCAGTGAACAGATAAGGCTTAAGCCCACCAGTACCACCAGTACCACGATCAGCCCTGTGAGCTGGAACTCAATAAGGTGCCCCAGAGTGTAGGGTTCGACCTGGCCGTCTTTGGTCAGGTGATTTTCGCCATATTTTGCCTGGGACAGCTTTTTCGTGGCATTTCCGCTTTGCGTCGCGGCTTTTAGCTGTTTTGCATGCGCCGCCTGCTGATATGTTTTGTACAGCACCGTACCATCATCAAGGACCTTGAAAATGGCTGGATCAACAGCAGGGTTGGCCGCTGTCGGGGTGGTAACAACTGTTGTCGTTGCCGACATGCTTCCTCCTGGTTTTGGTCTTGGTATCTTTCCGTATTACAACGGTATCAAGCCATGCTTCTTTGCCGGTCTGGTTACCCGTTTGGTAAGCGAAATCCGCAGTGCCTGGGAGATACGAAAGCGTGTCTCCGAGGGTTCGATCACATCGGTAATCAAGTCACGCGAAGCGGCCTGATAGGGGGTTGCAAACTGGTTGCGATACGACTGTACCAGTTCGTCTTCCTTTGATTTATGGTCTTCCGCCTCCTCGATCTCCTTCTTGTAGATAATCTTGGTGGCACTCTCCGCCCCCATCACCGCGATCTCGGCGCAGGGCCAGGCAAAGACGAAATCGGCACCCATGTCTTTGGAGCACATGGCAAGGTAGGCCCCTCCGTAAGCCTTGCGCATGATCAAGGTGATCTTCGGTACGGTGGCGGCGGCGTAGGCAAAGAGCATCTTGGCGCCATGGCGAATAATGCCGCCACGCTCCTGAGCCAGACCCGGCATGAATCCGGGTACATCCACCAGGTTAACCAGCGGCACATTGAAGGCGTTGCAGAAACGGATGAAGCGCGCCGCCTTGTCGGAACTGTCAATGTCCAGACACCCGGCTTTAAAGGCTGGCTGGTTGGCGACAATGCCGACTACCATCCCGTTTATACGCCCAAAGCCGACTACAATGTTGCGGGCAAACTCGCGATGGACCTCAAGCCACTCTCCGGGGTCGACAAGTTGCTCGATAACCGTATAGACATCAAAGCCGGCTCTTGCATCCTCCGGAACCAGTTCGTTCATCGCTTCGTCACGCTCGCAACTGATGTCTTCGGGGATATGGTGCGGCGGGTCCTGCAGGTTATTCAGCGGCAGAAAGCTGATCAGTTTCTGGGCGATGCTGATGGCATGCCGGTCATCTTCGGCAATGAAATGAATATTGCCGCTGATGCTTGCATGAGCTTCGGCTGAGCCGTACTGTTCAATGGGGGCAACCTGACCGGTTGCCGCTTTGATGACTTCCGGGCCGCAGATGAACATGCTTGAATGGGTGCGTGTCTGAATGAGGAAATCCATCAGGGCCGGACTGTAGGCGGCACCACCGGCACAGGGGCCGGCAATGATGGCGATCTGGGGTATTACCCCCGAGGCTGCGACGTTTTTGTAGAATACCTGGCCATACCCGGAAAGGCTGTGAATAGCCTCCTGAATGCGGGCGCCGCCGGAATCGTTGATCGCCACGACCGGGATGCCGGTTTCGCAGGCGAGGGTCATGATGTCGCAGATCTTCTTGGCATGCATCTGTCCGAGGGCGCCGCCACCCACGGTAAAGTCCTGGCTATAGATCGCTACGGGTCGGCCGTCAACATTGCCGGTACCGGTTACAACGCCGTCCCCCGGCATGAATTTTCCGACAAAACCGGGCATATGGCAGGCGTGGTTCACATGCAAGCCGAACTCATTGAACGACTCCTCATCAAACATGAGCTCGACCCGCTCGCGGGCACCCAGACGCCCTTCAGCGTGTCTTTTTTTCATTTTTTCCTTGCCGCCGCCGGCTAATGCATCGGTGCGCCGTTGGCGGAGCTCATCAAGAAGTTGCTTTTTTATAGCCATTAAAATGACTCCTTTACTGTTGAACGACTTTTGGTTGAAGTAAAAAATATAGAAGGAAAAGCCGGATTTGCAAGGGGATTTACGTAAAGTAAATTTTTAGAATGGCATTTTCAGATTTGTTTGCAATCCAAAGGCTGTAATTGAAGGAAGTTAGCGTCGAAGAGGCCGATGCTGGTGCGTATAATTATATTCTTAGCGGTATAAACAGACGGCTGTTTGATGCCATGACTGCAGCTGACAATGCTCTCTAAAGCTTGTCAAACAGATATTCCAGCCCGTTGACCTTGATTTCGTAGACCGTTCGCAGCATATCCCCCAGCTTTCCCGGCGGAAAACCCTGTCCGGCAAACCAGACGACATAATGTTCCGGCAGATCAACGAGGCGGCGTCCCTGGAATTTACCGAACGGCATCTTCGTTGCGGCCAGTTCCAGCAGGTGCGAGTGGTCGAACAGCGGATTCGGCCCTTCTGTTCCAATTGCAGGATTAAATGTGTCCATTACAGCATCTTCCTCAGGTACTGCCCGGTATATGATCGTGTAACTTTCGCCACCTGCTCCGGCGTTCCGGTCGCAACAATTTCACCGCCCCGGTCGCCCCCCTCCGGTCCCAGGTCAATGATCCAGTCGGCGGTTTTGATGACATCCAGATTATGTTCAATGATGACGATGGTGTTGCCGGAATCGACCAGCCTCTGAATAACCTCCAGCAACTTGGCGATGTCGTGGAAATGCAGCCCGGTGGTCGGTTCGTCAAGGATGTAGATCGTCCGGCCGGTGGCACGCTTTGAAAGCTCCTTGGCCAGTTTCACCCGTTGTGCCTCACCGCCGGAAAGGGTTGTTGCCGCCTGTCCCAGCTTGATATAGCCGAGCCCGACCTCTTCCAGCGTGGCCAGCTTGTTCTTGATGCGCGGGATAGCCCCCATGAACTCCAGCGCCTGCGATACCGTCATGTCCAGCACGTCGGCAATCGATTTCCCCTTGAAATGCACCTCCAGCGTTTCGCGGTTGTAGCGCGCCCCTTTACAGACTTCGCACTCCACATACACATCGGGGAGGAAGTGCATCTCGATCTTGATGATGCCGTCGCCTGAGCACGCCTCACAGCGCCCCCCCTTGACGTTGAACGAGTAGCGCCCCGGCTTGTAGCCGCGCAGTTTGGACTCGGGGAGATTGGAGAACAGGTCGCGGATATCGCTGAAGACGGCGGTGTAGGTGGCCGGATTGGATCGTGGCGTACGCCCGATCGGAGACTGGTCGATGTTGATGACCTTGTCGAGGTGCTCAAGCCCCACGATGTCCCGGACCGCGCCGGCTTTCTCGCGGCTGCGGTACAGACGTTGCCCCAGCACTTTGTGCAGGGTGTCGATGATCAGGGTCGACTTGCCGGAGCCGGACACGCCGGTGACGCAGGTCATGATGCCGAGCGGGATTTCCACGCTGACCTCTTTGAGGTTGTTCTCGGAAGCGCCGATGATCTGCAGAAATTTATCCGCTTTGCGACGCTTCGTTGGTACGGCGATGGAAAGCTCCCCGGAAAGGTAACGTCCGGTCAGCGAGGCCGGATTGGCCATGACCTCTGCCGGCGTCCCCTGGGCGACGACTTCGCCGCCATGCACACCGGCGCCCGGCCCCATGTCGATCAGGTGGTCGGCCTCCATGATGGTCTCTTCGTCATGCTCAACAACCAGCACGGTGTTGCCGATGTCGCGCAGTCGTTTGAGGGTCCCCAGGAGGCGGGCGTTGTCACGCTGGTGCAGGCCGATTGACGGTTCGTCGAGGATGTAGAGCACACCGACCAGGCTTGAACCGATTTGGGTTGCGAGACGGATGCGCTGCCCTTCGCCGCCGGAGAGGGTGCCGGAGGTGCGGTCGAGTGACAGGTAATCGAGGCCGACGTTGACCAGAAACGAGAGCCGCTCACGAATCTCCTTGAGTATGCGGCGGCCGATCTCCTGCTCTTTGTCACTCAGCGTCAGTTCTTCGAAAAAGCGAAGGCAGTCACGGATTGAGAGTGCCGTCACGTCGCGGATGGTGACCCCGCCAATCAGCACATGCAGAGCCTCGGGGCGGAGACGGGCTCCCTGGCAGGTCGGGCAGGGCATGATATTCATGTATTTTTCCAGCTCTTCGCGGGACGTCTCCGATTCCGTTTCACGCCAACGTCGCTGCAGGTTGTTCAGCACACCCTCAAACTCTTTCTGGTAGGTATGGCGGCGTTCACCATCCTCTTCCCACCAGAACTCGATCTTTTTCCCACCGGAACCGTTCAGAATTACGTCGCGGACACTCTCCGGCAACTCCTTGAACGGGGTGCGGATGTCGAACGAGTAGGCTTTTGCCAGCGCATCCAGAATCAGGTGGAACCAGCCGGAGAGGCGCTTTTCCCACGGGGCAATGGCCCCTTCGCGCAGGGAGAGTTCCTGGTTGGGGATCACGAGGTCGGCATCGAAGTACATGCGCGTGCCGAGACCGGTACAGTCCGGACAGGCACCATGCGGGTTGTTGAAGGAGAAAAGCCGCGGGGTGACCTCCTGATATGACACGCCGCAATCGACGCAGGCGAGTTTTTCCGAGAAGAGCATCTGTGCCGGTTTGGCCGCTTTTTTACTCTTTCCTTCGGCCAGTTCATCATTCGCCGGGGCGACCGCTTCAATCTTCACCACCCCATCGGCATGGTGCAGGGCGGTTTCCAGCGAATCTGCGAGGCGGCGCTGCACTCCCTCCTTGACGACGATCCGGTCGACAACGATGTCGATGTCATGTTTTTTCTTCTTGTCCATCTCGATGTCGTCGGCCAGTTCCCGTACGACGCCGTCAACAACAACCCGGGTAAACCCCTCTTTGCGCAGCTGATTGAGCTCTTTCTTGTATTCCCCCTTGCGGCCGCGGATCATCGGGGCCAGCAGGGTCAGCTTCGTTCCGGCGGCCAGGAGCATGATCTGGTCAACCATCTGGGAAACGGTCTGCGAGGTGATCTCCTTGTTGCAGGAGGTGCAGTGCGGATGCCCGACCCGGGCAAAGAGCAGGCGCAGATAATCATAGATTTCGGTGACGGTGCCGACGGTGGAGCGTGGATTTTTACTGGTGGTTTTCTGTTCTATGGAGATTGCCGGTGACAGTCCCTCAATCGACTCGACATCCGGTTTTTCCATCTGCTCCAGAAACTGGCGGGCATAGGAAGAGAGTGATTCGACGTAGCGGCGCTGCCCCTCGGCATAGATGGTGTCAAACGCCAGGGTGGACTTGCCGGAGCCGGAAAGCCCGGTGATGACGACCAGTTGGTCGCGCGGGATTTCGACGTCGATGCACTTGAGGTTGTGTTCGCAAGCGCCTTTTACAATGATTTTGTCGTGTGCCATACGGTATCCATTCTGTTGCAAAGTGACTTTGCAATATATCACAGATCGGTTTTAGTATGAAGCGACTTTGTATGGCAGAATAGATGCAGGTGTCAGGTGCGCGTGGAGTAATCAGGGAGAGGCTCGGTGCTATTTGAGAATGCTTATAAAAATTCATTCCCGTGTTGAGCCATGCTATATACTCGCGTTGGCTTAAGCCGGAGGCACAGGGTCGGTTTTCACGCCGGCAAGCCCGCTCTTCAGTCCCGCAATACAGGTAACAATAGGCTCAATTCAAAAGGGGGATCACATGACAATGAAATTGAGAGTACTCAATAAGACCTGTTTGATTCTGACGATTGTTGGCGCGTTTTCAATACCCTCTCCCTCGCTGGCCCAGGAGAGGTACGCCAACTCTGATTTGGGTGCTGCAGCCACAAATCCCGATGCTTTGGCAACAAACGGACCTGACACAAAAAAATCAACCGTGTATGAACCGAAACCTGGTGAAAAACTGTCCTACAAACAAATCGCTGAAATTTTGAGTACTACAAGGAACCTCGCCGGGAGGAATCTAAGCGGACTGAATCTTGTTGGATTGGACTTGAGAGATTGCAACCTGCAAGGCGCAGACATGAGAGGCTCTAATCTCGAGCGCGCTAACATGATGGGTTCTAATCTTGAACGGGTCGACATGACCGGGGCAAACTTGAAAATGACAAGCTTCTATCAGTCGGCGCTGACCGCCGCGAAACTGGATCAGGCTACCCTCGATGGTGCCATCTGGATTAACAAAGGTGTCTGCGCAAAAGGTTCCGTTGGGGAGTGTATTATAATCGGTACAAAACCGGAACAGCCCACTCAAGGTCATGGCCCGACAAATCCGACAGATAAAGCTGGTGGGGGAAAACCCTAGGGAAAATATCGACGTCAATGCCTTTGAGGTTGCGCTAGCAGGCGTTTCTTACGAAAATTTTGTCGTGTGTAATGGATTTCTTTGTCTGCTACGGTTAAATGGTCAACCCGTTCAAGAGAAGTTCGGCAAATTCTTCTGCCGGTACCGGACGGCTGAAAAGATACCCCTGCATTTCTACGCAATTGTTGAAGGAGAGGAACTGCATCTGGGCACGGGTTTCAACACCTTCAGCAATGACGCTCAGGTTGAGGGAACGGGCAATGTCGATGATGATCCGTGCAATGGCGGCATCGTCCGGGTTTGTGGTGATGTCGCGCACAAAAGACCTGTCAATTTTAAGGCGGTTGATCGGGAAGTTTTTCAGGTAGGAAAGAGATGAGTAGCCGGTGCCGAAGTCGTCGATAGCCACTGAAATTCCCATCTCCTTGAACTTTGTCAAAAGAGCGATGTTCTTGTCAGCTTCCTTCATGATGGCACTCTCGGTCAGTTCGAGCTCAAGCCACTCAGCGTCCAATCCGGTCTCGAGCAGTGTCGAGGCAACAACCTCGTCAAGATGGTACTGACCAAACTGTTTGGCCGAAAGGTTGACCGCAACGCGCACCAGCGGCAATCCCTGGTCCTGCCAGGCCTTGTTCTGGCGGCAGGCGGTGCGTAGCACCCACTCACCAAGCGGGATGATGAGGCCGTTTTCTTCTGCCAGTGGAATGAACCGGTCAGGAGGCAACAGTCCCATGTCGGGATGGTGCCAGCGTAACAGGGCCTCCATGCCGAAAATCTTGCCGCTGCGCGCATCTATCTGCGGTTGGTAGACAAGAAAGAAGTCACCGCGTTCAAGTCCTTTGCGCATGGAGTTCTCGAGCATCATCCGCTCCAGGACCAGGTTGTTCATTTCACGAGAGAAAAACTGGAAGCGGTTGCGATCCATTTCTTTGGCCTGATACATCGCCAAATCGGCATGCTTCAGCAGCGTGTGACTGTCCTCGCCGTCCGTCGGGTACGTGGCGATGCCGATACTGCAGGTGGTGAAAATTTCGTTGCCGTCGATGTAAAAGGGTTCCGCTACCACGGCGAGGATTTTTTTTGCAACGGTGGCAATGCCTTCTTCATGCGCCACGCCAGCCAGGATGGCTACGTATTCATCGCCACCAAGTCGTGCCAGAGTATCGCTGTCACGGATACATGCCAGTAGTCGCTGGGCTACCGCTTTCAGCAGCTTGTCCCCGGTGCGATGCCCCAAGGTTTCGTTGATGCTTTTGAAACGGTCAAGGTCAAGCATTAGTACGCCAAGCAGCTGCTTTTCCCGGGATGCCTGGGCTATTGCGAGGTGAAGCCTGTCATGCAGCAGGCTGCGGTTGGGAAGCCCGGTCAGGGAGTCGTAGTTGATCAGCTGCTGGATCTTGCTTTCAGCATTGATTCTGGCGGTGATGTCCAGTGTCGTTGCGGAGATGAGACGGGCGCATCCCGATTCGTCATACTCGAGTTCGCCCTGGCTGTTAACGACTATCTCGCTCTCATTGCCGGAGATGATCCGATAGTTGATGTCGAGAGCGACACCGCTTTTAACGGTATTGCGCACCGCAGTTTTGAATGCCACCACATCAAGCGGATGTATGCGGGTGTACAGCCATTCCATGGTGATGGTTGCCGGTTCTCCGACAGTCAGGCCGAAAATGCGGTACAGTTCAGCCGACCAGTACAGGTCACCGGAGGCGATATCCCATTCCCAGCTCCCCATGCAGGCGATCTTCTGGGCACGGGCCAGTCTGGTCTCGCTAAGGAGTAACGCCTGTTTTGTGCGCCGCAGGCACTCCCGGATGTCCTTTTCCTGCTGAGAGCATTCGGCGCCACCTTCGTTGGCCGGGATCTCCGAGCTTTCTGTTATGTTCTGCACTGTTTCAGCCACGTGTTCCCTTGTTTTATACGCAAAAGCCATCTGTTAATCGATAGGGCTCGTTGTACAGAATGCTATTTTTTCTTCAAACGCCAGCCTTCTTTATTCACCTGGGGGACCCGTGAGATGGTCAGCGAATCGGGGGGTACATCACTCGTGACGGTCGTGCCGGCTGCCACCAGTGAGTTGCGTCCGACAGTGACCGGTGCCACCAGCTGCACGTCACTGCCGATGAACACGTCATCGCCGATAACGGTGCGATGCTTGTTGACGCCGTCGTAGTTGCAGGTAATCGTGCCGCAGCCGATGTTGACGTTACAGCCTATTTCAGCATCGCCGAGATAGGTGAGGTGCGATGCTTTTGACCCTTTCCCCATGACGATCTTCTTGGTTTCGACGAAGTTGCCGATCTTTACCTGGTTGCCCAGTACGGTGCCGGGGCGCAGATGCGCCATCGGTCCGATGGTGACGTCTTCGCCAAGCTCGGAATCTTCCAGTACCGATGCAGCCTTGATATGGCAGTCATCGCCGATGCGGCAGCCGGTGATGCTGACGCCGCCGTCGATCAGACAGCCTTCGCCGATGACCGTCCCGCCGCCGATGTTGCAGCCGGGGTGGATGGTCGTATCGCAGCCGATGGTAACGCCGTGATCAATGTAGGTGTTTTCCGGGTCAATTATTGTAACGCCGTTCAGCATATGTTCGCGGTTGATGCGGCTGCGCAGGATCCGTCCGGCGCTCGCAAGCTGGATGCGGTCGTTTATCCCCATGATTTCGTCGGCATCGGCGGCCTGTATCGCCAGGCAGGTCAATTCCTTGCGGACGGCAATCGCCAACAGATCGGTCAGGTAGTATTCCTGCTGGGCGTTGTTATTGCCGAGCGCCTTGATGTTGGCGTAGAGAAAGTCCGAATCCATGCAGTAAATGCCGCTGTTGATCTCGCGAATCTCCTGCTCCTCAGGGTCAGCATCCTTCTGTTCGACGATGCGGGTTACCCGTCCGGCCGGATCGCGAACGACGCGCCCGTAACCATAAGGGTCATCCATCATGGCTGTCAGCACCGTAACGGCAGCACTGTTGTCACGATGGAACGCAAGCATGTTCTTCAGCGTTTCCGCCCGCAGCAGCGGGGTGTCTCCACACAGGATCAGGACGGTGCCGCGGAATCCTGCCAACGCATCCAGAGCACAGGCAACAGCATGCCCCGTGCCGAGCTGCTCTTCCTGCATGGCGCAGAGAATATCCTTCGCGCCGCGAAAGGTCCCCTGTACCGCATTGGCCTGGTGGCCGATAACCAGCACGATCGGGTCGGAGCCTGCCTCACGGGCAGCCGTCACCGGCCAGGTAATCATCGGCTGTCCGGCAATGGGGTGGAGAACCTTGATCAGGGCCGATTTCATTCGGGTTCCCTTTCCGGCGGCGAGTACAACGGAGGCAAGTGATTCCATGACCGATCAGCTCCATAACAATAGGTGTGAAAAACATTTCCGCACACAATATGCGATTGATGGTCATAGCGTCAAGAGATTAGCGACGTTGCGGCCGATCTTTAACCTTTACTTATCTGCTGGTTTGGCTATAGTAAAGGACGTTTTTATGGACCTTGATACATAAGGACAAGGCGGATAAACCGTGTAAATGGTGCTGCTTGCTGTATCACGGAACGTGCCCTGAGAGGGCTGCTCGTAAACATTGAAAAAAAGGCTGGCAGATGGCTATTGCAGAGGACGTCACACTCCTTGACCAGAAACTTAATCAGCTGATCACCCGCTACGAACAGTACTTTATCGGTCTGGAGAAGCGGGAACCTCTTCAGTTGCTGGGTGAGGTTGAAAAAATGGTGCGTCACTACAGCGGCGTGCCGATTAACAACACGATGTACAAGCACCGCTTGAACATGCTGGTGGCGAGGCTCAATACCTATCGTGAACATTGGAACCGTATACTCAGGTTGATGGAGGAGGGGCGTTACTCCCGTGACCGCTTTATCAGCGATCTGCACCTGCGCCAGAAAGACAAGCCTGAGAGGGAATCACACGATTCCGCTCACGCGTCAGCTGAGGCGGACATTGATCGCCTTGTTCATGAATTCCGTGAAGCACGAAAAGCCTGCAACCTGCCGGTTGAAAAGATCACCCGCGAGCTGGTTGCAGCATCCATTGAAAAGCAGAAACCACTCCTGACCGCAAAGCTCGGTACCGAAAATCTTGCCTTCAGGGTCGTTATTGAAGATGGTAAGCCGAAGCTGAAAGCCGGACTCCGCAAACATTGATCGAATAACCTCTACACCTATGACCACTATGCCTCTTTTGATCCCACAAGTTACTGACAGCATTGCCGCGTTCCGCAGCGGCGAACGCCGTATCACCATTCCCGGCCTGAAGGGCTCATCACCTGCTCTTTTGGTTGCAGAGCTGGTGCGTGCAGGGCTTGATAATCCGCTGGTGCTGGCGCCTAGCCAGGAAGCGGCCGAGGAATTCTGCCGTGAGTTGACCTTTTTGTCGGGAGGAGATCTGCATGCGCTCCTCTTTCCTGCCTGGGATCTCGTACCGTTTTCAGCTTCGTCTCCGCACCCGGATGTTACCGGTGCCCGTCTGGATACTCTCTTCCGTTTGCAAAACGGCCTCTCCCGGATAACCGTCATGCCGGTGGCGGCGGCGTTGCAGCGGGTGCTGCCATGGAAGATCCTGAACGATGCCTCCTGTTATCTTCTCCCCGGCGAAGAGTTTGACCGGGATGATCTGCTCGCGCGGTTGGTGCGGATGGGGTATGCCAATGTGCCGCTGGTGGAGGATCGTGGCACGTTTGCCGTGCGTGGCGGTATTCTGGATATCTTTCCGCCGAACCTGCCGACGCCGGTCAGAATCGAATTTTTCGGCGACACGGCCGAGACCGTGCGTGCTTTTGACCCGCTGACGCAACGATCCCTGCAGCCGGTCGAGGAGCTGGTGTTGCTGCCGTCGCGGGAACTGTTGTTGTCGGACGAAGTCCTGGCCGACATCGCTCCGCGCCTGAAACAGCTTTGCGATGACCTTGATATCCCGGCCAATCGCCGCCGTACGATTTTGGAGGATCTGCACAACGCGGTTTACTTCCAGGGGGTCGACTTTCTGCAGCCGCTCCTCCATCCCGGCCTTGAGACTATCTTCGACTATTCTCCCGCCGCCCCGCTGATCCTGCTCGATCCGGAAGCGATCAACTACGCCGTCCTCACTCTGTGCGAGGAGGTCGAGGCCGGAGTGGTCAAGGCTGCGGCGGCCGGCCTGGCCCACTCTCCGTCGGGCGAACTGTTCCTTGACGAAGCCGGGTTTGGCGGGATTGTCGCTGCACGGCGCATCGTTGAAATATCCGGCCTGGCACTGGAAACTCCCGGTGGAACGGCGACAATTGTCATTCCCTGCGAAGAAAACAGCGACCTGCGTGTGAGTGTGTCGAAGGAGAGCAGTCACGCCCTGGCGCCGCTGGCGCGTTCCCTGCGCCAATGGCTTGACGGTGGACACCTGGTCGCGATCGCCTGCCATCAGCAGCCGCAGGCCGAGCGCCTCAAGGATCTTCTGGGGCCGTACGATATTCCCTGCTCCATCACCGAAGAGGGTTTTGGTGATGTTGTCGGCGCTGTTGCCCCGCAGAAAACAGCTCTGCCTCTGGTCAAAATCCTCGTCGGCGACATCTCCCGCGGTTTTCGCCTGCCATACTCTCATCTGGTCCTAATCGCCGAAGAAGAGCTGTTCGGCAAGCGGGTCAAGCGGCGCGGTGTTTCCGAGGTACGCAAAAAGCAACTCCTCGCGTCGCTGGCGGAGCTGAAGCCGGGCGACTACATGGTGCATATCGACCATGGTATCGGTCTGTACCGCGGGCTGCAGCATATCAGTGTCGGCAATACCGCCGGCGATTTCCTGTTGCTGGAATACGCCGGTTCGGACAAGCTGTTTCTGCCGGTTGATCGTCTCGGGCTGGTGCAACGCTATGTCGGTCCGGAAGGGAGCGCTCCTTCGCTGGACAAGCTGGGCGGTGTCTCCTGGGAAAAATCAAAGGGGAAGGCGCGCAAAAACATCGAGGAGTTGGCCGGTGAGCTGCTGGAAATTTATGCTAAGCGGCAGCTCTCGGAAGGTTACTCCTTTTCCCCCCCCGACGAGATGTACCGTGAGTTCGAAGCGTCGTTTGCCTGGGAGGAAACCCCTGACCAGCTTTCCGCGATCCAGGATGTGCTGGCTGACATGCAGCATTCCAAACCGATGGATCGTCTCGTCTGCGGCGACGTCGGTTACGGCAAAACCGAAGTTGCGCTGCGGGGGGCGTTCAAATCCGCCCTGGACGGTAAACAGGTCGGCATCCTCGTGCCGACGACGATCCTCGCCCAGCAGCATTACGAAACCTTCCGCGAACGGCTGAAGGATTACCCGGTCACGGTCGAAGTGCTCTCCCGCTTCCGTACCGCCAAAGAGCAGAAAGCTATTCTCGAGCGTCTCAAGAAGGGGGATATCGACATCATCATCGGTACCCACCGCCTGCTGCAGAAGGATGTCGCCTTCAAGGACCTGGGGCTGATGATCATCGATGAGGAGCAGCGTTTCGGGGTCAAGGACAAGGAACGTCTCAAGTCGTTCCGGGCGGTGGTCGATGTCATGACCCTCACCGCTACGCCGATCCCCCGCACGCTCTACATGTCGATGATGGGGATACGCGACCTGTCGATCATCGATACCCCGCCGGTGGACCGTCTGGCGGTCAAGACGATCGTCTCACGTTTCAATGAAGAGCTGATCCGTGAAGCGGTGCTGCGCGAACTGCGTCGCGGCGGACAGGTGTTCTTCGTCCACAACCGGGTGCAGACGATCGGCAAGCGGGCGGAGCTGCTGGCGCAACTGGTGCCGGAAGCAAAAATAGCCGTCGGCCATGGCCAGATGGGGGAGCATGAACTGGAGAAGGTCATGCTCGGCTTCATGCACGGCGAAACCAACCTGCTCCTCTGCACGACGATCATCGAATCCGGCCTCGACATCCCGAGCGCCAATACGCTGATCGTCGATCATGCCGACAAGTTCGGCCTGTCGCAGCTCTACCAGCTGCGCGGGAGGGTGGGGCGTTCCACCCAGCGCGGTTACGCCTACCTGCTGATCCCCGGCGAAGCGGCCATCAGTTCCGATGCCCGCGAGCGGCTCCGGGTGCTGCAGGAGATCTCCGAGCTTGGTGCCGGTTTCCGCATCGCCACCCACGACATGGAGATCCGCGGCGCCGGCGACATGCTCGGCAATCGCCAGTCCGGCACGGTTACCGAGATCGGCTTCGAGCTGTACAATCAGATGTTGGAGGAGACGATCGCGCGGATGCGCGGCGAAGAGTCGGCCCTTCGGGTCGAGCCGGAGATCAACCTCAAGGTTCCGGCGTTCATCCCCGAGGCATACGTCAAGGATGCCGGCCAGCGCCTCGTGATTTACAAGAAACTGACCCAGGCCGAGTCCGAAGAGGATGTTCTGGACGTGCAGAACGAGGTGCTTGACCGCTTCGGCACGTATCCGCTGGCGACCTCCTACCTGTTCGAGGTCATGAAGCTGCGGGTGTTGTTGAAACGTTTGATTGTGCGCCAGATCGACTTCGATGGCCGTGCGGTGATCATCTCGTTCCACCCGCGCACCCCGGCCTCACCTGATACGATCATCGGTATGATGCGCAGTGAACCGAAAAAATACCAGTTCACTCCTGATTATAAATTGGTCTGCACGTTGAAGGAGACATCATTCGAAGCTATTCTTGAGATGGCGAAGAGTGTGCTCAAACGGCTGGCGCCGGTGGAAGTCCAGTAGTCGTCCTGGGTGGACCTTGTCTGCATAGGGTCGCTGCTGAAGCTGTTGAAAAATCTTGTCAGATCCAGAAGGGGGAGCTTATGCGCCGTTTTTCTATCGCTATTGTCATTGGTCTGCTGCTGACAGGCTGCAGCACCGTTCCGATTACCGGTCGCTCGCAGCTTAATCTGATCCCCGGCTCTTCGATGCTGTCAATGAGCGCTGATCAGTACGGCACCTTTCTGAAGGAAAACAAGCTCAGCCAGAACACTCAGCAGACCGCTACGGTCAAGCGTGTCGGCGCCCGCATCCAGGATGCCGTGGAGCGCTACTTTGCAGCGGCCGGCCTGCAGGCTCATTTGAAGAGTTATAAATGGGAATTCAATCTGGTTGAGGACAAGCAGGTCAATGCCTGGTGCATGCCGGGGGGCAAGGTCGTGGTTTACACCGGTATTTTGCCGGTTGCTGTTGACGATGCCGGGCTGGCGGTGGTTATGGGGCACGAGATCGCCCATGCGATTGCCGAGCATGGCAATGAGCGGATGAGCCAGGGATTGATCGCGCAACTGGGTGGGACTGCGCTCTCAGCGGCACTTTCTACCAAGCCGGAAGCAACCAGGCAGCTCTGGATGTCGGTCTACGGAGCCGGTTCTCAGTACGGTGCCCTTATGCCGTACGGTCGCATGCAGGAAAGCGAGGCCGACCACCTTGGCCTGGTCTTCATGACGATGGCCGGCTATGATCCCAATGTGGCGATTTCTTTCTGGGAGCGGATGGCAGCCCAGAAGGGGGGACAGGCGCCGCCCGAGTTTCTCAGTACCCACCCGGCCGATGCGACGCGCATTGCCAACATCAAGCGGTTGATACCCTCGGTACTTGCCACGTACCGCAAGTGACCGTTACTCTACAAAGAGCGGCATCTCAGAGCCGGGAATGATCCCCGCCTCTTCAGCCCGTTGCAGCAGGCAGTGTATTGCCCGTATACCCTCGTCTCCCAGGTCGGAAGAAAAATCATTTACATACAGCCCGATATGGGCGGCACAGACCTCTGCGCTCATCTCCTGGGCGTGCTCACCGATATAGCGGGCCGCCTCGCCCGGGTGGCGGCGGGCATACTCGACACCTCCCTTTAGAGCGCGTTCGACCGCAGCGATTGTTTCAGCACCGAGCGAACGCCGCGCCACGATGCCGCCGAGCGGAATCGGCAGGCCGGTTTCATCCTCCCACCACTCACCCAGATCAAGCAGTTTGTGCAGGCCGAAGCCGTGGTAGGTGAAGCGCGATTCGTGGATGATGAGCCCGGCATCAACAGTGCCGCTCAGCACCGCGTCCATGATCTCGTTGAACGGCATGACGATGAAGTTGTCCAACTCCGGGTCGAACAGCCGCAGCAACAGCAGGGCGGTTGTGTAACGCCCCGGCACGGCAATGGTTTTGCCGCGCAGGTCAGCCGGGTCAACTTTGTTTGCTGCCACCAGCAACGGCCCGCAGCCGCGCCCGAGGGCACTGCCGGAGCGGAGTAGCGTGTACTGATCGCGTATGTGTCCAAGGGCGTGGTAGGAAACCTTGCTGACATCAAGTTCCCCCTTAAGCGCGAGCTGGTTGAGGGTCTCCACATCCTCCAGCCGCTCCCGGTAGGCGAGATCACCCGTATCCACCAGGCCATGCACGAGCGGGTAGAACATGAAGGTGTCGTTGGGGCAGGGGGAAAAACCGAGAGTAAGTTCTTTGGTCATACGTATCTCCGTATCGCTACAGGAATGTAATTGTTATCGTTCCAGAATAAAGGTCACCGGTCCGTCATTGACCAGCGCTACCTGCATATCGGCCTGAAAGATACCGGTCTCCACCGGCAGGCCGGTCCGGCAGGCAGCAGCGACAAAGTATTCGTACAGCCGCTTTCCTTCGTCTGCTGCTGCCGCCGTATCAAAGGAGGGGCGCCTCCCTTTTGAACAGTTGCCGGCCAGGGTGAACTGCGAAACCACCAGCAGCGCACCATTGACCTCCTGCACCGAAAGGTTCATCTTGCCGCCAGAGTCGGAGAACATGCGCAGCGCGCAGATCTTTTCCACCAGCCAGTCGGCCTGCACTTCCGCATCACCCTTTTCCACGCCGAGCAGGATCATGATCCCCCGCCCGATCTGTCCGACAATACGTCCTTCGACGGTAACTGAAGCCGAAATAACGCGTTGGATTACCGCTTTCACGTGCTCTTTCCCCTTACGCCTTCTTGACGAATTCCGATTTTAACTGCATGGCGCCGACGCCGTCGATCTTGCAGTCGATATCGTGATCGCCATCGACGAGACGGATGATCTTGATCTTCATGCCGGTTTTGACAACCGCTGACGACCCCTTGATCTTCAGGTCTTTGATGACGGTTATGGAATCACCCGCCTTCAACTCGGTGCCGAAAGCGTCCCGCACGACCGTCGCGGCAGGTGTCTCCTCCGCAGCGGCGATTGGCCATTCATGGGCGCATTCCGGGCAGACGAACATCTCGCCGTCTTCATAGGTGTATTCTGAACTACAGGTGGGACATTTTGGCAACTGGCTCATTCGGTATCCTTTTTATTGTATTTGCACCTTCTCGCGAAGAGTGTCTCGTTTGCGTCACCCCATGCGTCGTGCTATCGGCGCATGCGTGTCTGCTCTTTGAGTCTGTTCATCACCTCTGCTACCTTGCTGATTCTGTATGGCTTGACCATTGTTGCGCTGAAACCATAATCAGCAAAGTCAGCCATGACCGGGTCATTTGAATATCCGCTTGAAACAATGAGGCATGCCTTAGGATCAACGTCGAGAATCAGCCGCGCAGCTTCCTTGCCGCCTGTCCCGCCCGGTATTGTCAGATCCATTATGACAGCGGAGAAGGGGTTTCCTTCCTGTATGGCCGCTGTGTAGAGCTCAACCGCCGCATCTCCGTGTGAGCAGGTTGTGACGGAATAACCCAATTCTGCAAGCATTTCCGCCATCAAGTCACGTATCATCATCTCGTCATCCATCACGAGTACGGAAATTTCATTCTGTGCCGTGGAAGGTAATGCCGTTACGCCCGTTTCAGGCTCGGCTGCCTGTTGCTCGCTTGCCGGAAGGAGTATTTCAAAGGTCGTACCTGTTCCTACTTCGGAATGCACGGCAATATACCCTCCATGTTTGGTTATGATCGAGTGTGTCGAGGCGAGTCCGATTCCCTTGCCTCCCGACTTTGTTGTAAAATACGGGTCGAATATATTCTTCTGGTTATCAACTGATATGCCGGGTCCCGTGTCACTGAAAGTAAACCGGACATATTCGCCAGCCGGAAGTGACGATGGGGTGTCGCCAACAAGGGAAACATTCTCTGCCGAAATGGAAATGGTGCCGCCTTCCGGCATGGCCTGCACCGCATTGATGATGATATTGTGAAATGCCTGATGAATTTGCCCCTCATCAACCTCGATGGCGTGGAGATCGGCCGGGATGCTGATTTTGCCCAGAACGTTGGAACCGTGCAGTACGAGCGAGGTTGTTTCTTCAATAAGGATGCGGGCATTTACGGCTTTCTTGACCGGTTTGCTCCCCCTGGCAAACGTAAGCAGCTGATAGGCCAGCTCGGATGCCCGCTGCGATGCCTGCTCGGCCTGTAAAAGCAACTTTTTTGCCTTGTCCGGCTCTTGAAGCGCCATCCCTGCCAAGGAGATGTTTCCCATGATTCCGGTCAGTATGTTGTTAAAGTCGTGGGCGATACCGCCGGCAAGTACGCCGAGTGATTCCAGCTTCTGCATCCTGAGAAGCTCGTTCTGGGCGTTCTCCCGATCGGTGATATCGCTGTTTATTTCCATAATCCGCCAGGGATTATTGTTTCTGTCGCGCTGTAATACCCATCTGCTGTTGACAATGATACCTCTGCCATCGTAGGCGGTGTGAATAAGCTTACCCTCCCAGCGCCCAGTTGTCAGGATGTTGTCCTTCATGATTGCGCTGATCGGTTTCGGGAAGAGAGTGCCAAGCAGATCGTGAATAACCCTGCCGGTGACCTCATCTGATGAATAGCCGTACATGTCCATTGCCCCGTTGTTCCAGAACAGGACCTTTCCGTCGAGGTCGCGCAGTATGATGGCGTCGTGAGCCAGATCAAGAAGTTCGGACTTTTCCTTTAACGCCTCTTCTTTTAGCGAACGTTCCGCCATATTATTCGCCAGTGCTGCGGCCATTTCATCAAACGCCGCCCCGAGTTTGCCAAGTTCTCCTCCCTCACCGATTTCGTCAATACGGACCTGCAGGTTGCCTGATGCGAGACGTCGTGACGCTTCTTGCAGGGTCACAATCCGGTCCACAATCAGGCGGCGGCTGATAAAGAAATTCAAGGCAAATACCAGGGCCAGGATCGCGGTCATGATCAGGACGTTTTGTGTCAGAGCTGCATTTGCCGCTTTAAGCGTTGTTTCAACGGGGGTTCCTCCCCGGATATAGGCATAAGGAGGCTGGTCTTTGGAAAGGCGAACCTTGCGGTAGGCAGCAAGACGATGGATGCCGTCATTGGAAACAAGATCCATCACCCCTTCATCGGGACCGTTCGTCATCTGGTCAAAAGTCTGCTGCCGGTCACGCTTCCCTATAAACTTGTCGGGGGACACGGTCCGATAGATAAAAACCCCGTTGTGGTCAAAGATACCGAATGATGTTCCGGCAGGCATCCTGTCGACCTTCAGCATGGCGCCGATCTGCTCCAGGTCAAGACCGAAGAGAATCGCACCATCTGTCTCCCCGTTGCTATTCTTCAGGGGAAGGGCAAAGTTGAGGATCTGCTTCTGAGTCGCTTTTCCTACAACATATTCGCCCGGCGAAAAGAGCCCGGTCGCCATGGCGTCCCTGAACGCTTTTCTGTCGGCCAGGTTGATAGGCTTGTTGCCCGGAGTCTTTCCGGCCCAGGTAACTCCGCTGCGGTCAACCATGAGAATGTTGGTGTATATCGGGTTTCTTTGAAGCAGGTCAGCCAGCAGGCTGTTGACCGGGGCACTCCTTCGCTGGCGCACTTCCGGCAGGAGGGAGAGTATCCCCATGAATTGCCGTGAAGCTTCTACCTTGCTCTGCAATTCAGAGGCGATGCTGTTGAGAAGGTATGTTGATGACCTTGCAGACGACTCAAGGTCGGACTCCCTGCCCTGGAAACCGGAATGAATGATGAGGCCGATAGCGGGAAACGCCATAAGCAGCATGAGAAACAGGATAAGTATTTGTATCGGTAAAGATTGCAACCATTTCATGGCAAAGGTGTCTCCGGCCGCATATACAGGCAATCAAAGTAGAATATTCAGTTTGTAATTATGTAAACCGATAAGCACTATGGTTCGGCCACTCTGTTTGTGGATTCGATGGAAACCATCAGACCCTCACTAATTCATACACCCTGCTCCCCAAGCCGATTTTCTCGCCATGTTCCAACTGTACCTCCCACGGGATCTCCGGCCAGCAGCCGCGGAACTTGTCCCCCCCCGGCTCATGGCCGCTCTGCAGGGCCGACCCCTCGTTGCCGCGCGCTCCGTTGACGAGATCGGCGCAGGCCTGGTCGATGGCAACCGGGTCGGTGGAGGCGCAGATGCCGATGTCATTGACAATCGGGGCGTCGGAGTGTCCGTAGCAGTCGCAGGCTGGTGATACCTGGGTGATGAAGTTGATGTAGATCGCTTTGCCCTCCTTGCCGGTCAGCGCCCCCTTGGTGTATTCGGCCATCTTGCGCATGACCAGGTCGGACGCCTCGTTCCACTGGATGTTGATCGCCTTCACCGGGCAGACCGTGATGCAGCGCGAGCAGCCGGTACACTTTTCAGGATCAATCGTGGCTTTGCCGGCGGTGATGACGATCGCATCATGAGCGCAGGAGCGGGGGCAGATACCGCAACCGACGCAGACTTTGGCTGCAACCTTGGGGGCAACCGTGGAGTGTTGTACCAGTTTTCCCTTGCGGCTGGCGCACCCCATCCCCAGGTTCTTGATCGCGCCACCGAAACCGGTCAGTTCGTGGCACTTGAAGTGAGTCATGGCTACAATCGCATCGGCTTCGAATATTTCGGTACCGATGTAGGTTTTTTTCAGTAATTCTCCGTCGATGGGAACCTCCGTCTCGGTAACACCACGCAGGCCGTCGCTGATGATCAGCGGTGCGCCGACACAGGAGAAGTCGAAGCCGTTCTCGATGCCGCAGACCAGGGCCGAGACCGCTTCCTTGCGCTGGCCGGGATAGAGCGTCGAAGAGTCGGTAAGGAACGGCAGCCCCCCGAGTTTTTTGATCTCCTCCACCACCCGCCGGGCAAAGACCGGGCGAAGATAGGTGTGATTGCCCTTTTCGCCAAAATGGATCTTTACCGCCGTCAGGTCACCTGCGGCAATGGTCTGCTGGAGACCGGCAACGGTCAGCAGTTTGGCAATCTTGTCGAACAGGTTTTCTTTATGGCTGGCCCGCATATCGCTGAAATAAACTTTGCTCATATGATCCTCCCGGCGTATGTGAAAGTTGCCCTCTTAAGGGGTGGTTCGTAACTAAATTACGATAGAATACCCGCTTGGCCGGCTGCTGGCAAGAACAGTTCATCTGTTTTTGCATCATTCTTACGAACCTGGAGCGTGGCGCAATGTCGTGGCAGTTGCTGTGGTTTGCATCGGGGGTGAACCGCAGGCAAAAGAAGAGAAAGGTCAGGGGGAGAGCTCTCTGATAATGTCCGTCTGGCGGCGGGCGATAAGCATGCCGATCTGGTTTTCGCTGCTTTTGTCATGCTCAAACAGAAAGATGCAGCGAAACAGCCTGTTGTGCTGATACACCTTTGCCAGTTTTGCCAGTAAACGCGTCGTGCCTGGTGGTTGCTGCGGTTTTAAGGGCATAGCGATCGTGAGGTAAAAAAATGAGAAGTTTCCCAGCAGGTCGCGGTCTGGAATGTTGACAGCGCAGCCATCCAGCGACAGGTCCAGCATCCGGCCACTGAATTTAGTGGCGCCGGCCTCCAGTCCGATGAGTGGTGGGACTTGCATGCGCACCCTGACGGATTTGCGCCGGTTGGAATGTACCTCGACATACTGCAGAGCGGAAAGTGCGAGATTTCCGCTCTCTTTATCGTAGAGCGCATTGGCATACACATGATGCCGGAAGGGAGCGCCCTGGATAATGGTGTACTCGCTATATTCTATAGCGCGTGCCTGAAGTTCACTGGTGCGGCAAACCACCCCGCTTTCAGACACCTCGAGAATTCTGGCCGGCGCAGAAAGGGGTACCTCTTTGTAGTAGTTGAGAAGCTGGACGCCAGTGTGAGGCCTTGAACTGGCCAGCTTGGACAGATCGTTCTCAACAGAACCCTCTTCCGGATCATCCATCAGGCAGAAAAAATTATTATCGGGGATTTCTGTTTTTACCACGCGCTTCCCTGTCTTCTCAATGGCCATTTCATATTTTTAATATCCAAAACAGGGTGGGAACGGCTGGTTATGCGGATTTACGCCAGTTAAAAGCGCGCAGTTGAATTTCACCCAGATTGTTGGGGTTAATGCCCATAGAGACAAGTTCCGCTGATGCAGAGCAGGTGTCGAGGTCCTCAAGGTGTTCCATTACCCGCAGGAGGTCGCCGTAGTGTCCCGTGTAATCAGTCAGTGCGGCGGCAACTTCATCGTTAAGGTTGAGGTTCGCTATGATGTCTTCGATGGCTATATCGTAGATGTTCGCCATCAGGGAGAGGATACCGGTCATAAAAGCCCGGTCAGCTGATTCTCCGTCAAACTTCAGCAGCGGGTGAATAAATGCCAGCTGTTCCATGAGGCCGGCTCTTGTTGCGGCCATATCCACAAGGGGGTGGTCAAAGGCGTCTTCACCGTCAGCGGCAAACAGGGCCAGCTGTATCCAGCGTTTAATCTGTACCCTGCCGGTCATTGCAATGGCGTGGCCAACCCCCTGGATCTTGTGGCGTTGCCCGAATGCAACCGAGTTTACCAGCATCAACAGCTTGTATGTCAGTGACGGGCTGCCACGGAAGGCCTGTTCTATGACCTCGGTGTCGGCATCCTCTGCCAAGAGGCGCATCAGTTTGAGAAGGTTTGTGGCGTCGTCATCCATTTTCTTCTTTTTGATGATGTCCGGCCGGGCAAAGTAGTAGCCCTGAAAGTAGTCGAAACCAAGGGCGTGGCATGCGCTAAACTGCTCCATGCTCTCGACCTTCTCTGCAAGCAGTTTGCAGGGATAGGGGCGCAGGTGCTCAATGTAGTCGGGAAGGGATTCAAGTGGGGTCTGCAAGAGGTCAACTTTGACAATATCGATGATGGCGTATAATTCTGCGAAATCCGGGCTGTACTGGTGGTCGTCCAGTGCCAGAATAAAACCGGCTTCCTTGAGCATCCGACAGCGTTCGATCATGGGTGGTGAAGGTTCAATGGACTCCAGCAACTCGATGACGACATGTTCCTGAGGGAGTAATTCAAGCACTTCGTCCATCAGCATGTCTAAATCAACATTTATGAAACCTCTGCGCCCACCCAGAAGTTCTGCAATTCCGAATGATGCGAGGGTGTTGACGATCACATTGGCGGTGGCCCGCCCTGCATCCAGTATGTCGGCTTGATTAACATCTGTGGAGCGGAAGAGGAGTTCATAGCCATAGAGGTGCTCGTCTCTGTCCAGGATGGGTTGGCGGCCGATTATGCAGTTCTTGCTCATGCTTTAAGTTCCACCAGTAATTTAAGACTGTTTTTTATGCACTAAGCATCTTTTCTGTTCTTATTGCCGAGCATTCTACTGATATTTCTGCCAAATGTGAATTAAAATATATGCATACAGGGCTGTTAAGCGTGATGACTCCGTCCTGCAGATATATTTTGTGAATTTGAAATTATTGACCAGCGTCAAGTAATATCCGTAAGCGCTGGTATATTGTACGGACACCTATAGAGAAAAAACATTCGAAATAACTCTAATATCAACAAACAGGGAGGAAACAGAAATGAGCATGTTTTGTAACCAATGTGAGCAGGCGGCAAACGGAGTCGGTTGCAATATTTCAGGCGTATGCGGAAAAAAACCTGATGTTGCGGCACTGCAGGACCACCTTCTTTACGGCCTGAAGAGCCTGGCGCTCTACGCCGACAAGCTGGGACGCGATGCCGAGATTGACCGTTTTACCATTGAGGGACTCTTCACCACTGTAACCAATGTGGATTTTGAACCGGAGCGCATCGGCGGCATGATTGAGCGCTGCTACGAGCTGAAAGAGAAAGCCAAGGCTGCTGCAGGTGTGACTCTTTCCGGTCCGGTTGCTGACTGGAGGCCTGCTGACGACCTGGCCGGCATGACCACGCAGGGTGAGGCTCACGGCATTAACACCCAGCACGTCAACGAAGATATCCGTTCCGTGATCGAGATCCTCATGTACGGTCTGAAGGGTATGGCTGCTTACATGGATCACGCCATGATCCTCGGTAAAACCGATGATGACGTTATGGCGTTTTTCCAGAAAGCACTTGCTGCCACGACCGACGCCAACCTGGGGCTGATGGATTTTGTTGCCCTCTCCATGGAGTGTGGCAAGCAGAACCTGACCGTCATGGGTCTCCTTAACAATGCACATACAGATGCCTATGGCCACCCGGTGCCGACCGCAGTGCAGCTGGGAACCAAGGCGGGCAAAGCAATCCTCGTAACCGGACATGATCTGAAAATGCTGGAAGAGTTGCTTAAACAGACTGAAGGGAAGGGGATCAATATCTACACCCACGGCGAGATGCTCCCGGCCCACGGCTATCCCGGCCTGAAGAAATACACCCACCTGGTCGGTAACTTCGGCGGCGCATGGCAGGATCAGGCTAAGGAATTTGTCAACTTCCCCGGGGCGATCATCTTCAACACCAACTGCATCCAGAAACCGTCTGACAGCTATAAAGACCGTCTTTACACCTGGGGCCTCGTCGCCTGGCCTGATGTGAAACATGTTGACGGCTGGGACTTTTCAGCGGTCATCAACAAGGCCCTTGAACTCCCCGGTTTTCCCGACAATCCCGGCCAGGAGATTTTGACCGGTTTTGGTCACAATGCGGTACTGGGCGTGGCCGACAAGGTCGTCGCTGCTGTTAAATCAGGCGCTATCAAGCACTTTTTCCTCATTGGTGGCTGCGACGGTGCCAAGTCGGGACGTAATTACTATACTGAATTTGCCGAGAAACTCCCTCAGGATACGGTTATCCTGACCCTTGCCTGCGGCAAATACCGTTTCAACAAGCTTGAATTCGGTGATATCGGCGGCATTCCACGTCTGTTGGACGTCGGACAGTGCAATGACGCCTACTCGGCAATCCAGATTGCCGTTGCTCTGGCGGGTGCCTTTGAATGTGGCGTCAACGACCTGCCGCTCTCGATGATTCTTTCCTGGTACGAGCAGAAGGCGGTTGTCATCCTTCTGACCCTGTTCCACCTCGGTATCAAGAACATCAAGCTCGGACCGACTCTGCCGGCATTCATAACACCGAATGTACTTAACTTCCTGGTAGAGAACTTCAATATTGCACCGATTACGACTGCTGAGGCAGATATCAAAGCGATTCTTGGTTAGTATGAAGACATAGCTGTGCTTTTACGCCCCCGATGGGAATTCCGTCGGGGGCGTAAACGTTTCTTAGCCTGAAGTGGAAAGCGGCGGCTTCCGCTTTGTGGCTCCTCATAAGAAATTTGTTAGAATATGTTTGCAATATCTACAAGTGATAATGTACAAAATGTGCCGCTATGAAATTTCCTTCTAACCAATCAACACCATGCCGTCGGTTATCGTTTTATCTGCTTGTCGCTTTGATTTTGTATGCCGTTCCCGCGGTGGCTGATGTCAGACAGGATGCTGAAGCGGCGGTGTCCGTCCTGCATCAAACGGTAGCTGCCCAACAGTTTTCGGATGATATGAAAAGCCTTGAGCTGGTCTTTGAGGTCGCCCGCCGCTATTTCTCCAATAAAGACAGTGAGAACGCAGACAGGTTTTACCTGTTGGCGCTGCAGAAGTCACACGTCATTGATTCGATGCTCAGAAACTCCCGGGTTGCGGTGGAAACCAAGGTTGCGGTGCTGCAGCCTCCTTCTGATCAAATCTCTGAGTCTGAACTTGAGCCTGAGCCTGAGCCATCTGTAAATCAGTTCGGGGACTTGTCTTCCGACCGGATTGTTGGTTCAAGGGGGGTCTACACGACGGAGAGGTCTGATACTGTTCGCCTTGTTGCTGCGAAGCTGGGGGTTACTCCTCAGCACCTTCGCAGTATGAACGGCCTGGGTGCCAAGGCGACCCTCAAAAAAGGACAGCAGCTTGTCTATAATAACCGTAAAATCATTCCCCAACAGGTGAAAAACGGCATCATAATCAATATCCCAGACCGGACTCTCTATTATTTCCAGCAGGGGGCCCTTGTCACGTCTCTTCCGGTGGCGCTTGGCTCTGTCACAAAAAATGATAAATATGTCTGGCAGACACCGGTTGGAAAATTCAAAATTACGGCTAAGGTGAAAGACCCTACCTGGACGGTACCCCCCTCAATCCAGACACAGATGGAAGAGCATGGTAAGGAAGTCGTTACCAGCGTTCCTCCCGGTCCGGAGAACCCGCTCGGCAAGTATGCGATCAGAACCTCCATCCCCGGTATACTGATCCACAGCACAACCATGCCATCATCAATTTACAGCTTCTCCAGTCATGGGTGCATTCGCCTCTCTCCGAACCAGATGAAGGAGTTTTTTCCGCAGATCAAGGTAAATACCCGTGGTGAAATAATTTATAAGCCGGTGAAGCTGGCGGTGACCGAGGATGGGCGCATCTTTTTGGAAGTGCATCGCGATGCCTATAATAAGCGCACCAATCTTGTCATGGAAGCACGTCACATGGTAGAGAAGCTGAAGCTTACAGAACTGGTTGATTGGGATAAGTTTAAGGCGGTGGTAAAGCAGAAAAGCGGTGTTGCCGAGGATATTACCTTAAAAGTTTCAGTGGCGACAGGCCCGATCGCCCAATTGGGCGAGGCAGCAGCGCCTCGCCCGTTCATGAGTGCAACGGTGAACTAGTCGTATGACGACGGTTCGCTTCCTTTTATAAAGCATTCCATAACCGCTCCTGCTGTTCCCTCTTTAGCAAGATTGCCTGTGTGTGGATTGATGAGGACAAACGAAACATTTTCCGGTGCTTCAAAATCCTCAGCCGGTAATGACAAGACAGCTTTTTGCATGAAATCACTCCAGATCGGGGCTGCCGCCTGGCCGCCGGTTCCCGCTCTTCCCAGAGAACGCTCCTGATCGTAGCCGACCCACACTCCTGTCACCAATTGCGGTATATAACCGATAAACCAGGCGTCCTTTGATCCGTTGGTTGTGCCGGTCTTTCCGGCCACCGGACGTCCGATGAGGGATGCGCGATGTCCGGTGCCGCTGGAGACAACGCTCTGCATCAGATTTGTTATAACGTATGCGGTTTCGGGTGGAATTACCGGGACCGGCACCGGGGGAGCTGTCTCCTGAAGGACGGTACCATCGGTGTCAGTGACTTTGGTAATAAAATACTGCGGGGTCAGCAGGCCTTTGTTCGCAAAGACGGCGTAAGCAGATGTTAACTCAAAGGGGGAGACTGATGCCGCTCCCAGCGCCAGGGCCAGATTAGCCGGAATAGGGGACGTGAACCCCAGTTTTCTGGCGTATTCCGCTGCGTACTGGCCGCCGATCTGCTCCATGATCTTGACGCTGACAATGTTGATTGAGTAGGTGAGCGCTTCACGCATGGTCACAAAACCACGGAACTCATGATCGTAGTTCTGTGGTTTCCACACCCCGCCGGCACCGTCCGGGTATTCTACCGGCGCATCTTCAATGATTGTCGCCGGGGTCAGTCCCTTGTCCAGAGCTGCCGCATAAATAATCGGTTTAAAGGCTGAACCACCGTTTCTTTTCGCCTGCATGGCGCGGTTGAACTGGCTCTTTCTGAAGTCGTACCCGCCAACCATTGCTTTGACACCGCCGCTACGGGGATCGATAGACACTAGCGCCGCCTGCACCTCGGGTGTCTGATCAAGCGCGAACTGGGCGCCATCCTTGTCCAATTCGGGAGAGAGGACAGAAACCTCGATGACGGAGCCGAGGGTCAGTTCCCTGTTTGCTTTTGCTGGCTTGCCGTAGTGATTGGACATGGCTAGTCTGCCCGCCCATGCCATGTTTTTCCTGGAAAGAACCCCTTTGCGCTCTCCAACCCTGACCAGCGCTTCGCCTTTTTCTGGGTGGAACCCGACCACGACTCCGAGGTAGGTCTCGCCGGTCTTGAGTGTGGCGGAATCAATGCCGTCCTCAATTTTAGCGCAAAACGCGTCGACATCCGTCTCATTCAGGTATTTGGTCGGGCCGCGAAATCCCTGGCGCTTGTCCACCTCTTTAAGGCCCTTGCGCAGGCTTTCATAGGCGGCTCGCTGCATGCCGGCATTCATGGTGGTGTAGATATTCAACCCCCCCTTATAGAGCTGGTCTTCACCGTATTTCTGCTCCAGCTGGATTCGTAGGTATTCAAGGTAGTAGGCGGACTCCTCGTTGTTGACCTTTTTCATCGGCTGCAGAATTATGGGGGTCTTGCGGGCGTGGTCGGCTTCGGCCGGTGTTATGTATCCCTCCGCAGTCATGCGGTCGAGAACATATCCCTGGCGTTCGCGGGCTTTATCGAGATGTTTGATCGGAGAATAGGAATTTGGTGCCTTGGGTAGGCCTGCCAACATGGACATTTCGGCAAGGTTGAGCTGTTCGACGTTCTTGCCGAAATAGGTTTCTGAAGCCGCCTGAACTCCGTATGCACCGCTGCCAAGGTATATCTGGTTGAGGTAGAGGTAGAGAATTTCATCCTTGGAGAGTCGCTCCTCCATCCGTTTTGCGAGGATGGCCTCCTTGATCTTGCGGGAAAACTTTTTCTCCGGCGACAACAGCATGGATTTTGCCACCTGCTGGGTGATCGTGGACGCGCCCTCTTTCTTACTCATGGACATTACGTTTTTAATGGCTGCCCGCATGATCCCCAGATAGTCTATCCCCTTATGGGAATAGAAATTGGAATCCTCGGCAGAGACAAAGGCCTGAATCAGTTTGCGCGGCATCTTGCTGACCGGAACCACAATGCGGCGTTCCAGATAAAATTCTCCGACAAGGGTGCCGTCATCGCCAAAAACCTGGGAGACAATTGGTGGTTTGTAATCAGTCAGCCTGTCAACTTTGGGAAGCTTGGCCATCAGATAAAACACATAGCCCGATACGCCGAGGAGAGCAACGACTGCGAGAGTTACTGCAAATAACAGCAGCATTGACAAAAAACTGTTGTTTGGTGAGGCGGTTTGTATCTTTCTTTGCATTGAGCGAACCTTCCTGTGAAACTGAATGAACGGTTAAGAACTGGAGCTGCGACTGTCTTTTGACTGCAGTAAAATAGCATATCATCTCAGAAATTCAAACATATTCAGTTTTGGGCCGCTCATGTGAGCGCGGCTGGAAAACAGGCTTTGGCAGCAAAAAAATCGTGCCACAGTCGGTCTGTTTATGGTACTACGTATCATGTTTTATACTTTTTATTACGGTTTTTGAGGAGAGTTATATGTGTGGCATTGTTGGGTACATCGGTGGTCAGCAGGCAACCCCGATCATCCTGGAAGGGCTTAAAAAACTTGAATATCGCGGCTACGACTCAGCCGGAATAGCCACGTTGTCAGATGGCGGGGCTGCCATCCGCAGAAGCCAGGGGAAGCTGGTTAATCTTGAAAATCTTCTGCGGGAGCAGCCACTCTCCGGTATGGTCGGGATCGGTCACACCCGTTGGGCAACCCACGGCAGGCCTTCTGAAATCAACGCCCATCCGCATAAGGCCGGGCCGGTGATTCTGGTACATAACGGCATCATAGAGAACCACTTGCAACTCAAAAATCAGCTGAGGCTGAATGGACATGCGTTCAAAAGTGAAACCGATACGGAGGTCATCGCGCACCTGATCGAAGAGACGCTGAGAACCGAGGCGGATTTCGAAAAGGCTGTCAGGCTGGCGCTGGCACAGTTGCGCGGTGCCTTTGCTGTCTGTATCCTCAACGAAAAGGATCCTGAATCTCTGCTCGCCGCCAAACAGGGGTCGCCGATGGTGGTTGGCCTCGGCGAAGGGGAATTTTTCGTCGCATCCGATGTGCCGGCCATTTTAGCCTATACCCGCGAAATGGTGTTCATGGAGGATGGCGAAATGGTTGTGTTCAGGGGCGGCGCGGCTCACTTTTCGACGATCGCCGGCGCTCCTCTCGATAAAAGTGCGCGCCATATTGACTGGTCACCTTTGATGGCCGAAAAGGCCGGATATCGGCACTTTATGTTGAAGGAGATTCACGAACAGCCGCGTGCCGTACGAGACACCATCGCCGGGCGGTTGCTTGAGGGAGAAGGGGATGTACACCTTGAAACACTGCAATTTAGTGATCGCCAGCTGGCGTCAATCAAACGGATCGTTATCATCGCCTGCGGTACCTCATGGCACTCGGCTTTGCTGGGTAAATTCTATATAGAGGGACTTTGCCGGATTCCGGTTGAGGTTGATTTTGCCTCTGAGTTCCGTTATCGCAACCCGGTTGTGGATGAAGGTACACTGGTCATAGTTATCTCCCAGTCCGGGGAAACGGCCGACACCCTGGCAGCCCTGCGCGAAGCAAAGTCGCGTGGCGCGATGAATATGGCAATTTGTAACGTGGTTGATTCTTCCATTGCCAGAGAAGCTGCCGGCGTGATCTACACCCATGCCGGTCCGGAAATTGGCGTTGCGTCTACCAAGGCTTTTGTTACTCAGTTGATCGCTCTGTACCTCTTTACCATTCGCCTGGGAAGAGCAAACTGTATGATCGATGCTGTCCACGGTCAGCGGATGATTGCGTCGCTCAAGCAGGTGTCCGGAGCGCTGGTTGAAACCCTCAAGCTGAACGAAGAAGTGGAGGTAATTGCAAAAAAATATATGAACGCCCGCGATTTTCTTTATCTCGGCCGTGGTAAAAACTACCCGATTGCCCTTGAAGGGGCGCTCAAGCTTAAGGAAATTTCCTACATCCATGCTGAAGGGTATCCGGCCGGTGAAATGAAGCATGGTCCGATTGCCCTGATAGATGAGGATGTGCCGGTGGTTGTACTGGTACCCAAGGGGAGCACGTATGAAAAGACGCTTTCCAACATGGAGGAAATTATTGCCCGTGGCGGGCGCGTGATCGCCGTCTGTTCCGCCGGCGATGAAGAGGTGCGTGAGAGGGCGGAAACAGTCATTGAAATTCCGAGCCTCGACGAAGATCTTGAACCGCTGCTGTTGTCAGTGCCGCTGCAGTTGCTGGCGTATCACATCGCCGTATTGAAAGGGACCGACGTCGATCAACCGAGAAACCTGGCCAAGAGTGTTACCGTCGAATAATCGGTCGGGATGCTGATAATGCAAGGGTCATTTTAAAGTTACATAAACTCACGGAAAAGGTGGGCCTGTTATGAAAACGTCGAAAAAAAACGTGCTCGACTCATACAACTCTGCAGCAACCCTCACGGTGAACGGACAGGGCTTCCGCATCTACAAGGTTGATGCGCTGTCGAAGGCTGGAGTCTGCGACGTGTCCAGGCTCCCCCGCACCCTCAAGATCCTGCTGGAAAACCTGCTGCGCAACGAAGACGGGGACACAGTCACAACAGACGATATCCTGGCCTTTGGCGACTGGCTGGAACAGCGCACCTCAACGAGGGAGATCGCTTTCCGTCCCGGTCGTGTGTTGATGCAGGATTTTACCGGCGTGCCTGCCGTAGCCGACCTGGCCGCCATGAGGGACGCTGTCGCTGCAGCAGGCGGTGACCCGCAGTCGATCAATCCACAGATTCCGGTTGACCTGGTCATCGACCACTCGGTGCAGGTTGACAGTTACGGTTCTCCTGAATCATTCCAGATCAATGTGGAACGTGAAATGGAGAGAAACCGGGAGCGGTACGCTTTCCTCCGCTGGGGGCAGAATGCCTTTGACAATTTCCGCGTTGTTCCTCCCGGCACCGGTATCTGCCACCAGGTAAACCTGGAGTATCTTGCCAGGGTCGTCTGGCGGGGAGAGGGCGATAGTGCGTCAACGGTTGCGTATCCCGATACCCTGCTCGGCACGGACAGTCACACCACGATGATCAACGGTCTTGGTGTGCTCGGGTGGGGCGTTGGCGGTATTGAAGCCGAGGCTGCTATGCTGGGGCAGCCGGTATCAATGACGATTCCAGATGTTGTCGGTGTGCGGCTGGAGGGAAAGTTGTTGCCAGGAGTGACCGCAACCGATCTGGTGCTTACGATCACTGAGCTTCTCCGCAAGACGGGCGTAGTAGGAAAATTTGTTGAGTTCTACGGTCCCGGCCTTGATGCTCTGACGATTGCCGACCGCGCCACCATCGCCAACATGTCACCTGAATATGGTGCCACCTGCGGTTATTTCCCCATTGATGCCGAAACCATTAAATATCTCCGCTTTACCGGCCGTGAAGAGGTTACAGCGTTGGTGGAGCTATATGCAAAAGAGCAGGGGCTGTGGCGTGATGCCGCTTCTCCGGATCCTGTCTTTACCAATGTCGTTGTCGTGGCTCTTGCGGAAGTGGTCCCCTGTGTGGCTGGTCCAAAAAGGCCACAGGATCGTGTCCCGCTTACGGAGCTTCCTGCCGTGGTAGCAAAGGCGCTCCCCGCATCACGGGTGGAGAGAAAAGTTGCCATCAGCGATCTTGGTGTCGATCTGCGGGATGGAGATGTTGTCATCGCGGCCATCACCTCCTGTACCAATACCTCAAATCCGACTGTCATGCTGGCGGCCGCTCTGCTTGCCAAAAAGGCGGTTGCAGCGGGACTTACGGTCAAGCCGTGGGTCAAAACGTCACTTGCTCCAGGCTCAAAGGTGGTAATGGAGTACCTGCGCCACTCCGGACTGTACGAATCTCTGGTCGCACTCGGTTTCGATCTGGTCGGCTATGGTTGTACAACCTGCATCGGCAATTCCGGTCCGTTGCCCAAGGCAATTGAAAACGCCATTGTTTCAGGGGATCTCGCCGTTTCGGCGGTCCTTTCCGGCAACCGGAACTTTGAGGGGCGCATCCACCCGCAGGCCAAATTGAGCTGGCTCGCCTCGCCGCCGCTGGTTGTTGCCTTTGCCCTGGCCGGTACCACACGGATAGATCTTGCCTCTGCGCCGCTGGGTGTCGGTGCGGATGGGCGTCCGGTGTATCTTAAGGATATCTGGCCGTCACAAAATGAACTGCAGGAACTTGTAGGGGATATTACCCCGGAGATGTTCCGTGCCGGCTACGGTGATTTATACGACGGTACTCCTGAATGGCAGGCGCTTGAAAACAACAGCTCTCCCACGTATCCATGGGATGCGCATTCCAGCTATGTGAAGCAGCCGCCGTTTCTTCAGGGGGGACAGGATGGCAAAGGAACCCGTATGCCGGGCAAAATGCGCGTCCTTGCCCTCTTTGGCGACTCAATCACTACCGATCATATTTCACCCGCAGGGAACATTGCTCCCGATTCTCCGGCGGGGCTGCATCTGCAAAAGTTGGGAGTTGCTGTATCTGATTTCAACTCCTACGGTTCTAGGCGTGGAAATCATGATGTGATGGTGCGCGGCACCTTTGCCAATATCAGAATCAAAAACGAGATGACACCGGAACGTGAGGGGGGCTTTACGGTGCATCACCCGGCTGGTGAGCGGATGACCATTTTTGACGCTGCGGAGCGTTACCGCTCTGAAGGGGTACCTCTCATTATCGTCGCCGGCAAGGAGTACGGCTCGGGATCAAGCAGGGACTGGGCGGCAAAGGGCCCTCTTCTGCTGGGGGTGCGGGCGGTCATAGCCGAGAGCTTCGAGCGCATACACCGCTCCAACCTGATCGGCATGGGTATTTTGCCGCTGCAGCTTATGGAGGGGGAAAACAGAAAAACAATCGGTCTCGACGGCAGCGAAACCATCGAGCTCAAGGTTCTTGAGGCGGAACTTACGCATGGCGTGAACGTGACGGCAAAAATCAGTCGCTGCGATGGCACAACCTCAAACATCACTCTTAAATGCCGTCTGGATACCGCAAACGAAGTAGCCTACTTCAAGGCTGGCGGGATACTGCAGTATGTTTTGGCTGGCTATCTGGCACGCTGAAGTGACAGGCGGGACAGGATGACTAGCTTTAATAAGAGGGAGGATTTATGAAAGAAACTCTCAAGCCAGGCTTGGAACACATATTCAGCATGCAGGTGTCAAAAGAGAAAACCGTTCCCCGTGTCTACCCGGAATCAGACCTGTTTCGCGAGATGCCGGAAGTTTTTGCGACCGCTTTTATGGTCGGTTTTATGGAGTGGGCCTGCATGGAGGCTTTGCGTCCCTATCTGGAAGAGGGTGAGCGTACCCTCGGGACGATGATCAATATCACCCATCAGGCCGCCACCCCGCCTGGCATGCAGGTTACCGCCCATGTGAAGTGTCTGGAGGTTGACGGCAAGCGTACCCTGTGGGAAATAGAGGCGCGTGATGAAGTGGAAATGATCGGCAAAGGTACCCATGAACGTTTTACCGTCAATAATGAAAAGTTTTCCGCACGGGTAGCCGCAAAGGGGAATAAGGCATGACTCTGAGAAAAGGAGTCCTCCTGCTTATCGGAGGTGCGGCCGTGGGACTCTTCTTTTTCTTTGACCTGCAGCGTTTTTTAACTTTGGCAGCTCTCAAGTCCAACCATCAGGCGCTGCTTGATTACTACGCCGCCCACAGGCTGCTCACGGTAGCTGGATTTATGGTGATTTACATCCTGCAAACGGCACTGTCACTCCCCGGTGCTGCGATACTTTCTCTGGCAGCGGGGGCGGTGTTTGGCTCAATAATGGGGACGCTTTATGCCAATATCGCAGCAACCCTCGGTGCCACGCTGGCCTTTCTGTTGACCCGTTATCTGCTGCGCGACATCGTCCTGAAGAGATTCGGCAGCGCGCTGAAGGGGATCAATAGTGAGCTGGAAACCCGGGGGTTCAATTACCTGCTGTTTCTGCGGCTTGTGCCGGTGTTCCCGTTTTTTCTGATAAACCTTGCAGCAGGCTTAACCCGCCTGCCCTTACGGACCTTCTTCTTCGGCACCATGCTCGGTATTATTCCGGGAGGCTTTGTCTATGTGAATGCCGGAGCAAGTTTGGCGACTATAGATTCACTCTCCGGTATCGCCTCACCCCGTGTGCTCGGCTCCTTTGCCCTGTTGGGACTTTTTGCCCTGGTTCCGGTGTTGTATGGCAGGTACAAAGACAGAAAACATTCCACCGTATAGATGTCTAATCAGCTGCAAAACCCACAGCCGTTGCTCTCCATCATTATTCCGACACTGAACGAAGCAGAACTGCTCCCCCTCCTTCTTGAAGACATTAAACAGCAACAGAATATTTCTCTTGAAATAATAGTTGGTGACGGCGGCTCTTTGGACGCGACCCGGTCAGTGGCAGAGCAATACGGCGCGGGTTTCGTAACTGCCGGGCGGGGGAGGGGGAAGCAGATGAACGCTGCGGCAGAGCAGGCCTCGGGTGATTATCTGCTTTTTCTGCATGCTGACTCTCGGATTGACTGCCGATCTCTTCTTGGCGATGCCGTACATGCCCTGCTGTCGGAATCAACCGGACAAGTACGGACGGCAGGCCATTTCCCCTTGAGGTTCATGCGTAGCACAGAGAACAATGCAATCGGCTATCGCTACGTCGAAGAAAAAAGCGCCTTCAACCGGGTTGATACGACAAACGGGGATCAGGGGCTGCTGTTGGCAAAGGGCTTTTTCAGGTCTCTTGGTGGTTTTGATGAAAGCATGCCGTTTCTGGAAGATCAACGTATCGCCGCGAAGATACGATCAACGGGGAATTGGATTACCCTTCCCGGTTATCTCAAAACTTCCGCACGGCGCTTTGAGACGGAGGGTTTTCATCGTCGATATATTCTGATGAGCATGATGATGGGGTTGTATTCTGTCGGAGCAGAGGCCTTTTTTGTCCGTGCGCCGGGAGTATATCGACAGCAACAGGATGCCGGCACACTGTTGCTGTCGCCGTTTTTCAGCCTCATTTGGCGTATGATGTTTGATGAGTGGGGCGGTGTGGGGACGCTTCGTATCTTTTATCTTCTCGGGAGGTACATCCGGCAGAACTCCTGGCAGATGTTCTTTTTTATTGACGTATTGTCAAGATCGTTGCTTGGTGCAGGGCGCTATCCGTTTTTGAGATTTCATGATCGGATTTTCTGGCCATGTTCAAACTTCAAGTTGTTTGATGCATTGACCGGTGCGATCTGTTTTGTCTGGTTTATGGGGGTGCTCTCACCGTTTTTCTGGCTTGTGGACAACGGAGAGCGCCTGGTGCAGAAGCGATCCGCCGGAAGTGGTGACCGGATTTGACAATTTGCCGCTGACTGCTATAGTTATAATCCGTTAGCTTGTTAATGCCGTTCCCAACAAGGTGACATGCATGGCTACTCAGTTTATCGCAAACCATAATCTGGCGCCCCTGTTAGTGAGGCTGCGACAGAGTGCCGAGCTGCACGGCCCCGTCCGTGGTGATGATGGGGTGGTGCGTTTTGCCGCAATTGCCCCAGGGACTCTTCCCGACCTTTCCGCTGTTCGGACGCTGCTCCCACCTAAAAAATATCTGTTGCACCCTCAGGAAACGATTCTTAAGTATACGGTGCGAGCCGGTTATCAGATGCCTGTTGAGGACGTGCACCAAATTATTCTGTTTGGGCTCCACCCCTGCGATCTGGCAGGGATCAACTATCTTGACCGGATCTTTTTGGATGACGAACCGGACCCGCTCTATGTCGCGCGCCGCTCAGTGCTTGCTCTGGTCGGGGTTTCCTGTTCCCCGGATGAATTCTGCTCATGCCACCAATTGACCTCCCCGCTGAAAGCGTTATTTGACCTGTTTTTTAACGTTGTTGAAGGTGGGTTTGTTGTCACCAGCGGCTCTGCTCGTGGTGATGAGCTCCTCGAGAAGGTAAAGGATCTCCTTGAAGAACGGGTGGTAGCCGTGCCTGAAGATGCTCGCCGCTTCTTTGGCCATGCTGCCGCAGAGGCAACCCGGCCCGAACCGGATGCAACACTCCCGGAGTGGAGGGAGCTCGCCAGCCGTTGTCTGGGATGCGGAGCCTGCTCAATATGCTGTCCGACCTGCTACTGTTTTGATGTCCTGGAATTCTGCGGGCTGGATAACTGCTCTGCATCCCGGGTGCGGCAATGGGATAACTGCCTCTTCAAGGGCCATGCTGAGGTAGCAGGCGGCATGACTTTCCGCAAGGACAAGGCAGAGCGCTTTCGTTATCGCTACCGTCACAAATATCGCGGGTTCGGACTGTCTCAGGGGATTCCCTCCTGCGTCGGTTGTGGTCGTTGCCGGGCTGTCTGCCCAGCCGGGCTTGATCTTCGACCACTGGCGGAGCGGCTGGAGGGAGGACAGCGTGAATAACAATCTTCCCGTTCCGGCAGTCATTTCGACAATCCGGCCGCTGACGGTCGACACCTCTCTGTTTACCCTTTATACGGAACCGTTCTGCCCGGTTGCAGCATCGTTTCTCCCCGGCCAGTTTTTGGAACTCTCTCTCCCCGGGGTCGGTGAAATTCCTCTGTCGTACTGTGGCTTTCCCTCGCAAGATGGCAGGATCGAACTCTGCGTCCGGCATGTAGGGCACGTGACAACACCACTGAAAGTTGCGGCGCCGGGCGATGCTGTCGGGGTGAGGGGCCCCTTTGGTCGCGGGTTCCCACTGTCGGCCTATGGCGGTCAGGACCTGCTGCTGATTGCCGGCGGTCTGGGAATTGCGCCACTCCGTTCGCTTCTTTTAGCGTTGATGAACCGGCGGGAGCTCTGGGGGCGTCTGACTCTTCTGTATGGCGCACGTGAAACCGGCGCCCTGTTGTTTTTAGATGAGCTGCTGGAGTTGCAAAAGCGTGGGGAGGTCGAGCTGCAGATGTCGGTAGACCACCAGGAACACTGCCTTGATGGGCCTCCATGCTGCCGGATTGCCCTGCTTCCAGCCTTGCTGGATCAACTGGAGCTGGACCCTGGACGGATCTTCGCTGCGATTTGTGGCCCTCCGGTTGTTTACCCGCTTCTGGTCTCCCGTTTGCAGCGGATGGGACTTTCTGACGAGAACATCCACCTCTCTCTGGAGCGGCGTATGAAGTGCGGTGTTGGTCGTTGCGGGCACTGTGCTGTGGGGACACGTCTCTGTTGTGTCGATGGCCCGGTGTTCAGCTTTGCAGAGCTGGCAGGGATAGAGGGTTCTCTCGTATGAAGAAACTGCGGATTGCCATAGCAGGGTTGACAGCATGCTCCGGCTGTCAGCTCTCCTTGCTGAATTGTGAGGATGAGCTGCCGGTGTTGCTGGAAATGTTTGACTTTCAATTCTTTCCAATGGCCACTTCGCCTGCTTTGCTGGCAGATGAGTATGACGCCGCCTTAGTGGAGGGATGTATATCAATGCCGCACGAAAAGGAGTTGCTGCAGGAGTTGCGGAGACGTAGCAGATATCTGATTGCGCTGGGGACATGTGCCGCGTGTGGCGGGGTGGCGGCTCTCCGCAATGGAGACGGGCGAGAACTATTGCGTCAGCAGGTGTACGGCCACAGTCCGGTTGCCGATGAAACCTTTGATCCGATCCCGCTACAGAGCCTGGTAAAGGTAGATGCTGTTGTCACAGGTTGTCCTCCGGAAAAGGAAGAGCTGCTGAGGATGCTGGCGGGGTTGCTCCGGGGGGCACTACCGGTAGGCATCGACTACCCGGTATGTACCGAATGCCGGATGCGAGAAAATCTCTGCCTGTTGACGGAGCGGGATGCCCTCTGTCTTGGTCCACTGACTCTGGGTGGGTGCGGCGCCCGTTGCCCAAGCCTGTCGGTGCCGTGCGAGGGGTGCCGGGGACCGGTGCCGGAGGCCAACCTAGTCGAGGCCCTTGAGGTATACGCGCAAAAAGGTTTTGATCGCACGGCTGTGATAGGGCGGTTACGCCGCTTCTGCCCGGAGTGGAAGTTATGAACAGTTCGAGTAAGATCGATATATTGACCAGAGTTGAGGGGCACGGCACTGTCAAGCTGGTCCGGGAGGGAGGCAAGGTGGTGGATGCCCGCCTGGATCTGCACGAATCCCCGCGACTGTTCGAAGCGTTAGTGGTTGGGAGGCGTTTTGATGAAATTCCGGACATCGCCTGTCGAATCTGTTCCATCTGCTCAACTGTTCACAAGGTAGCAGCGCTTCAAGCGGTTGAACAGGCACTGGCGGTTGATATAACGCGGCAGACCGGACTGCTACGCGAACTTGCGGTACAGGGGGGGCAGATCGAAAGCCATGCGCTGCACATATTCTGTCTGGCATTGCCTGATTATCTGGGGGTAAACGGTGTTCAGGAGCTCGCAGCGCATGAACCGGAGAAGTTGCAGATGGGGCTCAGAATCAAGAAGCTCGGCAACCTGATCCAGGAAACCGTAGGGGGGCGGGCCATACACCCGTTCAATCTGCTGATAGGGGGATTGGGGACAATACCGGAAGCTTTAAAGTTGCAGCAGTTGAAAGAAAAACTCGCGGCGGTGCATGGCGATCTTGCTGAAAGCTGTGACTATATATTAGACTTGGATGATCTCCTGCCGCCGTTGGCAATGCTTCCTGTCTGCGCAGTCAGCGGTGGACCGCCACTTTTTGGCGACCGCTTGATTACGCCTGTGGAGACCGTGCCAGCCGCTTCAGCGGCAGCTTGGTTGAACGAGCAGGTGCTGCTGCATACCCACGCCAAGGTAAGTCGCTTCGATGGAGCGGCGCCATTCATGGTCGGACCGCTGGCTCGACTTACCTTAGCGATGCCGGCAAAATACGCACAATATTTTACAAACACCTCAATATCCAGTTCTCTCAAGGCAAGAATGATTGAACTGCAGCTGGCAGTGGAACGTGCGCAGATATTGGTCGATCAGCTGCTTGATGACGGTCTGAAAAATGAGGTGCCGGTCATTGCGGCTCCAGGAAGAGGTCAGGGCATTTCACTTATGGAGGCGCCCAGAGGGGCACTCCTGCATAGTTATAGATTTGACAACAATGGTGTCTGTTCAGCTGGAGACATAATTACACCGACGGCGATCAATCAGGGTGCAATCGCCGTATCGCTGAAAGAACTTGTCATCGCGATGGATGGTGCCGAATACGAGCAAATCAAGAAAGCAACGGAAATACTGATCCGCTGTTTCGATCCATGCATCTCCTGTGCGGTCCACTGACAACTTTATTTTGATGTCGGTCATTTTTCTTTTGACAGAGTTTAAAAGTATGTGATAGAAAGCGAGTCCCTTTTGAGACGGAAGTTTTGCGAGGGGCCCGAAAAAAAGATTTTTGTTAGTAAGAAAGTTATTGACAAGCGAGATTGATTTGGGTAGGTTGTTCGTCTGGT
>JAQUIT010000006.1 GCA_028681335.1 Desulfuromonadaceae bacterium | reverse complement strand
TTTTCGGCAAAGTATTTGGTCAGACACCTACCTACTGGATGAACTTGCAAACCAGCTATGACCTTAAGACCGCTCAAAAAGCGATGGTACAGAGGGTGCAACAAGTACAGCCACTTTTGATGGCTGCATAGAGGTTTGTTCACCAAGATAATTTCCTGTCTCCCAGATCAATGACTAATCTTGCGGCAGAATCCACCGTTCCGTCTGGTCTCAATTTCTCTTCGCAAATATATGCTGCACCGACTCCTACTCTATTTGGTGGAATATATTTGCCTTGCATGTATCCTTGTCTTTTCGCTTCCCTATTACATTTCCATGAATTTATTTGGACTCCCCCGAAAGCAATTAAAAGGGTACCGCCAAACAGCGGTAAGAAAATCCATTTTAGCAACCACGGAGTTACAGGATCATCAGGTTTTGGAATTTCTGGTGTCATCCTTATCCTTATTCCTTCCAACGGTTTTGCCACTGAGCCGAGAGCGTCAGCGAATCGGCTCCTGTGGCATGTTGGACATAAATATCCCATATTTATATTCTCGAAATGACGTACAAAATGAGAAATGGTGTTGCAATAACTAACGTTGTTATTACGATCATTTTAAGTATGGAGATGATGGCAAAGACTAATGTGCTTTCTTTCTGCGAGATTGATGGATTGTCATAATAACCTTCCAGATTTACAACAATACCATTGCATTTTGCACAACGACCCTCTATCAAGTCTCTTGAGAATTGAGGCATTTGGCAGTTTTTACAAATAACAAATTCTGGTGATTCATCTTCTTTTGAATACTCGCCTCGTTTGATTTTAATTAAGCAACAAACAATATTGTAACTTGCATACAGCACAGCAATAACTGCAACCAACAACGTGCCGTACATTATGATCAGTGAATCGGTGCCTGTGGTTATAATTATTGGTGGTTTGCCACTGTAGATGAACCCAAACTTTCTATAGTCGAGGAAATAAAGCATAGGTAACGTAGCAATCATTAAGGCCGTCCAAAATGAATTCATTGCGGAACGCCTTAATTGCTGCTTTGTTTTCATTGTATTATTTCCCGATATAGTCATTTTGATTGTTGCTCCGGCAGCAAGTTGGATGTTGTTTGCTTATGTGTTGATTTTGGGCTCGTTTGCTTTCTCGTCTGCAGCCCATCGTGGCAGATTACAATGGAAACATTTGCTAAGGGGAGCGCGTAACCAGCATTCAGCACAGGTGCTAGGTCTACAGTCATGACACTCATCTTATATTTCAACGGATGTCAAATGTGTAGTGCTGACACCTATTCGTCTTCTCGAAGACATATTTCATTTTCCTTGTTCAACGTGGTTGAGGCTGACCCGCCCTCGGCGGGTCTTGCCGATAGTTGGGGCCGCGCTTTTTAAATCCTTTACTTTTATAACATGCGTGGTATATTTGAATCATGATTTTCCGGCTTTCATATTACAATGAAACGGTTGAGGCTGAGCTTAATGCTTGGCCTGTTGGCTTGCGTGCTCGATTTCGAGCATTGTCACTGCGTATGGAAGGATATGGTCCCAACTTGGGAATGCCGCATACACGTGCGCTTGGAAATGGTCTTTTTGAAATTCGCGCCAAGGCTGAAGAAGGAATTGGAAGAGTATTTTTCTGCACCATGGTCGGACGAAAGATCATAATTCTCCACAGTTTCATAAAAAAGACGGATAAGACACCAAAACGGGAACTCGATATAGCGCTCACTCGGCAGAAGGAGGTAATTGGTAATGAGCTATAAACCAGTTGCGTACGACCCCAAGAAAAAATTAGTGAAAGAACTTCAAGACCCCAGTTTCAAGAAAGCCTGGGACGCCTTGGATGACGAATTTGCAGCTTTGGATGCCCTGCTTTTTGCACGTCGACAGGCCGGGATGACTCAGGAACAAGTGGCCGCCAAAATGGGAGTTTCTCAGCCATCGTTGGCGAGAGTAGAAGCGACACTTGGTTCTCACCGTCATTCTCCGTCTCTTGAGATGCTCCGTAAGTACGCTGCTGCTGTCAACTGTAAGCTGGAGATAAAACTGGTGCCGCAACATTCGTGACGCAAGGGAGCCGTCTTTTTGGGGCTCCCTGATTTATTTCAGTTTTCATTTGAACTTCAAATGCCTTTGAAGCAGTGGTGCAATAAAAAAACTTACTGCCAACAGAGGATAAAATACCTTTCCAGAAAAAAGTACCTCTCCAATATCCAAGCTAAAAATCATGGCAATAACTACACCAACTCCCACGATTATCACATTCATAACAAACGCGTATTTCAGCCGATTCAGTATTGTCATTCTCTTTTCTCGCCAACGGCCATGCGTTTCAGCGGGATTCATCCGCTGGTAACGCTGGTTAGAAATCGGGGCTGCGTGTGGGCAATACTCTGTCCGAACAGAGCAACCGTAAACTGCTGGAGCCTAATATCAGCGCCAGACCATAGTAACTGGCAGCGGGGCCGTAAGGGGTGTGATTTGAGTCGATATTGCTGCCCTTGCGGACTCCGCAGTAAATAACTGGAGATATTATGACAGCCAAAGAACAGCGATACGTTCGCAATCTGGAAATCAAGATTGAACAACTGGAAGCGGCGTTGAAACGGTCGCAAGAAACATGGCGGGACCAGTTCACAGCCATTTACGAAACCCGTACCGCCCTGCTGCAATCATTCGCGGCAACCGAAGAGGCGGCAGTCATCATGCACAACTGCATCAAGGATGATCCGCAGTACATGGCAGAGCGAAAACGGATAGAGGTAATTCCGGATTTCTAACGGCTTGGCAGAACACCGGCGGTTTTAGGCCGGTGCTTCTGTCTTGTTGGACCCTCACTTTTAACTTTTGTCTCGTGTCAAGGACTAGACCCCTTGGGAGCTCTTCTAATTCTTGGCGGTCCTAAAAGTGAATGCCTCTGTCTCATCGTATAAAGACCTATAATAAACAGTGGTCTCAATTTCAGAAAAACATTTTTCAATTATTCCGCTGTATTTAGCATTGTGTTCAACCTCTACAATAATTCCTTCCTTATCTGGTTTTATTACGGTTTGGTCTCCATCTAATAATGTCATAGTGTACTTATCTAACCCTAAGCCATTAAATATAGTTTTCCAATTTTCTGTTGTAGGTTCAATTGATTTACCATGATAATTAAATCTTATTCGATCAATTATTGCGGGGCCAAGACCACTGTTTTCTAGATGTAATTTAGTGCTTTTATTATCTGTTGTCTGAGTAACTTTCAATATAGGTCTTACTGATAGTTTATTATGTTTACGTGTTGCTTGACCTTCATTAAAAGCTATATAAATTGCACACATAGCAATTATTGTAGACATTATGGCTACTATAACTTCGGGTTTCTTCCAGCTAATATTTTCGGTCATTGTATTTTCCTGTTTTTATGCTTTTTTTCATGTTTTCTCTTTGTTATGTCAGATGAGGATGATGATCCAGCCAAGTATCAAGACGAATGGCGGCAGTAACACATCTGGAAGCAACACCTTCCAGTACGCCTTTGCGGAGGGGAAATGCTTCCGTCGCCTAAACACGAGCGCGAGAATAACGGCAGCTACCCACAGCAGCACAAAATATTTGATGCTGAGGCCAGCGTATCTGTCCCAGTAAGTGAACTTTTCCGGGTCGCCGATTCCGGATTTGTCGAGTGCCCTGTCAGATTGCCAGCTGGACATAAGAAAAACGGTTACGAAGAAGAACTCAGCGGCTGAAAGGATTATTTGTATTACGTTTGATTTCTTCATTCTGTTTTTGTCGTTCAACGTGGTGAGTGTTCACCTGCTGGGTTTAGGGCAGGTGCAACACGTTGGTTATGCCATGTCATTTTAAAAATCTGTAAATTTGGCACTATTAAAAAGGTTTGATGCTTTTTCGGCAAATAAAGTATCACTTTCTCCTAAATGGTGCTGATGTGAGTATATGATGGTGAACCCTTTATTCTTATCCTTTGGGTGCACGCAAAAAAGTGAAAGAACCTCAAAGATAATATCTCCTGACTTAATTGGCTTTCCTGTTATGTCAATAGGGGTAAGATCTTCTATGGTCTTGTAAGATTTAATGCAGTCTGTTTCTGAAATTAGGTAGTCAAAAACTTCATGTTTGAGTATTTTGGAGCCTTTTTGTTCTATGCTTTTGCCAAGGTCTTCTTTGATTAAGCGAACAAACTCTTCACGAGTTTTGAATACAGGCAACTTATAAGGCATTGCCTGAATAGAAAATACCTCATCAGGAGTCACTCCTTGTTTCAACAATGTGATATCGTAAGCGTTTCTTTCAACAATCAGCCACCCTTTTTCATTTAATGGTACAAGTGAATATCCTTTCTGCGATAACTTTTCCGGAGGCATTTTAACTTCTTGGGGTTGAAAAGTAGCACAAGATGCCATTGTCAGAATAGAGAACAATAATCCAATTATTTTTAAAAATTTCATCTTTCCTCCTCTGGTATAACGGGCCGGGAAATGACCCGCCCGCCCAGTTTCTTTGGCGGTCGGTGTCCATTTTCCTGGTTGGCAACTCCGATTTTAATAAATTTTATAACCTTATCGAATGGGTAGGTCCCCTGATTTTCCCTTAGAAAAAAGACCTTTTCAATTTTACGTCCTTTGTATCCGGGGATAAAATATTGGCCAACTCGACAAGTAGTTGTTTGAGCTTCTTCTGATCTACCTCACCCAGTTGGCGATCAATTGCACCTAGCTCGAATTCGCTTGGATAGAAAGTTTCTGCTTTTTCTCGAATTTTCCGGGCAGCTCCATCAAGGATTTCTTTATCCAGACCTTTTTCCTCGGATAAGGACTTCGTTATTGATATCTTGAGATTGTCGATGGAACCAGGCTCTTCAAAAGTAAGGGTAATGGCGGATAAACAGTAGATCGAACGCTCCAGAATCGCCCAGCCTGTCGAGTATTTACCAGCCTTAAACGCCCATTTTACTAGAATTGCTTGGAAATCACTTGCGATGTCCGGACACTCTCGGCTATGTGCCTCCAGCACGGCTTCAAATAGAACTACAGTCATTTGATAACATTCCACGAACACTACCGTCTCTTTGTCATCAGGAATCCATGTCAAGGTGTGGAAAAGCCAAGTTGCGTGCCTCCGAAGTTTTTCCTGCAGATAATCAGGACAGGAATCAGCATTGCTGACGGCGAAAAGCATCTTTGTTACGAAGGTAATCCAGTTGATAATGTCAAAAGTAAAACCTGACCGTTTTTGAACAGCCAATAGCAATATCTCTTTTTCAGTGTCATAGATTTTGTCAGCCCACACTTCGATATTCTTCACGATCTTTCTAGCCGTCTCATGGTTTTTTTCGGCATCAGAAATTGCATTTACAAGTTGCGACAGTAATGACTGCAACGCTTCTTCTGAGATGCATGAGTAATATGGTGCGAGGTAGGTGCTATGCATACTCCCCGGGGAGGTGTCAGGCACATTCAGCAACAGCTTCACTGCCATTGTGACATTCTGCTTCACTTTCCTGATGACGTATCGAATATCCTGGGTAGTGGTTTTAATAAGATTAATGGTCAGAAGGGCAAGCTGTTCGATTGCTGCAAAGCAAACAGGGTATTTCCCAGTTGCAACGCCGGCGCAAGCTACGAGGCCGAGGCTGTCTGCAAGCGTTGAAATATCATTTACTCTGCCCCGGTTCAGAAACAATGCCGCCACATTGCCTATCAGTCTTGCTCCGATCATAAGCATATCTGGCATGTTATGAGGGATTATACTTTTTACAGCATCCGATAGATATCCCGCTGCTAGAAGAGCATGGGTCTTGGAGTCATGTCTGCCGCCGTAGTCGATATCGAGATAGACATCGACAAGAAGCATAATGGCACGTAATGATTGTTCGATCTGTTGCTCATCTCTCCTCGTCACAGCAATGCTGACGTTCTGCCGTAAATGCTCAAGGGTATTGTTGATAAACCCATCGTTGGTCAATGAGTGATCACCCAGTAGGGCATTAGTTGAAAAAAATGTTTTCCCCTTTGTCCGGACGTAATAACGGTTAATCGCGACAATAGCGTTCAAGGCAGCACCGGAGACCTCATGGTCCCCTCGTTCTGCATATCGGCGATAAAAAGAAATTGCATATTGGACAGCCTGGTGAGCCCCCTCCGTCCAGTGTTGGTTTGCCTGAAAGAAAACGGCTCGTGGGATATCATAGGTGACATCATCGTCCTTGATCGATTCAGGTTCTTTTAGCAACGGAGCATCCCTTCTCGCCCGGCAATCCCAAGCTTTCATCTCCTGTCCCGATTTTTTGACGACGAGTCGTAGTTGTTGAAGAGGGTTTATGAGTTGAAGTGCTCTTTTGTAGGCAGTCAGAAAAAGAGAGAATAGAAGGATAACTCCCCAGGATGCCCCTATAATGGCTCTTCCAGCCCACGGCACACTGGGAATCAGTGACAGAGTCGCGATAGAAATCGCTATAAGGAAGGTGCCGATGAACGACAGTAATATTATTCTGTCACTGCTTAACCGTCGGAACAGGCCATGCGGCATTCGCTCGACATTGATCTGCATCGCAAATACAACTAGAGAAAAAGCGATGGCTGATGCTCCGACCAAGGCGCTTCCAATGTTGAGGAATAGTGATCGGATATTTCCGAGGCTATCTTTTTCAGCCAGGTAGGGTTGTAAGGCTCTCTGAAGATGTGGCGCGAGAACAGCGCTGGCAAAGATAATAACTCCTACCCCCGCCAGCCCAGCGATAAGTCCATGTCTGCTTTTCCAGACCAAGACCCGATACCTAATCCGGTAAAAGTGTTGCCAGGCAAGAGCTGTTTTCCTCGGCAGATCAGCAGCTATCTTTTCAATTTTCCCTCTTAAGAAGATTATCATCCTATACTGTCGTCCCTCTTAGGCAGTTACTGCAAAAGCTCTATCTTATTCCGATAATGTCGCACTCTATCAAATAATTATTCAACGGGGACGAGGCGCAGCGGCGAAGCGTTAGCGAAGACCGTCTGCCGCCGAGTGGTTGGGTCCAGTTTCACATGTGTTTGTAATAGAAGATTCGCATGAGTAACGTGATGAACGCCATGATCGGCATCACCACCAGTACCCAAAAGGTCAAACCAATACGTCCGTTTTCCTTTTTCGTCTCATCAATATAGAATTTAATCATTTTCAAGCTGTTCCACTCGTATTTATTAATCTTGGTTCCGTTGTAGTAATACCAGTTAAGCCTCAAGACTGCTGCCGCAACAACCCCTAGCCAAATACTGGGAAACCAATCCACTACAAGCTTCATTGGAGTGCCCTCTTTTTATATGTGATTCTTCTGGTGCCCCGACAGTAAAGTGTCGCAGCGAGTTACCCTTGGGTCAACAAAAGTTGGACTATTTACCGTTATCATTGGTTGCAGGTAATGCGTGACGGTAAATGCGACTTAATAGGATTTGGATGCCAACTGACAATATGATTGGAACAATCATTTTTGCCCAATCTGTTACAGGCGTTACTCTGTAGAGCTGAGTAACTGATATGGTATAGGACTTATAAATTGGTCCTCCCATGAGGATAAACACGCTAATTGGAGCAATAATGCACAAGAACACTACAGGAAAGAATACCGCCAGCTGAGAATTAATGTTCAGATAAAAGCAAGTGGCTACAAACAAGCAGCAGGCAATGTTAATTCCAGGGATTGCCATACCAGTTGGCAGGAGAAACGGAATCGCCAACAAAAGAAATACCAAAACGAAATATATCAGTTTCTTTTTCATATGTTGTTCCTTTTGAAGCCCAACTCGTAAATCACCGGTTAGTACCGGTATCTAATATTATATGCTGGTATCCAATGTTGTATGCCGGCATCCAATATTAGATGCCAGTGATGTATCTAATACTAGATGCTTTAACTCGTTTTGCTCTTCATCGAAGCATCGAATATTATATGCTTTTCCAGATCTGTACCTTTGATCTTTTCAGTGCTGTTTCACTAAACGCATCTGAGCCGGTACTAAGATTCTGTCATTAATAGTCATCTGAACAGGTGACATCAACAATAAGCTCCACCGTCTTAATCCGTTGCTTCAATTCTGCATCATAGCGAAAGTGGACACCGCGTACTTCTCGGTAAGCCTTTTAGTTCCCTTCTGCCCCGGTTTTTAGTATCAATCGCGTTTTCATACCGTCCTCCGGCAATCTCCAGATAATTGTAATAATTTCATATCACAGGATATCAAAACAATAAACGTATTTAATCTTGCCCCACTGTCCGGCTGGTGCTGCGTTTCTAAGCGCAAAAGAAAACACGGCCCCATTTTGGGAACTTAAATAGTAATATTAGTGGGTAGTGTTACATCCGTTGACATGGCCACAGCTGAGCAGAACCAATCTCCCGCCAGTCTTTTGTTAATAGGTTCCCTCCCCCGGCGGGGGAGGGGCGGTGTGGGGGATGTTTGCTCAAAAGAGTTGGAAAACAGGAAAAAGGAGGTGTGCAAAATGACAGCTCAGAGTGATGAAGACGAGGCTGACGCTATCGATGAATTGGTCGTGGAAGCCGAGATCCTGTCAGAGTCAAACGAGTCCGAATCGCCCTAAGTACTCCCGGCAGAGTGCCAGGGAGATAGCCTCCATGACGGAGTCGCATAGCTGCTCCGGGTGCCCGGCCACCTTCCTGCGGCTTTACGCTGATGCTGATCTTCGCTCTGCGCTGAGTGATATCCCCGCTAGAGGGCAGTTTGTATCAGGTTCACAACGCGGTCAACCCGAAAGACGTACCAGGCGTCAGCTTCAGCCATCTGCCGCTGTGTCTCGTTCTTCACAAGCCCTTCCAGGGTGACGTGGTATCCGCGACAGCCGACGCTGATCTGGGCGGCGTCAACAAACGGGTCCTTCTCCAGGGCGAGACGGACGGCGTCCACCACTTCGTCGTCGTTATCCTCCTGAGGTGGAGAAACCTCCAGCCCGTTGACCACATCCCGGCTTCCCGGAACCCACCAGGCCAGCACCCCCGCCAATCGCTTGGCGGAAAGGCTGGTTACGGCGCCGTTCAGGGTTACGATCCCGGCGGAGACCTCCACGTCAATGCTTCCCAGTGATGCATCCGCTTCACGCACGACTTCCGGCTTCCCTTTGACAATGGCCCAGATGGCACAGGAGCTGAGGAGGTTCTCGGCAAGCAGCGTGGTGCAGACGTGGTCGCGAATTTCGCCATCTTCCATCACTGTTGCGGGGACAGTGTGGACGCGGTCAACGATCCCGGCGACTCCGTTGACCGCTGCCGCCACCTCCAGGGCCCTTTTCTTGGCCATGATGTGCTCGACCTCGCCGCTTATGGTAAGGACCCCGTCGGCAAATTCCAGATACAGCGGGAAATCGTGGAGATTGACGCTCTTTTCCCGCTCCAGCGCCGCCGCAATTTCGTTGACAGTCCGCTCTTCCGCTCTCATGAGGCCTCCTTCTGTTCGTTGCCTAGTCCAGTGTGGCCGCTACATATAACGATCTTTCTCCGCGCTTCAGCAAAAAACGGATGACCTGCCCTTTTTTGTGTGCCGCAACCGCTTTGTCGTAATCCTCCAGGGACGCAATGGGTGTGCCGTTGATCTCCTTGATGATGTCGCCTGCGGCGATGCCGGCATCCTGAGCCAACCCGTTCGGCTTCAGGGCGGTTACAACCACACCGGTCGTATCCTTGAGCTGTAAGCGTTCAGCCAGATCCTTGGTCAACTCCCTGACTGTCAGCCCCAGCTTGTCCTGGGTCGCTGCTCCGACTTCATCTGCGGCATTTTCTTTCAAATTTTCAATAACAGCCAAAATCTTCAGCTCCTTACCGTTGCGCATTATTGTCATTGCCACCTTTTTGCCGATAGCCGTCGCCGCCACCTGGCGGGGGAGGTCATTTGCCTCATTGATCTTCTTGCCATCGAACACCAGAATGATGTCGCCCGGTTTCATACCGGATTTTTCGGCCGGACTGCCGGGAAGTATTTCACTGAGTAGTGCCCCTTTTTCGCTCTCCAGGCCGAATGACATGGCCAGGTCGGCGGTGACCGGCTGGATGACCACCCCCAGCCAGCCGCGGGTTACCTTGCCGTTTTCCCTGAGTTGGGGGATGATTGACTTGGCCAGGTTGACCGGAATGGCGAAGCCGATCCCCTGGCCGCCGGAGATAATCGCCGTGTTGATGCCGATCACTTCACCCTGGCTGTTGAATAAAGGCCCGCCGGAATTGCCCGGGTTGATGGAGGCGTCAGTCTGGATGTAATCGTCGTACGGACCACTGCCGATAACTCTCCCTTTAGCACTGACAATGCCGGCGGTAACGGTCTCGGACAGGCCAAATGGGTTGCCGATGGCCATGACCCACTCGCCGACCTGAATGGCGTCACTGTCTCCCAGATGTGCTGTCGGCAGGGTTTCCTTGGCGTCAATCTTCAGCAAAGCGAGGTCGAGTCGTTCATCCGCCCCTTTGATCTCCGCCTTGAATTCACGGTTGTCGGCCAGCTTCACCTTGATTTCATCGGCACCGGCGATGACATGGTTGTTGGTGAGGATGTATCCCCCCTCAATGATGAATCCAGAGCCGAGGCTGCGCTGTTTGAAGGTCTGCGGTTGCACGTCGTCAAAAAAACGCTCGAAGAAGTCATGGAACGGGTCGTTCTTGAATTGGCCGCCAAAGGGGCGTTGGAACTGCTGTCGTGGCTTGATTGTCTTGGCTGTACTGATATTGACAACCGCTGGTTTCAGTTTTTTTGCCAGCACGACAAAGTCCGGCGCGCCATCTTTTGCCAGGACCGTTACGGGAAGAGCAAGGGTTGCCAGCAGGAGAAGCTGCAACACCGGGAGTAGACAGACTGCTAATCTTTTCATGGTAAACCTCCAGTTTTTAATCTACCTACGAACGGTAGTTAACCGCCGACAAAAACGGATACACGCCGATAAAAGCGGGCTTACTTCAAAAAAACAAATCACCCTCGGGGTAAACCATCATTCTTCTCACTGGCCTGATTTCTCGGCGTGTTTCGGCGTTCATCGGCGGTTAATTGTTTTGTTTAGCATACACGGTCACCCGGATCTGACCCGCATGCCGTCGTCCAGTTGGCTTGACGGGTGGCTTACGACCGTTTCTCCTTGCGATAATCCGTTCAGAATCTCCGCCTCTGTCTGGTTGCGGTGACCGACGGTGACCGTTCGCCTTGCTACCCTGTCGTTTTTCACCACAAAAACGCACCAGTTCTCCCCCTGCCTGAACAGGGCGTTGATCGGTATTTTAACGGTTGTATCTCCGGACCAGGTGATGATTCGTGCCATAACACGATAGCCGTCTCCAAGTGTCCCCGGCGGATCACAAAAGTCAATGATGATGTTGACCCGCTGTTCTTCAATACCCAAGGCCGATATCTTGGTGAAGGCGTAGGGTTCCACGAGCCTCACGACCCCCCGGAGCGGTTGCGGACCGCCCCATTCGTCGAGGGTGACTGGTGCACCGGCGCTGATTTTGACTGCGTCGCTGGAGAGAACATCCGCAACAACCTCCAGTTTTTGCGGGTCGCCGATCAGTAGCAGCGGCGTGCCTGCCGTCACGATCCGTTCGCTCTTTTCCAGCACCCGCAGTACCGGCCCGCTCCGGGGGGCGCGCAGTGTGATGCTGCGTATGTTGCCACGACCGTCCGGCAGTGCCGCCCGGGCTTCCCGCAACTGGGCTGTTGCCGTTTGCGTTAGATATTCGGCCGCTGCCAGGGTGCGTGCGGCACGCTGCTCTGTTGTGACGGCCTGTTCCAGAGCCTGGGTGGTGGAGAGCCCCTGCCGTGCCAACTGCCTTGTGCGGGCCAGTTCACGCCGCGCCTGCTCCAGATCGGCACGATCACGGGCGGCTTGTTCCCCGGCTGCCCGCAGTTGGGATGCGGCTGCGCTGACCCGCGCGGCCGCCGCGTCACGCTCCCTTTTATCGAGCGGTGTCGGTGTCATGACGGCCACCGCCTGGTTGGCGGTCACCCGGTCGCCGTCGTGCAGCTCGATGCGCATCAGTCGTCCGCTGACGGGGGCCGCCACGGTGTAGCGTTCGTGGGCACGGGTCTCGCCTTCCGCCTCAACCGTTTCCTGCAGCGGCCCGCTCATAGCCTGTCCGGTCTCGATGTGCACCGGTTTCGGTCTCATGGCAAAGAAAACCAGAGCCGCAATCGCCAGGATCAGGAGCGCCGGTGCAACAGTTTTGCCAGGTTTCTTCATAGAGGATCACTCCCGCTCCTTCAGTACCGCAATCAGGTCAAGCCGCCGGATCTGCCCGTAGACGAGCAGCCCGGACAGGATCGCTGCCGCTGCAACGACCAGGAAGGAAAAGGCATAGGTGGAGCTGCTGATAATCAGCGGCATGCGATAGAGTTCGGTCGACATGCGCCCGGCGAGGAAGGCGCTGAGCGCGAAACCGAGCATCCACCCGAACGGAATTGCCGCGCCGGTCAGGAGAGCCTGTTCACCCAGCAGCACCAGGGAGACCTCGCGGTGGGTGAAGCCGAGTACGCGCAGGCAGGCCAGTTCATGGCCCCTCTCCGAAAGGCTGATGCGCACGCCGTTGTAGACCATGCCGGAGGCGATGATGCAGGAGAAAACCACCAGCACCGAGGTGGTGATGGCAAGGCTCTCGGCAATCAGGGTTCGTACCGAGGAGAGCATGCTCTCGCGCACCGCCGTCCCGCTGACTGCGGGGGTGTGTTTGAGCCTGGTGTAAAGGCGCTCCGCACCCTGCGGATCGACGGCGAGGAAGGCGCCTGAAATGGTGCTCCCCTCATCGAGGAGGCGATTCAGGGCGGTTCTCTCCATATACGCCGAGAGGCCGATAAGATCATCCACCAGAGAGGTTACCGGCACGCGCCGCACCGGGCGTGATCCTTCCAGGATTTCTACGGTTACCGGCTCACCCGGAGAAACCTCCAGGGCCTCTGCCAGCGCTCTGCTCAGCACCAGCCCCTCGGGGGGGATGCGCAGCGGCTGCAGGTCGCTGCCGATCAAGCGCCGCAGTTCGCCGTTCGGGTCGAGGCCGGTGATCGCGAGGCGTTTGCTGCGATGCCCGCTCGTGAGTCTGACCGCAACACTCCGGTACGTTTCGCTGCGCAGCACGGCGGGGAGCGCTGCCACCTCCTGACGGGCCGTTGAACTGCGCGGGTCGGTGAAGGTGATGCTCACATCCTCCCGCTGGATCGTGTCGAACTGGATGCGCATCATCTGCTCTATGGAGTCATAGAAGAATTGCCCGACCACCAGAATCGCGGCGGCGCAGGCGATGCCGGCCATTGAGAGGCAGGCTTTGCCGAAACGCCTCTCGATGTTGCGGACGATCATCCGCAGTGTCGTGCTGCTGATCCGGATCAGGCCGCTCCGTTCGAACAATCCGCTGTGGAAGGCGGTCGGCAGCTCCGGGCGCATCGCCTCGGCGGGTGAAAGTGCCATGGCCCCCCTGGTTGCCCCCCATGCCCCCGCAAGCGCCGCCGCGAGGGTGATGCCGAGCGCAATGGCCGCTACATCGGCGCCGCTCTCATAGCGGAGCAGCGGAAAGCGGTAAAAGTCGCGGTAGAGCATGGTCAGGCGGAAGCCGAGATACCAGCCGGCCGCAATGCCTGCCACCGCTCCGCCTGCCACCGCGCAGCAGGCCAGCTTCAGGTAGTGGCGGCCAACGGCGGCGCTGCTGTAGCCGAAAGCCTTCAACAGCCCGATCTGGGTGCGCTGCATCGCTGTCAGGCGTGACAGCGCCATGTGCAGCAGGAAGGCGACGATAGCGAGGAATATGGCCGGAACATAGGTGGCGGAGATGCGGTTCTGGCTGATCTCATCGGCGAGGAACCGGTAGGAGAGTTGGTCGTTCCTGCCATAGGCGCCGAGGCAGCCGTAGGGTGCCAGAATCCGGTCAACGGCTGCGATTACCTCTGCCTCACTCGCCCCGCGCGACAGCGTGAGCGCCAGGTCGTTGAAGGCCCCTTCCATCCGGTAGGGGGGGGCGAGTGAATCCCTGCCCATCCAGAGGACGCCGAAGCGCTTGTTGTCGGGGAAGAGGGAGCCGCCACCCTGCACCTCGTAGACATATTCGGGCGAGAGGGCGATGCCGACAATGCGCAGCTCCTGCCGGCGGCCGTTGATGATTGCACCGAGCCGGTCACCCGGACGCAGGCGGTTGGCCGTGGCAAACGCCTCGCTGGCCAGGATCTCGTCACTGCGTCCGGCTTCCGGGTAGCGTCCCTGGCGGAGGCAGATGTCGTTCAAGGTCGCCCCTCGCCGCTCGGGGATGGAGACCATTCGCCCGGTTGCCGGTTCGCGCAACCCCGGCACGTCGAGGGTTACGTCGACGACAATGCGGGTCTGCACCGCTGCCACGCCCGGGATGCGGCGTATCCGGTCGGCCATCCGCTCCGGCGCGCGCTTGAAGGTGGCGAACACATCGGCAAAGCGGTAACGGGCATAATAGTCGTCGCGGGAGAGCAGCAGGGAGCGGTAGGTGCCGTGCATCGCCACGTACGAGGCCACCGCGCAGGCGACAACGAGGGAGATCGCCAGCACCTGTCCCCTCAGTCGCCAGAGATCGCGCAGCAGCATGCGGTTCAGGGGGGACATGATCGTTACCACGACAGGTCGGCCGGGGCGATACGCACCGGGTTGCGGCGCTCTTCAATGATGCGGCCGCTGCTGAGGCGGATGACGCGGTCAGCCATACCGGCAATGGCCGCGTTGTGGGTGATCACCGCCGTAATGGTTCCGAGTTCGCGGTTGACCCGCTCAAGCACTTCGAGCACCAGACGCCCGGTGCTGTAATCCAGGGCGCCGGTCGGCTCGTCGCAGAGCAGCACCTCGGGGCGTTTGGCTACGGCGCGGGCGATCGCGATGCGTTGCTGCTCGCCGCCGGAGAGCTGCGCCGGGAAGTGTTGCAGCCGCTCTTCAAGGCCAACCATGCGCAGGGCTTCGGCCGGCTCCATGGGGTTGTCGGCAATTTCGGTCACCAGGGCGACATTTTCAACGGCGGTGAGGCTGGGGATCAGGTTGTAGAATTGGAAGACGAAGCCGACGTGTTCACGGCGGAAGGTTGTCAGCGCCTGCTCCCCGGCGGCGGTCAGATCGTGGTCGCGGAAGAAAACCTCGCCGCTGGTCGGTATGTCGAGTCCGCCAAGAATGTTGAGCAGGGTGGACTTGCCGCTGCCGGAAGCCCCGAGGATCACGACGAACTCGCCGGCTCCAAGGTCGAGGTCTACCCCCCGCAGCGCGTTGACCTCGACATCTCCCATCCGGTAGGTCTTGAATACGTTATGGATATGGAAGACCGCTTCGTCAGCCTCGTTTGGCATTGTCGTTTACCTCACAGAGAAAGTTCCAGCCCCAGCAGGGACGGCAGCTCCTCCACCGTGATCATCTGCGCACCGGCATTTACCATGTCCTCGATAGCACAGGCGGACTCTCCCGGGACGATGTCCACACCGGCAATGGCATCGGTCAGCACCGTGACTTTCAAACCGTTGCGCAACGCTTCAAGTGTCGTGCAGAGAACGCAATAATCGGTGGCAAGGCCGCTGATGTAGAGCCTGTGCACCCCCAACCCCTGAAGCAGTTCAGCCAGCATCAGGCCGTCGCCTGTCACTGCCTCGAACGCCGAGTACCCGTCAAGCTCCGGGTTTATCCCTTTGGAGAGCACGATAGTTTCCTCCGTGAGGAGAAGCCCGGGATGGAAGGCTGCACCGTCGGTTCCCTGGACGCAATGGGCCGGCCAGACACCGCCGGAGGTGCGGAAGTGCGTTGTGACCGCCGGGTGCCAGTCACGGCTTGCCAGTATCGGCCATCCGGCAGTGGCAAAGTACGTGATCGCCCGGTTGATCGGTTCCACGACCCGGTCGCCATGTTGTATCTGCAGTGCGCCTCCGGGGCAGAAATCGTTCTGCACATCCACTATCAGCAACGCCGCCTTGTTTTTCATGATTCATACTCCTTTGAGCACCTTTTCAATCAGCCCGTTCCTTAGCTCGTTCAGCTGCCTGGAGATGGACACCTTGTAGCGGTGGGGGTTGATGAGACGGAGACACCCCTGTGGCAGGCGGAGCAGTTCCCGTTCACTCCGGTCGGCCATCAGGGCCAATGGTTCCGGTGGCTGAGTGCGGTGCCCGTGCTTCATCACGACCTGTCGTAGCTCATGCAAGGCGGCTTTTTGCGGCAGCGACGTGTGCTGAAGCGGATTGCGCGGGTCATACACCGTCTCGCCGCCGTGCGGTTCGTCGTCTCCCTCCAGGCAGATCACATCCTGAATCATGCCCCCATCCTCCCCGACAACACGCATGACACGTTTCTTTCCCGGAAGGGTGGCTTTGGCGATGTCGCTGGTTACCTTCAGTTTCGGCTGGCCGTCGACCGCCACTAATTTGTAGACCCCCCCCAGTGCTCCGGCTCCGGAGCAGGTCGCCAGTTTCGTGCCGACGCCGTAGATGTCAACCCGCCCCCCCTCGTCCCTGATGGAGTCGATGACGAACTCGTCCAGTTCATTGGAGGCGACAATCTTCACCGCCGGGAAACCGGCCTCGTCGAACATGCGGCGGCTCTCGCGGGAGAGAAAGGCGAGATCACCGGAATCGAGGCGGACTCCGTGCAGTTCGTGCCCACGCTCACGCAGTTCGGCCGCCACGGTGATCGCGTGAGGGATGCCGCTCTTCAGGGTGTCGTAGGTATCCACCAGCAGGATGGAACTGTCGGGAAAGGCGTCCGCATAGGCCATGAAGGCGGCCAGTTCATTGGGGAACGCCTGCACCCAGCTATGGGCATGGGTGCCGCGTATCGGTAGGCCGTATATCATCCCGGCCTGGACGTTGCTCGTGCTGCGCACCCCGCCCACACAGGCGGCCCGGGCGCAGGAGAGGGCGCCGTTCGGCCCGTGGGCCCGGCGCATGCCGAACTCTATCACCGGCGCCCCTGCGGCGGCGTGCGTGATACGCGCCGCCTTGGTGGCCACCAGAGTCTGGAAATTGATGATGTTAAGCAGCGCCGTCTCCACAAACTGAGCCTCGGCCAGTGTCCCCTCCACCGTCAGAAGCGGCTCGTTGGCAAAGACAGCCGTTCCCTCCGGCGGTGCCGTCACGGTGCCGCGGAAACGGAATTCACGGAGAAACTCGATAAAGTGTGGTTTGAATATTCCCAACTGCTGCAGGTACTCCAGCTCCTCCGGCAGAAAGCGCAACCCCTCGAGATAGTCGAGTGCCGGTTCCAGACCGGCAAACACCGCATAGCCGCCTTCAAACGGGTTGGTGCGGAAAAACAGGTCGAAGATCGCCTGCTTTTCCGCCATTCCCTCCTCCAGATAGCCGGCCAGCATGGTCAGTTCGTACAGATCTGTCAGCAGCGGCGGATAGCGCATGAATGCTCCCCGGTTACAGAAAGATAGTCGTCGCGATCATTACTTGCGTCCGCCGCCTGCTCCCATCCCGCCTCCGGGTCCCATACCGGTGCCCGGTCCCATGCCGCTGCCAGGGCCCATGCCTCCGCCCATTGCCGGCGGTGCGTCAGGCAGGGTAATGCCTTTGGCTTTGGCCCGTTCCTTCATCTGCTCGTGGTGTTGCAGGCGGATTTGCTCACGTTCTTCTGCCGTTTTTGCAGCCCGCATCCTGGCGCGAAACTCGACCCGCTCCTGGCGTGTCATGAGCTGGCTGCCATAGATTCGCTCCTGCGTCTGGACCCTTTTTTGAACCTTTTTCTGAGTCTTGGTTTTATCCATCTTCTGGTCCTTGGTTTTGTCCATCTTCTGATCCATGGTTTTATCCATATCTCGGTCCTGGAGTTTGTCCATGGTTTTGTCCATGTCCCGGTCCATAGTTTTATCCATGGTTTTGTCCATGTCTCGCTGCTGGTCAGCAGCAAATACGGTGCCTGATGGCAACAACAGTGATACGGCAACAACGGACAACAGTAACGATCTTTTCATCATGGTTGACTCCTTGTAAGTGCGGGTTGTGTGTCATGGGACGCAACAGCAGCAACCCGTTCAGCGGTTGCGTCCTGCAATGAGCAGTGATACCGGCCTGAATCATCACCTCCCTTCTGTATAGGCAGAGCTGAGACAGCGGAAAAGAGACAGTCCGGACGGAATTCGCTTAACTCTGCTGGCGGTTGTCCGTTCTGGTTATCCTGACCTTGACCACTGACGTACGCGTAACCTCTTCACAGACCAAAACGTAATCTTTCCACCCAAGCCTTTCGCCACGTTTCGGGAATCTCCCCAGTTCGTCAAGAATCAGCCCGGCCAGGGTGTTGTATGGCTGGTTCTCGCCACGTTCCATGTCAAGCAGCTCTTCTACGTCATGGAGGGAGATGATGCCGTCAACTATCAGACTGCCGTCCGGTAGCTTGATAGTCTTGGACGCCACTGAGGCGTCATGTTCGTCCTCAATCTCTCCGACGAGCTCCTCCAGCAGGTCCTCTGCCGTAACCAGCCCGCTGATCTCTCCGTATTCATCAACGACGATGGCCATGTGCACTCTGGAACGCTGCATTTCACCCAGCAACTCACTGGCATGCTTGTTCTCCGGCACAAAGATCGTGGGGCGCACAATATCCGCAAGGTTAAACCCGGAAGCATCACCCAGCGGGTGCAGGATAAGATCCTTGGCATGCATAAACCCGATGATGTTTTCCTGCCGCTCCCGGTAGACCGGAAAGCGGGTGTAGCTGCTCTCCCTGACCGTCTGCATGACGGTGGCCAGCGGTGTGTCAATATTCAGCGCCGCTATCCTTGTTCGTGGCACCATCACCTCGCACACCAGGGTGCGGCTGAAGTCGAGCATGTTCTCGATAACCTTCTGTTCAAGACGACTCAGGGCGCCGGTTTCACTCCCTTTGGTCACCGCATGCAGCACATCTTCCCGGGTGATGAAATCCTGGCCGCCTGCCGTCTCCACTCCGAAGATTGCGAGCACAGCCCTGTTTGACAACGTGAGAAACCTGACCGCCACCCCGGCAATGACTGCAATCGCATTGATCGGCCCGGCAACGAGCAGGGCCACACGGTCTGCCTGCCGCAGCCCGATGACCTTGGGGGCAAGTTCACCAAAGACAAGCGACAGGTAGGAAACCAGAATCACCACAAGCGCGATGGCGAGCGGCTCCGCCATCTCATGAACGAGTGCAAACGGTCCGGAACTCAGTGCCGGTTTCAGGTATTCAATCGCCACGACACCGCCGACCGCCGAGGCCAGCGAACCCACAACCGTTACGCCGATTTGTACGGTGGCAAGAAAACGGTGCGGATCATTTTGCAGCTTTTCCACCATCTGCGCCTTGCTGTTGCCTTCAGAGGCGAGCCTGGAGATGGTGCTTTTACGGGCCGAAAGGATGGCGAGTTCGGAGCCTGAAAAAAACCCATTCGCAAGGATCAGGATGAGTATGAGTATGAATTCGCCGATTATTGAGCCCACATTTGTTCTCTCGACGGCAGCAGTTGATAGGTGCAAAGGATTTATTGTTCACATGCCATGCCAAGAGTGCTGCTATCTTTATGTGTAATATCAGTATGTTGCGGGCGTGTCACTTAAGTGCTGATGGTAAGCTGGTTTACGTCAAGTATAACGCGCATCAGCTGATTGTCCATGGAGTGAAGGATGGCAGGTGTTTTTACAGGAAGTTAATTGTTTTACCGCTGGCTCGATTTGTTACATGGTGCCGGGATGTCATCGGGCGTCCGCTTCGTCACCATCCGGCGGCCCCGATCAGGGGGACAAAGCGGACGCCGCAGAGCTCTTCGCGGCGGTAGTCATGTTCTGCCACCCGGCGCACCCGGATAAGCGACTGCACCTCGCAGGAACTCCCGACTGGAATGACAAGCCGCCCCCCGGTCGCCAGTTGCTCAAGCAGAGGCGGCGGAACGCGCGGCGCACCGGCGGTGACAACAATGGCGTCGTAGGGCGCATGATCCGGCCAGCCAAGGGTGCCGTCCCCTTCGTGGATAACAATATTTGTGTAGCCGAGCCGTTCAAAACGTTGCCTGGCACTTTGAGCCAGGACGTCTAGTCGCTCGACGCTATAGACAGTCGTGACGATCCTGCTCAGTACGGCGGCGGCATACCCCGATCCGGTGCCGATCTCCAGAACCCGGTCGTTGTGCTTCAGTTCCAGCGCCTCGGTCATGTATGCCACAATGTAAGGCTGCGAGATCGTCTGCCCTCCGGCGATCGGGAGCGGGTGGTCCCCGTAGGCTTTCGCCGCTACCCGTTCATCAACAAATTCCTCGCGCGGCACTTCACGCATGGCTGCCAGAACCGCGGTGTCGCGAATGCCGCGCCCCTGCAGATGCTCCCTGATCATGACCTCCCGCAGGTAGTCAAGCATCTCCAGGCCCTGCGCTGTCACAGGCCGATCCCGGCGATGGCGGCGTTGCAGTCGGGACATGCTCCGTTACTGATCCTGTTCGCCTCGATGGCGTAGCCGTAGCGCTTGACCAGAAGGGACGAACAGGAAGGGCAGTAGGTGTTCTCTCCCCCTTCGCCGGGGACGTTGCCTTCGTAAACGTAATGCAAACCGGCGGCAATGCCGATGTCGCGTGCGCGGCGCAGGGTCTCCACCGGGGTCCTGGGGCGGTCGGTCAATGTGTGGGTCGGGTAGAACTGGGTGACATGCCAGGGAACATCAGCTCCCAGGTTGGTGGTGATGAATTTCGCTATGCCCTGCAGTTCGTTGTCGGAGTCGTTGAGGCCGGGGATGATCAGGGTGGTCAGTTCGATCCAGATCCCCTGTTTGCGGTATTCGATGATCGAGTCGAGCACCTCCGAGAGGCGGGCGTGGACGATGTCGCGGTAGAACTCTTCGGAAAAACCCTTCAGGTCGATATTGGCGGCATCGAGAAAAGGGGCGATGGTTGCCAGCGCCTCCCTGCTTATGTAGCCATTGGTGACGAAGATGTTCTTCAGCGCTGCTTCGTGGGCGAGACGGGCGGTATCGTAGGCAAATTCATAGAAGATTGTCGGCTCGGTATAGGTGTAGGAAATCGAGTCGCAATCATTGTCCATGGCCAGCTGCACGGTTTCGTGCGGCGTCTGCTCCCTTCCCCGGACCGGCGCGTTTCGTTCCACCTGGGAGATGGAGTAGTTCTGGCAGTGACGGCAATGGAAGTTGCACCCCTCCGTGGCTATGGAGTAGGATTTGCTGCCCGGCATGACGTGGAAGAGCGGCTTCTTCTCGATCGGATCCACATGTTCGGCGCAGAGCTTGCCGTAGACGAGGCTGTAGAGCGTGCCGCCGCGGTTTTCACGGACCCCGCAGTTGCCCCGGGCGCCGTCGCTGATCAGGCAGCCGAAACGGCACAGGCCGCAACGCACATGCGTGTCTCCCTCCCGTGTGTAAAACATGGCTTCCTTCATGCTGAACCTCCGCTTGCTGATATATTACATGCTATCCTAGCATCCCCTTGACGATAACATCAACCGCCTCCTCCGGGGAGAGCCCATGAGCCATGAGCGTTTCGAGCTGATGTTTGTCAACGCTGCCGATGGCTGCTTCGTGGGTGACCTTGGCCTGGGGGTGCGTGACGCTGACGATCGGGATTGCCTTGGCCACGGCCTGTCCACGGATGATCTCCATGCAGTCCACGTGGCCACGGGCTCCGGCGGCATTTCCCTCCGTAATCCCCGTTATTTCGGCGAGAGAATCATCCTCGACGGCGATTCTCGTCTTGATGATGCCGCGGGCGTTCTGCCCGCCCAGCACGACACGTTCGCGGATGCGGATCTCATCGTTGCCATGCCCGAATACCCGCGCCGTCAGCTCGACGACGGCATCTGCCGCCGCGTCCACCTCATAGTCGATGTCGAGGCTGCCTACACGGCCATCCGTGAGGGTAAAGTCCGACGTGTAGCGGCCGCCGCTGCCGATCCTGACGGTTGCTTTCGGCATTACCTCAATTCCGCCATGGGGGCCGTGGTAATGCCGTTCCTGATAGCCCAGCGTTGCTCCTGCCCCGATTTCGACAGTGGCATCCATACTATGGCGGACATGCTCTGCATTCGGAAAGAGGCAGTGGGCGATGAAGCGGGCCGAGGAATCCGGTTCCAGGGTGACCTCGATTTCGATGTGCTGGTCGCCGCGGCTATGCACAACCCCGAAACAGGTATGGACCGGTGTCGTCAGATGGACACCCTCGCGGAGGAGGATCTTCAAGCGGACGCCCCCCTCTGTTTCAGCGGCTTCCACATCCAGCCCCGGCAAGCTGCGCGAACTGACGATTCGTTTCCCGATCACCACCAGATGGGCGGTCTCAGGATCATCCAGGATTGCCCGGTCGCCTCCGGCGCTCCCCAGCGCCGTCAGCAGCTCATCAAACTCATTCATCATTACAAACCTCCCCGTTGCAGGATATGCATTTTCTGGCTTTGAAGTCGGCGGCCACCTGGGCGGGGCTGCCGGTCGCTACAATCGTGCCGCCACAGATCTGTGAGGCCCGGTCGGCAGCGGCGGCGATCTCGTCCCGGTGGGTGATCAGGAGCACGGCACTGCCGCCGTTGCGCAGGCTTTCCAACACCCTGATGATGTCATCGGTGGAGAGCATGTCGATCCCGGAATCCGGCTCGTCGAGAATCGCCAGTTTCGGCCGCAGCGCCAGGACCGAGGCCAGTTCGATGCGCTTGCGTTCTCCGCCGCTCAGGGAACGGTCAACCATGCGCTTCAGGTAGAGCGACGGTTCCAGTCCTGTCAGCTTGAGAACTTCCTCCGGCGGTTCAACCGTCATCCCCAGCGAGAGGTAGTCCCGCACTCGCAGTCCCTCGAACCGGGCCGGTTCCTGCCACGCCATGCAGATGCCGAGTCGCGCCCGCTCGTGAATCTCCAGGTCATTAATCAGGGTGTCGGCAAAAAAAATCTCACCGGAGAGCGGGCGAAATCCCCGGCACCCCATGATGATGTTGGCAAGGGTGCTCTTGCCGGTGCCGTTGGTGCCGAGCAGCGCATGGACTTCACCGGCTTCTACGGTCAGGGTCAGCCCCGACAGAATCTCGCGGCCGGTTGTGCTAAAGCGGATGTTGTGTAATTCGAGAAGCTTCACGGGGCATCCTGCAGTCGTCAATAGTTTCTTGTTAGGTCCACCAGCCTGGGTATTCATACGATATGCCAAAACACCAGTCTGAATATGTTAGTGAAATAAGCTTGTTATGACTTCTGTTGTCGTGCTGTGGTGGTAGGTTCTTTGCCGTGAGATTACGCGGAGCAGGTGGACTCAGGCAGGCTGCCTTCCGGTAGCAAGAGCCGGAAAGGGAAGTTAGTTATTTTACCGCAAGCTCTGTTTGTTACATCCCCTTTTGATGTTTCTACCTGGATACATAACGGACTTTTGGCTGCCGTCTGAGGCTGTGGCGCAATGTTAAAAAAACGACATGGCAGTAAATAATTACTACGCATAAAGTCGTTGTAATTCGAAATGTTACCGTTGTTCGCGCCTGCCGTTACTCTGTTGCAGATAAATATTCAACATTCACAGGCACATCGCTCGTTCATAACATGTCGAAGTTAAAGGCTATTTTGTCTGCTTGTGGCGGCATGGAATGTGAACTTGATCCTCTGCTGACAATAAACGGTAAGGAGGAGTGCTATGGCAAGTTGGGATATGTTCAGGGAACTGGATAGTCTGAAGAAAGAGGTTGATGAAGCGTTCCGCAGCGCCGGATTAGGGCGCCCCTTCGGGACGGCATTTCTTGCGCCGGTGACAACGCGGCGCTTTCCTCTTGTCAACTTCAGCGAGGACGATGGTAACCTTTATGTTGATGCTCTGGTGCCGGGTGTCGAGCCGGGTGGGCTGGACGTTTCGGTAATAAGTAACAGCATCACGATCAGTGGAGAACGGAAACAGATAGAGGATCAGGAAGGGCAGGTCGTGCATCGCAGCGAGATAGGTTACGGCAAATTTTCCCGCACGGTGAACCTGCCGGTAGACATCAACCCTGATAAGATCAACGCCGAGTGCAAGGACGGCATCATGCAGATCACCCTTGGCAAAGCCGAATCCGCCATACCCCGTAAAATTGAAATTAAACCTGCATAGCGTGCGCGCCACAGCGCAGCCATTGACGATGAAAGGAGATTATTGATTATGCCAGATACCGATGTTGCAAAGCGAGACGAAGGGAAAAAACTTCAGAGCCATGAAGAGACAAGGGCCAGTGAACGATACCTCAAGCCGCCGGTGGATATTATAGAGACGGCGGACGGGTTGACCGTTATCGTCGATATACCGGGGGCGTCAAAAGAGGCTGTTGATATAAATGTCGACAAGGGGATTCTGACCGTCAACGCCCCCGTGACACGCTGCATGCCGGGGCGTCCACTCTACACTGAATTTGAGCTGGCCACGTATTATCGCCAGTTTACGATGCCGGAGAGTCTGGACCACGAAAAGGCCAAGGCCGGGTTCAGTAATGGTGTCCTGACACTCAGGTCTCCACTGGCGGAAGCGGCCAAGCCGCGTAAGATAGAGATAAAGGCAGGCTAGTAATTAATAGACACTTTTAAAAGGAGGATTAGCACATGTCCAACGACAAACAGGAAGTAGCGGTCAAGAAATCAGGCGGTGAACGAAAAGGCGAAATGCAGAAATATATCGCTCCGCTTGAGCAGATGGAGAGGATGTTTGAGGACTTTTTCCAGCGCCGTTTTTTTGCGCCGTCCTGGATGCCGCGGCTTAAGTTGCCTGAGTTTGCCGATGTCTCCGCTTCGGTCGATATGTTTGAAGAGGGGGATGATCTTGTCATCAAAGCGGATATACCCGGAATGAAAAAAGATGAGATCAGCATCGATTTTGCCGACAATGTTGTAACCATTTCCGGGGAGAAAAAAACGGAAGAGCGGACCGAACGCAAGGATTATTACTGTGTCGAGAGATCGTTCGGATCGTTCAACCGTAAGCTGCAGCTGCCGGTTGATATCAAGATCGACAAAACCCGCGCCACATTCAAGGATGGTGTGCTGGAGATCAGGATGCCGAAAAGTGAAGAGGCGAAGCAGAAGGTGCGTAAAATTACGGTGGATTGATTGCCTCTGCTGCAGGTGAACGTTGGCCCCCGCTTTAACTACATTCAGGGAGGTTCGATAATAATGGTTACCACAATAAGAAAAACGGAGGAGAAGGGGCAGCGCACTCCGCGAAGTCTTGACGTCTACAAGGAGAGCGGTGGAGTCAAGGGTGGGGGATATTGCGGGTGTGGAGCGGTATTCAGCAATAAACGCTGGCGGTATGGTGAAAAGGACGAAGTGCCGGCTGGTGGGCAGGCGCTCGTCTGTCCGGCCTGCCGCCGGATTGCCGATCAAAACCCGGCGGGGATTGTTGCCCTGAGTGGCAGTTACTTCACAGAGCATAAAGCCGAGATAGACAACCAGATCAATAACACGGCCCACGGCGCAGCGAGAAAAAATCCGCTCGGCAGAGTCATGGATACCAGCTTTGAAAAAGAGAGTGTAATCATTAAGACTACGGACGCAAAACTTGCCGAGAAAATAGGCCGGGAGGTCTTTCGGTCACATGCCGGAGAGCTGAATATTACCTGGAGCGATGCCGACAGCCCCGTCAGGGTGAACTGGTCACGTTGATATCGCCGGACGTTATTGATTCCTTTGTTGTGAAGGCCGCTCTACGCGGCCTTCAATATGCCGGGTCGTGAGGTTGCCGGACTGTTTAGCGGGAGGCTATACATGGATTTTACCAGGATGTTGCACAAATTCACCGTAGTGCCGTCATTGACGGATGAGCTGATGGCACTCCAGCGTATCGCCTACAACCTGTGGTGGTGCTGGGAACCGGATGGCACCAACCTGTTCCGGCGGATGGATACCGACCTGTGGAAGTCAACGCGTCACAATCCGGTCGAAATGATCGGTATCATGCAGCAGACAACCCTCGACGCGCTCAAAAGCGACGAGGGTTTTATGGCTCACTTGGCACTGGTTGAAGAGAAACTGGACGAGTACCTTACCGCTAAAACCTGGTTCCAGAAGACCTTTCCGGATGCCTCGAAGATGCAGGTAGCTTATTTTTCGATGGAATTCGGACTGCATGAGTCGTTGCCGATCTATTCCGGTGGCTTGGGCATTCTGGCGGGTGATCATCTCAAGTCGGCTTCAGATCTGGGACTGCCGCTCGTCGGAGTCGGTCTGCTCTACCGGCAGGGGTATTTCCGCCAATACCTCAATAACGATGGGTGGCAGCAGGAGTATTATCCCGAAAATGATTTTTATAACCTGCCGTTGATTCTTGAACGTGACGAAAACGGTGCACCTCTGCTGTTTGAGCTGGAGTTCGGTTCGCGAAAATTCATGGTAAGAATATGGCGGGTGCAGGTCGGCCGCGTACCGCTCTATCTGCTGGACACCAACCTGAAAGAGAACAGCCCGGAAGACCGCCTGATAACTGCGCAGCTCTATTTTGGCGACAAGGAGATGCGCATGATCCAGGAGATTCTGCTGGGGATTGGTGGTATTCGCGCCCTGCGAAAACTTGGCATCATTCCGAACGTCTGTCACATGAACGAGGGGCATGCCGCCTTTTTGTCGCTGGAGCGTATCCGGTTGCTGATGGAAAGACGTAGCATCAGTTTCTGCGCGGCCCGGGAGATCGTCAGGGCCGGCAATGTGTTTACCACCCATACTCCGGTAGAGGCAGGTATCGACCACTTTCCCGTGGAGCTGATGGATAAGTTTTTTAGCGGCTATTTAAAGTCGCTCGGTATCAGTCGTGCCGAATTCATCGCTCTGGGACGGCAGAACCCCAAAAACCAGCAGGAGGCTTTCTGTATGGCGGTGCTGGCGCTCAAGTTGGCCGGGCACGCCAACGGTGTCAGTCAGTTGCATGGTGAAGTGTCGCGCAAGATGTGGAAAAATGCCTGGCCGGAACTGCCGGAAGAACAGCTGCCGTTGACTTCGGTCACCAACGGCGTACATACCCGCACCTGGATGTCCAATCATATGGCCAGCCTGCTGATACGCTATCTTGGTACACGCTGGATGGACGACCCGACCGATCACAGTGTCTGGCGCCGCATCGCCAAAATTCCGGATGCCGAGCTCTGGCGCACACGCTTGAGCAGTCGTGAAAAACTGGTGGATTTTGCCCGGAAGCGGCTGAAAGAACAGTTAGTCAAGGTGGGTGCTACCGCCAAGGAGATCGCAACCGCCGAGGAGGTGCTTGACCCGGAAGTGCTGACGATCGGTTTTGCCCGTCGTTTTGCCACCTACAAGCGAGGGACGCTGCTGTTCCGCGACCCTGACCGTCTGGAAAAAATTCTCAATAATCCGGCTATGCCGGTGCAGTTCATCTTTGCCGGCAAGGCCCATCCGCAGGACCATGAGGGGAAGGAACTGATACGCCAGATTGTTCAGGCTTCACATGAGGAGCGTTTCCGGCACCGCATTGTCTTCATTGAGGATTATGACATGGAGGTGGCGCGGCATCTGGTGCAGGGGGCCGATGTCTGGCTCAATACTCCGCTCCGGCCTATGGAGGCGAGCGGCACCAGCGGCATGAAGGTTGCCTTCAACGGCGGGCTTAATATGAGTATTCTCGACGGCTGGTGGTGCGAGGGGTATCAGGGGAATAACGGCTGGGCTATCGGCAAGGGAGAGGTCTACGACGATATCGAGTACCAGAATCAGGTCGAGGGGCGGGCCCTGTACGATCTTTTGGAAAAAGAGGTTATTCCACATTTCTATGAGCGGGGAAGCGATGATATTCCCCGCTCGTGGATTGCCACCATGAAGGCGTCCATGCAGAGTCTCTGCCCGGTTTTTTCAACCGATCGCATGGTGCAGGAGTATACCGGCCACTCCTACCTTCCGTCATATACCCAGTGGAACCGTCTCGTGGAAGGTGGGCTGGCGCTTGCTCTCGACCTGGTGCGCTGGAAAGAACATGTGCTGAAAGCGTGGCCTCAGGTGTCTATCGAAAAGGTCGAAGCCCGGGTCGGAGACTCCATTGCCGTTGGCAGTACCGTTCCGGTTTCTGCGCGTATAATGCTTGGCGAGATTCCGGCTGACGAGGTCTCTGTTGAAGGGTATTTCGGTGTTCTGGATTCAACCGGAAATATTCGCGGCGGGGAGACGGTGCCTCTTGAGATGAGCAGTGACCTTGGCAACGGGCGTTTCGAGTTCAGTGCTGTCCTCGAATGCCGTTTCTGTGGTCGCCATGGTTTCATGCTGCGGATCATGCCGAGGCATAAGGTTTTGGGGAACTGTTATGAACCGGGCTACCTTATTTGGGGGTAGTCCGTGAATGTCCAGCGTTTCCTCTGAGTATAAAACCACTTTCAGTGCGGTATGGTAAACGAGTTCTTGAGGAGAATGTTCTTGTTACCGATGATTTCGATCTCGCCTGCCTGGCAGAGGCGTGACAGCAACCTGCTGACCGTTTCTCTGGTGAGTGCCGCATAGTCTGCTATTTCCTTGTGGGTAAGTTTGAGGGGAATGATGATGCCTCTCACATCCTTGATGCCGTAAATCGAGCTGATGTGGGCGAGCACGGCCCGCACCCTCGTTTCCGCATCAGACAGGCCGAGAACCCGCAGCATCACCCATGATTCGCGCAGCCTTTCACAGAGTAGCGAGATGATCTGCTTCAGCACGTGAGTGTCTTTCATGAAGTACGTTTCGAAATCCATTTTAGAGATCAGGCCTACCGTCGCATCCTCCATTGCCACGATTGACGCCGGCTGGGACTTGCCGTCCAGAAGCGTCATTTCTCCAAAAAAGTCCCCCCGCTTGCGAATGACCAGAATCTGCTCCTTGCCTTCCGGATTTGTCTGAACGACCTTTATTTTCCCCGAAAAGATAACGTACATGAAGTTTTTGGAGTCATCCTCCATAAGGATAATGGAGTTCTTTTTGAAACGTTTCTCCATGACAATCTGATTGAACCTGGTTTTTTCATCAGGAAGCAGACAGGAAAATATGGGTATGTTTTCAAGCGTCTTCAGATGGTTCCCGGTCTCTTTCATGGCTTGCCTCTATGCTGCATGGTTTATCAGTGTGCTACATATTTTTTATCAGAGTCCGAATCGGCATGTGAGAGAAGACGGTTCTGAGCCGATTCTCTCATCAGGTCTATCCTCCGCTTCGACCGCATAATGTTCTGATCGGCTTCTTTCAAAATCATTGAATCCGCAAAAAACCTGAAGGTGTTTCTTCCCTCTTTTTTGGCGACGTACATGGCCATGTCCGCTTTCCTCAACAGAGCTTCAATACTTGCCCCATGAAGTGGGAACACGGCCACGCCAATACTGGTGGTTACATATGTCGGCTGCCCGAGGATATCGAACGGTTCCTGAAAAACGGCCTGTACCTTTTCTGCGAAGGTGATGATGTCCTGAATGGATTTGGTGTCGTTGACGATGATGACAAACTCGTCTCCACCAAGCCTTCCGACCGTATCATACTGGCGCATGCATTTTTGCAGACCTTGCGACACTTTTTTCAGAAGAATGTCTCCGGAAAGATGCCCCATGGTGTCGTTGATGTTTTTAAAGTTATCCAGATCGAGAACCATCAGGGCGATCAATGTGTTATGGCGCTCTTCAAAGGCAATTGCCTGCCGTAAACGGTCAAAGAGCAGGACGCGATTCGGCAGGCCGGTCAGATAGTCATGGGTGGCTTTGTAGCGCAACTGTTTCTCAATCCTCTCGCGCAGGGCAATCTCCTGATTCAACCCCTGGTTGGTTTTGTTGAGTTTACTGTTCAGGGTGCGTATTTCAGCCTCCGCCTGCTTTAACTCCGAAACATCATTCATGGAGACAATGCAGGTGTCGGACCCGGGAAACTTTTTTACATGCGTATAAACCGCCTTCGATGTGCCGGTCCTGTCAACAAGGGTCGTTTCAAAATGACCGGACGGCGCGGAGGAACCGCCAAGCGCCTGCTGCAAGCCAGCCTCCAGTTTTTTACGGTCCTCATCGGTAAAAAAATCAGTCCAGGGCCTCTTGTTTTCTACCGCTTCTTTTGAACACCCCATCATGGCCGCGAACTGCTCGTTTATCATCGTGACCGTCGCATCGGCATTTATCAGCATCATGGCATTGTCACTTACATCAAACAGGGTGCGATACCTGTTTTCACTCTCTTTCAGGCGCTTTTCAAAGTCATGCTTGAACAGTGCTATCTGGATGGTGTTATGCAGCTGGCTGAGATCGTATGGTTTGATCAGATACGCATAAGGCTCGGTAAGTTTTGCCCGTTCGAAAACTTCACTGTCTGTATTGCCGGTGGCGTAGATGATCGGAATGTCGAAGTTGGCACGCACTTTTTGTGCAGCGGTTATGCCGTCAATTTTCCCGCCGAGCGCTATATCCATAAGAATCAGATCAGGAGGATTTTCCTCAACGGCCGCCATGACATCGTCTCCGGACTGGACCGTACCGGTTATCTCATATCCCATGCGGGTCAGTGACTGTTTCAGGTATCGTGCCGCAATACCTTCATCTTCTGCCAAAAGTATTTTTGCCGTTATTGACATGAGACACCTCCCGCTCTCCGTGTAAGCGCCGCGATGATATACTTGTTCAGTTTAACGTATGGAGTACATAAAAGCGCAGCGGATGACCTGGAAGAGCTCATGTCGTTACAGCGCTTTAAAAATAACGGCGAGGGCAGTGTTGCCTCGCCGTTTTCGTCGTGAAAGATAGCATTACACAACCATCCTGCGGCGTTTGCCCCAAAATGCCAGGCCGCTCAGCCCCGAACCGAGGAGCAGGAGGGTGGCGGGTTCCGGCACCGGAGCATTGGTGCTTGGCGGGTCCACTGCTCCCAGGTATGCATATTCAAGGGCGAGCATGGAAGGGGCCAGGCACAGGGGGCCGTCGGCGTAAATGGTAACGCTCAGGGGCATCCCGGTTGGTGAATAGTTGTTGGTAAAAAAGTCATAGAGATTAAATCTGGTTGTTTGCAGCATGCCGTTCGGGCTCGTTAAAAGAGAACCGACGTCGGCTCCGTTTACTCGTACATAATCGTTACTGCCTGCGGCCGCAATGGCCGAAATGCTTAGCCAGGCGCTGACCACTGAATCGAAGTCAGTAGGGATGTTGAAGTTTAAGGCTACCGTACTACCTGATTGCCAGTTCGTCAGTCCGGTTTGGGTGTAGGCCCCGGCGTTGCCGGTTGGCCCCAAAGCCACCAATGCCATGCACAGTGCGATTAAAATAAGCTTTTTCATGATGTTGCTCCTTTCCGGTTGATTTGCATCCGTTACGAAACTCCTGTTGATGCTTTACCTGTTTCACCACCTTTCCTTATAGTTTGACCCTCTTGCCGTGGTGCAATCAGAGCCTTAAGAGCATTAAATTCCTTCCGTAACATGCCACCCTGAAGTTCTGCATACCGCTGCATTGAAGTTAAAATTGGTAGCTGAATGCTACGATCAGGAATAAGCATCAGATGTGCCAACTCGTAACGCACTGATATTGATGGATAATTCTGTTTTACTGTCGTGGTTTGGCATCGTAAGCGTAAAGCAAACCGACATGGCCGCTCGCAATTTTTACAGCAACTGCGTGATGTCGGGTCATTGGCGTGGTTCCGCATTCAGTTAACATCGGTCATATTTTTTACCATTTATTCCATCCCCCTTAAATCCTGTCTCCAGACAAGCCCATACGAGTAAGCGCCACAGAATATAACATGTCATATCTGGTTGGGCTGTGCATAACATGCTGAATTAACAGTGGTATGCGTGCTTGTTGATGTGGCACGCTCTATGAAAACCATCAGTGTTGAGAAATCGCTATCACGGATGTTCAGAGTGATTGGTCCGTTCATCCCGGAGGGTACTGTTGTGTACAAAAAAATTGTCTTCGTACTGACGGTCGTCATCTTCAATTGTGGTTGTACAGGTAAAACAAGTGACGAGTTGTACGCCGATGGCGTTAAAGCGCTGCATAAAGGGAACTCGAGCGGTGCCATAGTTCTTTTTAGAAATGCCCTGGATAAAAACCAGAACAACCTTGATGCCCGTTACCAGTTAGCCAAGGCATATGTGTCGGTCAGGAGGTATGAGCTGGCAGAAAAGGAATTCCAGAAAGTGAAGCTGCTCAACCCGAAGCAGCGGGAGATAAAACTCGATTTGGCCAAGCTCTATAATTATCTCGGTAAACCGGATCTGGCGATCAGTCAGGCACAGGAACATCTGGCAGTGGTTGCGGATTCTGCCGATGCGCTGGAAGTTATCGGCAGCGCCTATGGAATCAAGAAAATGCCTCAGGAAGCTGAAAATTTTTTTCTTCGTGCTCTGCAGATAGATCCGGGCAAAGTGTCCACAAAGCTTGAACTGGCAGCGCTCCTTTTGGAACAGGGCAAGGCGGAAGAGGCACGGGAGTTACTGGACAAAATTGTCGAAAAAATGCCTGCCAATACCCGCGCGGTCTATCTCCTGGCTGACGCCGAAATCAAGCTTGGGAGAAAAGCCGCCGCTCTTGCACTGTATAAAAAGCTCGCCGAGATCAATCCCGCCGACCCGGTTGCGACGTATAAGGCCGGGTTACTGCATTTTGATATGGGACATTTTCTCATCGCGGAAACAATTGCCGGCGATCTGGTAAGAAAATTCCCTGCAAGCACCGAAGGATACCGCCTGAAAGGCATTGTCTCCTACCACAACAAGAATTTCCCCGAGGCGATTACCGCCTTGCAGAACGCCAACAAGATTCTGCCGAGCGTGGCCGGTTATTATTTTCTCGGCCTCAGTCTTTACGGCAACGGTGATCTTGAAAGTGCCCTGAGCCAATTCCGCCGGATCCTTGACCGGGCCCCTTCATATCATCAGGCGAGGCTTCTTACCGGAATGATACTTCTGCAGCAGAGGCGTGTTGACGATGCGATTGCCGAGTTGACGAAGCTTATCGAAGCTGATGAGAGGAATCCGCATGGGCATTACATGCTCGGCAACGCCTATATGGCAAAGGGGTTGTATGAAGAGGGCATGAAAGAGCTCGATGTGGCAACCAGAATTGAACCCAGGTTGGTCGATGCGTATATGAAGAAGGGAATGTTCCACCTCAGTCAGGGGAAAACCGCAGAAGTGGAAATGGATCTTAATACGGCGATCCGCATCGCCCCTGAAATCCTCAATACCAGGCTGATACTGTCATCTTTCTATGAACACCACAATCAGCGTGCCAAGGCAATATCGGTCCTTCAAGAGGGGCTGTCAGGCAATAAAAGCGATGCTGTCCTGCAATATGGCATAGCCAGAATCATGTTTGCAGACAAGAAGCCCGCCGAAGCGATCCGTTATCTGAAAAAAGCAAAAGAGTGTGATCCGGGGGCTGTCGCTCCGTACTTCATTCTTGCCGGCTACTATGTCGGTATTCGCGATGTCGCCGGCGCATTGAATGAATATGCAGCAATTCTCAAGAAGGAGCCCGGCAATGTGAAGGCCATGCTGCAGCAGGCTGCGCTCCTTGAGTCATCCCGGCGCGACGGCGAAGCGCTCACCTGGTACCTGAAAGCCAAGGAAACCCGGGATCTTTCGGCCTACCTCGCATTGTCCCGTTATTATGAAAAAAAAGGTGATCCGGAGAAGCCGCTTTCAGTCCTTGTCGAGGCGAGCCGGTACATCCCGCGCTCTGCAGATCTTTTAGAGCAGAAGGTGCGCCTGTATCTAAAAAAAGGTCAGTATAAGGAGGCGCTTAAGACATGCGACGATATGGAGGCCATATCAGCGGAGCGCGCGGTGTATGCAAAAGTATCCGCTTACACCGCCATGAAGAAATTCCCGGAGGCGATAAAAGAGGCTGGTCGGGCGATTGACCTCAAGCCGGATTCTGCTGCCGGATATGTGCTGCTTGCCACAGCCTACAGGCTGCAGAACAAGCCGGAACTGGCAATCGAAACGCTGAAAAAAGCGGTCCGGCATGATGGCGGCAATCCACAACCGGCGCTGCTGTTGGCCGGACTTTACTCCGCATCGGGTAACCATGCTCAGGCTCAAAGCGTCTGTGACGAAATACTGCAGAAACGTCCCAATTACGCTCCGGCCTATTTCACCCAGGGAACTTTTCTGGAGGCAAGCGGTAACAAAGAGGGAGCCATCAAAAAATATCGCGCGGCTCTGGCGTTATCCAAGGAGTATGCCACCCCCTACAATAACCTCGCCTATCTGTATCTGGACGGGCACGGAACGAAAGAAGAGGCTCTTAAGCTCGCTGAAAGTGCCATTGCTCTTGATCCGGGCAACCCGGTCATCATGGACACGGTTGGCTATGCACTACTGAAAAACGGCCGTCATCAGGAAGCCCGCGAATATCTGGAACGGGCCTTGGTGCTTCTGCCCGGCGACCCGACGATAAATCATCATCTTGCTCTTCTGCACCAGGCATCCGGCCGCGCCGCGCCTTCCGGCACTGACCGGCATGCACGGAATATGTCCGCAGGAGCTCCGCCGCTGGCGGTCAGCCGGTTCTGATTATTTATATCCAAGGATATGGTTATGGAACAGCACAAGAGAATCTTACTTTTAGTTTTGGGTGACAGCGCGGCGGCTTTTCTGGCCATGTTGGCGGCTCTGTCCATCCGCTCACAGCATATTCCCTCTCTGGAGGACGCTGAAGAGCTCGGAGTCGCTCAAATCGCCCTGTTTGTGCTGATTGTCGTGTTTTTGTCATTTCTGGTCGAAATTTATAAAAATCACCACGAACTTATCACCCGGGAGATCGCGGTAAAGATAGGAGCGTCACTCGGTGTGTCGTGTTTTGTTTTTTCATTTCTGACCTATACGAGTGATGAAGGAATGTACGGCCACGGGTTTCTGGCCGTTGCCATCATCATTTTCGGCACGCTTCAGTTTCTCTTCCATCTAACCTACCGCACCTGCGTAAAGTCCAGAAGTCTGGCACGCCGCATAGTTATACTCGGTGTCGGTCCCGTTGCCGGGGATATGGGAGCGATCATCCCCGACTCTGACGAGAATTATCTGCTCTCCGGATATGTGCAGTGTTCGAATGAATTGCCGCAGGTGCCGCAGGCCACAATTCTGGAAAATTCGGAGGGACTGTTTGAAACGGTCAAACGGGAGAAGGCGGACAAGATCGTGGTCTCCTTGTCGGAACGGCGCGGAGTATTCCCGTTCCAGGAGGTTATGGCCTGCAAACTGGCGGGCGTCGAGGTGATGGACGCTCCCTCGTTCTATGAGCATGTTACCGGCAAGCTGTTCCTGGAAGGAATCAACCCCAGCTGGATCATCTTTTCGGATGGTTTCAAGGTCTCCCGTTTACGCAAAGTACTCAAGCGTGGTGTGGATATACTCTGTGCCTCCGCAGGCATTGCCATGACGCTCCCCTTCCTGCCACTGGTCGCCCTGGCAATAAAGCTCGATTCTGCCGGTCCTGTTTTCTACCGTCAGGAGCGGGTCGGTGAAATGGAAAAAAGCTTCTTTCTCTACAAGCTCAGGACAATGCGCACGGATGCCGAAAGCGAGACCGGTGCGGTGTGGGCTCAGAAGAATGACTCGCGTGTGACGCGCATCGGTGAATTTTTCCGCAAGTGCCGCATCGACGAGCTGCCGCAGTTTTACAATATCCTCTGCGGAGACATGAGTATGGTCGGGCCGCGTCCGGAGCGTCCGGAATTTGTCAAAAAGCTGAAGGATGCGATCCCGTATTATTCCGAACGGCACTTCGTCAAGCCCGGGGTTACCGGCTGGGCCCAGGTTTGCTACCCGTACGGGGCATCCGTCGAGGATGCTCTGGAGAAGCTTCGCTATGACCTCTATTACATCAAGAATATTTCGCTGACCTTTGATCTAATGATCATCCTGGAAACCATTCAGGTGGTCATCTTCAGGAGAGGAGCGAGATGAGGTTCTTTCCCGCGCGGAACGTAACGACTGACCAGGTAAGGAGAATGCGATGAAAAAATGGCTGATGATAGTTCTTGTCGGAATAATGCTGCTGCCACAATCGGCCCAGGCCGGTGATTACATCATCGGAGAAGGAGATATCCTGGATGTATTTGTCTGGGGGGTAAAGGAGCTGAATGTTTCTGTCAAGGTAAGGCCGGACGGGAAAATCACCATTCCTGGCATCGGTGACGTAAAGGCTTCGGGTTATACGCCGCCGGGCTTGCAAAAGGCGCTTGGCGACAGGATCAGGGAGCTGGTCAGGAACCCGAACGTCACGGTGACCGTGAGGGAAATCACCAACAGCAAGGTGTATATCTTCGGCGGCGGGGTCAAGGCGGCGGCATACGATCTCAATCGGAGCACAACGCTGCTGCAGTTGCTGTGCAACGTCGGTGACGTCAAGAGCGCCGACCTCAGAAGAGCGTACGTCCTCAGAAAAGGGAAGATGGTCAAGGTCGGATTTTACAAGCTCTTCATTGACGGTGATACGAGCGAGGACATTCCCATCGAATCGAATGATTCAATCTATATACCGCTCCTTACCGACAAGAGTGTCTATGTTCTTGGTGCGGTGAACGCCCCCAGGTTTATTGAATACCGGGATGGGATGACGGTCATGCAGGCAATTCTTGAGGCCGGTGGGTTCACCAAATTTGCCAAGCAGAATGATACGACCATTATGCGCAATGAGGGTGGTAAAGAGGTGATTCTGCAGGTCAAGGCAAAGGATATCCTGAATGATGGCGATCTGAGCCAGAATTTTAAATTAAAGCCGAACGATTACATAATCGTCAAGGAAGGCATGTTCTGACGCTGACGTCAGCCTTCGTGTTCAATAACCCAACACATTCATTGCGGGGTGGCACATGAGTCATACAGAGGATTTCAACTACAAAAGATACCTGCGACTGGTCAGTAAAAAGAAATATCTATTCGTGATACTGGCCCTGCTGATCATGACCGGAACTGTTGTCACCAGCTATCTGCTGCCGGAACGGTATGAGGCTAAATGCACTGTTTTTATTGAAAAGAGCGTCATTAGCGATCTGGTAAGGGGGATTGCAATAACGCCTTCCTTTGAGGACAAGTTACGGGTGCTGGCCTATGCAATGAAAAGCCGGACCTTGCTGCTCAAGGTCATGAATGATCTTGATCTCAACGTCAACAGTCTGAATAACGGCCAGCTGGAAAAAATGGTCAGGGAGTTTCAGGAAAACACCGACGTGAGGCTGAAAGACAAGGAAGGGCTGTTTACCATAACGTTCAATAGCGAGAATCCGCGTATCGCCCGTGATTATGTGAATAGTCTGGTGCGCCGCTATATTGAGGAAAACATTACTTCGAAGCGGGAAGAGTCATACGGCGCCACCAATTTCCTTGGGGAACAGATCACAACCATCAAGGCAAAGCTTGAAGAGGCAGAAACTAAGGTGAACGATTACAAAAGAGAAAAAGGGAGCACGTTGGGGCAGGACGAAGGTTCACTGCTTGCCGCAATAGGGGATGCACAGCAGAAAATTGATGAGATCACGATAAAACGCCACCAACTGGAGAGTCTGCAGGGCTTGACCAGAAAAAATGACCCGCTCAAGGCAAGGCTGGCTGCGCTGCAGAAAAAACAACAGGAGTTGGGTCTTGTGTATACGGATAATCATCCGGAAGTGGTTGATACCAAGAACGAAATAGCCGCAGTCAAGCAGTTGATCAAATCAGGAGGCTCCGCGCGGTCCGAGTTTGTGGATACTCCCTCGCTGGAGATGGAAAGAATCTCGATGGAGCTGAGTTCGCTGCGTGCGGCTGAAAATAACCAACGGCGCTTTATCGCCGCCAAGCAGGCGCTCTTAAGAAGCATACCGGCAGCTAAAACCGGGCTAGAAGAGCTTGAAAGGGAGAAGAACAGCCAGAAATTGCTTTATGAACAACTTATGGTTCGTCATGGACAGTCGGAGGTCGCCAAGCAGATGGAGGTGCAGGACAAGGCCACGACCTTCCGTATTGTCGATCCGGCTGTCCTCCCGACCAAGCCGTACAGTCCGCAGCGAATAAAGATAATCCTGTTGGGAATTGTCGGTGGCGTGGTGGCAAGCTTTGTTTCCCTGCTGCTACTTGACCAGTTGGATAACTCCGTACGCAATGTTGAGTCACTCAAGTCTCTGGGAATCCCGGTCCTTGCCGTAGTGCCGACGATAGAAAACCCGCTTGAAGTTGAAGCAGTGCGCAAGCGGGACTATTGGTTCTATGGTGTTGCTGCGGTTTGTTTTATGCTGATTCTGGCAACAGTCCCTCTTGAGCTGATGCGGCCGTTCTCACTGGATATTTTCAGCTCCGGGGAAATCAGGACGCAGCTGAATAAATTGACTCTCAGATAAAACAGGTAACTAAAAATATGCGCTTTGAAAGGATATCTTATGAGCAGAATTGAAGAAGCTCTTGAAAAAGCGGCTAAGTTGAGGGTTGATTCGGCCACTGATAATACGGGGAAAAAACCCGCCAGCAGGGTGCATCAGCTGCCACCGATGACAACACCCCAAATCAAACTGACCAACCAGCTGCTTGTGGCTGTGAATGATCCGCATACCCAGGCGGCGGAAGAGTATAGCAAGCTGAAATCAGTCATCGTCAAACTGACTCAAAAAGGATCTTTTCAGAACATGCTGATGGTGACCAGTTCCGTCGGCAGCGAAGGTAAAAGCCTCACCGCTGCCAATCTGGCCTTGAGTCTGGCCCAGGAGTTTGACCACACCGTGTTGCTCGTGGATGCGGATATAAGAAATCCATCCCTGCACGGCTATCTTGGGCTGGAAAATAAATTGGGACTTACCGACTGCCTGCTTGACGGCTCCGACGTCAGGGACGCGCTCATCCGTACCGGTGTCGGCAAACTGTCCTTTCTGCCGGCAGGCCGGAATGTGCCGAACCCCGCAGAGGTTTTTACATCGCAGCGGATGCGGGATTTCTTCCTTGAGATGAAGAACCGCTATCATGACCGTTACATTATCATCGACACCCCGCCCGTGCTCCCGTTTGCGGAAACACGTTCGCTGAGTGCCATTGTCGATGGAGTTGTGCTGGTTGCGAAAGAGGGGGTGGTAACGCTGCACAATATCGAGGAAACGATGGATTGTATCAAGGGGACCCAGATCCTGGGCCTCGTTTACAACGCGGCGACAACGGAGTTCCCCCGCGACCGTTACCAGTACAGCCGCGAAGGGTTTGTGTGAAAAACAAAAGCTGACACCTAAAGCTAACCCAAAAAGCTAACCCCTCTCAATCTCCCCTTATCAGGGGAGACTTTAAATGCTTCCCCCCTGATAAGGGGGGATTGAGGGGGGTTGGGGGTGACTTTTGGGGGTGAGGTTCTGCCTTTAACGTTGGTGGGGATACTCGAATAAGGGGATGATGTTATGTACGAGGCATTTTTTAACCTGAAACAGAAGCCGTTCGACCTGCTTCCTGATCCGGATTTCCTCTTCATGAGCAGCTCGCACAAGAAGGTGCTTTCCTATCTGGACTACGGCATCAGGGAACGGGTTGGGTTTATTCTGCTCACAGGTGAAGTCGGTTCCGGTAAGACGACCATCATCCGTAACCTTATCAAAAAAAACCTCTCCGATGTCGTCCTTTCCAAAATATTCAATACGCGTGTTGATTCGGAACAGTTGATCGCGATGATCAACGATGATTTCGGTCTGCCTGTGCTTAACAAGGACAAGATTACCCTGCTACGTGAGTTGAACTTGTTCCTGATAGACCAGTTCGTGAAGGGGAATCAGCCGGTACTGATAATCGATGAGGCCCAGAACCTCAACCATGATCTGCTTGAGGAAATCAGGATGCTCTCTAATTTGGAAACGGATAATGCAAAACTTCTGCAGATCATCCTTGTGGGACAGCCTGAACTGCGCAAGACACTGGCATCGGCAACGCTGATCCAGCTGCGGCAGCGTATCAGCATAAACTGCCATATTCAGCCATTGAGCCGTTCCGAGATAGAGCTCTATATTCTGCACCGGCTCGAAAAGGCAGGTGACCGTGATGCCGTGAGTTTCTTCGGGGATACCATCGACATCATCTTCACCTTCAGCAGGGGCATTCCGCGGCTGATCAATATTATCTGCGATTTTATCCTGCTGGCGGCGTTTGCCGAGGAAACCAGGGCTATCGACGCTGCTATGGTTCTGGATATTATTGGTGACCTGGACTTCGAGTATCACTACTGGGGGAGCGAGTCACTGGATGGTCACGTTACACGAGAAGGGCGCGTTGAGGGCACCTTTCCCGCCGGGCCTTCCGACCCTGCGGTCTCTGCCATGATCAAGGACCTTAATGACAGGCTCGATAATCTGGGCAAGGAATCTGAATCGGGTAGCCAGAAGAGACTTCTGGAGATGGCGGCAAAAATTGCCGAACTGGAGAAGTCCGCGGCGATTTATCAGAAAAAGGACCGTGAATTAATGGCGGAGCCTTTCGACAGCACCCCGGTCTCAGAGGCCAAGAAGGTGAGTGAATATAGCGGTGAAGAAAATTCGCAATCGTTTATGGGCAATATGTTCGGGCGCATGTTCAAACTCTGATTTTTACTGCCTGCAGAGGTACATAACCGTTCGTTAACAGCATTCCAGTGAGGCTCTCCATGCCAAACGCACTATTCAAGTCAACCGTTTTCACTGTTCTGTCAGTAGCAAGCGCCGCTCAGGGGGGGGATTTTCAACTGCACCCCTCTCTTGCCGTCAGCGAGGAGTTCACTGACAATGTCTTTGAGACGCGTACCAACCGGACTTCTGATTACATCACCAGGGCGCTCCCGGGGCTCATTATGAATTATAAGGCACCTGCGCTCGAAGGCGATCTCAATTATGTGTTCGATTACCGCCACTACGCCAGGGATAGCCGCGGGGACGAGGTGAGCCACACACTCAACGCCAAGGCCAAGCTGACGGCGGTTGACAACCTGCTTTTTCTGGAAGCTGCCGATGATTACCAACGTGTTTCGCTGGATGTAACACGGGACACGACGAGGGAGAGCCTCTTCGTCAACCAGTCGGACCGGAATATAATAACGGCATCGCCGTACTTCACGTTGCGTCCGTCTGCAAGGTTCCCGGTCAAGGGGGGCTACCGCTACACAGATACCCGCTATATTAATTCTCCCGGTATCGACAAGACGGACCACATGGCCTTTCTGGATGTGGCCTACGAGTTGTCAAAAAGCTTCAGTTTGACCGCCGGCTATACCTTTACGAGGGAGTTGGCCGATATCGACGACTTTAGCCAGCATCAGGCGCTGGGTGGTTTTCGCTATGAATATGCGGAGAAATCGTTCCTCTTTGCCCAGGCAGGAAATACGTGGACCCGTTATAGCAGCGGCCAACGCCTCGACAGCCTCGCCTGGAACGCCGGCCTGACCCATGTGTTCGATACGCTGACCGCTACGTTGACAACAGGTGTCAGCTACAATGAAGACCCGCTGAGCAATGTCATCAAGGAAAGTTTTGTCAGAGCCATCATCGAACAGCGCCTTAAAAGAGGTTCCATCAGTTTTTCCCCAGTCTACTCCGACTACGCCACGACCAAGACAGATACCCTGCAGACCAGGAAATATGGCGCAACGGTCACTGGACAGTATGACTTTAGCGCCGACCTGAAAGGCAGGCTGGCCTTTACGGCGGAAAAATATGAACAGCAGCTCCTGGACAGTTACACCCGGCGCTTTCAGGTCGATTCCGGCATCAGTTATCTGCTGGCCGAACGCTTGACCGTTGCGCTCTCCTATGTTTACGCGGGGTATTACTCCCCCGGCATCATCACGGACAATTGGCATGTAAACCGGGCGATGGTCGAGCTCAAGAAAACATTTTGAGGTTTCAGATGATTAATGCCCTGACCATAGATGTTGAAGACTATTTTCAGGTGACCGCCTTCGAACGGCAGATAAAGCCTGAAGAATGGGGAGAATACCCACTCCGGGTGGAGCGGAACACGCTGCGTATCCTGGATATGCTGGACGAGTTTGCCTTAAAGGCGACGTTTTTCGTGCTTGGCTGGGTTGCCGAGCGGCTTCCGGCGTTGGTCAAAGAAATCAGCCGCCGGGGACATGAAATCGCCTGCCACGGCTACGGACATCAACTCGTCTATCGCCTCTCCCCGCAGGAATTCCGCCAGGATATCTCGAGGGCAAAGAGTCTCCTTGAAGATCTCTGCGGTGAACGGGTCCATGGCTACCGCGCTCCCAGCTATTCAATCACGACAAGGTCGCTCTGGGCACTCGATATCCTTGTCGAGGAGGGCTTTACCTACGACTCCAGCATCTTTCCCATTACCCATGATATCTACGGCATCCCCGGAGGAAAGCGCTTTCCGCATGAAATTTCAACGCACGCGGGAAAAATACGGGAATTTCCGATATCGACGTTTCCGCTGAAAGTAGGGTGGTGGAAATCTCAACTGCCGATCTGCGGCGGTGGCTATCTGAGGCTCTTTCCTGTCGCACTGGTTGCACGGGCAATTCAGGCGATCAATGTCACAGAGAAGCAGCCGGTCATCGTCTATTTCCATCCCTGGGAGATAGACCCGGCCCAGCCGCGTATCCGGGCCGGTGCGAAGTCCTGTTTCAGGCATTACCTGAACCTTGAACGCATGGAGCTGAAAGTGCGTCATTTGTTGGATAATTTCAGTTTTTCTTCGGCCCGCGAAGTCTTGAGCCGGACCTGAGGTGAGGTACACGTCATGGAGTTAGCAGCAGAAAATACTTTAAAAAGGCCATACGCCGTCATACAGCCGAGAAAGGGCCTGTTCCAGCTTGATCTGGCAAGTGTGTGGCGTCATCGTGAAATGCTCTATTTCCTCGTGTGGCGGGACGTGATTGTCCGCTACAAACAGACGGCCATCGGCGCCTCCTGGGTCATTATCCAGCCTACGCTCACAATGATAATTTTCACGCTGATCTTCGGCACCATGGCCAAAATCCCTTCCGACGGCATCCCCTATCCGGTTTTTGCCTTCAGCGCCTTGCTCCCCTGGTCGTACTTTGCTCAAGCCTTGTCACGAAGCTCAGGCAGTGTTGTCAACAGTTCCAGCCTGGTAACCAAAATCTATTTTCCCCGGCTCTTGATTCCGCTTGCCGCTTCGATTGCCCCGGTCGTTGACCTGTTTTTTTCTTTCATCGTTTTGCTGGCTCTGATGGCCTGGTTCAGGATTGTCCCCACGTGGGGCCTGCTGGCGCTGCCGCTGTTTCTGGTTCTTGCCATAATGACCGCCCTGGCCGTGGGGCTTTGGGCTTCGGCGCTTAACGTGAAATACCGGGATGTGGGCAGTATTATCCCGTTTTTGGTTCAGGTCTGGATGTATGCGTCTCCCGTCGCCTATCCGGTGAGTATGGTACCGGAAAAGTGGCGGCTGATTTACAGCCTGAATCCAATGGTTGCGGTGATCGAAGGCTTTCGCTGGGCGTTTCTTGGCAAGGAGAGTCCGGATCTGCTGATGATGGCGGTAAGTACCGGTGTTGTCGTGCTGCTGCTGTTTGGCGGAATCGTTTATTTCAAAAGGATGGAACAGACCTTTGCCGATGATATTTAACGGCGCGGTCTTTATATAATCAGCGGTCACAGGAGCAGCGTATGGGAGATGTTGCGATTCGGGCTGAAAAGCTTTCCAAGCAGTATAACATCGCCAAATTGAAAAAACGCCACGACACGCTCGGAGAACAGCTTGCCGATAAACTCAGGTCGGTACTGCATCGGGATGGACGCTCAGGCAACGGTTCGGAAACCTTCATGGCATTGAACGATGTCTCCTTTGAGATCGGGCAGGGGGAAGTCGTCGGCATTATCGGGCAGAACGGAGCCGGGAAAAGCACCTTGCTGAAAATCCTCTCGCGCATCACCGAACCGACGCGCGGCCGGGCCGAGGTCTACGGCAGGGTAGGGTCGCTGCTGGAGGTTGGCACCGGCTTTCACCCCGAACTGACCGGGCGGGAAAATATCTACCTCAACGGCGCCATCATCGGCATGAAGAAAGAACAGATCAGCAGACGCTTCGATGAAATAGTCGAGTTTGCCGAGATCGGCAAGTTTCTGGATGTGCCGGTGAAGCGCTATTCCAGCGGCATGTATGTGCGTCTCGGCTTTGCCGTGGCGGCGCATCTTGAACCGGAGATTCTGCTGGTGGACGAGGTGCTGGCCGTGGGAGACGCCGCCTTCCAGAAGAAGTGTCTCGACAAGATAAGGAGTGCGGCAAAGAACGGCCAGACGGTGCTCTTTATAAGCCACAACATGATTGCGGTAAACAGCCTCTGCAAGCGGGTCATATGGGTGAAGAGCGGAGAGATCGTCGAGGACGGCCCGTCGGCGGATATTGTCAGAAAGTACCTGACCAAGTCCGTGAAGGAGCATGATCTGTCCGAAGAGGTCTGGGGTAGTGCCGAGGAGGCGCCGGGTAATGACATGGTACGGCTTCGCCGCGTGTGCGTGAAGCATCAGGACGGCAGCCTGTTTGACGCCCTGTCAAATCCGCTGACGATGCAGTCGCCGTTCAGGGTCGAAGTTGAATACTGGAACCTGCTCCCCGCCGCGCAGTTGCATATCACCCTGCACCTGTACAACGCAGAACAGATAATTGCCTTTTCCACGGGCAACATTAATACCGCTACCCTGCCGTCGGGCCTGATGCGCAGTGTCTGCCATTTTCCGGGGGACCTGTTGAACAGCGGTTCGCACCGCTTTGTCGTGATGGTCGTCAAGGACTCCAACTGCGTGATCTATAGCCACGAAAGCCGGGTCTCCTTTGACATCCTCGATGTCAGAGAGCGGCAGGGGAGCTGGTACGGCAAGGAGCCGGGGGTTGTCCAGCCGGTGCTGGAGTGGACGACGGAATATCTTGGTGACGGTGGTGCGACAGGGCAGTGTTATTCCTGAGCGGAGTGAGGAGTCTGATATGGAAAAAGTGATCATTTTTGGAAACAGTCTGTTTGCCGAGCTCTTCTACGATTGCCTGACCAATGACTCTCCTTATGAGGTCGTTGCATTTACTGTCGATCGGAAATATCTGACCGGGGATAGCCTGTTTGGATTGCCGGTGATCCCCTTCGATGAAATCGAAACCGTTTTCCCCCCCACGCGATACAAGATGATTGTTTCCGTCAGTTTCCAAAAGGTCAACCGGGTGAGGGAAGAGAAGTATCTTCAGGCGAAGGCGAAGGGATACGAATTGATTACCTATATCAGCTCGAAAGCAACCACCTGGCCCGGATTGGTAACGGGGGACAATTGCACCGTCGGGACCAACTGCTCTGTGGAAGCCTTTGCCCGGATCGGCAATAACGTCACCGTAACCAACTCCGTGATAATCGGGCACCATGTGGTCCTTAAGGATCATTCCTTTGTGGCTCCGGGTGCCGTGATACTGGGCGGCGTTACCGTCGGGGAACACTGCCTGATCGGCGCCAACGCGACTATCAAGGAGGGAGTCACCATCGCGCCCGATTGTATTGTCGGCACCGGAGTGTCCATAACCAGAAATACCATCGAAAGAGGCGTGTACTTCAACCGCCCGCCTGAGCTGTATCCAAAGAGGAGCGATGAATTAAGGGAATGGCTGACCTGGCCTGTGGACCCTGATAAGCCGCGCTGGGGGTCCGGGGCAAGGACGAAGAAACAACTGTGGGTGCCGGAGAATAATGAGCTTTTGGATGCCGCTACCCAGCCGGTTACGTGAAGTGCCAATCAATCAACACACTGTGTTCATAAGGAAAACACTATGAGTATCGTCATACGGGATATGACAAGAGCGGATATCGACCGGGTTGGAGAGATCCTTTACGAAGGGTTCACCGGCGTTGCATCCAAATACGGCTATCCCCCGGTTATGCAGGGTCTGCAGGATGGAAAGGCCTGGGCCTGGGCGATGTGCCACTATGTTTCAAGCGAAGGTATTGTCGCTGAAGTTGATGGCCGTGTGGTTGGCGCGGTCTTCGTCAATAAACGAGGTGACGTTGGCGGGGCGGGGCCGATGGCCGTTGATGCCGCCTTTCAGGGGAAGTCCGTGGCACCGAAGTTGATGGATGCTCTCCTTGAAAGAGCGGAAGGTTTGTCAAGTTTGCGCTGTGTGCAGGAGGCGTTCAACACGACATCATTCTCCTTCCAATATGCATACAATTTCAGGCCGGTAGCCGATCTGCTGGACCTTCTTCTGAACGGCAGGGCCAGGCATAACCCGGAGCTGCAGAGTAACGTGAGTGAAGTGACGGCACAGGGTCTTGATGCCGTCTGTAACTACGATCTGCCGCGCAGCCATTTTGACCACCGTACGGATTTTGCCTATTTCATCAGATGGGGCAAGGTGCTCCTCTACCGTGATGCTGCGGGGATTCGCGGCTATCTGGCGTGCCTGCCCGGAAGCGGAGCGGTGCAGCTTGGACCATTACTGGCGGAGGATGAGGATGTGGCGGTCTGTCTGTTCAGTCATGCCCTGGCGCTGTTCAAGGGCCGCCCCTGTCGAACCCGTGTTATGGCCCGGGACGGCCTGCTTGCCGGAGCGTTGATGAAAATGGGCTTCAGGTTGTATTGCCTGAGCTTTCTCATGGTAAGGGGAGCGTGGCGTCCAAGCCGATATATCGAGGCCTTTGGAAGGTTTCCTGAAGGTGTGTAGTACCTTGGAACATCTAAAACCAACCCCCCTCAGTCCCCCCTTATCAGGGGGGAAGCATTGAAGTCTCCCCTGATAAAGGGAGATTTAGAGGGGGTTGGGTGCGAAAGAATAAAAGTTACGTGGTAGTAGCGCCAATCGATAGCAAAAGGGGGGTGCCGGATGAGCGTTCTAAAGAAGCTGGAAAATTATCTGCTTACGGAAATTGCGGCCGGTCTGGGCAAAAAAACGCTGGAACCTGATGAGGACCTGCTCGAACTGGGGATCATCGACTCGCTCGGACTGATGAAGTTGATAAGTTTTATGGAGGAGGATTTTGGCATAAGGATTCCGGACGAGGAGGTTGTACCGGAAAATTTTCAGAGCCTTACCAGCATGGCCAGGCTGGTCGAACTGCAGGAACAGAACTAGAAAAGGGGTAGTCCATGGATTTCTCACTAACAGAGGATCAGGTGACCTTTAAGAAGTCAGCCATCGAATTTGCCGAGAAGGTCCTCAATAAAGGTGCCAAAGAGCGGGAAAAAAACCGTGAGTTCAATCAGGAGGGGTGGGAGAAGTGTGCTGAATTCGGGGTGCAGGGGCTTTCCATGCCGGAAAAATATGGCGGCCTTGGCATGGATATCATGACATGCGTCGTCACCATGGAGGCGTTGGGTTATGCCTGTCGTGACAGCGGTCTTCTCTTTGCGATCAATTCCCATATCTGGACCTGCGAATCCCCGCTGCTGAAATTCGGCACGGAGTACCAAAAGGATACCTACCTCTCCTCCCTTTGCAACGGTTCTCTCAAGGGTGGGCATGCCATGACGGAGGCGGACTCCGGTTCCGACGCCTTCAGTATGAAGTGCAAGGCTGAAAAAAAAGGGGATCGCTACATCATCAACGGCACGAAGATGTTCATTACCAACGCGCCGATTGCGGATCTGCTGCTGGTGTTTGCCGTGACTGATGCCAAGAAAGGTTTTGCCGGGGTTTCGGCTTTCATTGTTGAGAAAGGGTTCCCTGGCTTTTCCGTCGGTAAACCGCTGGAACTGATGGGATTGAAGACGAGCCCGATCGGCGAGGTCATCCTCCAGGATTGCGAAGTTCCCGAGGAAAATCTGCTGGGAAAAGAGGGGGCGGGGGGAGCTATCTTCAATTCGGAAATGGAGTGGGAGCGCAGTTGTCTGTTCGCCACCCATGTTGGTGCCATGGCCAAGGATCTGGAGGATTGTATCCGCCATGTAAACGAGCGCCAACAGTTCGGAAAACCGATCGGTAAAAATCAGGCGGTTTCCCACAAGATTGCCGATATGCACGTCCGGCTCGAACTGTGCCGGCTTGCTCTCTACAAGGTTGCCTGGTTGAAGTCGCAAGGGAAACGGGCGCCGGTTGAATCTGCCGTCGCCAAGCTGTTTGTCAGCGAGAGTTATGTGCAGAATTGTATGGAGGCGCTGCAGATACATGGCGCCTATGGCTATTCAACCGAGATGGACTTTGAAAAAAATCTGCGGGACTCCCTTGCCGGGAAAATTTATTCAGGGACGTCTGAAATTCAGAAAAATATCATTGCGAGCCTTCTCGGACTCTGAGTTTTTCCGGAGAAATGGTATGCGTGACTATTTACTTCATCATCTACTGCAGCGTAGCGCTGCACACTATCCTGACAACATCGCGGTCATCTTTAAAGATAAAGCGGTGACGTATTCTGACCTGGAGCGACAGAGTAATGGTGTTGCCGGGTCTCTGCAGCAGCTTGGAATACGCACCGGCGACCGGGTCGGGATAATGCTCTCGAAATCTATAGAGCAGATTATTGCGCTCTTCGGGATATTGAAGTCGGGAGCGGTCTACGTGCCGATTGACCCTGCCGCTCCTGCCGGGAGGGTCGCGTATATGATACGGCACTGCGGCATTGAGTGCCTCGTCACGACGCCCGGCAACCTGAAGGCGCTCTCCTCGGGTTCTGAGGAAGCGCTTAACATTGGTGCGGCGCTCTTTATCGGTAAAGATGCCAAGACGGTGACGCATCTCACTGTCGTCAGCAAAAGTCTGTCCCTGGATGTCGAAGCCGCTGCCGACCATGGCGGGTTTAAAACCGTGGAGATGTCCGACAGCAGCCCTGCCTATATCCTTCACACCTCAGGTTCCACCGGAAATCCCAAAGGCGTTGCCATATCGCATCTGAATGCGCTCACCTTCATAGAAATGGCCGCCGATTATTTTAACGTCACGGCATCCGACCGTTTCGGCAGCCACGCGCCCCTGCATTTCGATCTCTCCGTGTTCGACATCTTTGTCGCGATCAAACAGGGGGCTGCAATTGTACTGCTGCCTGAAATGCTTTCGACCTTCCCGGTGAAACTGGCTGAATACATAGACAAGGAGCGGATCACGGTCTGGAACTCGGTCTCTTCAGTCTTGACACTGCTTGCCGAGAAAGGGGTGCTGGAGTCAAGGAGTCTCGAGTCGCTGCGCCTGGTCCATTTTTCCGGAGATATCATGCCGGTCAAGTATCTGCGCCTGCTGGCCAAACGGATGAAAAATGCCGCGTTCTACAACATCTACGGACAGACGGAGGCCAACTCGTCCCTCTGCTATCCCATAACGGAAATACCGGATGACGATTCCTGGAGAATACCGATCGGCAAGCCGTTTCCCAACTTTGATGTTTTCGCCCTGAACGAGGAGCGGCAGGTTCTCAGCCGCCCGGATGACGAGGGGGAACTTTACGTGAGCAGCTCAACGGTGGCTTACGGCTATTGGGATGATCGGGAGATGAGCAACGAAAAGTTTGTGCCGGACCCTCGCTATCCCTTTCTGGATAAAATTGTCTATAAAACCGGCGACCTCGTGCGCATCGATGATGACGGTAATTATCTGTTCAGCGGCCGCAAGGATCATATGGTCAAAAGCAGGGGGTATCGTATCGAACTGGCAGAAATTGAGACGGTACTGTCAGGCCATCCCGAAATTGTTGCTGCTGTCGCTATTCCGATTCCGGACGACCTTGTCGGCAACCGCATCTTTGCCGTCATAGCCGCTACATCAGGATGCTCTCTCGGAACGGAAGAGCTTGTCAGGTACTGTACGCCGCGCCTGCCAAAATACATGGTCCCGGAAACGATGCTGTTCATGGATTCTCTGCCAATGACATCGTCGGGGAAGGTTGACCGGAAAAAACTTGGTGAGGAACTTGTCGGCAGTGATGGATGGGCGCTTCCACCTTAGGAGTGCATCAAGCGGTATTTTGGCTGGTCTTGTTTTGCCGTGGTTATTCAATCTCTAAATAGAGGCTCTTGCAAAAGTCACAAAAAGTTCCCTCCCCCCTGGCGGGGGAGGGTTAGGGTGAGGGGGAGGTTGCTATGAAATCAGCATGTTGCAATTTCACCCACCCCCCAACCGTCTCCCGTCACCAGAAGTAGGTGCCTCTAGGCAAGGGAGGGGGAGTCAAATTCTAAGACTTTTGCAAGCGGCTCACTAATGACGAATTACTGGAGAAAACTATGCAAAAGCTTATCAAGAACAACTGGTGTCGCAAGCCTGGAGAGAAGTTTACCAAAATCGAAATTCTCAATCATGATGTGCATCCTGAAGGGTTGGATATAGAACGGGTCCGTTTCTATGAACCGGGGCGGCTTGAGCCGAAGGGAGATGTCGGTCACATCATAAGCGTTCTTAAGGGGGGCGGAAGTATCCTGGTGGACGGAGAGGGTAGGAGCCCTTTTCGTCTGACGGAAGGCGTTCACCTCTATATCCCCCCCGGCAAAGGGAGTGTCCTGAACGGAGTGGAGGGAACCGAACTCCTCTGTGTCTCCGGCGCAGACCCATCACAAGGGCGCGGCAAGGATTTTCTGCTGCGCGACGAGACGTTTATTGCCGCCTGCGCTGCCGGTTCACACTCGTTGCGCTGGAATTTTACGCCCCAGTATCTGAGTCGCCGGATCTTTTTGCACCACGACCCGGTGTTGCTGTCAAAATCGGGAAATCCGGTGGCCTGGTTCAGAACCACCATGTTCGATGTGGCCGGACTCCCCCATAACGAGGATGGCGAACCGGTGTTCAAGATGTCCTATAATTCCCGGACGGAGTGCAACGTCTGCTATGACGTACAAGGTGACGCCCGCGTGCGTATGGCCGAACATCCGTACGCAAAATCAAAACAGCACTGGGGGCCGTGGTTAAAGCTGGATGATGATTCGACGTATCACCTGAATGAAGCCGCCGGCAGTCCGGAAGAAGAGAGCTTTATTGACGAAACGACCCGGACGCCGCAATTCCTCCGTAACAAGCACGAGGTGTTCATCGATGACGGGCATGTGACGCTCTGCTGCCTGTTCGACCCTGCACCCACAGGCGTCGAGAACCACCGCACCGGCGAATACAGTGACTACGAGCCTTTCAGCAAGGTGGCAGGGACCGCTCTGTATGAAGCGCATCAGCGGGAGATCGCAAAATTCGATGCGATGGTGGATACGCTCTCGCTTGCCAAAGCGACCGGCACTCTCGATGCTCATCGTGGCACGCCGGAGTGGCAGCTCTATTTACAGGGGCAGGAAGCGCAGGAAAGTATCGAGTTCGGTATTGCACAGGCCCTTGCAGCCGAGGGTAAGGGGCGCGAGCGCATCCTTGCCCGCTGGATGCAAAAACAGGGGTGATTGATACGCGGCATGGTTTGCCTGACCCATGGGTGTACGCATGGACGCGGGCCTGGCACCGATAATCAGAGAGAGAAGCGTTACCTGTCTTTATTGCACCGCTCAAAAAACCTCCGGGGTTTCCAACACCCCGGAGGAGTTCTCCCGTTACGTCCATTCCCCACTGTAAAATAATTGTGTCAACCTGTCGGATAAGTTTGCATAGTACCGGACCATTTTAATGGATGTGCCGAATATTGTACGGTATTTCGGCGTGTTATCTGTTGGCGCGTTTGTTGCTGCCGATTGTTGGTGGGGCCGTGTCGCTCCTCAATGCGGAATTTTTACGCCGATACTGTGCGTCTGACTAAAACCGTTTCAACAGGCACTTTATGGGGAGGTGTACTATGAAAACGTATCTGAGAGCTGTATTGAAAAGGTATCTTTTTCTGCTCGTCGCCTGCTTTCTGATTGTTGGCAATGGTTTTTCCGCTGCATCAACGGCACAGGCCGCAGTCAACGGCAGTATCCGCCAGATCGGTAACCAGCAGGTGCTCAGCCTGTGGGGTTCCTACTATGAGATGGGGTATGCCCACGGCTATCTGATGGCCGACAAAATCCGCGATCTGGTTGATACCTATGTGATCGGCGTTCTGGCCAGCGGCACCACCGTGGCTGAGAAGGTCGCGGATTACAACGCCCATCTCGCCCTGATTCCCCTCTATCACACCTTTTACCCCGAATATCTGGAGGAGATCAACGGCATGGTCGCGGGCATGACTGCCAGCGGCAAGAGTCTCTATGTATCGAGCCTGGGGAGAAACATTGATGACCGGGATATAAAGGCGTTCAACCTCTTTATCGAATATTTTTTCGGCTGTTCTTCCCTAGGAGCGTGGGGGGCCGCGACCGCAAACGGTGAAACTCTCATGGCCAGAAACTATGACTTTTTCTATGATCTGCAAGGCAATATTCTCAAAGATCAGCTCATTATTACCTATGAACCGGTCGGCAAACCCAAGTTTGTCTCTTTTGGCTGGCCCGGCTGGTTTGGTTTGATCTCCGGCATGAATGAATATGGCATCACGTTGATGGTGAATGGGGGAAATGTCGATAACTCCAGCAGCGTCGGGCCGTTCCACCCGGCAATAGAGGTGTATCGATCTATTCTCGAGAACACGACCAGGGACAATTTCCCGGCCAAGCCGTTATCAATCGTGAACTCGGTTTCCGAGTTCACGCCGCTTATTGTTCAGATCGGCTCACCCTACCTCTATACGGGTGATCCGGTGTATTACATCGAAGATTCTAACGACCTGAATCTGATTCGTGAAGCCGCCTATACCGATCCGACTTACAACCACATTATGGCCACCAATCATTTTATTAAAATCATTCCGCCGCCTCTGTCGGGAGAGAGCGTCACCCGTTATAATACGCTGAGAAACGGGTTGATTGGTTTCTACGGTTCCGGCGATCACAAGGTGGATTCGTATGAGGTGTGGTCTCTGATGGACGCGGTTGCCGACATTGTCGCGCCAACGCTGACGACTGTTGTTATGAGGCCGGACAGGATGGAGTTCGATGTGTCATTTGCCACTCTGGTGAATGGTGTTTTTACCTCGGCGGTTCATATCGTGCCGCAGACCTATAGCTGGGCGACCCTGTTCCCAACGGAATCACTTCCGGACCTGATCGTCCAGAGCATCACGCCGGTCCCGGCGTCTCCGTTGCCAGGTCAGACGGTGAACGTGACGGTGACGGTGAAGAACCAGGGCAACGCCGCTGCGGGCAGCTTCGCGATGGACTTTTACAAAAACCTGACCACGTCACCGCTGCCTCTGCAGGCCGGAGATGGTTCCTGCACCAAGAGTGGATTGGCAGCGGGGGCAACAGACAGCTGTACGTTCGTCGTCAGTTATCCTGCGGCTGGCGCTTATAACATGTGGGCCCAGGTTGATTCTGTGCAGCAGGTAACGGAGCTCAGTGAGTCCAACAACGTGTTTGGGCCGCAGGCCATTACTGTCGGCGGTACGACCACCCCGGTCGTCGTTTCTATCACCGCTCCGGCGTCCGGTTCAACGGTCAGTGGGACGGTTAATGTCGCCGCGACCGCCACGAGCAGTACGAGAATAAGCAAGGTTGAGTTCTATGTGAACGGGTCGTTGAGCCGTACGGATACGAGAGCCCCCTACACCTTTACCTGGTATACGACCACAATCGCCAACGGTTTATACTCTCTCACTGCCAAGGCCTATGACGCAGCCGGCAACACGGGGCAGTCCGCCGCAGTTGCGGTTACGGTGAGCAACGGCGTCACCGATACAACCGCGCCGGTTACGGCAATCACCTCGCCAGCCGCCAATGCAACCGTCAGCGGTACCACCAGCATCACCGCTTCCGCCAGCGACAACGTCGGCGTGAGCAGGGTTGAATTCTATGTCAGCGGCGTGCTGAAGGGGACCGACACCAGCTCCCCCTATGCATACAGCTGGAACACGACGTCGAGCGCGAATGGTTCCTACTCTCTCACCACCCGGGCTTATGACGCCGCCGGCAATATGGGGCAGTCCGCGGCGGTGGGCGTCACCGTAAGTAATGCGCTGTCCGATACCATCGCTCCCACGGTCGCAATCACCTCGCCGGTCGCCAATTCAACGGTCAGCGGGACAGTCTGCGCCGCCGTATCTGCCAGCGATAACGTGGCTGTCACCAGGGTGGAATATTACGTGAACGGCTGGCTTGACCGGACCGTGACCGTGTCGCCGTTCGGGTACTGTGTGACGACTACGGCAGAATATAACGGCACCCATAGCATGTATGCCAAAGCCTACGACGCGGCAGGCAACGTCGGGCAATCAGCCACGATAACTTATACGATACGGAATTAACCTGAAAACGGCTTTTGGGTCCACGAAAAGCACGAAAAGACACGAAAATTAAACCATTACAGCAAAACAGTCATTCACCAAACAGGTTACACCGTAAAGATACATATCTTTCTGATTTTGTTCGTGTCTTTCGTGATTTTCGTGGATAACTGCTTTTCCCAGGATTACTATTACTACTGATCTCCCGCTATGCGTCCCCCCTTTAAAAAAGGGGGGCAGGGGGGATTTGGTTTGCAGTGTAAAAGGCAATTCCCCCCAAGTCTCCTTTAATCCCCAGAAGGCGCGACACGTTCGTAACAATCGCAACAATTTTAACATGCAGTGCTTTGCGCTGCCAATCCGGCGCTGGAGGCTGCCAAGCACTGACGGCACCACTTTATTGAACCGCATTGTATGGCACATATGTTGTTTAACAGCCTGTTTTAAAAGAATAAATGTGGCCCTGTGCCGTTGGCATAATTCATGATGACCTTTTTACTGTTTTCAAGTGGAACGGTTTCATCAAGGAGAGCATATGGAAACCCGAAAGAGGACTATCGACGTGGTGATCCCCTGTTATAACGAGGAACTAAATATCCTTTCCCTGGTAGACAGGGTCGATACGCATCTCGCCGGAATGGAATACCTCTGTACCTTTATCTTTGTCGATGACGGCAGTAGCGACAATACCTGCCTGGAAATCAGAAAGCTGGCTTCATCGCGAGACAATATCTGTCTCGTCAAGCTTTCGAGGAATTTCGGCAAGGAAGCGGCCATAGCAGCCGGACTCAAGCATTGCGCTTCGGATGGCGCAATTATCATAGATGCCGATCTCCAGCACCCGCCGCATCTTATCCCGGATATGATTGGTGAGTGGGAAAAGGGCGCACATATCGTTGACGCGGTGAAAACCAGAAGGCGTAAGGAAAATATCTTCAGAAGGATGGCGAGTGCCGTCTTCAACAAAATCTTCAGCGGCCTGACTGGGATAGATTTTGCCGGGGCATCGGATTTCAAGCTGCTGGATAGAAAAGCCATCGGCATTTTGAACAGTATTGAAGAAAAGACCCGCTTTTTCCGCGGGCTCACCCATTGGATAGGCTTACATCATGTTACGTTGGAGTTTGAAGTTGAAGACAGAAATGCCGGGACGACGAAGTGGAACACACTGGGCCTGTTCCGGCTTTCTATTGACGCCGTTACCTCTCACTCGCAAAGGCCTTTGCAGATTGTTTCCGTGCTGGGGGTTTTTACCCTGATGTTCTCGTTTCTGCTGGGGATTCAGACGTTATACAACAAGCTGGTCGGCAACGCCTTTAGCGGTTTTACGACAGTGATCATCGTAATGCTTATCCTGTCGAGTGTCATCATGATCGGCATCGGTCTGCTCGGTACGTATCTGTCGAAGATATACGACGAGGTTAAGGGGCGCCCCATTTGTATTGTCGAGGATTATGGCAATTACAGGAAGAGAGACGCAACAATAGAGGCGGCTGTGGAGTAAAAATCAGGTATCAGGCAGGTGAACTATGACTATCGACCCCAGACTCTATGTTGTCGTCGGGATTGCCTCTACGGCGCTGGCCCAGATCTTGTTGAAGATTTCCGGCACGCACACGGTAATGCAGGCGAAATGGATTGTGACCCTGTTGCTGAGCCTGGTTATCTATGCCGTTTCTTTTGTGAGCTATTACATGGCGCTGAAGTTTTTCGATATCAGCAAAGTACAGCCGATCATGATGGCGAGCATCCTCTCGATCATCGCGCTCTACGGGTTTGCCGTTGGTGAAGATTTAAATCGCTTACGCGTTGCGGGTATCCTGTTGTCGATCCTGTCAATCGTGCTGATTACGAAATCGTAAGAGGAGATGCTTTGTTAAAAAAGCTCCGCCACCTTGTTACGGAAAGAGGGCAAAGACGGGAGGCGATACGTTACGCCGCCCTTATCATGCTCTTTTTATCCCCTGTGTTTGCCTACCTGACCATCGCTTCCAATGGCGGCAACACATTGCTGTTTGAAGACGGCATGCTGCAGTCCTTTCCCTTCCGGGTGTTTCTGCACAACGCCTTTGCAGGCGGCTTCAGTCCGCAGTGGGTGCCGTCTTCCGCCTGTGGCTTTTCACTGTTGGCCGAGGGGCAAAATGGCATATGTTTTCCTGTCACACAAATAATCTACCGGTTGTTTTCGGCTGAAACAGGGTGGCTGGTGGAGATGATTTCAGCCCGCCTCGTTGCCTTTACGTTGTGCGCTCTGCTGCTGCGGCAGTTGCGCGTCAGCTGGTTCGCTTCACTGTTCGGGGCCTCCGTGTTTGCCTTTTGCACCGCCACCTTCGGCCTGGAGAATGTCCCCGCCCTCATGTGGTGCCACGCGCTCCTCCCCGGCATATTCCTGTCGTGCCTCCTCTTCATCGACAAGCGTCCCTTCTCCTTTGTGTATCTGACGATATCGTTGTCGCTCGTCTTTCTGATCGGCCACCCGGTGATGATGGTGTATCTTGCCATGACGGTTTTGGCGTTCTTCCTCTTTCATTGGCTTGGTGCAGAGACAGTGGGAGAGGGCGCCCGTGGGATCGGACTCCGTTTCCTGATGCTGCTCGGGAGCGTTATCGTGGCGATCGTCATCGCATCGCCCCAGCTGCTGCCGATGCTGGAAGAGTTCCGCTTTTCCGCCAGGACGGTCGGTGCCGGCGTCACCCTCGATGCGCTGCAAAACACTTTGCATCTCGAACCAGGGTGGCTGCCGTTGTCGCTGTTCCCTACACCGGCCGGATGGGGGGAGTGGGGCGGGATGTCGAGCACCATCCGTTTTCCGCTCTATGCCCTCTTTCTCTGTTTCATCGGCATGTTTGCCGCAGGGAAAGGGCCGGGGCGGAATTACTTCGTCTTCCTCGGGCTGTTCTCTCTCCTCATGGCCCTTGGCCCTTATGTGGGGCTCTGGAAAATCGTGCATTCACTGCCGATCCTCAAATATTTCCGCTTTCCTTACCGCTGGCTGTTTTTCCTCCCCATCTGCGTCGCCTATTTATCCGCCCGCGGTGTTGATCAGCTTCTGGAGCGCGACAGTAGCGGGACTCCGGTCATCATGGGGAAAATACTCACATTCGTGCTGCCGCTCTGTGTGATCGGTGTCGCTAGTGTCTTTGTCATCCATTACGAGAGACTTCTGCCGCAGACCCGGACGGCCCTGGCATCTTCGCCGCTGCTCACCGCTCTGTTGTGGCTCAGCAGCATGGCGATGGTGCTGGCGGCATTTCTCTCGCTCGGCAAGGGAACTATGGTCAGGCGTGGTGCCCTGGCGGGGGTGGTGGCCAGCGTAATCTGCCTGTTTGCGTCCAATGCCTTTAACATCAAGTCGCCCCTGGCGGTGCATGATCTCGGGACGATCGGCTGGAGAGGAAGTCCTCCGCCGCAGGAACCGCAGGCATACAGAACTTCAAGCGACCTGCCGCCATATAATGTCTGGCTGACGAATTCGATGAACCGTCATTACCCCTATACTCCCAATCTGACGGTGTTGAACGGGACCTTAAGCACCGGGCACTATTTCTCTTTTTTCCCCTACTGGTCGGCCAATGTATCGGCATGGTGCCGCGACGCACTTGATGGCGATCAGGGGAAGCAGGTCTATCTTGACCTGAGTTCTGCAAAATGGCTCTTTCTGCAGGACAGCTCTTCTGTAAGCCGCCTGTTCCCTGCCGCATCGTTCAAGGGCATAAAAGCCCACCTGAACAGTAAAGCGCTCCCCCGGGCCAGCGTGGTCCCGTCCTATCGTCTTTTTCCCGATGAGGGTTCTCTTCTCGCGTTCCTGGAATCTCCCGACTTTGACCCGCGCCTCGGGATGGCCATTCTCAAAAGCGATGCTGAGGAGTGGAACCTGCAAGCAGACGCCGATAACTCCGTCGCCACCACTCCGCCGCAAGCCACGATCACTCTCGACAGGCCGGATCGTATCGAAATCGAGCTTGACGCCGCAGCGGCACAGGGTTCTTATTTAGTACTCAGCGACACCTATTATCCGGGGTGGAGGGCATCGGTTGATGGGGTTGAGAAAAAGATCCTCCGCACCAACTACGCCTTCCGCGGCATCCAGCTCCCCGAGGGGGCCAGGCATGTCGTTTTTTTCTACGAGCCGTTGATTCCTGATGCGGCCCTCCCTCTGCCGACGTTTCTGTTGCTGGTGATGGGGTTGTCTGTTTATCTGCGTTTTCGTCTGAACAGGCGCAGATGAGCATATTTGATCCGGTAGTCAGTCGGCATTCTGTTAGAAAGCAGCTATGGGCAGGAGTCGTTTATTGATCACGTCGAAGGTAACGTTTCGGCATTAAGAACAGGGCCAAAACAAAACGTGGAATATTTTTGCATACTGCCACCAAAATTCCTCTCCTGATTTCCCCGTAATGAGAACCATATCTTTAATGAAGACTAATTCTGATGTTATTCCCGCCTTTTTCCTGTTATACCAACTCACTCACGCAATTATTCAACCGTAAAACGGCAATTACTCACGCGAAGACGCGGAGTTCTCGGAGAAATTCAATACGTTTTTGCCAATTGATGTTTGGAACTAATAAGGGAACAGGCTGATTATTGTCGGAACGAATCTGGAAAAGCTTATAGCTGTAGAAACCGCCGTAAACATCAAGGAACCGGAAAGTTTATAGATGTAGAAACATGTTGATTGGCAAAAAAACACGGAAGTTTATAGCAGTAGAAACTTCCTAGGTTTATAGATATAGAAACTTATTTATACATCTATAAACTTGTTACTACATATATAAACCCGGCTCTAACCGGTGATTTACGAGTTATTTCGGAGTTCAATCTATGAACAAAATAAGGCCAGTAGTTATTTCATTGCTGTCGAAATTTATTGTTGTTTCAGTCCTAGCTTCACTCAGTACCATCTCTTTAATGGTTCAGAATTGCTTTGCTGAATCAAAAAAAATACCCACTTGGTACCCAGATAGCTCATGCGTACAGCAATACGAAAGTGTGGGAAAAGTCTGCGCATCACAACCGCGTCCCACGTCGGCTATTCAGCTATGTATTCAGGAAAAGGTAAGTGCAGAATGCATTAGTCAAATGAAGAATGCTCAGAATCATCTGAGCCAAATTCTCCCTAACTGTACGGAAGCAAATAAAAACTTTATTCAAAAACTAAAAACAACATGTGGCAACGCATCAAATGAAAATGAGGCATGTTACAAGAGAATTCGTCTTGAATTTGAAGCAAATATTCAAGAAGCATGCGGTGGCATGCAATAAATATGTCTATTAACCGCTCAATTTTAAATGCGTTTTCCATTGCCATCAAATATGCTTCTATATTTGGGGGGTGTATTTTTATTTTTTTCTTCGCCAGCATAGCTATGGTCCAAGGGAATGGAACCGCTCCATGGATAACGCATTCAGCAGTATCTATTCTTGATTTTACTGTTAAGTTACTTGATATTTCGAGCAATGGAAGCGTGTTTGTAGTTGTTCTTTTCTGGTCTTTTCTTGTCTTTTGTCTTGTTTTCATATTCACGTTGATCGCAACGAAGGCATCGAATAAATAACTAAGCGCAGCAGCAGTCTCCGCTACGCTCCGTTGCTGTGCTCTCCCCCGTTGAACAGAAAAGAAGACAAATGAAAAAACTGATTATCTTCACCATAGTCATCATCTTCGGAGTCGTCGCGATCTTTTCCATAAAGGCGATAAAGCAACATTAGTTCTGTAAATTCGTCATCCCCTCTTTGGGGCTTGTTCTTTGATTATTACATTGTGAGGTATGCCCGGCCCGTTTCCCAGTCCTCAGATATTTCCATTAACACAGCACTGACGAGTCTCAGGCACGATGCATCATTTGGAAAGATACTTGCGACACGAGTTCTCCTCCGAATCTCCTTGTTGACACGTTCCAGGACATTGCTTGTCCGGATTCTACGCCAGTGTTCAGTGGGGAACAGGAATACCGTGAATCCCTCAGAAAGATTTTCCTCCGCCCACGCAACTAAACGTGGTGCCGATTTTTCATAACATTCAAGGAGTTGCGATAGAAGTCTTTTCGCATCGTCTTCCGAAGGCGCGGCAAAAATACTCCTGATGTCGGCGGCAACCTTTTTTTTCAGCTCCAGCTTCGGTACGTATGATTGAGCGTTTTGTTGTAAATGAAACTGGCAGCGCTGCCATGAAACTGTGGGAAAAACCGCTGTACGTGCTGCTTTAAGGCCTTCATGCGCATCGTGGGCAATAAGGGGACAGGCTGTTTATTGAGGTGCAACAATGCCAAGAATAGCAAGAGCATTAACCGACAACGCCTATTACAAATAAACAAATAGGGGTCAGCCCTTGACACGAGACATTAGTTGCCGTACTTTTCTTTGAAATCATCTGGAGGAAAGCAAAATGGCGAGACCGTTACGGATAGAATATGAAGGTGCCTTGTACCATATTACGGCGCGTGGTAATGAGCGGGGGAAAATATTCTTTACAAAAACGGACTATCGGAAGTTTAAGGAATACCTTGCCAATGCACAGACAAAGTACGGATTTATACTCCACTGCTATGTCCTCATGACCAACCACTATCATCTCCTCATTGAAACACCCGAAAAAAATCTGAGTAAAATAATGCATCACCTGAACAGTTCTTATACAACCTATATCAATATCAAGAGAAAACGAAGCGGGCACCTTTTCCAAGGCCGATACAAAGCCCTTCTTGTTGATAGAGATAGCTATCTGCTGGAATTGAGCAGGTACATGCATCTGAATCCTGTACGGGCAAAAATGGTTGAGCGCCCGGAAGAATATCCATACAGCAGTTTTGACGCGTTTATCTCCGGCAAAGACGAACTTGTTGACGTCACGCCGGTTTTATCAATGCTTTCAAAAGATACAGTCTCAGCAAGGAGAAAATACAAGGCATTTGTGGAAAGTGCTTTGAATGAGGAGATGGAAAGTCCGCTTAAAAGCGTTTACGGCGGTATGATCCTGGGCAGTTCGTCATTCCTCAAAGATACCCTGGCACAGATTGAAGAAGAATTGCTGAACAGAGAGGAAACCTCTCATAGAAGAGCATTGCAGGCTTCCCAAGGTGTTGATGACATTGTCTCAATTGTTTGTGAACGACATAGTGTGACTCGGGAGGAACTCCTGAACACTGAACGAAACGATTTGCGGAAAATGTGCATCTATTTGATGAAGAGATACGTTGCGAAGACTAATCGACAAATAGGAGAGCAACTTGGTGGAATGAGTGGTTTTGCAGTTGCTAAGGCATATCAACGAATGATGATGGATTTGAAAACCGATGTGTCTTTGAAGAAGGAAATGGGTTGGTTTGATGAAGTATTGTCTCGTGTCAAGGGCTGACCCCTTATGTTGTAGTCTCAACGAAGGGCTATCAGACGGTGAAGCAGATACTTTTGCAAAAGAAGTTCTATCAAAAATATACAACTATCACCCGGACATGAACCCATTAGACATGGACGATGGAGGCATTTTAGTTCGTTATAATCATCCTGCTGTCAATGTTGTGCTAAATGAAGTTGTACAAGAAAATTGGAGTGAAATAGATCGCCGGTACCTGGAAGCTCTTGCAACTGATGAGGTACTAATAACTCCGCTTGGACATAATGTTTTCGACGACTTTGGAAAAAAGGCGCTGTTTGGTCGATGCTTCATGTTCATGGATGCGCAAAATCCGAAGGTGGAAAAAATTGTGCGCAAAAGTATTTAACCAAGCGCAGCAGCGGTGAACCCGCTGTGCTCACAGCCGTTGGGTAAATGAAATGAAAATGCCAAAAGAAATCTTGACGCTGCTCCTGCGGGGCAAACATATAAATGTCGAAGAGCGCAAGGCAAGCGGACTGTGGCCAAATGAGACTCTTCTGTACCCCGAAGTCCTTGAACATCTCGCTACAGTTATTCAGCGAGAGGAGTGGTTTCCAAGGCGAATGCCTGTACATAAACCGGGCGACCTCGTTTATGAAGGAACAGTGATCCAGAGAGCTTCTCCAACACAATTTATTTGCCATAGCCGGCGACCTTCAGCTTATGACCTTCGCACAATAGCCGAAGAATCGAAACAGGAATTCACAAACGCAAAAGACGCTGCAGAATTTTACTTGAAGTGGGAGCTGAATCTGCCGGGGTCTCTAGACAGCTGGCCGGTGAAATGAGAATCAGCACCCAACCACGGCCTCAGACGCGGACGGCTAACGCCGCCGGTCAAGGCCGGACCCCGTTAGAGCAATAGAGGCAAACAATGAAAATCACTTGGAATGAGTTGGCGGTAGATTTGACGGGGTATACCTCTGAAGATCTTTTGAGTGAATGGCGGTGGCTTGTTCCTGATAATTTTCTTCTAAGGATGGTCTCTACACTCGGAGATGCATTTTTAGAAGATTCAGACGGAAAAATCTATTGGCTCGACGTAGGCAGTGCGGAGTTGCAATGCATCGCAAAAGACACAGATGATTTTTTTCAGCTACGACAACAACCAGACAATGCAAATGAGTGGTTTGCTCCTCAGTTGATTGGTGACTTGCTTTCAAGTGGAGCAGTGCTCCAAGTAGGCCAATGCTTCAGCTACAATATACCGCCCACATTAAACGGGAAATTTTCACTCGAAAATCTTCAGCCTAGAGACCTCACTGCACATTTCAGAGCGCATGGGAAAATTCAACGTCAAGTTAAATCCTTGCCAATTGGTACTGAGATCAAGGCAGTTGAATTGGAAAGATAGCTCTAACTTGCGCTCGGACCATGACCGGGCGATAAAGCCGCCCGGCAGGTCAAGCGCGGCCCCGTTAGCCAGGAGGAAGCATGAAGAATGAATTGGAGAAATTCGGGAGTTTTTTCGTACGGAATCTACGCGACCGAATGCTCTATGACTTGGACATGTTGCTTAGCAGTAAATGGAAAACACCAGAGTTGGAGGGACTTCAGCAAAGTGTCTCTAAATTCTCTGTGAATGATAAGGAAGTGATACGAGAAGTCGTCGATCGTGTCATAACCTCAGGTATGCATGATTTGCTCTTTGCGTTACAGGAAGAGAGCGATGCTGGTGGTTCTATTCGTGTCTTTGCAGATGGGCAAGAGGTCGCTCAACTCTCGGACGGATTGCACGGCGAGATATTCGGCGACGACGGTTGGATTGTTCGCTACAGCGAGTATCCTGCAGACAGAGAAAAGGAGCGGTCACAGTGGGCACAGAAAGAGATTGAAAACCTCGGGGAATAAGGGGACAGGCTGATTATTGAGGGGCAACTATGCCAAGAATTGCAAGAGCGTTAACCGACAACGCCTGCTATCACCTTATCAATCGAGGTAACGGCAGACAGCAGGTTTTTCACAAAGACGGTGATTATTGCGCGTTCATTGATCTTATGCAGACAGCGCGGGAAAAGTTTGCAGTGCGGTTGCATGCATGGTGCTTAATGCCAAATCATTTCCATTTTCTCGTACAACCGGAACAGGCCGACCAACTGAACAAAATGATGCAATGGTTAATGACAAGCCATGTCCGTCGTTATCACCAGCATTACGGTACCAGTGGCCATGTTTGGCAAGGAAGATACAAGAGTTTTATTGTCCAGGATCAGTAGTGTCCCAACGTTGAATAGTCGATGAGCCGTAATGGCCCGTTAATCCTGAGAAAAAGTGACATCATGCCATTAAACGACTTGAAAACATTCCGGAGGTTCAGCCATCTTCGCACAACTATGTGCGGAGGGTTAAACTATGTACACCGGCAAGCTCATTTTCTCTCAAGTGATGGAGCATCTTCCGCTCCATGTATTCCATCAGTGCGTCGATCGCTACAACGGCAACTACAAGGTCAAGGAGTTCTCCTGCCTCGAACAATATCTCTGCATGGCATTCGCCCAGTTGACTTACCGCGAGAGCCTGAGGGACATCGAATCCTGTCTGCGGGCACAGAAGACCAAACTCTATCACATGGGTATTCGCTCTTCAGTCTCTCGCAACAATCTGGCAAATGCCAACAAGGTTCGCGACTGGCGCATCTACGCCGACCTTGCTTACTCTCTCATCCAGACGGCCCGCAAACTCTACTCAAACGACAGCTTTGGGCTGGAGCTGGAGAACACTGTCTACGCCCTGGACGCCACCACAATCGACTTGTGCCTCTCTATGTTTCCGTGGGCCAACTTCCGCAAGAACAAGGGAGCTATCAAACTCCATACGTTGCTGGATCTGCGGGGCAGCATCCCGACCTTCATCCACATATCAGACGGCAAACTCCACGAGGTCAATACCTTGGACATAGTGCCGCTGGAAGCAGGATCATTCTATGTCATGGATCGGGGCTACCTGGACTTCAAGCGCCTGTACACTATTACTCAGGCATCAGCTTTCTTCGTAATCCGAGCCAAGTCAAATCTGAAGTGCCGTCGGGTTTATTCTCATCCGGTGGACAAGAACACCGGCCTGCTTTGCGATCAATCGGTACAGCTGACCGGCTTCTATCAAGCCAAAGACTACCCGGACAAGCTACGCCGAGTGAAGTATCACGACAAAGAAGCCGACAAAACCTTGGTGTTCCTGACCAACAATTTTACCCTGCCGGCCATGACAATTGCCGAACTGTATCGATGCCGCTGGCAAGTAGAACTTTTCTTTCGATGGATCAAGCAGAATCTGCGAATCAAGACCTTTTACGGCACCTCGGAGAATGCAGTCAAAGCCCAAATCTGGATTGCCGTGTCGATTTATGTGCTCGTCGCCATCATGAAGAAGCGACTCAAAATCGAGGCCAGTCTCTACACAATTTTACAGGTACTGAGCGTCACCATTTTCGAACGAATGCCATTGTTACAAGCACTTACAGATTGTGATTACAGAAGCGGGGGCAATAAGGGGACAGGCTGTTTATTGAGGTGCAACAATGCCAAGAATAGCAAGAGCATTAACCGACAACGCCTATTACCACCTTATCAATCGCGGTAACGGCAGGCAGCAGGTTTTTCATAAAGACGGTGATTACCGCGCATTCGTCGACCTTATGCAGATGGCACAGGACAAGTTTGCGGTGCGGTTACATGCATGGTGCTTGATGCCAAACCATTTTCACCTACTCGTACAACCAGAACAGGCTGACCAACTGAACAAAATGATGCAATGGCTGATGACAAGCCATGTCCGTCGTTATCACCAGCATTACGGTACCAGTGGCCATGTTTGGCAAGGAAGATACAAGAGCTTTATTGTCCAGGACAATGACCATCTGTTGACAGTAGCCCGCTATATTGAGGCGAATCCTGTAAGGGCGAGACTGTCTGAGAGCGCCGCGCAATGGCTCTGGTCTTCCCATGCCGCACGAGGTGCCGAAAACAATGACGGACGTCTTCCCTTTCCGATACCGCTACCTGATGATTGGTCCAGATATGTCGACACGCCATTAACTGGCGCAGAAGTAGAAAAGCTCAGAAACAGCGTGAACCGCCAGACACCATTTGGTAAAGAGACTTGGAGAGATGAGCTGTGCCAAAAAATGGGACTTGAATCGACTGTACGAACTCGCGGCTGGCTAAAAGGGCGCAAAAGGGGCGGCAATAATCAGCCTGTCCCCTTATAGCCCCTGTCCCTGTCATTACCATGCTATCAACCTTTTCAATTGCGGGGGCAGAGATCTACCAATGGGTGGACGGGCACGGAGTGGTGACATTCAAAGACACACCTCCTCCTGCATCGAAAAAATACAAGAACGTGAAGACCTATAACGACAGTGACTTCGCACCAGAACCTCCACGTCAGGCGGTACCGAGGGGGCAAAGCGACCATAGAACAGGCGGACCAGAATCACATTTAAAATCCGAGAATTCTTTTGATGAAGAAGATTTTAAGAAGAGAGGTCAGCAGAACCTATTGAAAGGCCAACAAGAGGTATTGAAAGGCAAAGCAGATATGGAAGAATGGAGTAAGAAAACGCGGCAGAAAAATGAAGAGATGATTAAGAAACATGTGGAGGAAAACAGGTCAAAACCAAACAATCCAACGCAGATGGAAAAAAATCTCGCAAATATCAGAAGAAATGACCCTAGCTGGAGGTACAATGACCGTACCGGTATGCGCAGATGACCGTTTTTTGAATGATTTCAACAAGACAGTTGGACGCGCCCGCCCGAAGAATACTGAGTCTCGGGTTGGGGGCGGACCAAGTTAACATGCTGAATTCAATAACTTATAGTTAAAATAATACCCGTTTTCAGGCCTTAAAAGCTCGTTTTGGGGGTTGGAAATGGCATTTTAAGGTTCACTGCCCTTACTTGCACTATGCTTAGAAGTTCACTTTTGCCGGTAAAAAAGTGTCTTTAAGGCCAAAACATAGCCTTGTTATGTAACAATTACGTTATGTTTCAGGTGGTTTGCTTGGTCCGATCCCAAAGCCAGCCCCCTCTCGTACAGGGGACTTGCACCCCATAAGTTCATGCCCATGACGGGCGTACACACGCCCTTGGACACTGGCGCGGCATACACCGCCGCGCAGGTCAAGGGCGGCACCGTTGGGCCAAGCATGAAATCGAGTACTTGTATTGGTCGCTTTATTGGTCTATATTTTGACCATAAAGAGATTGGTATCATGGAGGTAAAATAATGCGAGCTATTTCAATCAGTAATGACATTGTTCCAATTGCAGAATTTAAAACCAATATTTCCAAGTGGTTCAAAACACTTCAGACATCCAGACATCCACTTATCATTACCCAAAACAGCAAACCAGCTGGTGTACTGTTGTCCGCTTCGGATTATGATGAATTGGTTTACCGAAAATCTTTTCTTGATTCTGTTGAGAAGGGGATTGCAGACGTTGAAAGCGGGCGTACCCAAACTACAAACGAACTACGAAAAGCACTGCTAGCCCGGAGAAGTGCGGGTAATCCATGAGCTTAACATGGTCACAGGAAGCTGGAGAAAATCTGGTTGATATAGAGGAGTTTATTGCACGTGACAGTGTAGAGCGTGCTGTCCGGTTTGTTGATGCCCTAATTGACCAGACTGAAGCAATTTTGGCTGACAATCCGAGAAGCGGAAGGGCTGTGCCGGAAATAGGTAATCCTGATATTCGAGAGCTTATTTACCGAGGATATCGCATTGTCTACCGATTGAATGGTGATCAAATCGACATACTCACTGTTTTTGAAGGGCATCGGCTATTGCGACTGAATGAATCAGACGATTAAGAAATGATGAATTCAGACACTAAAAGGAGAAAGGCTGTTTTTCAGTAACGAATTTGAGAAATAGCCTTTCTCCTTTTTCAAGGCCGAGGGATAACCCCAACCACTCGGCAAGACCCGCCGAGAATTCTGGGGACGCCTTACTTAATTCAAAGAACCTAAGGGGATGTTGCTTGTTAATTTGCTAACTGAAGCAACAACCTGTTGTCGCTCAATAGTAAGCAACACCCTCAGCGTCCTATCGTTTCATAGCGAACGTGGAAAAGATTACCGCTCCTTCTTTACACTCCCCCTGTGCATACCTGTCACTACTCCGCATTTTTACCACCACTGCCTGTTAAATTCTTCGACGCATTAGTTGGTGTGAATTTACATATAAAATCAATTGGTTTTACCTGATTTAATATAGTTTCACAAAATCAGCTTGTTAACGTCTGGGCATATATTTTGCTGATCTTGGTTGGATGGCCACCAGTGAGAAACTGACTGGGAGTGGAGAAGCAAGAGGAGGCGTTTATGAGGAGCAGGGGACTGTTTTTGAGAGTTTCTTTCGTCTTTCTGACTGTACTGTTGTGTGCCTCTTTTGCCACTGCCGGGATACTTGTGGTCGCACCTCATCCGGATGATGAAGCCCTGATGTTTTCCGGGGTGATTTACAGCGCCTTGAGCAGGGGGGAGCCGGTTAAGGTTGTGCTTCTGACAAACGGTGATCTGAACGGCGTAACCATCGGCAACACCAGGCAGGATGAAACCGTGTCTGCCATGGTGAACAGTCTGGGGATGAAGGAAAGCAACATCATCTTCCTGGGCTATCCCGATATGGGATTGACGCCAATGTACAGTTATTATCTATCGAGCAGCGACGCCTATATGGCCGCAAATGGTCAAAGCGCCACCTATGGACACCGGGGGCTGGGAAACAGCGATTATCATTTTTATCACTACGGGGAGCACGCATATTATAACAAGCCCGATATTCTGATGGATCTGGTAAGTATAATAAGTGATTTCCGCCCTGACCATATTTTCATGACAAGCAAATATGATCAGCATCCTGATCATTCTATCGCCCATACAATTACTGTTGAAGCCCTCACTGAAGTCGCAAACAACAATCCGGAATACAAGCCAGTTATTCATAAAACCATCATCCACGGCGGTAATGACACCTTATGGCCCGTTACCAGAAATCCGGCCACCGATTTTACATCACCCCCGGTGCTTGGCAGCACGCCACTGAATTGGGCCCACCGGGAGAGCATCAAGCTTCCGGTCATCATGCAAAACGACATGATAGACACCAACCTGAAATTCAACACGATCTTGAAATACAGTTCGCAACTGAATGATTATAACGATAGGCAAGATAATTTTCTGACAAGTTTCATTCACAAAGACGAAATATTCTGGGCGGAAAACATTTTCAGTTCAAATTCGCCGCCTGTTGCAAATGCGGGCCAAGATCAAACGGTCACAGAAGGGGCGACGGTCTTTCTCGACGGAAGTTCGAGTATCGATCCGGACGGGAGCCCGCTCTCGTATGAGTGGTTGCAACTGAGTGGCACACCGGTCTCGTTGTTAAACTCGACATCATCGGCACCTTCCTTTATCTCTCCTGCCGGGTTGGCTGCTGCCGAAACGCTTGTTTTTCAGCTGACCGTTTACGATGGTGAAATTTACAGTTTTCCTGCTACCGCGGCGGTGACGGTGTTCTCAAGCAGCCAGTATGTTAATGTCGCCACCCTGGCAACCGCCAGCGCCTCTTCACAGAATACGGCGACGGACCAGCTCGCCTCGAAGGTGATCGACGGCGTTATTGACGGCTGTCTCAGTAATTGCGCGGCAGAGTGGATCACCGTGGGAGAGCTTGCCGGTGCCTGGGTAAAACTGAGTTGGCCGGAATCGTACCTGGCCGATAAAATAGTGCTCTATGACCGGCCCAACCTGAACGAGCAGATTTTGAAGGCAACGCTGTCGTTCAGTGACGGCACCTCGATTACCGTCGGCCCCCTCAACAACAGTGGTTCCGCTGAAGAGGTGACGTTTCCCGCCAAGAAGTTCAGTTGGGTTATGCTGACTGTCACTGAGGCCAGCGGCACCAATATCGGCCTTGCCGAGTTTGAGGTGTTCGGCAATCGCTTCCCGTCGCTGGCGGTTACGACGACATCACCAGCTTCCGGTAGCGTCGGCACATCCTACAGTCAGTCGCTTGCGGCAACGGGGGGACAGACTCCGTATGCCTGGTCGATAACGTCGGGATACCTCCCGTCAGGGCTTACCCTTAATTCCTCAACAGGAGTCATCTCCGGCACCCCTCTGACAACCGGTACCAGATCATTCACCGTAAAGGTTTTGGACCCCGGTCAGGCTACGGCATCCAAGTCGTTGTCCATAAGCATTTATGCCAAGCCGGTTGTCAGCGTGACGTCACTACCGACCGGCAATATAAACAGCGCCTACAGCGGGACCCTGACGGCATCAGGAGGGCAGTCACCGTATACCTGGTCCATTTCCGCCGGGGCCCTGCCGTCAGGTTTGATGATCAATCCATCTACGGGAATAATCTCCGGTATACCCACAATCGCCGGGACCAGCAGCTTCACGGTGCAGGTTAAGGATGCCAATCAGACGGCGGCCGTCAAGTCGCTGTCCATAACACTTTATGCACCGCTGGTGGTGAGCACGGCTTCGCTTGCCAACGGTTTCACCGCTTCAGCCTACAGCCAGAGTCTTGCCGCCAGCGGCGGCTTGACTCCCTACTCGTGGAGCATCATTGCCGGCTCTTTGCCGGACGGACTGGCACTCAATTCCTCCACCGGGGTGATTTCCGGTGTGCCGTTAACCAAGGGTATCAGCTCGTTTACCGTGCAAGTGAAGGATGCCCAGCTCACGGCCGTCAGCAAGCCGCTGAGCATCACCATTAATGCGCCGGTGGCGGTGAATGATTCCTACAGTACCAGCGTTAATACCGCCCTGAACCAGTCTGCTCCGGGAGTACTGGGTAATGATACGGCCTCAGACTCAGCGACGCTTACCGCTCAACTGGTAAAAGCGCCATCCCACGGCACCCTTGTCCTTAATAGCGATGGTTCTTTTCAGTATACTCCCACGGCCAATTATACAGGGGACGACAGCTTTACGTATCTGGCGGATGACGGTGTCCTTTCATCCAACGCCGCTACGGTGACGCTTTCAGTTACTTCTCTCTCAATCTTTACCGATGATTTTACGCGGGCTCCAGGCACCTCGGCGCCGCTGTTGCCCTGGACAAGTGTTCTCGGCACCTGGACGGTGGCCAACGGGGTTTTGCAGGGCAGCGGTACGACACTGGCATACAGCCAGCTCTACTATGCTCCTACGCCGCTATGGGATAATTATTCTGTGGAGGGACGTTTTCAGTTTGCTGCCACGGCTTTTGGCGGCGGTCTCGGCTGTCGGGTAAATCCGACGACCGGTGCCCATTACGCTGCGTGGATTTATCCTGATAATTCTGCGGCAGGAAAAAATATGCTGGTGTTGGGAAAGATGTGGAGCTGGACGACGTATGGTGGTGCAGCGATGGCGCAGGCCAGTCTTCCCAGCGTCGGCACCGGTTTTCATACCCTCAGGATGGTCTGTAACGGCAGCCGGATCCAGGTGTATTACGACGGCACGTTAAAAATAGATGTTACGGACAACAACTTTGATTCACGGGCTCCCTACCTGAGTGGCGGTATCGGTGCGGCGATGTTCACCTATGGAGCTGCGTATACCATGACGGTCGATAACGTGGCGGTGAACCGTCTGGACAGCAATCTGCCTCCGACGGCGGTTAACGATAGTTACGGTACCGCCGTGAATAAAGTTTTAAACCAGGCCGCGCCCGGTGTTCTGGCCAATGACAGTGATCCCGAAGGGGCAACGATGACGGCACAACTGGTGAGCGGGACATCCCACGGCACCCTGACCCTCAACAGTAACGGCTCCTTTGTCTATACACCCCTTGCCAACTATGTCGGCAGTGACAGCTTCACCTATCGGGCCAACGACGGCACAACCAATAGCAACATCGCCACCGTAACGGTTACAGTGACCTCTGCCGGTGGCCTGCTGTTCTCTGATGACTTCACGCGGGTTTCGGGAGCACCGGCCCCCCTGTCTCCCTGGACAAGCGTTCTCGGCTCCTGGACGGTAAACAACGGGGTTTTGCAAGGTTCCGGTTCGGCGCTGTCATACAGCCAGATCTACTACGCTCCCACTCCGCTCTGGACTGATTATTCCGTGGAGGGGCGTTTCCAGTTTCCCGCCACCGGCTTTGGCGGCGGTCTCGGTTGTCGGGTTAACCCGGCGACCGGCGCCCAGTACAGTGCCTGGATCTTCCCGGGCGATAATACCCTGAAGCTGGGGAAACTCTGGAGCTGGTCGCAGTACAGCGGCGTATCGATGGCCGAGGCGTCACTGCCCGTTGTCGGCACCGGTTTTCATACACTCAAGATGGTCTGTAACGGCAACCGCATCCAGGTGTATTTCGACGGCACGGCAAAGATCGACGTCACCGACAACAACTATGATTCGCGGGCGCCGTACCTGAGCGGCGGCATCGGTGCGGCACTGTTTACGAACAGCGGCGTGTATTCCATGGCGGTTGATAACGTCGTGGTGACGAGTCTGGACAGCAATCCGGCGCCGGTGGCGGTTAACGATAGTTACAGCACCAGCGCAAATACACCATTAAACCAGGTGGCCCCCGGCGTGTTGAGCAATGACAGCGCTCCGGCAGGGACAACCCTGACGGCCCAGTTGGTGAACGGACCTTCTCACGGCACCCTGACCCTCAATAGTAACGGCTCCTTTGTCTATATACCGCTTGCCAACTATGTCGGCAGCGACAGCTTTACCTACCTGGCCAATGACGGCACAACCAGCAGCAACACCGCCACGGTGACCGTTTCGGTTACAGCTGTCAGTGAGATATTGTTCTCCGATGATTTTACACGGGTTCCGGGTGAGCCGACCCCCCTGTCGCCCTGGGTAAGCGTACTCGGTTCCTGGACGGTAACAGACGGAGTATTGCAGGGTTCCGGAGCGGCACTGTCCTATAGTCAGGTCTACTACGCTCCTGCTCCGTTGTGGGACAATTATTCTGTGGAGGGGCGTTTCCAGTTTGCCGCAACGGCTTTTGGCGGCGGCCTTGGCTGCCGGGTTAACCCGGCGACGGGCGCTCATTACGCTGCCTGGATTTATCCTGATAATTCTGCGGCGGGCAGTAACATGCTGGTGCTGGGCAAGATGTGGAGCTGGACGACTTATGGTAACGCATTGATGGCACAGGTCAGTTTGCCCAGTGTCGGGACCGGTTTTCACACGCTCAAGATTGTCTGCAACGGCAGCCGCATTCAGGTGTATTACGACGGCATGTTAAAAATCGACGTCACGGACACCAACTTCGACTCACGAGCGCCCTATTTAAGCGGCGGCGTCGGTGCGGCGATGTTCACCCTCGGCGGTGTTTATACCATGTCGGTCGATGACGTGGTGGTAAGCAGTCTGCCTTAGCAGCCAATAGCAGAGTGGTCACGGCAGTGGTGCCAATCGTAAACGCACCATGCTGTGGCCACTGCCGATAACAATTCGCCAAAGCGCGTGTTTTGGCGGCGGATGCTTCTTTAACACTCGTTAAATAGTTAACATGATGCCTCACCCTCACGCCAGTTCGGCTTTCGTTACGCCCCCTCGCCATGCTGTTACAAAATTATCTTACCTCGGTTGAATCTGCTGCGTCTGTGCAACATGCTGTTTTGTAAGGCAAATGCTGGTTGCGTGTTTTGGCGCGATTCATGATAACGGGTTTAATGCCTGAGGTGTTATCGCTTGAGTTGTGGAGAGCATACGGTCCGGCATGTTTTGGCATAAGCGGCTTCGTCATCATGCCGTGATGGGGTGAGTTGAAAAAGTCATATACGTGGAGGGCTACGATGAAAAGTTCCATTGATGATCTGGCTGTTCTGGGAGGTTCTCCTTCATTCAAGGAACCGCTCCACGTCGGGCGCCCCAATCTTGGTGACCGCACGCGGCTTCTGGAGCGTATTAACGATATGCTCGACAGGAAATGGCTGAGCAATAACGGCCCGTATGTGCAGGAATTTGAGCAGAGAGTCGCCGATATGATCGGTGTCAAACACTGCATTGCGCTCTGCAACGGTACAATTGCGCTTGAGATAGCGATCCGTGCCCTTGAATTGAAGGGTGAGGTGATTTTGCCCTCATTCACCTTTGTGGCGACCGCCCATGCGCTGCAATGGCAGGAGATAACCCCGGTTTTTTGCGATATCGATCCGAAAACACATACCATCGATCCTGCCTGCATCGAAAAGATGATTACGCCACGAACAACGGGAATCATCGGCGTCAATGTCTGGGGACGACCCTGCAATATTGAAGCGCTGGAAAAAATTGCCGCTGCCCACCATCTGAAACTGCTCTTTGATTCCGCTCATGGTTTCGGCTGTTCCTGCAACGGGAAAATGCTCGGCAGCTTCGGAAATGCCGAGATATTCAGCTTCCATCCGACAAAGTTTTTCAACACGGCTGAAGGTGGCGCAATCGTCACCAATGATGATGCGTTGGCCCGAAAAATCCGTCTGATGAAAAACTTCGGTTTTTCCGGATATGTCGATGATGTCATCTATGTCGGCACGAATGGGAAAATGAATGAATACTCTGCGTTAACCGGGCTTACCAACCTTGAAAGCATTGATGAGTTCATCTCGGTAAACAGCAAAAATCATGAATTATACCGGGCAGAGTTCGCGAACATCCCGGGAATAAGCCAGATAAGCTATGACCGGCAGGAGAAGAACAATTATCAGTACATAGTCCTTGAGATAGATGAAGCGGTCACAGGCGTCAGCAGAGATCAGCTTGTGGAAATTCTGCGCGCCGAGAACGTTCTGGCCAGGCGTTACTTCTACCCGGGATGTCACCGGATGGAGCCGTATCGCTCCTATTTTCCCCATGCCGGACTGGTTCTGCCGGAAACCGACAAGCTTGCGCAGCGGGTACTTTCGCTTCCTACCGGTACGGCTGTCGGAGCTGATGAAATAGAGGAAATATGCAGGATCATACGCCTGTCGGTAGCAAACGGTTTTGAAATGAAAGATCGGTTGTCAGACAGTTTTTCGCGTGAACTGCCAAATATTGGTGCGGCCAAGGAACTGCCGGCGCTGTTGGCGGCCTGATTGGATAAGCCCGTCATGTCTTTCCCCGGCTGGAGGCGCTATCTGTTGAAACCTTGCGGAGATTATTCTATGAAATGTGGCTTTTGGGTTGTCACAATACTACTGCAGCTGATGTTGTCCGCACAGGTGGCATTGGCGGTCCCGCACAGCATTACCACGTGGCGCGAAAACAAACCGGCGGCACTGAGTCTCACTTTTGATGATGGTTATTACTCCCAGTATGAGAAGGCATTGCCGGCTCTCAATGCACGTGGTTTCAAAGGGACTTTTTTTATTTTTACCGATTATTCTGATTATTTCAACTTATGGGACCGGTGGGCAGAGGCCGCTACCATGGGGCATGAGATCGCCAGCCATACAAAAACTCATCCCTATCTGACCACCCTGCCGTTGAGCGAAGCGGAATATGAAATTACTGTTTCACAGACGTTGATAGATGCAAAAATAACAGGACAGAAAAGCCTCTCCTTTGCATATCCCTACGGCGACCTCAATACAGCTGTGAAGGCGCTCGTCCAAAAGTCTTATATAGGCGCGCGTGGTGTGAAGGAAGCGCTGAATGACGCTTCAACAGATAGTTACAATACGCTCGCCTTTGATGTGGTCAATTCTGATGTGCTGCAGATGAAGGCGCTTACCGAGCAGGCCGTAAGTCAGCAAAAGTGGTTGATTCCGATCTTTCATGGCTTCAGCCCTGATGAATATGGCGGATGGAACTCAGACCAGTTAATCTCCTACCTCGATTATCTGAAGGGGAGGGCGGATGTGTGGGTCGCACCATTCGGTACGGTAATCAAGTATCTGCGGGAACGTGGGACGGCAGCGCTCAGTGTGGCCACACAAAGCGGCGATATGATTACGTTGAATTTGACCGATACATTGGACAATACGGTTTTCGATTGCCCGCTTACCGTGAGAAGCGAAGTGCCGTGGACAACGGTGAGGGTGCAGCAAGGAAACGGCGTCATTACTACCCTGGCGTCAGTTACAGAAGCCGGCGTACAAGTGGTTTACTACGATGCGGTCCCTGACAGTGGGATAATTACCCTGACAAATGGAGCCGTCAGCCAGAGCGTTGTTGCGACGAATGACAGTTACACCGTTAATACCGGTACAGTGCTGAACCAGACTGCCCCGGGTGTTCTGGGTAACGATACTGCTCCCGCCGGTGTAATCCTTGCGGCACAGCTGGTGAGCGGGACATCCCATGGTACTCTGACCCTCAACAGTAACGGCTCATTTCTGTATACCCCGCTTGCGGGCTATGTCGGCAGCGACAGCTTTACCTACCGGGCCAATGACGGCACAACCAACAGCAATATCGCCACCGTAACGATTGCGGCCACATCCCTTGACCGGATACTGCTCTCCGATGACTTCACACGGGTTGCGGGAGCTCCGGCCCCCCTGTCGCCCTGGACAAGTGTTCTCGGTTCATGGGCGGTAAGCAGCGGGGTTTTGCAAGGTTCCGGTTCGGCACTGTCATACAGCCAGATCTACTACACGCCCACGCCACTCTGGACTGATTATTCCGTGGAGGGGCGTTTCCAGTTTCCGGCCACCGGCTTTGGCGGCGGCCTCGGCTGCCGGGTTAATCCGGCGACCGGCGCCCAGTACAGCGCCTGGATATTCCCCGGCACTAACGTAATGAAGCTGGGGAAACTCTGGAGCTGGTCAGAGTACAGCGGCACATCGATGGCCGAGGCGTCCCTTCCCGCTATCGGCACCGGCTTTCATACACTCAAGATGGTTTGTAACGGCCCCCGCATCCAGGTGTATTTCGACGGCATTGCAAAGGTCGACGTTACCGACAACAACTACGACACGCTGGCTCCCTACCTGAGCGGCGGCGTCGGTGCGGCGCTGTTCACCGCCAGCGGTGTCTACGCCATGACGGTTGATAACGTGGTGGTGACCCGGCTGGACAGCAATAATCTCTCTCCTGTAGCGGTTAACGATAGCTACAGTACCGCCGTAAATACCGCACTCAACCAGGCGGCCCCCGGTGTCCTCGCCAACGACAGCGATCCCGAAGGGGCAGCGCTTACGGCCCAACTGGTGAGCGGACCAAGTCACGGTACCCTGACCCTCAACAGTAGCGGTTCTTTTGCCTATACCCCCCTTGCAAACTATATCGGTAGCGACAGCTTCACCTACCTGGCCAGTGACGGTGCAACCGGCAGCAACACCGCCACGGTAACGATCCAGGTGACCTCCACCGCTCTCTTTGCCGATGACTTTACGCGGGCTCCGGGAACCACTGCGCCCCTGTTGCCCTGGGCAACTGTTTCCGGTACATGGACGGTGGCCAACGGCGTGTTGCAAGGTTCCGGTGCGGCACTGTCGTACAGCCAGCTCTACTACGCTCCCGCCGCGCTGTGGGATAATTATTCCGTGCAGGGGCGCTTTAAATTTGCCGCCACGGCCTTCGGCGGCGGCCTCGGCTGTCGGGTGAATCCGGCAACCGGCGCCCATTACGCCGCCTGGATTTATCCGGATAATTCTGCGGCAGGGCACAACATGCTGGTACTGGGCAAGATGTGGAGCTGGACGACGTTTGGTGCCGCACTGATGGGGCAGGTCAGTTTACCCAGCGTCGGGACCGGTTTTCATACGCTCAGGATGGTCTGTAACGGCAGTCGTATTCAGGTGTATTACGACGGCGCTGCAAAAATAGACGTCACGGACAATAACTTCGACTCACGGGCACCCTATGTAAGCGGTGGCATCGCTGCGGAGCTGTTCACGTACGGCGCTGCCTATACCATGACGGTCGATGACGTTGTGGTGAACAGTCTCTTCTAGTCGCCGATATCGGTGACCACGGCACCATCCGGAACAGGGGTTAATGATAAAAACGAAGGAACCCACTTATGCAAGGATATATCCATCCCGGCTATGCTGATTCATTGATGGAATTCGGCACACCACACCCGTTGCCGCTCAGCAGGGGATGCATTCTGGAACGACAGATTCCCGGGAGCTCTCTTTGCGATGCAATGGGGTGCTACCCACTCTTCTGTTGTAAAAACTGGGACGGTTTTTATGAGGATGTTCAAGCGCTGGGTCGGGATAAGGACCTTGTCAGTCTGGCGCTTGTTGTAGACCCCTTCGGCGGGCAGACGTTTGCCGATCTTCAGCGGTGCTTCGACGTGGTTATTCCCTTCAAAGAGCACTATGTTGCTGATCTGCAGCGGCCCCTGGATGAGATTGTTAGCAGACGGCACAGCAGGAAGGTTCGTCGGGCGCTGAGAACGGTTCAGGTACATGCCAGTAATAAACCGTATGAATTCCTTGACGAGTGGGTTGACCTTTATCGCAACCTGATCGATAGGCACGGCATTACCGGTATCAAGGCGTTCTCTGAGGAGGCTTTTGTCAAGCAGCTGAGCCTTCCGGGGGCCTACATGTTGCGGGCATCCCTTGATGGCGTAACAATCGGGGCAAAAATCTACTACCTGCAGGGAGATGTTGTTCACTGTCATCTCGGCGCTGTTTCCCCAAAAGGGTATGAGGTTGGTGCCTTTTACGCTCTTGACTGTTTTGCCCTTGAGTACTTTGCTGACAAGGCCCGCTGGCACAATCTTGGTGGCGGATCAGGCTTTTCGAATGAACGTAACAACGGGCTCTGTCAGTACAAGAGAGGGTGGGCTACGGAAACCCGGACCTGCTACTTCTGCGGAAAGATATTCGATGAGCGGAGCTATGTTGAACTCATAAGCAACAAGGCAATTGCCCCCACGACCTATTTCCCGGCTTACCGTAAGGGTGAGTTCGGGTGACGTCACCGGAGGGGTGAGCCGTCTGAACGACAAGTAAGCCGGGTCGAACGGAGGCCAAAGAGTGGGGAAGCGGGGTTACTATGAAAGTCAGCGTAGCAATGGTTACCTACAATCATGAAAAATTCATTGCGAAAACTCTCGATAGCGTACTGATGCAGCAAACCGCTTTTGAGTACGAAATCGTCATCGGCGAAGACTGCTCGACAGATACCACCCGGGATATCGTCAGCGAATACAAACGAAACTATCCGGATAAGATCAGACTCTTTTTGAATGAAAAAAATATGGGTATGCACGCCAACGGCGCTCAGGTTTTGCAGGCGTGCACAGGTGAATATATTGCCATGCTTGATGGCGATGATTATTGGACTTCAGCGGATAAACTGCAACAACAGGTCGATTTTCTGGACAGGCATCACGGCTGTTCGGCCTGCTTTCATGACGCCCTGATTGTCGCTGAGGACGGCAGCGAAGAGCCGCGACGCTATCGTGAAAAACAAAAGGAGTTCTCCACGGTGGATGACGTGCTGGTGGATAACTTTATTCCGACTGCCGCTGTCATGTTTCGCCGCAGGTTGACAGAAGAGCTGCCTGCCTGGGCAGATTCATTGAAGATGGGCGATTGGGTGCTTCATATCCTCAATGCTCTTCATGGGCCGATCGGCTACATTGATAAGACAATGTCAGTATATGTCGTTCATCGTGGCGGAGTCTGGTCCATGAAATCCCGACAGGATCATGCCGTGGCGATGATTGAGCTGTTTGAAGCTCTGGACAGGCATCTGCCGCGGCGCTACCGGTACAGCACCGCGCGCATTCTACGCTGGCGATATGCCGATGCGTCCACCGTCTATGAACAGTCAGGCGGTCTGAAGAGCGCCGGATCATATGCCGTGAAGGCCTTTGTACAACATGTGAAAATAGTGTGTGGACGATTGTTCAGCTGGAAGTCCCGTGAGCCCTCTCCGCTGCCGCATGAAATCGCGTCCGTGAGTGGTGACCGGCTGTTTAAAAACCTGCTGCGCCTGAATGTGCTGCCGGTAATGCGCTCACTCTTCCCGCTGCCGCTTTACAAGTGGCTGGGCGCCCTTGCCAGAAAATTTGACATGGAGCTGTAGCCGTAGGCTCTGTCTGCAACGTGCCGTGGAGGTGATACAGATGCTGGAAGCACCTTTGGTAAGTATCATTATTCCAACCTACAACAATAACCCTGTCGTGTGCCAGGCTATCGACTGTGCGCTGAACCAGACCTACAAGAATCTGGAAATAATAGTCGTGGACGATGGTTCTACTGATGGTACGGAATCATTGCTGAGAAAAAAATATAAAGGGAAAATCAGATATATACGCCAGAAAAACAGGGGCACCGGCGGTGCCAGAAATACCGGCATCAGGAACGCTAAGGGAGAATATCTGCAGCTTCTTGATGCCGATGATCTGCTGGCCCCGGACAAGATCGATATTCAGATGCGTCAACTGCGGAGCACGCCTGAAAAAGCGCTCAGCTACTGCGATTACTCCTGCTGCGATATCTATGGCATGGCGGTTCCTTATGAACGTATCAGCCCCCGGCTGCAGGACGAAAAACCATTTAACGACATTATGCTCAAATGGGAAACCGGGCTGACCATCCCCGTGCACTGCTTTGTCTTTGATGCGGGATTGTTCCGGGATAACAACATCGCCTTTGATGAAACTTTGCAGGCTAATGAGGATTGGGAATGCTGGATGAACGTGTTCGCCCTGGAGCCGCAGGTGTTTTTTGTCGACCGGGTGCTTGCCTTCTATCGTGTCAGGGACGATTCGCGATGCAGAAACAGGGTGAAGATGAGGAAAAGTTATCTTGCGGCCATAGATAAACAGATTGATATAAACAGGCAGAACGGAGACGTGTTGAAGCATCTGCACAGCAGAAGAGAACAGATTGACTACCTGTATCAGGACGCCGCCTTCTTGAACAGATTGAGGAAAAAATGTCCGCTGATGCTCAGGAATGTCTGGAGCAAGGTTGTCCCCTGGCGGGTAAAGAGAAAGATTGAACAACTATTTGCCTGAGGCTTTCTTGCAGGCATCATTTTTTCAGCTGGAAAAACAACTTTGGTGAATATTTAGGTGAATATTTAGGTGAATACGAGGTGTCACAATGAACCCGCTGGTGAGCGTCGTCGTGACGACATATAATCAGGCTGCCTACATCGAGCAGACGCTTGAGAGCGTTTTTGCCCAGACGTATGATTCCTATGAGGTCATTGTCGTTGATGACGGCTCCACGGATGACACCCCTGCACGTCTGGCCCGCTTTAACGGCCGCATAGAGTATGTGCGGCAGCTGAATACGGGGGTTGCCGGCTCGCGTAATACCGGAGTCGGCAAGGCTCGCGGAGAATTCATCGCTTTTCTGGACGGCGATGACCTTTGGGAAACGGAGAAACTTTCGCTTCAGGTCGCAGAGGCCAGGCGCCATCCCGAAGCGGGGCTGATCGCCGTTGACGGTTTACAGTTCGATGGCGACCGGATCATCGAACCAACCCTTTTTTTCGGCCCTGCCTGCAAAGATCTTCCTGAAGAGTCGGTGACAAGCGGTAGCTACTATCACCAACTTCTGCACAACCAGTTCATCTACACAACCTCCCAGATCATGGTGCCGGCAAAAGTGCTGAGGGCGGTAGGCCTGTCTGACGGCCGCTTCAAGCGGGCAAGCGACTATGACCTGTATCTCCGCATTGCCGCGAAATATGATTTCATCATCATAAAAAAACGGCTGACTCGCTGGCGTTATCTCCCGACCAGTGCCTCGGGGCCGATGTTGCTGCGCCTGTTCAACTATCTGCTGGAGGATGTTGCCATTCTGAGACACCACCTGGTTCTGTGCCACAAGAGTGACCGGGCCTTGATCCGCGGGGTTCTCAGGCGGAAACAGGCAGAGGGGATGGAGCGGCTGTACCGTTACGGCCTCGCCCATGACAGGCCGTTTGCAACACGCGCCTTACTGACGTTGCTCGCCGCCTCTCCCGTAGTTCCCGTAGCCTTTATTTATCTTGCGGGGCTCTGGTGCCCCGCTGTTGTGAGGGATAGGTTTGCTCCTGTGGTGCGGAGAATGCTGTGCGGTTTGAATGAGTTCAAGGCAACTCCGGATGCAGCGACAAAGAGTTGAAAAGGGGGATGGTGTGTCGGACAAAAAAGTCTTGTTCATAAATCATGATGCATCGCGATCAGGTGCTCCGATTTTTCTGCTGAATTTTCTGAAATGGTTTCAGGTTAACAGCACGATTCCCTTCCGGATTCTGTCTAAAAATTCCGGTGACATGGATCATGATTTTCAGGCTCTGGCGCCACTCAACTTTTTTAAGCGCGTGTTGCCCCGCAATGGCCACCTGCGTTCGTTGCTGTCCGCTTCCCGGTTGCAGAGGGTTTTGGATGGATTTTACTGCAAGCGGCTGTTGAAGGATATTGTTGCGGACGATATCGGGCTTATCTATTCAAATACGATCACCAATGGGGAGGTGTTGAAGTTTTTGTCGGCTGTTAACTGCCCCGTGATAACGCATGTACATGAACTGGAATATTGGATTCACCATAGCGGGCCGTCTAATCTGGAGCTGGTGAAAAGTTACACCAAGCGCTACATCGTCGTCTCTGAAGCGGTAAAGGAACACCTCGTCTCCAACCATGGCATCCCGGTGGAGCTTATTGAGGTAATTCACGGTTTTATCCCGCTGGATTCGCTGATGGACAGGGTGGATCCTTTGAGTAATCCGCGTCAGGAACTGAATATTGCCGCTGATGCCTTCATTGTGGGTAGTTCCGGTATGGAAACGTGGAGAAAGGGCAAGGATCTCTTCATTCAGCTTGCCATTGCAGTTCGTGCCAAGGGTGGCGACCTGCCGATTCATTTTGTCTGGGTCGGAGGGCACTGCAATGCAACGGAAACGTATCAGATACGCCATGACCTTCACCATGCCGGGATAACGGATCAGGTGCATTTTGTCGATCATGTGACCAATCCCATGGATTACTACCGCCAGTTTGACGTCTTTGCCATGGTTTCGCGTGAAGATCCCTTTCCCCTGGTCAATCTGGAAGCGGCCGCCCTGGGAAAACCTGTTGTCTGCTTTGATAGCGGCGGTGGCTCGCCCGAGTTTGTTGAAGAGGATGCCGGTTTTGTCGTCCCCTATCTCGATATAAACGCCATGGCCGACAAGTTGATTTTGCTGGCGAGGGACAATCGGCTGAGGGAGGAGCTCGGGACGCGGGGATGTGTAAAAGTTACGGAGAATCACGATATCCCGGTTGGTGCCCGAAGGATCCTCGACGTTATTGAACAGTATCTTGGCTGACAGGTGAAAACAACCTGATGGCTTGGCTGCAACCCTTTTGAAAGTTCATGGAGTTGGCGTGTGCCGCTCCGTTTGAGGAAGGAGACGTTATGGCCCGCATGATCGCTTTTTATCTCCCGCAATACCACCCGATTCCTGAAAATGACGAGTGGTGGGGCAAAGGCTTTACCGAGTGGACGAATGTCGGAAAAGCAAAACCGCTTTTCCGTGGTCACTATCAGCCGCATGTCCCGGCCGACCTTGGTTATTACGATCTCAGGGTGCCGGAGACAAGAGCCGCACAGGCCGCGTTGGCCAAAGCGCATGGCATTGAGGCTTTTTGCTACTATCACTACTGGTTTGCCGGGCGGAGAATCCTTGAAAAGCCTTTTAACGAAGTGCTTGCGTCAGGAGAGCCCGATTTTCCGTTCTGCCTTTGCTGGGCAAACCAGACATGGACCGGTATCTGGCACGGGTGTGCCGACAAGATACTGATAGAGCAAACCTATCCCGGCTATGATGACCTGCGCGCCCATTTTGATGCATTGCTGCCGGCTTTCAGGGACAGTCGCTACCTTACGGTGGATGGGAAGCCGTTGTTCCTCATTTTTGATCCGAGCAGGATCCCGGATATCAATAATGTCCTGGATTTCTGGCGGGAATTGGCTGTCGCATCCGGCTTGCCGGGACTACATCTGGTGGCGGTCCAGCATGGTGAAGAAGCCTGGAATCCACAACAACTCGGCTTTGACGGAACGGTGAAGCAGTACCTGCCCGCGTTGAGGCGAAAAATAAATGCATCATGGCGGCGTCAGCCTTTCAGAAAAATGCGCCATTTATACGAGGAAAATATCGGTAAACCCACGGTATATTCCTATGCAAAGGTGTTGTCGGAGATGGTGTGCAAGAAAATGCCGGACATAGAGAATTACCCCTGCCTGCTACCGAATTGGGATAACACGCCGAGGAGCGGCGCTAATGGTCTTGTGCTTCATGAATCAACTCCGGAGCTGTTCAAAATACAGGTGGGAAAGGCGCTTGAAATGACCAGGGGGTGCCCGGATGAGCATAATCTCGTTTTTATAAAGGCATGGAATGAATGGGCGGAAGGCAACCATCTCGAGCCGGATCTGCGCTTCGGAAAAGCGTATCTGGAAATTATCCGCGATGCAATCGGATCAGCCGCATCATAATGGGAGCAGATAGATAAGCCATGGATATCAGCGTCATAATCTGTACCTATAACCGCGGGGAAAGCCTGCGTAATGTCCTTGACGACCTCGTCGGTCAGGAGGCTGAAAGTGGGCTCAGTTATGAGATTGTCATTGTTGACAACAACTCCGGCGACTCAACACGAAGCGTCTGCGAAGAGTATCTGGCGTTAAAACCGGGGCTATTCCGCTACCTCCTTGAACCCAGACAGGGAAAAACCTTTGCCCTGAATAGTGGGATCAAAACCTCTCGCGGCAACATCATTGCCTTTACCGATGATGATGTTTGTATCGATTCGAGGTGGTTGCTCTCAATCAAGGAGGCTTTTACGCTTTATCCTGATTGCAAGGCGTTCGGGGGGAGAGTCCTGCCGCTCTGGCCCGATCTTGTGCCGTCATGGATTGCCAGAGAGGGCGCATTTAGGAATATTGGCGGGACAATTGTCGCGCACGATTATGGCGAGGAGGTGAAAAGTTACTCGTCACCCGGGATGTGGCCGCCTATCGGCGCTAATATGTTTTTTGCAAAAGAGATCTTCCGGAAGTATGGCTATTTCAATGAAGGTTTGGACTTCGCGGCAACAAAAATTCCCATGCTTGAAGATACCGAGTTTTGCAACAGGTTGCTGAAGGGAAAAGAAGCAATGCTTTACCTGCCGGCCCCGCTGGTTTACCACCCAGTCTGCGAGGAGCGGCTTACTAAAAAATATTTCAGAAAGCATGCTTTTAAATCGGGAAGGGCCCAGTATCTTGTTGGCAGCTTGCAGAGAAACAGCCGCTATGTATTATTTGAAAGGCAGAAAAACGACCGCCGATTGTACAATATCCCGCTCTATTTCTTTAAAAATGTACTCAGTTGCCTGGTAAAAGGTGTCGTTGCCGCATGCATGCAAAATCCCCGGAAGAGTTTTTATTTCGAGAAACTGCTTGTCTATTACATGGGCACTATGTACGAGCTGTTCCGTCAAAGAAAAACGGCTCCAGGCAAGGCTGATACGTTTGCCGTTTCCAAAGCCCCAAACGTAACAATGTAAATATTTTTACGATCCTCATCCCCATCCCCGTCGATAGTGTCTCTACGCCATTTGAATCTATATTGTAATTATTTGGAGCATATTTTAACACGCGCCTGTAGTGTAACTTGCCGTAATTTAACGGTATTTGTTCTGGCACCAATAGTGCTAACAATTACTTGAATTGCGCTGTTTTTAGTCACTGAACATGAGAGTGGATGCCATCATGGTAATGCGTATCGGAAGAACACTTTCCCCGGCAGCATCGCCGCTTCATGTTGCGGATATCGTATCCGGGGTTGCCGGTTTTTTCGCGGGGGAGGGGAACGTTGAGCGCTTCGAGAATGAACTCAAATTGTTTTTCAGGGTCAGACACTGCTGTGCCGTTTCCTCCGGAAAGGCGGCTCTTGTTCTCATACTGCACGCCCTGCACGAGCTCCACCCCGATCGGGATGAAGTCCTTATACCTGCCTACACCTGCTATTCCGTACCGTCTGCTATCACACGAGCCGGGCTCAAAATACGCTTATGCGATATGGCTCCGGGAACGCTCGATTTCGATTTCGACCGCATCGTGGAGGAATTGGAGAATCCACGCCTCCTCTGTGTGGTTCCGACCCATTTATTTGGTGTGCCGGCAGATGTTGAACGGATAAAGGCTTTGATCAGCGGGCGGGATATATTCGTCCTGGAAGATGCCGCCCAGGCGATGGGTGGCGAATGGAACGGCAGGAAATTGGGGATGCTGGGAGATGTGGGGCTGTTCAGCCTGGGACGCGGCAAGGCCTTTTCAACTGTGGAAGGCGGCTTGATTCTGACAGACAACACTCTGATCGGGGCAATGGTAGAGAAACATCTGGCGGCTGTTAAGGGATATGGGGTGATTGACTGTCTGAAGCTGTTTGTGAATGCCGTTGCACTGTTGTTCCTCATCTCCCCGCGAATCTACTGGCTGCCCAAATCGTTGCCGTTTCTGAAACTGGGAGAAACACATTTTGACCCATCATTTCCCATCAGAAGGCTGTCATCGTTTCAGGCGGGGCTGGCACACAGATGGCAGGCGGCACTACACAAACTCAAAGCAGCCCGTGCGGTGAATGCCAATAAAATTGCCGGGTACGGGATAAAACTTCCTGGTGTTTGCGGGGGGACAATCCCCGATGTAATAAGATTCCCACTGTTGGTCGCAGACACTGAGACCAAAAAGAAGACACTCCGGAAAAGCGAGAAGATGGGGTTGGGAATTTCAGACGGTTATCCAGACTCCATTGATGGGATCAATGAACTCCGGAACCTTTTAGCTGTTACTACGTTTCCAGTGGCGAAAGATATAGCCGAACGAATGGTAACTCTGCCGGTGCACCCTTTTGTGAACGATAGTGAGATGAAAAGCATAATGCAACTATTCAATGTTGAACCAGGCTGTTAACCGCCGATGAACGCGGATACACGCGGATAGTTCAAAGGCTTTCGGAACGTTTTGGTTGGACCAGAATGGTGAATTGATAGTTTGAAATATCATCGAGCCTCTTGCAAAAGTCACAAAAAGTTCCCTCCCTCCTGGAGGGGGAGTCAAGTTCTAAGGCATTTGCAAGAGCCTCATTCTTATTTTGTTTTTTCGGCGGTTAAATGGCCTTTTACAGGTTTACGTAGCAGACAAACCACGAGCGTTCTTATGTCCAAAAACGACAAGCTAAAAATGATGACACTGGTTCTGCTTTGGGCGCTGGCTTTTTCTCCGCTCTACCCGCAACTGGTCCGTGAATGGCTGGATAATTCCGACAATTCACACGCTTTTATCGTGCCGTTGGTCGCACTGTATTTTGTCCGGCAGAGAAAAACAGCCCTGCAGGTTGCGCGCGTTTCAACCTCTCTCCTGGGAGGCGGGCTTCTCGCCTTGAGCCTGCTTGCATACATTGTCAGCAGTGTCGGAGGAGTCGTGTTTCCTGCGCGAGTGACGATGGTGGCATCCCTTTTCGGCATGGTCTGGTTCTGTCTGGGCAAAGATTTTATCCAACATCTCGCTTTCCCCATCGCTTTCCTGATTTTTATGGTGCCGGTGCCATATTCATTGATAAGTCAGGTATCTCTGCCGCTGCAACTGATGGCGACCGATGTTTCCGCTGCCATCATCGGCACCTGTTCGATCCCGGTCTATCGGGAAGGTAACATGCTCTACTTTATGCAGACCCAGCTGGAGGTTGCCGAGGCGTGTAGCGGAATCAGGTCAATCATGTCGCTCACGATGATCAGTTTCATCTTCTGTTTTCTATCCAGAGCCGGGTGGTGGAGAAAAGCGATTCTTGTTATTGCAGCGATTCCGATTGCCATAGCGGCGAATATCTTCCGGGTAGCTGGTACCGGCGTGTTGGCCCACTTTTACGGTGACAGAGTTGCCCGGGGCTTCCTTCACGAGTTTTCAGGGATAGCCATATTCGTGTTTGGTTTTGCACTGCTGTTTGCGCTGTTCTTCTTGATAAACGGGAAAGTGGCTGATGATATCCAATAAAACATACGGAATATGTCTGCTGAGCCTCATCATAACAGTGGTCGTGGTGGGACTGCTGACAGTGCGCCCTGAGCCGGTAATCGCCCGGACAAATCTCGAATATCTGCCGTACGAAATTGCCGGATACCGAGGGGTGGATGATGTCTTCCCGGAAGAGGTGAATCGTGAACTTAACACCGACAAGCAGGTTTATCGTCATTACCGCTCCGGTAACTCCGCCCCGCTTGACCTGTATATCGGTTATTACGGTACGGCCAAGGGGGGGCGGACAGGGCATAACCCGTATGCGTGCCTGCCGGGCGCCGGATGGGCGATAGTCGATTCCGGGAAAACATGGGTCAGCCTGCCGGACAAATCCTCCACTACGCAGTTAAACTTCGTCCAGGCCCGCAGGGACGGCGTCAATACGGTGATGGTCCACTGGTATCAGAGTGCGGGGTCAACGGTGATGTCGAGCGGAATTCAGCAGAATATCGAAAGGTTCTGGGGCCGTTTGCTGCGGAACCGTAATGATGGCGCGTTTGTGCAGGTTTCCACTCTGGTTCCCGATGCCGAACTGGCGGATGGCGTCGCACGGGTGCAAGCCTTTTCCGGGGTGGTACTCACGCTTCTCCCCGACTATTGGCCGATAGAAAAATAGTATTTAATCACTGATTCAGTCAAGCCGTCAGAATAGTGAAAAGGATGACCTATGCCCGATAAAATCAGCGTCATAATACCCACATATAACTGCGCAAAGTATCTGGAGGAGTCTATTGAGTCCGTACTGGCACAAACAGGTGCAGATTTTGAAATTATCGTTGTTGACGATGGCTCCACAGACAACACCTCTGAAGTGTTGAGCAGATACAAAACAAATGCACGCATAAAGACTACCTGCCAGCCGAACAGTGGACCGGGGGCGGCGAGAAACTGCGGTATCAACCTTAGCGAAGGAGACTACCTCTGCTTCCTGGATTCCGATGATGTGATGGAACCAGGCAGCCTGAGTTCAAGGGTTGAGGCGCTGACCGCCGCCCCGGACATTGCGATGGTGTTCAGCGACTACACGTTGCAGCATGACGAGAACAATTATATCCGAGAGTATCTGGGGCACAATCATTTTATCGAATACTTCAAAAGCGCACTGGCCCCGTCAACATTGGGATGTACGTTGTTCAACAATAGATTTACTGAGCTTTTTTACAGTTTTTCTCCTCATCCGATCTGGACCGGTACGGTGATGTTGAGAAAATCGGTTACCGCTTCGGTCGGGCTCTTTCGCACGGATATTTCTGTTGGTGAAGACACCGATTACTGGATGCGCATCGCAGCACGCCACCGCTTTGCATATATAGGCCAGACGACGGCAGTCTATAACCATTATCGAAGCTCTCTGACAAAAGATACGGAGACATATTGCCGGGAACGGATTCGGCGCCTCAAAAGCATTCCCTTCACTTCCACTGCTCTTGCAACCATTTTTAACAGGAATATAAGCGAAGCGTACTGTCATCTGGGCTATCACCACTATCGGCATAACAGCCGCATGCGGTCGGCGGGCTGTTATCTGCTCGGTTTAAGATACAACTGTCGCAATGTGCCCTGCTTGAAGGGGCTGCTGGCCAATTTACTGCCGTACGGTATGGCAAGAAATATAAGGGCATTACTGGCTGCTATAAGGTAAGGGCGGATCATTGGCGGAAACTGTTGACGCTTCAAAGCTATACAACGATTGAGGGTTGCCTGCGATGAAAGAAACTTCGGAGTTCCGGATGAAAAAAGTGTTGCTCATAGCATATTATTTCCCCCCTGATTTTGCTGTCGGCGGGCAGAGAATTGCCAAGTTTGCCCGCAACCTGCCGACCTTCGGCTGGGAACCGACCGTACTGACGATAGCTGATTGCTATCGTGATCAGCTTGACAAGGAGAGAGTGCACGATCTTGGCAATACGAGAGTTATAAAAACTATGAAGGTTCCCAAATTTACAGATCTACTTCTATATATAAAGAGAATTACCCCATTAGTTTTCAAAAACAAAAAGAGTGACAACCGCGCATATTATGTGGGCGGCTCTGGGGGGGACTGTGGGAATGTGCAATCAGAAACTTTAATCCAAAAGTTGAAACGCTATTACATCTCTTTCAGTTACCTTCCAGATGGTGAGCGGAGTTGGATCATACCTGCGACGCTAAAGGCGCTGGTCGAAATAAAACGTCTTCAGATTAAGTGCATAATGACATCTAGCCCACCACATTCATCACACATAGTTGGACTTATAATTAAGAAGCTTTTCAGTGTTAAGTGGATTGCCGATTTCAGAGATCCATGGATAGATTTTGAACAATATAGAGCCCCAGAGATTCGATCCGCATTATCAGACAAAATAGAAAGTTGGTTGGAGGGAAAAGTCGTCAGGAATGCTGATAAGATCTTAACGACAACGAATGAGCATAGACTAGCATTGATGCGGCGCTTTCCTGCAGAACCTGTTGACAAGTTTGTGTATGTATCCAACGGCATTGATATGGAAAAGTTCCAGATCGGAAGTTTTCCAGACAGATATGAGACATTTACTATTTCCTACACTGGAACTATGTATCTCAAAAGATCCCCTGAACCTTTATTCAAGGCTATTCAGAAGCTTATCAGCACCGACATGGTTAAGATGTCGGCAATCAGGTTCAAAATATTTGGTAACTGCGAATTAATAGAGGGGAAAACCGTCGCGGAGCTGGCAAGAGAATACGGCATTGATTCAATCGTGGAGGTATCGCCACCGATACCCTTAAACGAAGCAATTGACGTTATGAAAAGTTCGCACCTGCTTTTACTTCTGGTCACATCTATTCAAGACATAAACATCCCGGCAAAGATCTATGATTATTTTGGTTCCCGCACCAGAATCCTTGCCATTACCGAACCTGGCGCCACTTCGGAGCTGATCAAAAACACAGAATCAGGAGCAGTTTTTATCCCCGGTGATACTGACGGTATCGCGGAGTATATTTACGAGCAGTGCAGTGACAGCGGCAGAAACCACATAAGAAATAACCCGCATATGTATGCGCAATTCGACACAAAGGTGCTGACGGAAAAGCTGGCAACGGAATTGTCGTTATTACTTACCAGTACTTAAACGGTGAAATAAAAATGTCAAAACTATCTGTACCGGCCAATCAAAAAGACAGTTCTGCGCTTCTGTTGACTTCGTTCAGTGCCTGGTCGTTCGTGCTCTTGTGCCGACCTCAGGATTACCTGCCGTTTCTGGATCAGCTGCGCCCCGGGCTTGTGCTTGGGGTGGTGACGCTCTGTGTTTGGATCTTAAGCGCAAAAAACGGTGGGAAAAAGTTGCCGCTTGAAAACCAGGTGAAGCTCTACGGCTACCTTCTACTGGTTCTGGTGCTGAGTATCCCTTTTTCCTACTATCGCAGCGCCTCTCTCCAAGAACTTTTCCGTTATGGCAGCGTGGCGCTGTTCGTGTTTCTCTTCTACCGGTTGATGAACGACGTCGAGAAAATTAGGAAGCTGCTCTTTGTCTACTGTATCGGCATAGCGGCATATGGCTTGTCGATTCTGACCAAAGGGAGTCTGGTGGAGGGAAGAATCTCATTCGGCACCATGTTTGATCCCAATGACATCGCATTTTACATGCTTGGTTTTATAACTTTTAACCTGTTCTTCTTGTCCCGCGATAACAGCAGACTTGTACGTCTGATTTCGCTTGCATGTTTTCTGCTTAGTCTGCTGATTATCATAAAGACAGGTTCCCGTGGCGGTTTTATAGCTCTTATGGCTGTGCTGGCGTTTTTTCTGTTCAAAAGAGGCACCATTTTCAAAATATCATTTTTACACAAGTTTTTATTGGTGTTGCTGGCTGTTATCTCACTGCAATTTATAGATCTTGATTTGGGGAGATTCAGGACAATTGTGGACTACAAAGATGATTACAACGTTACCAGTGAAGAGGGGCGGATAGCCATTTGGAAGAGAGGGATGAAAATGATGGTTACTCACCCGTTGACAGGTATCGGCTTCAATATTTTCCCTGAAGGTATGGGGAGGGACCGTGAGGCGCGCGGTCTTGGTTCTGCAAAGTGGCAGACAGCGCACAACAGTCTGGTGCAGATTGGAGCTGAAACAGGAATAATCGGTTTCATACTTTTCCTGGTATTAAGCCTGAACGCGTACAGGATATTTGCTGAAACTGCCAGAGGAGGAGGGGACGCCTGGCTTGCCAAATTGGGAGTGCTGGCGCAGGCAGGTTTTGTCGGGAATTTTATCGCAGCCATGTTTCTTAGCCAGGCGTATTCAGTCATCTGGGCCTTTTATATTGTCCTTTCTGCAGCACTGAACCGTTTGCGGATAGAACGTATAGAAACAGCATGATTTGACTTGTTGCTGGCAGGCGATAAGAAATTTCCAAATTCAAAGTGCTATAAAAAATAAGGGACATAGGTCCACGCAGCTATGACGGCCACTCAGTGAAACCATAAAACTGATTGTATTGAGGTGATTATCATATGACCGTTATAGTGACAAACGCACAGAGTAGGATTTCATACAACATAGTAAAGAGCTTAAGCCTTAAGGGCGTTAAAGTGATTACTGCAGATTTTGCCGCGCCATCAATGTCCTTTGCGTCAAAGTACTCAAGTGGTCATTTTATATATCCATCACCATTTGATGTTGATAACGAACCATTTATTGAATGCATAATTGAGAACATTCGCAAGTATAACGCCAGCGTTTTGATACCGGTATGTGAGGAAACATTCCTCATCGCAAAATACAAGGACAGGTTTTCAAAAGTTGTCCGCGTGGCGGTGCCTGATTATGACAAAATATTGCTGGCGCACAATAAGGATCGCTGGGAACCTGTCGCCAGAGAGCTGAATATAGGTGTGCCGGATACTTATAATTTAAACGATATCCGCGAATTTTCATCCCTGACTGATGAGCTGTCTTTTCCGCTTCTTATAAAACCGAAGCAGGGAGGTGGAGGATGGGGCATCACTCAAATAAACTCACCCTGCGAACTAAAAAAACATCTGGATGAAGAGAGTTACTGTGATCGTCCGTGGGAGCGTTTTTACCTGCAAAAAAAGATTGACGGAGAAACACACTGCGTTGCGATGCTTTTCAATAACGGCGAGCTCCGTGGCAAGGTCGCCTATAAACAGTTGCGGCAATATCCGGTGAAAAACGGTCAGGCAACATTGAGGATCAGCCGGAACAGTCCTGAAGCCGAAAAATCCCTGCAAACTCTTTTTGAAAAAATAAAGTGGCATGGCATTGTTCAGGCTGACTTTGTAATTGATAAAAACAGCGGGACGCCATATCTGATTGACATCAATCCCCGCTTTTGGGGGTCGCTTGCCCAGGGGATCGCAGCCGGCGTGGATTTTCCCTACATGTATTACAAAATTGCCCTTGTAGGTGACGTTAAGCCGGTTGACGGATTTCAGGAAGATGTTATGACTCGCTGGATCGGGGGCGATATCTGCACATTTTTCCCCTTACTGAAGACTTCAGCTAATAAAATCGGCTTTGTGAAGGAGTTCCTGTCTCCGGGCAACGCTAAAATATACAAAGATGATTTCAGCTTTGGTGACCCATTGCCGCTTTTATGGTGGTACTGCGGCGCTGTCTCGAGAGTTCTTAAAAACAAGCTGACGAAGTCTGCTTCATATGGATCACTACAAGGCATATGGGAATAGTTATGTGTGGCGAGAGAAACAAAAAATACAAAATAGCATATGTCCTTACCCCGATTGATTTTGGCGGGTTGGAGAAGGTCAGCCTGAATTTTCTCAAGCATGTGGACAGGGACAGGTTCGAAATTGAACCAATCATGTTTTTGCGCCCTTGGGAAAACGGTAATATTTTTGGAGATGAGATCAGGCGCTTAAACTTTGACTCATTTACCATACCGGTTTCAAACTCTGTAAAGGGAGAGCTGTTCCGGGTGCCTCGCTGCCTGCTTAATCTGAAAGATATTATCAGGAAACGGCATTATGATCTCGTGCATACCCACGGCTACCTGGCCGATCTACTAGGACTTCCGGCCGCCAGAGCTTCCGGAGTTCCGACGGTCTCCACCTGCCACGGTTTTATTTCTGGTGGGCTGAAACTATCGCTTTATAATCGGCTTGATCTTCTGGCTCTTGGGCATTTTGACAGGGTAATTGCGGTGTCCAATTCGATAAGCAATGATTGGTTGGTGAAATGTGTGCGGCCAGAAAGAATTAGAGTCATAGAGAATGCCACCTCATGCCCGGAAGTTCGCGTAAATACAGAAAAGTACAGTTCTAGCGACAGGGAGAATAGGAGAAATGAGGCAGGTGTCAAGTCGGGAGAGGTCCTCATTGGATTTACCGGGAGATTAAGCCGAGAAAAAGGTGTTGCTGATCTGATCAGAGCTGTGAAGATCCTGATAGAATCAGGTGCACCAGTTAAACTATTGTTGCTAGGAGATGGGGGGCAGAGGCTTGAATTGGAGGAGTTGTCCGCTGGGATTGGGGTGTCAGATAAGGTGTTTTTTGCAGGATTTAAAGATGACGTTGAGAACTGGCTCAAAGCAATGGATATATTTGTTCTCCCTTCCCTTAACGAAGGCACACCGATGGCGCTTCTTGAGGCGATGGCTTTCGGTCTGCCTTGTATAGCAACATCCGTTGGAGGAATACCTCAAGTAATAGATTCTGGTGTTGACGGGATTCTTGTCGCTCCAGGAAGCCCAAATGAAATAAGTTATGCTATTTATTCCTTGTGTATAGATATAGAAAAACGAAAGACTATATCGAATAATGCAAAACAGAAAATAATGCTTAAATACAACATAACAAACTGGACATCAAAAATTGAAAGGGAGTACTTAAATATATTAGAATCTGAAAACAATTAACATCTCGATAGTCATGTATAGATTGCTCTGAGTAACTATGTGGAGGTAGTGATGTATGAATATATAATCGGATTTATAGCTGTTATATTATTATGCTATGTAGCACTATCTGTTACATACTCAATGTTTTTAACTATTATATATTTTGTTTATAAAGATAATCATAGTTATAAAAAAATTAATCTAAAAAAAATCGCAATAATAATACCAGCTCATAATGAAGAGTTTATTGTAGACGGTTTGTGTAAAAATTTAAAAAAAATTAATTACAGTAAGGAGCTTTACGATGTCTATTTTATTGCTGATAACTGTTGCGATAGAACAGCAAGTATTTGCTCGGATAATGATTTCAAAGTGATAGAGCGGTATGATGAGACTAATAAGGGAAAAGGGTACGCAATTAAGTATGCCTTCGATAATGTACCTTTAGACAAGTACGATGCTTTCTTAATAATTGATGCAGATACTTATGTCGATGAAAATATTCTGTTTGAACTAAGCAAATCTCTGTCAAACGGAGACACGGCAATACAATGTTATATAAAAATACCTAACAAAGATGAAACGTGGTTTACAAAAATATTATGTGTTTCAAGGGTAATAAACGGGCTGTTTTATCACTACCCAAAGTCTATGTTGGGGCTATCATCTTATTTGATGGGGTCTGGAATTTGTTTCTCAACCGATTTAATAAAAAAGAAAGGATGGACTGCATTTTCAATCGCTGAAGATTGGGAATACTATGCTCAACTTTTACTTGCTGGGTATCGTATTGCATTTGCTAAAAACGCAGTCGTTTATCAATATGAATCAAGGTCTATAGTGCAAGCGACTAGTCAACGGTTACGGTGGTCAAGTGGTCGTTGGAAAGTCACTAAAACTTTGGGTATACAGCTTTTGATAGAAGGAATTAAAAAAAGAAGCCTCATCTTATTTGATGCGTCATTACCGTTGATCTTTCCGAATAATTCCTTGCAGATCAATCTAACCTTTCTTGCCTTGGCCCTTGTCTTTGTGTTGCCTTCCTCTGTCTTTAAAATATTCTTTGTAGCAGCCACCCTCGTTTTACTGGCCGGACAATTTCTGATTTTTATTCTTGGCGCTTTTGTCGCCGGCTCGTTATGGAAGACTTTGTGTGTAGCGCTCTGTGTGCCTGTTTTTCTTGTATGGAAATTGATTATAGATATCCTCTGCTTTTCTGGGCTGTACCGGGGCACAAAATGGGTACGCACTAGCAGACATCAGTCGTAGATTGATGATATTAATTGTCGTGTTAACCTGAAAAGGACTTTTTAGTATGGGAAAAACCAGAGTCTTGTTTGTTGTGCTGCAACTTGACGCCGGAGGTTCAGAGCGTGTGGTCTTTGATCTTGCCAGAAGTCTTGACTCCGATACGTTTGAGGTTTTTATTGCTACCTTCAAAGGCGGGGTGTTGGCTGGTCCATTAAAAAAAATATGTAAAGATGTAATCTTTGTTGAGAAAAAACAGGGTCTTGATATTAGTGCAATGTTCAAGTTGGCAAATATAATAAAAGATAATTTTATAGATGTTGTCAATGCACATCACTACATGCCGTGTTTTTACAGTTTTTTAGGAACAAGAGTGATTAATAGCAAAAGGCTGATTTACACTGAACACTCAGTACCTGAGGTCGAGGACATAGTGAACAGTGTTCACGGTAAGATTTTCTACTGGATGCTATATAGAATAAACGCTGTAGTTGGTGTCTCCAAGGCCATTGCCGGGAAATTCAGGGAAATGTATCCTTGCCATGCCAATAAATTCCACGAAATTCTGAATGGTGTAGATATTGAAAAATATAAAGGTAAAGGGGCCCGCGAAGAAGTCCGCAGCCGTTGGGGGCTGGCTAAGGAGCATTTTGTTGTAGGCACTGTTGCCAACTTCAGGAAAGTTAAAAACCACGCATGCCTAGTGCGTGCAGCCGGACGTTTGAAAGACTCACATCCTCAATTGCGACTGTTTTTTGTAGGGACCGGATTCCCTGGCGATACCGAAAACTCGGAAGACGAGGTACGTACACTGATCCGTTCTTTGGGTTTGCAGGATAGGGTTGTTTTGGCAGGTTATCAGGAGAATATTCCGGAAATCTTGTCGGCTTTAGATGCCTTTTGTTTGCCATCTTTTTCCGAAGGTTTGCCTGTCAGTTTACTTGAGGCGATGGCGGCTGGGGTTCCGGTTATTGGTAGTGAGGTGAAGGGGATTGTTGAGGTTATTAAAGATGGCAAGACGGGGATGTTGTTTTCTTCGAATAGTGACGCAGAGCTCTCTGGTGTACTGAAAAATATTTTAGATAGTCCCCGCATTGTTGAATCAATAGTAGATGATGCCTTTTTATTTGTAAAAGGTGATCATAGTTTTAAATTATGGCTGGAAAAATATTCCAGGGTTCTGGACAATACGCCGCAAAATTAAGACCATGCTGTTCTGTAGCCATTAAAACAGGTGTACAAATGAAAATTCTGACAAATCACCCAGGTCAAATGCAAAGCAAAACTTGGGAAAAGTATACTACATACGTGCCGGTTGATGGCAATGGATATCTCTCGTTAATAAAGAATGTAATTAAAATGCATAAAATTAAAAATATGCATGATTACATTGTCTTAGGTGCTGGGCGGCCAGACATTTTTTTTCTATTGATTAATACACTGTTCTTTTGCGCTAGAAATAAATGCATAGTTATTGATTGTCTCTGGTACAAAAGCAGAAATCCTTTTTATTTTTTCATAAAAAAATACATATTTAAAATTGCTGATGTGTCGGTCTGTAAATATATCGTCTGGGCTAGCAGGGAAATTGAGGCATTTTCAAGCATTTTTTGTCTTCCCAAACAAAAATTCTTATTTGTCCCTTATCACCATACTGTAAACGATTTAAATGTTAACATTAGCAGTGGAGATTATTTGTTTAGTGGTGGCAACTTTGGAAGGGACTATCTCACTTTAATTGAATCGGTTCGCGGTTTGCCAATAAAATTATTGATCGCATCAAACAGAACAGAAATATTTGAAGGGATTGATATACCAGATAATGTTACAATAAAAGGGTTCGGCCATAAAGAATATCTCGAAAAAATGGCTGGTTGCTACATTAATATCGTTGCGCTTGCCCCCAATCTTCTCCATTCAGGTGGGCAACAAACTTTTCTTAACTCCATGCTTTTTGGAAAGGCGACAATTGTGTTGGATCCAGAAGGTGCTTCAGATTACATAATTGATGGTGTGGATGGATTGCTTGTGGAACCTGGAAATCCTGAAAAACTAAACGCTGCTATAATGGATCTTTTGAAAAACCCAGAGAAAGCCAGATGTATTGGAGAAAGAGGCCGAGAAAAGGCACTAAAGCTCTCAACAGAGGCACATTTTGAAAAAATTGTTGAGCTTGTCAATAGCGTTGTCAACACCTAGGGGGGGACTCTTGATTTTAAAATCAAAACTTTGGCCTTCCTGGATTTACAGCAATAGATGCCGATTGACGGTGGCCAGGAAGTGCCGATAATACTGAAACAGTCATGAGGATGGTATGGAAACCCCAGATAGAGCGGGAATCTACTCGTTGCAGACTGAAACTTAAAGCACTGAATTGCAAGAATGTAATCTGATATTTTATTTTACCTATGCAAAAAGTGATCTACGTCACAACATATTTCATCTATTTCTGCGATCTTGTATAAACGAAAAGGTCAATACACAAAGACGGTACACGATAATACTAAACTATTCGCGAGAATGGGGCGGAAAGCCTAATGGGTCTCAACGAGACAGCCGGGTTGCCGAAATACCAAAAAGGTATAAGGCTCCGGCTTTTTTTATTTGTTGTGCAAATCACACCCTTTAAAACTGGTTAGGGCGATCACGGTATATTTAATCAGTTCGATGGTCCACAAAAATATGTAGGAGGCATGCGGCAGGATTTTGACTATTGGAAACATCATAATAACCCGACACTCCGGGTTAGTTGCAAAGGTTGAAAGCTACTTTAGCCCGACGGTATCCAGCAACAATCTGATGCTGCTGCGCAATTATGGGTAGCAGAATCAGATAAACAGGTGGCCAGCCAGTGTACCCACTGGCTACAAAAAACGCCTTATCAATAAGGCACAAATTGTAAAAAGGAGATTTTTTATGGGATCACAAATTAAGTGGATTTTTATTCTAATGATGTTTGTATTTTTGTCGCCAACGTATTCGCATGCAGCTATCAGCCTTCCTTGGTCATCAACGTATAACTGTTCTGATTGGTTGACATATTCAGGGACTTTGAGCTGTGATGGATTTGAAAAAAGCCAAAGTACAAATGTAGGCGGGCATTATGAAGAAATAACCTCCGCCGCAAACTACTCTGGTGGCGCGGGAGGAAAAGGCCAACGACATTGGGTCGGTGATGGGCAGAATGTTAACACTGGTGGCACAAAACTTACCTTTGCAACACCTCAAAAGGAAATATGGATTCGTTGGTATATCCGTTATCAATCAGGATTTAAGTGGAGTTTCCTCGGATATGACAAAATACTGTACTTTAATGACGATCCGGCTTCTGGAAATATAGTTGGTCTTGAATATAATGGACTTCGTTCATACTCGGGGGGGACAGGAGTACTTCACAATGTAAGTACCGGAGGCTGGGATGCTATGTACCCTTCTGGTGTGTCTGATGGTTCGTGGCATTGTATGGAAGTACACCTTAAATCTGATGCTACAAACGGGGTTGTTCAATATTGGGTAGATGGAAGTTTGAAGTTAAATGCTACAGGTGGTGTGAGCGGAGGGTACCCAATTACGAGTTTTACTCTTAGGTCCAACCAGAACTCTCCTAACAATGGAGGGGTTTATTACACCGATGTTGATGATATATCAATAAACAATACTGGTTATATCGGTCCAATTGGTGGCGGCAGTGCCGTTGTCCCGAAGCTAGTTGCTCCTACAAATCTGAAGGTAAAGTAAGAGCTAAAAACAAGGGGTTATTAGGAGATAAGAGATGAATATGAAAAAAATACTATTAGCCAATTTGCTGTTTGCAATCCCACTGCTTTTTTCGCCTTCACTTTCATCTGCTTTCTCAGAAAGCTTCGAGAACACCAGCTATGCTTCGCGGGGATGGTATGACAATACCAATCACGGGACCATAGTAAGTGGTGGTCAGTCTGGAAACTGTCTGCAATGGGCTTGGACAAGTGGTGCGTCTACAGCGACAAATGGTGGTTCCATGCGAATGAAGTTTGCTCCTACAGATAGCTTGTACCTATCCTACTATGTTAAATTTCAAGCCGGGTGGAGAGGTTCGCAGAAGGCGTATCATCCTCACATGTTTTACATCCTTTCAGACCTTGATGATTCCGCAAATGCTTACAGCCCGTTAGCTAACAACTATCTGCAAACATATGTTGAATTCTTGAGCGATATCGGGAGTCCGTATACTATTAGACCACAGTTAGCGATCCAGGACGAAAAAAGAGTAAACACATCAAATGGCGCACCGCCAAACAATCTGACCGCTGTCACTGAGAACAGAAGTGTTGCCTATTGCAATACCCCTGTGTCTGCAGGTGCAACAGGAACTTGTTACGCTGATAATCCTTATTACAGTGCCAATACATGGAAAGCCTCAACTGCATCTGTATCGGCAAATGCGTGGCACCATGTCGAAGTCTATTTGAAAATGAATTCAATCATTGGCGGTAAGGGGCAGTCAAACGGGATCATGCAGGAGTGGATAGACGGCGTTCAAGTTATAAATCAAAGCAATGTTCTTTATCGCACTAATCAGGATGCCACAAAGAAATGGGCGCAATTCGTTTTGGCTCCGTATATTGGTGACGGTTCACCCATCACTCAGTCAATGTGGATAGATGAATTAACGGTAGGAACATTGCCGCCATCAAATACTACAACGCTTAGTGCGCCAACTGGTTTAACGGTCAAATAAAGATCACCTTTTTAAACCTTACAAGTTCCAAAACCATAAGCAGAGACTCCAGGCGAATCGGATAGATTGCCTGGAGTCTCTGTCGTTATTCGGTTGCATCTATCTAGTTAAAAACCATCCCTAGAACCTACTCCATCCCCTAATCTAACAAAATTAACTTATTTAACAATCCGCTCGCCTCCCCATATATTCAAATTCTAAGTTATTAAGGGTTATAAAAGCATCTCTATATGTTGCATCGAATTATTTTTGCTGTTCTTGTAACTAACTGTATTTATAATATAAAAATACTGGCATTAATAGTGCTTCTACGTTAATAGCATGTCAGTCCTTGGCTTGATTGGCACTGGCAGGCTTTTCTGAGACGTGAACGCTGTACAATACTTTGTGATTATTGCAGGTGATTCATGAAGAAGAAAATCGTTGTGATCGGCGGCGGACTCGCAGGCTCATTGATATGCAATGAGTTGGTTAAACATGCTGATGTGACGCTACTTGAAGTCGGAAGTAAAAACGCCATTCAATATCCTCCGATCAGTTTTGTCAAAAAAAAACTTGCTGAAGTCAGTACATTCTGTTTTGGCGGAGGTGGCACAACCAATCTTTGGCACAACGGTTTGATCCCAATTAATAAAGGTGATGTTACTAACAAGGATTTCGGTGAAATGCTGGCGGAGGCACAGTTGTTTAGTGATGAAGCGGCGTCTGCCCTCTTCTTCAATAAAGAGTCCTTTCCCTTAGCCTATGAAAAACTGGTATCCGAAGTTACGGATGTTGCACAAAGTAATAGAATTTTCCCAGATGGAATTGATTGCTTGATTTATCCAAAAAAATTCAAAAAGTTAACTGTTGACTCACAAGTTAACGATTTTTACTCTGTTGACAAGGTTAGTTTTGTTTTTGATGGTAGCCGCATCAAGACTGTTACATATACCAGTGCCTCAAAAGAATATTCTGTCGAAGCCAGCATTGTGATTGTTGCCGCCGGAGCGTTGGGTAGCCCCAAAATTATAAGAGAAATTATATTGGCGTCTGGGCATCTTTTTGACAGCCAGGGGGCTGGATTTATCGACCATCCGATGGGTTTTGTCGGCAAGGTGCGCTTTAAGAAGGATATTGCCGGGTTTATCAGGCAACTCTCGATGTCTGACAAGGGAGACTATGTTAGCCGAAGTGCCATTCGCCTCAAGAGTGACTGCGGCCAGTATACCTGCTGTGCTTTCTTACGTCCGGCCTTGACTATGGATAATCGACTTTCCATATATAAATACAAATCACTGCTAGGGGCCAGCACCGGTTTGGCAAGGTTGCGGAATGTTTTTTCCTGTAAATTATTTCATCCGGATATTATAGCGGAAGTATTCTCCCACCTCTTCGGGGTGAACATCCCGAGTCTAACCTACAATATTCTGTTTATCGCAGAGCAAAAGCGGGGCAACAATCGCGTTTATTATGATGGGGACGACCTTATGGTTGATTGGTCCATTTCTCCGGATGAGCTGGCAGTTTATAGATCTCTATTGAAAAAGCTGAATGGAATGCTACAGAACATTGCCGAGCAAGTAAACATTGAAACTAATATTACCGAGGATTGGTTGTGGTCAGCCGCTCATCATTCTTGCACTACGCCACTCGGCAGTGCCCCAAGTGACCTTATTGATAAAGATCTAAAGCTGAATTTCTGCGACAATGCATTTGTATGTGATGGTTCCGTTATTCAGGAACATTCCTATGCCAATACCGGCCTTACTATTGGTCAACTTGCCTTTCGATTGGTAAGGAGAGTGCTCAATGTCTCCGGTTAATGGCCTCGCAGGGATGACGGTTCTTGTGACCGGGGCCAGCGGCTTTCTTGGGCGCAGAACAGTTGAAGTTCTGTCAGAACAAGGCTGCTCAGTTCATGCACTTGTAAGGATAACGTCACGAATTGATAACTTGCATTTACCCAATGTGACAATCTTCCATGGTGATGTTAGCGAGTCCGAATCCTTGAAATCAGCTTTCAATGGTGCCGAATACGTTATTCATGCGGCTGCCGATACCAGAGGGACAAAAGAGGGGGGGCGTCTCGACACAATTCAAGGAACCAGAAATATCCTTGAGTGTTGTGCATCTTCCAAGGTTAAGAAGCTTGTTTATATTAGTTCCTGTTCCGTGTACGGCGTTACTGCTTACAAAGACGGTCAGTTAGTCGATGAAAACATGGCCACGGAGCACGTACCGGAGCAACGAGGAGCTTATTCATGGGCTAAGTTGGAAGCAGAAAAGTTGGTGGTCCACTTTATGGAGCAGGAAAAAATACCTGTCGTCTGTCTGCGACCAGGCACCATCTACGGTCCTGGTGGGGCTGTTTATTCGCCCATTGTAGGCTTCTCACTCGGGAACAGGATCTTTGCCGTCATTGGTAACGGGAAATCTATTCTGCCACTGGTTTATATCGATAGTCTGGTTGCAGCTATCGTCCTATCGCTTACCAATGAAAATAGTAACGGGCAGATCTATAATGTGGTTGATTTAGACCTAGTTAATAAAAAACGCTATATGGATAAATTGATTCGTCGCCTTTATCCCCAGTCCAAGTGTTTTTATCTACCCTACAGCCTTTTGTATTTTCTAGTTATGGTTCAGGAAAGGCTGCTTAAGGCCCTGAAGCGTGAGCCCGTACTGACATGCTATCGTCTCTGCGCCTCCCAGAAGCAGATCGTTTATGATGTCACAAAGATTATGAAGGACCTAAGCTGGCAGCCAGTGGTTTCTTTCGATGAGGCCGTTGCGAACCTTATTGACTGTGAACGGAGCCATTGACTTACTTGCAGATTCTCTGATCTTTTGGTTATGCGATATTTTGTAAGTAGCCAGTATGTATATATCTGGGGGCATTGTATGTGTGGGTTTTATGGAATCGCAGCACCTAATGTCGCTAAAGATTTTCTGGAGGCGGCCACCGATACCCTGGCTCACCGCGGTCCTGACGCCGCAGGATATTACCTGGATGGTCACATTGGTCTCGGCCACCGCCGCTTAAGCATCATCGACCTGGCCGGGAGCGATCAGCCGATCTTCAATGAGGATCGCTCGAAATGCATCGTTTTCAACGGTGAAATCTACAATTATGCCGAGCTGCGCAGTCGTCTTGTCGCCCTGGGGCACCGGTTCACAACGCATGGGGATACGGAGACGATCCTGCATGCGTATGAAGAGTGGGGAGAGTCATGCGTCACACATCTTAGCGGGATGTTCGCCTTTGCCATCTGGGATGCCGCTGACCGGACCCTGTTTCTTGCCCGTGACCGGTTGGGAATCAAGCCGCTGTTTTACGGCGAATACCGCAAAGGTTTCTGCTTCGCCTCGGAAATGAAGGCCATGCTGCTGGACGAACAGTTTCCGCGAGGGATTGACGAGCAGGCGCTCGCCGGTTATTTCATGCTCTCATACATACCGGGCGAGGCGACCATTTATCCCGGCATTCGCAAACTGCTTCCCGGCCACACCCTGACGTGGCGCGACGGCGGCTACAGCACAAGAAAATACTGGGACCTTGAGTTTGTGCCGGACAAGGGGAAAACCGAGGATTTTTTTATTCGCGGTTCCATGGATCTTCTCAGCGGAGCCGTGGACAGCCACATGATAAGCGAGGTGCCGTTGGGCGCTTTTCTGAGCGGAGGTCTCGATTCAAGCGCTATCGTTGCGATGATGAGCAAGAGCTCCGCACGCCCCGTCAACACCTTCTGTATGGGCTTCGGCGGTGATGTCGGCGGTTATCTCGACGAGCGGATGTACGCCCGCCAGGTTGCCGACCGATATGCGACGCGGCATAGAGATTTTGAAGTGCTGCCCGGATTTGAAGGACTTGTTGAAACCATCGTCAGGGCTTTTGACGAACCTTTTGCCGATGATTCAGCGATCCCGTCATATTTTGTCTGCAAAATTGCCCGTGAAAATGTGACGGTGGCACTCTCCGGGTTGGGTGGAGATGAAGCCTTTGCCGGTTATGAGCGATATCTGGGGTTTGCCCTAAGCGGTTGGCTGCGGCAGTTCCCCGCCGTTATGCTCAAAGGCCTCATTCAGCCTTTGGTTGAAAGTCTGCCGGAAAGAAACAACGGCCATTACACGGTAAACCATATGAAGCGTTTCGTGCGCTCTGCCGCCTTGGCACCGGATGACTGCTACCTTGGTTTTATCAATAAAATCAAGCCGGGTATGCGTAGCGTTTTTTTTGCCGACCCTGAACATCATGACCGGCATTTTGCCTCCTGCCGGGATCTTATGTGTGGTCACTTCAACTCGGCCAATGTTTCCGGAAGGGGCGCTTCTCTTAACCGTCCCCTTTACTGCGACATCAAAACATACCTGCCGGAGGATATTCTCTGTGTCACCGACAGGATGAGTATGCAACACAGTCTTGAAGTGCGGGTTCCATTCCTGGATCATAAGTTTCTTGAATTTTGCGCAACGATCCCGGAGGAAATGAAGCTGCGCTTCATGCAAAAAAAATACTTGATGAAAAAGGCCGTTCGCTCCCTTCTTCCCAAGGAGGTTATTTCACACCGCAAACAGGGGTTTGTGGGGCCGATGACCCGCTGGCTCAAGAAAGATCTGAAACCATTCGTGCTGGAAACGTTGTCCGAAGGAAACCTGCGTAAGCACAATCTGCTGAATTGCGCCACTGTTCGCACTGTTCTTGACGAACATTTTTCAGGGCGCGAAATTCATGACACCCTGATATGGTCGATGGTTATTTTCCAGACCTGGTACAACCTGTATATCGACAGAAGATAGGTGGAGACATGATGGAATCATTATTTTATCTGTTTTTGTTCCTGACGATTTATCCGTATGTGGTCTATCCGTTGCTGGTGATTGCCTGGTCCAGGCTGTCAGGCCGTCTCTGGATTCAAAAAAGCATTGTTCCCAACGTCTCGATGATCATTTCTGTGTATAACGAGGAGGGGGTCATCAGGGAAAAAATAGAGAACGCCCTGTCGCTTGATTATCCCAAGGATCTTTTCGAGGTCGTGGTCGTTTCCGATGGTTCCACTGACAGGACGAATGAGGTTCTTACCTCTATTGTCGATCCAAGGCTGGTTCTGCGAATTTTCCCGGAACGAAACGGCAAGACCGCATGTCTGAACCAGGTTGTCCCTGTAGCAAAGGGTGACATCTTGGTCTTCACCGATGCCAACTCCATGTTCCCGTTTGACACCATGCGTAAGCTTGCCAGAAATTTTGCCGATGGCCGCGTCGGCCTCGTCACCGGCTGGACAAAGTATCGCAAGGCTGATGGAGCGGAGGAAACAGCCGGCCTTTATGCCCGCCTGGAAAGGGTTGTAAAGTACGCTGAGAGCCTTGTCGGCTCATGTGTCGGCGCGGACGGGGCTATCTTTGCCATGAGAAAGGAACTGTATTGCCCACTGAAGGATTACGACATCAATGATTTCGTGATCCCGCTGAACGTTATCGGGCAGCGGGGGATGGTTGTGCTTGACCCCGAAGTGTACTGCATCGAAAAACCATCAGAAGGAGAAGCCAGGGAATTTCGCCGTCAGGTACGCATCACCAACAGAACCCTGGGGGCTCTCTGGCGAAACTCAGGCTTTTTAAACCCTGCGAGATACGGGGCTTTTGCCTTCTGTCTGCTTTCGCACAAGGTCATTCGTTTTCTTGTTCCGTTTTTCTTCCTGGGAACTTTCTGCGTCGGCTCTGTTTTGTCTGCTGCCTCAACGTTTTATGCCGTTCTGACAACCGCTCAGCTGCTTTTTGTCGTTGTGGGACTTTTTGGGATGTTTGATCGTTCATACGGGAGGCTGGTACAGCTCTGCTCTTTTGTTCTGTTGACGATTTATGCCCAATTTATTGGCTGGATCCGCTGGAGCACCGGCAAGTCCGACGTAATCTGGAAGCCTGAACGCTGACACGGTATTCAATTCCCGTCACTTTTGGGTTTAAAGCACGTGAAAGTCCTTTGTCCTCTCCGGTGCGGTGCCAAGGCGCTATATAATTAACATCCCGGAATATATTACCCCGCCTCTCCACCTCGCTTAAATACCTGCTCTCACGCTGTTCGCCGTTTTGTAAGGTTCGTTTTTAAACAGTCTCTTTTGGTCGTCGTGTGTGCAATATATTGTAATTGTAGCCATTTTTGTCTGCGGTTTTGGCATGTTTTATGGATTGTAACGCATAGTTTTGTATGACGACTTGACCGGTATCGGTCGATAGCAATTTTGCCTGAAAGGAGCGGGACATGAGAAGAGTAGAGGAATACGGCATGGTTTCAATGCACTCCCGGTTGTTCTCGGCACTATTTTACGCACTGCTGTTTTTGGTGATTGTCGGGCTGTGCGGGTGCGGTGGTGGAGGGAGTTCCTCGCCTGTAACTGTTGTGAACTCACCTGCTACGCTGAGTTCTCTCGCTGTTTCTCCGTCCAATCCGGCTATTGCAGTTGCTACAGCCCAGCAATTCAGCGCCATTGGAACCTTTTCTGACGGCACAACCCAGGATCTGACCAGTCAGGTGACGTGGACCTCCTCTGCCGCTACTGTCGCCGGCATAGCCCAGAGCGGCAAGGCCACCGCTGTTGCCGCCGGTTCAACAACAGTCAGAGCGGCCGTGGGCAGTATCTCGAACTCGACAACTTTGACTGTGACGCCTGCCACGCTGAGTTCTCTTGCCGTTTCTCCATCCAATCCAACTATTGCCGCCGGTACGACCCAGCAATTCAGCGCTACGGGGACCTTTTCGGACGGTACAACCCAGGACCTGACCAGTCAAGTTACCTGGAGTTCATCTGTCGGTGCCGTTGCGAGCGTCGCCTCGAGCGGCAAGGCTACTGCTCTTGTCGTTGGTTCAACAACAATTGGAGCGGCAGTGGGCAGTGTCTCTATCTCGACGACCCTGGCTGTGACTCCTGCCACGCTGGTCTCTCTCGCCGTTTCTCCGTCCAATCCCTCCATTGTTGTTCTTTCGACGCAGCAATTCAGCGCTACGGGGACCTTCTCGGACGGAACGACTCAGGATCTGACCAGTCAAGTTACCTGGAGCTCGTCTGCCGGTACCGTTGCCGGCATCGCCCAGAGCGGCAAGGCCACTGCTGTTGCCGTCGGTTCAACAACAATCAGGGCGGCCGTGGGCAGTATTTCGATCACGACAACCCTGACCGTGACGCCTGCCGCACTGGTTTCTCTGGCCGTTTTCCCGTCAAACCCCGCCATTGTCGCCGGTACAACCCAGCAATTCAGCGCCACGGGAACCTTCTCGGACGGCACGATCCAGGATGTGACCACTCAAGTGGCCTGGACCTCCTCTTCCGCTGCCGTTGCCGGCATCTCTCAGAGCGGTAAGGCCACCGCTCTTGCCGCCGGTTCAACAACAATCAGAGCGTCAGTAGGCAGCTTCTCGGTGCCGACGACCCTGACCGTGACGCCTGCCACGCTGAGCTCTCTCGTCGTTTCTCCATCCAATCCGTCTATTGCCGCCGGTACGACCCGGCAATTCAGCGCCATGGGAACCTTTTCAGACGGTACGATTCAGGATCTGACCACTCAAGTTGCCTGGACTTCGTCTGACGGTGCTGTTGCCAGTATCGCACAGAACGGCAAGGCCACCGCTGTTGCCGTTGGTTCAACAACAATTAATGCGGCCGCGGGCAGCGTCTCGAACACGGCAACTCTGACCGTGACACCTGCTACGCTGAGCTCTCTTGCTGTTTCTCCGTCCAATCCGGTCATTGCCACTGCTACAACCCAGCAGTTCAGCGCCATAGGAACCTTTTCGGATGGTACGACCCAGGATCTGACCAGTCAAGTGGCCTGGACCTCGTCTTCCGCTGCCGTCGCCAGTATCGCCCAGAACGGCAAGGCCACTGCTATTGCCGCCGGTTCAACAACAATTAATGCGGCCGTGGGCAGCATCTCGAACACGGCAACTTTGACCGTGACGCCGGCTACGCTGTCTTCTATCACCATTACTCCTGCCAATGCGACTATTGTTGCTGGTGATACCCAGGAATTCAGTGCCACAGGAACTTTTACTGATGGCACGACTCAGGACATAACCAACCAAGTCAACTGGAGTTCGTCGGTTGCCTCCAGCACCATTACTGATATTAATGGCATTTACATCATATATGCGGGCAGCTCATCAATAATTACTGCCGAACTGTACGGTTTAAGCGCTACGGCAACACTGACGGTAACACCGCCGTGATCAGGTGTACTACCGACTAAGGGGTAAATTGATTTACTGAACATTGTTTCTCCTGTGAGCATCTGCGTCTCTCGCCCTGGTTTGGTGAGTGAGGCAGATGCTCTTTTTTATAGTGGTTACAGCAGAGTTGCGTTTGTCGTATGCATGATTAGTCGGGTGCCTTTTAAAGGTGCCCTTTTTTTATTTTCTGTAATCCGGATCACATCGGATCGCGTAGAACCGGGTAATAATGCGTCTTACGTGATGATGGGTCTTCTTACAAGGACGGTGAAGGACGTTAATTAACAGTCTTGTTATTTGGTGACAGTGGTCACATTAATTAAAGCGCCGTTGTACGATAGTATAAATAACAAATGAAAGTGCTGTTTCCGAAGAGGTAAACCCAGGGTAACCTGGGGACACAAAGCTGCGGGTCCTGAAAATATTCTAGATATGTTTCAGGATGGCCGGGTTGGCGAAGGAACAGGTTCCCTATTAGTTGATGTAACAATGGCGGACTGTCCCTTTTTTTTTGCTCACATGCTGGTGAGAGCAATGAAGAGGGGCAGATAAGCGCCGAAAATGTAAAGGAGCCAGTTTATGAAATGCCATACCTGCGCCATGGTAAACAGGAAAAGTGAATTAACAAACATAGTTCCTGCCGGCAAAGAGCAGAAATCGACGTCCAATTCACTCAAGATTCTTTTCTACGTATGCGTCTTCAGCATGCTGACGGCCACCGTCAGCCAGGCTAGGGATGTAACCCTGCAGTGGGACCCTAGCGCCGATACTTCCGTAACAGGCTATAAGGTGTATTACAATGCCGATTCTGCAAGTATTCCCTTTAGCGGAACAGGTGCCGTTCAGGGCGCCTCCCCGTATGATGCCAAAAAAGTTACAACCACTGCCCTGACCGGGCTTGACCCGGCTCGGGCGTATTATTTCGCCATTACCGCCTATAATTCCACCGGGACAGAGAGCCTCTATTCCAACATCGTCAGCGTTGCCGAGGCCGTTGCGCCGACAGTGTCCATTACCTCGCCAGCTGCAAATTCGACAATAAGCGGTACGGTTTCGGTCAACGCCACCGCCACTGATAATGTCGGAGTAACAAAGGTTGAGTATTACCTGAACGGCACTCTTAAAACCACCGATACGGCAAGCCCTTATGTCTATTCACTTGACACGACGTCACTTGCCTCAGGAACATACACGCTCATGGCCAAGGCCTATGATGCCGCCGGGAATGTTGGCCAGTCGAGTAATGTTTCGGTGACAGTGGTCAATGATACTACCGCCCCTACCGTATCAGTAACGGCACCGGCCAATAATGCCACCATAGGCGGAACAACGACAATAACCGCAAGTGCCTCCGACAACGTCGGGGTAAGTAAGGTCGAGTTTTACCGGAGCGGTGTCCTTTTGACCGCAACTAACGTGGCTCCGTATCTCTATAGCTGGAATACGACTACCATCGCTAACGGCAGCTACACGCTGGTTGCCAAGGCATACGACAATAGCGGCAACGTTGCCCAGTCCGCGAATGTCATCGTAACGGTTAACAATACGGTTGCTGATACCACCGCTCCGAGTGTTGCCGTGACCGCTCCGTCCAGCAACGCCACGGTCAGCGGAACCGTTGCGGTAACAGCTTCCGCATCAGATAACGTGGCGGTGTCCAAAGTAGAGTTTTACGTCAACGGCGCATTGCAGGCCACTGACAGCGCATCACCCTTCAGCTACAGCTGGAATACCACCCTGGTGTCCAACGGTACGTACAGTATAGTCGCCAAGGCTTATGATGCCGCCGGCAATATAGGCCAGTCGGCAGCTATCAGCGCTGCTGTCAACAACATCGTTACTCAACCCGCAGGAACCGTTACGGCCGTATTCGGTAACGTTGCCGGCGCTAACTACCCAAATACCGTTGAAGACACATTTCTCAAAATAAATAATGATGTCAGCTCGACAAGCACCATGCTCAGTACCTATACCTGGCCTGCCGGTAAGCCTGCCAATGCCATTCTGATGAACTGGGACCTCTCCGGTCTTCCGGCCAACGCCCAGATCCAGAGCGCAACCCTTAGTCTTTACATGACAGGCAGTGGCGGAGATGCCCAGTACGAAATCCCGGTGTCCGCAATAGTCAACAAAGCTCCGGCCATCGCCAAGAGCAACGGCAGCACCTACGACGGAACCAATGCATGGACAGCCAGCAGCATTCCTTACGGTGGCTATCCGCTGGCACAGTCAGATATCGCTCCTGCTGTTGATGCACCACTTGTAGACACTATTATCGGGTACAAAAACTGGGACGTGACCGGCATCATCAAAGGTTGGGTGGCAACTTCAGGCACTAACAGGGGACTTCTGCTGAACTCATCGAGTAAGGCCAGTTCCGACAGTAACCGTGTGTTTGCCTCCAGTGAGACGGCTGATGCCAATCAGAGACCAAAGCTTGTCGTAACATATACACTGTCATCCGACACCACCGCTCCCGCCGTTGCCATCAGCGCTCCGACCGGTAGCACAACCGTAAGCGGTACAGTTGCAGTCAGCGCTACGGCATCAGACAATCTGGCCGTGACCAAGGTCGAGTTTTATGTGAACGGGGCACTGCAAACTTCAGATACGGCAGCGCCATATAGCTACAGCTGGAACACGGAGAACGTCTCCAATGGTACTTACACTCTTACCGCTAAGGCATATGATGCTGCAGGAAATATCGGGCAGTCTTCAGCAGTCCAGGTAAACGTCAACAATGACAAAACGGCTCCGGTAACATCAATCACTTCGCCGGCAGCTGCTACAACTGTCAGCGGTACGGTAACAGTGGCTTCTTCCGCCTCAGATAACGTGGCGGTGTCCAAAGTAGAGTTTTACGTCAACGGCGCACTGCAGGCCACTGACAGCGCATCACCCTTTAGCTTCAGCTGGAACACGACATCAGTCGGCAATGGTACGTACTCACTTACCTCCAAGGCCTATGATGCAGCAGGCAACGTGGGACAGTCCGCAGCGGTGAGCGTCAGTGTAAACAATGTCGTAGCCGATACTATTGCTCCTTCAGTCACAATTACTTCGCCTTCTGCTTATTCAACGGTAAAGGGAACTGTCTGTGTAGCAGTGACTGTAAGCGATAACGTTGGTGTGGCAAAAGTGGAATATTATGTGAACAATGGCTTGAATAAAACCGTTACCGCTTCTCCATTCGGTTACTGCGTTGCCACAACTGCCGCATATAACGGCACGTATACCATGTATGCCAAAGCCTACGACGCCGCAGGCAACGTAAAGCAATCACGATCAGTGACCTATACGATTAAAAACTGATAGATCGTTACATAGTCTTGAAAAACAAAAGCTGCCCTTTCTTGTGAGAGGGCAGCTTTTGCCGTCCAAGGGCAGTGACCGGATAGCGTCACAGTAACCAGAACCGCGCAATCCTACCCAAAGATAAAATGCCTGCAAAAAAAACCGAAAAAAATGTCGATACACCTTACAAATTACAATCTGATCATGACGAGTGTTGGTAATTATACCAATAGTTACGGGTAGGTATGATGTGGCACGTTTGGTGCTTGATTGATGGTGTCATTCTGCAGGATTCTTGCGTAGGACTTCAGTCTGAAGGGAGATTATCATGTTAATCAGAGTCAAATACGTAGATGAGCGTTTTGACATGGTCCGTCCTGATATTCTGGATCGCCTGCTCGAAGCTGGAAAGGTGCGCGAATTTCAACGCAGCGATGGCTGGGTTATGCCGGGAACAGACCGTTTGCGGCGTAAAAAGGACAGGAGTGACTACTCCGGAACTGATAGACGCCGGATGCGTGGCGTAAGCCACAGAGTGTCGGAGTATGGCGGGATGTAAACAGGCGGGTGAAAAGATCGCGCCGGCATATTCGCTCATATTATTTTTCATAAGACAGGCGGATTTTATGCGAAACATTCTCAGAATATTCCGCTTAGCTGTTGCCTTGTTTGTCTTTAGTACTGTCTTTGCATGTAACTCCTCTCCCGGTGCATCCGGTACGGCGACAGATCGGATCGTCCCGGTCATAACTGTTTTTACGTTGCCGTTGACCTCATCCACGCTGCTGGTTACAAATCTCGTCCTGGTTGCCGATGACAACGTCGCTGTGACCGGGTATTACCTCAGTACCAATGGAGTGACACCCGAAGCGAGTGCTGCCGGTTGGCGTGTCGTTGCTCCGGTCAGTTACACTTTTGCTTCGCCGGGAACCATGACTCTTTATGCCTGGGCCAAGGATGCCGCAGGTAACGTGTCCGCCCGTCAAAGTGTAAGCGTTACCATCACGTTCCCGGCAGCAGTAGCGCCAACGGCAATCTTCGAGATCAACGTGGCAGAATCCGGCACCGCTTTGATTCGCTCCCCATGGGATACCTGGGCGTTGTGGACCCCCGCTTCCGTATCATCACTGGACGCAACCAACTCTCCGATGATCCGCTATGTCGCTTTTTTTAACGCGACCGGCGGCATGCCCGCTGTGCCGGAAAACGAGCTCTATGATGAAGATGCAGCAGGCAACCCGCTTTACCATTTCGAGAGGTTGACGTCGAAGATCGATTCTGTACTGGCAGCCGGCTTCAAACCCTATATTGTCCTGTCCTACACACCTCTCAAGCTGGCACGAGATCCGGCGGCTATTTCCACTGAATTTGGCACCAATACCAGCCCGCCACGGGACTGGAACAAATATTACAACTATATCAAAGCGTTTTTTGAAAACCTGAATCTGACCTATGGTGCCGGGGAGGTTGCCTCATGGCGTTTTCGTTGTACTACCGAGCCTGACAATAGCGCCTGGTGGAGCGGAACCATGGAGGAGTGGTTCACATTCTATGATTACACCATTTCGGCGGCCCGGGCGGCGAACCCGGATGTGAATATGCGCATAAACATCAATCCCGGCAATTACATGTCTTCAACTTCCCCGCTTGTTGCTGCGCTGGCAGCGCGCATCCAGGCCGGCACCTTCAGCATTCCCGGTGAATCGCCTGTTGTGCCGTCAGTTATCAGCTTCTCGTACTATCAGGATGACCCGTCAAAAATATCCACAGCCGTCGACACCATCCGCGCTGCACTGGCGCCGTATCCAACGTTTGCCGGAATACCTCTCAGCATCGATGAGGGATATATCCCCGATGATGAAAATGGTGCGATTATGTACTCAAGGCTTGATGGGACCGAGCTTGGCGGGGCTCATTTTGCGTTGCTTACCGCTACGATGGTGGAACAAAACATGCTCTGGGGGGCTTTGTGGAACACCGGCGCGGCTGATGTTCCACCACCTGCCAGAAACGTCCTTGACTTGTTTCAACAGCTTCTTGTCGGCGGCAACCGCTTAGGCTGGACGAAAATTTATGGTAATCCGGCAAGTAACAACGTGGTCGGCGGTCTGGCCGTTCGTCCTGCTGGTGCCTCTGCTGGTCAGGTGCGACTGATGTTGTTCAATTATAACGTCTCGCGCACCGCTACCGGCGTTGAGTCTGTATTGCTTAGATTGCGGGGGGTACCGGCGAGTGGAGTCAAAATGACCTGGTATCGGGTTGATCGCAATCACGCCAACTACTCTGCCAGGTGGCTTGCGGACAGTGCGGGGATACCGAGAAATGCATACACAGCCTCTGCTCTGTCACCTTTTGACCTGGATCCGATCGATGGAATAATTCAGGAAGGAGTTGACCTGTGGAACGCCAATAAGCCAATCTATGCCGCTCTCTCTAAGGTTGTTCAGGAGTCTGAGCCGTCGGTCCGGATACCTGCTGCCGACGGTACGCTGGAGATACAGCCGCCCGACCTTCCAGCGCATGGAGTCATGTTCATAAAGCTTGATCCGCCGTGACAAGAGCCGGCTATCTGCTTTAAATATAATTATTTTGTATGGCCCCTGTACTCTGGATGTTTATATTTAGTATGGTAGAATCACTACTGCTATGGTTGTGAATAACTAATCCTTACTCTAAGTGAACTAAAAGGATCTGCCATGCTGATAGAAAAGCCGGACGTACCGTTGTCGGAACATGAATACATTCTTCGGGCAAAGCAGGAGTGGGAGCATACCTTCGATGCTGTTACCGACCTGATTTTTATCATTGACCTCGATCACACCATCATTCGTGTTAACCGTGCCATGGCGGAGCGGTGCGGCCTGACTGCACAGGAGCTGGCGGGGCGTAAATGTTTCGATGTGATACACGGTGCCACATGCTATCCCGCGTATTGTTCGCATGAGCGGTTAGTTGAATCAGGAGAGCCGCAGACGATAGAGTTTGAAACAGAGCAACTGCACGGAACCTTCGAGGCATTCGTGTCACCTATCCGGAATGACGCGGGGCATATAATTGCCAGTGTTCATGTTGCCAGAGATGTTACGGAGAAAAGGCGCAGCGAACAGCTCGTGGCGGCACAACAAAAACAGCTTGAAGAATTCAACAAGGATCTGGAATCCCGTATTGCCGAAGCCGTAGCGGAGCTGCGCAATAAGGACAGTATTATTATGCAGCAGTGCCGTCTCTCCGCAATGGGGGACCTTGTCAACAGCATTGCCCACCACTGGCGTCAACCGCTCAATAATATCGGCTTGATTGTGCAGAGCCTGCAGCTCGCCTATAAGTCTAACGACCTTACGGTTGATGAGCTTGATGCTGAAATTGCCGATACCATGGAGATTCTTCAGCAGATCTCCGACACCATTGATGACTTCCGCAACTTTTTCCACCACGAGGAGGAACCATGTTCTTTCTCTGTCAATGAGGCTGTTGCCCGCTCGATCAATTTTGTAATGCCGTCACTTAATAGTAAAGGCATTAAGGTCGTTACTGCCGGCCAGGCGGACATAAACGTGGTCGGATACCCCAACGAGTACGCACAGGCACTGATCAATATAATTGTGAACGCCAGGGATGCACTGGTGGAGTCGCACGTGGGCAAGCCGGTGATCAGTATCTCCATATCAGGTGGGGATGGCCGTTCGTCCGTGACGGTTCTCGATAACGGCGGAGGTATAGACGAGGAGGATCTGCCGAGAGTCTTTGATCCGTACTTCACCACCAAAAAATCGGGTAAAGCCACCGGAATCAGCCTTTATATGTCCAAGATGATCATAGAAAAAAACATGAATGGTTGTCTGGCGGTGCGCAATGTTGACGGCGGTGCTGAATTCAGGATAGAAGTGTAGAAATCCCCCCTAGCCACCCTTTCATAAAGGGGGGAACTAAACCCCGAACCTCTTTCAGTGTTCTAAAGCCTCCCCCTTTATAAAAGGGGGATTGAGGGGGATTTATTTTGAATGTACCCATTGTCAACGACAGGAGCAACGAGTGACCAGAAAAAAAACACCTGCACCGGAAACAGCGGAATTGACCGCACGCGAAGCTGACTCACCCCAGGAGGTCACGTCACGATTTCCCATTGTCGGTATTGGTGCCTCAGCCGGCGGACTGGCCGCCTTCGAAGCATTCTTTTCCGGTATGCCGACCGATAAAGACCCGGACATGGCCTTTGTTCTGGTCCAGCATCTGGCACCGGATCACAAGAGCATCCTGACGGATCTTGTGCGGCGCTATACACGTATGCAGGTTTCTGAGGTGACTGATGGCGTTGTGGTGCAGCCCAACTGTGCCTACATCATCCCGCCGGGTCGCGATATGGCCTTCCTGAACGGTACGTTGCAGCTGTTGGAACCTTCCTCTCCGCGAGGACAGCGGCTCCCGATCGATTTCTTCTTCCGCTCCCTTGCCCAGGACCAGCGCGAACGGGCGATTTGCATCGTGCTCTCCGGAACCGGCAGTGACGGCACGCTTGGGGTACGGGCGGTCAAGGGTGAGGGGGGGATGGCTATGGCCCAGAATCCTGATTCCACCGAGTACGACGGTATGCCGCGCAGCGCCATTGCCACCGGTCTCGTCGATTATGTGCTGCCTGCGGCAGAGATGCCGGCTCACCTGATGGCCTACGTATCCCATGCCTTCGGAAGGGGGGGGCGCGTCCAGCTCCCGGTGCTTCAGAAGGCTGAAGATGCTCTGAAAAAGATTTTTGTGCTGCTGCGTGCCCATACAGGGCACGACTTTTCCCAGTACAAACACAACACCGTCAAGCGTCGGGTTGAGCGGCGCATGGCGGTACACCAGATTGCCGAGCTGGGGGGGTACGTCCGCTTTTTGCAGCAGACCCCGCTTGAGGTTGAGGCGCTCTTTCGCGATCTGCTGATCGGCGTCACCAACTTCTTTCGCGATCCGGAGGCTTTTGTCGAGCTGGAAACCAAGGTTGTGCCACGGCTTTTTGCCGATAAACCGCCAGGAACATCGGTCAGGGTCTGGATCTGCGGTTGTTCCACGGGTGAGGAAGCCTACTCCGTCGCCATCTTGCTCCAGGAATATATGGACCGACTGAAGAGAAATTATCTGCTGCAAATTTTCGCTACCGATATTGATAGCCGGGCGATCGAACAGGCCCGTAGCGGACTCTATCCTGCCAGCATTGCGGCCGATGTTTCACCGGAACGGCTGGTGCGTTTCTTTTCTCCTGAAGCCGACGGCAGCGCCTACCGCATTAATAAAAGTATCAGAGACATGATGATCTTCTCAGAACAGGACGTTATCAAGGACCCGCCGTTTTCCAAGCTTGACCTGATCTGTTGCCGGAACTTGCTGATATATCTTAACAGTGATCTGCAGAAGAGGCTGATTCCACTGTTCCACTACGCATTGAACCCGGGCGGCACGCTTTTTCTGGGCACCTCCGAGACGGTCGGTGAATTCGTCAACCTGTTCTCCGTGCTGGATCGTCAGGCAAAATTTTATCTACGAAAAGAAACCCTCCCTGGTACACAGCGCCCACCCCTGGGGCGGTTCAACCCTCCGCTGGCTGAGGCCGGGACAGATTTACGGCGTCCCGGGGGGGCTTCAGGCGTCGGAAAGAGTTCACTGCGCGAGATAACCGAGCGGGTTCTTCTGGAACGGTACGCACCGGTCAGTGTGTTGGTGAGCGAGCGGGGCGAGATGCTCTACATTCACGGCAACACCGGGCGCTACCTGCAGATGGCTTCCGGCGAACCGCACATGAATATCCTCAAAATGGCCCGCGAAGGGCTTAAACGGGATTTGACCACAACCCTTCACCAGGCGGTGAAAGAAAAAAAAGTGGTAGAGCGTTTCGGTCTGCGGGTCAAAACCAACGGTTCCTACAGTACGGTTAACTTGACGGTGCTGCCGGTGCTCCCCTCTTCCGACTCGGTCACTGAATTGACCTTGTATCTGGTCATAATGGAGGAACTCAAGGCGGTAGAACCTGTCGTGTCGGTGACCGAACTTCCTGTGACCACACTGGAAGAGGTGTTTGACAGTGCAGCGGATAGCGACAGGGCCGACAGCCTTGCCTCAGCCGCACTTATCTCCGCTCTGAAGCAGGAACTGCGTGCAAAAGAGGAGTATCTCAAGAGTGCCAACGAAGAGCTTGAAACCTCCAACGAAGAGCTGAAATCTTCCAACGAGGAGATGCAGTCGGTCAACGAAGAGTTGCAATCCACCAATGAGGAGCTGGAAACCTCCAAGGAGGAGTTGCAGTCGGTCAACGAAGAGTTGGCAACAGTCAACGCCGAGCTGCAAACAAAAGTGCTCGATCTGTCGCGGGCCAATAACGATATGAACAACCTTTTGGCCGGTACCGGAGTTGGTACAATTTTTGTGGATTTCCAGCTGCTCATTCAGCGCTTTACACCCTCCGTTACCCAGGTTATCAACCTGATCCTGTCGGATGTCGGGCGACCGGTGGGGCATATCGTTTCAAACCTGGTTGGTTACGATACCCTCGTGGAGGATATCCATACGGTACTTGATACGCTGATTCCCAAAGAGGTGGAGGTACAAACCAAGGACGGCACGTGGTTTCTGTTGCGCATTCGTCCGTATCGCACCCTTGAAAATGTTATAGAGGGGGCGGTTATCACCTTCTTTGATATCAGCGAGATAAAGCGGACGAAGGAGGCGCTTCAGAGCGCCAACGATATGCTCCGCCTGGCTGCGGTGGTGGTGCATGATGCCAACGACGCAGTTGTTCTGCAGGACATGGAGGGGCGTATCCTTGTATGGAATCCGGCGGCATATAAAAGGTACGGTTGGAGTGAGTCAGAGGCGCTGCAGATGAATATTCGCGAGTTGATACCGGAAGGGCTGCGGGATGAAGCCCTGAAAAGGGTTCAGCAGATGAGTCTCGCAGAGGTTGTTGCGCCGTATCGTACGCAGCGGATCACCAAAGACGGCGCCATTGTAGAAGTGTGGATGACGGCCACCGCTTTGCTTGATGAGGCGGGGCAGGTGTATGCAATTGCAACGACGGAGCGGGCGAGATAATATTTTAACATAGTTGTTCACGCGGAGGCGCTTGGAACGCGGAGAAAGTCATAATTTTGAGACTTACGGTTTATCAATGCAAACTTTAAGCTGTTAATTCCGGCTTTCTTCGCTTTTTTTGCTTGTAACGCCCTTCTTTCTCGATGTCTCTGCGTAAGACTGTATTCTCTTCTTTGATCAGTGAGGGTCATTGACCATGACGACCATACCGGAAGAATCGGCTAAACGTCTTCGCCAGCTTGCCGAGCAAAAGGCCCGGCTGGATGAGGAAGCGGCTTTAAAAACATTGTCGATTGATGATGCACGGCTGATGTTCCACGAATTGCGGGTGTACCAGATTGAGCTGGAGATGCAAAACGAGGAGCTACGCCGAACCCAGCACGAGCTGGAGGTATCCCGCGCTCGCTACTTCGACCTGTATAACCTGGCGCCGATCGGTTACCTGACGCTCAGTGAGCAGGGGCTGATTCTTGAGGTCAATCTTGCTGCTGCCGGCATGTTGGGTGTCGAACGGATTAAGATACTCAAAAAGCCGATATCACGATTCATCTATCATGCGGATCAGGACATCTATTATCTCCACCGTAAAAAACTCTTCAAGGCCAATGAGCTGCAAGCCTGGGAAATGCGTCTGGTGAGATATGATGGTTCTCCTTTCTGGGCACGTTTGCAGGCCGCTCCGGCAGAGAATAAAGAGTACTGGGTCACGCTCGTTGATATCACCGAGCGCAAGCTGGTTGAAGATAGTCTGAAGGCCAGTGAAGAAAAATTCAAGACCGTGATCATGGCGGCCAAAGGCGGGATTATCCTTCAGGAACAGGGCGGTAAAATTACCGTCTGGAATCATATGGCGGAAAGAATCTTTGGTGTCAGCGCCGACGAGGCGTGCAGGGAGACATCCACCAGCCATGACTGGAGGATCTATGGAGAGGACGGGAAACCGATTCCGGGCAATGAGCATCCTTCCATGCTGACATTGGCGTCCGGTGAACCATGTTTGAATCGCGATATAAAAGTTGAGCGAGATAACGGCGATTATTCGTGGATCAACGTCAATACCAGTCCGATCTTCACCGGTGGCGGGTTACTCCCCGATTCGGTTGTCATAACCTTTTCGGATGTCACGGAGCGTAGACAGGGACGGATGGTTCTGGAGGCCCGCCTGAGGATAAGCGATTATGCCTTTACGCATTCGCTTGATGAACTGCTGACAATGGTTCTGGACGAGGCAGAGGCCATTACCGACAGCCGGATAGGTTTCTTTCATTTTGTCGATGATGATCAGGTGACCTTGTCCCTGCAGGCCTGGTCGAGCAATACGCTCTCAAGCGTCTGTTCGGATGCCGGTGTTTGCAGGCATTACCCTCTTGATAGCGCCGGGGTCTGGGCTGACGCTGTCCGCGAGAGAAAGCCGTTGATTCATAACGATTACGCATCACTGTCCAACCGTACGGGGTTGCCTCCCGGACACGCCCCTGTAGAGCGGGAACTGGTCGTGCCGATTCTGCGCAACAACCTGATAGTAGCGGTGCTGGGGGTCGGCAATAAAAAATATGACTACACCGCTCAGGATGTGGAAACGGTCCAGCATCTGGCCAACCTTGCCTGGGAGATTATCAGTGACAAGCGTGCCGAAGAGGCCTTGCGGGTGAGCAGGGAGCAGTTTAAAGCCTATGTCGATAACTCGTTTGATGTGATTTTCGTGTTGGACAGAGAAGGGCAATTCCTGTTTGTCTCCCGCGCGTGGGAACGGCATTTTGGGTATTCATTTAAAAATCTGCTCGGTAAAAAGTTTGATTTTGTCGTACATCCCGACGATGTTGAGCCCTGTAATGAGTATATTGCGCAAGTATCGCGTGACAGTCGCGGCAAGACAAGCCCGGAGTATCGGGTTAAAAGGGCTGACGGTTCCTGGCGCTGGTTTGTTGCCAATATTTCAAAGTACCTGGATGTCAATCAAGAGTGGCAGCTTATCGGTGTTGCCCATGACGTCACAGAGCGCAAGAATACAGAGCGGGAGTTGCAACAGGCCAAGGAAGCCGCTGAAGCAGCCAATCGCGCCAAATCAGACTTTCTCTCTACCATGAGCCATGAAATACGGACACCGCTGGGCGCCATGCTGGGAAATGTGGAACTGCTGGAGGGAACACCGCTTACGCCGCCGCAGCAGGAATGTCTGAGGGATTGCAAGTCTGCTGCCCAGATTCTGCTTAACGTAATTAATGATGTACTCGATTTTTCTAAAATCGAGGCCGGGAAGCTGGTGCTGTCCAACGAAATATTCTCTGTTGCTTCACTGGCCAGGCAACTGGCGAGGATGTACTCTGCTGTCGCCGTGCAAAAGGGGCTTGACCTGACTCTGTCCCTGGCTGATGATCTGCCTGAATACATTGACGGCGATCAGCAGCGTTTACGCCAGATCATCGCCAACCTGCTGAGTAATGCTATAAAATTCACCGAGCATGGCACTGTATCTCTGGAAATTGTTCGTGAACAGGTACGCACCGGGGCGAGTTCGAAAGAATGTATCCTGCGTATTGTCGTGAAGGACACCGGTATAGGTATCTCACCTGATAAACAAGGGCATGTTTTTGAAAGTTTTACACAAATTGAGAACTTCACCACCCGTAAAGTAGCAGGGACCGGGCTGGGGCTTCCCATCTGTCGGCGGTTGCTTGCATTGATGGGGGGAAGCATAACCGTTTCAAGCATGCCGGATAAGGGGTCAACTTTTACGGTTGTGTTACCGGTAACTCTGGCTCAAGCGCATGCACAGGTTTCAGCCAAGATCCATCCCCGGCAGGGACTGGTTCCTCCGAGAAAAATTCTGCTTGCCGATGACGATGATCGTGGCAGGGCTGTCGCGCAGAAACTGCTGCAACGCAGGGGGTACGAGGTGACAGCGGTAGGGAACGGTGCCGAGCTGCTCGATGAATTGCAGAAGGGGGCGTTCGAGATTGTCCTGACCGATATATCAATGCCGGACATGGAGGGTACGGAGGTTGCGCGTATCATCCGTTCCGGAGAGCGGGGCGGCATAGATCCGCACATTCCGATTGTCGCCATGACCGCTCACGCCTTCTCGGACGACCGCGACCGTTTCATTGCTGCCGGTATCAACGGTTATATTGCAAAACCGGTTAATCTGGAAGAGCTGTTCAGGCAGATTGAAGAGTTGTGCCATGAATCGTCAGAGGCGGGGCACGGCACGGGTGGTGTTGGTGGCGACACGGGTAGAGGTCAATGATGTACTGAGGGGGGTGTGGGTGCACCACCTCATCTATCGCCCGATTGATTTTAGTCTTTTGCTGATGGTTTGGCGCGTGACACCTAGTATCGCAGCAGCAGCGGCAAAGTTGCCGTCAGAAGCTTTGAGAGCCTCCCCAATCAGGTAGTCTTCAATTTCGCGGAAGGTTGGCAGGCGTCCAAAGAGAGAATAAATCCCGCCAGGGTCAGCGGCTGGAGCACTTGTGGCTGCCGGCGACTGCGTCGCTGTTGCGGGCGGAATACCGGGGAAATTTTCCAGAGTCATCTCGCCATTGTCATGGCGTGCTACGGCATCACTGACCCTGGCTTGCAACTCCCTGATGTTCCCCGGGAAGGCGTATTCTATGAGTGCGGCTTTCAGTGCCGGTGATATTGCCGGCACGCTTCTGCCAAAGTGCTGCGCTGCCTCTTCCATAAAGGTGCCAAGGAGCAACGGGATATCCTCTGGGCGCTCGCGGAGTGCCGGAATAGAGATCTGGTGAGTGCAGAGCCTGAAATAGAGGTCACGGCGGAAGCGCCCTTCCCTGATGCGTGCCGTCAAATCCACGTTGGTTGCCAGAACTATCCTCGCTGAACTTGTCTTTACCTGATCTGCCCCCACCGGATAATACTCGTGCTCCTGCAGAAGCCGCAACAGCTTTACCTGCGAGAGTTCATTCAAATCTCCAATCTCATCGAGAAAAAGCGTCCCCATCCCGGCCTTGCAGACCAGCCCGTCGCGTATCTGATCGGCACCGGTAAAGGCCCCCTTCTTGTGCCCGAAGAGTGTATCGGAAAACATCGCATCATCAAGACCGGCGACATTGATGCTCACAAACTGGCCCCGCACACCGCTGATCCGGTGGATAGCCTGTGCAAAGAGCTCTTTGCCGACGCCGGTCTCGCCGGTAATCAGGATCGGTTGCGGCGAACGGGCAACAACTTCAGTGTATTGAAAGATCGAACGCATCTTCCTGCTGATTGTTTTTATCTCGGTAAATGCCTCTGCATGTTCAAGGCGGTCGGGCAGCAGACATTCTTTGAGAGATGAAACCTCCAGTTGCGGGTCATCAAATTCCAGTACATTCTTTACCGCCACAATCAGGCGCTCAGGTTCGGTCGGCATTACCAGATAATCAGAAGCTCCTGATTTCATGAAGCAGACTGCCGTTTCCACATCGGCAGGCGCATTTCCCACTATAACGGGGACATGCGGATACTCTCTGCGGATGAATGTCAGCAGATCTGTGCCGTCAAAATCAGGCGTAAGATTGAGTAGTATGAGGGAGACGGCATTCTGTTCGAGAAGGGGAGGCGCGCTCTTGCTGTCTGCAATAATAATCTTGTTATCGATTCCGGCATCAATAAGAAACGACGTGGTGGATTCAACTGTTTTAAGATCATTGCTAACCAGTAACAGCGCACGTTGCCCGACTGGTGGTAATTCCATCAACAAATCCCCCCTGTCTGCCATAAATGAAAAACGGATGGTTCGGATACCTCTCTTTGTAGCTCACTCTTCTTCTTTGTCAAGCCGACCCTTGCAACATTCTCTGTATGAGGCCCAAGCTCTGATATTAACAGCAGCAAGAAACTTTACATTCTCAGAAGGTCGTTTTTTCAGCGCCTTTGCCCGTATGTTTACCTTTTTAAGGGTTTCAAAGTAACATTTTGCTGTAACGTGTGCCTCGTTATACTTGTGTGTAACTACCTGTTATTAAAGAGATGTTTTTGGCCTGCTGACTGGCATGGTCTGTGATAACTACCAAGAGAACAACAAATCAACCGGGCAGTGGGAGTGCGAACAAGGCGCTTATCCTGTCCAACCGTTTTTTTTGGAGCTATACGGATTGTTTGTGGGTAATTTGATACTGTCATGGACTGGTATATGAAGAGCGTACCGTAGAGGGTAAACCATGCCAATTGCCATTTCCGTTGCTGCAATTACAGCTGCAGTGGTATTTACGCTGTTTTTCACCTTTCGAAAGGAGACGGACTCTTCACAAGTTCCTCTCTCGATTGCCGTCATATTGACTGCGGCACTGGAGCTTTTTGATCTGCTGACATTTTACAATCCGGAGCAGGTCTACCTCTGGAAGAAGTTTTCTCTCACTGCCGAAGCTCTCGTTGTGCCGGCTTGGCTCTGGTTTTCACTGTCCTATGCACGGCTGGAGGGCGAACCGCGTAAAATCCCGCTGACGTTACGCTTCCTGCTCGCAGTGTCGCCGTTCCTTGCCGGTGCAACCCTGTTCCTGCCTGCCGGTTTCTTTTTGTATTCACCTGATTTTGTGACTGAAAAAATACTGTTTCTCAGTGACTACGGATTCTGCTTTTATCTCCTGCTGCTCATATATCTGGTTATCGCTCTGATCAATCTGGAATCTACCTTTGTTCATGCTACCCACTCATCACGCTGGAAGATAAAGTTTGAGTTGCTTGGCGCCGGAGCCTTTCTGGCTGTTTTGGTAATATACTACAGTCAGGGGCTGCTTTTTCGCACGATCAACATGCAGCTGTTTTCCACACGCTCAGTCGTGCTCCTTGTTTCGCTGGCAATGATCGCCTATTCACGCCTGAAACGTGGCAGCGGTGTAAAAGTGTACGTTTCCCAGCAAATGGCATGCCGGTCCGCAGTGCTCCTTGCTGTCGGCCTGTACATTATTGGTTTCGGTCTGGCGGGCGAAGGGATGAAGTATTTCGGCGACGGCTTTCAACGTGCCATGATCCTGGCAGCTGTTTTTTTGGCCGGTCTTGCCCTGTTTGTGCTTCTCCTGTCGGAAACGGTAAAGCGTAAGGTTAAAGTCTTTATCAATAAAAACTTCTATCAGAACAAATACGACTACCGGAACCAGTGGCTTCAATTTACCGAGCACCTTTCTTCGTCGCACACGAGTGAGGAATTGTTGCGTTCGATCGTCTCAGAGTTTTGTGACACTTTCGGTATGGGAACCGGCGCGCTTTTCATCCTTAACCAGGAGCGTGATACCTATCAACAGACAATCGGCATTGGAATGGATGCCGAAGATATTACTTTTGGCGCAAACGATCCGGCAATTGAATCTCTCGTCGGGAGTCACTGGATTGTTGACCTGCGTAATAACATCTCAGTGACTGAAAATGAGCGTAACAGGGATTTTTTAAAGGAAAAGGACGCCTGTTTTGTTGTCCCGCTTTTCATGAACGAAGTTGTCGATGGTTTCATAATGTTGGGGAGACCGCTTAATGCCAACGAAATCTATGGTTGTGAGGATTTTGATCTGATGCGGACGCTGGCAAAACAGGCGTCGTCGGCCCTGATGAATCTGCGCCTGTCGGATCAGTTGGCCTGTTCGCGCGAGTTGGCCGCGATCGGCAAAGTATCCACCTTTGTCATGCATGATCTGAAAAATCTTGTTTCAACCGTCTCGCTCTTGCTCGAAAACGCTCAGGAACATATCGCTGTGCCGGCATTTCAAAGCGACCTGCTCATGTCACTGGGGAATACTATTATCAAGATGAGGACAATAATTTCACGCTTGAAGCATCTGCCGGAGAAAAATTCGCTGCAATTGGCACCGGTTGATCTGCTGCAGATGGCTCGTGAAGCTGCTGCGATGGTTGGGGGCAGAAAGTTGGAGGTCACCGGGACGAGTGTTTTTGCCGATGTGGACAGGGAGGAGTTGCAGAAAGTGGCGCTCAACCTGATGCTCAATGCTGTTGAGGCCACGGAGGGGAATGCACCGGTCACGGTTGAAGTGGGTAGCGAAGATGCTCCCTATTTCCGGGTAAAGGACGAAGGGTGCGGCATTGCTCCGGCCTTCCTGGAGCATGTCATGTTCACACCTTTTGTCAGCACAAAGAAAACAGGGTTGGGGATTGGGCTCTATCAAAGCAAGCAGATTGTTGAAGCACACGGAGGCACGATTGAGGTTGTCAGCACGCTTGATCAGGGCTCTGAATTTACGGTTTGGCTGCCAAAAACGCAGGCTGTTGCATAATAAAGAAGGTGTCCATGGAAAAGCTTGTCATAGTCGAGGACAACGAGGACATACGCAGCCAGCTGCGTTGGGGGCTGTCCGCGGAATATGAGGTGCTGGTGGCGGGTAACCGCCTTGAGGCGCTCTCGTTATTCAAAAAACATCTGCCGAAAGTCGTTACGCTCGATCTCGGTCTGCCGCCTGACGAAAACGGATGCGAAGAAGGTTTTCGCTGTCTTGATGATGTGCTGCGTCAGGCGCCTGCGACGAAGGTCATCATGATTACCGGCAATGAAGATAGTGAAAATGCATTACGGGCTGTGCAGAACGGAGCGTACGACTATTACCGTAAGCCGCTTAACCTGTCTGAGTTGAAGGTTATTCTGGCAAGAGCTTTTCATCTGGCTGCAATTGAGAAAGAAAATAGGAGCTTGCAACTGTGTCTGGATCAGCACCATCAAACTCCCGGCGGAATAATCGGCCAATCGCCGCAGATGATGGAGGTCTTCTCGTCTATCCGCAAGGTAGCTTCATCGGAGGTGGCTGTCCTTATTACCGGTGAGAGCGGCACCGGCAAGGAGCTGGTTGCCAGAGCTATCAGGGAGCTCAGCCCAAGAAAATCCGGCGCCTTCATCGCCATTAATTGCGGGGCGATCCCGGAAAACCTGCTTGAGTCCGAACTGTTCGGGTACGAAAAGGGGGCTTTCAGCGGCGCTCATAACCGTGTTCAAGGGAAGGTGGAGTATGCCAATAAGGGCACTCTCTTTCTTGATGAAATCGGTGAATTGCCTCTCAATCTGCAGGTCAAGCTACTCAGGTTCCTGCAGGAAAAAACTATCCAACGGGTCGGTGGCAGAGAGGATATCTCCGTTGATGCACGCATCATCGCCGCAACCAACAGGGATATTGTTAAAGAAACTGAAACCGGGGCGTTTCGTGAAGACCTTTACTACCGGATTTCAGTTATACACATAAACCTTCCTCCGCTGAGAGAGCGCGGCAGCGACATACTTTTGTTGGCTAATTTTTTCCTGCGCAGGTTTTGCCATGAACTCAAGAAGAAAACCAGGCGCTTTAGTGCCGGTTCGGTAAAACTGCTTGAGTCATATGAATGGCCGGGGAATGTTCGCGAATTGGAAAACAGGGTGCAACGGGCCGTTATCATGTCCGACGAGCCGATCATTGAGCCGGAGTCGCTCGGTTTTTCACTTAAAGCAGTCAAGGACGGAATACACTCTTTTGCAAATCTGACACTGAAAGACGCGCGTGAAATGATCGAGCGTGAAATGGTCGTCTCCGCCATAGAAAACCAGAACAGCAATATGGCCCGGGCCGCAGAGGCGCTGGGGATCAGCAGGCCGACACTGTATGACCTGGTAAAAAAATACGACATCAGCAGGCCGGCAGAGTAATCACTGGAGATTATTACTCTGCCGGCGTAGCGCTTTTGCCCGGAAGTACACGTAACATCATGTCATTACCATCTGTTCCTAAGGAATGCAGCGCACAATATGCGGCCCAAGAAAGTTCGTCAGCATCAACGGCAGATGCTGCCACGCCTGAATTGCCAGACGGTACTTTGGATTATGCGGGCTGACTTCCGGAATTGCCGCACCGTTACGCAGCAGGTACTGCCAGTATAGTTGTACCGGTCTGGCACCCCACTGCTTTTTGAAACAGTATGTGCCTTCGCCGGGGGTGGAACGTCCAAAATCAAACCTGGTGGCTTTTTTGTAGATGGCGAATCTGATGGCCTCCCAATACAGGAGATTGTTTGGGCATAACTCCCGAGCCTCTCTGATCGATGATGCCCACGGGACTTCCAGCGTTTCTTTGTGCCATGTCAAGAGAGCTGCCGCAACGGTCTTTTTAGCTTGTTTTACAATGATGACTTCAGTCGAATAGGGAAATTCTTCAAGCGTATTTTTGAAGAAGTTTTTGTCATATACCGGGGTCCCCAGATCTCGCATGTTCCGTGAAAAAACCTCATAAAAACTATCCAGAAGATTAAGATGGCCGGAAATAGCCCTCAAACCGTTTTTTTCCGCTTTGCGCACCTGGTTTCTCACCTTTGAATCCAGGCTCTTCCATTGATCCTCTTCGTTTTTCTGTAGATCAAGAATCATACTTACTTTGTGTTGTTTTGTTTCTTTAACGTCAGCGCGTTTTTTTAGATTTCTGAGCTCTATGTGGGCTGCTTTTGTCCCATCAAGCATTTTGCGTGACGAGTCAAGTAACAGTATCGCGGTGCTTTCTTCGCTGCACAGCAGTCCGCCATAATTGAAAAATGGAAGCGACACCAGAAAGTTGCCGAATAGAGCACTCTTCATATGAACATACGGCAGAACGCCACAGATCTCATCCAGGCTGTTTTTGGCGATCAGATACATAGTTCTGTGTCCGAAACTGTTTTCTATTACTTTACGCCATCCATACTGATGATAGTTTGTGCTGTCCTGATGAGATGCAACGTAAGCATCCCACGCAGCACCGTCTTCATTGTAAAGTTGAACAGTTGTTCCTCTCATTCATGCCTCCCCTGTTGATAGGTAGTGCTTGTGAAGAAAGCATTCGTGGCAAATATGGTTACTGCTCTCTACTCACATAGTGTGCCACAACTAAAAGATTATAAATTACAGTGTGTTGTGTGTCTTGTTGGTGGCTGGCAGGTGTTAAGCAGTGCTGTGGACGGACGGCTACTGATAGGGCAAGTGCCGCATTAGTGGGGAAATTGGCTGAGTGTTAAAAATGTTCACCGTGTTACATTTTTTTGTGGCTGCTCTACAGATTCTCGCCTTTCTGAAATGTGTTCAATGGTCGGGTTTGTTTATAAAACTGTCGATGAAATTGACATCTTGTGCAACCGAATAGAGTTGAGTCAGGTGAATGTATCGAAGTTATAGCTGGTTATGTTGTGGCCTGGTAATTGCTTTCTGTTGTTGGGAAAACGGAGGTGATGTTATGGCCGAGAAAAGACAGCATCAGAGGATAAGGTGTGCTGAAAAATGTCTTTTGTACTATGCCGATTCACGTTACAGCGGTGCCATTATGAATATTTCTATTACCGGTGTTCTGGTAAAGCTGAACGATTTTACTCCGGTTAATGTAACGACAGGTGATACCTGCAGTTTGATATTGAGTAACGATCCGGCAACATCTTTTTGCAGGTACAAGGGGAAGATCACTCGTGTCAATTCCTATGGGTTAGGAGTGGAAATCCTCGAACACGAATTCTGAGATTGACGTACGTACAGCGTATGATGCCGGGGTGAGTGACTTAACAGTAGTAAAGGGTTCGTGTTGAAATCCGCGTGGGCCTGTTAATCTGTGTGTGTAAATAATTTTTCGGTTATTTGTATCAATTTGAGTGAATTCAGCCATTGAGAACTTCCTTTACCTTGATTGCCAAGTCTGGCAATGAGAACGGCTTCTGGATAAAATATACGCCTTTTTCGAGCACCCCATGGTGTGCAATGACATCCGCAGTATACCCCGACATAAAAAGGCACTTGATATTCGGATGCTGTAACAAAATAGTTTTGGCCAGATCCCGCCCGTTCATCCCCGGCATGATAACGTCAGTCATAAGCAGATGAATTTCATCACAATACTCATCGGACAAACGAATAGCCTCACCCGGACTGTTTGCTGCCAGTACGGTATAGCCCTGCTTTTCGAGTAACATCCTGGCCATATTCAGAATAGCTGACTCGTCTTCAACCACCAGGATGGTTTCCTCGCCGCGGGGAATGGAAACCTCAGCGCTTTCAGTCGCCTTATATTCGGTCTGCCCCAGATGTCTGGGGAAATAAATCTTGAACGATGCACCCATGCCCGGTTCACTGTAGACGTTAATGAAGCCGTTGTTCTGCTTAACGATGCCGAAGACGGTTGCCAGGCCAAGACCGGTTCCCTCACCAGGAGCTTTAGTCGTAAAGAATGGTTCAAAGATATGGGCTATTGCTTCCTTGCTGATGCCGCAGCCGTCATCATTCACGGAAATCCATACATACTCGCCGGCTAAAACGTCCGGATGGTCATCTGTTGCAAGATGGTTTTCTTCAAACGTACTGTTTCCGGTTGCAATTGTGATCATGCCGACATCGGTAATTGCATCGCGAGCATTCACGCAGAGATTGGCCAGAACCTGATCTATCTGGGAGGGATCTACCATGACCTGCCAAAGTCCGGTGCCTGGCTGCCAGGTAAGACGGATATCCTCGCCAATCAGCCGTTGCAACATTTTGAGCATGTCTGACACGGATTCATTAAGATCCAGAACTTTTGGTGCAATGGTCTGTTTGCGCGCAAATGCCAGCAGTTGTCTTGTCAAATCGGCGGACCGCTCGGCAGCATTTTGGATTGAGGTAAGGTGTTCATTAAGCGGCAGGGCGGGATCCAGTCCCATGAGTGCAAGTTGTGCATGCCCCAGAATGATGGTCAGCATATTGTTGAAATCATGGGCAACGCCACCTGCCAACCGCCCCACCGCTTCCATCTTCTGGGCCTGCTGGAGTTGGGCTTCGAGGCGCTTATTTGCAGTGATATCTTGAATGATGCCAAAGATTATTCCCTTTTCCCTGTCATAGGTAGCAACTGAGTGAATATCTTTGATTATCTCAGTGTTGGGAATTTTGATCTTGAACTCAATGTCATAGCTGCCATTTTCCTCCATAAGTTTCTTCATTCCGGCATCAAGCGTTGGCCTGTATTCCGGCAAAGGCATACTTTTGATCGCCGAATATTCAAATTCCAGGGAGTCGTTTTCAACGCCGTATATAATGGCAGCACCCTTGGATGATATGATTTTTCCGGAATCCAGATGCAGCTCCCAGTTTCCGGATTTTGATACCTGTTCAGCGCGTTCCAGGCGCTCTTTGCTCGTCCGAAGTGCATCTTCCGTGAGCTTCCTGTCAGTGATGTCTTTAGCGATACTGATAACAAGCCTGCGTCCATCGGAAAGAATCCCTAAAGGAGCAGAGCTGAAATCCCATATTCTGGTTTCGCCACTCAGAGTGGTTATCTTGTATTCTCCTTCGTCAATCCGGGCTCCGAGGTTATACAGATTGTCAATATATGCTTCCACCACCTCGTGATTGACTCCATATGCCTTGCGTACCCAATCACGTATGGTTGGGATGTCGGAGAGCGTATACCCGGTAATTTCAGTCCATGTGGAGCTGATTTGAACCACTTGACCGTCATCAGCGTGAATCATGATGGGAAACGGTGCATTTATAATCGCAGTGCGAAACCTCTCTTCACTCTGGGCAAGGGTATGTTGCGTCTGCTGACGCTCGAGGATTTCCTCTTCCAGCTGGCATGCCTGTTCCTGAAGATTCTCCTGGGCTACTTCCCGTTCACCTATTTCATGTTCAAGCTGGATATTCTTGTCACGCAGCAAAGCGTAGCTTTGTGACAACCTTCGGGAGCTATATGAGATTAAGCCAATTCCCATTATCCAAAACATAAAGTGGGTAAAAGCACTACCGGCGAGAAGTTTATTGGAACCCACTGTGTAAATGGCCATGGGAACCGACACGCTGATGCCGCCTCGGAGATCGCCACGTTTGTAGCCTTGGGGGGCATGACATTTAAGGCATGGATCATCAACTATGAATGGTCGCATGAAACGCATGTATTGTTGGCCATTTATAGTCTGAATTTCACTAACTTCTTTAGCACCTCCTTCAAAAGCCTTTAGCGCATTGCGTTCCCAGGAATCAGGAGCATTTTCAGGTCTGATGGGGTTTAGGCTCGTTATATGGCCTTTGACAAAGTTTCCTTCGTTGTCGGCCATCTCAAATACCTGCCGGGTCATATAGGCTGGATTTATAAGGGTGAGTCGCTTGCCAGAGGGGGTTGTGATGTCCCGTTCAGGAATGTGTGAAAGGCTTGGATTTGGCTGCGTTTGTTCGGTTACCGGTACATAGACGCCTCCATGGTTGGAAGCCCATTTTCGGTAGAGAGTATCTTTTTGGAAGGCAATGTAACCTTCAGCTCTTGCAATATCCTTTGTACTTTTATCATGCCGGATATAATCCCATCCCGATGACATGATGAGCAACAAAGTCCAAATTATACCAAGCAGCAAGGCATAACGTTTTGATAGAGAAGTTTTTTGCTCCATAACGTCTCCTTGACGGCATCACAAGAATAAAGGTCTAGCTGTTTTTGTTAGCAAGTTTATATGATGCGTTCTTTTTTTGAAACTTACAACCAAACATTTGATTGTTTTATAGTAAATATACCATTAAGCGGAAAAGTCACTCTTATTAATGTTACATGTAGAGCTCGTGGTAAAAAAGTAACGTTTCATAACTTCCCGCTATCAGAGATGTCTCCTCCTGCTTGTTAGCCTGCCGTGTAAAATACCTTACCACAGTCGGAAACTTCTTGCCATGTAACCAGCTGAAAAAACAGGTTAAATGCTGGAAGTGTTTTGGCATGGCTTGTGTAAAGCACACCTGAACATAAAAAAGATAAAACGGGGAGGCTTGCATGACTATTCGTATGATTGGTCCAGGTGCACGTTTGGAAGGTGATTGGACTCTTACCGGAGTTACCCGAAATATAGATTCACTGGCACTTTCATTACAGCAGCTGGAGTCAGGCTGTAAAAAAACACTTCTTATTGACTGTGGTCTCATGAAAGAGGCCGATATGTGCGGTCTGGAGCTTCTCAACGTGTGGATGCAGTGTGCAAGGTTTCGGGGGGTAGAACCAACCCTGGTCAATGTGCCGGAAAGGTTGCGGAGCGCCATGCATGCATTGATGGGGCCTTGCAGTACAAAAACATATGCCGATTCGGCTCTGATCGCCGGTTAGTCAAGGAGACACTATGATTGGCTACAGAGAAATAATGTTCATTGTACTGTTTGTTCTGATCTGTTCCCCGCGGGATGTTCAAGCCTTTGCCCGGGATATTAACGGTCTTCTCGCACAACAGATGCAGGGGGACGGACAGAAGACTCCGGCCTTCCATGAGCTGAAAAGTGCGCTGAACGACGAGGAACTGTCGCTGCAACTGCTTCAGGATCGTTCCCGCATTCACGCAATACTCCAGAGCCACGGCTTGCGCCAGGAGCTGATGCAGCATCCCCGCTTTATACGGCAGATGCTACAGGTAAGCGAACTGCGCCAGGAGTTGCTGCAAAATGAACAGGTGATGCACGAGATGATAGGCAACAGGGATGTCCGTTGTGAGCTGGAGCGGAACCAAGAGATGATGGCAGAAATAGAGAAAAGAGAAACGTATCGGCAGGAATACTTGAAACAGGAAGCTGATCTCCTCAGGGAGTTACTTATGGAACCTCCCGAGTCCGGGTCACGTTCCAGATTTCCTGTCCTTGCTCATGAACAATGAATAAGCCTATGGGATTGTGACTGACCATGGATTAAACAGGAGAAACCGAATATGCGTAAAAAGTATTATCAACCACTTACTACAGCTGTGCTTGGAGTATACTCAATAGTTGCTGTGGTCATAGCGGGCGGACTGGTTGGAGCTGAGGTCGGAGTGCACGCCGGTATATGGAGGAAGACAGTAAAGAACCGAGATGTACTTGATAGTATCAATGAACAGCGGGCAAAATTTGTTGCTGCTCACGGGGTCGCTAATCCGGCAGCACTTGTCGCCTCAGTCCGGCATAGTCCCATGGCAAATCTGCTGCTTAGTGTTGCCATTGAAGAGAGCCGTGGCGATCCTGTCGCGGTGGGATCGGCGGGTGAACAGGGGGCCTGGCAGGTAAAAGCTGCCAACTGGGGGGCGGTGCCAAAAGATTTGCATGGCCAGGCCGGTCAGGCCGAAAGAATAATCTCTGATCTCTTGATTCGCTGCAACGGCAACAAGGTAAAGGCGCTGGCCTGGTACAACGGCGGAACAACACCTCCAGACAGGAGTTACCACTATGCTGAAAGAATCCTTAAACGTGAGGGCAGGTTGCATGTAGTCGTTAACTCTCTTCCGTTGAAAACGTATAAACCCGGACATGTTGAGTCAGAACTGTTTGGTGATTCCCAACTGCTGTAATTTTATTAGGATGTTTTTTACGCCTGTCCAATTAACCTCCCCCCCCAGAACTAAAGTTGTAGCATGAAGCGAGGCCAGGACTCCGTTGACAGTGGAGTGCTTTGTGATACGCTTGCCCATGGATACTTCATGAAATGCCGCCCTACGGCCGAAGTGCTCCTCTTATCAAAGTGAAAGCATGTCCCATCGCAGGTTGGCACACGGTATCAGTGAATGAACTGTTATCGGAAGGAGTGCTCCTTTATGGATAACGAGAAGAATGGGGGCAGGCCTCTGCGGATTCTGCATCTTGAGGATTCTCCGGGAGATGCCGAGATCATTCGGGAACGGCTGGCCGACGCCGGTTTTTTCCTGCAGGTGGAGTGGGCTGCCAATGAACAGGAATATTCCGCTTTCCTGCAGAAAGGTGAGTTAGATCTTGTGCTTGCCGACTATCGTCTTCCCGGATTCGAGGCGCCGGAGGCACTTCGCCTGATGCAATCGATCCATCCCGGCGTACCGTTTATTTGTGTCTCAGGAGCCATTGGCGAAGAAAAGGTCGTTGAACTCCTTAAACAGGGGGCTACTGACTATGTCTCCAAAAACAGGTTGGACAAGCTTCCGTTGGCAATGGAGCGGGCGCTCAATGAAGTCAGGGAGCGCACAGCACACCGGCTGGCAACGGAGGCACTGCGTGACAGTTCGGAGCTGGTACAGCTGCTTCTCAACTCGACGGCAGAAGCGATCTACGGGGTTGACATGGATGGGCTCTGCACCCTTTTCAATGCTGCCTGCCTCAGAATATTGGGGTATGAACGTACGGACCAGCTTCTTGGCAAGAACATGCATACTCTGATTCACCATACCCATGCTGACGGCACACCTTTCAGGTCTGAAGAGTGCCAGATGTTCAGGGCGATCGTACATGGAGAAAATATGCATGTGGATGATGAGGTGCTCTGGCGGGCGGACGGTAGCAGCTTTCCCGCCGAGTACTGGTCGTATCCTATTCGTAAGCATGGCAGCATAATCGGCTCGGTTGTCACATTCATGGACATTACCGAGCGGAAGCAGAATGAAGAAAAAATGCGGAAACTCTCTCAGGCGGTTGAGCAAAGCCCCATTTCTATTGTGATCACCGATACACTGGGTGTCATAGAGTTCGTTAATCCCAAATTTTCACAAATTACCGGCTACGAAGCCGGCGAGGCTGTAGGGTGTAGCCCGCGCATCCTGAAGTCAGGCGCGATCACCCCCGAGGTGTACCAAAAAATGTGGTCCACAATATCCTCCGGCAATGTCTGGGAGGGGGAGTTTCTCAATAAGAAAAAGAATGGTGAATTGTTCTGGGAAGAGGCGACCATTTCTCCCATCAAGGACAGCAAGGGTGTCATCACCCACTATCTGGCTATCAAGGAAGATGTCACGGATAAAAAGAAGCTTAAGGAACAGTTGCTGCAATCACAGAAGATGGAAGCAATCGGGCAGCTGGCCGGTGGTGTGGCGCATGACTTCAATAATATTCTGACGGTGATCATGGGCTACTGCTCTTTGCTGAGCATGCGGCCGAAGTTCGATGACACGGAAAAAGAGGCGCTTGAACATATTAAATCGGCTGCAGAGAAGGCAACGCAGTTGACCCGTGGACTGCTGGCTTTTAGCCGTAAGCAGGTTATGGACACCAAACCGGTCAATCTGAACGATCTTGTACAGCAGGTGCAGAAGTTTCTCGTCAGGATCATTGGTGAGGATATCAAGCTGAAAGTTATTTACAATGATGTGACCCTCAGAGTCATGGCTGATGCCGGCCAGATTGAGCAGGTCCTTATGAACCTGGCGACAAATGCCCGCGATGCCATGCCCAAAGGGGGGGAGCTGACCATAGAAACCGCTCTTCAGCACATAGATGATTCCTTCGTGCATAATCATGGCTGGGGCAAGCCGGGGAGCTATGCCCTCGTAACGGTGTCGGACACCGGCAGCGGCATGGATGAGGCGACCCGGAACAGGATCTTCGAACCATTTTTCACGACCAAGGAGGCGGGGAAGGGGACCGGGCTCGGTATGTCGATCGTCCACGGGATCGTCAGTCAGCACAACGGATTCATCTATGTCTATAGTGAAAAAGACAGGGGGACCACGTTCAAGATATTTTTACCACTGATTGCCGAAGAAGAATTGGCAGATCAAGAAAAACGTGTTGCCGAGCCGGTGGAAGGTGGCACAGAGACGATTCTTGTGGTTGAAGATGATGCTGCCGTTCGTAAGGTTGTGGAGATGTTCCTTACAAATTACGGCTATGAGGTGATCAGCGCAAAAGACGGGGAGGAGGCTGTTGAGAAATTCAATGCGAACAGCCTGGCGATAAAGCTGATTCTTATGGATATGATCATGCCTAAAAAAAGCGGCATGGAAGCCTACAGGCAGATCAAGCAGGACCACCCCGATGTCAAGGTTCTCTTTACCAGCGGCTATACTGCCGATTTTATCCAGAGCCGGGGAGAGCTTGATAGGGGGGTGGATTTGATTATGAAACCTGTCAAGCCTGCAGAGTTAATGAAGAAGGTGAGAGAGATGCTTGACAGGGATGCCTGACTTTCATCAGCCGAAAACAGCTTTTACGTTGTCGTCGAGATAACTGCCAAATCAAAGGAGGAAAGTGATGCCGGAACAGAATCTGATTTTACATGCCGAGCATGAGTCCGGCAATGACGTGTTGCCAAGTGACGTTGAGCGGCTCAATATTCCCCTTGAACGGGATGTCTTCTTACGGACTCTTATCAGAGAGCTGGCCGGCACCCTTGAGGAAATCGTTGGATACGAGGAGGCGGCCGGCTATATCAGTCTGGTCGGGCAGAACATCGGCGAATGGATTAATTCAATCTACAAACAGGAACTGGGGGGCAGTTCTCTTTCACGCCGGCAGGTGGCAGATGTCCTTGTTGACCTGAAACGGAGGATTCAAGGCTGCTTCAGCATCGCACAGCAGGATGAAAGCAAAATTGTCTTTATCAACAGCAGGTGTCCGTTTGCTGACAAGGTGCTGAACCGTCCGTCCATGTGCATGATGACCTCCAACGTCTTTGGGGTTATCGCTGCAAATAATCTTGGTTATGCCAAAGTTGTCCTTGAGGAGACAATTGCGCAGGGGAACAGGGGGTGCAGGGTTGTCGTCTACCTGCAGCAGACCGAGGAATCCTCTGTAGCCAGGGGCAGAGAATATTATGGTGGATGAAGCGGGGACAATGTTGGCCGAACTCTTTTCAGCGTTGTGTGATCCCTGGCCGGACGCCTGTTTCCTGTTAACACACGATGGTGTGTTGGTAGAGGCCAATCAGGCCGGAGTACGGATGCTTGGCGGTGCGAGTCATGAGCTGCCGGGAAGGCCAATCACCGACTTTGTCATAACCCCTGCCGAAATGGTACTGCGGCATCTGGTGGTCTGCTCCAGAAACCGGCAACAAATCCCCGGCCTCCTCTCCTGTCGCGGAAAAGACGGTCAGGAGATAAAGTATCGCTGCTTTGGGCAGCGCATACAGAGGAAATCAGACGCCGCGCCTCTTGTTTTTCTGCGCTGTTCCTCATTTCAGTCAGCAGGCAGTAAATTCACCACCCTCAACCAGCAACTCGAAAAACAACAGGAAATACAGCGTCAGCTGCTGGAGGAACGGGACCAGCTTCAGATTGAAATGGCCGAGCGCGCTCGGGCGGAGGAGGTGACAAAAGCATCGCACGAAAGACTGCTTACAGTTTTAAACGGCCTCGACGCCATTGTCTATGTTGCCGACATGAAAACCTACGAACTGCTGTTTGTAAATAATTTTGTTAAAGAGCACTTCGGAGGGGCTGTTGGTCAATTGTGCTGGAAGGTGATGCAGACCGGGCAGGAGGGGCCGTGCAGTTTCTGCAGCAACGACAAGCTGCTTGATGGTACCGGTAATCCGGCGGGAATTTATTGCTGGGAATTTCAGAACACCATAAACGGGCGTTGGTACGATGTGCGCGACAGGGCGTTGCAATGGGTCGATGGTCGTATTGTGCGTCTGGAAATTGCATCAGATGTCACCGAGCGTAAGCAGGCGGAGGAGGAAATCAAACGGTTGAATGCTGATCTGGAACAGCGGGTGGTTGAGCGAACGACGCAACTGGAAGCGGCCAATCAGGAGCTGGAGGCATTCTGTTACTCTGTCTCGCACGACCTGCGTGCGCCGTTGCGGCATATTGACGGCTATGTAGATTTGATGGTTTCACGCTGTCGAGCTGATCTGAGCGAAAAAGGTCTGCACTATCTGGATACCATCGCCGCTTCGGCATGCCAGATGGGGGTGTTGATTGACGACCTGCTACAGTTTTCGCGGACCGGGCGGGCAGAGATGGTTCAGAAAAGCATGTCAATGAATCAGGCGCTTCAGGAAGCGTTGATTCCTTTAAAGACCCCTGCTGATGGGCGCACGATTGAGTGGGTCATCGGTGACCTGCCGTCCGTACGCGGTGATTATGCCCTGCTCCGTCAGGTTTGGGTCAATCTGCTGGATAATGCCGTTAAATATACGAGGACAAGGGAGGTCGCCAGGATCGAGGTCAGCGCCAGCGAGGATAACGGTAAAATTGTCTTTGTTGTCGCAGATAATGGTGTTGGTTTCGATATGCAGTATGCCGGTAAGCTCTTTGGTGTTTTTCAACGTCTGCATGCTCTGGAAGATTTCGAAGGTACCGGAATCGGCCTGGCCACCGTACAGCGCATCATCACACGGCATGGTGGTAGGGTCTGGGCTGAGGCGGAGCTGAACCGGGGAGCCAGATTTTATTTTACGCTACCAAAATAGAGGGGGAATGAATGTCTGATTTAAAGCCGATCCTGCTTGCCGAAGATAATCCCAGCGATCTTGAATTAACCCTTGAGGCGCTGGCTGACAACAATCTGGCCAACCGGGTCGCTGTCGTCAGGGACGGTGTAGAGGCGCTGGAGTACCTGCGCTGCGAGGGGGAATTCAGTCAGCGTAAACGCGGCAATCCGGCCGTGGCTATCCTCGACATCAAGATGCCGCGCATGGATGGTATCGAGGTGTTACGGGCCATCCGTGCTGATGCGGCGTTGAAAACTATTCCGGTGGTGATGCTGACCTCTTCGCGGGAGGAGCATGATCTGATCCGGAGTTACGAACTGGGAAGTAACGCCTATGTGGTAAAACCGGTTAAATTCAGTGAGTTTATCGATGCTGTTCGCCATATCGGAGTTTTCTGGGCCATGATCAACGAACTGCCGCCGGACGGAGTGCCTGAACATGAACGATAAAAACGACTCAGTGAGACCTCTGCGGATTTTGCATGTAGAGGATTCTCCTCAAGATGTTGAGATCATCAGGGAACGTCTTCTCGCGGCAGGTTTTTCTTTGCATATTGATTGGGCTTGCAACGAGGAACAGTACACGAATTTCCTGTGTAACTGCGCCTACGATCTTGTTCTTGCCGACTACCGGCTCCCCGCTTTCAACGCCCCGGCAGCGCTCCGTCTGTTGCAATCGCTTTGTCCCGGAGTTCCGTTCATCTGCGTTTCCGGTGCCATCGGCGAAGAGAATGCCGTAGAGCTCCTCAAACAGGGTGCCACCGACTATGTGTTGAAGAGCCGGCTTGATAAACTACCCCTGGCAATGCAGCGCGCACTTGATGAGGTCAGGGAGCGTAAAGCACGCCAATTGGCTGATGAAGAGTTGAGGGTGTTGCACAAAACACTGGAAGCGCGTGTCAACGAGATGGTTGCCGATCTGCGTCGCAAAGATCAGACACTGATTCAGCAGAGCCGTCTGGCGGCCATGGGTGAGATGATTGGCAACATCGCCCATCAGTGGCGCCAGCCGCTCAACAATGTCGCCCTGATCATCCAGAACATACAGATGCAGTATGACTCCGGTACGCTCACCAGTGAGGAAATGGGTAATGATATTCACGAAGCAATGGAAGTTCTATTGCAAATGTCCAGCAAGATCGATGACCTGCGAAATTTTTTTCGGGTGGACAAGGAAAGGCAGGGGTTCTTCGTCAGCAAGGTGGTCGGACGCACTCTGGAACTAGTCTCACCGAATCTGGGCAGCCACAAGATCAAGGTGGAAATCGAAAGCGACGATGAGGTGGCGGCGACCGGCTATCAAAACGAATATGCCCAGGTACTGATAAATATTATTTCCAATGCACGCGAGGCGGCAATTGAACGTAATATCCCCCTTCCTCGGATCATGATCCGCATCGCCAGCGAGAACGGGCGCTCTGTCGTAACTGTCCGCGACAACTGCGGCGGCATTCCAGATGACATCCTGCCTAAAATATTCGATCCCTATTTCACTACTCGTGGTCCGGACAGAGGGACCGGTATCGGCCTGTATATGTCCAAGGTGATTATTGAACAGAATATGGCTGGAAAATTGACCGCCCGTAACGTGGATGGAGGGGCTGAGTTCAGGGTCGAGGTGTGATTTTAAGTGCATTCGGCCCGGCAGTCAGCGACAGCCGGGTCAAATGCACTGCGAGCGGGTTTAAACGTTGCTTTTTTCGGCGACAATACGGCCATCGCTGACTTCCAGAATCCTGTCGAAGTTTTCCACCATGCGGTGATCGTGTGTGACAACCATGATGGCTGAATTGTTCTCCACGGCCAGTTTTTTTAGAAGATCCATGACGTTTCTGCCGTTCTCTGTGTCGAGTGCCGCAGTCGGCTCATCGGCCAGAATCACCCTGGGACGATTGGCCAGTGCACGGGCGATTGCGACCCGCTGGGATTCTCCTCCGGAAAGTGCGCTCGGATAGTTATTGACCCGGTGCCCCAGGTTCAGAGCGTCCAGTAGTTCAACTGAGCGCTGCTTAGCCTCAAACCGCTTCAGACCATTAATTTCCAACGCCACCATCACATTTTCCTGTGCAGTCAGAAACGGGATCAGGTTATGCGCCTGGAAGATGAAACCAAGTTTTTCCCGGCGCATCCGCTTCAGGTCAATGCCCCCTTGCCATCCCTCATCGGCAACGGTTATTCCATCGATGACGACCTTGCCATGGGTTGGTTCATTGATCAGGCCGATGCAGGTCAGCAGGGTGGTCTTGCCCGAACCTGATGGGCCGAGGATGGCGACCAGTTCGCCCCGCTTGACCTTGAAGTCTGCATCTTGCAGCGCGGTGACGGCGGTCTCGCCCTTCCCGTAGATCTTCGTCAGATTGTCCACTTCTACTGCGTACATGTTACCCCCCCAATGCTTCGGCCGGTTCGACCTTGAGCGCTTTTCGAATCCCCACAAAGCTGGAAAACGTACAAATTACCATGACGATGACAAACAGCGCTTGCAGGTCGAAAGCTTCAAGGACGATCCGGCGGGGAAAATTTTCGTACGTAAGGAGGATCACAGCGTAGCCGATGCCGTAGGCCAGTATCCCCATCAGGAGTGATTGCTGCAGGATCATGCCGATGATAACCCGGTTTTGGGAGCCGATCAGCTTCAGGGTGGCAATGACCCGGATCTTGTCGAGTGTTGAGGTGTAGATGATCAGTGAAATAATGACGCCTGAGATAACCAGTAGTATGGCCCTGAACAGTCCCAACTGCATCCGGGCCTTTTCTATCATCCCCTTGGAAAGGATGGTGGTCTGTTCGGCGTCGGAGATGGCACGCAGGTAGTTCCAGCGCTGGATTCGCTCCTGCACCTGTTTCAGGTCGGCTCCTGCGTCCAGCCTCACCATTACCGTGTTGACCGTGTGTGTCGATTCGGTTGCCGCAATGATGTTGTTCGCCAGAAAATCAGCCTGTTGTTGGGAAAACGTTGCTATTGCGTCGGCACCGGCCGCTATTTTTGTTCTCTCGTTCCTGATGGCGTGGTTGCTCTTTTTGAACTGGATATCCTGGGCGTCGGCAAGGGTTACGTATGCGGCCGGGTCGCCGCTTGAGGATACAATGTTTTCTGCGATGCCGACGACGGTGTATTCGTTTTGCCCTAAACGGAGCTTCTCTCCGAGCCCGATCTTCATCGACTTGGCCACCACCATTTCGTAATGTTTCTGGCTGATGTTTCTGCCGGCAATGATGGAAGGGGGGCCGCCGAAACTGCCCATGCCATAGCCGATCAGGAAAAAACGGAACGGTTTGCCATTGCGCTCGATCTGGATGGTTTGCAAGGCGAGCGGTGATACCGCCGCAACACCCGGAACCGCTGCAATTCTGTATTTGATGTCTTCGGGTATCCGCGAACTTTCGGCAAAAGGACCGTTGGTGTCCTGCTGGACCACCCAGATGTCGGCCCTGTTGGCGTTCAGTATCGCCAGGGCATCGGCAATAAGTCCCCGGTAGATTCCCCCCATGCTGATAACGACTCCCAGTAACAGCCCCAACCCGATCGATGTCAGGATAAACCGGCCCCGGTGGTAGCGTATGTCGCGTATGGCGAGATTCATTGAATCCGGACCCTCATGCCGTCCCGGAATTTTGCCATTTTCAGCGGGTCTGCAACGACAACTCTCGCGTTGTCGTCAAGCCCTCCGGTGATCTCGGTAAAATCGCCACGATCTCGTATGCCCGCGGTCACCGCCCTGAAGCTGAGTCTACCGTTATCCGCGACCCATACGCCCCGTTTTTTACCGCTGGTTACCAGCGCTGCGGAGGGGAGGGAAGGGGCCGATTTCTTGGCTTCGGTCGTGATGTAAACCTCAGCCTGCTCTCCCAGCCTGAAGTTTACGCGCGGCGGCTTAAAGGCCACATTCACCTGCAGCTCTTCGGTAACGCGGTCACTCTGGTAGCCAAGTCGGGCAACCTGGCCGGCCCACTGTTCACCCGGTGAAGAACGAAGCATTATTACGGCGCTCTTGCCGACAGCCACACCTTTCAGCTGTGATTCGTCAACGTTGGCGGTAACCCAGATCGTGTCAGGATCGGCCAGCGTGAATATTGTCTGGCCCGGAGTTGTTGTCGCTCCCTTTTCCAGATTGCGGGTGATAATGATTCCATCCATCGGGGCCAGGATGCGGGTGTCCGCCACCTTGCTGCCGGCAAAACCGAGACCGGCGCGATTGGCCGCCTGTTCCATCCGTACCGCTTCAATCATCGCCGCGCTGCGGGCAACATCCTCCCGGGCGACCTGATAGACGTTTTCATACTGTTCGGCTTCCTGCCGGGAAACCATGCCGCCATCAAGCAGGGATTTGAAGCGTCTGGCATTGTCTTTTGCCAGAACCAGGTTTGCGCGGGCTTTCTGAAGATTCGCTATTTCCACTTTCAGGTTGGCTGCTGACTTGCTGACTCCCGCCTCGGACAACTTCTGCTGCTGGAGCAGGTCATCGCTTTCCAGCGTGGCGAGCAGTTGGCCGCGTTTGACGTGATCCCCCTGGTCAACATGCAGCGTTACAATCCTCCCGGTTATTTTACTGGAAACGCCAACTACCACCTTGGCTTCGACGGTGCCATTGCCGTAGACCTGTGCTGTCAGGTCACGCTTTTGTAACGATACGACCTTCACCAGCGGCGGGGCGAGGAGCGTCATCTTGACGATGACAGCCACGACAACGACGGCAAGGCCCCATAGCAGATATTTTTTGTTTCGTACCAGCTTATTCCGCAAAGCCATGTTGCACTCCTTTTGGGTTAATTCTTTGCTTGGGCAGCGCTGCAACAGCATGAACAGCTCATCCCTTTGGCCTTGCCGAAAGCCTCTTTGCCTTCGCGGATGGTCAGCCAGGAAATCAGTATGGCGCCAATGGCATCCAGACTGCCGATGCCGGTCAGCTCATAGCCAACACTGGAAAGCATTAACACCAGCGACAGGTAGAGGCACGCTCGGGAACAGGCGGCGTCAGCAAGTATGGCCGGTGAGTTGAGTGCTGTGCCGACGCTGGTCTTCTGACGTATCAAAAACCACATGAAGGATATCGAAAGCAGCGAAATTACGATGCCCCACAAGGTTGTCTCCGGCTTGTGCTGCTGGTACAGGTTAAGACCGGCCGTTACCACGAGCCCGGCCGACAGGATGTAGAATGCTGCACCGGTAATCCTGAGCGCGCGTTGCTCAAATTCGTCCCGCGATTCTCCGCCATTGGCCCTGATTCTGCGTAGCATGTGCCAGACGCCGATCGCTGAAATGACTTCAATGAACGAATCCACGCCGAAGCCGAACAGCGCCAGGGTCTCATCGGCGGCTCCGAACCAGACAGAGGCGCCCCCCTCGACAAGGTTGTAAAAAATAGTGAACAGCGCCAGATAATTAGCACGGGCGTAGAGTTTTTCTTTCATGTCGAAAATTACCTTTCAGAGGATTCCGTCGAACAGAAGCAGGACGAGCACGAACGTCGTTACGAATTCAATTGCCTCGAAAAAACACCCCTGAGGCGGGGACGGAGCGTTGCGACTCTGTTGCTTAAAGATTATATGACTACATAATCATATAGTCTTTGGCGTATGGAATGTCAAGGTTGGAATTGTTGCCGGGACAGCGCCATGTTCAACAGGAGCGTGGTGAAACAAAGCGTTTGGTGAGGATGTCTATAAAGTAGTTAAGTGGCGGGTTTTGTTGCTGATGGCAATCGCCATGGATTATCATGGTTCTGTTGCGATGATGTCTAAAGCCATCAATGCGGTGTTCGCGCAGCAGGCCGGCATCAAGCTGCTCCTGTACAAGCTCGCGGGAGAGAAACGACACCCCCTGCCCCTCAAGTGTTACCTGAATAATCATGTGCAGATCATCAATAACCACAAAGCTCCTGAAGTCCGAGAGTTCGCTACCGATAGCGCGCAGATTGCCCTCAAGAAGTGTTCTTGAACAACATCCCTCTTTTCGGACAAAGACGTTTTGTGCGAATAGAGCGTCATTGCCGGGATTGCCGGCAGGAATGGCAAGTGCTGGAGAGCTGACAAAGATCATCTCGTCACCCGGCAGGGCAACTGTTGCCAGGTTGGAAAAATCAAAACATTCGCAATGCTCGATGATAGCAAGGTCATACATGCCATCGCGTAGCGCTTCGACAATTTTGCCCGGTGTGTCAAACATGAAAGAGAGATCTGCCAGGTCATTAAATTCCATCATGAATTCCCGCATGATTGTTGGCAGGTGGACAATGCCGAAGGTGGGGGTGCAGATAAAGGCGATGCTTTTGTTTTCCCGCATTGACTTGAGGCCGGAGAGCAGCTCCCGCTCGATCTCCAGGAGTTTTTCGGCTTTTTCAAAGACAAGCCTCCCTGCAGTTGTGAGCAACAGCGTCTGTCCGCTGCGATCAAGAAGCGGGTAACCGTACTGTTCTTCGATAAACTTGATGCGGCGTGAAATTGCCGGCTGTGTGACGCAGAGCTTATCGGCCGCCTTGGATATGCTGCCAGCCTTTACCACTTCTACCAGTGTCTTTAGATATACCGATTCCATATATAGTGTTTTCCTTCTATTACAATCTGTTATCGAGCCATCACAATCATTCAATTTTCTTTTACAGCAAAGCTGATACATATGACAGCAGATTTATTACCACTCTTGTACAGTCGGGATAATACCCCGACAAAAGGAGAATTGTCATGCTGAAAAAACCGGGATTTTCTCAGAGTTGCAAGGCGGTGGCGGCAGGTTCGGCACTACTGCTGGGCTTGGGTTTTGCGGCTCAGGCACAGGCAGGACCACGCATCGAGTTCGGTGATGAAGGTGGTTTTCTACAGATTGACCTGAAAGGGCAGATCTATGTGGAAAATACTGATTACGGTGGTGGACCTAATGGCGATCAAAGCCGCACCGATATCCACTTTATGCGTAATCGTCTTGGTTTGACCGGCATGATAGATGAAACCTGGGGATACAAAATTCAGACGTGCGGTAATACCGGGTCGACCAAAACGCCGATCATGTATGGTCTTTCTGCTCAGGAGACCGACTGGAACGATCGCGATGTGCGGGTTATTGATGCCTATGCCATTGGCCGCTTGAATGAGTATCTCAACCTGAAGGTTGGCCTCACGAAGATCCCTCTGACCCGTGCTAACCTTGATGATTGCTTTGCCCCGCTTTCCCTGGATCGCTCTATGTTCGTCTACAGTGCGTACGGCACCTCTCCGGCGAAGTTCAGTCGTGATATGGGGGCTGTGGCTTCCGGGCGCTTCATGGACGAACGGCTCACCTATTTTGCCGGTATATTCCAGGGACGTGAAGGGACAGCGGCATCACAGATCCCGCTCGGTCCTACAGCCGGGCTGATTGCGACCTCTACCACCGCGCCGAAGACCAGTCTTCAGTACGTTGGTCGAGCAACCGTTGACTTCCTTGAGTCTGAAGGTGGTTCCGGCTATCAAGGCACCTATTTTGGCGAGAAGAAAGTCTTTAATATCGGCTTTGGTATGGCTTTTCAACCGGACGCTGCATTCAGGAATACTACCAATGTATTTACCTACTCAAACGGCACGACAAGTCAAGGTCCTGCTCCTGTAATTCCGGCTGGTTCCGTTGTCACAAAGGTTGCATCGAGAAATACTAATAATGAGACCGTTGATTATACGGCTTATGCGGTTGATATGATGTTTGAATATCCAACTTCATTCGGTATTCCGACGCTTACCGCCCAGTACCTGAATGCTGATTTTGACGATGCGTACAAGACAAGTTTTGCTTCTGCCGAACGTATTGCGGTGATCAGCGGTTTGAACGGCCAGAAGGAAGGTTACTATGTTAAGGCTGCACATATTTTACCGATTACCGTTGGAAAAGCAGGTAAAATCCAGCCATACGCGCTGTTTGAAAACTGGAAATTTGCCCACCTGCTTGGTGTGAACAACCAGAAAATCAAACAATATGGGGTCGGCGTCAACTATTATGTGAGCGGTGATCAGCGGGTACGAATTACGGGTGAATTTTTGAAAACCGATTTCGATACCCCGGCAACTCTTCCCGTTGCAGGTACGACCGGTCTTGCCAGCGTCAAGAATTTTGATACTTTCCGTACGATGTTGCAGGTGGTATTCTAGAGAACAATCAGGGTGCCGGGCAATTTCCGGCACCCAACTCTAACCTTCTGCAAGGAGAATGTACCCTTATGAGTCCAGCTTCCGCTATTTCTGCCTTCGCCCTGATTTTGTTTGCCACAAGCACCTGTCAGGCTGATTCACTGGTGATAACCTATCGTTCCGGCAAGACGCAGACCGTTATTCTTGATGAACCGAGCCAGACCGTCAACTCATGGCAGTATGTCAGCGGGACATCGTCGCAGCAGCTTCAAAAAGGTGAAACGCCGCCAACCAGAGCGGACGAGAAGCTGACTGAAAAGACACCTGAAAAAAAGCCGTCTGTTCGTGTTAAATGGAACGCCAAGCCGATCTCAGACTGATAACCGTCTGGTACTGTCAAAGAGGGTCACTATTCCTGTTTGTTGTTTGGCTATGCCAAACATTCGTTTTACATTTACAGGAAAAAACAGGAACATCCGGCACAAGTCAGGTATTTGGCTGACCACCCATGCTCATCACATTAAAAGGAGAACACATCTAATGAAAAAAACAATCATTGTGCTGGCCCTGTCACTGTTTGCTGCCACTGCTGCTTTCGCCGCCGAAGGTAAGGTCGTTTCCGTTGCCGATGGTGCCGCTGTTGTTGATATGGGCTCCGATGCCAAACTGAAAAAAGGTGCTGGTGTTAAGCTGAACGGCAAAGCCGGAAAGGTTACTGCCGTTGACGGCACCAAAGTAACGATCAAGGCTCGTACTGCTGACGAACTTAAAGCCGGCGACACCGTCAGGGTTGATAAGGCTGCAACCATGCAGGGGTGCTAGGTAAATCCCGAAGAGATGCAATCTTTTCAGGAACTGTATTGATCACCATCCCTCCAACCCCTTCCCGTCAAGGGAGGGGGCTTTGAAAACAAATACCCAAAAAACGGACCGGCTGCCAATGAACTGTCCTCAATCAGAAACTCCTGCGTCGTTATATCGCTTTTTGGCACAATCCTTTCGCTACCCCGAGCAGGCGTGGCTCACTGAGCCATATTTTGATCTGCTGGGGAATATTAAACAGAACCTTGCCCTTAACAGTGATGCCACAGGCTTGCACTGGAATTACAATGCCGAGTCGGACGGGCTTGAATTGTTGCAGATAGAGTATACCCGGTTGTTCATAAACGCTGCACCCGCAGTGATTGCCCCGCCATACAGCTCTATTTATCTTGACCATGAAGGGAATTTGTACGGCCAGTCGGCTGTATGGGTGAAACAGTTTTACCAGCTGCATGGTTTTGATGTTGAGGGAGAAGGAGATATTCCGGATCATCTGGTGTTGGAGCTTGAATTTCTTGCCCTGTTGATTGAAGAGCAGCAGGGTGATAAGGCTGAACAGTTTTTAAACGAACATTTCCGCAGATGGTTCCCGCTTTTCAGGGAACGTGTTCTCAGTGGATCCACAAACCAGTTTTATTCAACACTACTCACATTGGTTGACTTTTTTACCAGGGAGGAACCGTAGTATGGCATTTCAGATGACCCGAAGGAGTTTCCTGCAGGCGTCGGCCTCTGCAGCGTTGACAACTGCGCTGTCAACGTGGCTGGCCTCAGGGGCGCAGGCCCGGTCCGGTTTTGTTAGAAAACCGTTTACCGCCCCCGGCAGCTTTGGCGATACCACCACTGTTACAGGAGGCGTCTGTGAAATGTGCTTCTGGCGTTGCCAGCTTGTCGGCAAACTGCGTGACGGTAAACTGGTGAAGCTGGAAGGCAACCCCAAAAGTATTGATAACGGTGCAAGTATCTGTGCACGCGGCAATGCCGGAGTCAAACTGCTCTACGACCCGGATCGCCTCAAATATCCGTTGAAAAATGTCGGCAAGCGTGGTGCACCGGTATGGAAGCGTATCTCGTGGGATGAGGCTTTGGACGAATGCGCATCGCGCCTGCAGGGTGTTATCAAAAACAATGGGCCGCAAGGAATTGCCATATTTCCTCATGGCGCTTCTGCCACCTATCCGATGCACTACTTTGAGAAAGTGGTCGGTACTCCCAATAACTCAGAGGCTTCCTTCTTTCAATGCCGCGGTCCGCGTGATATGGCGTATATCAACACCTTTGGTGTTCAGGCCGGTGAAAATGTTGATATGCCGAATGCCAAGGCTATTCTCCTGGTTGGTACGCATATCGGCGAAAACATCCATGTTTCCCATGTTAAGCAATACCTGAAGGGGCTTGAAAACGGTGCAAAGTTGATTGTTGTTGACCCACGTTTTTCATCTTCGGCAGCGAAGGCAGATGTCTGGGTACAGATCAAACCTGGTACTGATACCGCCTTCCTGCTGGCGGTGATGAACTACCTGGTCAAGAAAAAGACCTACGACAGCGCTTATGTGCAGAAGAACGGTGAGGGTTTTGACAAGTTTGCCAAAGCTATCGCCCATGCCGAGCTGGATTGGGCGGCAAAAATCTGTGATGTTCCTGCTGCGCAGATCAAGGAAGTTGCCGATCTCCTTGCCACAAATGCCCCCCATGTGTCTATTCATCCCGGCCGCCACGTTACCTGGTACGGTACTGATTTTCAGCGCGAACGGGCGCTGGCCTGTCTTACCGGCTTACTGGGAGCCATCGGTACCAAGGGAGGCTTTGTCGTACCCAAAGGGCCCAAGCTGGGCAAGGTTGCCTGGCCTGATATCGGCGCTGAACATGCCGAAGAGTTTGCTCTGCATAAAATGGCTGAAAAACACCAGTTCTCACCTCCCGGTACTCCGACCCAGATGCTGAGGGATACGGCAATATCCGGCAAGCCTTATGCGATCAAGGCATGTATCACCTGGGGGCAGAACCCGATCCAGACTATTCCTGGTCAACAGGAAACCATAAAAATGCTGCAGCAGATGGATTTTGTCATGGTGGTTGATGTCATGCCGACGGACATTACCATGTACGCCGATATTCTGCTGCCGGAACTCTCCTACCTGGAAAGGTACGATATCGTGAAAACCGGAGTTCAGTGGGACCTTAACGACAAGCATCAACAGTACATTGCCCCGCGCATGCCGCTTGTCTCGTCAGTCTCTGCCGATCATCAGCGCAAAGATTCGGTCTGGATTACGAATGAATTGGCAAAACGACTTGGACACACCAAACAGATTCCGGCCCCCTCCGCTGAAGCGATGGTAGACAAGATTCTGGCCGGTGCCCAACTTTCTGTGGCCCAAATCAGGAAAGAGGACGGCATTCACCTGCAGTCGGGTACGGACCCGTATGGCATGGTCTATCCGGTCAGGTTTTTCAATGAAGATCTGGCTGATGCTGGCTATTCAGGCGCGCCGAGCTATACTCCTGTGGCGGAACCACCACAGGGTTTTGCCCGGTTGGTGTACGGCAGAGTGCCGGTCCATACCTTTAACCGTACGATGAATAATGTCTGGTTGAACGCGGAGATACCGGAGAATCCTATCTGGCTGAATCAGACAACGGCAGAAAAGCTTGGCCTGAAAAACGGTGACAGGATCAATCTGGTCAATCAGGATGGCGTTGTCTCAGTAAAAGCCGGCGTCCTTAAGGTTACCTTGGGTATTCGCAAAGATACGATCTTTACCGCCCATGGCTACGGTACAAAAAATCCAGCCATGACCAATGGTGTGAACAAGGGGTTTGATGATCAGGCATTGATCACTAATCCGGCGGTTGACCCGGAAACCGGTGCGCACGGGATGCGTACCAGTTTTGTGCGGATCATGAAAGATGGCAAGGTGCTCAGTATTCCTGCCTGAACGAATCGGGCATTATTACCGGTGAGTCCTTCTGAAACATAGAGCGATGGAGAGATAATTATGAGTCAATACGGTATGGTCATAGATCTGAACAAGTGCGTCGGCTGTCATGCCTGCAGCGTCGCCTGCAGGGCAGAATGGGACGTCCCCGTCGGCCTGGACAGCGCAAACAGGAAACAGCGCAGAAACTGGGTTGAGCGCCTCGGCCCCGATGCTACTCCGCACGGTTTGGCTTCCACCTATTACGTCGGCCTCTGCAATCATTGCGACAGCCCGGTTTGTGTCGAAAGCTGCCCGGCCGACAAGGTTGCGGTCACTTTCAGCGACCCCAAAACCGGTGAGAAAAAGACGCTAAGCGTTGCCGCTACGTGGAAAGACCCATTTAACGGCACAGTGCAAATTGACAAAGAACGCTGTCTCGGGTGTGGAGCCTGCGCCGATAGTTGCCCCTATACGGCGCGCTATCTGTTCGAAGAGGGTGGCGTCCCCAAAGCGGACAAATGCACGCTCTGTGTTGAACGAACAGCTGTTGGGCTTGAACCGGCTTGTGTTCAGACCTGTCTTGCCCGAGCACGTATTTGTGGTGATTTAAACGATAAAAAAGCGGAGATTTCCCAATATGTTGGCAAGGGGGCTGTCAGGCTGGAAAGCGCCAAAGTAAAGATCGGGCCTAATGTCCGTTACTATGGCAAGAAAAAGGATATAAGTCTGCTGACCCAGAACTCAACGCCTACAGCACTGGCCGAGGTCAACTACCGGCGCATCTTCATGGCAAGGATGTTGCGGCCGTCCCTTAAACAGTTAGGTAGTTTTAAGCTTAGCTAAATTGTAGAACCGGGATATATTCATATAACCCTCCTCCCTGTTATGCCGGCGGTTCCCTCCGCCGGCCTTTTTTATGCCAGATATGTGTTATTCATTACTTTTCTATCAGGTCCTCGCGTTTACGTCTAGTCACCGGCATGGGCATCCTCTACGCGATACCCTGGTCCACCCGCAGTTGCACAGATGCGACCGGCTTTTTGCTTGCCCTTGTTCTCGCTGACGCAGGCAGCGACTACCTCAGCCATTTATCATCCTCCTATCTGGGCCATGCTGAAGTTGCTGTGAGAGTATTCGCCGCACCTGATGCCGTGACCTTCAGGTTTTGACTGCACAATTTCCTGTAGCACTTTTGCCAGGCCTTCCCGGTCTGGCGGCCGCAGAAACGGGGCCAGATCTGTCTTTTCATCACTGAAAAGACACCCCTTTGCCTGCCCGCGGGCCGTGACACGAATCCGGTTGCAGTCGCTGCAGAAGTGACCTGACACGGCGGTAATGATGCCGATGCTCCCTGTGGCACCGGGGATGCGAAAATCCTGGGACGGCCCGGCAAAGTTCCCTTTGTTCACCGATTCAAGGGAGTATCGTTCCCTGATCCTTTGCAGCACCTCCTCGCCAGGGAAACAGAGTCGTTGCCATCCATCATCCTTTACCGCCGGCATGTACTCGATAAAGCGGACCGAATTGCCGCGGCTGCGGGTCAGTTCGGCAAAATCAAGGATCTCGGCGTCGTTTATCCCCCGCATGATGACGATATTTATTTTGGGTGGCGGAAAACCGGCATCCACCGCTGCATCGAGACCAGCCAGAACCTTGGTCAGATCCCCGCCACGGGTGATTTTATGAAACGTCTGCGGATTGAGCGAATCCAGGCTCACGTTCAGTCGTTGCACCCCGGCCTGATACAGCTCTGAAGCCATCTTCTCCAGCAGTTGACCGTTGGTCGTCAGGGCCAGGTGACGCAAGCCGGGGATCGCAGCCAATCCGGCCATAAACTGCACAATCCCGGCGCGAACCGTTGGTTCTCCGCCGGTGATCCGGATTTTTTCGATCCCTAAACTGACGGCACTCTCGGCGATCAGCTGTAGCTCTTCATAGGAGAGCACCGCATCATGGCCGATGTTCTGCACCCCCTCTGCCGGCATGCAGTAAAAACAACGCATGTTGCAGCGATCCGTCACCGAGAGGCGCAGGTAGTTTATCTGGCGATTGAAGGTATCGGTCAAGTTCATATGTTATTGTTTGCTTTCCTGAAGAGGATTATGCTTCGTTGCCAAACCAGTGTTTCCGAAACAAAAACGCTACATTAACCAGTCCTATCATCACCGGCACCTCCACCAGCGGGCCGATTACGGCAGCAAAAGCTGCGCCGGAGTTGATGCCGAACACCGCCACTGATACCGCTATTGCCAGCTCAAAGTTGTTACTGGCAGCGGTAAATGCCAGCGTGGTTGTTTTGCTGTAGTCAGCCCCCATCTTTTTACCCATCCAGAATGAGACCAGGAACATCACTACAAAGTAGATCAAAAGCGGGATAGCAATCCGTACCACATCCAGCGGCAACTGGACAATCAGATTCCCTTTCAGGCTGAACATTACCACTATGGTGAAAAGGAGAGCGATCAGTGTCAGCGGGCTTATTTTTGGGACGAACTCCCGATGGTAACGTTCCTTGCCCATAATTTTTAAACCGATGTAGCGTGTCAGGGTTCCGGCTATACAGGGGATACCGAGGTAGATAAAGACGCTCTCCGCAATCTGGCGGATGCTAACGTCCACAACCATTCCCTTAAGCCCCACCAGCGGCGGCAGCACCGTGATGAAGAACCAGGCATAGACACTGTAGAACAGAACCTGAAAAATACTGTTAAAAGCTACGAGTCCTGCGGCGTACTCGGTATTTCCTTTAGCCAGCTCATTCCAGACAATAACCATGGCGATGCAGCGTGCCAAGCCGATCATGATGAGACCCACAAGGTACTCCGGCTTGTCCGGCAGCAGCAGCGCCGCCAACACGAACATCAGCACCGGGCCGATGAGCCAGTTCTGTACCAGCGACAGCCCCAGGATCTTCTTGTTCCGGAAGACCTCCGGCATGTCCTCATACTTCACCTTGGCAAAGGGTGGGTACATCATCAGGATCAGGCCGACAGCGATCGGGATGTTGGTGGTGCCGACCTGGAAGGAGTTGATGAAAGTTTCTGTGCCGGGGAGGAAATAGCCAAGGCCAACACCTATAAGCATGGCAGTGAAGATCCACATGGTCAGCCAGCGATCGAGAAAGGAAAGTTTGTGGGAAAGGTGTTCAGACATAATGCCCCTCGCGGATATAAAGATGATATTATAGTATCCACTTTCGAATATATAGCAAGTTACGTCCTGCCTGCATCAACGTGTATTCCTGCCCGACGTTTCATCAAAAGGGGACTTTTTTCTTGACGATTAACGCGTCCGGGCATATATGATTGTATAGTCATATAAGAACGGAGTGTGTCATGAGTTCAACTAACAGTTACCTTGCCGATGTCCTCAAATCCATGGCTCAGGCGACCCGCCTGAAGATCGTTGAGTTCCTGCGCGACGGCGAACGATGCGTCTGCGAGATTTTTCCTGCCATCGACGAAGAACAGTCCAATACCTCCCGCCACCTGGCTTACATGCAGACCCACGGCATCCTCTCGCGCCGTAAGGAGGGGGTCAAGATCTACTACGCGGTAAAGCATCCCGAAGTTTTTGAAATTGTCGACCGGGCAACAGCCATCGTCAAGCGCGAAGTCGAGATGCGTAGTGAGTTGATCAATGTAATGGAAAGAGGCTGACATGCTCAAACAATTTGCCGACTGGCTCGTTTTTGATACCATAGGTCTTGTGCCGGGCACCCATTCGGGCGAGGCGCTCAACTTCTTCATCTATGATACGCTGAAGATCTTCCTGCTGCTCACTACCATTATCTTCGTGGTGGCGATAATCCGCTCCTCCTTTCCACCTGAAAGAACCAAGCGGATGCTCTCCCATAAACGGGAGTACGTTGGTAACGTTCTGGCAGCCCTGCTCGGAATTGTGACTCCATTCTGTTCCTGTTCGGCGGTGCCTCTCTTCATCGGTTTTGTCGAGTCCGGCGTGCCTCTGGGGGTGACGTTTTCGTTCCTTATCTCTTCACCAATGGTAAACGAAATAGCGCTGATCATGCTCTGGGGACTGTTCGGCTGGAAAATAGCCCTTATTTACATCTCCACCGGCCTGCTGGTGGCAATTATAGGCGGCATCATTATCGGCAAGATGAAGATGGAGAAGTACGTCCAGGATTATGTCTGGGAGATGCAGGTCGGCAAAACTGAAATTGTAAAGCAAACCTTCCGCGAGAAGCTTGAATATGCCCGTGGGTATACTTTTGAATTGTTGAAGAAAATCTGGCCCTATGTCGTTATCGGGGTTGGGTTGGGCGCCTTTATCCACGGCTATGCGCCGCAGGACTTTCTGGTCCGCTACGCAGGTCGTGACAATATGTTTGCCGTGCCTCTGGCTGTTCTGGTTGGGGTGCCGCTCTATTCCAATGCTGCCGGGGTCATCCCCATTGTTCATGCGCTGATGGAGAAGGGGATGGCGATCGGCACTGTGCTCGCGTTTATGATGGCGGTCACGGCGCTCTCACTGCCGGAGGCCATCATTCTGAAGAACGTCCTGAAGAATCGGCTTTTGGTGGTATTCTTTGGCACAGTGGCCGTGGCTATCATCTGTGTCGGCTATCTGTTTAACGCAATTCTCTGAGAGAGATTTAAATGGCAAATATTGACCAATCCATCTCGAAACGCCTGATTTTTGCGATTTCCCTGACCGCCGTCACTCTGGTGGCGGAAATCATCGGCGGTCTCTGGTCCAATTCCATGGCGCTGCTCTCTGACGCGGGGCATGTGTTTCTGGATCTGTTTGCGCTGGTGTTGTCGCTGGCAGCAATCAAGCTGGCTGCGCAACCTCCGAGCGAACTCCATTCTTATGGCTGGCATCGGGCCGAGGTTCTGGCATCGCTGATCAATGGCCTGACGGTCTTTCTGATGGCGGTCGGTATCCTCTATGAGGGGAGCAAGCGGCTGATTGCGCCGCAAGAGGTTCATACAACCACGATGCTGGTTATAGCGGTATTCGGTTTGGTTGCCAACCTGCTGGCGGCCAAGGGGCTGCACGGCCATTCACATGATGACCTGAACGTGCGCAGTGCTTTTCTGCATGTACTGGGAGATGCGGCTGCTTCAGTGGGGGTTATTGCCGCTGCTGTTCTGATGCACTACACCGGTTGGTATCAGGCCGACCCGCTTATTTCCATCGCCATTGGCCTGCTTATCCTGGTCGGCGCCGGTCGGGTACTGCGCGAAGCGGTCCATATACTTATGGAGGGGGTGCCGCGCGGGATGTCAGTCGAACACGTTGCTGCAACTATTCGCGCAATAGAGGGGGTTGCCGGCGTTCACCATCTCAATATCTGGTCGGTCTGCTCACATATTTTTGCCCTGTCTGCTCATGTTGAAATTGAACCGGAGCATGAAGGAGAGCGCAGCCAACTATTGCACACCATAGAGCATGAACTGGAGCACGGTTTTCATATTACCCATACAACAATACAGTTTGACTGTCCAAGTAGTTGCAATGGTGGTCCGTTGATCAAGGAGTTTAATCACGTCGAACGGGAGGCGCGGTGTTGCGGACACAGCCATTGATTAGTAATACTTATACTGAAAACATCCTGGAAGCGCCTTTGGACGAACTTGTCTGTTGGTGCAACTCTGTCAGTAAGCGCTCAATACAGGACGCAATTCAGAACGGCGCCAGGAACATGGATGACATCCGCCGGATAACCGGTGCCTGCACGAAGGGGCGCTGCAAGGAGCTTTCTCCGCGGGGCAGGTGTTGTTCGAAAGAAATCACGATGCTGCTTGAAGCAGGCATCACAACTAAAGGAGAATAAACATGAAAATCGAAGTCCTCGGCACCGGCTGTGCCAAATGTAAAAATCTCTACGAGAATGTGAAGAAAGCGGTAGAGGAGAGCGGGAAAAGTGCCGAGATCGTCAAAGTTGAAGAGATACCTAAAATAATGGCCTACGGTGTCATGAGTACGCCGGCGCTGGTGGTTGACGGCAAGGTTGTCTTTTCCGGTAAGGTCGCCTCTGTTGCGGAAATATCAGGAGTCCTATGATGCGATTTCTTGCCGTTCTTGCCGCTCTCTTTATTGCATCAGTGGCCCATGCGGAACTTCCGTCTTCCAGCGATGCGTTGATCCGTGCTGCCCTGTCCTCCGGTAAACCTACTGTTGCAGATTTCGGTGCCCGTACCTGTATACCGTGCAAAAAAATGGCGCCACTCCTCGAAGAGTTAAATCTGGAACTGCAGGGTAGGGCTAATGTGCTTTTTACCGATGTCTGGGCAACCCAGTCGCTTGCGCAGAAGTACCGTGTCCAGATGATTCCGACCCAGATATTTTTTGATACCAGTGGCAAAGAAATGAAGCGCCACATGGGTTTCATGAGCAAAGACGACATCCTGAAAGAACTGAAGGCTGCCGGTTTGAAATGAGTTTTTTAGATAACATTGAACAGATTATAACCCTTTATCCACTGGTCGCCTTTGGCGCCGTTTTTCTGGCCGGAGTCCTGTCATCTGCGTCCCCCTGCGTGCTGGCTACAATCCCGCTGGTGGTCGGTTTCGTTGGCGGTTACAGCGACGGTGACCGGGCAAAAGCTTTCCGCTACTCGCTGGTCTTCATTCTCGGGCTCTCCCTGACATTCACCGCATTTGGTGCAGCGGCGGGACTCCTCGGCACCATGTTCGGCACTCTTGGCGGTCGGTGGTATCTGATCGCCGGTGGCATTGCACTAATCATGGGTGGCCAGATGATGGGGCTGTACGAGATTCGTCTCCCGATCCGGCGAGATTTCAAACCGAAACGTGGCGGCATCGTCGGGGCCTTCCTGCTGGGGCTGTTCTTCGGTGTCGTCTCATCCCCCTGTGCCACGCCGGTTCTGGTTGTGTTGCTGACGCTGGTGGCGGGCAAGGGACAGGTGCTGTACGGCATCGCACTGCTGTTCTGCTACGCCGTCGGTCACTGTCTGCTGATGCTTTTTGCCGGTACTTTTACCGGTTTTGTCGAGGGGTTTGTAAAGGCGCGGGGAGTAGCAAATTTCTCCCTCTGGGCAAAACGTGTTAGCGGGTTAGTTGTTGCGCTGGTGGGGGGATGGTTTGTCTGGCAATCTTTTTAACGCAGCAGTGAGAGTATCGTATTCAGGTTGTGATCCAAGATCCTTACCGCCATAACGGAGGCTTGATAATGAAAAATATAGTTATCGCCGCATGTATACTGATAGCTTCCTTCTGTTCCACTATCCCGGGTATGGCTGAGGAAAAGGCATCAGACTTTGATACTTTTCTGACCAACTTCGACTATGACACCCGCGCCGACATGAAGACCGACAGCAAAAAGCTACTCAAGTTGCTGGAGGAAAAGAAGGCGGTTCTGGTGGATATCCGCTTTCCGGAAGAAACCAGGGCATGGCGTATGGGTTTCGGGCTCTTCATTCCGTTGAATGAGTTGCCCAAGCGTCTTGCCGAGTTGCCCAGGGACAAGATTATTGTTACCGCCTGTCCGCACAAGGATCGTTCGTCCATAGCCATGGCGTATCTGCGCACCAAGGGGTACAATGCCAGATATCTTACCGATGGTCTGATAGGGCTGGCGGAAAACCTGCGCGGTGACAGTGCCAAGGAGTTTCTTGAGGATGCCGGTCTGGTTAAACCGTGAATCAATGATTTGACCTATCCGACTATGTATAAATGTGAAAAGTCTGGTAAGATTGTGTCATAACGGCAATGGCATCGGACTGGTTTAAAACCAGTATACGTGAGCGCAATTGACAAGAACGTCTCCACGTTAATTATTTGATGCATCACTATCCCCGTAAGAGGTTGTGATGCATCAACAGTTTAACCCTCTTGCTTACCGGTTGTCAGCCGCCATTACTCCATTTGAGAAGCTCGTGATATAAAATTAGGCGTTGACATATTCAATATTTTATATATATATAAAATGAATAATATGTGCGGAGGGAATATGTATCGTTTAATAATCATATGTGCACTTTTGCTGCTTTCAGTTGTCGCCGCAGAGGCTGAGACGGTGAAGCTGTCGCTCAGGGATGCGATCAGCATGGCACTTGTAAACAATAATCAGATCAAGGCTGCCGGTTTTAATTCCCATGCCGCCAGCCAGGGGATCGATGCTGCCAACTCCCGTTATCTGCCGGTTGTCTCTTTTGAAGAAACCTTTGCTGCCACCAATTCGCCGACCAATACGTTCATGATGAAGCTCGATGAGGGACGTTTTACAAACAACGACTTCCTGATCAGCAACCTCAACAACCCCTCTGCGCAGCATGATTTCAAAACGGCTCTGTCAATCCAGCAGCCGCTGTATGTTCCTTCGCTCTCTTCGCTCAAAACGTTGGCTGTCAAGGATGCGCAGAAATCCGAGCTGGAGCTGGAGGCGGCGCGTCAGGGTATTGCTTTTCAGGTTTTTTATACGTATCTCGATGTGCAGAAGGCTGATGCTCAACTGAAGGCCGCCGATAAGGCTGTTGGCGATGCCAGGGAGAACATGCGCATTGCCGTTGTCAGGACATCCACCGGGGTTGGACTCCGGTCGGATGAGCTGCGCTCGCGTACCCATCTCTCAATGGTTGAACAGCAGCATATATCTGCTCAAAATAACCTGGTCCTTGCCCGCATGAAGCTGGCAATGCTGATCGGTATGCCTGAAGACAGTAACTATGAAATAAGCGGGTTCTCGGACGAAATTGAGGTTGTCGCCATAAACGATCAAGTTGTCCGGGATGCCCTCGATAACCGGGTTGAAATCAAACAGTCGTATGCCGATCTCGAAAAATCCGATGCAGCGCTTAAGCTCGCCTGGAGCGGGTATCTGCCGACAGTAGGTGCTTTTGCCTCCTATCAGCTGAACGCCAAAGATGCACCCTTTGCTTCTGATAATGAGGCCTGGACCGCCGGTGTTTCACTCAAGTGGAATGTATTCGAGGGCTTCCGGACCAACAGTGAGCGGCGCCGGGCGCTTTCCGGTCAATCTGCCGCCCGCGAGATGCTGGAATCGGCACGTAAAGATGTCAGGTATCAGCTGAAGGAGAGTTATGTTCGGCGTGATGAAGCGGCCAAGCGTCTTGAGGTTACACGCCACTCTGTCAAGGATGCTGAAGAGACGGTAAGGCTTCTGACCAGACGTTATGAAAACTCACTGGCAACAATGGTTGAGCTGCTTGATGCCCAGACGGCACTTAACCAGACCCGGGCAAATCTGGTTGACGCCGAGGCCGGTTATGCGCTGGCAGGCGGACGGGTCTATTATATGTCAGGAACATTTGTGAAGGAGATACTTAAATGAGTAACAATCTATTTCGTGCGGCGGTTCTGCTGATCGTTGCATTTTTGGCTGCAGGATGTTCAAAGACACACGATGCAGGTAAGCCCGAAGGTGCTCCTGCTGTTGTCGTCAAGGGAACTTCTCTTGAGGTCGTGAAACTTGTTGCCACCACAGATGTGCTGGATGTTGTCGGTAGCGTGCGTGCACGCACCAGTTCGGTTGTCTCTCCCCGTATTCCCGGCAGCATAAACGTGCTGCGAGTTCGTGAAGGCGACCGGGTGCGTAAGGGGCAGTTGCTGGCACAACTGGATGCCCAGGAAAATCAGGCCTCGGCTGCTGTGGCAACGGCCGCTATTGACGAAGCCCGCCGCGGACTTGATGAAGCACATTCCCGGAAAAAGCTGGCTGACATGACATTTGATCGCTACGAGAAGCTCTACAGCGAGCAGGCTATCAGTCGTCAGGAGTTTGATGTCAGGCAGACTGAAAAAGATATGGCTGCCCAAGGGGTGGCGCGTGCCGCTTCAAGGCTCAAACAGGCCCAGGAAGGTGCCAGAGCTGCTAGCACAATGGCTGATTATACGAAAATTATCGCCCCGATTTCCGGCGTAGTCGTCAGCAAGCAGGCCGATCTGGGAGCATCTGTCTTCCCTGGTCAACCGCTGATGACGATCGAAAACGACGGGAGCTATCAATTAGAGTTGGCTTTGCCGGAAAATATGGCGGCCATGGTTAAACCGGGTTCGCCGTTGCGGGTAACGCTTGATTCCGTGGGTGCCCCGTTTACAGCTAAAATTGGCGATATCGTCCCGGCGGCCGATCCGGGCAGCCGCACCTTCATTGCCAAGATAGCACTGAGCCAGAAGGGGTTGAAGTCCGGAATGTTCGGGCGGGGCTCAATCAGCCTCGGGACGACTACCAACGGTATCACTGTGCCGAAACAGGCCGTTGTTAACCGCGGCGCAATGACGTCAGTCTGGACCGTTGATAAGGAAAACATCGTCCATATGCGCATTGTCAGGGTCGGTCGTGAAAGCGGTGCCCGGATAGAGGTCCTTTCCGGTCTGTCCGAAGGAGATCGTGTTGTTGTAGCCGGTGTTGATAAGGTCGTAGAAGGCGCAAGGGTGGAGTAGGCCATGAAAAATCTCGGTTTTGCCGGAAAAATAGCCCGCACCTTTATCAATTCCAAGCTGACGCCGTTGATAGTTGTTGCTTCACTACTGCTCGGTTTCTTCGCTATCAAGATGACACCGCGTGAGGAAGAGCCGCAGATCGTGGTGCCGATGATAGATATCTATCTGCCGATGCCCGGTTCATCACCGCGGGAAGTGCAGGAGAGGGTGGTCAAGCCTTTTGAGGCCAAGCTGTGGGAGATCAAGGGAGTTGAATACCTCTATTCCATGAGCCGCCCGGGAGTGGGGATCATCACGGTTCGCTACCAGGTGGGCCAGCCGTTGGAAGAGTCGCTGGTCAAGCTGTACAACAAGGTGATGAGTAACCGTACGCTGCTCCCGCCGGGTGCCTTGGAGCCTCTGGTGGTGCCCAAGTCAATCGATGATGTCCCGATCCTGGCTGTCACACTCTGGTCGGAGCGTTATGACCACGGCACTCTGCGCATGTTGGCGAGTGAAGTTGCCGATGAACTTAAAAAGAGTGCGAATACTGCTGAAACAACAATAACCGGTGGATTGTCGAGGCAGCTGCGCGTCACTCTGGATGCACCACGCCTGGCCGGATTCAATATTTCACCGCTGCAGGTGGCAGGCGCACTGCAAAAAGGTAATTCATCCCTACCTTCGGGCAGCTTTTCAAGCGGTAACAAGTCGATGCTGGTGCAGACCGGCGGCTTTCTCAATGATGCCGAAGAGGTAAAGCGTGTTGTCATCGGTGTCTATGGTGGTAAGCCGGTGTATCTGTCGGACGTTGCCACTGTTGAGGACGGACTCAGCGAAGCAGAGGATTATGTCTTTTTTGGCATGGGGCCGGCGGCGGCACATAAAAATATATCCGGTAACCCTAAGCATGATTATGCCGCCGTAACCATAGCTGTGGCCAAGCGAACCGGGTCAAATGCAACCTGGGTGGCCGAAGATCTGGTCAAAAAAATAGAGTCATTGAAGGGTAAAGTCATTCCTTCAGATGTCCAGGTGACGGTTACCCGTAATTATGGCGAAACGGCCCGGGAAAAGAACAACGAACTGCTCTTCCATATGTTCCTCGCCGCCATTTCAGTTACTATCCTGATTGCGATTTTTATGGGGTGGCGCGCCGGCGCGGTGGCGGCCATCGCCATTCCGGTTACCCTGGCGCTGACGATGCTGATCTTCTATCTGATCGGCTACACATTAAACCGTATTACGCTCTTTGCCCTGATATTCTCAATCGGAATTCTGGTTGATGACGCCATTGTTGTCGTGGAAAATATACACCGCTACTTCACAACCACGTTCATGAGACCGCTGGAGGCTGCTATCAAGGCGGTTGATGAAATCGGCAACCCGACGGTGCTGGCAACCTTTGCCGTTATAGCATCAATTTTGCCAATGGGTTTTGTCGGCGGCCTCATGGGGCCATACATGCGACCGATTCCGGTCGGTGCCAGCATGGCAATGCTCTTTTCCATGCTGATAGCATTCATTGTTACCCCCTATTTTGCTTTCCGCTTTATGAAGGGGGAATCTCACCACGGTTCTGATGCAGAGCCTGAAGATTCAAAAATGACGGCATTTTATCGTCACTGGATGGGACGACTCATTCACGACAAACGTCTTCGCTACGGCTTCCTGGCATCTGTTGTTGTCCTGCTGCTGCTATCGTGCTCTCTCATTTACTTCAAGGCGGTTACGGTCAAGATGCTGCCGTTTGACAACAAGAACGAACTGCAGGTGATTATTGACGCACCGGACGGCACGCCGCTGGAGCAGACCGCCCGCATGACCCGTGAGATGGGTGACGCTCTGCGTACAGTGCCGGAGGTAACAGATTTCCAGGAGTATGTCGGTACCAGTGCCCCCTTTAATTTTAACGGTCTGGTGCGGCACTATTATCTGCGCAGAGGTTCCGCACTGGCGGATATTCAGGTCAATCTGCTTCCCAAAGGAGACCGCAAGGATCAGTCGCACGCTATTGCCAAGCGCATACGGCCGTTGGTTAAAACCATTGCCGACAAATACGGGGCCCGCGTCAAAGTGGCCGAGATTCCACCGGGACCGCCGGTGCTGGCAACACTTGTAGCCGAAGTTTACGGTCCTGATGATGCTTCACGGGCAGGCGTCGCTGCCAAAGTAAAGGCGATCCTGGCCAAGACCGTTGGCGTGGTGGATGTTGACTGGTACCGTGAGGATGATCAGGCCAAGGTGACCTTGACTGTTGATAGTGAAAAAGCCGCTCTTTCCGGCGTCGCCGTGGAAGATGTCGCCAAAACCCTGCATATAGCCCTGAATGGCCAGGATGCCGGACTGCTCCATCTGCCCAAGGAGAAAACACCGGTGGCAATCAACCTGCGGTTGCCAGTCGGCCAGCGGAGTTCCCTGGCGGCGTTGTCGTCGATATACGTAACGGGAACAAAGGGGAATGTACCACTGTCACAACTGGTGCGAACCAGCACTGGAAGTGAGGAGAAAACCCTTTACCGTAAAAATCTCAAGAACGTAATTTATGTGACCGCCGATGTCGCCGGGGAGATTGAGGCCCCAGTCTATGCAATTCTTAAGATGCATAATGAAATAAATGCCATTCCGACGCCGGACGGGCATAAAATAGAGGTGCTGGCATCGCGCCAGCCCTGGAGTGAAGAGCACATCGGGATGAAGTGGGATGGTGAGTGGCACATCACCTATGAGGTGTTTCGTGACCTTGGCATCGCCTTTGGTGCCGTCATGGTACTGATCTATATTCTGGTGGTCGCATGGTTCAAGGACTTTACCACGCCACTCGTCATTATGGCGCCCATTCCGTTGACGTTAATCGGTATCCTGCCGGGGCACGCCGCCTTAGGAGCGTTTTTTACCGCCACGTCCATGATCGGCTTCATCGCTCTGGCCGGTATTATCGTGCGAAACTCAATCATTCTGATAGATTTTGCCGAAATGAAACGCCGTGAAGGGATGCCGTTGGATGAAGCCATCATCGAGGCCGGTGCGGTCCGTTTCCGCCCCATGCTGTTGACAGCTGCAGCGGTTGTGGTCGGCAGCTTCGTCATCATCTTTGATCCGATTTTCCAAGGTTTGGCCATCGCCATGATGTTTGGTGAAATTGCCTCCACAACGCTGTCACGAGTTACCATACCGATTCTTTATTACATGGTTCAGAATTGGAAGGAACATCATCATATAAACGAAGAAGTAGTAGAGGAGGACGAATAGGTGTTCTGGTCTAAAAAAGCAAAACCAACACTTGAAGGTCTGGCGATGGCAGGAAAATGTCAGATAGAAGCGGAGAGCCTTTATCGCTCGGGAAAATATCATTGTGCAGAATCTGTTCTTGAAACCGTGCGGAAGAATTTTGCCCCAGAGGTGCCTGAATCGGTAGTAGGCACGGTGTCCGGGTTTGGTTTCGGTTCCAACTCAGGATGTATCTGTGGAGCCGTATCAGGCGGCACTGCCGCCATCGGTCTTGTCGTGAAGGATAAAAAAGAAGTTAACCATCTAACCAAAGAACTGCACGCATGGTTCAGTGAGAAGTACGGCGTGACCTGTTGCAAGGTTATCCGTAAGACCCATAAGGGTGCTTGCCCTGTTTTGACCGGCGAGGTCGCCGGGAAAATCGCGGAGATGCTGGGGCGGAAATAGACCTGAAAAGATGTTTTGCAGATCGCATAAATTAAACCAGCGTTGTTCGATTTGGTTTTTGCAATTGCTTTAAAAGTTCCCCCTCCACTTGCGGGAGGGGGCTAGGGGGTGGGGGAAGCTGCCATGCAACTACGTCTTCCCTCCAAGAATATGCCATTGAACTGAGAAATAACACTACTGATGTTGAGCGGTTACTCTGGCGGTATTTGAGAAACTGTCAGATTGATGGTATCAAGTTCCGCAAGCAACAACCGATTGAATCATACATTGTAGACTTTATTTCTTTCGATTCGAGGGTTGTTGTAGAGCTAGATGGTGGACAGCATGCAGAAAATTCTGTGTATGACAAACAAAGAGATGCCTGTCTGCGAGCGAACGGTTTTATCGTGTTACGGTTCTGGGATAATGATGTAATTCAGAATATTGAGGGTGCTCTTGAAATTGTCAGAACACGTTGTTTGCAAGTGGCTTCACCCTCCCCTCAATCCCCTCCCGTCAAGGGAGGGGAAGCTAAATACAAAAACCAAAATAACAGTGCTGAATAGAAATGAAATAATGACATTAAAACATCGAATAGGAGCAAAACCATGAAAGAAGAATACTATATAGAACGTATCATTCGCATCATCGCCGGGAGTTTCATTCTTATTTCACTTCTTCTGGCTCATTTTCACTCTCCCAACTGGCTCTGGTTTACCGGTTTTGTCGGCTTGAACTTGCTCCAGTCCGGTTTTACTCAGTTCTGCCCACTCTTTAACATTCTTGCAAAAATGGGTGTGCCGCGTTTTCCGAAGAACAACTGCTGTAAATGAAAGCCCGCATCACGGTACTCTGTGAAAACTCGGTTGGTCCCATCTCCGGCACGCTCGGTGAACACGGTTTTTCCGCCCTTATTGAACCGGCGGTTGGTGATCCTCTGCTGTTTGATACCGGCCAGGGCTTGACGTTGCTGCACAATGCCCGGCGGATGAACAAAGATCTGTCTAAAGTCAAACAGGTGGTGATCTCTCACGGGCACTATGACCACGCCGGTGGCCTGAAGCCGTTGCTTGACGAGTGCGGTCCCAAAGTTGTGTACGGGCATCCGGGTATTTTTGCGCCGCGCTATCGGGTCAAGGATACTTCGGAATGCTATCCAATCGGTATACCTGTCGGTCGTGGGGAATTAGAGGCGGCAGGGGCCACCTTCGATCTTTCGCAGGACTTTCGCGAGCTTGCCCCCGGGCTGTTCCTGACCGGTGCGGTGCCGCGTGTGACAGCTTTCGAGACCGGCGATCAGGGGCTCTATTGCGATTGTGGCGGTCAGGACTCTGACAATACGCCGGACGATCAGTCACTGCTGCTGGAAACCGGGAAGGGGCTTGTGCTGATTTTGGGTTGTTGCCACGCCGGGCTGATAAACACACTGGAGCACGTCGCCAACATGACCGGCCGGCGTGATGTGTATGCCGTCATCGGCGGCACACACCTGGGGTTCTGTGGGCAGGAACAGCTGGGGGCTACCATAGCCGCACTGCGTGGGATGGGGATACGTAAGCTGGCCGCCAGCCACTGCACCGGTTTTGCCGCATCGGCACGGTTGCTGAGGGAGTTTCCGCAAGAGTTTCAGGCCGCGATGGTTGGTTATGCTCTAGAGGTGTAACTATCTGGATGCTTTACAGATAGCGGATGTAGGTGCAGTGAAGGGTAGTAAGGGTTTGCCTTAAGTAGCTATTAGTTTGGTTTATCCATTTATGGCAGGGTCGTCACATCTATCGATCTTCCCTTGTATGCCAGAGTCGCAGCACGTATATAACTGCCCCGGTGATTTCATAGCGAATTTCATAGAAACCGTCAATAATGCGCCTCACTTCGCGTGGATCGAACTCTTCAAGTTTTTCACCAATGCGTGGTTGCTCAATAAGGCGTAAAGGTGCTGCAGAAAGTGATTGCACCATATGTGCAGCGGCCAACTTATTCACCGCTGCCAGAAATTCATGGAGTTTCACCAGATCGGACAATGCCTTGCTGGTCCATTTCAAACCATCACTGTGGCACCGGCAGTGGTGCTTCTGTAGTAAGGCTGTTTGCCCATGCTTGAACAGCCTGCTGATCAAGCACGTACCCCGCGTCAACATCTGCTAACGCTTCCAGTGTGAGACGTCTGCGCTCTTCCTCTTGGCTTATCCATGCACCCAAAGCCTGTTTGACAATCCACCCACGCGACCGATCCATGCGAGCGGCTATTTGGTCTATTTTTTCAGCTAGTTGTATCGGGACATGCGCGGTAAACACTTTAGTGTTCATATTTCCCCCTGGTATTCTGACACTATTTAAAACATACTGATTTATTGTGATTATACAAGTTTAAAACTATGCTGATTTGACATGGTTGTGTGAAAAATGACAATTGAAGAAACCGTATCTATTTACGCATGTTCCTTGAGTATTGATGAGCTGTATAGCGATACAAGTCTACAGCATATCACCAGTCTGTAACCCCATTTCAGCGATTCAAACCCTACCATGCAACTGAACAATATAGTTAAATACAGCACGAAATGAGCTGATTACGTCAGGCAGCCCTCCCGCTATATTGCAATATGCAGAGATATGGATATTTAGAAACTTTTACTTTATTGTAGACACGGATACAGAGTATGCAGTATACAGTCCTCTGTTTGCGATTGTTCAGCACGTTACTGTGTTCAATTAATCTGCAAGGGAGGTGGGTACCTGAGTTTATCGTTTAACTCGGATTGTTTGGTTTGGGATTTTTCACAACAGGCAGCAACACACTTAACACCATGGAGGTAGTATGAAACAGAAGATGGCGAAGAAACTGGCTTGTATCGCGTTTGCAGGCATGATGCTCCCAATGGCTGCTCAGGCAGCAGATGCCGATCTGCAGCTTAAGGTCGACAAACTGACACAAGAGGTCAACGATCTCAAAGGTTCCGTCCAGCGTGTTCAGGACAAATCCCTCAGCAAGTGGTTGTCAATCGGCGGCTCGTACCGCTTCCGCATGGATAATCTGCATGGAGAGACAGCAGGTTATACGGATGCTATGGCTACGTTTGCAAATGCTCAGAACACGATGCAATCAGGTTTTTTTAATTCGTCAAATGTATATTATTACGACGCATTAGGAAATCCGGTTCTTGCAACTAGCCTTACTACACCAAGTGCTTCATCCGTATGGCAGGGATACATAGGTCAGATGATGACTTTCTCTGATAATATGAATAAGGTGAAAACAGTAAGTCAAGCTGGCCAGTTTTTAACTGATAATGCTAATATGTTAGGTGCTATAAAAAACTACGCAGTAGAAGTCCCAGCATCGAAACCCAAAAATGAAACTCTTTACACGAGCAAGTTCGACCTTGACCTGCATGCCAAGGCTACTCAGGACGTTACTGTTAACGTAAAACTTGATATGTACAAAACATTCGGTTCGCAGGACGACAATGCTACAACCGGTAGCTACTTCTCCGACCGCGTCGGCGCATTTGACGGTACTCTTGGTCACGTGCCATCCACTGGTCTGCTGAACGTTGACCGTGCCTATGCAACATGGAGCAATATCGCCGAGCAGCCGGTATGGTTCTCGGTTGGTCGTCGTCCATCAAGCAATGGCGCACCAACCAACCTCAAGCTCAACAACGAGCGTCCCGGTAATGGCGGCACACCTGCGCTGCTGGTTGACTATGCATTTGACGGTATGACCATCGGTTGGGCTCCTGATATCGAGCCGCTGCCAGGCGCTTATGCCAAGGTATGTTATGGTCGTGGTTTTGACAGCGGTTTCAAAACATCTACAAACACCGTAAAAGATACTGATATGCTTGGTGTTGCTTTGATTCCTGTTGACACTGACCCACTGCGTGTATGGCTGCAGTGGAACCGTGGCTTCAATATCTTCGATTTCCCGGTTATGAGTGACTCAACTTTCGGTAATACCGCTCCTTCCACCAACCTCGGTTCGATCGATTGGTACGGTGCCGGCGCTATGACTACTCTCAAGGATATCGGTCCTGGTAAGCTGAACTTCTTCGCTGACTTCGGTATGAGCATCACACACCCTAACGACAATGTTTCAGCTCAGGCTGGCTTCATGGGACTTGGCACAGGCGCATTCTTTGCTCCTGAAGCACCGTCGGATAAAACCGGTTATGCTGCATATGCCGGCGTACGTTATGACCTGCCTTCCAAAACAAAACTTGGTTTCGAATACAACCATGGTTCAAAAGACTGGATCACCTTTGCCCCGGCTTCTGACGATATGTGGACCAGCAAAGTCGGTACACGTGGTAATGTGTACGAGGGATATGTAATTCAGGAGCTTGATCTGAAGCCGATCTCTTCTTACTTCAGCAAGACTTTCTTCAAAGTCGGCTACCAGTATTATGACTTCCAGTACACCGGCAGCAACAACTGGGTCGGCGCTCCTGTGAAGATCTCTTCAATCCAGTCCACAGATATGCTGCTGCTTGCTCCAGTAAAAACTGCACAGGATATCTATGCAACATTCGAAGTGAAGTTCTAAACAACAACAGTACGTTCCCGGCAGTTTGGTGAAACCTGCTGCCGGGAACTGCAAAAAAAGTTTTGCAGATTTTTATTGAGCCTGCTATTATATATAAAAATCTGCATCATTAAGGAGCCGTACCATGAAAAAGTTTGTATCCGTAGTTGCAATGTTGGTTTTGGTAGCAGTTTCCCTCGTATCCTTTTCAACCCCTGCTAGCGCTGAAGAAATCAAGATGGTTGGCGTAATCACCAAGTTCGAAGTTTCTGCTGACAAAAAAGTAGTGACAGCCACCCTGAAAGATACTAAAAGCGCAGCACTTATCGTTATTACTGTAACTGACGATATGACTGTTGAGAAGTTCGGCGACAAGCGTATTGTTGTTGGCGACGAAGTACGCGTCAAGTACAACGTTACAGACGGCAAGAACGTTGCCCGTCTGTTCAAGAAAACAGCCGGTTGCTAAGCCTGTTAAAAATGTGTTGAATATGACACTCGCACCCACCAGTATCTCGGTTTAACGAGAAGCTGGTGGGTGTTTTTTTTACCCGCAGTTACAGACTATTTAATTTAATTTCTGACAGGGGGACACTTTATGACAAAGAAAACTGTTCTGCTTACGATACTTGCTACAGTTGTTGCTGCCACATCAGTCTTTGCCGCAGATCCTGCCCCGGCAGCCAGACCAAATATCGCGAAACCATGCATGGCGTGCCATAAGGCTGAAGCCGGGGAGCTGTATGGCTACTATGATGGCGCTGCGTTCAAGACCAAAACAATTCAGATGAAGATCGACAATTCGGTTGAGCTGATCAAGTTTGACGAGGATGAAATCAAGGTTGTAAACGGAGAAGGTAAAACCGGTGATGGTGAATTTCTCCGTAAGATCAATAAAGGGCATGAAATTAAAATTGAGTTCGTTGAGGCAAACGGCGTCAAAAGCGCAGTGAAAGTATATGAAAAGCCTCCGGTCAAGATTTCAGACGACATGCTCTATAAGATTGCAGACGTGGAAAAACTTGTCGCAAAGGGGCCGGAAAAAGGAAAATACTTCCTGTTTGATTCGCGTCCAATGCCACGTTTCCAGCAGGGATACATTCCGACTGCCGTTAGCTTTCCGTTTGGTGCCTTTGACAAGATGGCTGAAAAGCTGTTGCCAAAGGATAAAAATGCTCTCATCGTCTTTTATTGTCAGGGTGTGACCTGTAACCTGAGCCCCGGTTCCGCCGGCAAAGCTCAGAAGCTTGGCTACACAAACGTGAAGGTTTTTAAGGACGGTATACCGGGGTGGCAGGAGAAACACTTTGCCTTAACCACGGCTCCGTTTCTTAAAGAAGCCTGGATGAATAAGGATATTCCCCACGTTTTGCTTGATGCCCGGGCAGAAAAGGATGCTGCAAAAGGCTTTATCAAAGGAGCCGTGACATTCCCGGCAACGAAAGCGGTAAAGCTGGTAAAAGCTCTTGATATCAAGAAAAATGCTCCGGTCATTGTCTATGATCAGAAAAGCGGTAAAGATGCGGCAGTTGTGGCTTCGGCTCTTATTAAAGCCGGATTTAAAAATGTTCTGGTTCTGGACGGCGGTTTTGACGCCTGGCAGGCTGCAAAGCTGGAAATCGCCACCGGTAAGCTTTCCGTTAAGGCATCCTACACACCCAAGCCCCGCCCGGGTGAGGTTAATGTTGACGAGTTTCAAAAATATGCTGCCCAGCTTCCAGCCAATGTTATGATTATTGATGTTCGTAATGCTGACGAAGTAGTTGGTGGTATGCTTAAGGTCGCTACGTCGATCCCTTCTGACGAGATCAAGGATCGGTTGGCTGAGATTCCTAAGGATAAACTGATAATTACCCATTGTTCGACCGGCGTTCGTGCTGAAATGGCCTACAATGCTCTAAAAAATCTCGGTTATACCAATGTAAAGTTTCTTAATGCCAAGATTGAAATTCAGAAGGATGGCAGTTATAAAATCACCAAGGAGTGATGGTTGGCTTCACAGCCTCTTGTAAAAGTCAAAAGATTCCCTCACCCCAACCCCCTTCCGTCAAGGGAGGGGGAGTCGTTTCTAAGTTTTTTGTATGACCCTCGTTATTTAGTATGATAAACAAACACCGGGCCTGCTGTGCAGGTCTCATACTCAAAAGGAGAATGTATGAAAAAAATGCTTGTTATGCTTGTTGCAGCAACAATGGTTCTTAGTTTCTCAATGGTAGCTTTTGCCGCCGAAGAAAAAAAAGATGAAAAGGGCGTAAAGGCAGAAGTTAAAAAAGAGAAGAAGGGCACCAAGAAGGACGAGAAGAAAAAAGAAGAAGCAAAACCTGCAGCCAAGGGTAAAAAAGAAGTTTCCGGCTGCTAATTATTGCTTGATATGTTTTGATCAGGGGGGCATGGCAGTCAGCATGCCCCTTTTTACATGGAAAGGAATGTGACCTCGTGCGTTGGATATCTGTTCTTATTGCCTGCTTCTGTCTGGCTCTGGCTTTGAATGCAAACGCTGCTCAGGCTGGAACCTGCGCTTCGTGCCACCATCAAAATTCAAGTCGCAATGAACGTGCCGTCAGCTTCACTCGGGGGGGCGGATGTGCCGTCTGCCATCGGGGGTATGAGAAAATATTTGATCACGCCATGGGGACACGCAGCGGTGAGAAGCAGTTTGTGCAGCGCAGCTATGGGCGGTTCGATTCTTCTTTTTGGGATAAAAACTGCAACTCTTGCCACTTGAACGGGTGCCTTGACTGTCACTTTGAAGGGGCGGTTGCGAAGCCGTCTGTGGCGGTTTGCCAAAAGTGTCATAACGGTTACTACACCGGTTGGGATTATTCCGGTCGTGCTCCGCGTGAGGACAATATGCGTTATCAGCGCGGAACAGTTGTCAATGGTTCCACATTCCTGAAGATGCTTCCTGATGTGCACTATGTCGCCGGTATGACCTGCGGTGCCTGTCATTCAATGAAAAGTCTGGCAGAGGGTAGGAAAGCGTCCAAAGGCTGTCGCGACTGCCATAAGCCAGACTTGAAAATTCCTGAACACCGTATCCCGGCTCATATGGAACGACTGGAGTGCTACGCCTGCCATTCGGTCTGGGCAGCCCAGGAGTACGGCACATTTTTCCTCCGCTTTCGCGACAGGCGCATGAAGGACGACTTTGACCTTAATTCCGGAGCCAGTGCAGAGTATCTGCGCAGTGCTTTTCTTAAAAAGCAGGATGCACCTCCGCTTGGAATAAACTCCAGGGGTAAAATCAGCCCGATCCGGCCGATGTTTATCTCCTATTACACCGACATCATGACAGCCAGAAACCATGGGCCGGAGAACACACTGCTAGTGGCAGAGTGGCGGGCATTTTTCCCCCATACTGTTCAACGCGGCAGCGTAACCTGCGAAGGGTGTCATGATAATCCGGTCCGCTTTCTCCTTGAGCCTGTTTCCAGCAGGATCTATAATCTTGAAAAAGATGGCATGGGGTTGGAATCATTCTGGCTGCAGAAAGGGCAGCGGGTAAGCAACGGCAGTTTTGTAGAGGCGTCACGCTATCTGCGCATGAGCAGTAAAAGTCCCGCTTATACAAAGGTATATATCGAAAAATGGAAAACGTTTCTCAATCACGTCGAAAATTCATCAAAACACTGACTCTGCTGTTTGCTTCCGGAGCTCTGTTGGTACGCTACCTGACACCACGATCTAGCGGAAAGCGCCGCGTGCTGGCCAGCGCAATGGCTGCAGATGTGCCGACGGGCGGGGCACTGGTATTCCGTGAAGAGCGTATAGCACTGCTGAGGGATGGTAGTGGTATCTACGCTTTGAGTCTGGTCTGCACCCATCTAGGCTGTACGGTAGCCGTTTCGGAAGATGCGCTGTCGTGCCCCTGTCATGGTAGCCGCTTCGATCACCAGGGAAAGGTGCTTAAAGGCCCTGCAGATCGACCGCTTGAACGTATAAAAGTGGAGCTGCATGGTGAGCGGGTAGAAGTGGTAGCGTGAAATCATTAACGACTTTCACAGGCTTTGGCGCAACAGCCAGATTGTGAGCGGCAAGGTGAAAAACGACAGGCAGGTCTGTGCGGTAATGATCGCGGCCATGCTGTCATGATCGCCACCCATTTGCCGCGAGAGGATATAGGCTGAAGGGGCCGTCGGGACGCTGAACAGCAAGACAACGACACTCAAGGCCAGGCCTGAGAGCCCCATGGTGGTGCCAAGTCCCCATGCTATCATTGGTTTGCAGATGAACTGAACGGTGCTCGTTACCAGCAGTGGATGCCAGTGCAGCATCAGATTCTCGGCCCGGTATGCCGCTCCAACGGCCATAAGCCCTACCGGGAAAGCGGCTTTTCCTCCTAGAGCGAGTATGCCGTCGATCGCCTGCGGCAGTTTGAGTCCGGAGGCATTAAGTCCCACACCGATGACACAGCCTATAATGAGCGGGTTGCGCAAAAGGTCGGCAAACAGGCGTTTGATGTTTATGCCTTTGCCATCGCCGACCGCAAGAGAAAAAACCGAGACACAGAGTACGTTGATCAGAATAATCATGAATCCTGCCCCCATGGCAGCGAGGAACAGGCCGTCTATGCCGAACAGATTTTCCGCCACCGCCAGTGCCACAAAGGTATTGAAGCGGACACCGCCCTGGAAAAGTGAGGTGAAGGCCCGACCGCCCATGCGGCGGTTGACAAGCCACCAGAGTGTGACCAGCGTCGCGCTTGCCATGATAGCGCCTTCGACGGTCAGTAGTATCTTCAACCATGGCAGGGAGCCGATCTGCTTGCCGGCCATGTTGTGTATCAGAGTCGCAGGCATGAGCAGGAAATAGGTCAGTTTCTCGGCCGACGGCCAGAATGACGGCGGAAGAAAGTTGGTGCGCTGGATGATAAAGCCGGCCAGAATCAATGCCAGTACAGGTATGAGCGCGTTGGTAATGGAGGCCATGCTACTCTCCTTATTATGCCTAGTATCCTTGTGGAGCATAGCATAGGCTATGAATAAATAGAACGTGTTGAATGCACACGTAAGTAAATACAGAAGGGACTGCTCTGTTTGCAACAGAAAGCTCTTATGATAAGCTTAACAAAGATGTGAAATATTGAGCCTTGGAGGTACACCATGCTTGAATTGTTTGAAAAAGCTGTTATGACGACGATCGGTGTTGCTGCAATTACCCAGAAGAAGGCTGAAGAGTTGGTCGCAGAAATGAAAGACCGCTTCAAGTTGAGCGAAGATGAAGGAAAGCAGCTGGTTGAGAAGCTTCAGACGCTTGCAAAAGAAAACAAGGAAAAAGTCACTGAAATGGCTGAAAACGAAGTTAAAAAGGTCGTTGACCGCCTGGGCATGGTTAGTCGTGAAGAGTATGACCGGCTTGCCAAACGGGTTGATGAACTGGAATCGCGCGGTAACAACTAGCAGATGGTGAAATTCCTCAGTATTAACCGTAATATACGTAGCATCAGGCGTTATTTGAACATTGTTCGTGTCCTCAGCACACACGGTTTTGATCAGGCGCTCGAGATGCTGGGGCTTGCGGACGTTGTTGTACGAAGCAGAAGGCTGTTTCGTCGCCCTATGCCCGATATAGCACGGCTTACGGCTGCCGAACGGATGCGGCTTGCCCTGGAGGAGTTGGGGCCGACATTTGTCAAGTTAGGGCAGATTCTCTCCACTCGGGCGGATGTTATACCGCAAGCTTTTGTTCATGAATTTGAAAAGCTGCAGGATAATGTGCCTAGCTTCTCTTTTGCAGAGGTTCTGATCCAGATTTCAACCGGTCTTGGCGCCCCTGTGGAACATTTTTTTGCAGAAATTGATCCTGTGCCACTGGCGGCTGCATCTATTGCACAGGTGCATAGAGCCCGTTTGCTGACCGGTGAGGATGTGGTTATCAAGGTGCGGCGGCCGGGAATTGTCGAGGTGGTGGAAGCGGACATAAGTGCTCTGATGGCGTTGGCCGGTCTGGCCGAGCGGCATGTGCCGGGCAGCGAACTGTATGATCCGGTCGGGATTGTGCGTGAATTTGCCCGTACGATCCGTAGGGAGATGGACTTTTCACGTGAAGGGCACACCATAGAAAAATTCCGCGACAATTTCGGTAAAACACCGTGGATGTATTTCCCGCGTGTCTATTGGGAACAGAGCTCGCGCGCAATTTTGACAATGGAGTACATCGCCGGGGTAAAGATTTCAGAGCGGGGGAAACTTCTTGAACAGGGGCTTGATCCGGCGCTGCTTGCCCATCGCGGGGCGGATTGTTTTCTTGAGATGGTACTCGATCACGGTTTTTTTCATGGCGATCTTCATCCGGGGAATGCGCTGATCCTTCCGGATAACGTTATCTGCCTGCTTGATTACGGTATTGTGGGGCGCCTGGATGATGATCTTAAAAAATTCCTCACTGACATCCTGGCGGCAATTGTTAATCGCGATATGGATGAGGTCGTCTCCCTGCTGCTCTTTGCCGGTGATATCTCTGACAATCTTGATATTCGTGCCCTTAAGCGTGACCTGTTCAATTTCATTGACGGCTATTATGAAATCCCTCTCCAAGATATTGAAGTTGGGCGCATGTTGATGGAGTTCATTGAGATCATTACCCTCTACAATATCAGGATTTCACCAGATCTGATGATGCTGGCAAAGTCACTGGTGCTGGTCGAGGGGACGGGGCGTATGCTAGATCCGGCATTCGATATGGTCGAGCACCTGCGCCCTTTCATTGTGAAAGCGCTCAGGCAGAAATACTCCCCGTTACGCATTTCCCGTGACGTCAACCAGATCCTCTCGTCATATCTGAATCTGGCACGCAATATTCCTCGTGACCTGAAAGAGATCATCAATCGCATCAATCGCAACAAGTTCAAGATCGACCTGGAACATCGCGGTCTGGATAAATTTACGGCCGATTTTGACCGTTCCATCAACCGCCTCTCAACCAGCATGATTCTGGCCGCCATGATAATAGGATCTTCCATAATTATGCAGACGGATAAAGGGCCAAAAGTTATGGGTTTTCCGGTGCTGGCATTTATGGGGTATACCGTGGCGGGAGTTGTTGGGCTCTGGCTCGTTTATGCGATCATCCGCTCCGGGAGAATGTGAGCATTTCACCGCAGTTTTTTCAGCGGGTGATTACTTGCTGGCGTACCAATATCAAGATAATCATGCTATAAGATCGCGTACGCAAAATTATTCCTAATGACATCGTCACTGATTGATTGAATCCATGATTACTGAATTTCTCAAGCATCTCTTCCCCCGCGTAGTTCTGGAACGTAATCTGCGTATCAGCTATACCCTCTGTCTTGGTGGGCTGGCTTTTACAGCCTTCCTGATCATGCTGGTCAGTGGCTTGCTGTTGATCGTTTACTACCAGCCGACGCCTGAGCGGGCATTTAATTCAATCCTTTTTCTTGAGTCTTCGGTCTGGGGAGGCAAATACCTGCGCAATCTGCACCGTGTTACATCGCATGTGCTGCTACTCCTCGTACTGCTGCACACTTTGCGGGTGATTCTGACCGGGGCATATCAGCGACCTCGACAACTGAACTGGGTGGTCGGCTGCCTGCTCCTGATACTGACAGTTTTTGAAGCCTATACCGGTTACCTGCTGCCATTTGACCAGCTGGCCTTCTGGGCGACCCAGACCGGTATGGAGCTGTTGGCGACGCTGCCGTTCGGAGCACTGCTGCGCTCTCTGCTTGTGCCGGACGGGGTCGGAGAAGGTCTGTCGTTACTTCGCTTTTATGCTCTTCACATCGTCATCATCCCGCTTGGGGTCTTTTTGCTGTCACTGTTGCATTTCTACCGGGTCAGAAAGAACAAAGGGGTGTTGCCGTATCTATGAAAAACGGATTCGTTAAAAGCTCTCCCGGTTTTTTCAGACTTATCAGCCGCTCTATGTATGCTCTGGCGATACTTCTGCTAACTCTGGCGGTGATGATGCCGGCACCGCTTCAGGAACAGGCCAATCCGGCGGTTACACCTAACCCGGCAAAGTCTGCCTGGTTTCTGCTCTGGATTCAGGAGATGGTCAGTTGGTCGCGATTTATGATCTATCCGGTCATACTGTTGGGGTGCGTCTTGCTGCTTCTTCCCTGGTTGTCGATAAGCTCACACGTCCACAGAGCCAGCTGGTTTCCGCGTGAACAGAAGTTTGTTTCGGCTCTGACTGTTATGGCGGTTGTTGCTATTGTTCTGCTGACCATAGTGGCGATGTTTTTCAGGGGGGCTGATTGGTCTCTGCTCTTTTAATCGCAGTTGCCCTCTTTACGGCAGCCATCCCGGCGTGGGGGCGGGGAGGGCAGGTGCGACAGCTTTGTCTGTTATGTCACCCGGTTCATTATGTAGAACATGGTCGTTGTGTTGACTGCCATCGCGGTAACGCTGCTTCTGAACGTAAGAATATTGCCCATGCCGGATTGCGTGAAGGGAAATATGCCAACTTTATGCTCGGCAACCAGATAGAGTTGCGGGATGGGCAACGACTGCTGGACACGCTTGCCTGTCGTCGCTGTCATGTCAGTGGAGGCCGCGGTAATCGTCTTGCAGTAAATCTTGATAGTTCGGTTATACGTAAAAGCGCCGGAGAAATAGCGCTGTTGGTGCGGCATCCGGTTGCCAATATGCCGGATTTTGCGCTGACGGAGGCACAGATCACCACGTTGGTAAATACCCTTCTTGCCGGTTCAGTGGGGCGTGAAATGGCAGTGTCCGGGCCGGTACGGGTACATTTCAATACCACTGGGAAAAGTGGTGCAGATGTATTCTCCCGGAAGTGTGGCAGCTGTCACCGGTTGCTGAGTGAGCGTTTTGGCGCTAGTGGCACAGGGGCAATAGGTCCTAATCTGTCCGGACTATTTTCAGTCTATTATCCGGAGACGTTCAGGAATAATTTGCCCTGGACTGGCCGCAGGCTGAGCACGTGGCTTAAAAATCCGCGAGAGATAAAACCGTGGTCAAGGATGCTGCCTGTGGCCCTTACCGCTGCTGAAATGAAGGAGCTTGACGGCATTCTTTCCATTACCCCGGGGGCTGACAGGTAGCTAGAAAAAACGCGCCTTCACAATTGTTCACAATTCCTTCATAAGATATTCTCAACTCTCGGATATATCTATAACTATCAGTTAACTAAATGAATCAGGAGGAAGCGCAAATGAAAAAAATGTCCGTAGTAGTTATGGCTCTGGGGTTGGCTGTTTCCATGTTCAGTATTGCCGAAGCCGGTTACAGAAATGGTATGGGAATGGGTATAGGATGTGAAACCTGCCCACAGAATGGCACCTATACGGAACAGGTAAAAAAGTTTCAGGCTGACACCATTGATCTTCGTCAGGAAATGATGACCAAACGTTTTGAGTTACAACGGGAAAATCTGAAGGGTACGCCTGACAAGGAAAAGATTGCTGCTCTGCAGGCGGAAATTAGCACCCTGCAGACAAAAATCATGGAAATTCGCAGCCAGAGTGGTTTGCCGGTTAACAGAATGGACGGCGAGTGCGGCCAGAGAATGGGCCGATTTGGTAAAAAGGGGATGGGGTTCTGCGGCAAGGGGATGATGGCTCCCTCCAGTAATGTCCCGCTCGGTCAGAAGTAATTATGCGGGGTGCCGGGGCTATGCTCCGGCACCCTTTAAATATCGGAGCGCTTGGTATGAAACTTCTACTGCTACTGTCAATAGTGCTCTGCACTACCGGATTTACGCCTGAGTTGCAGGCGGCGGAATCCATCGATGCAACCGTGATTTATCGGGGGCACGGTAGAAAAGCGGATTGCGGTGGTGCTCGTGGCTGGTACAGAAACGGTGACGTTACCTGCAGGCCTGAAATGCGCGGTAGGTGCGGCAAGCGACGGGGTGACCTGTATGGTGCACCTCAGCCGGTTGCCGATGCGGCTGAGGCCAGACAACTTCTTCTGCAATATTTTGCCGGACAGGAGTACACTGTTTCCGAAGTCACCGAAAAAAGGTGGGGTTTCAAGGCTGAAATTATCGACAAGGACGGCAAAGTCGTTGACCGGGTTATGATTGACAAGCGTTCCGGCCGCATCCGCTCACTATACTGAGGTTCATGTGCTTCCACCTGTCCTGATTGTTGAAGATGATACCAAGTTGGCCCGGATTGTAAAAGCCTACCTTGAAGGGGCTGATTTCAGAACCGTTCACGCGTCAACAGTATGCGAAGCCCTTCAGAAGGCCGAAACAGAACTGCCTCTGGCAGTTGTTCTAGACCTGGGACTGCCGGATGGAAGCGGTGAGGAGTTGTGCCAAAGCCTTAAGGAGTTAGGCGATTTTCCTGTTATCATGCTGACGGCAAAGTCGTCCGAGGATGAGCGCATTGCCGGATTTGCCCTCGGGGCTGATGACTATATGGTCAAGCCTGCCAGTCCGCGTGAGCTTGTCTGTCGGCTGAAAGCCGTGCTGAAACGCTACGCCGCCGGTTCTTCCTCGGTAGATAGTATCTCATCTTTCAACAGTGGCGCACTGATTCTGAACTCCGTTCGCCATCAAATAAGCAGGGATGGTCACCCCCTTTCTGTTACCCCTACTGAGTTTAAACTCCTTCAAATCCTGGCTACATCCCCCGGTAGGACCTTTACCCGCGACGAACTGGTTTCCCGTGCGCTCGGCTATCAATTCGAAGGGTATGATCGCAGCATCGACGCCCACATCAAGAATCTCCGCCATAAAATTGAAAATGATCCCCGGTCGCCGCAATATCTCAAAACCGTGTATGGTGTCGGTTATCTGTTTGCCGGAGAGCGCGATGCGCTGTAATCTGCGCTGCAGATTCCTGCTGCTGTTTGTTCTGATTTCTGTCATCGCCCTGTCATCCGCTTTTGTGTTACGTGCGCTGATCATGCGTGATTTTGCTCGCTATCTGGAGGGAGAGTCACAGGATCGGATTCACCGTGTCGTCGCACTTATCGAAGGGGGGTATGACCATAACGCCGGGTGGAAAAGAGACGCGTTGGCTACGGACCTGGCCTGGGCGCTGCAACTCGGAGTTGAGGCCAGGCTTTTTGATTCAGGCGGCAGGCTGGTGATCGATACGGAGCAGGCTGCTTCCTCCTGGACACCGCTGATGCGTAAACGGGTACTGGAATCAAGCGGATATGATCCACGCGTTGTAAAGGGGATTCCGGTACCCTATCCCCTCTATCTACGCGATGACGAGATAGGACGGCTGGAAGTGCGGATGCTCGGACGGTTAAAAGAAGATTATTTTGTCAGCTCCTCTGAGCGTGTCTTGCTGGTGTCGGTAACTATTCTGGGGCTGGTCTCAATTATCGCCGGCATTATTGCTTCTCGCAGAGTCACCCGCCCGATTCTTGAACTGGTTGCTACTTCAGGCGACATTGCGGGGGGGGATTTGTCCCGCCGCGTCACAATTTATGGCAATGACGAAATCGGCCGCTTGTCGGAGAGCTTCAACCTCATGGCTCATGGCCTGGAGGCACAAGAGAAACTGCGTCGCACGCTGCTGTCCAATGCCGCTCATGAGTTGCGCACACCTCTGGCGATCATTTCGGGTGAACTTGAAGGGATGCTGGACAACGTACTGCCGACCGACCGGAGTGCATTGCAGTCTCTGTACGACGAGGCGCGGCGTCTGACAGCAATTCTGGATGGTGTTGATGAATTATCCCTGGCAGAGGCTGGGACCTTGAATCTGCATAAGGAAACGCTTATACTCAAACCGTACCTTACCGCTATTGTCGGCCGTTTTGAACGGACCTTTGCCGATAAAGATGCCGTACTGCTGCTGGAGTGCCCAGATGATTTGCGGATTAATGCCGACCCGGATCGTCTTAGTCAGATTATTATCAATCTTGTCAGTAACAGTTTAAAAGCTGTTGCCTCAGGCGGGCGGGTGGTATTGGTTGCTTCTTGTGAAAACAGTAGTGTACGTCTGCAGGTCATCGATAACGGTTGCGGCATTCCGGAAGAAGATTTACCCCACGTTTTCGAGCGCTTTTACAAGGGGAAAAATGGTGGCCTCGGTCTGGGGCTAGCCATCGTACAAGAGCTGGTTACCGCCCATGGCGGTACGTTGTCGGTCAGGAGCTCGGTAGGCTCCGGAACCTCGTTTAGCGTGGTTATCCCTTAAGCTGCTATCTGTAGCGGAGGAAACTCTGACAGTTAAACCGCGCCGCAGCATTTCCATATTGATACTAATGGTCGCCTTTTTGCTCACCGTTGGGCTCTCTTGGTTTGCTTTGCGTAACTACTCGTCAGCCGCTCCTGTTGCCGATGATAATCTGCGCGGCCTTGCGCTGACCATTGCCTCTGCGATGGAGGGTGTTGCCGGCCGCGACCCTTCCCTGAATGCTCTGACTTCGTTCCAATCCCCCGAGATTGCTTATGCGATGCTTATCTCTCCTTCCGGAAGGATTCTTTTTCACAGTAATCCAGACCTTACCGGAAATGAAGTCGGGGACGGCCGCTACCGCAGTGTCCTGGCAAGCGGTGTCCTGGGCGAAGAGCGGGTCCGTCTTGGCACCGGCGAATACGTCTATGAATTTCAGGCCCCGTTTCATCTGTCTGGTAAAGTGTCTGTGTTGCGACTTGCTCTCCATACCTGGCGCTCTGAGGCGGTAATGCGCCGGGCTAAGTTTGGTGTCTCCCTTATTATTTCGCTGCTGGTGCTCGGGTGGGTACTGGGTGGAACCGTTTATCTGCTGCTGCGCCGCCAGGCTGCCCAGGAAGAACGGCTTGCACGGCAGAATGAACTTGAGCGCCTCGGTGAGGTTGGCGCGGTGCTGGCTCATGAAGTGCGTAACCCGTTGGCCGGTATCAAGGGGTATGGACAGTTGCTGGCAGAACGTCTTCCCGATGGCAGGGAACGCGATTATGCGCAGCTTATTGTCCGGGAATCTCTCCGTCTGGAGCAGCTGGCTGATGATATCCTTCTCTACACGCGCAGTGACGCCAAGCAGTTGCTGACGGGTAATCTGTCCGCCGTTGTCGGACAGTTGTCCACACTTTTGGCACCGCAGTTGGAAATAGCCGGAGTCAGGATGGTTGTGAGTGTTGCGGAACAGGTGATGGTGAATTGTCCGGATGATCAACTCCATCGCTTACTGCTCAATTTGCTTACCAATGCCATTCAGGCTCTTCCCGATGGAGGTGACATTGCTCTGGTTGCCACTGTTGATGATGGCGAAGTTGACATTTCCATAGCGGATAACGGCCCTGGAGTTGATCCGGAGATACGGGCAGTGCTGTTCGAGCCGTTCCGAACAAGTAAAGCAAGGGGCGCCGGGTTGGGGTTGGCGCTGTGTAAAAAAATTGTCGATAGTTGTGGTGGAACTATTGTGGCAGGCGAAGCGCCGGAGGGTGGAGCACTCTTTAGCGTGAAATTGCCGGCAGTTCTGCCTGAAGGAGCAGCATGAAAGTCGGACGCATACTGATTGTAGAGGATGACCAGACGTTTCGTGGGCTGCTGGTTGCAATTTTGGAGGATGCCGGTTACGAGGTTGCCCAGGCAACTGATGGTGTGGCGGGGTTGGTGCAACTGCAAAAGTCATCATTTGATCTGGTTCTGTCAGATCTCAAGATGCCTAAAATGGGGGGGGTAGAGCTATTCCGGGCAAGTCGCAAGATCTCTGTGCCTCCTCTCTTTGTTCTGTTGACTGCCTTCGGCACTGTTGAGGAGGCGGTCGCGGCTATCAAGGATGGCGTAAATGACTTTCTTACCAAACCACTTAAGGATCCTGCCTACTTAAGGACTATGGTGGAACAGCTTCTGGAAGAGCGCAGCAGGGAACAGCAAATAACGGCACTTGATGAAAGTGGCTCGAATGGACTCCCACCTCATGACATTCTGTTTGCCGGTGTGGCGATGCAGGAGGTGCGCCGCTTGGCCAGGGAAGTCGCTGCGACAGAGGCAACAGTGCTAATTGGCGGTGAGAGTGGCACCGGTAAGGAATTGCTGGCCCGTTATATCCATCTTGCCAGTCAACGCCGGGCCGGCCCTTTTGTTGCCGTTAACTGTGCCGCAATTCCGGATACCCTGTTGGAAAGTGAGCTGTTTGGTCACGAACGTGGTGCTTTTACCGGTGCTTCCGCAGCCCGTCAGGGGAAATTCGAAATTGCCTCTGGCGGAACGATCATGCTGGATGAGATCGGCGAAATGCCGTTGTCGATGCAGGTCAAGTTGCTGAGAGTGCTTCAGGAGAAGAACTTTCAGCGTGTTGGCGGAAACAAGGAAATGCGTGCCGACGTGCGGGTGCTTGCAGCGACCAATCGGGATCTGGCAAAAGAGGTGTCTCTCGGTAATTTTCGTGAGGATCTCTATTACCGGTTGAATGTATTCCCGATCAAGCTTCCTCCTTTGCGTGACCGTCGGGACGCAGTTGATGCTCTTGTCAGTTTCTTTATCCGTCTGCATGCACGTACTATGGGTAAAAAACTGTCCGGAATCGCCGCCTCTGCCCTGAAAGCGCTCCGTCACTACAGCTGGCCGGGCAATGTCCGTGAACTGCAGAATATCACTGAGCGGGCTGTTATCCTGGCGCGTAGTGAGGTGACAATGGCTGAGTTGCCCGAGAGCATCAGCTCGCTGCAGGATGGTGTTCTGCGTGAAGATGGCGGGATTTTGAAAGAAGCGGAGCGCGATGCGATTGCTGCTGCGCTGAAAGCAACTGCCGGCAATCGTCGTTTGGCAGCGGAGCGGTTGGGGATTTCCCGTCGTACCTTGCAGTACAGGTTGAAGGGGTACGGCATGGCAGGAGAAGAAAATTCAGAATAGATGCGCTGTGCAAAAACTTTCCCTCTGGTGCAGAACCTGCACCAATGTTTTGTGTAGTTACTATTGCTGCTGATTGAGAAAACGTGTAGCATTAAGATGTTACGGTGTGGTTGGTTCTTGGCACAAGTCGTGGAACAGGTAAGTACAAGATGTACACAATCCACGAGGAGGTAACAAAAATGAAAACAAATCAGATGATGGTAATGGGACTGGTCGCAGTTTGTGCAATGGCTTTTGCAGGCGAAGCATCGGCTCGCGGCGGCAACGGTGGTGGAAGTGGGATGAATATGCGTACTCAGTCGCAAACACAGATGCAAACAAAAACACAGACACAGACTAAAACCCGGACACAGAGTAAAACCAGGACACAGGATCAGACCAAGGTACAAGATCCAACAATGGAGTCAGTCGTTAAGCCGGCAGATTCGCAACGTCGTGATGGCACTTTTCTGACAACCGGCACAACTGCTAATGGCTCAACAGTTCGCCCGAGTAATGGTAAAGGGCTTCAGGATGGAAGTGGCTTGGCAATACCAACAACAGATGTCGCTCCTCAGTAAGCGATAATCAGTGCTACCTGTGGGGGGCGGACGCGTCCCCCTCTCTCTTGTGGAGTATGAATATGAACCCGATAAAAATCACCATATGCCTGCTGGCGGCCTTTATTATGTCATCATCGGTTGCTGCTCACGCTTTCTGGGGAATTGGCGATGACAAGGCGAGTGGGCTAAATTTGGAAACCGGCTACGATGCCAATACGGTAACAACGGTGACCGGTCGGATTGTTTCGCTTAATAGCGGTGACGAGCATGGTAACGCCCGGCTGGAACTGGTAAGTGGTGACCTTCGGATAGTGGTGGTACTCGGCCCGCAGGGCTACTGGGCTGAACACGGGATTGCTCTTAAACCTGGAGACAGCGTGACGGTCCGTGGTTCAAAGGCGCAGGGGGGCGATGGCGTTGTGTATCTCCTGGCCCAAAAAATAACTGAAACATCACTTAACACCTCTGTTACGCTTCGCAATGAATCAGGCCAGTCTGAATGGTCCGGTGGAGGCGCTGGAAGAAGTGCGTCACGGAATGCCGGCAGACCAGCCACTATGAGATCGCAATCGCCTGGACGTATGGGCAGTGGCAGAATGGGACGCTAATAAAATATATCGAGGAATAGCCATGAGATTGTTTTTGCTATTAATGTCCGCCCTGATTTTACCCGTTACGACACTTCCGGCACTAGCCGTAACTGATGCGCCGCAGCATGCTATCGGTCTCGGATTTGAGGCCTCAACTGGTACTTTTGGTACTGACTCAACGAGTACCTACGCTTCTGTGCCGCTTATCGTCGACTGGTTCCCTACGGAGCGCTTTGATATGGAGCTGACCGTGCCGCTGATGTATCAGCATACCCAAAATACCGGTGTGGCTGCAACAGGAGGTACTGTCAAGAGTACGGCGCGCAGGACTATGGGGGGGCTGTACAGCTATACCGGTGGCAGCGCGACCTTGTCAGGCGGAGGAGTCGCTGATGATAGCGTGTTTGGGCTCGGTGATATAACGTTGACCGGTGGTTATGCACTCATCCAGGACAGTGATACGACGCCTTACATCCGCCCGACATTTTATATAAAGTTTCCGACGGCAGATGACACCAAGGGGCTTGGTACCGGTAAGTTTGATGCCGGGCCGGGGGTGGCCGTCTCCAAGTGGCTGGGGAACTGGCAGCCATTTGCCGAGGGACGTTACATCTTTCAGGGAGCATCATACAATGAAACCGGTGCGTTGAATTTCGTGACGGCAGATGCCGGTATTGGATATAGTTGGAGTGAGCGTTTCTTTACGTCAGTCTATGGCCGTTCAGGTTCACGTCTGTTTGACGGTATGTCGGCACCACTGGAAGCGCGACTGAAAATGGTGTGGCGCTTTGGCGAGAGAACATACAGCGAGACTTATGCTCTTAAGGGCTTAAGTGACGGGAGTCCAGATTATGGAGGTGGAATTTCTGTCTTTAAGGAATTCTGATCCATGTAGAAACATAGTTGTACAGATTGACATTGCCGCTTCGTTGCAGTAATGTACAAACACAACAAGGCCCTGGGGGAGTTCCATGAACTGAGATCCGCCTGTACTGAACGTTTCACGTGTTCGGTCAGCGGGAACCCTTTGCACCTGAACCGGGTAATTCCGGCGTAGGAAAGCGGCTTGCGGGATGTAAAAATATCCAGCCGCCTGATGTCATAAGTCAGAGCGGTTTTTTTTGTAATTTCGTTAGAACTGTCTGCTCATTTTTTAACGCACTTATCCCGTCTTTCAAGTCCAGGAATAGCCGCATCATGGGTGATACCAAACAATTTCGCCTTGTCGTCAACAATGCTTCAACGCTGCCCGATATCTCTGGTGTGTATCTGATTACCGATCAGGGAGATGACCTTGTAGAGCGCGTTGGTCAGGCGCTTCGAGGTGGGGTCTCGGTACTGCAATACCGCGCCAAGGGCAAGGATTATGACGAATGTTTAGCGGAAGGGGGCGAGTTGAAGCGCCTCTGTGCCGGCTTTGGTACGGTTTTTATCGTCAATGATAACCTTCAGCTTGCCAAAGAGCTGGACGCCGATGGAGTTCATCTTGGACAGGATGATGGCACTATTGCTGATGCCAGGAAAGTGCTCGGGCCGGACAAGGTCATCGGCAAGTCGACCCATGATCTGGAAGAGGCTCTGCGTGCAGAGCTGGATGGCGCCGATTATATCGGTTTTGGAGCGATGTATCCGACCGGTAGCAAGGTCATCTCGCACCTTCCCGGAGCGGAGGGGCTTGAGTCGATACGTGGTTCGATTAAAATACCGATCGTGGCGATCGGCGGAATTTCCGTCGCTAACGCCTGTCGGGTGATAGAGGCTGGAGCGGACGCTCTGGCAGTGATTTCTTCGGTGCTCTCGTCGCTGCGTCCTGACGTTGCCGTTGTGGAGCTTTCATTGCTCTTTAACCGTCTTCGCCCATTCCCGCGCGGGGCCGTATTGAGTGTTGCCGGGAGTGATTCAGGTGGAGGAGCCGGCATTCAGGCGGATATCAAGACGATCTCCCTTCTCGGTAGTTATGCTGCCACAGTTCTGACCGCTCTGACCGCCCAGAATACCCGCGGCGTCGTTTCGATCCACGGGTTGCCGCCAAGCTTTATGTGTGATCAGCTGGACGCCGTACTGTCAGATATTCCGATTGATGTCATCAAGACCGGGATGCTCCATACTCCGGCTATGATCTCTGCTTTGGCGGAACGCCTCAGTGAACAAAAAACCATCATTCCGCTGGTTATTGATCCGGTAATGGTTGCCAAGGGGGGGGCAGCACTGCTTGAGTGTGAAGCGGTCAGTGTCTTCACCGATCAGCTGCTCCCGCTCGCCTATCTGCTGACTCCCAATGTTCCGGAAGCGGAACGTCTTCTGGGGAGATCGATAACGAACGAGGCGGAGATGGAGCAGGCTGCCATTGATCTTCATGCGCTGGGAGCCGCCAATGTGCTTGTCAAGGGTGGCCATATGGCCGGGCGACTCTCAACCGATATCCTTTTCGACGGCAGTCGCTGTCATCGCATCAGTTCCGAAAGGATCTTCACCAGTAACACCCACGGAACCGGCTGCAGCTATGCATCGGCTATTGCTGCCCTGCTTGCTCAGGGTGAGCCATTGCTGACCGCTGTTGAACGGTCAAAATTATTCATCACCTCTGCTATTCGTACTGCCCGCTCTCTGGGTAAAGGGCATAGCCCGGTTAACCATTTCATGGCAGCGCGTGAGCTGCTGCAGTTTTAGTAGATAGTTAGTATTTTACCTAAAGGATCAAGGATTATGAACATGACTCAGCTTGAATATGCCCGCAGAGGTGTTATCACCGAAAAAATGCAAATTGCCGCAGCAGCAGAAGGTCTCCCGCCAGAATTTATTCGTGACGGCATCGCCGCCGGCAATATTGTTATCTGTCATAACAACAAGCATGCGAATGGTACGCCTCTGGCCGTTGGTGCCGGACTACGCACCAAAGTCAACGCAAATATCGGTTCTTCATCAGATGATACCGACATGGAAAAGGAACTGGAAAAAGCCCGCATCGCGGTCAAGTACGGTGCCGATGCAATTATGGACCTTTCAACCGGTGGTCCGGTGGATGAGATCAGGAAGGCGATCATTGCCGAAACCAGCGCCTGTATCGGCTCTGTTCCCCTCTATCAGGCGGCATTGGATGCGGTCCGCAACAAGAACAAAGCGATCGTCGATATGACGGTTGATGATATTTTTGCCGGGATCATCAAGCACGCAGAGGATGGGGTCGATTTCATCACCGTACACTGCGGAGTCACACGCGGTACCGTCGAACGGATGAAGAATGAAGGGCGCATAATGGACGTCGTCTCGCGCGGCGGGGCCTTCACCATTGAGTGGATGAGCTACAACAATAAGGAGAACCCGCTTTTTGAACATTTCGACAAGCTTTTGGAGATCACCAAAGAATATGATATGACCCTTTCGCTTGGTGACGGATTTCGTCCCGGTTGTCTGGCCGATGCGACAGACCGGGCCCAGATTCATGAACTGATCCTGCTCGGTGAGTTGACACAACGTGCCCAGGAAGCCGGTGTGCAGGTTATGATCGAGGGGCCTGGCCATGTGCCGCTCAACCAGATTCAAACCAATATACAGCTGCAAAAGAGGATTTGTCACGGTGCCCCGTTCTATGTTCTTGGGCCACTGGTAACAGATATTGCGCCGGGCTATGACCATATTACCTGTGCCATTGGTGGTGCCATTGCGGCCGCCGCCGGGGCAGACTTCCTCTGTTATGTTACTCCGGCAGAGCACCTCTGTTTGCCGAATGTGCAGGATGTGCGTGATGGTGTTATTGCTACCCGTATCGCCGCCCACGCCGCTGATATTGCCAAGGGAGTCAAAGGGGCTATGGCGAAGGATATTGCCATGGCAAAATGCAGGAAAAAGCTGGACTGGGAAGGCCAGTTTGAGCTGGCTATGGATCCTGATAAGGCTCGTGAATACCGGGCAAACTCTCCCGTAGCCGATCACGGTGCCTGTACGATGTGCGGTGAGTTCTGTGCCTATAAGTTAATGGATGATGCGATGAAGAGATAAGAGAAATGTATCCTTGAAGTAAAAAAGACCTCCGGGGTAACAGAACCCCCGGAGGTCTTTTAGTGTCAACGCTTGCTTTGCCGCCGGTACGTTGTTAGCTCAGCAGATGCACAAACAGACCGCTGCGCAGCTTGGGTTCAAACCAGGTTGATTTGGGTGGCATGATCTGGTCCTGATCTGCCAGTTCGATCAATTCCCGGATGGATGTCGGGTGGAGTGCAAATGCCACTGCAAATTCACCGGAATCAACCAACCTGACCAGTTCTTCGTTGCCGCGAATGCCCCCTACGAAATGAATGCGCTGGTCAGTACGTGGATTGTCTATGCCGAGGAGCGGAGAGAGAAGATTGTTCTGCAAAATGGAGACATCCAGGCAACCAACGGTATCATGCTCGTTGACTACTGCCTGCAGGGCGTCCAGAAGATACCAACAGCCGTCCAGATACATGCCGAACTCATGTCTTTCTGCCGGAATGACTGGAACAGAAGAGGGTGTTATGTTGAAGCAGCATTTGACTTGAGCAATAAACTCATCAACACTACGTCCATTAAGGTCTTTGACAGCCCTGTTGTAGGACATTATGTTGAGCTGGTTCTCGGGGAATATTACGGTCAGAAACGAGTTGTACTCTTCGCTCCCGCTGTGTTCCGGGTTTTTGTCTCGCCGTAGCTCCCGGACACGACTGGCGGCAGCGCTACGGTGGTGCCCATCGGCAACGTACAGTCTCGGTATGGCAGCAAAGAGGATGATCAGGCGATCTATCTGTGTCTTGTCGGAGAGGATCCAGACGGTATGGCCAACTCCGTCATCGGAGATAAAATCATATTCCGGCACGGTGTTGGTAACACCTTCGATGATTTTCTCTACCTCTGCGCAGGAACGTGAGAGGTAGAATACCGGCTCATCATTGGCATCCAGATAGTCTATATGTTTGACCCGGTCTTCTTCCTTGTCGGCTCGGGTAAGCTCGTGTTTTTTAATATCACCTGACTGGTAGTCGTCAACACTGGCGCAGACAACCAGGCCGGTCTGGCTGATACTGCCCATCCGTTGGCGGTAGACGTAGAAGCAGTCGCTACTGTCCTGCTTCAATATTCCACGGCGGATGAATTCAGCCAGATTTAGCTTGCCCTGCAGATACACAGATTCATCATGCGGATCAATCTCGGACGGAAGGTCTATTTCGGCTCGGGAAATGTGCAGAAAACTGTTGGGGTTTCCTGCGGCCATAGAGCACGCCTCCGCGACATTCATGACGTCGTAGGGAAGGGCTGAAACCTTTTCTGCCAGATCTTTCGGTGGGCGTAAAGCCCGGAATGGTTTGATTGTTGCCATACGTTATCTCCGTAACTTACTAAAAATACCTTCGTGCTCCCACAAAACGCTTCTCAAAATAACTTTCATTCACCTCTGCTACACGGATCTCTTCTCCCTGCCGCGGTGCGTGCACGAATTTACCACCTCCGACATAAATGCCGACGTGGTTGATATTATCCGCTGAAGAGCCAAAAAAAACCAGATCACCATCCTTGAGGTCATCTTTTGCTACGGCGTCTCCGGCTTTGTACTGGTCGCGCGAAGTGCGCGGAATACTGAGACCGCACAGGTTGTAGACAGCCCGCACAAAGCCGCTGCAATCCATGCCATCCACAACGTTGTTGCCGCCCCATCGGTAGGGTATGCCGACGAAGCGTTCGGCGGTGCGAGCAGCGATGTTCCCCATATCCTTGTTGTCTTTTGCCGGTCTGGCAACCGGTTTATCAACGGTCTCTTTCGGCACTACCGGCTGGATGGAAGACGATGGTTTTCGGATTTCGTCCGGTGGCTGTTTCTGCCACCCCGGACCTTTTGGCTGGGTAAAGACGACTTCATGTGGCGGGGCGATGTAGTAGTTGCTAATCAGACGTTCCGCCACAAGTTTCTTTGCCGCACTGCGGGCTTTTTCCTTGTTGTGGAAGTCACCGAAGCGGACGGCATACAAACCGTTGTCCTTGCGAAAATAGAACGCATCTATTCCTTTATTCTGGAGTCTGGTCGTGAAACGTTCAGCATTTCTGACATCGGCAAAAGCGCCCATCTGGATAGCGTAGCCAAGTCTGGTCACGCCGGTGTTTTTTGCTGCCTGAGCGGCTGTAACAGCGAAAAAGAGTAGCAAAAATATCAGTTGTGTACGAAAAATCATTGGGAGCGCCATTTTAGAGAAAAGTGAATTGAAATTGGTCTTTGATACTAGCCGTAATTAGCGCGGTGGTAAAGGAGAAATTTGCCAGGAAAGCTCCTTAGGGCATTGACAGCTGCCACACTATAAGGTATTTTCACGTTTCTGTTGTCTACGTTCTGGTTGGCGTGGATGCAGTCAACGAGATTTATGCCGTTGTGGCTCAGGGGTAGAGCAGCTCACTCGTAATGAGCAGGTCGTCGGTTCGATTCCGACCAACGGCTCCAGAAAACAAACAAAGGGTTACCGTCTTGGCGGTAGCCCTTTGTTTGTTTGTGCTTGAATGCTCTAGAATCTTCAGCAAAATGGTTGGAGCAGGGCGAAGAACGCTGGTCAGGAACTCAGTCAGGCGAGATTCTATTCCTGATCCGTATCAGTGACGTTGCGTCTTACCCCCATCAAATAAGCCACCACGAACTCATCCAGATTGCCATCCAGGACTGCATCCGGGTTGCCGGACTCAACCCCTGTACGGAGATCCTTAACCATCTTGTAAGGGTGCAGTACGTAGGAGCGGATCTGGCTCCCCCAGCCGATCTCTTTCTTTTCGGCAGCAATTTCTGTGGATTTTGCTTTACGCTCCTCTACTTCCCGTTCATACAGTTTTGCTCGCAGTACTTTCATCGCGGTGCCGCGGTTCGATATCTGACTTCGCTCAGACTGGCAGGCGACAATAATGCCGGATGGAATGTGGGTAATGCGGACAGCCGAGTCGGTGGTGTTGACGTGCTGGCCGCCTGCACCGCCGGAGCGGAATGTATCAACCTTTAGATCACTATCGCTGATCTTGATATCGATATCATCCTCTTCAATTTCAGGGAATGCGTACATCGAGGCAAACGATGTGTGACGGCGGGCATTACTGTCAAATGGCGATATACGGACAAGACGGTGAATGCCGGCTTCCGCCCGGAGGTAACCGTAGGCGTACTCGCCGCTGACGTTGAAGGTTGCCGATTTGAGGCCGGCCTCATCTCCGGGCAGATATTCGGTGATGACCGTCTTCCATCCCTTCTTCTCGCAATAACGCAGATACATGCGCAGGATCATTTCGGCCCAGTCCTGGGACTCGGTGCCGCCTGCTCCCGGATTTATGGTGATAAAGCAGGAGTTGCGGTCATGAGGGCCGGAAAGCATGCGCTGAAACTCAGCTGCCTCAACCTCTTTTATCAGTCGGGCGGTCATTTCGCCAACTTCAGCCAAAGTCTCAGTGTCCTGCGCCTCCTCTCCCAGTTCAATCATCACACGAACGTCTTCCACCTGGCGCACGAGTCCATCCCACATCTGGACAATTTTTTCCAGCGTCGTACGTTTTTTGATGATTTCCTGTGACTTCTTTGTATCGTCCCAGAAACCCGGTACGGCCATGATCGATTCAATCTCCATGATCGATTCACGCTTGACTTCTACGTCAAAGAGCCCCCCGAAGCTTGGCGATCCGCTCTTCACAATCCTTCATCTTTGCAAGTTCTTCTCGGTACATACGGTAACTCCTTACTGACTTATAAATTGTTTTTTTTACGTCTGATCACGATTAACAGGACCACTCCGGCTGTCAGCAGTACGCAGAGCCATGCCGGAGTGTCACCGATAGTTAGGTAAAGTGATTTACCGCTACCAGGCTGGATTTCTCCGGTGCGAAACGCTTCTACAAAAAGTCCCGTCATGGTGCTGATATGGCCGTTCTGATCAACAATTGCGGTCACTCCGGTGTTTGCGGCACGAATCAGCGGAGTGCGGGTTTCGATGGCACGGAAGGTCGCAATGGCCAGGTGCTGATAGGGTGCCGATGAACGACCAAACCAGGCATCATTGGTGATGGCAACCAGGACACGGGCACCGGCCTGGACGTATTGACGTGCCAGTTCCGGAAAAATCACTTCATAACAAACCTGAACGCCGAGTTTTGTGCTTCCGGTATCAAGGATGACCGCGTGTTCTCCGGGGGCGAAGTCGCCGATGCCTACAACCAGCTTGTTAATGAAAGTCAGGATGTTACCCATCGGTACATATTCGCCAAATGGCACCAGGTGCATCTTGTCGGCGCGACCGATTGTTTCGCCGCTTGGAGATACCATGAAAGCGCTGTTCAGGAGGGTGCTCCTGCCGTTGCGGAGTTCGTGGGCCGGACTGCCGAACAGGATACAGGCGCTGGTTTCCCGTGCCAGATTTCTGATACGCTCTGCCTGGAGCGGCTCATCCTGGAAGAAGAACGGCACGGCACTTTCCGGCCAGACTATCAGATCAACCCCATCCTTGGATGCCTCTCTGGTGAGGCGCACGTAGGTGTCAATAGTCTGTTCGCGAAAGTCTATACTCCACTTGACGTCCTGGGAGATGTTCCCCTGTATCAGGGCAACCCGTAGTGGTTTTGAGTTGCTGTTTTCAGGTTCGTTCAATCTGTTGAAACCGTAGAATAGTGTGCCAATGAGGAGGAGAAGGATCACTGCCGCACTTTTAACCGGATAGGGGACGCCGACGCCTGATACGGCGCGAAGGGCTCGGTGCAGGACGGTATTCGCCAGAACGATTAACAGGGTGATTCCGTAGACACCGGCCAGGTCGGCAATCTGGATCAGCGGCAAGATGCGGAACTGGGAGTGTCCCAGCATGCCCCATGCAAAACCTGAAAACAGGAACGAGCGGATGAAGTCAAAGGCGACCCAGGCAACCGGCAGGGTAAAAGCAGCCTTGATGCCCGATAGTTCTCCCATCCGGGCGATGAAAGTGCTTAAAGCGTAGAATAGCGCCAGCCAGAGGACGAGCAACAGGTAGACCGGGATGCTCACAACCCATGGTAGGTGACCGTAATGCGTAAAGACGATATTGAGCCAGTAAAGGATGATGGCGTATGCGGAAATACCGCAAGTCAGACCGACGCGGAAAGCCTCTTTTGGTGAGCTTGCTTCCATAGCGATCAGTAACGGAATGAGTGCTATCCAAGCCAGAAAGGAGAGGCCGGCATTCGGAAAGGAGAGGGCGATGAGGATACCGCTGGTGATCGCCAGCCATCCCCGGCGGTCAAAGATCTGCCGGAATAGAGATACAGAAATCAGAGGAATCAATCACGCCTCGATTCATCTGCAGGAGTGCCGCTTATAAGAGAGATGCTGACTTTTTTAACCCGCCGTAGATCGGCATCAATGATTTTCATGCACAGTCCACTGCCATTAATAGTGTCGCCAATCGCCGGTATTTTACCGGTGAGGTGGAAGGCAAGGCCTCCGACAGAATCGAAGTTGTCACGTTCGATCTCTATATCAAAGTGTTCTTCAAGTTCTTCAACAGGCAGACGCCCGTCGGCAATTACGCTACCGTCAGGGTTTATGGTCAGGAGGGATTCCTCGCGATCGTACTCATCCTGAATGTCCCCCACGATTTCTTCCAGCAGGTCCTCGATTGTGATGAGGCCGGATGTGCCGCCATACTCATCAATGACAATTGCCAGGTGGATACGCTTGCGCTTGAATTCCTGCAGCAGCTGTTCCAGGTTCTTGGATTCGGGGATAAAGTAGGGGGGGCGCATGATGTCTCGAACAGAGAGGCTGTTTTCAT
>JAQUIT010000019.1 GCA_028681335.1 Desulfuromonadaceae bacterium | reverse complement strand
CCCCCCATTTCACGGCTCAGGAAGAGATCGATTCTGGACGGTTCGTTTTCGGGTGAAAAAGTGAGTAAAAGATGATTCATGGTGCTCCTCAATAAATAGCAAAGGCGCGCCGGGACAGGCACGCCTTTGCAGAAATGATGCGTATGCGCTTCGTTACCAGATAGATGATTCGATCTTGCCGGCCCGCTTGATCAACACATCGACGACGGCGGTCCCGTAGATGGTCTCGGGATCGACATCGGTGGACACCCGTGAGAGAAAATGCTGGCGTCCCTCTTCAAGCTCCTCCTGTAGGACATCAAAGATATCGTCGTTTTTGATACCGGCCTCGACCTTTTCCTTGTTGTACATTGCCACATCGGAGAGAATTGCTCTAGCCAGCCGCTTTGCCTGATCCGGATTATCTATCAAGTTCATGGATGATGTTCCTCATGTAGTAAAGTAGTTTAGGCACCATAGCACTATTTTAATCGCAATGCAAAGTAGATGCTTGCATCACCCCGACGCGCCAGAATTATCAGGCGGCTCCCCCGCCCCGCCTGTCCGAGAACCCGGGCATATTCCGCTGTATTGGGCGTCCTTTTGCGGTTTACCGACATGATCACATCGCCGCGCCTGATCCCGGCTTCAGCGGCAATTCCGTCACGAGCAACATCAGCGACAACAACTCCATCACCATCCCCGGCATTTTCGACAAGCAGACCGAGCAGGTCAGCCTCACCCTCTCCCTGCTGCACACCCTCTTCCGCCCGCTGACGTTTCGGGGCGGTTTCAGCATTCGCCAGGGTTATGCTCAGTTCAAGGGCTCTGCCGTCGCGAAACACGGTGATTTTGGCAACCTTGCCGACACCGGCATCAGCGACCAACCGCTGGAGATGTGCGGGGTCCTTTATCTCGCTGCCGTTCAAGGCGGTGATGATATCACCCTGACGAAGACCGGCCCTGGCAGCAGGCCCCCCCTTGATAACATTATTGACGAGAGCCCCTTTTGCCTGTTTAAGTCCGAAGGACTGCGCCAGCTCCTCTGTTACCGGCTGGATCGTGACCCCCATATAACCACGGCTGACGCTCCCCTTCTGAATCAACTGGGAGAAGATCGGCTTGGCCATGTTGACGGGAATGGCGAAGCCGATTCCCTGCCCGGCGGCCACTATGGCGGTATTGATGCCGACAACCTCCCCGTAGACATTGAGCAGCGGCCCGCCGGAGTTACCGGGGTTGATGGAGGCGTCCGTCTGGATAAAATTTTCGTAGGTTTCAATGCCCATATTGGAGCGCCCTGTGGCGGAGATAACACCAACTGTCATGGTGCGGTCGAGGCCGAAGGGATTGCCTATGGCAATAGCCCACTGACCGGCTTCGAGCTTGTCGGAATCGCCAAGGACAACAGTCGGCAGGTCTGCCGCGTTGATCTTTATCACGGCGATATCGCTCTTATGGTCTCCGCCGACAAATTTTGCCTCATACACCTTATCGTTGGAGAGTTTGACCTGAATGCTCTCGGCATCGCGCACGACATGGTCATTGGTGACGATATAGCCATCTTTGCTGATCAAAAAACCGGAGCCGAGGCTTTTATCCCGCCGGGTCTGCGGGCCGCCAAAAAAATCTTCGAAAAAGGGATTAGCCTCAAACAAAGGCTGAATGACTTTTTTACGACTGACGGTTGAGATATTGACAACTGCCGGCGTCACTTTTTTCGATATAGTGCTGAAAGCCTTCTGGGTAGCGAGGATATCTCCCGGCACATCCTTGACCGGAGCCTCCGCTTCACCCGCCTTGCGATTTGATTCAAGATACAGAGGGGTGTCACTTTTGCCGCTGCAGCCACCCAGAGCAACAACGCAGAGCGACGACACAGCAATGAGGAAGAGAGATATGCGGGGGAAAGGGTTCATGTAGCACCACCTGACTGGCATATACTGTAGTTAACCTGTCGAAACAGTAATCATAATTGCTCCTAGTGTCAAGGGGTTCGGGCGACGCATACCACGCACCTTCTCCCGTTCTACCCTGCAGAATTATGTTATTGAAACACCGGACTGTTTGTGTAAAAGTATCCACCTAATTAAACAGTGGTGGGAGAGCATGATGACTGACATCAAAGCGCAGATAAGAGAATTCCGGATCGGCGAGAAGATCAGGGAGCTTCGCCAGCAGAAAAGGCTGACTCTTCAGGAACTGTCCGAGCTGACGACGCTTTCCAAGCCGCTGTTATCGCAGATCGAAAACCAGCAGGTCATCCCCCCACTGGCCACCCTGCTCAAAATTGCGAAGGGGCTCAAGGTCGATATCCACTTCTTCTTCGAGGACGCCGGTAACCGCCAGAAGTATGTGTTGACCAGACGCGAGGATGTCCGCGAGGATGAAAAAATCCCACGTCCGACGGCAAATGACGTTGCCAGACCATACGCGTACCATTCACTCGCCCAGGGGCTCAGACACAAGCATATGGAGCCGTTTCTGGTTGAGTTTGAAAACAAGGAGTGGGACGATTCGCTCTTTTTCAAACATGAGGGAGATGAAGAATTTATCTACATCACCGCCGGTGAGCTGGATTTTCACTATAACAATGAAGTGCTGCGCATGCGTACCGGCGACAGTATCTATTACGATTCCAGCCAGCCGCACGGCTGGGTTGCTGTCGGTGACGGCAATGCCAGAGCCGTGGCGGTGATGTACACGAAGGAATAGTTCGCTCCCATTGGCAAGACACACGTGAAGTTTATACATTCAGATGAAGAAGGATACCACGTGGACACAAATTCCAAAGAAGCTCTTGCACCTATTCCGGAAAGCGGGATGATTACAAACTTGCTGCTTAAAGAAGATGTCATCTCGAATCAACAGTTAGCATATGCTGCGCGGATTCGCAGCAAACTCACCACCCCAAAAACCATGATTGACACGCTGCTTGATCTTGGTTATTTGTCGCAAGATCTGCTCCAGTCTATTTTAAGAAACAATCGCGTAAGCATTCGTTTAGGTGACTTTCTCGTTGAATTGGGATATCTCCGCGAAGCCGACCTGAAGCAGGCGCTCGGCATACAGAGTGAGTCTAAAAACAGGCAACGCCTGGGAGAGATCCTTGTTGACCGGGGCTTCATTGAGGACAGAAAACTACTGGAAGCACTGTCGTACCAATTCGGCTATCCTCTTATTGAGCTAACCTTTATCGCTATCGATCGCACGCTGCTTTCAGTCATCCCCCTTGCCATTTGCCGGGAACTCGAAATTGTCCCTGTACGCCGGGAAGACTCTTTTGTCATTCTGGCCCTTTCAGACCCTCTCGACCCGAAAGCGCATGATTGTGCCAAAAAGTTTCTGGGAGATCAGGTCCACTTCGTCATTTCTTCCAAAGAATCCATTATCAATGCCCTTAGCGCTCTGGAACGGTCTGCAACGCAACCCGTTCTTTCTGACGAAAATACCATTATAGGGATGATTAATATCCTGCTCGATGACGCCGTAGAAGAGGGCGCCAGCGATATCCACATCGAACCGATGAAAGATCGCATCAGAGTACGCTTCAGGCTCGATGGTGTCCTCCACCATCATAAAGATTTCCCGAAAGAGATAGCCCCACAACTCTCCACACGCATTAAGGTCATGGCACAGGCAGATATTGCCGAAAAACGTCGTCACCAGGACGGCCGCATGCTTTTTAAAAGCCATAAGCATGGAATTGACCTTGACCTGCGGGTCTCCATCTTTATCACCATCTTTGGCGAAAAAATTGTCATGCGGCTGCTCAATAACAAAACATCGCTTCTCGATATCAGAGAGATCGGTATGGCACCGCGCATGCTCGAACACTTCATCTACGAAGCGGTAGAAGTACCATCCGGCGTCATGATCATCACCGGGCCGACCGGTTCCGGTAAAACATCCACTCTCTACAGCTGCGTAAATTATCTGAATGATGCCAATACCAGTATCATAACCGCCGAAGATCCTGTGGAAATCGTCATTGATGGAATTTCTCAATGCTCCATCAATTCAAATATCGGGGTTACCTTTGAAGAAACTCTGCGCCACATAGTCAGACAGGACCCTGATATCATCGTTCTGGGGGAAATCCGTGACAATTTTTCTGCAGAGACCGCCATTCAGGCTGCCTTAACCGGTCATAAAGTCCTTACAACATTTCACACCGAGGACAGCATCGGCGGCTTGATCCGCCTGATGAACATGGAGATTGAGGCCTTTCTCATTTCATCCACTGTTGTCTGCGTCGTCGCACAGAGGCTCCTGCGACGGGTTTGCCCGGAGTGTGCCGAACCATATATTCCAACACCACTCGATCTGAGCAGGTTGAATGTCACAGCAAACGATCTGGCTGGTAGCGAATTCAAACTCGGGCGTGGCTGTAAAGCCTGCAGATTTAGCGGTTATCGCGGCAGAGTTGGGGTTTTCGAACTACTGGTAATGAATGAAATGGTAAAAAGTGCCATCCTGGATAAAAAAAGTTCTTACGAAATCCGTAAAATCAGCATTGAAACCTCCGGCATGGTAACCCTCATTGAGGATGGTCTTGTTAAAGGAGCACGTGGAGAGGTTTCAATGAACGAAATCATCACGGATCTCCCTCGATTAGGTAAACCGCGGTCATTAGCTGAATTGCGAAGAGTATTGGGAGTTACGAAATGATTCCAGCTGAAAAGCCCCTTATTGAATTGATCAAAGAGCACCTTCAGGGGGACCTGCAGGGTCTGCCGGTATTTAATTCTGTCGCGGTCAAGCTCCAACAGATGCTCGTCCGCCGTGACTTCAAGATGGAAGAAGTCATTGAGATGATCAGTGAAGATCAGTCCCTGGCAAGCCAAGTGCTCAGAGTAGCCAATTCGTCCTACTATGCCGGCCTGTCATCAATTGCCACAATCAAGGATGCCATCGTCAGGCTTGGTGCCCAGGAAGTAGCTAACATGGTTATGATGGCTTCCCAGTATGAACTGTATCGTTCTGAAAACGAGTTCCTGAACAGTTCCATGCAGAAGCTCTGGATTCATTCGCTTGCCTGTGCAACTGGAGCAAAATGGCTGGCCAAAAAGGCCAGCTACACCAACTTGGCGACTGAAAGCTTCATGGGGGGGTTGTTACACGATATCGGACAACTGGCTCTACTCAAAGTGCTTGATGACATCCACCGCAACAAGGAGACAAAAGCCGCCTTTTCGGAAACGCTCATCAAAGAAATTCTTGAGAGAATGCACGAAGAGGTCGGCTACAATCTGCTGAAATCCTGGAGCCTGCCGGAGGCATACTGTTCTGTCGCCATCAATCATCATAAAGAGGATTTTGACGGCAACGATATTTTATTGGTTATTGTAAGATTGTCTGATCAGGCCTGCAAAAAAGTTGGCAAATCGTTACACCCGGATGATTCCCTGTCACTGGTATCTTCTCCTGAAGTACAGTTTTTGGGATTAAAGGAGATGGCTCTGGCCGAACTGGAAATTGTCATAGAGGATTCGGGTGAGCTTAACATCTGATAGTTCAATGACATCCCCGCTCCCTCTGCACCCTACAGCTTATTTGCGCCCCCTGCCGGTTTAGGCAACCCTCTCAGTGCATGCACCCTCCCGACGATTGGAGGATGCGAGTAGTAAAATCCGGCGTAGAACGGATGTGGGAACAGGTTGGACAGGTTCTCGACAGACATTTTGACCAGCGCCGAAGCCAGATCCTCCGGCCTGCCGGTAAGATCCGCAGCAAAGCTGTCGGCCTCCCGTTCGTGGCAGCGTGAGCGCCAGGCCGAAAACGGCCCGAGCGGAAAGAGCACCAGTGAGGCAACAAAACCGAGCACCACCATTTTAGCCGGGAGCGAAATTTCGGCAGGCAGCCCCAGAAGCCCCGGCAGCCCCGGCCACATCAGCAGCTTGAAGCTGATCCAGGAGCCGCCAAAGGCCATGACCTCGGCCCACAACAACCGTTTCCAGATATGCCCTTTTTTCCAGTGGCCGATCTCGTGGGCCAGCACCGCCACGATCTCTCCATGGCTCATCTGCCTGATCAGCGTATCAAACAGCACAATCCTCTTGACCCTGCCGATACCGGTAAAATAGGCGTTGGAATGCTTGCTCCGCCTGGATGCATCCATCTGCATCACCTTGCCCACCTTCAGGCCGGCCTTCTCCATCATGGCCCGGATGTCGTCCTCCAGCCCCTCTTCCACAACCGGTTCGAACTTGTTGAAGAGCGGTTCTATCACGTAGGGTGAAATAAACATCATGAACAGGCTAAAAAGCGCCATGAAACCCCACACCCAGAGCCACCAGCTCTGTGGACTCCACTGTATCAGCTGAAATACGACCGCCACCAGAAACGACAGCATAATCGCGCCGATGAGTTGTGATTTTATAAAATCCATAATCCAGAGCCGTGGCGTAGTCGTGTTGAAGCCATAACGCGCCTCGATACGAAAGGTGCCGTACAGGTCAAAAGGGATGCCGAGCAGTGTCGAAACCCAGGTCAGCAGTAAAAAGAAGAGAATTGCCGTGATGGTGGGAGAAGAGCTTAACGCCCTGACGTAGTAATCATACACTCCAATCACCCCGCCAAAGAGAAATACTATCAGCACGGCATTGTCGAAGAGAGAATCCCACAGCCCTAAACGGCTGGAGTCGAAAGTGTAGGCGGAGCTGCGCCGCAACCTCTCCACATCGATAGCCCCTTCAAAACCTTCCGGAATCTTGTCGCCGTGCTGTTTGAGGTTCTGCAGATTTATGTGCCGCAGCCAGTAGGTAAACGCGGTTATCATGGCGAAAAGGCAGAACAAGTACAGCTTCATCAGAGTATCCTTTTTTGAAAAAACTGGCAAAACGAGCTTTGCCCGCGTGAAGTAAATCACGACAAATTCTCAGATCCAGTGGTGTCCGGCAGGTCTTTACAATTAGCCTCCCCTCCCGCAAGGGTAGGGGGAACTTTTAAGCCCATTGCAAAAATACAAATCGGACACCGCTGAGTCAGATCAGATTAATCACTTCTTTCACACATTTATCGATTCCATCAGCCACTTCAGAGATCCGGGTGCCCAGCATATAGGCCGGCGAAGTGACGATCTTGTTCTTCCTGTCTACAACAATCTCTGTCACCGGACATTCCTGGTGCTTAGCACCGCACTTCTCTATTTCGGCGGCGGTAGCGGCATCGTTACCAATTGTCACCGTAGGTGAGTATTGTTTCCCCAGGACCGCTGCGAGCAGAACCGGCGCAATGCAGACCGCACCGATCGGTTTTCCGGCTGCCGCCATCTCCTTCAGCAGGCGGACAACCTCGACATTGACGCTGGCTGTTGAACCCTTTACGGCAAAATCAGAGAGGTTCTTAGCCGCACCAAAGCCGCCCGGAAAAACTATGGCGTCCAGCCCAGCAGCCTTGACCTCTTTGATATCGCGGATCTTGCCGCGGGCGATGCGGGCCGCTTCCACCAACACATCACGCTGTTCAGCCACTTGCTGGCCGGTCAGATGATTTGTGACGGCAAAACCACCGGCCGGTGCCAGGCAGACCGCTTCACACCCCTGGCGGTCTATTGCCAGAAGCACAAGGACCGCCTCATGAATTTCACTGCCATCATAGACGCCGCACCCAGACAGTACCACTCCAATTTTTTTCATTGGTTATGCCTCCGCTCAGTTGGATTTAAAGACAGGTATACATGGATCAATTGTGCCACAGCAGCCACAGAAGACAAGCGTCAGGACGCCAAGCTCTGTTACCAGAAGTAAAGCGGGATCAGAACAGCCGCCATGACACATGCGGAAGGCAGAAAGAGGCGGTGGTAAACCATGGCAATATCCGCCTGAAAATACTCGCAGGTCAGCACATAACAGAGATGAACCGGAGAGAGCATTACTCCGGCAAAACCTGATCCGAAGGCAAGTGCGACCAGAGCCGGCGACGGGGCCGGAGTGCCCATCAGCGGGAGCAGCAGAGGGAACGTTATGCCGACATAGCCGACGGTCAACCCCGTCATGATTCCGGCGACAAACGGGATCAGAAACAGCAGCAGATATACCGGCATATGCGAGACGGTAAAAAAGGTTGAAATACCTGCAAGGGCACCGGTTGTACGCAGCACCTCCTGAAAGATCATGATACCGATCACCATGAAGAGCGCTTTACCGGAGATACTCTCGCGCAGGTTTTTTACAATCATAGCCGGTGTATAGCGTTGGAAACCATAAAGGGTAATAACCGCCCCACCCAGTGCAATCACGGCATTAACCCGAAAGATCACGACCAACAGCAGTGCCAGCACTATCGGAGAGACCATGGTGAGAAACGTGAGGAATTCGCTGTAGCGGCCGGCTGACGACGGCCTGGTCTCCTGCCGTCCGACGCCACGAAAGCAGAACAGCGCCCCCCAGGCGACTACTGACAGGGCAAAGGGGAGGTTGACGGCAAACAGCGTCTGGGTGGAAAGTCCGGTAACACCGGCCGCAAGGATGATACCTGGATACAGGGGCGAAACGTACTCCCATATGTGCCGGTACCAGTAGTTTATCAGCGCCTTCTGTTCAGGGGCCATGTCGGCATCACCGGACGCTTCCTCAACCATGGGAGCCGAGAAAACTGCCCCCCCCGGAGAGGGAAGCATTCCTATCATGGCAGGCAGGGCGGCCATGACAATACGCCGGTCCGGAATTGCCGTAGACAGCGAGCTGACCATGCGCTTGAGCATGCCGGTGGTACGCAGGATGTTCTCCATTACCATCGTCAGCATCAGGGTCAAGGTCATTTCAAGTGATTTGGGATCAAAAATGGCAACCGCGGTTGCCTTGAGAAATTGGAGAGGAGGGGTGAGGTAGAGAATTCCCAGCATCAGTGCGCCGAGCGGCATGACGGCCGACATGGACACCTTGCGCCGTAGCAGCACAACAATAACAGCCATAACAGCGACAGTTTTCAGCAGATCGACCATAGCAGGTCAGGGAACTTCGGATTTTTTGTTGAGCGAGTTGAAGACCATGTCGAGCACACTCTTCTGGCGCGCCTCAAATTTGTTCAGCACAGCCAGACAGGTACCCATTGGGCAGATTCCATGCAGAAAGTCAGCATCCCGGCCCGAGAGTATGACAATCCGGTTTTTGTCCATTCCGGCTCCCACGGCAAAGTTGAGGAGCTTCATGCCATCCATGGCCGGCATCTCAAGATCTATAAGCATCAGATCATAACCGCCGACTTTTATGGAATGAAGCGCCGAGATCGGGTTGTTGCAAACCTCAACTGATAGCAGCGGAAAATTGTCTGCGATATAGGCCGCCAAAAAGCGGGTAAAGGCCGGATCGTCATCAACTAATAGTATTCGTCCCATAGCATCTTACTATAGCTTATTCGGCGTGGCTGGGGAATAAAAATGATGCCCATAACGGGCTATGGAGCAAATTATCATTAAAATATCTGGCCGTGAATCTGTTGGGCAGACACTGTATTGATGCCGCCTAATATCAGAAGAGGTACTTTGACCGGTTGGTAAAATAGCCGCGCTGATGGAAGATAAAAGCGGAGAGAAGCAGAATTGCGACAATGACACCCACGTTGCTGGCAATCAGCCCGGCCGGATCGATCTTTTCACCGACAACTTTCTCCAGTTCGGCAGGCGTTATGACCACCATGTTTACCATTGTGTTCACCACTTCAAAAGCATTGTAGGCGAGCAGAAGATACCAGGTCAGGTTTTGGTGCTTCATAAGCCCCAGAAACAGGTAGAGGCATAGTATGCTGTCAAAAAACACCAGTACACCGGCTTTTGTCCCATAATAGATGGTCCCCATGAACGGGGTCGGCTGGCCATACGAGGAGACCGTCAGTATAAAAAAGAATAGATAAAGCCCGCCAAGCAGAGTCATACCCAGCGGCCTCTTAAGCTCATTCTCGTTATGAATGTCGCTATCTTCCACGCCGGCCCCGCCTCAAAATATGTTTTAACATTACTGGTTTTTTGATTTGCGCATATCGCTGATGGCAACACAAACAAAGATGACTACCAGGATAAATCCGCAAAAGATCCAGTCTGCCGTACTGAAACCAAACATTATCAACTCCTCTTGAAAGCTTCTGCCGCTTCGTCCATCAGGCCGATCTCCTGATAGCAGGTTCCAAGTAGCGAGTATACCTCGTTGAGCGGAAACTGATCGGCAAATATTTTATCGGACAAGACGTCTGTTATAATTGCTGCGGCATCATCGCTAAAACCACTATGATGCTGTTCGACAGCAACCGCAAGCGCAGTCAGATAGTCCAGCGGGGGAACCATGGGGACCTTGCCTGCCAGAATTCCGGCAATGCGCGCTTCGACACGTGCCCGTTCAGCCGGGCCCAGCAGATCAATCAGTTCACTCCAGGCCTCAGCGGCCTGTTCGTAACGACCAAGAACGTACAATGTTTCACCGTACTCATATGCTGCGTGGATGTCACCGGGATTCAGTTCCAGGGACATTTTCAGCTGTTTTTCAGCAGCATACCAGCAGGATACTGCGTGCTGCATACTGGATAAACGGGAGCCCTTGTCAATATATGTTCTGGCTATTTCCAGCGGCAGCCCTGCATTGTCCGGGTCAAGCAGTACCATGATCTTGAGGAAATTTATCTTGCGATCCAGATAGGGAGCGTCAACCTCCTTGGCATCCAGCATGATGATCTGCCCTCCCAGATCGGACACGATATGCGGATAGGCCTCTTTCAGTACGGCCGCATAGACGGCGGCACCGACACAGTCAGGATTAAGCCGTAGTGCTTGATAGATGCCGCGCCCCACCATATCATAATCAGGTGCGCCGCTTGCTTCGGCTGTTGCGAAATCCTCCTCCAGCAGCGGTACGGGCGGTTTGCCTGCCCACGGGATCTCGACGCGACCATCACGGCCGCAGAGCAGATAACCGTCCGGCGGAGTAAAATATATGATTCCTTCCATCGTTGTTGGCTGGCTCAGCTGCTTGTTGTTCATCGTTTCTCTTCCTCTCTTCCCGGGAACGTGTTGATGCCGGCATGAACACCGACTATTCGATAGATCTGCACCTCGTCCCACGGCTTATCCATAATTCCGTCGTGAATTGCCCAGCTACGACCGCTCACGGTTCGCTCCATTCCGGGCCTCCGGAAAGGACTTGACCCGTCCAGTCTTGAAAAATAGCGCCCCCCGGGCTGAAACTCCCGGTTAATCTCCTCCATCAGCAATCTGCCACGCAGATAATCAAATCCGTATTTTTCGTAGCGGATCGCATTGTCATAGGAGAGCGGCTCAGCCACAATCATATGTATCCCGAGCGCATCGGCAAAGCGCTCCAGCAGCGGGAAAAACTCCGCAAACAGCTGTAGTCCGTGGTGTGTCTGGTTGGGAAAAAGGCCGGCCTTCATAGCGCGCAGCTCTTCCGGAATATTACGCCCCTGAGACGCGAACCAGTTGTTTCTCCCCGTCTCATCGACGTCCACCGCATACTGAGGGGAGGCTGGATCGCGAATAATACAGAAGCTGAGTTCCATCTGATGAAACTGGGTGTCCGACAGTTCCAGAAAAAAAACAGTTACACCGTCTTTTGGCTTTGACCTGGCTTCTATGCGTACCAGCGGCAAACCTTCAGGGGCGATGATGGTGACCAGTTGCTCCCCTGCCGGGTTGAACAAGCCCTTCTCCGCCAAACCAAGAACATCGCGCAACCGCTGTGGCAGCAGACGGGAGTAGATCAGCTCCTTTTCAGCTTCACCCAGCCGATTGATCGCCTTAAGTGAAGAAAGCGGCCTTCCGGCGGCATCCAGCAGTTGGCTATTAGAGGGAAGTATTGCCATAGCTTCCGAGTATACCGGGAAAAATGTTTGCTTTGATACGGGCAATGCTTTTTTCAACCGCCGTCAGTGCCAGCGCTCGCTCATCTTCGTCTGCCCAGTGCATGGCGTCCAGAAGAACACGGTTCCGATAACCCAGAGGCTCTATCTTGTCGATGAACGCAGCGGGGAGGCGCGGGTTGAGCTTGACATTGTTCATGATCGCCCAGGCCAGTGTCCAGGCCCGGGTAGTGTTCATAAGATCGTACCCGCCACCGCCCAGCGCCACCCAGGGGATTTTCAGCCGTTTTATTTTTGCAAGCATCCAGGAGTAGCTGTAGGTCGTGATTTCCAGATTGGTGAGCGGATCCGTGCGGAAAGTATCCGCGCCGATCTGTGTAACAATAATGTCAGGGTTGAAGGCGGCGATCAACGGATAGGCAACCTCGTCAAAGGCCTTCATATACATGGCGTCATCAGCGTGAGCAAGTAGCGGCACGTTGACAGAATAGCCGTTTCCACTTCCCTCTCCCGTTTCATCCTCAAAGCCGGTACCTGGATAGAAATATATACCACTTTCGTGAAGAGATATCGTCATGACCTGATCGGTGCCGTAATACGCCTCCTGAACACCATCACCGTGGTGGGCGTCAATATCCAGATATAACACACGCCGGCCACGGGCAACCAGCCAGTTAATGGCAATCACCGCATCATTAAGGTACGAAAAACCGGAGGCCCGGGCACGATGGGCATGGTGCCAGCCACCGTTCATATTGAAGGCGACATCGAACCCTTCTTCCTCCACCAGGCGGACCGCCTCAAAGGTCGCTCCGGCACCCAGCGCCGCATAATCGTACAACCCCTTGAAAACCGGGCAATCCGCATCTCCAAGACCAAACCTGAAATCTGCCCGCGGCTCTTCGGAAGAGCTGAACTCCTTCAGACGGGCGATGTACTCCGGAGTGTGGAAAGAGAGCAACTGTTCATCGGTTGCCGGCAGGCAATCACGAACCTGCATGTTCGGAAGTGCCAGCAGACCATAGGCGTCCATCAGATCATACGCCATACGGTTACGCTGCAACTTGAACGGGTGGTCCACGCCATAATCGAAATTACCAAAAAGCGGTGAATATATCAGGGCGGTACGGCAGGGGTGCATCAGCAGGCCTCACGGCAGATTAACAAGAAATACGACATGAACGTATACCTTCAACAGCAGCTTTCCAGCCGGCATATGCGACAATTTAAAAAACAGTGGATAGGTAAATGGTGGAGCTGAAGAGGATCGAACTCTCGACCTACGCATTGCGAACGCGTCGCTCTCCCAGCTGAGCTACAGCCCCATTATGAACAACAGACTATTCCAACAGCGGTAATATTATTGTAAAAACAGCACCCTGCTCAGTATTGTGAGTCTCTATTGAGCCAAAGTGATTGATAATTATGCGGTTGGCTATCGAGAGCCCAAGCCCGGTACCATGGTGTTTGGTTGTAAAAAATGGGTTGAATATCTGCGACTGCATCTCTTTGGGAATTCCGCCGCCGGTGTCCTCTATGGTGACAATAACAGACTTCCGGTCAAGATGTGTTCTCTCAAGGGTCAAAATCAGCTTTCCCCCTTCAGGCATAGCATCACAGGAGTTAAGTACAAGATTGAGGAAAACCTGTTTCAGCTGGTGCGCATCACCTGAAACTATCAGCGGCTGGTCGTCACTGCTAAACGACACCTTGATATTATGGTCCTCGAAAGCGGTGGTGCAACTTGCAAGGCACTCCCGAACAATATCCTCCAGATTGCAGTTGCTAAAACAGATGGTCGGTTTGCGCGAAAAATTCAGAATCTCCGAGAGCATTTTTTCCAGCCGACCTACCTCAGAGACAATGGTGTCGGCATAGCGATGTTCCCGTGCATCTACCGGTAGAGATTTAAGCAGGCGACCGGCAAAACCGCCAATGGTAATAAGCGGATTTTTAAGTTCATGGGCAAGGCTTGCCGCCATCTCGCCGATAGCAGCCAGACGCTCCCCGTGGGAAAGGCGCTCTCTGGCCTCACTCAGGTTCAGGTGAGCCTCTTCGAGGCGATTATACAGCATTGAATTCTCAATCGCCATCCCGGCCTGATTGGCAAAAAGCTGAAGAAAGTGAAGGTTATTACTTGATATTTGCCGGCCGGAATCCGGATTGTCAACAACGATCATACCAATAGCTGTTTCGCGGGCAACAAGCGGTGCTGCCGCAAATGATCCGCCGCATAATGGCCTTATGAAGCTGCAGGCCTGGCATCTTTGACATTGGACCTCATCGGATTGGCAGAGAGCCCTTTCTGAAATAACCTGATATACGAGAGGGCAGCCTCTGTCAATTTCAATGCGGGTAAGTCGGACCTTTAAACAAAAATCGTCAGATCGCTGTAGCGATATTATTTCGTCACTTATATCCCAACGACTGCCAAGAGCATCATGGCCACCGACAATACGCAACCCTTCAGACGACTGGCGCGTCACGGCCAGCATACCTTGCAGTACGTTGGTTTTTTCATTACGCAGAAAGAGAATAGCGCGTTCAAAGAGGTTGGACGATGGCGTGGTAACAGCGGTAAGAATAAGATGCGCCAGCTTGTTGAGGCGTATGGTGGAAAGCATTGTGTTACTGAGCTGGTACAGAAGCGTCAGCTCAGACAGGCGATTATCGGTTTCAGTATGTGGTAAAGAATCCTGAGTCTTCATGTCTGATCCCGTGCACCGTCATTTATTGCATAGTAATCATTACGTTAAATACGGATTTCCTTTTCCTCGGCAGCCATCTTGCAGTTAATGCACTGAGTTGTTACCGGCCGCGCCTTCAGGCGGGCTTCACCGATCTCTTCACCGCAGTCATCGCAAATGCCGAATTCTTTAGACTCTATGCGCTCAAGGGCATCTTTAATCTTATTGATCAGTTTCCGTTCGCGATCCCTGATACGCAACTCAAAGTTACGATCTGACTCCTGTGTAGCCCGGTCGGTCGGATCGGGGAAATTTGAAGCATCCAAGGTCATTTCGGATACGGTCTTGCCCGCTTCACCAAGTAATGATTTCATTTCTTCATTCAGCAAGTTCTTGAAATAATCCAGTTTTTCCTGTTCCATAACAGACTCCTAATTTCAAATAAACTGTCAGATTTTAGTGAGAAACAGCCAACAAGTCCAGAAAAAAATGTACGGCAAATCCGGAGGCCGCATACTCGTTTTACAAAACTATTACATTTGTTTCGGCCGAGGCTTTGCTATTATTGATTGATCTTATGTTATGCAGGAGTGACTATGGCACAGCCGCTACAAATTGGAAAGTATACTGTTCGTTATCCCCTTATTCAGGGCGGCATGGGAGCCCGGATATCTGCCGGCCGCCTTGCTGGACATATCGCAAAATGCGGTGGAGTAGGACTGGTTGCTGCGGCCGGCATAGCCCTCAATAGTGGACTCTATGATGGCAAAAACTTTTTCCAGGCCGAGCTGGAGGCTTTCAAAGCCGAGTTGCGCAAGGCGTACGAGATCGCGCCGGACGGCGTTATCGGCGTCAATGTCATGGTGGCTCTTTCTGATTACGCACCGCTTGTCAAGGCGGCCATTGAAGGCGGGGCAAAAGTGATTGTCTGCGGAGCCGGATTGCCAATGGGACTGCCTGAACTTACGGCCGACCATCCCGATGTCGCGCTGGTTCCGATCGTTTCCTCACTTCGCGCCGCCCAACTGATTGTACGCAAGTGGCAGAAGGCGTACAACCGCCTACCAGATGCAGTTGTCGTAGAAGACCCGGATACTGCTGGCGGGCACCTGGGCGAAAAGATGGAGAACATCGGCACCGGCGAGTATGACCAATACGCAACCGTGCGCTCAATTAAGGCCTTTTTCCGCGACGAGTGCGGTGTTGATGTACCGGTTATTGCAGCCGGGGGAGTATGGGACAGGACAGACGTGGAGCATGCCCTTGCCGAGGGGGCTGACGGAGTCCAGATGGCCAGTCGCTTTGTCTGTACCGAGGAGTGCGATGCCGAAAACGAATTCAAGCAGTTCTATATTGACTGTACGAAAGAGGACATCGGCCTGATTATGAGCCCGGCAGGATTGCCCGGGCGAGCCATTTTAAAAAATATCAATAACATTCGCCAGTATGATCTTGACCACCACACCCCCTGCCGGATGGGCTGCTTAAAGAAATGCTCCTACAAGGAGTCAGGCGAGCGCTTCTGTATTGTATCGGCCCTGGATCGCGCCCAGCGGGGAGATGTTGAAACCGGCCTTGTTTTTTGCGGGACCAACGCCTGGAAAGCTGACCGGATAACAACTGTACAGGCAATTTTTGACGAACTTTTTGGTTAAGCACATGAAAATTAGTGATTATTTGTAAGCCAACACCCTCTTAAAGGCGGCACAGCTAACAGATACAGTGGGCCTGATTTACTCGACGTCATTTTCTGCTTGACTTATCGAACCCATCTATCTATATTCCATAACTCTTTAAAAATTAGAAGCGGATGGAGATGGCATATGTACGCAGTTATTAAGACAGGTGGAAAGCAATACAAGGTAGCCGAAGGTGAATTTCTCAAGGTTGAAAAACTTGAGGGCGAAATCGGTGACAGCATAGAATTTGCTGAAATCCTTATGGTTGGTGGCGAAAAAACTGTTGTTGGTGCACCACTCGTTGCCGGGGCTTCAGTAACAGCTAAAATTGCCGTACAGGGCAAGGGCAAAAAAGTCCTCGTATTTAAATCAAAACGTCGTAAAGACTCACGCAAACTGCGCGGTCATCGTCAACACCTGACCGTTCTCAAGATTGAAAAGATTACCGCATAACCAAGACCGCATAAATATTTTTCCCAGGAGATACGGAAATGGCACATAAAAAAGCTGGTGGTAGTTCAAGAAACGGTAGAGATTCTGGTGGACAGCGTCTCGGCTGCAAGAAATTCGGCGGCGAGAGCGTCAAAGCCGGCAACATCATTTATCGTCAACGCGGCACACAGATTCATCCCGGCAACAATGTTGGCTGCGGCAAGGATTACACCCTGTTTGCTCTGATCGAAGGCGTTGTTGCATTTGAGCGTCTTGGCAAGGATCGCAAAAAGGTTTCTGTATACCCGAACTAGATCATCCACGTTAATCTGTTCATTCAAAAGCCCTGGAGGTCACTTCAGGGCTTTTTCTTTTCCCTCGGATCCCCGCGAACTCTGCACAATTCAAGTTTGTTTACCTGTTTATTTATACCTCGTTATTAAACCAACAACCTTCTCTTTTTGGCTTGGGCATTTCAACTAAGAATACACTTATATTTAGTGTCTGATAACAGCCACAGAGGCCGAAAACAGGTGCTTTAATGAAAATTACAATTCAACTCATCGATACCGTTTAGCAAAAAACATGGTTTTATAAGTTAAGAAACCGTTTGTATAATCCACCCTCCTGGTGTAGAATCCCGTACCTGCAATCTTGTAGCTTAATCCGCCAAAAGGTGACTATCCTATGTTCAAGTCAAGCCTGAACCGCAAAATCCTTCTTATCATTGCTGCCACTCTTTGCATTGGTTTTACCGGTCTTGGTATCATTTCGATCTATCTTGAATATACCGCCACCATCGACCTGCAGAGGAAAAATGCCCGACAGCTTGCCTCTACTGTTACCCATGACCTCCTTAACCAGATGACAAAGGGGGACATGAAAGATTTTGGCGCTTATGTTGCTGACATCAAAACCAAGGGTGGCGTTAAGGGGATCAGACTATTCAATGTGGACGGCAAAGAATGGGGAGGAGACTCCGTCAGTGAGGAGGTCCGCTCAGCCATTGCCTCAGGGTCACCCAAAGAGCTATCAGGAAACAAGGACGGAAAGCGATTTCTCGATCTGGCGGTGCCGTTGTTAAATGAGGAGCGCTGCCGGAGTTGCCACAGTGGTGACGTGAAATACCTGGGCGGCATACTTTTGACGACATCACTTGAAGACGGATTTACCTCAGCGCTACGTCTTACCGCGTATATGTCGGCGATAGGGGTGTTTTTCTTTCTTGCCATGCTGGCAACGCTCTACATTTTCTTCAACCGCACCGTGGTTCAACAGATTACAGAGCTTTATAAGCAGCTGGGTGATCTTGCCGGCAGCGAAGGAGATCTGACCAAGGTCCTCGAAATCAAGACAACCTGCGAAATCGGGCGACTCGGAGACGAAGTTAACAACCTTACCGAGAAAATTCGCCATACATTTTCTGATCTGTATTCACAAACATGCCTGATTGGAACAAGCGTCTGCGAATTGGCCGCCGGCACCGAACGGACGCTGAAGATGACGCAGGATCAGAAAGATCAGGCTTTTACCGTTGCTGCATCCTCCGAAGAAATGGCACAGACAATTCATGATGTGACTGAAAACACTCATCGGGCTGCAGCGCTCTCCAGCTCGGTCGACAGCGCTGCCAGCAGCGGTATGGCAGTTGTTGAAGAAACCTGGAACTGCATGCAGCAGATCAGCGGAAGCGTAAATGACACACTGGTTACCATTCGTGAACTTGAGGCTGCCTCTACGCACATCGGCGAAATGGTTGTCCTCATCGAGGATATTGCCGACCAAACCAACCTGCTGGCACTTAATGCTTCTATTGAAGCGGCCCGTGCCGGTGATGCCGGCAAAGGCTTTGCCGTAGTCGCCAGCGAGGTCAAAGGCTTGGCGGAAAAGACAACCGCTTCAACCCGTGAGATCAAGAAGGTCGTCGCAAGCATCCAGAAGACCAGCCGCAGCGCTGCCGACATGATCGGCAACGAGAGTGTTCTCGTTCGGACCGGCCTTGCCAAAGCAGAGGAGGCTCGAGACAGCCTGGAAAACATCAAAAACCATGCTAACGAATCACGCATAATGATTGAGCAGATCGCGACAGCCTCAGAAGAGCAGAATGCCACAACAAATAATATTTCCGAGATGATTCACCTTGTTTCTCACAGCGCTGAAGAAACCTACACCATGATGCAGCGAACCAGTGAGGCTTTCTCGACGTTTTCCGAGGTAGTTGAACAGATTTATGGCTCCGTCGGAAAGTTTTCGGTCGGCAACTACCATGACACCGTAAAGGCATACATACGCGAGATTGAATCACAGGTGCTGGCCGCTATTGAAAAAGGACTGCAAGATCGCAGCATCACCATCGATAACCTTTTTGACAGGAACTATATCCCGGTGCCGAATTCTTCTCCGCAGAAATTCACCACCCGCTTTGATGCGTTCTTTGACAGGGTTATTTCGCCATTCCAGGAAATGATCGTCAACCGCGACCCTAAGGTAATGTATGCTATCTGCGTTGACAACAACGGCTACTGCCCATGCCACAACCTCCGTTTCAGTAAACCGTTGACCGGTAACATTGAAATTGACAAAAACAACAACCGCACCAAACGCATCTTTGACGATCACACCGGCATCCGTTGTGCCCGCAATTCTGACGGATTCCTGCTGCAGACCTATCGCCGGGATACCGGCGAGATTTTGAACGACATGTCAAAGCCGCTGGTTATAAACAACAGGCATTGGGGAGGGATCCGCATCGGTTATCTTGTCCCCAAATAGCAGTGTTTTTTTGTTCTTTGGCAGTATGGTTCAGGGTTAGCTGATGAGGATGTAAGGATGTGATTGCATGAAACATTTGGGTGATATTCTGGTTGAAGCTGATATTATCAGCAAAAAGACACTCGAACGTGCACTGGAACGGCAAAAAGCTAAAAAGGAACGTTTGGGTGCTGTCCTTGAGCGGATGGGGGTCATTACAGAGGAAGAGCTGGTAGACGCACTGTCCAAACAGTTCAACTTCAAAACCATCAAAAACTTTATTGGACATACATACCCGCAAGAGCTGCTGGACATGCTGCCATCCGATTTTGCAATGAAGAAGCTGGTGTTTCCGCTTAAACAGAAAGATTCCATGCTGGCGGTGGCAATCACCGACCCGTTTGACCTGGAAACGATGGAAATGCTGAACCGCATTACCGGTCTCCAGGTGGTCCCGGTACTTGCAACTCGCAAAGAGATATTGGACGCAATCTCTGTACATTATTTAAAAAGCAGTTCTGAGGGTGGAGAGGCCATTCTGGTAGTTGAGGATTCTGCACCTATTGCAGCAATCATCCAGCTGGCGCTTGCAAAGGAAGGGTATAAGGTGCTTATGGCTGGTGACGGCCTTGAGGCATTGAAAATAGCTCTGTCAGAACGACCGAAGCTTATTATAACTGATTCGGTTATGCCACGAATGGACGGCTTCGGTTTGTTGAGAGCCATCAGGGCTAATCCCATGACCTCCGAAACACCAGTTATCATGCTGACTTCCAAGATATCCACTGAGGATGAGCAGCAGGCTCTGGAATTTGGATTCAACGATTTTATCCCCAAGCCGGTCCAGCCAGTGCGGCTAATCTCCCGTGTCAGACACACCCTTGAAATGACTAAGAAATACCGCCATTAAGGTGGCATGCAACCATCAGGGGAACTAATGCTTCCGCCTCCCCTTACGTCCATTTCTGAATTCCCATGGTGGCTGGGGATTTGACTCTCTCCAGATTCCGACACGACGTGAACGGGCCAGATTTTCCGCTCCGATATATTCTGACGCATAAGCTCCTTGCAGATACTGTCGATAAGCCCACGCCATGCCCTCGGACACCATCTCGCGATTGATATCTCTGCCGGAGTACCTGATAATCGCCACGGCCCGCTTGTGCTTATCAATATCAACTAACTCTGCAGTCACACGCCGACCCATAACCTTGTACATCAACGTCCGCCTTGCTATTGCACCGTACGCTTGACCGGGCTTATCAGGCTTCTGCGTCTCGGGGGCATCAATCCCGTACAAGCGCACCTTGAGCCGACTTTCCTCACGCGTTGTCAACAGCACGGTATCACCATCATAGACCGCGCGCACCATCCCCTCTATGGTCCTCCCGGCATGAGCGCTACTAGCAAGGAACAGAAGCTGCAGTAACAATGCGAGACATGTTCTCATCTATACCAGCTCTGCAGCGTAATTGAATTCGGTGGTTCCGGAAAGATCCCGACCGGATTTGAAAGCAGCCATGATTTCATTCCACCGTTCACGCGGCTCATCTCCAAGATCGATAACGAAGGAGTTGCAACCTTTCTGGCGCAGTTCGCTGTGTCGCGCTGTCAGCGAGAATGGCAACGTGGAGCTGATCGTCTGCAGACCGTCATGGCTCGTTACACGGTAGGTTTCCCCACGATCGGAACGGAGCGGGGTATTGGCATGCACATCCTTTATGCGGATTTTTGTCGTCATGACCGGCAGTGGCGAATAGACCATCATCCGTTGTTCGATATCAACTCCGGTCGCCAGCAGCTCACCAATATTGGTACTGTCATCCTCCAGATAGAGTGTTGCGGCTTCGGCACCCAGCTCTTTCCAGGCCAACAACGCCTGGCTGTTAAGCGAAAAACAGCGGTGCCAGGTCGAGAGATGCAGACCTTCAAGGCCATGAAAAAGCTCAAAGTGGGACAGGTTGGCAGCCTCAAAGCGGCGGAAACCGGCCCTGTACAAACTCTGAAGGGTCTCACGGTACAATGGTATATCACGATCAAATATGATGAACGGCAATTGCCAGATAATACGTTCTTCCGAACCGCGCATGCGCGGCACTGCAGAGGTAATCTGGTGGATAGCGGCTTTTGAGAGCGGCAATAATGTGGCATCAGCTCCGTTCTGGAGCGGGAAACGCCACTCTTTCGGCTCAGCCATGACAACCGTCAGAGTTTCGCGTGGTGCAGAGTGCCGCTTTCCCATCTGAACAGCCTCTACATCCCGAAGTGCATCACTGCGGGCGGATGCAATCTGCCCGCGAAAAATGGCTGATGAAGCTTCCCGTAGCTGCTGGTAAAAACGCCGCCGCAGCTCCTTAAACAGAGCCGACGGAATCAGCACCGCCGGGAAGTCAGGCGCCTCCAGTGATTCGAGCTTGAACTGTGTATCGCCGCATTTTGAGAACTGACCAAACAGGACCGCCTGCATATCACCGCTACGAGCCGGTTCCAACGGGCCAAGTGGAAAGCTGAACTCATGGACGTATCCACTGACAGATGCAGAGATGAGAAGTTGTCCGTCTTTTAGCGAAAGGACCAGCTTGCAGGGGAGTTTGTCCCCTTGGTACCCCTCGAGTCTACGCTGACAGGCACTGTCACTGAGGGTATACGCCTCTCTGGATGAGACCTTATAGATCGAATCGCCGACCGAGAAACTGAAGGGCGTTTCAACCTCCACCAGGCTTCCTGCCGGCGCCTCCATGACCTTCTTACGATTGAGGAACATCTCGCGCACGGTCCACGCCTGACCTGCCATGTCGCTTTTCGGCTGCGCCCGCAGTCGATCACCGACATAGAGAGTATCCCTTGTTTCAAAGACCAGATTCTTCCCTTTGATGCTCTTGATCTGGCCGGTAAAACGCCCCGTCCCCCCCTTCTGCCAGGGGTTGGCGATGTCATCAGGCTGCTGTGAAGCCAGAAACCCCTTGGTCGGGGTGCGACCGAAGGAATACTTCAGTATCCCCTTGGCAACCGTCAACGCCTCCTTGCGCGAACTTTCCGGTGCATCCAGCACCGTACGATAGGCTTCGACGACAGAGGCAACATACTCGGCTGATTTCATCCTCCCCTCAATCTTGAGAGACTTCACCCCGGCCTTGACGAGGTCGGGGATAAGATCGATTGCCGACAGGTCGCTGGTTGAAAAGTAGTGTCCCTCCTTACCACGGTGGCTGTAGAGACGGCGACATGGCTGTGCGCACCGTCCGCGATTGCCGCTATGCCCCCCCAGAAGGGAAGAGAAAAAGCATTGCCCCGATATGGAGAAACAGAGAGCCCCGTGAACGAAACACTCAATCTCTACCGGAGTGGCAGCAACTATGGCGGCAATTTCATCAACCGCCAGTTCACGGGCAAGAACGGCTCGCTGGAAACCCAGTTCATGCAGTAACTTGACCCCGGGAGTATTGTGAATCGTCAGCTGGGTTGAAGCGTGGAGCGGTATGGAGGGAAAATGATTGCGGATCAGCCGCGCCACCGCAAGATCCTGCAAGATGACACCATCAACACGCATTCCAGCCAGTGCTGCCAGCGTATCCACGAGTTGTGGGAGTTCCTTTTCCTTCACAAGGGTATTGAGTGTGATGTAGATCCGCCGGTCATGCCCATGGGCATAGGCCAGCATCCGCTCCATCTGCGCCAGCGTGAAGTTTTTGGCACGGGCGCGGGCTGAGAAATCCTGCAGACCGGCATACACGGCATCTGCGCCTTTTTCAATTGCAGCAAAGAAGGATTCCAGAGAGCCGACCGGGGCGAGAAGTTCAGGTTTAGCATGCGGAATATTCATTTATCACCTCAAATAGAAAGCGCCCCAAACGGGGCGCTAACTCCATACAAATAAATCAGAGCGACAGGGTTACTTCTCCAGCAGAATCCGCAGCATCCGGCGCAACGGCTCCGCCGCTCCCCACAGCAACTGGTCGCCGCAGGTGAAGGCCGACAGGTATTGTGGACCCATCTTCATTTTACGCAGACGACCGATCGGGACAGTCAGTGTCCCGGAAACAGCTGCCGGGGTAAGTCCTGCCAGGGAATCAGCCTTGTTGTTAGGGATCAGCTTGACCCACTGATTATCGTTTTTGATCAGCTCTTCAATCTCGGCTATCGGCAGATCTTTTGTCAGCTTTATCGTCAGAGCCTGGCTGTGGCAGCGCATGGCACCGACACGTACACAGAGGCCATCGACCGGGATCGGAGTCGTAGAACCAAGAATCTTGTTGGTTTCCTGAAAACCTTTCAGCTCTTCGCGGCTCTGACCATCCTCAACCTCGCGGTCAATCCAGGGGAGCACATTTCCGGCCAGCGGGAAACCGAACTCTTTGGTCGGCATGGAGCCGTCTCGCAGCGCAGCGGTAACCTTCCGGTCAATTTCAAGTATCGCCGAACCCGGGTTTTTCAACTCTTCAGCGACGACACCGTTCAAAGTTCCCATCTGCGCCAGCAGTTCACGCATATTGGGGGCACCGGCACCACTTGCTGCCTGATAGGTCATGGAGCTGATCCACTCCACCGCTCCGGCGCGAAACAGTCCGCCGAGAGCCATCAGCATCAGGCTGACCGTGCAGTTGCCGCCGATGAAATCCTTCTCCCCCTTGGCAAGAGCCGCATCGATCACATCACGGTTGACCGGATCGAGAATAATGACGGCGTTTGGCTCCATACGCAGAGTGCTGGCTGCATCGATCCAGTAACCGTTCCACCCCTGCTTGCGCAGCTCGGGGTGAACCGCCTTGGTGTAATCACCCCCCTGACAGGTGATAATTACATCCAACTTTTTGAGTTCGGCAATGTCCGAGGCATCCTTCAGTGTGCCCGCATTCATAGGGGCAGGCTGCCCAGCCTGGGAAGTCGTAAAAAATACCGGCTCAAAGTTTAAAGCAAAGTCGTTCTCCTCCTGCATCCGTTGCATGAGAACCGAACCAACCATACCGCGCCATCCAACGATTCCGACTTTCATAGTCACTGTTCCTTTTATAATTGAGGTGAGATTACAGATTTGCGATAATTGCCGCACCGATTTCTTTCGTGTTCACCAATTTTTCATTATCTTTCTTCTGGTAAATGTCAGCGGTACGGTAGCCCTGATCGAGAACTTTCTCTACAGCGTTGTCAATAGCATCCGCAGCGTCCAGCATCCCGAAAGAAAATTTAAGCATCATTGCCATCGAGAGAATCTGGGCGATAGGATTGGCAATACCCTGACCGGCAATATCCGGAGCAGAACCGCCCGACGGCTCATACATGCCGAAGCTGCCTTCTGCCAGCGAAGCTGACGGGAGCATGCCGAGAGAACCGGTCAGCATGGCGGCTTCATCGGAAAGGATGTCGCCAAACATGTTTTCCGCCAGAATGACGTCAAACTGCTTCGGCCACTTGACGAGCTGCATGGCGGCATTGTCGACGTACATGTGAGTCAACTCGACATCAGGATATTCTTTGGCGATACCGATAACAACTTCACGCCAGAGTACTGAAGAGGAGAGCACATTAGCTTTATCGATGGAGCAGACTTTTTTGTCGCGCTTGCGGGCAGCCTGGAAAGCAACGTGGGTAATGCGTTCAATCTCCGGCACAGAATACTTCAGCGTGTCGATGCCGATCCGCTCGCGTCCTACCCCTTCGATACCTTTCGGCTGGGAAAAATAGATGCCACCGGTCAGCTCACGGATAACCAGAATATTGAAACCACCGCCAATAACCTCTTCCTTTAAAGAAGAAGCGCCGGTCAAAGAGGGGAAGATGATGGCAGGGCGCAAGTTTGCATACAGGCCGAATATCTTGCGGAGCGGCAGCAGCGCCCCACGTTCAGGCTGTTCGTCAGGCGGCAGTGTTTCCCATTTCGGGCCACCGACCGAGCCGAACAGTATGGCGTCTGAGGCTTTGCAGATATCAATCGTCGTCTGCGGAAGTGCTTTACCTTCGTTATCAATTCCGGCGCCACCAACATTGGCAGCTGTACGGGTAAAGGTGACATCAAATTTTTTCTCTACAGCATCAAGGACATTCAGAGCTTCTGCCATCACCTCAGGACCAATTCCGTCGCCTGCCAGAACCGCTATTTTATACGTTTTGCTCATAAACCCTCCAATAAGTTCACATAAGAATACTAATCTAATGATAATAATTTTCACCGTACCATTTTGTCAAACTAAAAGCACACGAAACGGTGCTCTTGTCCAGCATAACTGTTGATTTACGCACTTCCATCCAGTACAATATCTACATTTCAGGCTAAGGGGTTCCTTGTGAGCAATCTTCTATTAATCACTGATGTTGCACGTCTGAGAAAGATTTTCAGCCGTCTTGCCGAAGACAAGAACATTCGTCTCCGCGTCGTTAACAACCTTGAAAAAGGTGGTGAGGAGATCGCTATTGAAAAACCGGATGTTGTCTTTGTCCAGACCCATCTGTCCGGCCTCTCCGCCGAAATTTTGCTCATGCACCTCAAAAAACAGTTGGGTCGCAGGCGATCAAAGTTTGTGCTGCTGGCCACCCCCGGAGAGACGAGTGACGCCATCCTGAAACCATATCAGGGATGGCTGGATACTTCAGCTGATGACGCTCCACTGTTGTCTGAACTACAACACCTTATTGTCACCCTACTGAGCAAAGCAAAGAAAAGCGAGGAGCCAGTACCTCCGTTAGCGAGCGCATCAACCGAATTCATGGCGCAACCGGTGAGCAGTGAGGAATCTTCCGCTCTCCTCGCACCACTCGCTGCTGTTGAGGAAGCTCCAGAACAACACACCGGCACAGAACTGCAACATGTTGTCACCACACCAGGTTCAAGCGAACCATCCCTGGAAGAGCAGGGAATTACCTACGCACCACGCAAGCGCCTGCAGGTCTATTCCGAATTCACCAGCTCCTTTGACAATGCGGTCAGCAGCACAGCAGAACCGGAAACTCTCGAACAGGCGACACCAGCTGCGGCACATGAATGGGATGCCGAGGATATCGACACCACTGAGACCCAGACAGGCCATTCAAAAAGAACCATGTTTTTGATCTGGCTGGTGCCTATTATCGTCATAGTTATAGCGTTAACATACATTCAACAGCAAATACCCGCATCCAAGCCAGAAGCGGCCAAACCGGTTGCCGTCATCAGTCCTGACACACCGGCTGTACCAAAAGATCAGGACAGTATGAGCGACAAAGCGGTACTGAGTGCCATCGCCGAAAATCGCAGCCCAAAAAGCCCGGCACCCGTGCAAACAGCTGCAGCACGACCTTTAACCCTGCCCGACTTTATCCCACGGGCCGGACTTGACAAACAGTTCAGCGCCTCAAACCCCGGGTGGGAGAGATATAAGGGGCGGGTAACCGAATTCAAAGTACTGCGCGAGGCACAGGCCATCAGGGCGATCCAGGTAATTGATCGTGGCGGACAGGGCTTACCGGAATCATTTATGAAGGGGGTCCTGCGACAGGTCACAAAGAACCCCTCTTTCGGCAGCGTAACTTCCGAGAAAAAAGAGGGTTACCTGATTCAGCGCGGCCACATATCTGAGAACATCAAGGTAGTGTATTACCGTGATGAGAATGGTGGAAAACTGCGAGCATTTGTAATAACCTGGCAATAAATCAAAGAGTGACAGCGGCCATTCCGGGACCTGTCGCCAAACAGACGCGCAAACAACAATGGTTCTCGGCAGTAGCTGAGAACCATTGTTGGTACTGTTGCAAGCCGGACGTAACGGCAAGCCTATCATGTCATGTTGAGAAACCAGATGCTGGTAGCGTTTTTACGGTTCTGATTAAAAGCTATAGCAGCATCTTAACCCACTATCCGTAAGCGTTCTATTGCTGTGGCACCTTATCAACGGGAAGCTTCTCAGCGCTTGCTTGCTCGGCGGCAATGCTATCAGCAGCAGCCTTTTCTGCCGCGGCTTTTTCTGCTGCAGCTTTTTCTGCTGCAGCTTTTTCTGCTGCAGCCTTTTCTGCTGCAGCCTTAGCCTCTTCCTCTGCTTTTAGTTTGGCCGCTTTCTCTGCCGCAACCCTTTCTGCTTCAGCCTTCTCAGCAGCAGCCTTTGCCTCAGCCACGGCTTTCTGTTTTGCAGCTTTTTCTGCGGCAGCCTTTACGGCTAGATCATATTTTGTCACCGAAATTTTCAACGTGTTAAAAAAATCGGTATAAAAACCGGGAGCAGTGATATTTCCTTCCTTCACAACCAGAGTCTGGTATTCAGTTCCAGTAGGAATAATTGGTAAAATCCAAAGCAGATGCCACCAGGTGGTGCTTGAGCGATGGAGGATTGTCTGCTGACTTGCAGCCAAAGTGACATTTGTTTCAACGCCTGTCACTTCGGAGATATCAGCGGAAGCGTGAATATTATAAGATATTTCTGAGTCGTCCCTGTCCTGCATATTTCGCACAGCTTTTACTGTACCGGACTTGAAGTCCGCACTCTCAACAGTGAAGCCTTGCTGAACAAAAGTTTGCTTTACAATTTTGAAAACACTTTCAGCGGACTGGGAAAAGGAACTCTGATTCTGGGTCAATGAATTTTGGCTATTAAAGGCTTTTTGATATCCCTGCTGGTTATTTGCACACCCGGCGAGTGCCATGATTATCACTGACAAAAACATCACCAGAAGTCTATTGCTTGTTTTTTGCATGAATTTCTCCTGTTTTTTAATTAGACACCATCATGTATATGACCGGTTCGTCACAAGTTCGTTTGTTTACACGATTTTATGCGGTTTTACCACTAGAAAACAATTACGACACCAGGGAGTGAACATCCTTGTGATCATCAAGGACAGGCTGATAAACAGCATACAGAGGCCTTACGAACAGGCAAAAGAACCCTGCACCTCAAAATGTCGGAGCCTGCAATTCTTTTGCAAGATCGCGGCACCCAACCAACTTATTCCATATCGCACATTTAGAGGGCTCGGTAGTAGTAGCGATTCAAATCAAACAGTCCGCCCAGCAGCGGTTCATCTTCATTAAATCGGCGCTGAAACCAGTCATAGGTATCCCAAAATCTGTCATCCGCCCTGTTCACGCCGTACTTCGCCAATCGTTCCTTATTTTTGGGGCTTTCATCAAAATGATCGAGAAAATCAAGGAAATCGGGTAGATCATTTTCCTGAAGATCGAAAAAATAGTTGGGGTAGGATCCAATGAGACCATTGACGAAATCGGCACTGTCCTTTGATGGATCGAGGCGGGCATCCTCTTTGATCAGGAACGCAACATTGTCATGCCAACGATTGATAACCATGGAAAAGGCGACATCCCGATCATTACCGCGCCGCACCCTTACATAGGCGAGATTTGAGTTACTACCATTGACCAGGGCAAAAAATGATGCTCCGGGCTGGGAAATGGTGCGAAAGGCGCGCAGATAGTCGTCTGCTGTTTTGTAACTCACCGGCAAACCCGGATAAACCGCACCGGCCCGCAGGTAATTTACCTTGTCGAAGGCGATCTCCGTTGCAGGCAGCAGGTGGCTGTCCACAACATGCTCGATGAACTCGCGCTGCGGGTCGTCCGTTTTAAAGAGTATCTTAGCCGGCATGGCAGATGGGTAGTAGTTGATCTTCTTGGGACTGACACCTTTATACCACGATTGCATTTTCTTCTGCCGACCCGCCGGGGGAAGAAAATCCAGGAAGTAGCTCTCCGCCTCGAGGCGCAGCTCATCCATGTATAACCTGGTCGCCAGCTGGTGACCAACCGTGCCGTACACATCAAAACCCGCTACGAGAGCATAATAGAGCCGTTCCAAAAGAGGGTAGTCAAGGACCCACATTGTCTTAGGCAGACTGCCCAGGACCCCTTTGTGCAGCGAGGCACTGTCGAAATGGCGATAGACGGTCATCATCGGGACGTCGACGGCACGGTTCCCCTTCCAGATTGACTCGTAGCCAAGACCGGCATAACTCAGAGCTGCATAGTGGTCCTGCCGGGCTCTGTAGAATTCTAAAGCCGCTTGACGGTGCCCATCGGTGAGCGCCGAAAAGAAACGTAGATCGCTCCCCTGCTCAATGGGCATCCGCAGTTTGTCGCTGTACAGCTTCAGAAAACCGGGATTGGCGACACTCAAATCGTGGTCAGGGTCCATGAACATAACCCAGAAATGGTCATCTATTGCATTAAGGGCGATCTGGCCCTTGCAGACCGGGCCATGGATGAAAGTCATGATGATGTAACTGACATTGTCCAGTAGAAATTGGTAACGCGAACGCGGCGGAATCTGCTCAAAGGCAATAAACGGATTGGCGCTCAGCTCCGTGCCATAGCCCATCAAATGCGGCGGCTGCAACCACTCCGGCTGGATGAAAAGTTCGTTGAATCGCTGTAGTTGGGCATCATCAAGATTGAATACCATATGTGTCTTGAAGACAATGGTCGAGTGGATCTTGCGGAAGCGGTAGTAAACCCGCTGAACGCCGGGGTCGTCATAGGGACGCACGCTGGCAATCAGGTCGAGCGGTTGGCCGGGCGCTGTCCTCGAGCGTACCAGCTCATAAAACTCCTTGGTTGGTGTATCAAATTTCACATGGGCAAGAAACAGATGTTCGTAGAGATAGCGTGCCGTTACGGCGTGTTTGGTGTCGTCTTGGTTCAAGAAGGCTTCCCACTGGAGGATGGCTCGCGCGTCGCTCTCTTTCGGCGTTGTCAGTTCCGCCTGTTGGGCAGCATCTGGCCCCTTGGCTCCTTGAACCAACCAGCCGGCAATGATGTCGAATTCGTCTTGTTTGAGCGGCGGAAAACCAAAGGGCATGCCGTTGTTCGGATGTTTTTCGAGATAGCCGCCAAGTTCCTTCGCGTTTTCCGAGCAGGTCAGATCTTCCGCTTCAGAGCGGTACTCTCCCGCGCTTTTTGAGTTTTTCATCTTGTGGGAGAGCATCTGAATCATAATTGAGTCATTAAACCCATTGGAAACGGTGCTCTCCGTAACGCTGGAGAAGTTTCTCTTGCGCCACTCAGCGGTTGTCTGCGCATCAATAAAGAGGCGCGTCGGATCCATGGAACTGAGCCTTGATGAATTATAGATAGCTCTCTTCGTGGCGCCGCGATCAGCACCTTCAAAAGAGTCTAGCTTGAGTTGACAGGGAGAATTGTAGCAGGAGTGACAAACCGTGCAGCGCTTGTCGAGAAGAGGTTTAACCTCCTTCTGATAATCGATGGTCCGCGTCGGCATCTTAATCGCAACAGGTGGGAGCGCTTTCGCAGCACATCCGGTGAGGCACATAACCAGCAGCAAACTCGGAACAAAAACATTTTTCATGGATAACTCACCTCTAGAGAGTAGCCCAGCAGAACACATCATGCATTGTTTCTGGCAAATGGCAAGCGGCATGACGTCCCGCCGACAAGCGGGTCTCGTTATTGCGAGATCATCTAAATCTAAATAAATGGCTGCATCAAATGTACTCTAAATTTGTTGGGGGAGGGGAGGAAAAGGTAAGAAAAAAGGCTTTACGAAAAAATTCGTAAAGCCTTATTCTTTACTTTTGGTGCCCGGGACTAGACTCGAACTAGCACACCCTTGCGAGCACAAGAACCTGAATCTTGCGTGTCTACCAATTCCACCACCCGGGCGAGTGAACTGACTTCTTATCATCTCCATTTTCATATTGCAAGCACAAAAACACCGTTGACCGCAAAAAAGCCGTAAATACTTGACAAATAGACACGCGTGGTGATATCAGGAGTGTTCACATTTTCAGATACCTATCGGAGGAAACATCATGGAACGTACTTTCGCAATCATCAAGCCGGATGCAGTTGAGCGCAAACTGGCTGGCAAAATTCTGGCCCGTATCGAAGAAAAAGGCTTCAGCATTGTTGGAATGAAAAAAATCCAGTTGACCAAAAAACAGGCCGAGGGTTTTTATTATGTTCACAATGAACGCCCTTTTTTCAACGACCTGTGTGCTTTCATGTCCCGCAGCCCTGTGATTGTACTCTGCCTCGAGAAAGAGAACGCTATCGCTGACTGGCGCACCCTGATGGGCGCAACAAATCCTGCCAACGCCGAAGCCGGAACAATCCGCAAGGATTTTGCCGTCAACATTGAAGAGAATTCTTCCCACGGTTCTGATGCTCCTGAAACAGCTGCTTTTGAAATCCCGTATTTCTTCAGTGCACTGGAGCTCGTGTAACAACCAGCAGGAAAGCACATATAAAAAAAGGCCCTGTGAAAACAGGGCCTTTTTTTATAACATGTCAAGAAACGTACTCAGCCGAAATGGACTTCCAACGCTTCAACCAGCGCATCCATCGTGTAAGATTGCGGTTCTATATCAACTTTCAACCCCAGATCACGACAACTTTTTGAAGTTATCGGCCCGATTGACGCAACGACAACCCCCTTCAACATATCCAGCATCATCTCTTCACCCAGCATGGCGGCCAGATTTTGTACCGTTGATGATGACGTGAATGTGACACAATCCACCGAGCGTTTTTCCAGAGCAAAGAGCGTTTCAGGCGGAAGCCTTTCCGGAAAAACATTGCGATACGCCACCGGACTATCAACATGCGCGCCCATCCGCTTCAATTCGCCGGGGATAACGTCGCGTGCTTTGTCAGCACGGGGAAAAAGGACACGGCAGCCCTGCATGTCAAGACGGGCAAATTCGTCGACAATACCTTCGGCTTTATAGTCAGCTGGCACCAGCTCCGGCTTTACACCAAAAGAACGCACCTCGGCAGCAGTTTTTGGCCCGACAGCACATACCCTGCAACCCGCCAATGCCCTGGCATCCAGCCCAAGCGTATCCAAGCGCTGGAAAAAATATCGCACCGCGTTCACAGAGGTCAACACGAGCCAGTCGTAGCCGGGTAATTCACGAATAGCCAGATCAAGCAGTTGCCAACTCTCCGGCTCCACCAGACGGATGGTAGGACATTCGAGCACCGTTGCACCACGAGCCGAGAGTTTCGTCGAAAACTCACCTGCCTGCTCGGCAGCTCTCGTAACAACGATTTTTTTACCGCAGAGAGGACGCTTTTCGAACCATTGCAGCCTCTCACGCAACGCAACCACCTCTCCGACAATGGTGATTGCCGGCGGCTTGAAGTCACACTCTTCGGCTCGATCGGCTATATCAGCCAGTGTGCCGACCAGTACCTGCTGACAAGCTGTTGTTGCCCACCGCACCAGAGCCACCGGTGTATTCGGCGATCTACCATGTTCTACCATGCGCTGCATATTGCGCCGCAGAGTCGTAACTCCCATATAAAACACTACGGTACCGCCTCCTAACGAGAGACGATCCCAGTCTATATTTGAGCCATCCTTATGCTCCCCCTCCTGACCGGTGACAAACGCTACCGAGGCGGTTATGCCCCGATGGGTAAGCGGAATACCGGAGTAAGCAGAAGCTCCGACTGCAGCGGTAACACCAGGAACAACCTCAAAAGGGATTCCAGCCTCACGTAGCGCCTCACATTCCTCCCCACCGCGACCAAACACAAAAGGATCGCCACCCTTAAGCCGGACAACGACTTTTCCGACCGCGGCCTTTGTGACCAGCAGTCTATTTATCTCATCCTGGCCCTGGTTGTGACGCCCACCGATCTTGCCGGCATAGATCCTCTCTGCGGTTTCAGGGGCATGGCTGAGCAACTGTTCATTTGCCAGATAGTCGTAGACAACAACATCTGCTCTCTGCAAGCAGTCAACACCGCGCAGAGTAATCAGAGACGGGTCACCGGGACCGGCGCCAACCAGATAAACGATGCCGTCACTCACCTATCGACCTCTGATACACCTCTTCAAGAATCGCCTTACCACCTGCAGCCAATAACTGATCTGCGAGGCGTATACCCAGCTGTTCACATTCAGCAACCGGCCCGGCAATTTCACCACGTACGGAATGCTGACCGTCGACAGCGGCAATAAAACCAACCAACCGCAATTGATCATCGCTGACGGTCCCGTGCGCCGCTATCGGCACCTGACAGCCGCCTTCGCACCGCTTGAGCAGGGCACGCTCAGCCCGAACGGCATAGCTGGTATCGGCGTGGTTAAAGAAAGCAATAGTCTCAGTTATAACCGGATCGGCAAGACGGCACTCGATCCCCAAAGCACCCTGGCCGATAGCCGGGATCGAGAGTTCGGTGTCCAGATATTCTCCGACGCTATCGGTAAAACCGAGGCGTTTCAGGCCGGCAGCAGCCAGAATGACCGCATCCAGATTGTCTTCGGTAAGCTTTCTGATACGGGTTTCGACGTTGCCGCGAATAATCACCATCTGGAGGTCCGGGCGCACTTTCAGAAGCTGGGCCTGACGGCGCAGGGCACTGGTACCAATGCGGGCACCCTGCGGCAGATCTGCAAATTTGAGGTTGCGAGAGATTACGGCATCACGCGGGTCTTCACGCTCGGTAATGCAGTGTAGTCCCAACCCTTCCGGAAATTCCGTCGGAACATCCTTCATGCTGTGCACGGCGATGTCGATCTCACCGCGCAACATGGCCTCTTCAATCTCTTTGACGAACAGACCTTTCCCGCCAACCTGTGCCAGAGGGACATCCAGAATCTTGTCACCGATCGTCTTGATCTTGGTCAACGTTACTTCCATGCCCGGATAACGACTTTCAAGTTCAGACTTGACCCAGTTGGCCTGCCAAAGGGCCAGTTGACTGGCACGGGTTCCTATTCGCAACTGCTTGGGTGGCATAATTATCTCCGTTTTTTATTTAGTCCAAACCATGACGTACTCAAACAAGCACCGGAAGGCGCTCAGTTAGCTTAATTTCCTCAGGCGTTACCAACGCCCGGTATGCCAGCGCCTCCACTCCGTTTGCCATCGCAAGACGCAGAAGGCGTCCGTATTCCGGATCGATCATGTCAGCCGGGGAAACGGAGTTAGCGTCGCCACGCTGGACGGTGAAAAAAATCACGCCACGATCACCCTCACGGACAACTCGCATCAACTCACACAGGTGTTTTTGTCCCCGGGTAGTAACGGCATCAGGGAACAGAGCCCGGCCGGACTCTTCCAGCGTAACATTCTTCACCTCAACGTAGCAGCGCCCTGCCGAACCTTCCAGCAACAGGTCGATGCGGCTGCGCTCACCGTATGGCACCTCGGGGCGGATAGTTGCATATCCCTGCAATTCCACCACCGTGCCATCCTCAATACCCTCGCGGGTCAACCGGTTGGGCAGGCCGGTATTGATGCCGACCCAGAAACCGTCAACCTGTACCAGCTCCCAACCAAAGGGGTACTTCCTTGTCGAACTGGAACTGCTGGAGAGAAGCACCCTGCTGCCGGGAGTTGCGCACCCCATCATGCTACCTGAGTTCGGGCAGTGTACGGTGACGAGACTCCCGTCATCCAGAGTTACATCCGCCAGGAAGCGCTTGTAGCGTTTTATCAGCGTACCGGCAACCAGTGGAGGCAGATGCATTACTCTTCCAACTCAAGCTCTTCATCATCCCGCTGCAGAGCCTCCAGCTCAAACAACTGACGCAGTGCATCCACGTACAAATCAACCCGCCCCCCCTGCCCCGCCTGTTTCAGCACGGATGTAGGGGCATGGAGCAATTTGTTCATCATGGCAAGCGTAAGCGCTTCCAGCCGTTTCTCGGCATCAGGAGGTAAATCCTTCCAACCGGTTATGGTCTTATCAAGTTCCGCCCGGCGAATTTCGTCAAAACGGTTGCGTAGCGCGACTATTGCCGGCGTTACTTCCAGCGTCGAAAGCCATTTGTGGAACTGGCCGATTTCCTGACTTATAATCTGCTCCGCTTTTTCTGCCTCCAGACTGCGCTGGGCAAGGTTGGCCTGAATTATCTCCTGCAGATTGTCAACAGTGAAAAGGTAGGCGTTTTCAACCTGGTCAACCTTGGGGTCGATATCACGGGGCACAGCAATGTCGATGAAGAAGATCGGCTTGAATCTGCGGCGCTTGAGGACCTCTTTAACGTCTTTAGGACCAATAATGTGGTGCGGCGCCCCGGTGGATGAAAGTACGATATCCGCGTGATGAAGGTGCTCAAGAAGTTCCTCGAAACGCACCGCCTCGCCGCCGAATTCTTCCGCCAGCTTCTCCGCTCGCTCAAAGGTGCGATTGGTAACCATGACCCCTTTGGCCCCGCTGTTAAGAAAGTGCTTGGCCGCAAGTTCGCACATCTCTCCGGCACCGATCAGCATGACCGTCTTGTCGGAGAGGTCTCCCAATATTTTCTTGGCCAGCTCCACGGCGGCAAATGCCACGGAAACCGCGGAAGAAGCAATTTTTGTCTCCGTGCGCACCCGTTTGGCAACCGAAAAGGCTTTATGAAGGAAGCGATTGAGAATAATTCCCGATGACTTGAATTCAGCAGCATAGCCGTAGGAGGTTTTGATCTGCCCAAGTATCTGCGGCTCGCCGACCACCATCGAATCCAGACTGGAAGCGACCCGAAATACATGGCGGATGGCAGCTTCAGCATGGTAGCTGTACAGATGCGGCTCAAGCGCTTCAAATGGCAGATGATGGTAATCAGCCATAAAGCGCTTTATGCGGGCGATGCCCCCTGCAATATCGCGGGTTGTGGCATAAATCTCGACCCGGTTGCAGGTAGAGACAATCACGCCCTCAACAATCCCCTCAAGCCCGATTAATTCAGACAGCGGCTTTTCGATATTGTTTGGAGAAAAAGCCACCCTTTCACGGGTCTCAACTGCAGCAGTTTTGTGAGAGAGGCCAACAACAATGATATTCATGATTAAAAACAGTCCATGGTGATTAATTTAATACTGGGAGCATGGCTACCAGCTGATACTGTGCTCCATCGCAAAGAACGTGAAGAGTACTACAATAAAACCGAGGATTGAAAGAATCGCAGCACGCTTGCCACGCCAGCCTATAGTCAGGCGACCGTGCAGAAGAGCTGCATAGATAAGCCAGATGATCAGAGACCAGGTCTGCTTGCGGTCCCACACCCAGTAGCTTCCCATCGCCTGTTCGGACCAGATGGAACCGGATATGATTGCAACCGTTAACAGCGGGAAACCAACAGTCAGGCAGCGGTAACTGATTTCATCCATCGTTTCAAGCGAAGGCAGTTTCTGGAACAGCGCACCAAAGTGCTTTGTTTTGAGGAAATAGTTCTGTGTCAGGTACATAATCGCCACACCTGCAGCAATGGTGAAACAGGCATAACTGGCAAAAGCCAGCAGTGCATGAAACCAGAACCAGTTGCTCTGCAGGATCGGATGGAGCTGGCGCACCTCTGCATGCAGAGAACTCGAGGCGATCAGCATCATGAGCGCCACAGGGGCAATAAAAGAGCCGAGTGTCGTCACTTTGTATCTGCGCTCGAAGAAGATAAAGGCTGCAACTGTCGCAAGGCTGAAAAACGACAGTGATTCCTGCATATTGGTTAGCGGAAGATATTTCATCTTGTTGGCCAGGTGGATAGTCGAAAGCAGATGTGCGGTGAAACCGGCAGCCAGAATGCGAGCCGCCCAGCGCGTCAGCCATGGGGAAGTACGCACCAGGCAGGCAAGGTATGCTGCGGTGGCACAACCATACAAAGCCACGGTTAGAATAAAAAACAGGTGCGTCATGATTATGATTCCTTGTTTTCAGTAGGCTTGGCGAGTAAGCGCCTGGCAAGCGAGCGTAAAACGTGTGTATTGTATGTACTGGGGCTCCCGTTCGTCAACAGCTTTTCTCGTTCACCGGCGAGCTGCTCAAGAATGCCCCCATATTCAGGGCCTATCAGTCCTGCAATACAATCGCGCACGTCAGTGGCAAAAGTAGGGCAACGCCCACCTGTTGAAACGGCTATTTCAAGATCAGCGCGCCGCAGCATTGCCGGGAACGTGCAGTTTCCCTCTGCCGGATTATCAACAACAGCGGCAAGAATCCCCCGCTCACGTGCATCGGCTGCAATCCTCTTGTTTACCACGGTATCGTCAGTTGCAGCGATCGCAAGAAACGCATCATCCAGATCTGCCGACTCGTAGTTTCCCACCCTGACGGCAAGAGCACCAGACTCGGCGAGTGCAACTATTTCGGGACTGACATTCATCGCCACCACCGTGACCGAAGCGCCTGCTGTTAAAAGGGCTCTGAGTTTGCGCAGAGCGACAGAACCACCGCCGATGACAACTGCCACCTTGCCGTGCATTTGTATGTTAAGCGCCAACATCGCCATACCGTTCCTCCACCAAGTTGACAGCATACTCTCCAATTGTTTCCATTTCAACCGATGCAGTTATCTGAGTTTGCTCTTGATTTTTTCACTGTCTCGTATATCATCTGCAGGCAGTTACAATGCATTCAAAGGAGAACATAAGATGTCAAGTGAAAACGTACTCGCATTTACCGATGCAAATTTCGACGGTGAGGTATTGCAGTCTGACGTTCCGGTACTCGTTGATTTTTGGGCTACTTGGTGCGCACCTTGTAAGGCAATTGCTCCACTCATTGATACCGTAGCAGCTGAATACGCCGGAAAAGTCAAAATCGGCAAGGTTAATGTTGACGAAAACCAGGCAACTCCAGCCAAATACGGTGTTCGTGGCATCCCTACGATCATTCTCTTCAAAAACGGCGTCGTGCTGGATCAGGTTGTTGGTGCGGTTCCAAAATCACAGCTGGACGCATTGATTGCTAAAGCACTTTAGCATGAAGAGGTAATTCTGCGCAGTTTTGCAGAGGATAACTCCATTAAAACACGCTATTCATGCTTTAAAGGGCAAAAATCTGTGACAAACGCATCTGCTTTCCTAAAAACCATGCTGGTCATACTAGCCGCATCATTCCTGTCCGCACCCTGGACGGTTGATGCGGCTCCCCAGCTGGGGCAGCCTGTACCTCACTTCATGGTAACGTCCACCTCGGGGCAGACCATATCTCAGGACAACTATCGTGGCCACGTGCTGATTCTTGAGTTTTTTTCCACGTTTTGCCCGCCATGCCGTCGGTCGATCCCCCATTTGGTGGAATTAAACCGCCACTACGGCAAACAAGGCCTTCAGGTACTCGGATTGTGTATCGATGAGGATGGCGAGTGGCTAGTCAAGAGGCTTGCTGATGAGCTGCGGGTCAATTATCCGCTGGCAGTGGCAGGAGATTCTCTCATAGCTGACTTTAACGGCAGATCGGTGCCGGTCATGTACCTGGTTGATAAAAAAGGAAATATTGCTGAGGTATACCGTGGCTATACCGAAGACATCGGCCGTTCAGTCGAACAGTCGATCAAGCGCCTTCTGGAAGAGAAGTGAATTCATCGGGATAAACTACCTGTATCAGACACAAACCACAAGCCGGAGCGGTGCTACCGGCTTCTTTTCTATCCCCCTCCAGCAACAACCGCTCTATATCAGCTGGCGTAAAACGCCCCTTACCGACGTCAACAAGCGTACCGACCATGACGCGCACCATATTCTTGAGAAATCCACCACCTATTACATCAACGGTAATACGGTCACCCTGCCGGGTGACATGTACTGAATCTATCCGCCGAACCGTAGTCTTGGCGACACAATTCGAGGCACGGAACGCCGCAAAATCATGGCTGCCGATAAAACGTGATGCCCCCTCCTCCATTGCAACAAGGTCAAGCGGTTCCCGAACCTGCCAGCTGTACAGCCGGTCAAGTGGTGCACGAACGGATGAGTTGATAATCGTGTAACGATAGTGCTTGGCATGTGCCATGGTAATCGGTTTGAATCCATCCGGCACAATACGGGCACTCTGGATGGCAATATCAGCAGGAAGAAATCGGTTCGTACCCTCCACGAAAGCCCGCAACGGCAGCTCACGGCTCGTACTGAAGGTCGCCGCCATAGCGCGCGCATGCACCCCTGCATCGGTCCGGCCGGAAGAGCGCACCTGCACGCGCTCCCCCAACAACTGCTCAAACGCATCCTCAACTACCTGCTGCACCGCCAAACCGTTCGGCTGCACCTGCCAACCCGAATATTTTGTGCCGTCATATGAGATTGACAATAATATCGTTGGCACGCTAGTGACCAGACGGCTCTGATGCTTGTACAATCAACTTATCAAGTTCGGCAGAATCCAGTTGGTACGCTTTGCGGCAGAATTCGCAGGTCACTTCGGCACCTTTCTCCTTTGACCGCATATCCTGCAACTCCAGACTTCCCAAGGTCAGCAGAGCCCGTTCAACCTTTTCCTGCCCGCATCCGCAACGGAAAAAAATGTCGTGAGTTTCAAGAACGGTATAGGGGATATCACCAAAAAGTTCTTTGACAACCCCTTCCGCACCGCCGGCTTCAAGCAGCTCGGACAGTGGCGGCAGTTCAGCTATCCGAGCCATTATTTTATCAATTTCAGCAGCGTCTGCTTTTGGCAGCGCCTGAACCAGAAAACCACCGCAGACCGCGATCTTGCCGTCTTCAGTCAGAGTTGCACCCAATCCAACGGCGGAAGGTGTCTGCTCGGAGTCAGTCAAGTAATAGGCCAGATCCTCGCCAACTTCGCTGCTGACCAGCTGCACAACCCCCTGATACGGCTGACCACCTACACCAAGATCTTTGGAAACGGTCAGGAAACCGGCCCGGCCGATAAGCCCCGCCACATCCCATTTACCTTTTAATGCTTCCATCTCGGCGGCGGGATTCCCGACACAGCCGCGTACCGCTCCATCACTGTCTGCCTCAACAATCATCTTGCGTAGCGGACCGTTCCCTTCAAACTTAAGTGCGGTGCGTTGACCATCTTTGAGAAGAGCACCCATTAAAGCCCCACCCGCAAGTCCCCGGGAAAGTGCAATACTGGCCGTAGCTGATGCCTGCTGAAGTGCGCAAATTTCACGCGCCAGTAAGCTGGCATTGCATACAAGCACTCTTATTCCACCTGACAGGCATAGCGCCCGAACAATCTGATCTGCCATAATCTTACGATACCCCTTGTGTAATATAACCTGATAATTCTACCGAAACACCTTACGTTACTTGCGCTACAGGATATTCGCACTATACTCCTGCTGCGCGCACAAAAAAAGCCGCATCTTTCGATGCGGCTTTTTTTGTTTTCGCTAAAGGCGAATTACTTTGCAGGAGCTTCTGCAGGAGCAGCAACTTCTTTTTTCATTTCTGCTTTCTTAGCTGCTTTTTTTGCTTTTTTTGCTTTCTTAACAGGTTTCTTCACTTCTTTTTTCTCTGCTGCAGGAGCAGCAGCTTCTGCAGGAGCAGCAGCTGGCTTAGCAGCTTCAGCAGCGAAAACTACAGCGGAGAAAGAAACAGCTACGAGGGCGGCTACGATTGTGGAAAGAACTTTTTTCATTTGTACTACCTCCAAAGGATATGTTGTATGTTTTTTATTGCAGGCGCTGTGCCAAATAGAAAGTAATGCGCAATGACCGTTTTTTAGAGATCATTAGCCACACATACCCTTCTTGCAATCGCAATCGATACCCCATACACTACATTCTTAACCTTATATGCGGTAAAGCCATTTGGCTTTTGCTTGGCTTCAAAAGATTATTTCATATAATGTAGCCGCTACTAACCTGTTAATAATAGTTTTTGAGCAAAAGGAATATAGACAGAATGCCATTACCTGAGACTGAACAGCAGAGAGCAGACAAACTACTTGGTCACCTCTGTAAGCAACGGACCATATCCGGCCAGGTTGAGTTGCAATTCAATTGCAAAGGCAACAGAGTCACGCTATCCGAAGCCCGCCCGCTTTTCATAGACCCAGCTATCTGGAATGAAATCAAGATAGCCCAGTTTGAGTACAACCCTGAAGCAACGAACTGGACGCTCTACTGGTACGACAGAAAAAACCGGCGCCAGCCTTACCCTACCGGCAGAAACAGGGATACCCTTGAAAAGCTCGTTGTTGAGGTGGACTCCGACCCTACGGGGATATTTTGGGAGTGATGTTTAAATATTCAAAAATGAGCGATTTAACATAAGATCGTTATTAAAAAAATTAGGCTTCAGCAAGCGGCAACTGCGTTTCTTGCTTAGAATCAAGTATATTTCTGATATTTGAGAATAACATAGAGGGAGCCATAGGCTTTTGAATGAAATTTAAATCGTCAATGTTACCCAGAGACACCGCCGAATAGCCGCTCATCATCAGTATCTTGGCCGCCGGATTCAACTCCTTGATTTCCTTGTAAGCCGTTACTCCATCCTTGCGCGGCATCATGATGTCCATCAGAATCAAATCAACACTGAACGGATTCTCCCTGTATTTATCCACCGCTTCCTGACCATCCGCTGCCACCATGACTTTGTAGCCTACCGACCTTAGTGCATCGGACAGGAATTTTTGCACATGCAGTTCGTCTTCAACAATCAGTATGTTTTCTTCGTACGACGTGCCAAGATTACCGACCATAAATGACTCTCCGAAATGCTCCCACAGCTTTTCATAGGTAATATGCAGCTGATCGGCTCTGTTAAACCTACCCTTGTTATCGTGAAACCACAGTAGTAACTCAACCTCGGTGACAATTCTCGTGGCGGAAACATCCAGCGCAGAAGCAAGTTCAAATATTGTGACAAGCGTTGGCTGCTGTTTGCCTCGCTCAAGCCTGGATATAAACACCCTGTCCAAGGAACTGATGTTTGACAGCTCATCCTGAGATAAAAGGCGCTCTTTCCTCATTCTCCGCACAACTATGCCAAAAGCTTCCTCTATAGTCAAAAGGGCCTCTAAGTAAGATATTTTAATTAGCTTCAAAAGGCTCAGTCTAAATACATCTAATATCTAATACCATGACAAAATGTAAATCGTCTGTAGTCTACTGACCTCAATCTGCCGTTAGCAGGTATGTGCGCCCTCTAACTGAAACGCCATATTCCCCTCACACCATCTGCTCTACGTGGCGACCACACATCGGGGGTCAACTCGACGCAGGAATGTCCAAAGCCGACCAGACATTATACCGATACAGCGCGGAAGCGCAATGCATGGCGAGAATATTCGTTGACCTGCATCAAACCATCTCTTTCTAGTTAGATATTATTCATTATATTGCACGCTTTGCCGCCAACAGCACTATACAACCTGCAAAACAGGCGTTTCAGCACCAATCAGGATTGTAACTTCTGCAAATGGACTCTTCTACGTGAGCGCCACATTACGTTAAAAATCAACTGAAGCGTAACGATAATGAACACTGTGAATTGGAATTGATTGCTAAAAAGGTGCTCAAATAACGATAGCAAAACATTAGGTAGCATGCTATCTAATCTCCATGAATACACCTCACCCCAAAATCGACCGCAGCAACCTGCTTTATCACCTTGGCCTCCTGACACGGCGCTGGCGCCAAGTCCTGGACAGTGAATTTCGGGCCGCCGGACTGACGGATGCCACCTGGCGTCCTCTCATGCATCTCCACCTTCTTGGGGACGGCGTGCGCCAAAAAGAACTGGCAGCATCCATCGGCATCGAGGGACCGTCACTTGTCCGCCTCATCAGCACTCTTGTCTCCAAGGGGCTGGTCCATTGCTCAGAGGATGACACGGACCGGCGTGCAAAACTGCTCTGCCTGACCCGGGAGGGACAGCTGGTTGTCGCCCGCATCAGGGAAATTGTAACACCACTTGAAAACGAGCTTCTCACAACCTTCAGCGACAGTGATATCTCCCGCTTCGGTCAGTTCATTCTGGAACTCGGAACAATCGTCAATGATGCACGGAGGCGGGTAAAAAGATGAAACATACCAGCCTTCGGAAGTTCATACACCGAGATTTGATTATCACAGTGCTCGAAGCCGGTAAACTGACTGCAGTGCAACTGCAAACGACGGTATCCAAACCAGGATTTTTGGTGAGGACCACTCGCCCGAAAACTGTATGCGATTGCACGACACTTGGATGAACATGGTACGCACGGATCGCATAATAGACGCGTTTTACAGCAGAAATGCTGCCAATCGGAAGGGAAGATAATCAGTGCCATATTTGAGGTTTAAAGGGTTTGATGAAACTTTTTTGCAGCAGCAATTGCAGCTGATTGTCGAAGAGTTTTCCCGTACAGCCGCCGTCCCACGGGAAATTGTCAAAATTGAACTACTCAGGATCACGCAGATAACACCTACACCACGATCGCTTGAAATATATATGTTTCCACGGTCACAAAAAAAACATGATACCATTGCCGGAAATTTATATGATCTTCTCAGCTATTTCGGCTATTGTGATGTCCACATTTTTTTCGTGCCGCTCAGCCCATCCCTGTACTACAAGAAAGGGCTGCCGCTGAATGAATACAAATTTGCTGAAGTATAAAGTGCAGCCAACTAACCCAACAAAACTCTGCTGGCCGGGTTTTCCCAGAGCGGCACGCGCGGGTGGTCATGCTGTCCACTGCTCATATTTCTGCATTGTCGTTAACTTGCCACAGGCATGGCAAGATTAAGAACCCCTCGGAGCCATTATGAAAATTCTTACCATCTCTTGCTGGAGCCATAAGATAAAATACTACCTGCTTTCTTCAGATGGCCGGACAATACTTGCTTCGGGAATAATTGAAAGAGTCGGTCTCGGTGGTTCTTTCATCCGCCAGAGTGTTCCAGGCCGTGAACAATTTTACCTGGATATGGACAACGACGATCACCAGAGCGCCATGGCCCTCCTCATTGCAACCCTTACAGACCCAATACACGGGGTCATTGCAAGCTCTGCGGAAATTTCTGCCGTAGGGCACCGGGTGGCGCATGGTGGCACTGAGTTCCAACACTCGGTGAAAATTAACGACCACGTTATCAACTCAATCCGACAGCTGCAACATCTGGCGCCACTTCATGCGACTCCCAACATTTTAGGCATTGAAGCAGCGATGACACTTATGCCTGCTATCCCCCAAGTGGCTATTTTCGATACCGCCTTCCACCTGTCTATGCCGGAGTGTGCCTGCATCTATCCTCTCCCCTATGAATGGTATGAAAACCACGGGGTGCGCCGCTATGGCTTCCACGGCCCGTCACACCTCTACCTTTCGCGTCGGGCAGCGGCACTTCTTGGCAAACCGATTGATGAGTGCAACATGATCACTATCCACATCGACCGAGGAGTGTCACTGTGTGCCATCAGGAATGGTCTCTCCATAGATACCAGCATGGGCATGACGCCGCTCGAGGGTGTGGTCATGGAGACACGCTGCGGTGACATTGATGCCGGCATTCATGCCTATATGATGGGAGCACTGAACCTCTCGGCAAAGGAAATGGAACTGGTCCTCAATAACAGAAGCGGAATTTTCGGTATTACCGGGCGACACCTTGCGCGACACCATTTTGTGCAGGCGGCTTTGGATGGCGATCCCCGTTGCAAACTGGCTCTTGAAGTAGAAACGCACCGACTTAGAAAATATATCGGCGCATACCTGGCAATCATCGGGCCGCTCGATGCGATCGTCTTTACCGCCGGTACAGGTGCAACAGAATCGCCGGTAAGGGAGATGGTACTGAATGGGCTTCTTGACTGCTTCGGGATACAGATTGACAGAGAAAGCAACCGTGCCGTCCGGGCAGAGCACGAAGAGGTGGAAATTACCGGCGAAGAGTCGATGATCAGAACCTTCGTCATTCCGACAAACGAAGAACTGGTCATTGCCGAGGACGTTGCAGCCATCCTGTCCGGAGCCTGCAGCGACCATCGCCATTATGATTATTCATTTGCCAACAGCGACTTCGTCCCTTCCGCTTCAATGGGATAACGATTACAAGCCAAGAAAACAGCACCATTTTTGTGTTATAATAACCACCGTTACGTGCACCTGCCTGCACAGCATAGCTGTCATTCATGTGCACTTTGTTTTTCCGGTCTGATTACCATATGCGTGAGGTTTCTTGTGCCAAAGCTGAACATGAATAAGAAAATCGCCATCGCAAGCGGGGTACTAGCGGCTCTCCTGCTCTTCATAACGACCATCCTGCCGGTGATCGTCAGAACAAAAGGCGTGGCAGCCATAGAGGAGGCAACCGGGCGCAAGGCACACATTGCATCCGTATCCATTAACCCTTTTACCCTGACGGTAACCGTCAACGGATTTGCCATCGACGAAAAGGGTGGGGCTCCACTGGTCGGCTTCAACCAGGTACGCACCTCGCTTTCCCTGGCATCCATCTACAAGCGCGCCCTGATACTCTCCCGGGTAGAGATCGATACCCCCACGTTCAACCTTACCCGCACCGCTCCCAACCGCTTCAGCTTCAGCGACATCCTTGATCGACAGAAAAAATCTCCCACAGAGGAAAAGAGCGGGACGTTTCTTTTCTCCATCAACAATATTACCGTCTACAACGGTTCGCTGGATTTTAATGACCTGGTGGTTGAAGGGGGGAGAAAACACACCGTCCGCAAGCTGGAAATCGCAATCCCCTTTATCAGCAACATCCCCTACCTGGCCGAGAAATATACAGATCCGCGCATATCCGCCGTGATCAACGATGCCCCCTTCAGCTTTGCCGGCAAACTGAAACCGCTCAGCAAATCTTTAGAAACCTCTGTACACATCGGTCTCAAGCAGCTCAACCTGCCCCGGTACATCGCCTATTCTCCTGTCAAACCACGAGCCGACCTAACATCGGGCACATTGACTATCGACATGGATGTCTGCTACCGCATTTCCGCCGGCAAAAAGCCCGAGCTGACGATTACAGGATTGGCAAGCCTTGATGACATCAGCGTGAATATGGCGGATGGGCAGCCTCTTGCCAGGTTCGTCAAGCTGGAGACCAGGGCGTCACGGCTGGAAATATTTGCGCAACAGTTCGAATTTGAGGCTATCAAGCTTGATGGTCTGGAGTTGTTTGTTAATCGCGACAAAAAGGGTGAGTGGATGTATTCCCGGCTGCTGCCACCGATAAAGGCGAGCGAGAAACCAGAGCGTCCTCCCGAAAAAAAGGATGGGCAGCTGCTGGTCGCTGCGGCCTCTCTCGCGTGCAATAACGGCACGGTTCACTTCAGTGATGCCATACCCCGTAGCGGATTCAATACAACCGTTTCCGCAATTGATTTTACGGTACAGAACTTCACTACCGAGCCGGAAAAAGCGGCACATTACGAACTGTCTCTTTTGCTCGACAGAGAAGCTGCCTTCAAGACCAGCGGCACCTTTTCCCTCACACCGCTAGCGGCAACGTCAACGGCAAAACTTACCGGACTCACGTTGCAGCGTGGCTGGCCTTACATGGCCGGCTACCTGACCGCTCCGGTCAAGGGGACGTTGGATCTGTCAGCTGATCTGACCTTCGCCACAACTGAAGGCGTGAGCATTAAACATGGCAGCCTCTCGCTCAAAGGACTTTCCGCACGATACGGCGGAAAAGACGGGTTCGACCTGGCACTTCTCCAGGTTAACGACGCTACCTTCCGCCAGAAGGACAACCGCCTGGAGATTGGTGACATCCACCTCTCCAACGGTAACATGTCACTCTCCCGGGAAACAGGCGGCGCTATTTCGCTGCTATCGCTTGTTGGCAAACAGCAGGACGTCCGCTCAGGAATGCCTGGTAAAACTGTTCCACCAACGGCGCTTTCTGTACGCAAGAAAACTCCAACCGATACATCAAAAGACACCGGATCGCTCAGCTATCGCATCAAACAGTTCCAACTGGACAGGTTCAACTTCGCCTTCACTGACAAGAGCCTCGAGGATCAGCCGCGCTTCACCCTACACAATACCAGTCTGAGCCTTACAAACCTGAACGGCCCGAAGTTTACACCGGCCGGGATCCGTTTTTCCTCTACCTTCGGCAAAGACGCCAGACTCAAAGCTGCTGGCGACATAACTCCTCTCCCATTCCGTTACAAGGGCAGCGTAAGCGTGGGTGGACTTCCGATCCGTGACTTTGAGGCCTACTTTCCCGACAAACTTAATTTCTACGTTATCGGCGGAAATCTGAACAGCAGCATGAATCTGGATATCGCCATAAAAGATGGCAAACCTCGCGGGAGCTTTAAGGGCGGCGCTGCTCTGCGCGCCTTCCATAGCATCGACGCCGTTGACGAGGAAGATCTGCTGAAATGGGAGAGCCTGCAGTTCGACGATATCAAGGGAAACCTCGACCCTTTCAACCTGAGCATCCACCAGGTGGCACTCAACGATGTCTACTCACGCATCGTCATCCGTAAAGACGGCAGCCTCAACCTGCAGGATCTGGTCAAGAAGGGGGAGAGCCCAGCGGTGGCTCCGCCGCTTCACGTCACGGCAGCCAAGGAAACACCGCAACCCTCCGCACAAAAGGTGCCACCAGCGACGCCGCCGGCTCCTGCACCGCAACAGATTTCTGTGGGGAGCATCACGATACAGAACGGCACCATTTCCTTCACTGACAACCACCTGCCCCGGACTTTCAGCAGCACCTTTTTTAATCTGGGTGGCCGGGTAAACGGACTGACCTCAGAGGAATCAAAATTTGCCGACGTCGATCTGCGGGGCAATCTGGACAACCACTCTCCAATGCAAATCACCGGCAGACTCAATCCGTTGCGCGATGATCTGTTTGTCGATCTGAAGATCTCATTCCGCGACATTGACCTCTCACCCGTAACCCCTTACTCCGGCACCTACCTCGGTTACACCATTGACAAAGGCAAGCTGTACCTCGACCTCAAATATCTGATCGACAAGAAACAGCTCAATTCCGAGAACAGGATTTTCATCGACCAGTTTACCTTCGGCAAGCATGTTGATAGCGATAAGGCCACCAACCTTCCGGTAACTCTGGCGGTTGCTCTCCTTAAGGACCGCAAGGGAGAGATTCATCTGGATCTGCCGGTTACGGGACGTACCGATGACCCCCAGTTCAGTATCTGGGGTCTCATTGGCCAGGTCCTCAAAAACCTTCTCGTCAAGGCAGCAACCTCCCCATTCGCCCTGCTCTCTTCCATGACAGGCAGCGGGGAGGATTTCAGTGTCATCCAGTTCGCGGCCGGCTCCAGCATTTTGCCGACTGCGGAGGTTAAAAAACTTGCGCAACTCTCTAAGGCGTTGGCTGACCGCCCCGGGCTAAAGATGGAGATCAAGGGCTTTGTCGACAAGGCAAAGGACTCGGAGGGGTACCGCGAGGAGTTGCTCAACCGCAAGCTGCGTAATGAAAAATTCCTGTTCCTGGTAAAGGCAAAACAGACGAAGGACGGAGAGAGCGCCGAAACTGTGCAGGTTAATGCTGACGAGTATTCAAAATTTCTCAAGGCAGCCTACAGGAAGGAGAAGTTCCCCAAACCGCGCAATGCCATCGGCTTTGTGAAGGATCTGCCCGACAATGAAATGAAGAAGCTCATTATTGCCAATACCGAGGTGGGAGAGAACGAACTGCGGTCGCTTGCACGGGAGCGCACCGCTGCAGTTATGAACTACATGGTCACCACAGGTGGTTTACCTCCGGAACGGCTTTTTCAGAAGAATGATGACATCTACAAAGCCGCAGAGAAAGATACGGTCAGCCGGAGCAGAGTTGAGTTTAATGCCATCGCGCAGTAACGCCCAGATGAAGCGGGGCGTCATCTAAGCGTTGCAGTGCAGCTATAGTCCCCTTGTCCCTCTCAAACTGCACTCTCCGTGAGCGCCCCACCCGTTTGGCAATAGCTGCCGAACTTTCTGCTCGCCCCTATCTGCCTGATCACGGCATTTAACCGCCGGCACTTCGCTGTAGATGTCGATCCGGTCCAGAAGCGGGCCGGAAATGCGCGAACGTTAGCGATGAATGGTAACAGAGGTGCAGGTGCAGGGATGAGTTGGATCGGAAAGATACCAGCAGGGGCACGCTTGCGCCCCCAATTCTCTACTATATGCATTCAAGGCTGCCATTATCGGTTGACACTACCCCAAAAGGTTATCCCAGTTAACCGGTTACGCTTGACGAACACATCCGAAAAGCCCGTATTGACAGGGGATTACTTCAAAAGCAAGTTGCAGATATTTTGAAAGTTGGAACCTGCTCAACATAAAATTGGGAGAATAATCGTGGCGAACCTGAGTTGCGATATATCCCCGCCATTATCAAATTCCTTGGTTACGCGCCGTTTGATTGTCCAGAAGACGCCCTTGGCAGGTTGGCATACTATAAACGGATAAATGGCATGTCATATGAACGGCTGGGCGTGGTTATGGGTAAAGACCCTGAACATCTAATGGACTGGTTATCAGGCAGGCATAAACCTTTTTTTAAAAAGTCTGGCTCGCATCGAAGATTTTCTAAGTGGGAAAATCTGACTTACCGAATTCAGATCCGCAATCAGTACATGTTCCGTCATCATTAAGATAATCTGTAATGTTCTGGCAATTACAAACGTCTCCTCCCATAAAATGTACTCTCCAGGGTGTAAGTTTCACGGACAGTTGCACCGGCTTGATTTATCCAACTCGAACCTGCCCCCTGCCGGAACACCCGTTAACCAAAACATAATAGCACTCACCAAGCTGCAGCGTTGACGGCGGTCGCACTCTAATGATCTGCTCGATAGAACGAGTGAGCTACGAGCCATTCGGGCCTAAAGCCGGCAAGATCCGGAATCATGCAAACAGCTGTTCTTCCAGCCACAGCTCCTCGCCTGCAGCAATCAGCACCTGCGCCGCTGCCACCTGCACCGCTTGGTGCGAGTGAGTCATCAGCGGCTTCATAAATTCCGCTGCGTCTTTTCCAAGTTTCTTTAGGGCGGCAGTCGCCGCAGCGCTGAGTCGATAGTCTCCTTCTTCGATAAGCCGGATAAGGGTGGGAACCGCCGCAGTCCCCTTATCGGTTGCTAACCGCAAAAGCATCTCAATCTTAACCAACGTATCGTCCTCTCCCATAAGCGCAGCTTCCCAGTCCACGCCAAGCGCGCCGGCCCTGGCAACGGCACTTCGTACACTCGGATTCTGGCTCTTCAGGTAACGCTCGGTATGAGTCTTGAAGATTATGCCGAATTCCCCTAATACGGGAATGGCTGAAAGTGAAGCAAGAACCAACAGTTCTGAGCTGGAATCGAGGCCACGCAGGATCAGTTCAACTGTATACACCTGGTGTTTGACCGCCCCCCATTTTAGCAGCCACGATTTGTCTTCGTCTCCAAGCCTGTCCCATTTCTGCCTGAGATACAGGAAGGCCGCTTCACCTTGTGCTTCGAGCAACCGGCGTGACTGCGAAACATAAGGTCCATGCAGTTCAGTTGCCCATGCCTGCTCTGTCTCATCGGTGATTCCAGGGGAAGCGAACTCTTCGCTGCTGAGCATGGCGATTCTAACTCTTTCCCGGTCACTCAGTTGCTCATGGCCAATCATCACGTCAGCCGCGGCTTGAGCATGTTTGTACGAATTGTTCTGCAGCAGCAGACCGGAAAGACTGTGTTTCTCTCCGCCTTCAACTTCTCCTGCCAGATAGCGCGCTGCCAGTGAGAGCGCTTCGGCATTCTCGGAAGTATGGATCTCTTTTTTGAAGACCTCCCGTACTCTCGGGTCTTTGTAGGAGACAAGGGCGCCGAGCACCAGCGTACGCAATGCCGACCCGTTCAAATTGCGAGCTTGGTCGCACAATTCCTCCACCAGATCCCATTCCTCTGTTGCACCATAGGCTGCCGCCTGCTCGGGGTGCTGAATGATGGCCCGCAGTATTGAAAAACGGATGCCCGGGTCAGTTGATCTTAATGCCTCGACAACGTCCTTTGTGTTGCGTATGCGAAGCTGTTCCTTTTCACTCATATCCCAAACCTCCCGGCGCCTCAAAAATAACATCGAAGAGACCGGTACTCCCATCACCACACTGGCTGCATGCCTTGCCGGTCGTCTTGCCGATCGTGTTGGACAGGTTGTTGGTATATGGTCCGAAGTTTGGTTGTATGCCGAGCGTTTTAAGCAGTGGCCAGGTTGTGCTGAACCCGATATTGAATAATTTGACCAGATTTAAATTCAGAAATATCCCGAAGGCCAGATCGAAACCCGCTGTGTGATCCAGCTCTAATGTCAGTTTTGTTGGATTAGAGGGATCCGTTCCGGCTGTTGTTCCACCCATTTTACCGTCGACAAAAGTAAGATTGGAGTACTTGGCAGAATCGAGAGTTACGGTTTTCATCTTGACCGTAACCGGCATCTGAATACCGATCAATGGGCCAAAAGAAAGCCGGCTGAACAAAGCCTTGAGAGCAAGATTTAATTCAGCCACCGGTCCAATCATCGGAGCGATGTCTATCGGAAGATTGAGCGTCGGATTGGCAACCATTTCCCCGCCATTGGAAGCAAAGTTGTTTGCACGTTCGTCGTACATTCCCCAGGACCCGACGAGCTGGTTGGAGAGAAGAGGGACTTTTTTAATGATAGTTTCTTTTCCCTCACTCTCGAAGCCCTCCTTGATGAGTTCCCAGAGAAGCTCGATTACGTCAAACTCCAAGTTGATGTGAAAGTCCGCCAGTTGCAACCAGGAACTGGCAAAATGCGAGTTCCATCCTTGCCAGACCCAGTTGAGCTTCAGAGTATCCAGCGAGATATTGCAGACGAATGACAGGGTAAGGCCGAACAGTATTCCGGCCTGAAGCTCGTCCTCGACTATGGTCAGTTCCAGTGCTTTATTGTCAGTCGAACCTTCCAACACTAACTTGGCTGCATAAGCAGGTCCGCAGAGCCCAAAGACGACCTCGTATTTGGCGTTGGCGGAGAAACGGAATAAGAGTATATTTTCATCATTGATGCTGAATATGGTTCCGGCCATACCTGTTCCGACGTATCCAGAGCGAAATGTGCCTAGAGCCGGGAAAAGGGCATTTCCGTTACAGAGACTCAACGGGTCGGATGTGGCTATTACGGTCTCTGGTATATTTGGCATGTGACGCTCCTTTAAATTGGTATTCCGATTACGATGGATGTCGAGCCATCCTCAAAATCGCCAGTGAGAACAATCCTTCCGGAACTGTCCACCTGGTCAGGCATGAAACCAAAGAAGAAACTCCTCAGTACCGAACCGTCGACATTGTCATCTTTTGACAGGATTGTCCTCAACTCGGGGCCGTTATAGACCATCAGCTCAAGACCCTTGTCGGTGGACGCCTGACAATAGAGTAGCCCATCGCTGCCCACCACCGGTGCAGAAAGGCTCACAACTGTATTGCCTAGAGGAGTTGTTGAGCCAACCTCGACTACCCGTTTACCGTTATAGTTCAATACTTGATGGTTATCGTTCATCTGGTCAACATAGGCCGCATTGTTAGTGGCACCAATTCGTGGGCCATACTTGATTTCGCCAACCGTGACATCATCCCTCCCAACTGACTTCCTGGTCAACTTCAGAGTCGGAGAAGAGCTTTTCAAAACCTTTGAGAACGGGTCCATAGCATTTCCGCTGATAAGCATGGACGAGGCGACGGCATCCATAATGCCGGCTGACGTCGCAGCCTGCATCAGTTGACCAGTGCCTGAGCCATAGGCCTGCATGACGTAATTTCCGTTATCGTGCATGTCTATCAGGCCGATACCGGTCAGGAACCCATCGGCGCCGGGAATCGGATCTCTCGTTGATGCCACGATGCGACCTTGCTGGTTCACCTCGCCACCGGAAAGATAAAAAAGCCCCTGATACCCCTGGGCCGCGTCACTGGGGGAAAAATGTGAAACAATCATAATGGCATTATTGTCATGGAGGTCCATATCGCCAAAGATTCCGCCAAATTTGCCTCCACCTCCCGGCAACGTAGTCCGGAGACCTGCTATCGGCTCAAGCCCCTGCTTTTCTCTTTCGAGATAAAGGCTTGAGAGGTTGTCATCGGTTTGGATTGTTGCAGCAAAAGATCCCTGGTTATTCATGTCTCCCATATTGATCTGGGAGACAACTTTTTTATCCTTAAGCTCATCCCCCTCACGGACAACCTTCCGCGTCTGCACCACTTTCGGTCTCGAACCTCCAAAATCGACTTGCACTTCATAAAAACCATTCGTATTAGTTTGATCCATTCCGTAGAAATAGACTTCTTTCATGTTGTTAATCATTACCGTTCCTGGAATCGCGCCAAGCGTATTGCCCCCGGGCAGATCATCGCCTGAAGATAAAACTTTGTAAAAGGTATAACCGTTGGGGATCGGCGCTATCGGCGCCTCATCCGAACTGCTGCGACCGCCACACGATGTAAGGGTAACCGCTCCGAGAGCACCTCCCAGCAACTTGATAAAGTCCCTGCGTTTCATCATATTGTCTCCAGATTTATGATTTTATCCGACCACTTTTCAAAGCAAAGCTAAGCCGACTACTTCTGAGCTGTCGGTACGAAAAATGCCGGTATCCAGGTCATGGAATCGAGTTTCCATAATTCTGTATCTTAACTTGCATTTCCGGGCTTAACTGTTTTACCAGCTCAACATTGTACGCGCCGCTGGGTTTGTTCTGCAGTACAGCCTGACCGTCACATATCTGATACGCTGCAACTGCAAGCGAACGCGAAGTTGCGGCAGGAGAAGCTGAACTTACCGCCGGATCAACATTGGTCGCAAAGATAGAGATTGTGTTATCGCTGTTGCGGACGATGTCAAACAGACGGAACTGCTGAGGGAAATCCCGCAAGGAAGCGGTTTCCACCTCCCAGAAACCGAGCTCGGGATGGTCGGGGTCCAGCGACGGCATGGGCGTAACCGTATTCATGTGACGATGTCCAGCAACCCACAAGATAAGGTTCGAATATTTTTTGAGTTCCTCAACCAAGGTGGCTTCCGTGGGAGTTGAAGCTGGGTCCCACAATGTGCTGTCTACCCCTATCGGAATGTGTGCGGCAATAATCATCAGTTTGCCGTTCTGTTGTCCTTCCAGCAGTTCACTCTTCAGCCAGTCAAAACGACTCTGATTAATATAGCCATTGGCGCCCAGAGGGCCTGTTATGGTTTCCTCTTCGGTATTATCAAGGACAATTACCTTGAGCGGCAGCTCACTCCCTTTAGGCTCAAACGAATAACAGGCCTTTAGCGCAGGGTCGCCGACAGACGGATAAAAACCATGGCCGTTTGGTAAGGATGATGATGTAAAAAACTCGGACACCCAGTCGCTACTGGGGACAAATTTACGGTCCGGGTTGGCATTCACCTTCGGCGGAGTTGCATATCCCGTATCAGGCCCGGACAGGATCACTTTTCCAAACGCCGACGAGCCATCGACAACACCCATGTAGTAGCCGGTACTGTCAAGAGGTGAGCCGGTCAGAATATTTCCGAGATTAAGGACCTGTTCTCCGATGAGTGCCTGCGCAATCTTATCGGTCGGAGTATTCACTCCGGACCAGAAATGATCGTGATTGCCGATCACCTGATACCATTTGATAGCGGCGTCGAGTCCGGCTGCCTTGAATGTGCGCATGTAATCGGTTGTTGACGTAGATTTTGGGTCCGAATTGGGGTTGATGATCTTGCCGTCAATAATGTCAATAAACCAACGCAGTTCATTATGCTGAGCGTTATTGATCACGTCGCCTAAAAACAGGCCGAAATCGACGGCCTGCTTCCTGTGCAGTGCATTTACCGTCTGTACCGCGGCATCCAGCACTTGGGTTGTGTAAGGGATTACCGGAGAATACGCCGCATTAACAGCCGGCGGGTAAGGCAACTGCCCTAACCCGAAAAACACCGTCTCAGCCGGGGATTGTACGTCGGTTAGATGGATATCGGTCATCGTGAAAAAACGTAACAGCAATGCGCTACCGGTAACTGTTTGTGATGTTGCAGCATAAACTGTCGGCATGAGATCCAGCCTCTTCGTAAAACCGATCCCGGCTTGCGGACTCCAGACGCCATAACCATAACGGGTAAAATCGGCCACATCATTTGGCATGACGGTATGCACGATCGAAGGACGATCAACTGGGACAACGGTTCTCTCAAGTGTTGTAGAAACCGTGGAATCAATTGCGTATCCGTTAACCTGAGTCGTGCTGCTACCGCAGCCAAAACCCAGTGTCCCAAAAGAAATGCAAGCGACTGTTCCGGCAGTGCATTTTATAAAATCGCGCCGCGATATCTGTCCGACTTGCAGTGCATTACTGATCTGTTTCGGGTCTTCATTACTCATGGTTGTCTCCTATGTTTTCTGGATTATTTGATCTTCAGCGTCCAGCCCGGCACAAACCTGGATTAAGCCGGCTAGCAAGTTCAGAAAAGCCCTGTAGTTCCACTCCGGACAACAGCAACAGCTCTGTCTGCGACAGGCGATACCCTTCCTGCAGAGTGGCTTTCTCCAGGGAGGCAGCCGCCTGAGTACGAAACCTTTCGTCGGTGGCAAGTCTCCCCAATACCAGTTCTACTGTTAACTGTGACATGACAATCTCCCGGTGTGTACGCAACTGTCCCAAACAGGACAATTTTATTCTGCAACTCGTGCAGTACCAAGGTATGTCGCTACATTTGTGCCAATATGGTGGTTTGTTTTATTTCAGCAGGTTATGGAGTTATGGCTTTGGAGATGTGTTCCGTTTCGGACAATCTGTCCCGTACGGGACACATCGGCAAGGAAGCTTAGTAGAACAGCTTGCGGGATGCCTTCAGCAGGCGAGCAGCAGATGATTTGTTGTGGTCGCACTTTTCGAGAGCCCATTCAATCACCTGCCGATTAACGGCCTCAAGTGAGAACTCTTCGGGGGAGAAGTTGAAATTGAGGGCAATACGGCCATTGATAGACTCTTCATGATTGGTTGACAATTGCTGCTGAAGGCGTAGGTGTTCCGGTTGGATCAGATCGCCATTGGTGACAATGCAGCCATATTCAAGCAGGTTGCGCAATTCGCGGACATTACCGGGCCAGTCGTGATTCATCATCAGGTCGAGGGCAGCCTGCGAAAGGCCGGGCAACGACTTGCCCTGGTGCTTCCTCATGGCGTTCAGGAAATGCTCGGCCAGCTGCGGGATATCCACGCGGCGTTGCCGCAGCGGCGGGATTGTGATTGGAAAAACGTTAAGACGGTGGTAAAGATCTCGCCGGAACGTTCCCTGCTCACAGCATGCATCAAGATCCCGATGAGTGGCAACGATGATACGGCAATCGAGTGGAATCGGCCGGTCGGAGCCGACCTTTTCATAGACACGCTCTTCCAGCAGGCGCAGTAGTTTGGCCTGTAACGATAGCGGCATGTCACCGATTTCGTCGAGAAACAGGGTACCGCCCTCTGCCCGACTGCATTTACCGGCACGTTCGTGGTCAGCGCCGGTGAAAGCGCCTTTCAGATGGCCGAATAGTTCGCTTTCCAGCAGGGTTTCCGGTATGGCGGCACAGTTGACCGGCACAAAACTGGTCATGTCCTGCCCGGAGGCGATATGGATACCCCTTGCCAGCACCTCTTTCCCCACTCCACTTTCGCCATAGATTGAGACCGTCGTGCGAGGGGATTCTGCCACCAGCTCCGCCGCAACCAGAGTTTCCCCCATAAGCGCCGAACTGCTTTTCATATTCTGGAAGCTGTACTTCTTCCGCTCTGCCTCACGCATCCGGTCGAAGCTGACCCGTAGCCGGGCGTTTTCCAGCAACCGCGCCACGACCAGAAGCATTTCTTCCCGGTGAAGCGGCTTCAGCAGGTAGTCATCCGCCCCCTCTTTCATGGCAGCCACGGCGTTGTCAACACTGCCATGGGCGGTTGTTATCACAAAGGGCAGCTCTGGATAGCGGCTGCGCACGTGACGCAGTAACTCCACCCCATCCATTTCCGGCATGATCATGTCGGACAGGACCAGGTCAAAACGCCCCTGCTCCAGTTCAGCCAGAGCCTCGGCTCCGCTTGCGGCAGAGGCCGCCTCATACCCGGCATCCTCAAGATAGCCTTTAATCATGAAGCAGAAACTCTGCTTATCGTCAACCACCAGTATCCGTGCGACACTGTTCATTTGGTATTCTCCTGCGATAGCAATCGCTGGCAGAACATCCGCAGCTCCTCTATCACCAGTTGCAGCTGCTCAGCCCCGGCGGCCGAGGCATGCCGCTGCAGCCAGTCCGCCATTTCGACCGGCTCCGGGTTTGCCAGATAGCCACAGAGACCTTTCAGGGAATGGGCGGCTCGGCCGAGCCTGGTGCGGTCATCACCATCAATGGCTGACTGCAGGCTCTGCAGCTCTTCTTCAATATCTTGCAGCAGCAGCTCCCGATACTGCCGGGCGCGATCGGGGTCGCTCCCCAGGTCGCTGCTGGCCTGCGTATTCAGCAGTGGTTCGCTCCCCAACGAGGTGACTATGGCGCCCCCGCAGTGGGGGGCAATTGCTTTGGCCAGCAGTTCGGGAAGGATCGGCTTCGCCAGTATCGCGTTAATGCCGGCGCTCAGGCAGGCTTCGCGGGTAGCGGCGCCGGCATCGGCGGTGATGGCAATGATCGGCACAGATTCTCCCGATCGCTCGCGCTCCCGCTGTCTGATCCGGGTGGCAACTTCGATGCCGTCAATCCCCGGCATGCGGATATCCAGCAGGATAAGGTCAAAGCGCTGCTGCTCCAGCAATTGCAACGCCTGCCACCCATCTTCCGCCAGCAGCACCTCTTGCCCCCAGGAAGTCAGGGTATCTTTCAACAATCGACGGTTGAATTCATTGTCCTCAACCACGAGAACCAGCCCCTGCTCCAGAATTACCGGTGCTGCAGTGAGTTCTGCCGGCATCTGTCCGGTTGCCATGAGCGGCAGTTCAACGACGAAACAGCTCCCCTCCCCCTCACGGCTGTCAACAGCGATAGTCCCCTGCATCACCGTTACCAGGCTGTGCACAATAGCCAGACCGAGACCGGAGCCACCGAACTTGCGGGTGATTGTCGGATCAAGCTGCCTGAATGGTTGGAACAACAGATCAAAACTTGATTCGGGGATGCCGATACCAGTATCCTTCACCTCGAAGCGAAGCGTTGGTTCTCCTTTGCCCGGGCCTCCATCACCCGTACTTATACTTAAGGAGACACCGCCACTATCAGTAAATTTGATGGCATTGGCCAGCAGATTGGTCAGTACCTGGCGCAGGCGGACCGGATCGCCCAGGATCCAGGCAGGTACATTGCCTTGGACAGTGACATGAAACAATAATCCCTTGCGTGCGGCCAGGTGATGATACTGCTCTTCCAGGCTGCCGATCAGTTGTTGCAGATTAAACGGCACGGCCTCACATTCCATCCGCCCCGCCTCGATCTTGCTCATATCAAGGACATTATCAACCAATTCCATCAGGGAACGTGACGATTGTTCAAGAATGGCGTGGTACTGACCAAGCTTGACCGGATCGGTCACCTTGCGTGACAGCGAGCTGAAACCAACCAGGGCGTTGATCGGGGTACGGATTTCATGGCTCATGACCGCCAGGAACTGGCTTTTAGCGATATTGGCGGCCTCCGCGGCTTTTTTTGCTGCGGAAAGTTCCGTGGTTCGTTCTGCGACCAGCTCTTCCAGGAGCTTATTACGCTCCTCCATCTCCTGCAGAGGGTAGACTTCCCCTTCCTGAGCCGTTGCGAACGGAAGGGAAACACTGCAATGGCAGATTTTCCACCCCGCAGATTCTTTGCGAAAAACCAGCGCCAGGCGGGTTATCTTTCGTGAAATGAGATGCTCCTTGATCGGCAGATGGATAATAAAGGAACTGGTAGCAACGGCAATTGTATCGGATAATGACTGAGTGAAAAGATCCTTGAGTTCTATGCGGAGCGGATCCTTGAACTGCTCGAAATCCTGGCGGTTAATGGCGATCCATCCGTCCCGATCCTTGATCAGTTCGTCGCCGCTGCCGGTAATGCCGGAAAAATCCTCACTGAAAAGTTCCGTGAACCGGTCATCTCTGGCGGCATACATCCGCAGGCAATCATCATGTAATTGCCGGATTATCTGGTGGTCAATTGTATCCATTGGGCGGAGCCTTTTTGTAGGACGTCAGGTAGTCTTCCGATCCAGACTTCGGTACTGAATCGCCTCGGCGATATGCTGTTCATAAATTGAATCGCTGTCGTCAAGGTCAGCAATGGTGCGGGCCACCTTGAGGATGCGGGTGTAGGTACGAGCCGAGAAACCGAGACGATCGGTAACCAACTCGAGCATGCGGTTGCCGCTGGCGTCCAGCTCGCAGTATTTTTTGATGAAGCGGGGCGTCATCTGGGCGTTACAGTGAATTTTGGTTCCCTTGTACCTCTCCAGCTGCAGCCCCCGTGAGCGTTCCACCCGTTCGGCAATGGCTGCCGAACTTTCTGCTTCACCCCTGTCTGCCAGATCGCGGTATTTGACCGCCGGCACTTCGATATGGATATCTATCCTGTCCAGCAGCGGTCCGGAGATGCGGGAACGGTAACGGTGAATCGACAACGGAGTACAGGTGCAGGGGTGGGTCGGGTCGGAAAGATAGCCGCAGGGGCAGGGGTGTGTTAACCTTTCTCTACAATTCTTATGTAAGACGGCACTCGTTCTCAATCGAAATTCCCCTCGAAAAACAACCACTCCCCGGTTATCCCACCAAGCCCGTGACCATCGGTGACCATATCCGCAAACGGCGGATGGACCTCAGTCTCCTCCAGAGAGAAGTCGCGGAAATCATCGGCGTTACTGAATCTTCTGTCTGGAATTGGGAACACGGAGTGGAACCAGAGCAGCACTATAACCCTAATATTATCAAATTTCTAGGCTATATTCCGTTCGACTGCCCGGATGACACAGTGGGGCGGCTTGCGTGGTACAAGAGAGCGATGGGGATGAATCTGGACCAACTGGGAGAAATAATGGGCCGCGATCCAGAACAACTATCCGACTGGTTGAGTGGTCGGCACTACCCCTTCAGAAAAAACCGGGACAAGATAGAACTGTTCCTGGAAGGTCAGCAAACTTTCCTTCTGCCAGGGAAAGAATAACGAATACCTTCCTCTGTGAAGGGAAAAATCCAGTCAGAAATCATCATTGACCTTTACCGGTGTACAAACCCGCTTGGGTAGCAGGGCTGGGTGGGAGACTTTTTCGATTATTTTGAGCAATGAACTACGTTCAAGTTTAATTCTTCTGGAAATTAATTTTAAAATTAACTTTACGAGCTTTTGAGTCAGAAAAATCCTCAAATTTCCATGCATTCGTAATGTTGTAATGCTTGAAACTTTCCCAATACACCCTGTACTCATCTTCAGATACAAAATTTACTTCATCCTGATTAGAAAACGGCACAATAAAGACAAACTTTTGAAAGGTAAATTGAAATTCTCCTACCATAAACGGTAGTTTTTTATTGTCAGTTTTGCGGATATAAAGAACCATTTCCGGGTGCCACTTGAAAAAATTATAGTCACTGAGTATTGCAATCTTGGGTAATTTACCTGCAAAAAAATCTGTTCGAATCCAATCAATTGTTTTTTCGAAATATTGAATATCTGATGACTCTATTATGCTCAATGCGAACTTACATAATGATTTATAAATGTTCTGTGTAGCAATTTTACCATGCGTGTTCAATTTGACAGTTTGAGGTAGAACTCCACTGGAGACATCATCTGACTTATATGTAATCGAAGTTTCGCGGTTCCCGTGGTGTTGATATTCGAAATTAACACCTTTAATTTTCGGGACCTGTTCCTTACCCCTAATCCCAAAATGTGTAAGGAAAAGGCTCAAATAACAGATTATATGTCCTTCAATTTTGTCATTAAAGAGACTGTTGCAAACGTCGCACTCATCGTTAACAATGACGCACTTATTACCCAAAGCCTCTGATATAGCATGAGCTTCGTTTTTGAATGTCACTTCACCATATTTCTTTTTACAAAACCTGCATACTCGTTTTTGTTTCAAGCCCTCACCGATGAAATTTTTTCTATCTGTACGATGAGTAACTATTCTGTAGTTGTCAAAAATGTTTTGGAAATAATCACCGCAAATCTTGTTTAGCTCATCAAAATTTGAATTCCCTGTTAATGATTGAAGAATATTTCCGAGTTTTACTATTTGCTCAATTGAAAGCTCTTTTGCGGTGTAAACAAAAAAAGGCTCGTTGATATCAAGGCTGTCAAAGAATTTTTTGAATTGATGAAGCTGTGGAACAACTGACTTATATTTATCGGAAAAAACCGCAATTTTGTTTTTCAAATCTTGAGTATTATGCTGCAATTCTTCTATTGTGATTCGATTGGTCTCAGTGTTGATGTCATTTGCAAAAAGCACCATCAATTCCAGAACCAATTCGCTAATATCCTCTGCTGACTCGATAGTTAAAACAGGCGTTGCCTTCAGAGAAAAGAATTTAAGCTCAAATCGGTTCATACGCCTTTTCCTCCTCGTAATAAACACAAGAATGATATCCCCCGCCCAACGAGGCGGCGGGTAGCCTTGTTGGGCCAATTACTTTTGAGAGATAGGAGACATCCATAGTTTGACGTTCATATGATCACCCCGGACACTTTACCACATCTCACTGTATTTCGTGATGATTTACACCCATATTGCCATAAAAACCTTGGTAAACGGTCTGCTTATCTGGACTTTTTCAGCTGAAATTGGTACTTTCTGCACTCCAGCAAGGAGAAATACATGAACTCTATCACAAGAACTTTATCTGCCGTCGCTCTGATCTCAAGCCTCGCAATAGTCCCTGCTATGGCATCGCAAACCGGCTGTCCCGAGCATTTCGCAGACAGTCAGGCACCCGACCTGATCAACCAGAAACTTGCCACAAAGACCCGTGAAGTTTGTTATTCCGGTTTTGCCCTCAAGCATTCCGGTGTGACCAGGACTCCCCTTTACTCTGCCGAGCATCTAACGCGTGAACGAATACTGCAGGGTAAGGGAATGAAACGGCAGAGCAAGTTCCATCCCGACGAACATATTCCAAGGTCGGAGCGGGCTGAGTTGCATCATTATGCAAAGTCTGGATATGACCGTGGTCATGTAGCACCATCTGCCGACATGTTCGACCTACAGTCCCAATTTGAATGTTTCTCGCTGGCGAATATGATCCCCCAGGTTCCGGAAAACAACCGTGGACCATGGGAAGGAATCGAATCAGCTGTGAGAATGATGGCAAAGAGCAAAGGTGAACTCTATGTTGTCACTGGCCCGATCTATCAAGGGAGTAACATCGAGCAAATTGGCGGTGCCGTGATGGTTCCGACAAAGCTGTTCAAGGCCATTTACGACCCGCAGAGAAAAGAAGCAGGAGCATACCTGATTGACAACACCGCAGATGCCCAGCCTGAGAAAATCTCCATAGCTGAGCTTGAAAAAATTACCGGGATCAGCATCTTCCCTTCAGTAGAGGAAAACGTCAAATCCAGACTCATGCGCCTGCCTGAACCAAAATCGTACAAGGAGCGCAAGCGCAAGGGAGGACGAGGATGAGAAAAGGAATCAAACCCTTCGCGAACGAAAGCGATTGCCTGCAGATCGGCGGCATAACCATCGAAAACCGGGTCGACAGGGTGTCTATTTTCGGCAGCGTTGACATCACCCGGGATAAGGAAGGACTGGCTGTCGCTCGGGAACTGAAGACTATCCTGGACCTGACCCTGGCTGAACTGGAACGCGCAGAGCTTCCTGACAAGGTGACACTGAAACCAGCCAAAACTGTTAAGAACCCTTTCAAATAGGTTGATCACGGCATGGAGTATGAAATTGTCGAAATCAGTTGAAGTGAAGATCGTACCCGAAGACGCAAGCACTCAACATCATCCCGAAGCTGACGAAGACGGGGTCGATGTGCCATGGGAGAGCATCAATCCGGACACCCTGCGCAACCTGATTTCTGAGTTCGTCACCCGGGAGTGGCCAGACACGGAATACTCCCTTGATACCAAAATTGATCAGGTGCTCAAGCAACTCCGCACCGGACAGGCGAAAATAGTCTTTGACCTGGTATCCAAGACCTGCAACATCATTCCGGGCAGGTGACCACATCTATGGAGAAACGCTTCTTCCCCCTCTCCGCTATCACTAAGCGGATCAATGAACTGCTGGAACCTGCCATCAGTAAGCAGTTCTGGGTCAAGGCCGAGATATCCACTGGCCGTGAACGAGGTGGAGCTTTTTACTGTGATCTGGTTGAAACGGATGCCGGCGGGAAAATCGTCGCAAAGATCGCCTGCACCATCTGGCAGAGAGAACTCTCCACCATCAAGGAACTGTTCAAGGCCAGGAATATGGATCTTGTGCTGACCAACGGTACGGTGGTTGGCTTTCTCTGCTCACTTCAATTTAGTCCCCAGTATGGTTTATCGCTCAGAGTCATCGATGCTGACCCCTCGATCGCCCTTGGTGAGATGGAACTGAAGAAGCGCGAAATCATCGAACGCCTGCAAAGAGAGGGGCTGTTCGAGACGAACAAGGAACGCTTCGTGCCGATTCTGCCGTTACGACTCGGTCTGGTCACCAGTTCCGGGAGCGCGGCGTACAATGATTTCATCCAGACCCTGACGGCATCAGGTTACGGTTTCAAGATCTATCTGGCTGACGCCATGGTCCAGGGAGATCAGACTGAGAAGTCTGTCCTCCGGGCACTGGATGTGTTTGCAGATCTCGACGTCGATCTGGTGTTCATCGTCAGGGGCGGCGGTAGCAAAACGGACCTCTATTTTCTGGACAACGAAGCCATTGCCAGAAAGATCGCCGCGTACCCCAAGCCTGTTTGGACCGGTATCGGTCATGAGATCGACACGAGTGTACTGGACTACGTCGCGAACCGTACTTTCAAGACGCCGACGGCGGCAGCAGAGGAATTGGTGGCCCGCTTTGTCCAGATGCAGCGGCAACTGGACGAGGCAACCAATACCCTGAAGACCGTCTGGGCCTACAGGTTGAAGATAGACCAGGACTATCTGACACGAGCAGTAACAGGCATTCAGCAAGGGCCGAGAAAGTTGCTCGATGTGACGGCAAGCTGCTTGCGGGAACAAGCCCAGGAACTCCGGGCACGTGTACAGGGGCGCTTGTCGACTGAGCAGGTGGGCATCGGTAGGAGAATAGAAAAACTGCGCTCGCTCCCCTTGGCTTTGGCCAAGACTCACCTGGAACGCGTAGCTGCAAAACGTCAGGAACTTTCGTCTGGTGCAATGTACCGTCTGACCCGAACAGGAGATACCCTGTCCAGCCTAACTCAGCGTTTCGACAAGGAGCGATTTTTACGGAGACTGGCAACAGAAAGGGATCGCAACGGGAAAAACCGTCAGCAGTTGAGAGCCAGATTCCTTACCTCTCTCAGAATAAAGAGCGTCATGCTCTCAAATCTGAAGGGACGGTTCAAGGAAGAGAGAGTCTTGCAACGGATCACGCTGGCCCGCACCAGCCTAAATGACAAAATGGCTACTCTGAAAGCAATCGATCCGCAGACTGTTCTGCAACGTGGCTTTGCCCTGCTCTACAGCCAGCAGGGTAGCCTTGTCAGATCCATTTGTGATGTCGCGGAACAGCAGACAATTCATACCCGCTTGGCTGACGGTACGCTCATCAGCAAGGTAATCGCAAAGGAGAAACATCATGAGTGACACAATAGAGCTTACCTATGAGCAGAAAGTTGAAAAGCTGGACGAGATCCTGACCAGGCTCGACAACTCGGAGACCCCCATCGACAAACTTGCTGAGGACGTAAAGGAAGGGGCTCGGTTGATCAAGGAACTCGACAAAAAGCTGAAGCAGGTCGAAACTGAAGTGCTTGATGCCTTTAAGGAACTTGATAACGACTAAGTTGTGCCATCACACCATTGGGAGGAGATCAGAATGCCAACACTGCTAGAACTGACAGCAGAGATCGTAGCGGCGCATGTGTCCAACACACAGATGGGTAGCGATGAGATGCTTCAGGAAATTCAAAAAGTCTACGGCACCCTCAAGGCATTGGAAGGTGGCGTTCCCTCCCAGGAAGAACCCGAAAAGCCAAAGCAAATGACGATCAAACAGGCATTTAAGAAGGATGAAGTCATCTGCATGATCTGCGGCAAGGGGTTTACCACCCTGAAGCGTCATCTATCAGTGGCCCACGACCTGAAGCCAGGCCAGTACCGCAAGCAATTTAACATTCCGGCCAATGTGCCTTTGGCTGCAAAGAGTTATTCAGAGTCCCGGCGTCAGGCAGCACAGGAAAGAGGCCTGGCGGATGTATTGGCAAAAGCACGAGAGAAACGTGGATTGGGCAAAAAGACTGTATCCCTGGTGAAGAAAGCAAAAGCACCGGTACCAGCGGTAAAGCAAAAGGCTCAAGTGCCCATGGTCAAGGATAAGGCGCCAGTCCCTACTGCAGTCGCTAACCCTGCCAGAACAAAGAAGAAGCCTGCAGATTCTAACTGACCCCTTTAGTAATGCAGAACTCAGCAAACCTCAAAGGAACATGAAATGACCAAGGCAGATATTGTTGAAAGAATCCATGCCAGCACGGGCATGATGCAGAAGGAGTCGGCAGAAATGGTGGAGGCGGTCTTTTCCATCATGAAATCGACGCTCGAAACAGGTGAGGCTCTGAAAATATCAGGTTTTGGCAGTTTCGTGGTGAAACAGAAAAACGATCGGCGGGGTCGGAACCCGCAGACGGGCGAAACGATCACGATCGAGGCCCGACGTGTATTGTCGTTCAAACCAAGTACCGTGCTGCGCGATGCAATCAACAAATAGCGGATGTCGGTCGTCGAGGATGTAGCCGATGACGGTCATTATAGCCGTCATTGCCTATGCCGTATTCGCTCTGGCGAAGTTTTGATGAATGGGGAATGAGTTGGATAAGATAGCCAAAGACATACCGATGAACCCGATCGAAGCGGAGATAGCAGTAACGGGACTCCACGCGACGGGCGAATACAAGGTGCTGCGCAGACTAAACCTGGGCCACGACAATCGATTTACCCGTAAGGCCATAGCGACTCCCCTGGTCGGCATATGCATCGATACGGAAACAACCGGACTCAATTATGCCAGCGACAAGATTATTGAACTGGGGATCGTGGTTTTTCAGTATGACTCGCTGACTGCTGGAATAATAAAGGTCGTTGATCGGTATGCCGGATTTGAAGATCCTGGAATTCCTCTATCAGCGGAAACAACTGCAATCACCGGCATCACCGATGAGATGGTATCTGGCCAGTCCTTCGATGACGCCCAAGTATGCCGACTCGCCGAACAGGCAAGTCTGGTAATTGCCCACAATGCCGCGTTTGACCGAAAGTTCGTCGAGGCGCGATTTCCTATCTTCTCAAAAGTTCCCTGGGGTTGTTCAATGACTCAGGTCGACTGGCAGGCGGAACGGATTTCCACCCGGGTGCTAGAGTATCTGTTGTTCAAATTCGGCTGGTTTATCAATGCCCATCGTGCCTTGGACGATGCCGAAGGACTGCTCGGCATCCTTCTGGAGAACCTCCCCGTTAGTGGTACTCCAGTATTCAAGGCTCTATTGGACCGATCCGATGAGGTTACCGCGAAGATTTGCGCGGTGGGTGCCCCCTTTGATAAGAAGGACGCACTGAAACAGAGAGGATACCGCTGGAATGATGGGGCGCAAGGCGGTTGCAAGGCATGGTGGACCAGTATTTCGGGAGATTTGGAAAGGGAAGAACTCGCCTGGCTTGCCAATGAGGTTTATCCCAGAGGAGTTACGGATAGCGTTGAGATTACCAGAATCGATGCCCTAGATCGGTTCTCGGTCCGAGAGAGATAATTGTGCGGTGCAGTTGTTGTGAGTACCTCAAACAGAGGAGTGGTTAATGGATTAAGGGACGTCCCCCTGCCACAAAAAATAATCCAAGCGAAATTATTTATAAAAAACGACATCACCTGTCATGCGCCTAATGGATACTTGTCACACCGACGCAGATATTCTTCTATATCCGTCAAGGAGGCAAACCATGAAAGTTCTGATGATGTTGCTGGTGGGTGCGATGGTTTTCCACAGTCCCGGCGCTCGATCTGCTGCCCTCTCTGGTCTTTGGATTGTGCAATCCAAAACCATGCCAAAAAGCACGGGCGGCAGGCTGGGGGGAGGGACGGCGATAGGAAGGCCCCGCCGTGGCCCGTGGCGGGCCGCTGGGCGCTTTTCTCGTTTGGTGCAGGGGGTAACTAGGGGGTGCGCGCCTTGCGCGCTCCACGGCGCTCCTATGGCTTAGGCCGGTGCGCCGGATCGGGGCCGGGGAGGATCAGAGAAGGCGCGGCATCGCGTCCGGGCCGGGCAGGTGCAATTGGCAGGGGGTGAGCATCAGGTGCGTGCCCTCGTCCTTCACGTGGCCGTGCGCCTCGGGATAGAACAGCAACACCTCGCGCAGCCGCTTGCGGAACTGGAAGCGGAAGGCGCGCAGCCCTTCCGGGGTGTCGGCGTAGTTGGCCCCTAGCTGCTTCATGAGGCCGACCCACGGCACGCGGGCGGCCCTCTTGCCGCTCGCGCGCAGGACGAACATGCGGTAGGTCAGCCACGTGTAAATATCCATCGCCATCGGCGATTTGCTAAGGGCGTGATAGACGCGCAAATCGACCGGCACGGGGTGCGCCTTCACCTCGTTAAAGAACTGCTCGGTAAGCTCTAGCTCGCTCTGCCAAAGCGATTGCACATTGGCGTTACGGTGCCAAAAAATCGTGTCGCTGTTGGTGATGGGGAGGCGTCGGCTTCCCTCGCCTTCGTCCGTCTCGTACTCGACCGACACCACGGCGCGAAACAGGCGCATGCACTGTTCGCGCATCCGCGCAATGTCGCGTCCGTTGCTATGTAGCTGGATCTTCTCTAGGAACTCGCGTTGCGAGTGTCCAAGCAAGAGGGTGCGGCTGTTGGTCTTGACTGCCTCGGTGCAAATCCACGCGAGAACGATTCGGGGAATGGTCCCGAACGGCACGCCGTATTTGCTCGTCGTCGGGGCGATGTTGAGCGTGAGCAAGCCTGTGCTGCGGCTGTAGAGCATTCCCGGTGGCAGCTTCGGGTCAACATGGGGGAGGGTAGCTTGCGCCATCACGCGCGTGATAACGCCAAGCGCGCCAGCCTTGCGCGCCGTCTCTTTCTCGATCTCCCAAAAGTCCTCTATGAGCTTCCTATGCCGGGCGGATACCCGTCACGTCAATCAGAGTGATGATATTTATCAAGGTGCAATTCAGATCCTGGATACTATCGAACTGGAACAGCCGATACGCCTGTTGGGAGTCAGGATAACCAATCTCTGCTACCAGCGTGAGCAACTGCCGCTGTTCGAGGAGGAACGTCGCAAGGCATTTATGATCAGCGCCATGGACACGGTTAATGACAAGTTTGGTGATTTTACCGTGACGTATGGCAGTCTTTTAGGCAACAATGAGGAGAAGGGTTCACATGTGATTTCACCGGCTTGGAAACCGGAGGGAATCAGGAATGTGCAAGTGAGGTAAGTCATGTGCGGCCGTCTGGTTATTGATCTGTCACCGGAAATGATCACTGAGATCTACGGTATCGTCAGGAAGATCGAGCGCGAACTAAATCCCAGATACAATGTTACCCCATCCCAGACCATACCCATTGTCAGGGAGGACGCGGAGGGAAACCGGGAACTCGCCATCGTCCGGTGGGGACTCATCCCATCCTGGGCGAAAGATATCGCGATCGGCAACAGCCTGATCAATGCCCGATCGGAGACTGCTGCAGAAAAACCGTCATTCCGGTCAGCTTTCAAGCGTCGGCGCTGCATCATTCCCACGGGAGGTTTTTATGAGTGGCAGAGGCAGGATGGGAAACGAAAGCAGCCGTGGTATTTCCGGATGGCTGACGGAAGTCCGGTGTCGATAGCCGGTTTATGGGAGCATTGGCAGGGTAGCGATGGTCAAGTAATCGAATCCTGTTCCATCCTGACAACCAGCGCCAATGAGCTGATGGCACCGATCCATGAGAGGATGCCGGTGATTCTCAACCATGAGGATGATGAGACCTGGCTCAATTCAAAACTAACTGATGTTGCTGTGCTGCAGGAGTTTTGCAGACCATACTCCTCTGAGATGTTGAGTGCTTAGGTGTCACTGCGATAGATGCTTGTGGGAGCCTGGCTCGTATCAACTCCTTCACAAGAATTGCCACTTCCGCAGCCTGAAAGCCTGTGAACCTGCGGAGTTATCCACGTGTAATCGCTAACGGCCCGGAAAGCCCCATTTTCCGGGGGTTTGGACCGAAACCGCCGACTTATCCACGTGTAATCGCTAACGCTTGGCGCGTGTAATCGCTAACGCCATGAGCGCCAGAAAGCGCCGTAAGTCACTGTTTTGGAAAGCCAATTCGGCGCGCTCGCCGCTCCCCCAAGACACTTCTTTTTCAATTAATATAATCTATACAAGATATTGGCGGCCCACCGCTGTGGACAGCGGCGGTCCGAAAGACGATTCAGACACCAAAAGGAAGGTTTGGAGCCGTCAGCGATTAGGCAACTTATGGCAATTTAGCGCAACTATGATATAATGAGGGCAACTTTAGGAAACTAAAGGCAAGTTTTCATGCGCCCAGCCTCGCCGCCCGCTCCCCTTTTGGTGCTACTTTTTCCTATCAACTTCGGTTGACACCTGCCCGAATAGCAACTATAATTGGCACATGATCGAGCTTATCAAAACCGACCTTTTCGACCGCTGGCTTGTCGGCCTTAGAGACCGGCAGGCCCGCGCGAGGATCGAGGCGCGCATTCGCCGCTTGAGCCTTGGCAACCCCGGCGACGTGAAGCCGGTAGGCGAAGGCTTGTCGGAAATGAGGATCGACCACGGCCCCGGCTATCGCGTCTATTTCATGCGGCGCGGCCCCTTAGTGGTGGTGCTGCTTTGTGGTGGCGACAAGAGCAGTCAGGACCGGGATATTGCCCTAGCCAAGACCATTGCAGCGCAGTGGAAGGAGTGACGACGATGGAAGTCAAATTCAGCCGCTACGATACGGCGGACTATCTCAAGACCGAGGACGACATTGCGGCCTATCTCGATGCCGTGATGGAGGACGGCGACCCGGCGCTGATCGCGGCGGCGCTCGGCGACGTGGCCCGTGCCCGCAACCTTAGCCAGCTTGCCCGCGACGTAGGAATGAGCCGCCAAGGGCTGGACAAGGCCCTTTCCGGCGATGGCAACCCGAGCCTCGCAACGGTGCTGAAAGTCGCCCAGGCGCTTGGCCTGCGGCTCGCTTTCAAACCGGCGCACGCGGGCGGACCCGCACCAGTAGCAGGGGCAGGGGTTTAACCCCCCTGCCCTCCCTTTCAACGGCTCCCACCGAACGAGGACCGAGACATGAAGAACCAAACCGATTTCCTCCGGCAGCTTGTCCGCCGCGACCCGAGCTTGAAAGGCCGCTATGCCATCGGCGTATCAGACCACGGCCCGTCGCACGTGCTGGTGACGGGATCGGCAGAGCCGCGAAAGCCAGCGTCACCCGAGGACGTGATGACCGAGTCCGCCCGCAAGATGATGGCGCTATATCCGCCCCGGATCGTGACCGTCACGCAGTCAGTTGCGGACCTGTATCGGCAGGAGGGCGAGGACCGCGAATGACCGATGCCGAGGCGCATTGATGACTGATCCTCACCCGACCCGTCGCCCTGTCCTAGCGCGCCCGACCGGCGACGACTGGCGGCGCTTGCGCGAGCGCCACGGCCTTACACAGAACGACCTAGCCGCGCTCGTCTACCGTTCGCCGGATGCGGTCAAGAAATGGGAGCAGGATCGCGGGGACGGCGACCTTGCATGTTGGCATTTGGCGTTGCTGTTGTTGGGAGAACTCGGACGAAAAAAACGCCGCGCGAACGGGCGGCGTGAAGGTGCCGAGATCGCGCCGGATA
>JAQUIT010000030.1 GCA_028681335.1 Desulfuromonadaceae bacterium | reverse complement strand
CCTTGTACTCAGCCTGACCTTTGCCGGCCAAAACCTTGGTAATAGCAGCGGTCAAAGTAGTCTTGCCGTGGTCGACGTGACCGATTGTGCCGATGTTTACGTGTGTTTTATTACGTTCGAACTTTGCCTTTGCCATGAAAAAGGCCCCCCTGATAGTTGCTTTTTTATGTTGCTTTAGTGTTTGTGCTAAATTAAGTGGAGCCCACATCCGGACTCGAACCGGAGACCTCTTCCTTACCAAGGAAGTGCTCTACCTCCTGAGCTATGTGGGCGCATTTTACTGGAGCGGGAAACGGGACTCGAACCCGCGACCCTCAGCTTGGAAGGCTGACGCTCTAGCCAACTGAGCTATTCCCGCACTACCAGACGAAGATATTTGAAAAGCGTGATGTCTTTACTTACCAGTTATGGCGACTGTGAAGTCTGCTGGGGTCATAAGCGGCATCCGCTTTCCGATGATTTTATGGTGGAGGGAGGAGGATTCGAACCTCCGAAGTCGCTGACGACAGATTTACAGTCTGTTCCCTTTGGCCGCTCGGGAATCCCTCCAGGGATGATCGGAACTACGTTGTCTGTTTTTAAAAAGTGGAGCCCCGTATCCGAATCGAACGGATCACCTGCTGATTACAAGTCAGCTGCTCTACCAGTATGAGCTAACGGGGCTAGTGCCTTTTGGGTAGAAACAAAACAGAACTTGTGTATTTATAGAAAATACAATCGGATGTCAAGCAATAATTGACAAATAAAAAATCTTTTTTGTTTTGTTTTCAATTCTGTTGGATTTGTTCAGCCGTGTGCGGCTAAGCGGCAAGCAGAGGTAACAGGGCTTGTTTCGTTTTTCGCAGGGCGCCTTCTTCGATTTGCCGCACACGTTCTCTTGATATTGAAAAGTGGCTGGCAATTTCCTGTAATGTCATTGGTTCATCGGCTGTAATCCGTTTCTCTATTATGTAACGCTCTTTTTCGTTCAGTTGGCTTACAACGCCGGCGACTTTTTGCTGCAGATTGTGGCTTTCCTGAAAATCTTCAAGAAGTTCTTCCTGATTAAGCCGTTCGTCTGCAAGTGATTCCAGTGCCGTGGCGCCATCGCTGCCCGGTATCTCCGCATTAAGTGAACAGTCACCCTTCATGCGTTGCTCCATCTCAGAAAACTCCTGTTCTGATACGTGGAGCGACTGTGCGGCGCTCATGACATCTTCCTCGTCATCACTTATTCCGACAAGAGCACTTTTTGTTTGGCGAAGTTTAAAAAACAGTTTTCGCTGCGCTTGTGTCGTACCTATCTTGAGAAGGCTCCATGACGATATGATGTGATTCTGGATGTACGCCTTTATCCACCAAACTGCATACGAAATGAGGCGAACCCCCTTGTATGGATTGAACTTTCTGACCGCCATCATCAACCCGATGTTGCCTTCCTGGATGAGGTCGAGCATTTTTAGGCCATAGTGGCGGAACTCATATGCAACCTTTACTACGAACCTTAGATTGGATGTGATCAGTGTATGGGCAGCTGCTAGATGTTTTTCTTCAAAAAAGGAAACAGCATAGTTATGCTCCTCCTCCTCGCTTAACAGGGGGAACTTGCGAATCTCGTTCATGTAAAGCCTGAGACTATCGGCTACAACAGGTAATTGAGCTACCATAATACGTTACCTCTTTATTACAGAAACTTTAGCACTCGATGGGAGCGACTGCTAAAATATACCAACTGGCTTTCGAAAAATCAAGTGATGTTTGGTGAGGAGTGTGTTTGTATTGAGCCAACTGGAAATTGCTCGTTGTCCCCGTTGTCTACCATTTCTCTTGTATTCCGGCTGCCTTACGCGATAATCTGAGTCCATGAAAACACATATGAACATACGGGTTTTGCTGCTGGCGCTTTCCATTGTTGGTATCAGTCTGCTCCATTATCTGACTCCGCTGCATCTGCACTATCTGCACGACATTTTTCAGCGTCTTTACTATCTGCCGATTATTCTAGCAGCCATCTGGTTTGGATTGCGTGGCGGCTTAACCTGCTCCCTGGCTGTGAGTGTTGCGTATGCCCCGCATATACTCTTCCAGTGGGGTGGCGAGTTGACGCTTGAAATGGAAAAGTATCTTGAAATTGTGCTCTACAATATTGTCGGTGCTGTAACCGGTTTATTGGCACAGCGCGAGCGGGAGCGGAGCATTGAGCTGCAGAAGACGGCTGAAGGGCTCGAACAGTCGTATAAGAAGCTGCAGGAGCAGTCTGAACAGCTTATCGAAATTGAGAAAAACCTGCGCAGTGCAGAGAAGCTTTCCACCCTGGGAGAGATGGCTGCTGTGCTGGCTCACGAGATTCGTAATCCGCTTGGTTCGATCCGCGGTACCGCCGAAATTCTCAAGGATGATTATCGGCCCGGTGACGCCAAGTATGAGTTTATCGATATTCAGATCAGGGAGACCGAACGTCTCAATCGTGTTGTAGAGGACTTCCTGCGCATGGCCCGGCCGTTGCCGACAGAGACGGTGCGGTGTCGCGTCCAGGCTGAGCTTGAAACTGTTGTCATGCTGGTGTCTAACGATGCCAGGGAGCGTGGCGTAACTCTTGTTTTGGATACTCCTTCCACTGATGTGGTTGTTAACGGCAACGGAGAGAAACTCCGCCAGGCCTTTCTTAATATTGCCATCAACTCTCTCCAGGCAACGCCTGCCGGTGGTCGGTTGACCATATCCACCGTTCTTAGTCGAGTGGATGAAGCTGCAGCTATGTGCGAAATTAAATTTTGCGATACCGGAAAAGGGATTGATCGCGAATCTCTGCCAAGAATATTTGAGCCGTTCTACACCACCAAGCCGGACGGCACAGGTCTGGGGCTTGCCATCACCAGAAAGATTATCGAAGGGCATGGGGGCACGCTCAATGTAGAAAGCCTTGTCGGCCTTGGTACAACCGTGCTGGTCAGGCTACCTGTGCTGCCGACGGAGGAAAACCTATGACGCCTAAGATACTTGTTATTGATGATGACGCGTCGCTGCGGCGTGTCGTGGAATACAACCTCCAGGAAGCAGGTTACCGGGTCCAGTCGGCAGCTGGAGGTGAAGAAGGTTTGCAGCTGTTTGCCGAAGAGGCTCCTGACCTCGTGATCACCGACATGAAGATGCCCGGTATGGACGGTATGCAACTGCTGAAGTCAATTAAGGAGCGCTCTCCTGAGACGCTGGTGGTTATGATTACCGCCTTTGGTACCGTGGACGTTGCCGTGGAGGCTATGAAGGCCGGGGCTTATGACTACATCACCAAGCCCTTTAACCGTGACGAGCTACGGTTGACCGTCGCCAAGGCGCTTAAGTTCAGTTGCCTGACGGCTGAAAACAGACGTCTGAAGGATGAATTAGCGGATAAGGCGGATTATCGTACCATTATCGGCTCATCAAAGGCTATGGCGCGCGTGTTCGAGGTTGTTCGCAAGGTTGCCGATACGGAAGCTTCGGTGCTGATAACCGGCGAATCCGGCACCGGCAAGGAATTGGTGGCGCGTTCAATCCACAATCATAGCCGCCGCCGCGGCGCCCCGTTCATTGCCATCAACTGTGCCGCAATACCCCGTGATCTGCTGGAAAGCGAACTCTTTGGCCATGTTCGCGGTGCGTTTACCGGTGCGATCAAGGACAAGGTCGGCAGATTCCAGTTGGCGGATGGCGGCACCCTTTTTCTGGATGAGGTGGGCGAACTGCCGCTGGAATTGCAGCCGAAGCTGCTCAGGGCCTTGCAGGAGAAGGAGGTTGAGCCGGTTGGAGGGATAAAACCGGACAAGCTGGATGTGCGGGTGGTGGCCGCTACGAACCTTGATATGGAGAATGCGCTGGCTGATGCCACGTTTCGCGAGGATCTCTACTACCGGTTGGCGGTCATCCCGATTCATCTGCCACCGCTACGTGAGCGCCCTGAGGATATTGCCCTGCTGCGGCACTATTTCTGCGGGAAACATGGGGCCGAAAGGGTGTCGTTTGATAGTGGTGCCATGACTGCACTTACCTCCTACCGGTGGCCTGGAAACGTCCGCGAGTTGGAAAATCTTGTTGAGCGCCTCCTTATCATGCGTGGCGGTGACACCATCACACTCGATGACCTGCCTGACAAAATCCGCAATGGCGGTATGGTACATGGCGCTGTGCCAAGCTCAGGCAGCGTGGTAAACCTGCCGGATGAAGGGTATTCGCTGGAACAGCTGGAGCGGGAGGTCGTGGTGTGTGCTCTTGAGCGGAATGCCTGGAATCAGACCGCTGCGGCGAAGTTTCTGCGCATTCCGCGGCATACCCTTATCTACCGTATGGAAAAGTACGGGATTGTTCCCCCGGAAAAATGAGCACCTCATTCTGATCTTGCGGGAGGGTGATCGTGATGATCTTCCGCCTCCGCTACTGAAGAATATCCTCCCAAGGTTGTAGAATAATCCACAACAACCTTCCCTCTGTTGTTAAAAACTCCAGTAATAACAGTTTGTTAAAAAATGGCACGACATCTGCTTTGATTCGGTTGGAAATTAAATTCACGACCAGAGGAGATACGTACCAATGAAAAAGCTAATCGTAGCGACAGCAGCAATCCTGGCCATTTCGGCCCCACTTACCGTGCTTGCCATGGAACACAGCGGACACACCATGGAGCATAAAGCGACAGCGGCTCACGAAGAGGTTGTTGACGGCGTTAAAGCAACCTTCAATGTTCAGACCATGGCTGATGCCATGAAGGCTATGGATATGGAAATGCCCAAAGGCATTAAGGAGACCCACCATATTTCTGTCTCCTTCAAGGACGTCAAAAGTGGCAAAGCGCTGACAGACGGCAGTGTGACCGTTAAGGTGCAAAATCCTGACAAAATCGCCCAAACAAAGGGGCTTATGGGAATGCAGGGCCATTTCGGGGCTGATTTTGATCTTTCCAAAAAAGGCAAATACGGCGTTATGTGCAAGTTTCAGCTGAAGGACGGCAAGACGCGTCAGGCCAAATTCTGGTACACGGTAAAGTAGCTATGGATAACAGGGGCATCAACATAGTTCTGGTGATTGTTACGGTTGCTATGCTGGTGCTTCTGGGCTTCCGGGTCAGCTTTGAGAAGCCGTCCGGATCTGGCTGTTCAAGTGGTGAAGGTAGTAGCTGTGCTTTAAACAAACAACGCTGAATACAGAGGAGACAGGAATGGTAACGAAACGTACGAAGCAGGTGGTCTTGGCCGGGGTCATTACGGTGGCGCTGTTGGTTGGCGCAGCCGGTGTGTTTGCATTTTCGTTCGGCAAATACGAGACGGTGAAGGTCAATAACGGCACAGTAACACTGCCTGTTGCAAAGCTGACCGACGGCAAGGCTCGTTATTATACGTTTGAGGATAACGGCAAGGAGGTTAAATTCTTTGCGGTAAAAGCCGTTGATGGCAGCATACGCACCGCATTTGATGCCTGTGATTCCTGTTATCGTTCAAAAAAAGGGTATGAACAGCAGGGCGACAAGATGAACTGCAACAACTGCAACAAGAAATTTGCCATCGACAGACTTGGTCCGAATGCAACCGGCGGCTGCAACCCAGGCTATCTGCCGAACCAGCTGAACGGTTCCACCATCTCCATTAAAGCGAACGATCTGAAGGGCGGAGCGAGATACTTCTGATGAAACTGCACACTATCTCCATAAATAACCTGAAGCGGCGCAAGGCAAAAATGGCTTTTCTGACGGTCGGCCTGACCGTCGGAATTGCCACCATTGTTACGCTGGTGACCCTGACCAGCTCCATGTCCGGTGATATTGAACGCAAGATGGACGAGTTTGGAGCAAATATCCTGGTGACGCCCCAGAGTAACGGCCTGTCCATGAATTATGGCGGCATCAGCCTGGGCGGCGTAACCTTCGACCAGCGCGAGATCCGTGAAGAGGACCTCGCGAAGATCAAAACCATCACCAACCATAAAAATATCGCTGCGATTGCGCCAAAAGTGCTGGGCGGCATCAAGATAGGGAGTCACGATGTGTTGCTGGTCGGGGTCGACTTCGACAGCGAGTTGAAGATGAAGCAGTGGTGGAAAATCTTCGGTGAGGCCCCAAAGGCGGATAACGAGTTGCTGATCGGCAGTGATACCTCCAAGGTTCTCAATGTCAGCTCCGGCGATACTGTCCAGATCAAAGGGGAGATTTTCAAGGTTGCCGGCGTGCTGGACCAGACCGGTTCGCAGGATGATTCACTTATATTTGTCTCGCTGAGAAAAGCCCAAAAAGTGCTGGGCAAGGAAGGCGTGATAACCATCGCTGAAGTGGCGGCGCTCTGCTCCGGTTGCCCAATCGGTGATATGGTTACGCAGATTGCCGAGAAGCTGCCTGATGCCAAGGTTTCAGCCATTCAGCAGGTGGTTGAGGGGCGTCTCAAGGCGCTCGACCAGTTCAAGCGTTTCTCCTATGCGATAGCCGGGGTTGTCGTCTTTATCGGTTCGCTGATTGTCTTCATCACCATGATGGGGAGCGTCAATGAGCGTACCGTTGAAATCGGCGTCTTTCGCGCCATCGGCTTCCGCAAAAGCCATATCATGAAGATCATCCTGCTGGAAGCCGCCCTGGTCAGCCTGCTGGCCGGTATACTCGGATACGTCGTCGGGATGGGCGGGGCCAAGTTGACGCTGCCGCTAATGGCCGAGAGTAAAAATATCCATCTGGTCTGGGACACGGGCGTGGCCTTTGGTTCAATCGGGCTGGCTCTGGTGCTGGGCATTCTGGCAAGCATCTATCCGGCTCTGCATGCCAGCAAGATGGACCCGACAGAGGCCCTGCGGGCACTATAAAAGAGGACAAAATGGCGCTCATAGAAATTTCAAACGTGAAGAAACAGTACTCAAGCGGCGACGATGTTGTCGAGGCGCTACGCGGGGTTAATCTCAGCATTGAGGCGGGAGAGTTCATCACCATCATGGGACAGTCAGGTTCGGGGAAGAGTACGCTCCTGTCAGTGCTGGGGGGGATGAACCATCCCTCATCGGGTGGAGTTGAGATGGCCGGTGTAGATATATACCAGCTTCCCAGCGAGAAACTGGCCGATTTCCGCGCCCAGAACCTGGGTTTCGTATTCCAGTCGTTCCACCTGATCCAGTATCTAACGGCTATAGAAAACGTCATGCTGCCGTTGGCAATTGTTAAAATGAGCACAAAGGCAAAAACAGCCTCTGCGCGTCAAGCCCTTGAACGGGTCGGCTTGGGGAACAAGCTTGACCGGCTCCCCAATCAGCTCTCGGGTGGTGAACAGGAGCGGGTTGCCATTGCGCGGGCTATCGTCAACAATCCGCATATCCTGCTGGCTGACGAGCCTACCGGTAACCTGGATTCAAAGACCAGCGAGGAGGTTATGGCACTTTTTCGTGAGCTGAATGATTCCGGCCAGACCGTGGTCATGGTGACCCATAATCCGGAAAACGGTGCTTACTCAGACCGGACAATCAACCTTAAGGACGGCATGGTGATCTAGAAGTTGTGCCCAATTGCTTATCCTGGCAGATACGGTAGACTCGAGTCTGGCAGTGGTAGATTAAAGCTGTCAGGCTTCCCATAAAAACCAACGTACACCAGGGGCTGTTATGAAAAAGTTACTCCTCATGCTTACCGCATTCATCTTATCTGCCACCAGTGGATACGCCGATGAAATCAGACCGACCGAAGATCTTCCGACCCTTGTTAAAACGGCTCTTGCCAATAATCCTGAGCTGAAATCTTCCCAGTCCCGCTGGCGGATGTTTGCCAATAAGGCCGAGCAGGCGGCTTCCCTGGAAGACCCGATGCTCATGTTCAAGCTGCAGAACCTGCTGGCTCGTGAGCCGCTCTCTTTAGGCGGCAAGGATCCGACAACTGCCAAGGTCATCGGCATATCCCAGCAGCTCCCTTTCTGGGGTAAGCGGGGCCTCAAGCAGGAAGTAGCCCAGTATGAAGCAGAGTCATATAAATGGGCTATTGAAGAGCGGAAGCTGGAACTGACCCGTATGGTCAAGGAAACCTACTACCAGCTCTGGGCGGTGGACAAATCTTTGGACGTAGTTGCCAAGAACATAAAAATTCTGGCCGATTTTGTGGCTATTGCAGAGTTGAAGTATTCTGTCGGACAGGGGGTGCAGCAGGATATCTACAAGGCCGGCCTGGAAAAATCCAAAATGCTGGATATGCAGATTTCACTCCGCCAGCAGCGTAAGAGCCTGGAAGCCAATCTCAACTACCTCCTCTATCGCCCCGGGAACACGCCGGTCGGCACCATAGCCGACTTTACCCTTCCCGATGTGGCGCAGACCAGCGAGCAGCTGAACGAAACCGCCCTTGAAAGGCGCCCCCAGATAAAGAGTCTGGCCAGCCTGTCAAACAAAGGTCAAGCTTCGCACCGGCTGGCGCAGAAGGAGTTCTATCCGGATTTTAACCTCTCCTTCGAGTACATGTTCCGTGAAGCGGCGATGAGTGACCCGGGCTACAACATGTTCACCGTTGGCGTCACCTTCAATCTGCCGTTCCAGCAGCAACGCCGCCGGGCAATGCTGGCCGAATCGACCTCCGAGACGAACATGGCAACGGAAGAGTTGAACGGGTTGAAGAGTTCAATCTCCTTCAGCATCAACGACCTTCTTGCCAAAATGGAGCGCCGCAGAAAGCTGGTGGAACTCTACAAGGGGGGCATCATCCCTCAGGCGGAACAGTCACTGGAGTCGGCCGTTATCAGCTACCGGGTTAACAAGGTTGATTTTCTGACGCTTCTTGACGGCAGGATAACGCTCTTCAACTATGAGCGGGAACTGTACGATTCGCAGGCTGAGTACATGATGAGGCTGGCGCAGCTCGAAGCGGCAGTCGGAGCCGACCTTGCGCCAATGCCTGCGCTGCCACCGCTAACGTCTGCGGATGCTCTGCCGGTACAGGCGCAACCAACCTTTCCTGTAACATCCGTACCAGAGCAGGCACAACATCATTGAATCTGATTATAAAAGAGGTACGACCATGGCTCTGAACAAAAAGATAACAATTCCCCTGATTGCTCTGATCGCAGTTATTGTCGTTGCTGCCGGAGTGCTCTACTTCAACGGGTGGTTCAAGGATGATGGCGGTGGTCATTCAAAGCTTGAACATAATGTTCAGCTCTGGACCTGCTCCATGCATCCCTTCATCATCAAGGACAAACCGGGCACCTGCCCGATCTGCGGCATGGAGCTGATCAAGAAGATCGAGAGTGCGCCTGGCAGCGCCCAGACTCCGGAACAGAAACAGCAGGCCGACATGCTGGGGCAGGTTTCTGTCTCTGCTGTCCAGAGAGTCATGGCCAATGTGGCGACTGCCGTTGCGGAGCAGAGCTCTCTGAACAAAGAGATCAACGCCGTCGGCATCGTGCAGTACGATCAGTCGAGACAGACCAAGGTAACCGCATGGATTGCCGGCCGTATCGATAAACTAAACGTGACAACAGTTGGAGCCCGCGTCAGCAAGAATAGACCGGTTGCCGAGATCTACTCTCCTGACCTGCTGGCCACTCAGCAGGAATATCTGCTGGCGCTCAAGAGCCGCGAGCGCTTGAAAGACTCGCCTATCCTATCAATCTCCCAGAACGGCGACGGTCTTGTGTCGTCGGCCAGACAGCGCCTGATGCTCTTCGGTGTCAAGGAGAACCAGATCGCTGAACTTGAGAAGGCCGGCAAGCCGAACATCCGTCTGCCGATCTACACACCGCTCTCCGGTATTGTCATCGAAAAAATGGTGCAGCAGGGGCAGTATGTCAACACAGGTGATGTACTGTTCAGTATTGCCGACCTTTCTACCGTCTGGGTCGAGATGGAGGTCTACGAGAATGAATTCCCCAATATCCATATCGGCCAGCAGGTGGAGATCCGTTCCCAGTCCTTCCCCGCCAAACCGTTTAGCGGTCGGATCTCATTTATCTATCCCTTTCTCGATCCCAAGACCAGAACGGTCAAGGCGCGGGTGGAGATGCCGAACCCCGGCATGAAGCTGAAGCCTGACATGTTTGTCAATGCTGTCATCAAGGTGCCGCTTGGCAAGGGCATTGTTGTTCCGATTACCTCCGTGATGGATAGCGGCAAGCGTAAGACCGTATGGGTTGAAGCCTCACCCGGAATATTCGAGCCACGGGAAGTGCAGGTGGGGCAGCAGACCGATGACAGGGTCCAGATACTCTCCGGTATCAAGGTTGGTGACAAGGTGGCGGTTTCAGGTGGTTATCTGATTGACTCTGAATCACAGCTCAACGGAGGGGGCGCTGTTGACCACAGTCAGCATACTGGTGGCAAACCTGCTGCAGAGGCACAGGCACCGGCAACTAAAGGGACTTTGAAGATGGATGACATGAAAATGTAGGTTTTTAGCTCTTTGAAATCGAAGGGCAGGGCGGGGTGCCGCCGAAAACGGATTTTACCGGAACGCCCTTTATCTGAGCGGGACTCAAGACCGACAAGGATCTTTTATGATAGAAAAAATTATCGAATATTCCGCCCGCAACCGGGTCATTATCCTGATGATGTTCGGGCTGATCATCGCCTGGGGTGCCTGGTCGGTCTACAAAACCCCGGTGGATGCCATTCCGGACCTGTCCGACAACCAGGTGATCGTCTTTACCGACTACCCGGGGCGCTCGCCGCAGGTAGTCGAGGATCAGGTGACCTACCCCTTGGCGGTCAACCTGCAGGGGTTGCCACAGGTACGTGCGGTGCGTGCCTCCTCCGCCTTCGGCTTCTCAATGATCTACGTCATCTTCGAAGACAAGGCTGACATCTACTGGGCAAGAACCCGTGTGCTGGAGCGGCTGAACTACGCTGCAGCTCTGCTCCCTCCCGGTGTGGTGCCGACTCTTGGTCCTGACGGCACCGGTGTCGGGCATGTCTTCTGGTACACAATAGAAGGGAAGGGGTACGACCTGGAACAGTTACGCACGCTGCAGGACTGGTTCGTGCGTTATCAGCTCAATACCGTTCAAGGAGTGGCCGAGGTCGCCTCCATCGGCGGCCTGGTGCGAGAATACCAGATCGACCTCGACCCGAACAAGCTCTTTGCCTACAACATAAAAACGTCCAAGGTCATGGACGCCGTCAAGGCATCCAACAAGGATGTTGGTGGCAGGCTGATCGAGCAGGCCGATGCCGAGTATCTGATCCGCGGCCAGGGTTACGTCAAGTCGAAGGAAGACCTTGAGAATGTGGTTGTCGGAGCCGACATGCGCGGCACGCCGATCTATGTCAAAAATCTTGGAACCGTGCAGATGGGAGGCGCCATCCGGCGCGGTCTGCTGGAAATTAACGGCGAAGGGGAGGCTGTGGGCGGCATCGTGGTCATGCGCTACGGGGAGAATGCCAAGGATGTCATCGACCGCGTCAAGGACAAGATCAAGGACCTGGAAAAAGGTCTGCCCCCAGGCGTGAAGATCAAGGTCTCCTATGATCGCTCCGACCTGATTATGCGGGCTGTGGATACGTTGAAGAAAAACCTGCTGGAGGAATCGATCGTCGTCTCGCTGGTGATCCTGATCTTCCTGCTCCATTTCCAGAGCGCTCTGGTTATCGTCTTGACACTGCCGATCTCCGTGCTGATCGCCTTTATCACGATGAAGCTGATGGGGGTTACCTCCAACATCATGTCCCTGGGGGGGATAGCCATCGCCATCGGAGTGCTGGTTGATGCCGGGGTCATCATGGTGGAGAACTGCTATCGCCACCTCTCGGAGATGCCGCCGGAGGAACGGGCGGAAAAAAGGCTTGATGTGGTTATTGCTTCAGCCAAGCAGGTCGGCCGGGCGATATTCTTCTCCCTGGCGATCATCGTGCTCTCCTTTGTGCCGGTGTTCATGCTGGAGGGGCAGGAGGGGAAACTGTTCCACCCGTTGGCCTTCACCAAGACCTTTTCCATGATGGGATCGGCCCTGATTGCCATCACGCTGGTGCCGGTGCTGATGTACTACTTCATGCGCGGCAAAATGCCGCCGGAGAGTTCCAACCCGGTATCAACCTTCTTCATCAAGCTGTACTCGCCGGTGATCCGCTGGGTGCTGGTCTGGAAAAAGACAACCATAGCTCTTAACCTCGTTGCGCTGGCCATTTCCGTGCCGATGTTCATGAATCTGGGCTCCGAGTTCATGCCGCCGCTGGATGAAGGTTCGTTGCTCTATATGCCGGTCACGCTTCCTAATGTCTCCATTACCGAGGCCAAGCGGCTGATACAGGTGCAGGATACGATCATCATGGGGGTGCCGGAAGTGGAACATGTGCTCGGTAAAGTAGGTCGGGCCGAGACCTCAACCGACCCGGCCCCGGTCTCGATGTTCGAAAGCATCATCATTCTCAAGCCCAAAGACAAGTGGCGCCCCGGGATCAAGAAAGCGGACATCGTGGCAGAGCTGGACTCAAAGCTGCAACAGACCGGGGTGCGCAACGGCTGGACCCAGCCGATCATCAACCGTATCAACATGCTCTCCACCGGGGTGCGTACTGACCTGGGGGTAAAGATCTTCGGCAATGATCTGAATGTGCTCAAGGATCTGGCGCTACAGGCCGAAGCAATCCTCAAACCGATCAACGGAGCTGCCGACGTAGTGGCCGAGCGGGTCACCGGCGGCAATTATATCGATATCGACATCGATCGTGAGGCGGCCGCACGCTATGGCGTCAGCGTCGGGGATATCCAGAATATCATCGAAACCGCCCTTGGTGGCGAGACGCTCTCAACTACCGTTGAGGGGAGGAACCGCTTCCCAATCCGGATCCGTTATCTGCGCGACTATCGCGACAGCATACCCGCTATCCGCCGTATTCTGGTTGCCGGTACGGAAGGCGCTCAGGTGCCGCTCTCGCTGGTAACCAAACTGAAAATTTCTACCGGTGCGCCGGAGATCAACAGTGAGGGGGGACTCCTGCGCTCACTCGTCTTCCTGAACGTCCGTGGCAGGGATATGGGGAGCTTTGTGACCGAGGCCAAGCAGGTGCTGGAGAAAGAGCTTAAGCTTCCGCCCGGATATTACGTGGCTTGGTCCGGACAGTGGGAGAATCAGATCCGCGCCAAGGCGCGCCTGCAACTGCTGATACCGCTGGGGATGGTGATCATCTTCATTCTGCTCTATTTTACGTTCCATTCGGCACTTGAGGCGAGCATGGTCATGCTCTCGGTGCCATTTGCCCTGGTGGGTGGCGTCTACCTCGTCTCGGCATTGGGGTATAACCTGTCGGTGGCGGTCTGGGTCGGGTTCATCGCCCTCTATGGCATCGCCGTTGAGACCGGGGTGGTCATGGTCATCTACCTCCATGAAGCCCTTGACAAAAAGCTGATCAATGGCCCCTGCACAGAACAGGACATCTACGACGCTACCTTTGAGGGTGCGGTGCTCCGCCTGCGTCCCAAGCTGATGACCGTGGCCGTGGCCCTCCTCGGGCTGATTCCGATCATGTGGTCAACCGGCACCGGTGCCGACGTGATGAAGCCGATCGCCGCGCCGATGATCGGCGGTATGATCTCTTCGGCGGTACATGTACTTATCATGACTCCGGTGATATTCGTGCTGATGAAGAAGCGGGATTTAAAGAAGGGGCGGCTGAAGTATTCGGGAATGAAGCATTGAAGTGTTGAATATTCTACGCCATAAGGTTGGATAGTCTCTACTGTTTGTTAAGCCACTTTGAAAAGTATTGTAAAAACAGCTTGTTACGTTTTGGCATAGTGTATGCTCTTACTGAATTAGGAATATAGTTAAGAGGTTATCTCCTCCGGATTTCAGCCTGAAGGTAGCATTATGAAAAACTATTGGTAGCACCTAATGGTGTCTGGGCTTCTCAATTCAATGCCTGCCTTTGCGTAACATACAAAACATGCAAATGCGGTTGGTCATGATGGAATGCAGATGCATGGCATGCAGAGGCAGCAGAATATGGAAAGTGCCAAGGAATGTGACCTGCTTTTGAACGATTGTGCCCAACAGATGGACTGTATTCAACAGCAAATTGAACGAATTACTGGCGCAATTAAAGCTGATGGGCCACAGTTAGGACACACTGAGAAACTTAAAATCTTAATATGAAGTTGAAAGAAGCTAATGGAACGGTACGTGCCATAACGAAGCCTGGTCGTTGATACTGAGTGCGCTAAATAAATGGAGCAGACCGGTTAAGATGGATGGGTAGCGAAGGTGTTCACCACTAGTAGCACCAGATTATGGTGCTATCAGTGGTACGACTTTTAACGACCGAATTTAAAAGGAGAACAGCATGAGAAAATATATCATCACAATTTCAGCAGCTCTTATCGTTGGGCTTATAGCAGGGTGTGGCGGTGGCAGTAGCAGCGCTCCAACAGTTGTTTCAGGAAAAGTTGCAGACGGGTATCTTGTTGGCGCAACAGTTTTTCTCGATAAGAACAATAATTATCTGTTAGACGCGGCAAGTGAGCCACATACCACTACAAACGCGAATGGTGTCTATGCTCTGAACATTGATCCTGCCGATGTTGGTAAGTATCCGCTTGTTGCAATGGCTATCACAGGAGTAACGATTGATAAGGATACTAATCAGACGGTTTCAAACAGCTATACCCTCAGTATGCCTGCAACCGCTATGTCCGGTACGGTCAACAGCAACTTCATCAGCCCCATGTCAACCCTCATCAGGGAAAAAATGGCCGCTAACGCGGGTATATCCTTGACGGATGCCATGACTCAGCTGCGCAACCAAATGAATATTTCGGCTGGCATTGACATGATGGCTGACTATGTCGCCGGTTCCCAGTCAGGAGTAAACACGGCCCAGTATCAGGCCATGTATGCCAATGCCCAGAAGATGGCAGAGCTGATGGGTGGACAGGCGGGCTTAGTCATGCCCGGCAATGTCATAAATGTGAACCGTTACCGCTCCATGATGGGTACGATCAACAGCAACATGTCGGCAATATCGGCAAATACTATGAGTAGCACGTTTATGACCAACATGATGAGTCAGATGCAGACCCAACTTGGGGTTATGCCGATCAGTGGAGCATTTACGAACTTCTCGGGGATGTTTCGTAACATGACAAGTCATAGCAGCTTTTGGAATGGTAGTACTCCAGTAACTCCTATGAGTGGCAGCATGATGTATTAAATCATACTCTATCATAGTAGTTGATCACTAAAAAGCGATGACAGCCGAATGCCGGTCCTCAGGTCATCGGCTGTCCTTCTTTTTCTCCTTTTTGGAGTCATCTTCACAGTCATGTTGGTACCTACTAAAGTTTAAAAAGGGTGACGGCACAATGCCGCCACCCCGTTTGTTTTAGTTGTAGATGGTTTTAGGTCGCCTACTGTTTTACCCCACCGGGGGTGTTTCTCCGGCGACGGTGGAGCGATACTGGGATACCGCTGCATGCAGGGCAGAGGCGGCCATGTTGGAGCAGTGCATCTTCTCTTCCGGAAGGCCATCCAGAGCCGCCGCTATCTTCTCGTCATCAAGCAGCAGGACCTCGTCGAGATGTTTGCCCATGACCAGTTCCGTGGCCATCGATGAGGTCGCTATAGCTGCGCCGCACCCCTTGATGAGAAACTTGATGTCGCGGATAACCTCATCCTCAATGATGATAAAAAAGACAAGGGCATCGCCGCAACCCGGATCACCAGCTTGAACCACTACGTTGGCCAACTCAAGGGAACCGATGTTGCGCGGATTGTGGACGTGGTCCAGTACTTTTGCTGAATAGAGCTCACTCATGGTTAGTGCGAACACCCTCCACTAGCCCCATGACCGCCGCACGTATGGCCCGGCATGTATTCAGGCAGTCCATCAGCCTGGAAGCGCGCGATGTTCTCAGCAATTGTTCCCTCCTGTGACTGAAAAGCCCTGATCCCGGAACGATTAAGCTTTTGCAGTGCGCCGCCGCCGATACCGCCGACAACTATTGCGTCAACCTTATGGCCGCCAAGGCCGGCAACCGGGTTGCAAGCTCCATGCTCATGGATCTTGTCAGTATTACTGATCAGTGTAAACTCGTTGGTTACCGTATCGACGACGACAAACTCCGGTGCGGAACCAAAATGGCCATACACCGCACTCTCCAGCCCTTTATTTTCTAAAATCGGAAAACAGACCTTCATTGTGTACCTCCCGTTTAAATGTGTATATGCACAAAATAGCATCCCAGTTGCAGTGTGTCAATGTGTTGTTGTGCATAAGCACAAAATATCAACAGCCACACTCATTTGTTTAACTTAAATTTTCAGCTATAGAGCAACTAAACGGTGCTTTTTAAGCATTACTCCGCGCCCCGAAGACTTTATCGGTCAGCCGGACATACCATGCTGCCGACTGTACCTGAATTATATACGCCAGTGCGATTACCAGTGCTGCCTCTGAGCCGGCCTTGCCAAAGGCGTTCATAGCCACCGCCAGCGCAATAGACAGGTTGCGCATGACCGTCCCATAAACCAGAGCAATGGCGTCACCTCGCGGCAGAAATGCCTTACCGATCAGGGTGCTGAGCAGGTAGTTGAACATATAAAGTAACAGCAACGGCACCAGGATAACGATCAGCAAGCCGGGGTTATCCGCAACAGTGCGCGCTTTGAGTGCAATCGCTATAAAGACGATGCCGAGCACCCCAATTGTTGAAAGTCCGGGAAAGCGAGGCGCGAGCTGCTCCTGAAAAGCTTTCTGTCCATAGCGTTTAACCGCCAGACGTTGTGTCGCGTATCCGGCCGCCATCGGAAGGAAGACCACGATGAGGATCTGTCTCATAACCGAAGTCATGTCCACATCGACCTGGGCGCCCATCAGAAAGCGAATGTATAGCGGAGTCACCAGTGAACCAAGAATCAACCCCACAACCGTCATCTTGACTGCCGCCGCCAAATTGCCTTTGGCAAAGCCGGTCCAGGAAATTGTCATACCGCTAGTTGGTACAAGGGATGCCAGCAGCAGTCCAAGTGACAGATACGGACGATCGGCAAAGAAGAGTCGTCCGATACCATAGGCAACAAAGGGAATTACAAGGAAATTGATCCCCTGTGTCATCAGCTGTGCTCGTATGTCTCCACCTTCAAGAACGGAACGAATCTTGAGGGTTACCATCATCGGGTAAACCATCAGAAAGGTAAACGGAATGATCAGGCTCTTCAGGAAAGCAGGATTGGCCGATACTCCATAAGCAAATCCAGCCAGCATCGTGAGTGGAATAGCAAGAGTAAGATTCTTGTTGATAGCGGTCAGTATGCGCCACATAGTTAAAGCGCCTCTTCAATCATCTTCTGGATTACATTGTAGCTATCGTCCAGCGAGTCAGCAAAATCCTGGTCATTAACCAGTTCTTCGATCATCGTGCGTCCATAGCGGAGCATGCGGATCTGGGTTGTTCCGTGCTGAGTGAATGTAGTAATAAACTTCGGCATCAGCGCAGCCCGTTCAGGGTTATGCGAGAGACTGGCAGCAGCTTTTTCCGGCTTGCAGATCTGGATCATATGCAGGTCGAACTCAGCTCCGACATTTACACCATGCTTGCCAAAGGTGTGAGCCATTTCCATACTGCTCTCATTATGGATAATAAAACCGCGCTTCTGTCCGGCAGCAGCAAGAGAATCAACGAATTGTCCCAACGGTTTTACGCTTTGTGTGCGGTACAGTGTTGTGTCACTCATTAGTAAACCTCCAGTTTAATGTGTATATGCACAAATATAATACGAGAATATGAATGTCAATATGTAAGTTGAATAAAGAGGCGAATAATCAAAGGGAATGGATGGAACGTAGAAATTGAATGACTGGTGACGGTAATGTTGGGGGTTGCGGGGGCTTGAATACTCATTTTATTGGTACAAGAGAAATTGAGTTTCAGAGGGATAAAGGGTATGAAAAAAGAGTGAATGCATTAGCTAAGTTACCAAATATAAGGGTTGTTTTAATGGTTGAGCTGCGTTTAAGTATGATTTGATAAAAATGATAAGACTAAGTAGTTAGTAAAAAATATGAACAAGTTGTTTTTTGTGTTGACACATGATTTGTATTAAGAGTATAAGTTCAATTCCCCTAGATGGGGGTCACGCTTCTGACCAGAATGGAGATGTCGGTGAAATTCCGGCCCTACAATTATTCCATTCCCAACCGCTAAATTGTCAGAGCGATAAATACTGTTGAATAGGAATTTTCAGCTACCTATTAATCGGTATACTTAAGTGCTTAATACCCCTCTGGGTTGACGGCTCACAAAAAAAACCACAAATTAATAAAATAGATTGACATCACTAGTATATATTTGTTAGTTTCACGATTCGCTCCTGTTTGGAGCAGTTTGATATTTTTGTGTCTGGAGAATTTGACGACTATGCCAACAATCAACCAGCTGATCAGGTCAGGTAGAGAAAGTAAGAAGGATAAATCAACGGCCCCGGCTTTGAAGTGTTGTCCGCAAAAGCGCGGTGTTTGTACGAGGGTTTATACAACCACGCCTAAGAAGCCTAACTCTGCTCTTCGTAAAGTTGCAAGGGTTCGTTTAACAAATGGTCTTGAGGTAACATCTTATATTCCGGGTGTTGGCCACAACCTGCAGGAACACTCTGTTGTCCTTATTCGTGGCGGCAGGGTTAAGGACCTTCCGGGTGTTCGTTACCACATTGTACGTGGTACGCTTGACTCGGTTGGTGTTAAGGGTCGTTTGCAGAGTCGTTCCAAGTATGGCGCCAAGCGCCCGAAATAATACTGAACCTGTTTAGTTGAGGGGAAATATATGCCGAGAAGAAGAGAAGTTCCTAAAAGAGTGATTTTGCCTGATCCGAAGTTTAACGACAAGGTCGTTGCCAAGCTTATTAATTCTCTTATGCTTGCTGGTAAAAAAAGCGTGGCAGAGTCGATCATGTATGGTGCTCTTGAGCTTGTTGCTCAGAGATCTAATGACGAAGCTGTTAAGGTTTTGAAAAAGAGTCTCGATAATATTAAGCCGACACTTGAAGTTAAGTCGCGCCGTGTAGGTGGCTCTACTTATCAGGTGCCAATTGAAGTTCGTCCTGAGCGTCGGATGTCTTTGGCGATGCGTTGGTTGATCAAGTATTCTACTGCTCGCAGTGAAAAAACGATGAAAGATAAGCTTGCTGGTGAGATTCTGGATGCTTATAACAATCGTGGTTCTGCTGTTAAGAAGCGTGAAGATGTCCATAAGATGGCCGAAGCAAACCGTGCTTTCGCTCATTATCGCTGGTAAATAGTACTATTCGTTTCTGGAGGATTCAGTGCCCCGCTTAGCACCACTTGATAAATATAGAAATATCGGCATCATGGCTCATATCGATGCCGGAAAAACTACTACGACCGAGCGTATTCTTTATTACACCGGCGTATCTCATAAAATCGGTGAGGTTCACGAAGGCACCGCTACGATGGACTGGATGGAGCAGGAGCAGGAGCGTGGTATTACTATTACGTCAGCTGCAACTACCTGTACCTGGAATGATCATCGTATTAATATTATTGATACCCCCGGCCATGTCGATTTTACGATTGAGGTTGAGCGTTCGTTGCGTGTTCTTGATGGTGCTGTTGCAGTTTTCTGTTCTGTTGGTGGGGTAGAGCCACAGTCGGAAACAGTATGGCGTCAGGCGGACAAGTACGGCGTGCCACGTATCGCTTTTGTAAATAAGATGGATCGCGTCGGAGCCGATTTCTTTCGTGGTGTCAACATGATCAGGGAGCGTCTCAAGGCGAACCCGCTTCCTATTCAGATACCGGTAGGTAAGGAAGAGAATTTCAAGGGTATAGTTGACCTGGTTACGATGAAGGCTATTCTTTGGGACGATGAATCGCTTGGTGCGACGTTTCGTGTTGAAGAGATTCCAGCCGATTTAGTTGATGAGGCTAATGAATATCGCGAAAAGATGATAGAAGAGATTTCCAGCCACGATGATGTTTTGATGGAAAAGTATCTTTCCGGTGAAGCGTTAACTGAAGCTGAAATCAAGGCAGCGATCCGTGCCTGTACTATTGCTATAAAGTTCTGTCCAGTTATCTGTGGTTCGTCATTTAAAAACAAAGGCGTGCAGAATCTTCTCGATGCTGTTGTTGATTATATGCCCTCCCCAATGGACATTCCTGCAATTAAGGGTATTGATGCTGAGAGTGGTGCCGAAGTTGAACGTCAGGCGTCCGATGCCGAGCCTTTTTCTGCGCTTGGCTTTAAGATCATGACAGACCCGTTTGTTGGTCAGCTTACATTTTTCCGCGTTTATTCGGGCGTGGTTCAATCCGGGTCTTACATATATAACTCTACTAAGGGTAAGCGCGAGCGTATTGGCCGTATCCTTAAAATGCATGCAAACAAGCGTGAAGAAGTTAAAGAAGTATATGCCGGCGATATCGCAGCAGCAGTCGGCTTGAAATACACAACGACAGGCGATACACTTTGTGACGAAGATAAAGCTGTAATCCTGGAATCTATCGAGTTCCCTGAACCGGTTATTTCAATTGCGATTGAGCCTAAAACAAAAGCGGAACAGGAAAAGCTTGGTTTTGGTCTGCAGAAACTTGCAAGTGAAGACCCTTCATTCCGGGTAAAAACGGATGAGGAGACAGGTCAAACAATTATCTCCGGTATGGGCGAGCTTCACCTGGAAATCATTGTTGACCGCTTGATGCGAGAGTTTAAAGTTGAGGCTAATGTTGGTAAGCCACAAGTTGCTTATCGTGAAACGGTTACCAAGAAGGTTAAGGTCGAAGGCAAATTTGTTCGTCAGTCCGGTGGTCGTGGTCAATACGGTCACGTGTGGCTTGAAGTTGAACCACAGGCAGAAGCTGGTAAAGGTTACGAATTTGTTGACGCAATTAAAGGCGGGGTTGTTCCTCGTGAGTATATACCAGCTGTAGACAAAGGTATTAAAGAAGCTCTCGATAATGGTGTGTTGGCAGGGTTCCCGGTTGTTGATGTCAAAGTTACTCTGATTGATGGTTCCTATCATGAAGTTGACTCCTCCGAGATGGCTTTCAAGATTGCTGGATCGATGGGCTTCAAAGAAGGTTGCTCAAAAGCAGGCCCAATTATTCTTGAGCCTATCATGTCTGTTGAAGTAGTTGTGCCCGAAGAGTATATGGGTGATGTTATCGGTGACCTTAACTCTAAGCGTGGCCGCATTATGGGAATGGATTCCAGAGCTGGTGCACAGGTGGTAAGTGCAATGGTTCCGCTAGCATCAATGTTTGGTTATTCGACAGATCTGCGTTCCGCAACACAGGGACGCGCCACATATGCAATGACATTTGATCATTATGAGCCAGTACCGAAATCGGTTGCTGAAGAGATAGTTGCAAAAGTAAAGGGTTAATTTAAATCAAATCCGTAACTCAGGAGGGCCTTTCACATGGCAAAAGCAAAGTTCGAACGTAATAAAACACACGTAAACATCGGCACAATCGGTCACGTCGACCACGGCAAGACTACTTTGACCGCTGCTATTACCAAGGTTTTGGCCGGCAAAGGTCAGGCTGAGTACAAGG
>JAQUIT010000018.1 GCA_028681335.1 Desulfuromonadaceae bacterium | reverse complement strand
TACTTGCCAAGCCAGGTTCAATTACTCCGCATACCAAGTTTAAAGCAGAAGCATACGTACTGACCAAAGAAGAAGGTGGACGTCACACTCCATTCTTCAACGGCTACCGTCCACAGTTCTACTTCCGCACAACAGACGTTACCGGTGTTGCTGAACTTCCGGAAGGCATTGAAATGGTTATGCCTGGTGACAACGTTGCCATGACTATCAAGCTGATCACACCGATCGCCATGGACGAAGGTCTTCGCTTTGCTATCCGCGAAGGCGGCCGTACCGTAGGCGCCGGCGTTGTAGCTTCAATTATTGAATAAATACGAATTCAGATGAACGCATGCGGGCATGACGAAAGTCAGTACCTGCGGATTTCAGACAAAAGGAAGCACATTTATGAGAGATATCATCACACTTGGTTGCACAGAGTGCAAACAGAGAAACTACACGACAACCAAAAACAAAAGAACAACTCCGGGCAAATTGGAATTCAACAAGTTTTGCCGTTTCTGTCGCAAACACACTCCTCACAAGGAAACCAAGTAATAGAACTGATGTCTCACGTTACAGGCCAGTAGCTCTAACTGGTAGAGCGCCGGTCTCCAAAACCGGATGTTGGGGGTTCGAATCCCTCCTGGCCTGCCATAATTCAGTTGGTTTACCTTTAGAAGTTGAATAACAACTTTTGAGAACAGTCGACAGTTTATAGTCAAACAGCCAGGAGTAACGTGTGCAAAAAGTCACCGCTTTTTTTGAATCAGTAAAGCTTGAGCTTGAAAAGGTAACATGGCCGACACGCAAAGAGACGCTTGCTACGACTGGCGTTGTTATTGTAATAGTCGTGCTGATTTCATTCTACCTTGGTGCTTGTGATCTTATTTTGGCCAAGCTGTTGCGTCTGATACTAGGATAAAGGGTCCAGCTATGTCCATGAAATGGTACGGTGTACATACATATTCAAGCTTTGAAAACAAGGTACGCCTGAATCTACTTGAAAGCATCAAGAATGAAGGCATGGAGAGCTTCTTTGAGGAGATTCTCATTCCCTGTGAGACTGTCGTTGAACTCAAAAAGGGTGAGAAGAAAACATCTTCAAGAAAGTTTTTCCCTGGCTATATTCTTGTCAGAATGGAATTGACTGACGAAACATGGCATCTTGTCAAAGAAACCGCCAAGGTAACAGGTTTTGTTGGTGGCAACACCCCCTTCCCTATTTCGGATGAGGAAGTAGAGAAGATCACCCGCCGCATGGAAGAAGGAGCAGAAAAACCACGTCCTAAAGTATTGTTTGAAGTCGGCGAAACAGTACGTGTTATTGACGGCCCGTTTCTCAATTTTTCGGGTGTTGTTGAAGATGTCAAACCTGACAAGGGTAAGCTACGGGTAACAGTAACAATTTTCGGTCGCGCAACCCCTGTAGAACTTGAATTCATGCAGGTCGAAAAAAACTAGGCTACTAAATCAGTCATTCATTTCAGAATGACAGGCATACGCTGTATATAAAGGAGCACTTTTATGGCAAAGAAGATAACTGGCTACATCAAATTACAGGTACCGGCAGGCAAAGCAAATCCTTCGCCTCCAATCGGACCTGCCCTCGGTCAGCATGGTGTTAACATCATGGAATTCTGTAAAGCATTCAATGCAAAAACACAAGCCGATGAGGGTACCATTACTCCGGTAGTAATTACCGTTTATGCTGATAGATCTTTTACTTTCATCACCAAGACCCCACCGGTACCAGTGTTGATAAAAAAGGCTCTTGACCTTAAGAGTGGCTCTGCAGTTCCAAACAAAACAAAAGTTGGTAAGCTCACTAAAGCTCAGGTTGAAGAGATTGCCAAAAAGAAAATGCCTGACCTCAATGCCGCTTCACTTGAAGCTGCCATGAGAACAGTTGAAGGTACTGCTCGCTCAATGGGCGTTGATATCGCCTAATCGGCACATTATTTATTAATTAAGTTACCTAGAGAGGTTGTATCATGCCAAAAAGCGCAAAGAAACATTCTGAAGCAATGTCAAAGATCGACAGAAACAAGGTATATCAACTTGGAACTGCCGTTGATGTTGTGAAACAGGCCGCTTATGCAAAATTTGATGAGACTGTCGATGTTGCCGTTAAGCTGGGCGTCGATCCACGTCACGCCGACCAGATGGTCCGTGGTGCCGTTGTTCTCCCAAACGGACTCGGTAAAAACGTCCGCGTACTTGTTTTTGCAAAGGGCGAAAAAGAAAAAGAGGCCCTTGATGCAGGCGCAGATTACGTCGGTGGTGACGATCTTGTCACCAAGATCCAGGGTGGCTGGTTTGATTTTGACACTGCTATTGCGACACCTGACATGATGGGTGTTGTTGGTAAAATCGGCAAACTGCTCGGACCTCGTGGACTCATGCCGAACCCAAAAGTCGGCACTGTAACCTTTGAAGTTGGCAAGGCTGTCAAGGAATCAAAAGCCGGTAAAGTTGAATTCCGCGTTGAGAAAGCAGGCATTATTCACGCTCCGGTCGGTAAAGTCTCTTTTGATGCCGAAATGCTCAAAGGGAATTTACTTGCACTTGTTGAAGCACTTGTAAAAGCAAAACCATCGGCTGCTAAAGGCACCTACATCAAGAAAATTTCTGTCTCCTCCACTATGGGTGCCAGCATCAATCTTGATATAAGTGATGTAACCGCACAGATATAACAATCAAGTTTAGCCAAAGTCAAAGACAGCAGGCGCGTATTACTGCGCTTAATCCGAATACAGGACCTGCCGAGACTTGGGTACCGCATTTTTTTCACTGCGTTTCCTGACTTTGGCCGAGGCCTCGCCTCACATACCAAAAGAAAGGAGGAAGTCGCTTGAACAAGAACACAAAACAAGAACTGGTCACCGAGATGCATGAACGGTTGACACGCGCCAAAGCTGTTTTTCTCGCAGATTTTCGCGGGATGAACGTAGGCCAGGCCACAACGCTCAGAAATGAGCTCCGTGCAGCTTCAGTTGAGTACAAAGTATTTAAAAATACTTTGTTTGATCTGGCTGCAAAAGGTACTGATGTCGAATGTATCAGCCCTTTCCTTGCCGGCCCAACCGCTGTAGCTATTAGCTACGACGACCCGGCAAGTGCTGCAAAAGTACTGAACAAATTCGCAAAAGATCCGCAAGGCAAGTTCGTGCTGAAAGCCGCTGTACTCAGTGGCAAACTGCTTGACACCAAGCAGATTCAAGCATTGGCAGATCTGCCCTCACGTGAGGTTCTCATCGCCAAGATGCTCGGATCCATGCAGGCACCGGCTACCAACTTTGTTGGCGTGCTTGCAGCTCTGCCAGGTTCACTCGTACGCGTCCTAGATGCAATTCGCGTACAGAAATCAGCAAATTAATCTGTAGTAAAACTTTATTACTCAAATAATATTCGGAGGATTCACCCAATGGCAATTACTAAAGAAGACGTAATCAGCTTTATCGAAAAAATGACTGTTCTTGACCTCGCAGAACTCGTTAAAGAACTTGAAGAAAAGTTCGGCGTATCCGCAGCAGCCCCTGTTGCTGTTGCTGTTGCCGGCCCTGCTGTTGCTGAAGCAGCAGAAGAGCAGACTGAGTTTGATGTTATCCTGAAAGCTGCAGGCGCTAACAAAATCAACGTTATTAAAGTTGTCCGTGCCCTTACCAGCCTCGGCCTGAAAGAAGCCAAGGATGTTGTTGATGGCGCTCCTGGCACCGTAAAAACAGGCGTTACCAAGCAGGAAGCAGACGATGCAGTTAAACAGCTGATTGAAGCAGGCGCTGAAGCAGCTATCAAATAGTACCCAGAATTGTTGTCTTTATGATAGCCAAGGTCGCCCGGAGCGGCCTTGGCTTGTGCTGTTTCGGCACGCTTTGATCGCCAGAGACTTGTGATATTCCAGCAAGTTACACTATATATATGGATCCAGCTACGATACCCCGCCAAAGGAGAAGCCATGGCTTATTCTATTGCCAATAATCACCTCTTGCGTAAAAACTTTGCCAAGATAAAGAACATAATCGAAATTCCCAATCTGATCGACATTCAGAAAGATTCATATCGACGTTTTCTACAACAGGAATTGTCGGCTGAATCACGCTTAAACACAGGTCTTGAGGCAGTATTCAGGAGTGTGTTTCCTATTAAGGATTTCAGTGAAAGCGCTTCTCTCGAGTACGTATCGTACGCGCTTAACAGTCCGAAATATGATGTAGATGAGTGTCATCAGCGTGGTATGACCTACGCCGCACCGATGAAAGTTAAAGTACGCCTTGTTATCTGGGATGCCGGCAAAGATTCTACTGTCAAGGCGATAAAAGACATCAAAGAGCAAGAGGTATACTTTGGCGAAATCCCGCTTATGACAGATAACGGGACATTTATCATAAACGGCACTGAGCGTGTAATTGTTAGTCAGTTGCATCGTTCTCCAGGCGTCTTTTTCGATCATGACAAAGGCAAGACTCACTCCAGTGGCAAGGTGCTCTATTCTGCACGCGTTATTCCATACCGTGGTTCATGGCTGGATTTCGAATTTGACCATAAAGATATTTTATATGTCCGCATTGACCGCCGGAGAAAAATGCCGGCAACTGTACTCCTCAAGGCATTGGGCTACTCAGTTGAGCAACTCCTCAACTACTACTATAAAAGTGAAGAGATTTTCATAGGTACAGATTCGATCACAAAAAGCATCGAACCTGAACTTTTAACACTTCAGAAAACTATTGTTGATGTAACAGACCCTGCTAACGGTGAAGTTCTTGTAAAAGCCAACCGTAAATACACAAAATCTTCTATTAAGAAAATGCAGGAACGAGGCATAAAGTCCGTTCCGGCGACTATCGAAGATATCCTTGGACGTTATGCATCCACTGACATAGTTGACCCGACAACCGGCGAGATTATTGTTGAGTGTAATGACGAAATAACTCTCGACCTCTTTAATGAAGTAAAAGCACGTGGGGTAAACAGCTTTAAAGCGCTGTATATCGACAATCTGCATATAACTTCCTCTTTTCGCGATACGTTACTGATCGACAAAATCAGTTCAAGTGACGAGGGTCTGATTGAAATATATCGTCGTCTTCGCCCAGGAGATCCACCTACTCTAAAAAGCTCATTGGCACTCTTCGACAACCTGTTTTTTAATCCGGAGCGTTATGACCTTTCCGCTGTCGGGCGACTTAAGCTCAACTATAAGCTTGGCCTTAAAGTCTGGCAGGACTGCATGGTATTGAATGCTCCGTGCATGATAAGCAATGAGGATGTTGTCAGTTTTGAATCCCTTATAGCCCTTCTGGCTCACTCTGAAGATCCTTTTTCACAGTATCTGATGATGCGATTCCCATCAGATTTGGCTAAAACACTTAAAAAAGTTGAAACAGGACAATCCGTATCAGATAAACTTAAAGAGCAGTTATTGCATGAGCTTAACAACATCATACGTGACAATGATTTTTATCAGAAGGAACTGTTCGCCACATTCGGCATTTCCAAGGCTACTGCAAAACTATCCGAGGCTATTGAACTGGGTGGCTTTGACGAAAATCGCCGTCTGATTGAAACTTTGCGCCGTAACAGAATGGTTTTTGAAGACCTGTATAGCTCAGACATCAAAATTGCCGTTAAAAATGACATTCTCGAGATCGTTCGTTATCTTATTGAACTGAAGAATGGCCGCGGCACCATTGATGATATTGATCATTTGGGCAATCGTCGTGTCCGCGCCGTAGGCGAACTCTTGGAAAACCAGTACCGTATTGGCCTTGTCCGCATGGAGCGGGCCATTAAGGAGCGTATGAGCCTGCAGGAAGTCGAAAACCTCATGCCTCATGACCTGATCAACTCCAAACCGGTCTCTGCAGTTGTAAAAGAGTTTTTTGGTTCTTCACAGCTATCACAGTTTATGGACCAGACAAATCCTCTCTCTGAGGTCACACACAAACGTCGTCTGTCGGCACTTGGACCAGGCGGCCTGACTCGTGAACGTGCCGGCTTCGAAGTACGAGACGTTCACCCTACTCATTATGGTCGCGTATGCCCAATTGAAACGCCTGAGGGCCCAAACATCGGCCTTATTGCCTCGCTTTCAACGTATGCACGCATCAATGATCACGGATTCGTAGAAACTCCGTTCCGCATCGTTCAGGAAGGTAAAGTTACTAATGAAGTCCGCTACTTCTCTGCGCTTGAAGAAGAAGGGCATGCAATCGCCCAGGCAAACGCAGAACTAGACGAGAACGGACGCTTTGTAAACGATTACAACTCGGCGCGTAAAAGCGGCGAATTTATCCTTGTCCATCGAGACGAGATCGCTCTGATGGACGTTGCCCCAATTCAGCTCGTATCGGTAGCGGCAGCGTTGATTCCATTCCTGGAAAACGACGATGCTAACCGTGCACTAATGGGATCAAACATGCAGCGTCAGGCTGTTCCATTGTTACGCGCCGACTCTCCTCTGGTTGGAACCGGTATGGAACGCATTGTTGCACGCGATTCAGGCGTGTCAGTTATCGCCAAACACAATGGTGAAGTTGAATCAGTTGATGCTTCACGAATTGTTGTAAAGATCGATGAGAATGAAATCGATGAAAACGGCACGGGTGTTGATATTTATAACCTGATCAAGTTCGCACGTTCCAACCAGAACACCTGCATAAACAACAAGCCGGTGGTCAAAGTTGGTGACAAGGTAAAACGTGGTGCCGTAATCGCAGATGGTCCATCAACCGACATGGGTGAACTTGCGCTGGGACAGAATATTGTCGTAGCCTTCATGCCGTGGGGCGGATACAACTACGAGGACTCCATCCTCATCTCTGAGAAACTTATCAAGGATGACCGCTATACTTCAATACACATTGAGGAATTTGAATGTGTTGCCCGCGATACAAAACTTGGCAAGGAAGAAATTACTTCCGATATTCCAAACCTTGGTGAGGAAACTCTCAAGGATCTGGATGAATCAGGCATCATTCGTATTGGTGCTGAAGTTAAGCCAGGCGACATTCTTGTCGGCAAGATCACTCCGAAAGGCGAGACGCAGCTTTCTCCTGAGGAAAAACTACTCCGCGCAATTTTCGGAGAAAAAGCCGGCGACGTACGTGACACATCACTCACAGTACCTCCTGGTGTCGAAGGAACAGTAATCGGCGCGAAGATCTTCTCACGTAAAGGCAATGACAAGGACTCCAGAACCGAGTTGATTGAAAAAGCCGAGGAGGACAAACTTCGTAAGGATGAACAGGATGAGATCCGTATCATCCGTGACTCTGCTACCGGCAAACTCAAGCGACTTTTAATCGGCAAAACTCTGGCTGTCAAACTTGAAGACAGCAAAGGGAATCTGATCCTTGCAAAAGGCAAGCAGATTACCGAAGAATCATTGCAGTCACTTGCAAGTTCTGTCTGGGGTACTATTTCTGTTAGTGACGATGGCGATACGGATGACAAAGTACATCAGATACTTGAAACACTTAACCGTCAAATTGACCTGATTCATAACGTTTTTGAGGATAAGATCCAGAAACTGAAGCGTGGTGACGACCTGCCTCCAGGCGTAATCAAGATGGTCAAGATTTATATCTCTATCAAGCGTAAACTACAGGTCGGCGACAAGATGGCTGGTCGCCACGGCAACAAGGGTGTTGTTTCCCGTATATTGCCGGAAGAAGATATGCCGTATATGGACGATGGGCGTCCTGTAGAGATCGTCCTCAACCCGCTTGGCGTACCATCACGTATGAACGTCGGGCAGATTCTGGAAACACATCTTGGCTGGGCTGCAAAAGGCATCGGCTGGAAAATCGAAGATATGCTTGAAAAGCATACTTCTGAAGACAACCTAAAGCTGTATTTGAAAGATGTTTACGGTGATGACGAAGCAGGAGCCTTTATTGACAGGCTCGACCGTGAAGAACTGCTTAAAGTTGCTCGTCGCCTGCAGCGCGGTGTAGCTATGGCCACTCCGGTTTTTGAGGGTGCCAGTGAATTGCAGATCAAGGCAATGCTCGGCAAAGCGAATTTCCATTCATCCGGTCAGGTGACACTGTTTGATGGACGCACAGGTGAACCATTTAGTAACAAGGTCACCGTTGGTGTTATGTACATGCTCAAGCTCCATCATCTTGTTGATGATAAGATTCATGCCCGTTCAATTGGACCATACAGTCTGGTTACGCAGCAACCACTTGGCGGTAAGGCACAGTTCGGTGGTCAGCGACTCGGAGAGATGGAGGTATGGGCAATGGAAGCTTATGGTGCTGCCCATGCCCTGCAGGAATTCCTCACGGTCAAGTCGGATGATGTTTCTGGGCGTACCCGCATGTATGAAGCTATTGTCAAAGGCAAGCACACGCTTGAGCCTGGCCTGCCCGAGTCATTCAACGTTCTCATCAAGGAACTTCAGTCGCTCTGCCTTGATGTTGATCTGCTCGAAGGCGAAGAAGAACAATAAAAGATTTCCTGGCCGGAGTCTGTATCATCAGACTCCGGCTTCAGACAAACGGAGGAGAGCATCGTGGAAGATTATTTCAGCTTTTTTGATAAACCAAAAGATCCACTCCACTTTTCAGCTATACGTATATCGATTTCATCTCCCGACAAAATCCGGGAGCGCTCTCATGGCGAAGTAAAAAAACCTGAGACTATCAACTATCGTACGTTCAAACCGGAGCGGGACGGTCTTTTCTGCGCCAAAATCTTTGGCCCTACAAAAGATTATGAGTGCAACTGCGGCAAATATAAGCGGATGAAACATCGTGGCATCATCTGTGAGAAATGCGGCGTTGAAGTCATTCCATCCAAGGTTCGCCGTGAACGCCTTGGGCATATTGATCTGGCTACACCGGTTGCACACATCTGGTTTCTAAAATCATTACCATCCCGCATCGGAAACCTGTTGGATATTACGCTTAAAGACCTGGAAAAAGTACTTTACTTTGAAGGGTTTGTCATTAGTGACCCAAAGAATACTCCTTTGCAGTTTTGCGAAGTAATGTCGGAAGACAAGTACATCAAGATGCAGCAGGAATACGGTTATGACGCCTTCTCCGGCGGAATGGGCGCTGAAGCTATTCGCGAGTGCCTGCGCGCTCTTGACCTTGAAGATCTTGCTGTAACACTGCGAACCGAGATGGTCGAGTCCACCAGTGAAGCCAAGCGCAAGAAAACCGCTAAACGACTAAAAGTCGTTGAAGCATTCCGACATTCCGGCAATAAACCGGAGTGGATGATTCTTGAATGCATCCCGGTTCTTCCTCCTGAGTTGCGTCCTCTGGTGCCGCTCGACGGAGGCCGCTTTGCTACATCCGATCTTAACGATCTGTATCGTCGTGTTATTAACCGCAATAACCGTTTGAAGCGTCTGTGCGAACTGCAAGCCCCTGAAGTAATTATACGCAATGAAAAACGCATGCTTCAGGAAGCTGTTGACGCCCTCTTTGACAACGGTCGTCGCGGTCGTGCGATTGCCGGGCCCAATAAACGTCCACTGAAATCTCTTTCCGACATGCTCAAAGGTAAGTCTGGACGTTTCCGCCAGAACCTGCTCGGTAAACGTGTTGATTATTCAGGTCGTTCCGTTATTGTTGTCGGCCCGGAGCTTAAGTTGCATCAGTGCGGTCTGCCAAAGAAAATGGCACTGGAACTATTCAAGCCCTTTATTTACAACAAGCTGGAAGAGCGCGGTTTCGTCACCACAATAAAAAGCGCGAAAAAGATGGTTGAAAAAGAGCGCCCGGAAGTATGGGACGTCCTTGAAGAGGTTATCAAGGAACACCCTGTAATGCTCAACCGTGCCCCAACCCTTCACCGACTCGGCATTCAGGCTTTCGAGCCTGTTCTGATCGAAGGAAAAGCTATCCAGTTGCATCCGCTTGTCTGTACAGCCTTCAACGCTGACTTTGACGGTGACCAGATGGCCGTCCATCTGCCACTCTCCATCGAAAGTCAGGTCGAGGCTCGTGTTCTGATGATGTCTACCAACAACATCCTCTCACCGGCCAACGGCAAACCGATCATAGTACCTTCGCAGGATATGGTTCTTGGTGCTTACTACATGACCAGGGACAGAATCAACGCCAAAGGGGAATACTACCGTCCAACCGAGAAGGAATTGATGGCTGGTGTGAATGTTTCCGGCTGTTTTTCCTCACCAGAGGAAGTCAGAATTGCGTTTGATGCCGGCGAGATTGATATGCAGGCATTGATTAAAGTCCGCATGAAGAACCTTGTTTCTGATGAAAAGTTCCAACTGATTGACACCACTGCGGGACGCATACTGCTGCGGGATGTACTTCCAGCCGCGGTTCCATTTTCTGCAATCAACAAAGTCATGACCAAAAAGGAGTTGTCAAACCTGGTTGATACCTGTTATCGCCTGTCAGACAGTAAAGAAACAGTTCTTTTGGCTGACCGTCTCAAGGAAATTGGTTTCAAATACGCGAACCTTGCCGGTATCTCCATCTGTCTCGACGACATGGTTATTCCTGAAGGAAAACCAGCCATCATTGAGAAAGCTCACGAAGAGGTTACTGAGATTCAGAATCAGTATACCGAAGGTTTGATCACTGACGGCGAACGTTACAATAAAGTTATTGATATCTGGGCAAAGGCTACTGAAGAAATTGCAACCGAGATGCTTGACAACCTTTCAAAAGAAGTTGTCACAGCACGTGATGGTAGCAAAATAGAAACTTCTTCATTCAATGCCATCCACATGATGGCAGACTCCGGTGCTCGTGGTTCTGCACAGCAGATTCGCCAGCTCGCCGGTATGCGTGGTTTGATGGCCAAGCCTTCGGGTGAGATCATTGAAACACCGATTACAGCCAACTTCCGGGAAGGATTAACTGTTCTCCAGTACTTCATCTCAACCCACGGCGCCCGTAAAGGTCTGGCAGATACGGCTCTTAAAACTGCCAACTCCGGTTATCTGACACGTCGTCTGGTAGACGTTGCTCAGGATGCAATTATCACCGAAACTGACTGTGGGACATTAGACGGTCTGATTGTTTCCTCCCTGACAGAAGGCGGAGAAATCATTGAGCCGATCGGTGACCGTATTCTTGGACGGGTTGCCCTTGAAGACATTCATGATCCTTTGACTGACGAAATTCTGGTTGAAATGAACCAGGAGATTGATGAGTATCTGGTTAAGAGAGTAGAAGACGCCGGCATCGAGAAAGTTAAAATCAGATCCGTTCTTACCTGCCAAAGTAAACGTGGCATTTGCGCTAAGTGCTATGGTCGTGACCTGGCTCGTGGCCATAGTGTCAACATGGGTGAGGCTGTAGGTGTTATAGCTGCTCAATCCATTGGAGAGCCTGGCACTCAGCTGACAATGCGTACCTTCCACATCGGTGGTACCGCATCACGTCACGCCGAGCAGACTTCTCTTGAGGCCCGTGCTGATGGTATCATCAATTACATCAACGTTAATACCGTTGTTAACAACGAAGGTCACCATATTGTCATGAACCGCAATGGTGAGATCGCCGTAATCGACGAAACCGGCCGTGAACGCGAGAAATATACGGTAATGTATGGTGCAAAGATCAAGATTGCTCCAGGTGGAGTGGTCAAACAGGGCGTTACGCTGGCAGAGTGGGACCCCTACACCATGCCAATTCTTACCGAAGTTGCCGGACGGGTTAAGTTTGCCGACATCCTCGAAGGCGTAACGATGGAGGAGCAGCTCGATGATGTAACGGGTCTTTCCCGTAAGGTTATCATCGAGACGAAAGACACAGACAAGCGTCCTCGTATCGCCATCAAAGATGCAACGGGAGAAGGTGGCGGCACTATTGGTCGTTACTTCCTGCCGGCAGGCGCCAATATTTCGGTCATTGATGATACTGTCATCAGCGCCGGTGATATTATCGCCAAGATCCCTCGTGAAACAACCAAGACGAAGGATATTACCGGTGGTTTGCCTCGTGTTGCCGAACTTTTTGAGGCACGTAAACCAAAGGACTTTGCTGTTATTACCGAGATTGATGGCCGCGTGACATACGGCAAAGATGCCAAGGGCAAACGCAAGGTCATTGTCACTCCTGAACTTGGTGAACCCAAGGAGTATTTGATTCCTAAAGGTAAACATATTAGCGTTCACGAAGGCGATCATGTCCGCGCTGGAGAGCCGCTCATGGATGGTTCCTCGAACCCGCACGACATTCTTCGGGTCCTTGGTGTTAAAGAACTTGCCAAATATCTGGTGGATGAAGTTCAAGAGGTGTACCGTCTGCAGGGCGTCAAGATCAACGATAAGCATATTGAGGTTATTGTCCGTCAAATGCTGCGCAGAGTACGCATCAAGGACACAGGTGACACCAATCTTCTTGTAGATGATCAGATTGAACGTTGGGTGTTTGAACAGGAAAACGACAAGGCTTTCCGCGATGGGAAACGTTCTGCAGTTGCTGAACCGCTGTTGCTGGGGATTACAAAAGCGTCGCTTTCTACTGAATCGTTTATATCAGCAGCATCATTCCAGGAAACAACGAAGGTGTTAACTCAGGCTGCAATTGAGGGAAAAGTTGATTACCTGCGGGGACTCAAAGAGAACGTTATCATGGGCCGACTGATACCTGCCGGCACCGGGATATCTCGCTACCGCAATTTGCGCTTGCAGGCAGACTCGCAAGCACCAAAAGACAACTCAGACAGAGAAGCTGGAAATAGCGATGCAGGTGAGGTTGATTTAGAAGCAGCATAAAAAGAGCAACAACTTTAGTACATACTATAACGGCCGGGAGTCTAACTCCCGGCCGTTATATATTTAGCTAGGAAGGCCCCTTCCCGGACAGTACTTTCCACCTGTTACCAACAAGCTCGACCAATCCGTTTACCGTACGTGTATAGAAACGTGTAACAGGCATACTGTTAACCAGTAATGAACCGTTAACGCTCTCAATGGAAACCGGGTCCCCTGTTGTGCACGCAGATATTTGTGAATAAAACTCACCGGAAACACCTAATAGAAACTTATATGTGGAACCTTCATAGCGACAGGCAACTATGATAATGGCAACTTCAGGCTCGCCTGTTTTATGATGGCAACGAACTGTCGCGGTAACGAAAGAACCGGTAACAACAGAAGTTGAAGCCAGTAATGACTCAATGGTTAAACCCTTTGGCTTCATCTTGCCGAGGGAAGGCAAACCCCATGGCTTAAATTGTTCGTGGGGTCGTGCTTCATAATGTTCGCTGCGTTCAAGTAGCGTAACAACATTATTATTAATAGGGCCGCCAATAGAATGTGACAGACCAGCGGAGAAACCTTGTTCTCTGATCAGTCGGTGATTCTCGACTATCTGAATCATTCCGGTTGCTCCAAGCGGATGCCCCCTCCCCTTCAGCCCCCCGGTAAGGTTGGTTGGAAAGGCACCGTTTTCACCGGTCAAAGAATCATCAAGCAGTGCATCCATCAAACGTCCCCTGCTGACGATACCAAGATCAAACATATTTATTGGCCCAAAGCCGTTAAAGGGATCATGCATATTAACATGGAGCTTGCCAGCCAATGATCTAATGTCCTTGACACCTGCCATTCCATAGGCATAGCCGGCCGCAATGACTGTAGCCGGGAAGGAGTGGAAGTAGTTACGATCGGCAATCGTTGGTATGTCTGTTGCGCTCCCGACCCCGCTAACTCGAACGTCCTGTGGACGTGAGGTGAGCACAACTGCGGCGATGCCGTCAGACATTGGACAGAAATCATGGTAACGCAACGGGTACCAGTATTTATAATTTTTACCATCAGCAATCTGCCGATAATAGTCCTGAAGTTCGATCTGAATATTGAGATGGGCATTTGGATTCCGAGCAGCAAATCGTTGGCTTCGTTGCGTCAGCAGAGCGGAATAAGCTGTCCATTCTTCATCTGACAGGCCAAGCCTCTCCTTCAATGCGCGGGCAACCAATCCGCCACAAGCCGGCATTGTCAACCCGAATTCTGCTTCATCACGATCAATTACTCCGGCAATAATTCTCGTTGACTCAACAGTAGATGCATCACTCATTTTCTGGATACCAAGAGCCAGAACCGCGTCAAATCTTCCTGATGCGACTTCCAGATACGCACTTTCAAATGCTGAAGCACCCGATGAAGAGGCTGTGTCTACAAGAACAGAACGCGAACCAGAAACCCCCAGTATACCGGCTATTTTCGCAGCAGTATTGTCTACAGCAGAGAACGCCGATGGGTTCTGGCTTCCGACTATAACCGCTTCAATATCACGTCGGCGCACCGGACTACCATTAAAGACCTCACCACTCAACTCTGCCAGTTCCAGAAAAGAAAGGTGCTGTTTATCCTTACCGTTAAAGCGTCCAACAGGGGCCATCCATGATGATGCAATATAGACGGGACGAGGCGTGAATGATGTTTGCATACATTCTCCTTCTCAGCTACCTGTATTGGTTGTGCCAAAACATAAGCCCCAGCGAACAATAGTCAGAACATATATTAGATTTTAAGCTTAAAATCCGCAGCCGCCACTGTTTTTCTGGTGATATTTCTGGTGATACGCTTCAGCCTCCCAGAAAACCGTTACCGGTACTATCTGGGTAACTATTGGACGCCTGAACGCATGGGTACTTTCCATGGCAGCTCGAGATGCAAGAGCAGACTGATGCTGTTCCTCTGTATGATAAAAAACAGCAGAACGATATTGATCGCCGACATCATGCCCCTGACGGTTTAACTGGGTTGGATCGTGACAATCCCAGAATACGTTAAGCAGTTTGTCGTAGCTGACCTTGAGTGGATCGAAGGTGACTTCAACGGCCTCAGCGTGACCAGTACCATGATTACAGACGTCATGATATGTAGGGCTGTCAGTATGTCCCCCGCAGTATCCGACCCGAGTGGCTACAACCCCAGTGACAGAAAGAAAGTCATCTTCTACACCCCAGAAACAACCAGCAGCAAACGTCGCAACCTCAAACATATTTCACCCCCAAACGACAAAGGGCCCCGAAGGGCCCCGTCACAACTACTACATCAGTTTTTCCATCTCCTCTTCGGAGATATCGAAGTTGGCATACACATTTTGGACATCATCGTTGTCCTCAAGTTTATCCATTAGCTTGAGCATGCTCTCGGCCTGTTTTCCATCAAGCTTGACCTGAGTCTGCGGAATCATGGTAACTTCGGCATTCACATGTTTAAAGCCATTCGTGGCCAGAGCCTCGCGCACCTCAATAAATAACGAAGGCTCAGTGGTTACTTCATAGCAGTCATCCTGCTCGGCAACATCTTCAGCACCGGACTCGAGAGCAGCTTCAAACAGCTGATCAAAGTCTACAGACTTATCATAACCTATAAGTCCCTTTTTACTGAATATCCATGAAACACAGCCAGCTTCGCCCATATTGCCGTTGCTCTTGGAAAATATACTACGAATATCTGAGACGGAGCGGTTCCTGTTGTCGGTCAGAACCTCAACCAAAACAGCAGCGCCACCAGGGCCATAACCTTCATAGACTATCTCTTCGTAGGTAACGCCCTCCATACCTCCGGCGCCCTTCTTGATTGCCCGTTCAATATTGTCTTTCGGCATATTCTCTGCTTTTGCCTTGTCGACAGCAGTCCTCAGACGTGGGTTTGCGGCAGGATCTCCACCGCCTAACTTTGCAGCGACAGAGATTTCTTTGATAATCTTTGTAAAAACCTTACCACGCTTTGCGTCTGCAGCGCCTTTTTTGTGCTTGATTGTACTCCACTTGTTATGACCCGACATCGTTTCTACTCCTTTGGAAAAGAATATTTAGTTCAAATTACAAATCAGGGATAAAAACAAAACCAGGATTGGCGCGCGAAGGTGTGCTACTGCCTGCGATAACGAGACGAGGTTGAGCCAACTATGATATCACCTTGATTTGGAATCGATAAATAAGTTTTCTATTGCCTAAAAAAGGTAGAAACATTAACATGTAAAGACGTACCTGTCTAGAGGGAATTTAGTGTCAAAAGGACCCGCAGCACATGATAAAGATCAATAATTCAGCTATATTATTTGCGTTTCTTTTGATGCTTTCCACCTCGCTTTGTGCTTGCAGCACTGCACTAGTTCCGCTTCAAAATGATGGCGTTCCGATACTTGCGCAAGATGAATTGATACGTCCATATACAACGATTGGCAGAATAAAAGTCATTCGAGAATCATACGGATCCGACTCTTCGCTCACACCGGATATTCAGGCCTGGGCGCTTGTAGCCGTACAGCAAGAGGCCTATAAAATGGGAGCTGACGCAGTAATTCTGCCAGAGGTTACCGGGCGAACCACTACCTACGGAGTCATCCCATCAACCGAGTATTGGGCCACCGGGTTTGCGATTAAATTCAAATAGTCAAATTAGTAGTTGACAGCACAACATCATATTAGCTATAAAGACTTCTTCATTGAGCAATGGCGCGTTATCCAAGAGGCTAGGAGCCGGTCTGCAAAACCGTTAACGTCGGTTCGAATCCGACACGCGCCTCCAAACAAAAAAACTAAAGGCCATGCAATAGCATGGCCTTTTGATTATCACCAGCGAACTACTGCATTTTTTACTACCGCAATAGCGTCACTCAAGTATTTTACCAGGTCTTACTCCGACTGGGCAGCAGAAGTCGTTGCAGCGAGTCTCTCCAACATTAATTTGATATTTCTCCCACTGACAAGAAGCTTTGCCGCACGCTCGACACCCTTCATGAATTTTTCAGCACCATCAACATCGACAAGACACTGATTGCCACCGTTGTCCGATATCTCCTTGTCAACGATACTGAGACCTACTTTACCGACATACTCACCCACTATTGATTTCACCTGTTCTTCCAATTCCGAAAGCTTGATAGATTCAACCTTCTTATCCCGCTCCTTGCGCTCAAGATTTGTTTTGTCCAGTTCTGACTTGTGAAGAGCTACACAGGCATCCCATATCTTTTGAATGTTTGCAACTTCGAGCAGGTTCGTTCCCATCAGTTCGTCAGCACTCTGAGTGGAGAAAAGATCGATTTTGGCACCGGGAAGGCCGGCTATCTTCTGTGACTCAGTAGATGATGTTTCTATATCGCTGGATCCATCATGAAAAAAACCGAGGGGGTTGCCATCTTTATAAAATATCATGGCCGAATGCTCATCCGTATAGATGCGCAAGCAGCCGTTCATTTTATCCTCTTTAACTTTTTCAAGCAGGGTCTTGATATCTATAAGCTTTAACTCCTGAGCCTTATAGAGCATTTCCCCTTCCAAAAGGGCATTGATACACATGGTAAGATCTTTGGAAAGCTTATAGACATTCAGGGTTCCACTACCAGTCGAAACCATTAGTTCGGTCAACGCGGACAACGCTTCAAAGCCGGATTCACGCCTGCCGTTCTGCCCTTCCACAAGAGCACTGACAAGCTTCCCCGCTTCAAACACCAAAATAGAGGTACTGGACTGGAATACAAAACTTGCGTAACCGGTAAAAGCACCGCTACTGAGCTTTGTTAAAACATCCGGCAGCTTCAACTTGGAAACTGCCAGATTTTCAAATAGTGGGCTGCCCTTGGGAAGAAGGAACATCTGAACCTCCTGAAATAGCTAATCATACGACGGCTAGAAACTAAAGTAATTTATCAAGCATGTCAAATATTTACTGACTGATAATTTATTGGAAGTGCTGTATAAAACAATAAAATCCAGCATTGTCCATCAAACTACCGTTGTAATTACTTAAATGAGCATATTTTTACGCTACGCGTCAATTAATTACAACTACTAACAGTAGACAGTGTAATAAATTAAATACTTGAATGATATACCGCACACTGCGCGAGAATGCCATCTATCTCATGACACCTACTTCAGACGGCATAATTTATATTGTCTGAGCGTCCACAACTGCGATAGCAGCCATATTCACAATATCATCAACGCCATCACCACGCTGTAAGACATGAACCGGCATGTTCATCCCCATCAGAATCGGGCCTATAGCTTCAGCCCCACCTAAATGATGCAAGAGTTTGTAGCAGATATTCCCCGAGTTCAGGTCAGGGAATATCAGTATATTGGCACTGCTTGTAAGTTTTGAGAAGGTGAAACCTCCAAGCAACTCCGGCACAATCGACGTATCTGCCTGCATCTCACCATCAATAACCAGATCTGGCGCACGTTCCTTAACTATTTCAACTGCCTGCCTGACTTTTTTTGCCTGCGGGTGGTCTACGGAGCCGAAGTTTGAAAAAGAGAGCATTGCGACACGAGGCTCAACATCAAACATGCGCACTTTTTCTGCTGCCAGAATTGCAGTTTCGGCAAGTTCCTCAGCTGTCGGGTCAATAGTTACAGTGGTGTCTGCAAGAAAATAGACCCCTTTTTTAAAAACCATCATATACAGACCATGAACGCTGGAAAGCCCGTCCTGCTTACCAACAACCTCAAGAGCCGGACGGATCGTCTCCGGGTAGTGCGTATCAATACCACCAAGCAGTGCTTCGGCATCCCCCATATGAACCATCATAGAGCCGAAGATAGTACGCGATTTTCGCCGTAATATGCGCTGCGACTCCGAAAGCGTTAAACCTTTACGCTGACGCAGCTTATACAATTCTTCGGCGTAACGATCAGTTAAATCAGAATCAGACGGATCGATAATTCTAACATCAGCCTCGATATGCAGATCCGCCATTTTCTTAACAATTTTTGTGCGGTCTCCAATCAGAATGGGCTTGGCAATTCCCTCCTCAACAAGTTCTTTTGCGGCCCTAAGAATTTTTTCGTTGTCACCTTCGGGAAAGACAATCGATTTAGGGTCACTCTTGGCCTTATTGATAATCATACGCATAATCTCTTTGGATTTACCCTGAGTTGATTCGAGATGCTCAATATACTTTGCCATATCGGATATAGGCTGGCGGGCAACACCGCTCTCCATAGCAGCCTTGGCGATAGCTGGAGCAACATGTAACAGAACTCTCGGGTCAAACGGCTTGGGAATTATGTAGTTGGGACCGAACACAAATTTCTGATTCCCATAGGCTTTGCAGACAGAATCCGGCACCTCTTCACGGGCTAACTGAGCTAAGGCTTTGACAGCGGCCAGCTTCATTTCTTCGTTAATACAGCTGGCACGGCAATCAAGTGCACCGCGGAAAATGAACGGGAAACCAAGAACATTATTAACCTGATTGGGATAGTCAGAGCGGCCGGTAGCAATCATCACATCACTACGCACCGCATGAGCCTCTTCAGGAGTGATTTCAGGGTCTGGATTGGCCATGGCGAAAATGACCGGGTTCGGTGCCATGCTGGCAACCATCTCACAGGTGAATGCTCCCTTGGCTGAAAGCCCGAACAGGACATCAGCCCCGACAGCAGCCTGCTCAAGGGTGCGGAAATGAGTATCGGCAGCAAATAGCTCTTTGTAGGGGTTCATCCCCTCTACGCGCCCCTTGTAAATAACGCCCTTCGTATCGCACATGATCATGTTGTTCGGCTTTACACCAAGCGCAATTGCCAATTTAGCGCAGGAATTGGCAGATGCGCCTGCCCCGTTGACAACGATACGAATATCTTCGATTTTTTTGCCAACCAGGTACAGCGCGTTAAGAAGTGCCGCAGATGATATGATGGCGGTGCCGTGTTGATCGTCGTGGAAAACCGGTATTTTCATGGTTTTTTTGAGGGTTTCTTCTATATAAAAGCACTCGGGAGCCTTTATGTCTTCCAGATTGATGCCGCCAAATGTCGGTTCCAACAACTGGCAGGCCTTGATAATCTCGTCCGGGTCTTCTGTATCAAGTTCTATATCAAAGACGTCAATGTCAGCAAAACGTTTGAAAAGAATACCCTTGCCTTCCATGACCGGCTTCCCGGCCAGAGCACCGAGATTGCCAAGGCCGAGTACGGCGGTACCATTGGAGACAACCGCTATCAAGTTGCCCTTGGCGGTGTATTTATAAGCATCTTCCGGATTCTGCTGTATTGCAAGACAAGGTTCAGCAACGCCCGGCGAGTATGCCAGCGACAAATCTTCGGCGGTCTGACAAGGTTTTGTGGAAACCACCTCGATCTTGCCTTTACGGCCGCTTGAGTGATATTCTAGCGAATCTTTAAACTTAGCCATTTAACACGTCTCCATTTTTAGTTTTGTTAAAAAATAGTGGGGTTTCAGCGGATATACGAGCTAACTTTTACTAAAAATGAAAACAATAATCGTCACTAAATACTCTTGTCAAGCAGTTAATATCAATGAATCTGAATAATAGGCACAACAATTTGAACTCATACTTTGCTACCTGCTTTCGTTAACCCGAACTGCAAATCTGTTTACACAGTTTGCTCAAAACATGTAATCAAACGTGCTTCACACGGCTTGACTACAGAGAAGTGACAACGTAACAGCAATGTAATAAATTGACTTATTCCCCCGTATTCAGTAGTATTTTCGCCCACTATGCCCTATTAACCCGGCGCAAGGAAACGGACCATGCAAAAAATACCATTAAACAATGCTAAACCAGGAATGGTTCTTGCCAGGGACATCTTTCGAGGCGACTCACCGATCGGGATTCCGGTCTGCGGCAAAGGCACTGAATTGACAGAACCCTTGATCGCCCGCTTTGCAAATATGGATATCACAACTCTCTATGTCGCTGGGCACCCTGTCTGGGAAGAAGGTGGCCAATCTATTGACGATTTCATGCGGGAGCTTGATAACCGTTTTAGTAAAACCCTTCAGGAACCGCTTAATGTCATGCTGCATAACATCTATAAGACACATCTGATCAAATCTATGGGGGGCGAAAGTGACCGAAAATCGGAATGATCTAAAAAAGATTATTATGGACACAAAGACATTGCCAACGCTCCCAAGTGTCATTTACAAACTGAACTCGCTCTCTGAAAACGACAAATCATCTATACAGGAGATGGCTAGAATTGTTTCTTCGGACCAGGTGATTTCCGCCCGCGTCCTTCGCTTGGCAAATTCACCGTCCTATGGTTTCTATCGAGTGTCCACCATCTCTAACGCCATGATTCTGCTGGGAGTAAATGTGGTCAAGAGCCTGGCACTCTCTTCATCTATTTTTGCAATTATGGAGAAAGACATCGTCGGATTATGGGAACATTCTCTCGCAGTTGGTGCAGCGGCCAATATAATAGCCCGTAAATTGGGGCTCCCGGAATGTGAAGAGATCGCAACGGCAGGGCTTTTACATGACATTGGAAAGGTGATTATATCCATTAAGTGTAACAATGCCGAGAAAGATATTCTTCAGCTTGTCCGCGATCGACAGATTTACACCATGGAAGCCGAGCGAGAGATCATTGATACAGACCATGCAGAGGTCGGGGGATGGTTATCGAAGTGCTGGTTCCTGCCTGATAAATTAAGCGAACCGATCGCCTTCCACCATGATGTTGCTGAATCAAAGAATCATCGCATTAAAACTGCAGTAGTTCATATTGCAGACATCCTCATCAGCGCCAGTGGATTCAGTGATAGCGGGGAACGTTTTGTCCCCCCTATGCAGAAAATTGCCTGGGAAACACTCAAGCTTAATGAACAATTGCTAGCCGACATAATCGATGAGGTTGAAGACAAGCTGATAGAAGTGAAGAACTTCAGCCTTGAAATCATGGGCAACTGATTCAGCCTCAGGTCAGAATCGTAATTTTACATTCTGCTCTGTATTAAACGCCTCTCGACAACGACTCCGTGTAGCGGTTGATACACTTCAAACGCTGTGATATAGATCAACGCACTTTTACGTACCTAGGTGACCAGAAATGATAACTATTGACCGCCTGATTGAGCAGGCACTCCTCGAAGACATCCATACCGGAGACATCACCACTCTTGCGGTTGTGCCAGGAGCGCGCCCCGCATCGGCACGACTGATTGCCAAAGAAAACATGGTGGTCGCCGGTCTTTCAACAGCAGCCCGTGTATTCAGCAAACTTGATCCTGACATCCGCTTCGAAGCATGCCTGAATGATGGCGAAAAAGCCGCAGTCGGGACTGTTTTAGCAACGGTTCATGGAGAGGCCGCACAACTATTGATGGGTGAACGGGTCGCACTTAATCTGCTCCAGAGAATGTGCGGCATCGCGACACTTACAACAAGCTTTGTCGAAGCCGTTACCGGAACTAAAGCACGAATAGTCGACACACGCAAAACCACACCTGGACTGAGACAACTCGAAAAATACGCCGTGCGGGTCGGTGGAGGCATTAACCACAGGACCGGCCTCTACGATGGCGTCCTGATCAAGGAGAATCATATCGCCGCTGCAGGAGGGATCACCGAAGCGATCCGCCGTGCTCGGGCTTATATTCCCCACACATTGAAAATTGAAATAGAAACCGAGACTCTGGCCCAGGTTGACGAGGCTCTTACTGCCGGAGCCGACATTATCATGCTGGACAACATGAGCCTTGATGAAATGCGAACGGCTGTCGCAACCATTGGCCACAGAGCTCTGGTAGAGGCATCCGGCGGCGTCAATCTTGAACGTGTACGGGCGATTGCTGAAACCGGCGTTGATATTATTTCTGTAGGAGCATTGACCCACTCGCCGCGGGCGATGGATATATCGATGCTTCTCGACTAGACGTCAGCACTCCCAGGATACTTTCGAGGTAGCACAATGCACCAAAAAGCCGGCACCATATTGCGTCTGTTCCGGACTGAAGATGGTTATATATCAGGCCAGCACCTCAGCAGAGAGCTTGGGATATCACGAACCGCTGTTTGGAAACACATAACAGCATTGAGAAATAGCGGTTATTCTATTGAAGCCACTCCATCGCGCGGCTACCGGCTTGTCTCCTCACCTGACACCATTGACCAGCACGAAGTCAGAGCTCATCTGAACAGCGCCAGAGTCGGCAGGCAACTTGAATTTATCAAACAGACCGGCTCAACAAATGCCGACACCTTTCGGCTGGCAGAAAATGGCGCCATTGAAGGGACCGTTGTGCTGGCTGACAGTCAAACAGGTGGCAAGGGGCGACGCGGCAGGCTCTGGTCTTCTCCTGCCGGAGTAAATCTTTACTGTTCAGTGGTCTTGCGCCCGGCAATAATGCCGCATGAGGCCCCGCAATTGACTTTTCTCTCTGCGGTGGCTGCAGCACGTGCGATTGAGCAGACAACCAAACTGACTCCAGAAATCAAATGGCCCAACGACCTGTTGCTATCCGGAAAAAAGGTTGCCGGCCTGTTAAACGAAATGAGTGCCGAAACAGACGGTATCAACTTTGTAATTCTTGGCATCGGCGTAAATCTGAATATGACGGCAGACCAGTTTCCGAATGACCTGCGGCATCCAGCCACCTCGCTGCTGCTGGAGTCCGGCACCAGGGTTGACCGTTCGCACTTCACCGGCACCATGCTGAACGAACTGGATCGTCTCTACGCTGACTTTCTGGCACACGGTTTTGGGCCTGTACGTGAAGAATGGCAGCGCAGATGCAATGCCAACGGGCGTCAGGTAACAGTCAACGACTCCGGGACGGAATGTACCGGCGGTCGGTTTATCGGTATTGATTCGGATGGGGCTATGCTGCTCAAATCCGATGAGGGAACAATACACCGTATCACCTGCGGCGATGTGAGGGTAATCTGAATGCTTCTGGTTATTGATGTCGGCAACAGCAACATAGTTTTGGGAGTTTATGACGGCACGTTGCTGCTTCGCAGCTGGCGCCTTTCAACTGATAAGTCCCGAACTTCGGACGAATATGCTGTGCTTCTGCACAGCCTGTTTGATCAGGCCGAGCTCGGTTTTTCTGAGGTCAAAGCTTCCATAATATCGTCAGTTGTTCCGCCGCTTACTGGCGTAATGGAGGCGATTTCTCACGATTTTTTCAACCTGTCACCTTACGTTGTCGGCCCTGGAATCAAGACAGGTATGCCAATACACTATGACAATCCCCGTGAAGTTGGCGCCGACAGAATTGTTAATGCAGTGGCCGGTTACGAAAAACATAAATGCCCCTTGGTTATTGTCGATTTTGGCACGGCTACAACTTTTGATTATGTTAATGGCAAGGGTGAGTATTGTGGGGGTGCCATCGCACCTGGCCTTGCAATTTCAGTTGAAGCTCTCTTTCAGCGGGCCAGCAAGCTACCACGAATAGACATAATCAAGCCGCCAAATGTTATTGCAAAAAATACCGTAAACTCCATGCAGGCAGGAATATTTTACGGCTATGTCGGCTTGGTAGATGGAATAGTGGAAAATATCCGCTCCGAATCCCACGAAGATTTTCGCGTGATTGCCACCGGTGGCCTGGCCAACCTGATCGCACCGGAGTCAAAGACAATTGATGAAGTTGATGAGAACTTGACGCTGGAAGGTTTACGTATACTGTATGAACGAAACCGCTAATTGCTGCACCCGATGAGTCGATCCTGAAGTGGAATTTAAGTTGGGCGCACAGATGAAATCCATATTGCACGCAAGGAGGCAGTTCTATGGGACAGTTTGAGACCAGCAAAATCCGCAACTTGGGCATCATCGCACATGGTGGCGCCGGCAAGACGTCGCTATCAGAGGCAATTTTGTTTGACACCGGAATGATCGACCGTCTGGGACGGGTTGACGACGGCACATCAACCATGGACTTTGAACCGGAGGAGATCAAACGGAAAATCTCAATCAGCTCAGCGCTTGACCATTGCGAGTGGCAGGGACACTCCATTCATATTGTGGACACCCCCGGCTATGGCAATTTTATTGCTGACACCCGTGCCTGCATGCGCACTCTGGACTGTGCAGTCATCATCCTCTCGGCCATATCAGGAGTCAAAGCCCAAACAGAGGAAATCTGGAAATGGGCCAATGAATTCGAAATTCCACGCATCGCCTTTGTCAACAAGCTCGATCGCGAGCGGGCCAGTTTTCTGCGGGCCATTGATGATATGGAAAAAATGCTGGGAGCCCGGGGGATCGCCATTCAAATGCCGTTGGGACTGGAATCAGGCTTTGAAGGGGTTGTCGACCTCATCACCATGAAAGCCTGCTTTTACGCCAAAGACGGATCAGGCAAATACACAGAAGGGGCAATCCCTGCCGAATACGCTGCAGATGCGGCCCGCTTGCGTGAGCAGATGGTCGAGACGGTCGCTGAAGCGTACGACGCGCTCACTGAAAAATACCTTGAAAACGGCGATCTTACGATTGACGAAATAATTGACGGCCTGCGGGTCGGCACAATGCGCAATACATTTACGGCTGTTCTCTGTGGAGCGGCAACCGCCAACATCGGGGTAGCTCACCTGCTGGATGCGGTCTGCGCCTACCTCCCCTCCCCTCTGGATCGAACCAAGGCGGTAGGCATTCACCCCAAAACCGAAGAGATCATTGAACGTGCTCCGGACGAGAAGGAACCTTTCTCTGCTCTGGTTTTTAAGACTACTTCCGATCCGTACACCGGCAAAATCACTATTTTCAGAATTTACTCCGGTGTACTTAACTCGGATTCAACGATATACAACTCGAGCAAAGGGGTTGAAGAACGGATCGGTCAGATTTACGAACTTGAAGGGAAAAAGCAGCATCCTATCAAACAGGCTGTTGCAGGAGACATAGTTGCCGTTGCTAAACTCAAGGAAACGGTAACCGGCGACACGCTCTGTGACCCAGTCAAACCGATCGTCTTTGAGCCCGCAAAACAACTTATACCGGTGATATCATACGCAATAGAGCCCAAGACCAAGGCGGACGAGGACAAGATTCATAGCGCACTGCACCGCATGATAGAAGAAGAGCCAACGCTTGAGTCCCACCGCGACACACAGACCAAGGAATTCATTATTTCCGGTATGGGGCAGGTCCACCTGGAAGTTATTGTTGAAAAGATGAAGCGAAAGTTTGGGGTGGAGGTTCTGCTCAAAACGCCGAAAGTCCCTTATTTTGAGACGATTCGTGGAACTGCCAAGGTGCAGGGAAAATACAAGAAGCAGTCTGGCGGTCGCGGTCAGTATGGTGACTGCTGGATCGAAATGTCTCCGACAAGCCGCGGAGAGGGATATGTTTTTGAAGACAAAGTTGTCGGGGGGGTCATCCCGCGCCAGTATATTCCGGCGGTTGACAAAGGGATTCAGGAGGCAAGCTACGAGGGCTTTCTGGCAGGCTATCCGGTAGTAGATTTCAGGGTTGCCCTCTACGACGGATCTTTTCACACCGTAGACTCTTCAGAAATGGCCTTTAAGGTTGCCGGCTCGATGGCGTTCAAGAAGGCAATGGAGCTCTGCAAACCGGTCCTTCTTGAGCCGATAGTAAACATGAAAATCACTGTACCGGACGAGAATATGGGTGACGTCATAGGCGACCTCAACTCCAGGCGCGGCAAAGTTGTCGGCGTAGAGCCAAAAGCCAATTCACAGATTATCCGGGCTATTGTACCGATGTCTGAAGTTCTGGCTTATTCAAACGACCTCAAATCTATGACCAGTGATCGCGGGCTGCTCAGTATGGAGTTTTCCCATTACGAAGAGGTACCTTCACACCTTTCACAAAAAATAGTCTCTGAGTCTCTGGCAGAAAAGAAAGAAGCACACAATAACCATTAAGCTGCAATGGAGGATGTCCATGGATATTAAATTCAGCAAAGACTCTGGTAACTCTCAGCAACAAGAAGTACCTGGTGAAAAAAAGAATCAGAATGCTCTCCTCGTCCTTCTGTTAGTGCTGGTTAGCGGTTTTACGTACATCTATTTTTTCACCGACCTTATCAAACCTCAAGAGGCCCCGAAAACGGCTGAACTTCCTGCTCCAGCACCCCAGGTTGTTAAAATACCGCTCCCGGCCCGTGATGGTAGTCCTGTCGGACCTTGTGTAAAAACTCCTGAAAAAACGGAGACCACGAAAGCTGCTGCAACTGCGACCACCACGACAACAACTGCGGCGTCAGCAGCCAAACCGGCAGTTCCTGCCAAGCCAGCCCAGGCTCCGGCAGCTAAACCTGCTGCTCCGATCAAGCCGGTTCCTGCACCGGCAGCTAAAACCGCCCCAACTCCAACCAACGCAAAAGAGTTGCCGAAAAAAGCTCCGGCAACGAAAACAGTGGACAAAAAGTCCGCCGAGGCAGCCAAAAAGAGCCTTCCGGTAAAAGAGGCTCGAAACAAACCAGTTTCCGGTAATCAGGTAAAGCCGCAAACTACGGTAAAGGGGAAAATGCCGACAACAGGTCCATGGTCGATCTTGGTCGGAAATTATGTTCTGGAAGAGGCCCTTTCAGTAGATATGGGCCGCGTACGTAAAGCCGGCTTCAAACCTGCCATCAAACCAGCCGCACGCAAAAAAACAGCGATGAGCCGCTTGTTTATCTCAGAACACAGTGATCGTGGGATGGCCCAGTCTACTCTGGAAAAGTTGAATCGTTACACTTCAGATGCCTTTGTTCTCGAACAGAGTGGAAAATTTGCCGTATATGCAGGATCGTATTTACAAAAAGGAGCGGCTAACTCTGAAAAGGAACGTTTAAAAGCAGCTGGTTTCACGGTTACAGTAAAGCATGCTGACATCGCAATACCGACTCAGAATCTTTCTGTAGGGCCGTTCAAAAACAAAAAAGAAGCTGAAAACGCTCTTGGCAGATTAAAACGTGCCGGGATAAAAGCAACTCTTACACAGCAGTAACAACTGATGGCTGAAAAAGTTAAATTAACCATATCCCCGGCTGTGGCAGCATATGTCCGGCCGGGGACAGCTCTTGAGGTCAGGCTTGCCGCTTGCGCCACGGCCGGAAACATGGCGGCGCCCGATCGGCTGATGCTCTTGTTCTGCCTCACAAAAGATGCCGAATCGACCGTTCGAGACACCGCACTTTCCTGCCTTAAAGATCTGCCGGAAGCTGTAATCAAAGGCTACATGGAGTCATCCATCCCCCACCCACTTGTTATAGAATCACTGCGTCTTCTCTGCCGAAACTATCCTGCTGAACCGGTCACAGCCGATGCTGCTGTCATTGAGGAGTGGAATGCGCCAGACGATTTGTCCGACAATGCCGGCCAAAATGAAGAACCTGAAGAGGAGGCTGGTACCGTCAATGAAAATGACGAGGAGTTTCTCAGCAAATACAAAACAGCCCAGCAGATGGGTATTGGTGAAAAGATCAAGATGGCACTTTCCGGTGACAAGGAGTGGCGCGCAATTCTTGTAAAGGATGCAAACAAACTGGTTTCGGGAAGTGTTATTAAAAATCCGCGCATCACCGAAGGTGAAGTTTTGACACTTGTTAAATCAGGCATTCAAAATGATGAGATTATGCGGCTGATCTGCGCCAACAAGGAATGGATCAAAAGCTATAAAATACGAAAAGCCCTGATTGAGAACAACCGGACTCCGGTGCAAAATGCCATGCGCTACCTCGGCACTATGGGCGAGAAGGACCTTTCTTTTCTTGCCAAAAGCAAGAACATATCGTCAGTAATCTCAACCATGGCCAAACGGCTTCTGTTGAACAAGAAAAAGTAGATCACCCAGGAGTTCAAATGGCACTAGTGAATCATGCCAAAAAAGAGATAAACGCCAAAATTGTTTACTACGGACCGCCTGGAAGTGGCAAAAACACCGCTCTCAACTATATTTACTCGCGGATAAAACCTTCACTGCGCGGCGAACTAAAGCATGTTCCTGCCGGGACCGATAATTTGATGTTCTTTGATTTCAGTCCCTTTGAAACACCGCTGCCTAACGGTTATCGTGTCCGCCTGCATGTATATGCGCTAACGGGCAACGTCACCAATCCAGCAACATGGAAAATGACGCTCAAGGGTGCTGATGGAATCATCATAATGATTGATCCAGCTGCTGAACAAGGAGCAAAAGCAAGAGAGAGCGTAGCTCAGTTGCGCGATTTTCTCTCTGCTTATGGAGTCGGTCTGCACGAGACACCGGCAGTTCTTCAGCTTAACAGCTTCCTCCATGAATATCAGCCTGCTGAAATGGCCACTATCGCTGCCGCTCTTGACCTTTCCATGTTGACAACCTGCCGTTCCAACGCGGCCTGCGGCGATGGCCTGCTTGAGGCTTTAACGACGCTTTCCAGCCAGCTGCTCGAACGGATCAGGACCAAAGAGCAACAGGAGGGGCAGATCAACGATCCTGAAGAGTCTGGCCATGACACCAATACCATTAGTCCTGGCACGCAGCCCCTCCCGAGCTCCAGCATCCAGACGGATCCAGAAACAGTGCATGAAGAGCAAGTGGCTACTGCCATACCACTGGTAACGCTCCTGACTAAAGAGCTTGCCATGGAGGGGACTACCCTGAAAATACCCTTGGAGGTACACTATGGCAACACGCCAAGGAGGCTTCTCGTGACGGTATCAGTAGAAGCCGTCAGCTGAACCACCTTCCTCCGGGAACATTCGTTTTAGCTCTCTTGTCCTGACTTATAAACGCGATTACGATAACAGAGACAAAATACTCTAGACGGGGCCGGTTTTTAAGTGAAGATGCGCGGGAAGATGAAAGGAACTGTACGTTGATATGTTTCATATTCGCTTCCAAACGCCAATAGTAGGCGGTGTTCCTCAAGACGAGCACCTATAAAGAAATAGATAGCCGAAAAAAGTGTCAACAAAAGCCCGCGGGAGCTAATCACCGGATTGCTGAGCAGGAAAAGCATCGAAAACAGATAGAGTGGATGTCGCACAATCCGGTACCACCCATCGGTAACAAGCCTGGGGGCTTTACGCTCATTTACCGGCACAGCAGATACCCCGAGGAACTCTGCCATACCGGTCTGACGGACACAGGCAAACAGAATAACAAGAAAGACCAGCTGCATGAAGTACAGCACAAGACTCCACACCCCGGGGACAACAAACAGAATAGCCGAGCTTTTAAAGGCGGCCATTACCCAACCAAAGAGCAGTAAAGAGACGATATTGTAATACAGACGGTAGAACCGAATGAGGTGGCTGCTTCGCCCGGTACATTTCACCTTAATTGCCGGTAGCGCCAAAAGAGAGTGAACAACAGCAAACAGAGAAAAACGCAATATGAAAAGTGTCGTTTCAGTCACGCTAACCACCACAAGGAATTAAAGTTGTTGGAAACGCTATCACGACCGGCTTGTATACACAACTATTACATGTTATAAGCATCTAAACTGATTCGCTTTATTGGAGGCTAAATAATGGCAATTATTACCGTATCACGTGAAATGGGCACTGGAGCCTATCATATTGCCTCAGAGGTCGCCCAGAGACTGAGATACACTTTTATAGACGGTACACGAATCAAATCACTTGCGTCCAAATACGGCTTGACTCCAGAAGTGCTTAAAATGGTCGATGAGAAACCACCTTCCTATGTCACGGCGGAAGACCGCAAACGTGCCGCGGCGCTTAATGCAATTGAGCTAATAATTCTTGATGTGGCCCGCAAAGGAAATGTGGTCATTTATGGGCGCGGCGGCCAGGATTTGTTGAAGGATTGCAAAAATGTTATGCGCCTGCGATTTATTGCCGATTTTGAAGAGAGGGTTGAGCGCTTTGCCGAGCGCGAGTGGATTGATCCGGATATGGCTCGTTCCCTGATACGGCGTAGCGATCACCAGCGCGGTGGGTTCATCCACTTCTATTTCGATCGCAACTGGAATGATGCTAATTATTACGATCTGGTGTTCAACACGTCCCGTCTTTCAGAGTCAACCATTATTGACTGTATTACGACTGCAGTCAAAGAACAGTATACAAAAGATTCCGACAAATCAGCTGTTGCCGCAATAGACAGTGTTATTTTATCAAAAAAGATCGAAACGGCCCTCCTGAACTCTCCCGTTCTGGAAGATTACCGACCGTTTTCCATCTCAATTGACAAAGGTGCGGTGTCAATAAGCGGCTATATTGTTTCAGAAGCCCAGAAACAGGCGGCTATAGAAATCGTCAAATCCGTTAAAGGGGTTGTGTCGGTTGTTGAAGATATTCACGTATTTGATTACAAGGCCTACAAGGAAAAGATGTAACGGATTATCCCCTGATTTTGCGTAGCCGTTCATACAGAGGGGCGAGGAGGGCGCTGTCAAAGCGTATGCCTTCTCGCCCTTTTCCGATTTCAAGCCCTTCCTCAATTCCGTGAAAATCCGAGCCGGCCGTCAACAGCAGTCCGCGGTGCAGGGCGGTGCGCCGCAGGAATTCAATCTCCAGAGGCCACCCCATATTGTTATAGACCTCAATGCCGTCGAGCCCGGACAGATGGAGAGCTGCGATGGCAGGACCAAGTATCTCCGGGTCCTTTGATATGCTTGTAGGATGAGCAAGAACCGCGACGCCGCCGATACGGTGAATTTCAGCTATCGCCTCATCCATGGGCCAATAGCTCTTAGGCACATTGCAGGGCACAAGATAGCGGCGAAACGCATCTTCAACTGAATCCACATGACCACTTTCCAGCAGGGCCCGTGCAATATGAGGACGTCCAATAGCATCACGGGCAAAGGCCAGCACGCTGTCACGGCTCAATTCGCTTCGCCCCTCAACACGCAGACTGTCATTCACAAGCCCGAGGATCTCATCATTACGTCCCTCGCGACGGCTCCTGAAGCCATCAAGGTTGTGCAGAAAGGTTTTATCCCTGAAATCAATACCGTACCCCAATAGATGAACATCCTGCCACTCTTGAAATTGCACAGAAAGCTCAACAGCGGGAATAACTTCGATATCAAAGGCAACGCCGGCGCTGATCGCCTCCTCAACACCGGCAACTGAATCGTGATCGGCGATGGCGATTACACGCACATCAGATTTTTCGGCAAGGACGACGAGTTCGGAAGGAGTAAAAGCTCCGTCCGAAAAGCTGGAATGTATATGCAGGTCAATATTCATAGTGGGCATAGTAACGTACCATCACGGAAAAGTAAAACCGCTATTGCAGAGTAATACAGCATAGGATAAAATCAGGCAATGAAACCGGACGATATTCATAGCGTTATTGAGACGCTGCGCGAAGAGTACAAAAACTGGCAGACACCGGCTGTTACCATTATTGCCCAGTGCAACGGCAGCCCTTTCAAGGTTTTGATTTCCTGCATCATCTCATTGCGCACCAAGGATGAAGTGACAGCCAAGGCGTCCGCAAGGATTTTTGCACGAGCACAAACTCCGAAGGCGATGACGCAACTTTCTACAGAAGAAATTTCGCAACTGATCTACCCAGCCGGCTTCTACCACAACAAAGCGGAACAGATATCCCTCTTGTCACGAAGATTGATGGATGAGTATGATGGTGTCTTGCCCGACACCATTGACGCCTTGCTTGATTTTAAAGGTGTCGGACGCAAAACAGCCAATCTCGTCATGACGCTCGGCTTCGGAAAACCGGGGATTTGCGTAGATACTCACGTTCACCGCATATGCAACCGCCTTGGCTATGTTTCAACAAAATCACCCAATGAAACAGAAATGGTATTAAGGAGCCAACTCCCAACAGAATACTGGATCATAATTAACGACCTGCTTGTTGCCTTCGGCCAGAACCTTTGCCATCCGGTTTCTCCGCGCTGCTCCGATTGCCGCTTGCTCAATGTTTGTGGCAGAATAGGCGTGACAACATCCAGGTAACACACCATTAGACAGAAAATCGGTAACAATAGTATTTGATTATTGCCAGCTGACAAAAACTCATATAAATTAAACACCATTTTATATAATAGCCACCTATAGGAGGTATTGCATGTTACAAAAAATTGGTTTTATTGGACTTGGTACTGTCGGTCGACATATGGCTGCCAATTTGACAAAAGGGAGCTACGAGCTGACCGTGTATGATACAGAGCTGGCTGTTGTACAAGAACTTGCAGCATTGGGAGCCAAACCTGCAGCCTCTGCGCTTGAAGCCGCCAAAGGGCGTGACTTGGTCATCGCCATAGTTCCCGAAGGTGAGGAACTTGGTCCGCTCTTCTTTGGCGACAAAGGGATTTTAGCAGGAATTGACAGCGGTACAATTCTGGCCGATATGGGTTCACATTCACTTGAGACCACCATGAAACTGGCTGAAGAATGCGCACGAAAAAAAGTCCCCTATCTGGACGCACCGGTATGGGGCAGCAAAGACCACGCCGTTAATGGACTCATGACGATCATCACCGCCGGCGACACCGCGCTGGCCGGTAAATGCCGTGAACCATTCTCTTTCTTTGGACTCAATACGATCCATGTCGGCAAAATAGGGGAAGCCACCAAGATGAAGTTCATCGTCAATCTTGTGCAGGCTGAGCTGGTACAGGTGCTGGCAGAAGGACTTGTCTTTGGAGAGAAAATGGGATTCAACGCCGACAAAATTCTGGAAGTACTTGATACGCGTGGAGTTGCGTCCCCTCTTTTCCATCAGAAAGGACGTGCAATGGCCCGCGGCGACTTTTCCCGCAGCCTGGCACTCAAATATGTTAACGACCAGTTGCACATGGTCATGAATGCCGCACGCCTGGTTGGCCTGACCCTGCCGGCGGCGGAGGCAGCCAGCAAAGTATATCAGGCTGGTGTTGATGCAGGGCTTGGAGAAGAGGATGTCTCCGCTGTCATCAAAGTTCTGCGCAAGTAGAAACCCGCAGCGTATTTTTTCTACATCAGGCGTCCAATACCTTGGGCGCCTGTTTTTTTGAGTGAAAGGAACGGTACCATGATTGTCCTCGGCATAGATCCCGGTTCACGCATTACCGGATACGGCATTGTAAAAAAAGCCGGCAATCGCCTGATCCACATAGACAATGGCGCAATTTTCACTGACACTGCACTTGATTTCCCTGGCCGGCTTAAAAAGATTTTTGACGGTCTTGTGGAAGTTATTGCACACTACAAACCCGATCAGGTAGCCATTGAGAACATCTTCTTCTCAACTAATGCCCAGAGCGCCCTCAAGCTGGGTCAGGCGCGTGGAGCGGCGATAGTGGCGGCTGTTCATTGCGGCCTTCCGGTTGCCGAATACTCAGCTTTACAGGTCAAGCAGGCGGTTGTTGGTCAGGGAAGAGCCGAGAAAGGGCAGGTTCAAAAGATGCTGAAGGCCCTACTCGGCTTACCTGAAACAGCTCAGGCAGACGCCTCGGATGCGCTTGCTGTTGCAATCTGCCACATAAATTCATACGGGATTAAGCAGTTATCCAGCGGTTCTGCCAACTCTAAAATAAAAAAGACCTCGTGGAGGGACATGAAGCTATGATTGCACTTTTGACCGGGTTGATCGCCCATAAATCACCCGACCATATTGTTCTTGACGTACAGGGAGTCGGCTATCGGGTGCATATTCCCTTTTCAACCTATTACGAACTCCCTGAGGAGGGTGGCGCCACAGCTCTGCACATCCACACGAGTGTCAGAGAGGATGCCATACTGCTCTACGGGTTCCGCACCAGACTTGAAAAATCCTTCTTCCAGCTGTTGATTGCCGTCTCTGGAGTCGGCCCCAAACTAGCCCGCGATATCCTCTCCAACATCCAGCCAGGGCCACTGGCCCAAGCCCTCGCCCAAGGCGATCTCAACATGTTGTCAACGATTCCCGGCATTGGCAAGAAAACCGCTGAACGTCTGGTACTCGAATTGAAAGAAAAAGTCGGCAAGCTTGATTTATCCTCTCTTCCGGCTTCCGATATACGGCAACTTCCTGCCGAAGACGTTGCAGAGGATGTAATTTCAGCACTGCTCAATCTTGGTTATAAAGAGGCGCATGTACGCAAGGTCTTGGCCTCACTGAATGTTTCCGGAGATGTTTCGGTAGAAGGACTTTTGAAGCAGGCATTAAAGACGCTGATGAAATAAGCAAACAAAAAGCGGCTTACGAATAAGATCGTAAGCCGCTGAATTTGCTGGTCGGTGAGACTGGAATCGAACCAGCGACCCCCTGCTCCCAAGGCAGGTGCGCTACCAGGCTGCGCTACTCACCGACGAAAGACGCATTATATACCATGGCTATTCGTGTGACGCAAGACATTATTTACATCCATGTCGTTTTTTATTCAAACGTCACTGGTGGGAAAGAAAAGTACGAATAGAGGAGGTAATTCCTCCACTGTCCAGCCCCATCATGGCACGGAGTTCACTCTGCTCACCCTGGGGAATATATGAGTCTGGATACCCCAGGCGCAGCACCCGTACTCCGCCAAGGCCACGCTGTTCAAGAAGCTCCAGGACCGCAGAACCAAAACCGCCCTGAAGGGCATTTTCTTCAATAGTTATCAGAATCCCATGTTTCTCTGCCAACGCAACAATCAATGCTTCGTCAAGCGGCTTTACAAAACGGGCATTTACGACCGTCAGCTCAATCCCTTCCACATCCAGGACTGCTGCAGAATCTAAAGCCGGATACACCATAGCTCCGAGGGCAAGAACCGCTGCGCTATTGCCTGCACGCAACAGTTCGGCACGCCCCACCGGAAGAGACTCAAGCATCTGGTCCAAGGGCACGCCGTAGCCGTTTCCGCGAGGATAACGTATCGCGGCAGGAGTCCCAAGATTGATGGCTGTAGCCAGCATGTGCTGCAGCTCATTTTCGTCTTTGGGTGCCATCATGGTCAGATTGGGTAGATGGCGCAGATATGAGATATCAAAAGCACCGTGATGCGTCGGACCGTCGTTACCAACAACACCGCAGCGATCGATAGCAAACGTGACCGGCAGGTTTTGCAGACAGACGTCATGACAAACCTGATCATAAGCCCGCTGCAAGAAACTGGAGTAGACTGCAAAAACCGGACGATAACCGCCAGCGGCCAAACCGGCGGCAAAAGTCACACCATGCTGCTCGGCAATACCAACATCATAAAAACGCTCAGGAAACTCCTTGGAGAATCCGGATAGCCCGGTACCATCGGGCATTGCAGCGGTAATGGCAACAATACGCTCATCCTCGGCGGCCAACTTGCAAATAGCCGCTCCAAAAACAGCCGTGTACGAGGTGCCCCCCCCCTTCCCTTTGAGTATCTTGCCGGTCTCTGCATCAAACGGACCGACCCCGTGATACAGCGCGGGATTTTTCTCGGCAGGCTTATACCCTTTTCCCTTCTTCGTCAGGACATGCACCAAGACAGCATTCTCAAAGCTTTTTACCCTTTCCATTGTTTCTATCAGCATTGGGAGGTCATGGCCGTCTATCGGGCCTATATACTCAAAACCAAACGCCTCAAAGAGCATGCCTGGAGTGAAGAGTCCTTTGAAGGATTCCTCCACCTTTTTGGCCAACTGCAGCACGTGACCGCCCATATCTGTCCGTTTCAGAAACAATTCTGTATTTTTCTTGAAGCGATGCAGGAATTCACTGGAAGATGTGCGGGAGAGAAAAGTAGAGATGGCGCCGACATTCTCAGCAATCGACATCTCATTGTCGTTTAAGATGACAATCAGGTCTTTGTTCAATTCACCGGCGTGGTTTATCGCCTCATAAGCTATGCCGCCGGTCATGGAGCCGTCACCGATTACCGCCAGGACCTTGTCTCTGCGCCCGTCTAAATCCCGGGCGACCGCAAAACCGGTAGCTGCAGATATTGAGGTAGAGGAGTGACCGACGTCAAAGGCATCATGCGGTGACTCATGCCGCTTAGGAAAGCCGCTAATACCGTTAAGTGTCCGCAGTGAAGCGAAATCGTCTCGGCGACCGGTCAGAAGCTTGTGAGCATACGCTTGATGACCGACGTCCCAGACTATTTTATCAGCAGGAGTGGTAAACACCCTGTGCAGGGCGATTGTCAACTCCACGACCCCCAAAGACGGAGCCAGATGGCCGCCGTTGGCGGCACAGGTCTGGATAATGACCCGCCGCAGTTCCGCTGCAAGCTCAGGGAGCCGTGAGGAGGCAAGTCTTTTGACATCTTCCGGTGAATCTATTTTTTCAAGAATTGACATACTTCGCCCGTCTTCATTATGAAATGCAGTTGATTCAGTTTCTGCGCTGCACGATATAACGTGCTATTCCCCTCAGAGCATCAGCCTCTGCACCAAAAATCTCCAAAGCCCTTAACGCCTCATCCATCATTGCCTCAGCCTCTCCCTTGGCAGCAGACAAGCCCATTACAGCTGGATATGTGGCCTTACCGCGGGCCTCATCACTGCCGGCATCCTTACCGATTTCTTCGGTCGTACCCTCAATATCAAGGATATCGTCTGCGATCTGGAAAGCCAGTCCGGCAGCCTCTCCATAGCGGGTGATTGCCGCCAACTGCTGCCCTGAAGCCCCCCCCAGAATCGCTCCGGCCACGACGGAAGCTTTGATCAACGCTCCGGTTTTGTGGGTATGAATATACTGAACGGTTGCCAGATCGATATCTCGCTGCCCTTCACTCTCCATATCGATGACCTGACCACCGACCATGCCATATGAGCCGGCACAGGCCGCAATTTCATGAATGACAGCCAGCAACCCGAGAGGTTCGCAACCAGCTGTAAAACGGGGATCACTGGTCAGCTTGAAAGCCTCAGTTAAAAGCGCGTCGCCAGCCAGGATTGCAATTGCCTCCCCGAAAACTTTATGACACGTCGGATTACCACGCCTGAAATCATCGTCATCCATGGCCGGCAGATCATCATGAATAAGTGAATAGGTGTGGATCATCTCCATTGCACATGAGGCCGGAAGTGCTCGCTCGGCATCGCCACCAACGGCCTGACAGGCAGCCAGCATGAGGATGGGACGCACACGTTTGCCGCCGGCAAAAACAGAGTAGCGCATCGCCTTATGCAGACTATGCGGCAACTCCGTCCCCCGTGGAAGAAATCTATCAAGCGCCGCATCCACCCGGGCACACTGTTCTTTCAAATAAACCTTTAGATCCATCAGTGGTCCCCTTTCTGTCACTCTTGGCCGGGTTCAAAAGGCTCCCTTTTCAGAGAACCATCCTTCTGCTTTAACAGTATTTCTACCCTCCGTTCGGCATCTTCAAGCCTGCTGGAGCAGAAAGCCGCATGCTTTACCCCCTCTTCAAATGCTTTCAGGGAGTCTTCCAAGGAAAGCGAACCGGTTTCCAGGCGTTTTACAATCTCTTCCAGTTTTTTCAGAGATGCTTCAAATTTATCGGTAGCCATAGTCAGTGTCTCTCATAATCAAGTTTAGGATTCTATACATGTATGCCCAATGGCGTCAAGTTTTGCCGGTTTCAACAGACTCTACCCGGCACTGCGCCTGCCCACTATAAAGCTTCAGCAGCAAACGCTCACCAACTTCCAAAGAGCCGGCATCCGTAACAACAGCTCCAGCACCGTCATGCATTGCGATCGCATATCCACGTGCAAGAGTTTTAAGCGGAGAAAGCACTTCCAATCGAGCGGAATTATCTCCAAACTCCTGACGCACGGCATCCAGATATTGTGACAGTGAATGCTCTGCCCGAACAGACAAAAGCTCAATCCGCTGACGCAAAGCATCGACAATCACTTTCGGATCGCTGTACTGTAATGCGGCCTGAAGTCGCTCAAAGCGATCTCGACGCCGTGACACTGCAACACTAAGACCCATATCAAGCCTTCCGGTCAAATCATCCATCCGCTGACCAAGGTGCCCCAGCATCGTCCGCGGATCATGCAATGCGCGGCGCAGACCACCAAGACGATGATCATAGTTAACCAGCAGCATCTCAACGGACCTGCGCAATCGATGGGAAAGAGCCTCCATCTGGTGACGCAGTTCATCGGCGCTTGAGATTACCAACTCTGCAGCGGCTGATGGTGTTGGAGCACGCAGATCAGCAACAAAATCGCAAATCGTCCAGTCTGTTTCGTGCCCAACCGCCGAGATAACCGGAATCTTTGAACGATAAACCGCCCGGGCCACGACCTCCTCGTTAAAAGCCCAGAGATCCTCGAGCGAGCCGCCGCCACGACCGACAATAACGATGTCTACCTCAGCCAGCCGGCTCATCTCATCAATAGCGCGCGCGATCTCGAGGGCTGCGCCCTCCCCCTGAACGCGCACCGGGTACAGCAGCACATCCAGCGAAGCAAAGCGGCGCTTCAACACATGAAGGATATCGTGGATAGCAGCGCCGGTTGGCGAAGTAATAACACCAATTTTACGTGGAAAACACGGCATACACATCTTATGCGTTTCATCAAACAATCCATCGAGCGCCAGTTTTTCCTTCAACTGCACGAAGGCGGTCTGTAGAGCGCCAATCCCTGCCGGCTCCATGTATTCACAAACCAGCTGATACTCACCACGCTGGTCGTACACTGAAATACGACCACGCACGATCAGCGCCATCCCATCCGTAAGGCGGAATTTAAGATTTTTCACGGCGCTCTTGAACATCACGCAGCGCAGCTGGGCACCGGAGTCCTTGAGGGTAAAATAGCAATGTCCGGAAGACGGATAAGAGAGGTTGGAAATTTCCCCCTGCACCCAGAGCTGCTCAAAGTTTTCTTCAAGCACCCCGCGAAGCAGAGCCGTCAGACGACTGACCGAGAGAATTGTTTTTTCAGAAAAGATGTCCAAATAGATCGCTCGCCCGGAATGTTTTAGAAGTTACTTTCCGTAATCATTGAAATCGTTAGTGCCAAAGCGCATTTTCATGCCGGTCAGACCAACATTGCAGACCAGCGGAATAATGTTGGCCACAATAAGGGGAAGATCATTAATAAGAAAGCCGTACACCATCCAGAGTGCAACACCGAAAGCCAGCAGAAGCGGCTGCCATACGGAAATATCGCGGACGTTACGGCTTTTCAGCGTTTTGAATACCTGAGGAATGGCAGCAACACTTGTAAGAGTACCGGCAACAAGACCAATGACTGTCGGAGTCACGAACGTTTCCTGCCGTCAAAACCAGAGCTGGCCCAGTCGATCTGGGTCAGCATCCCACGCAGGACGGTCACTTCACGGCTATCAAGATTCGCCCTAAAGAAGATTCTCCGCAGAGAACGCATCATGTGCGCCGGATTTTGTTCATTAAGAAATCCGATCTTGTTCAACGTAGCATTAAAATGCACGAAAAGCGTTTCCATCTCTTCTGACTTTGCCAACTCGAGTGGGCGCCCCCCTCCCGGTGACTCAGAGGCCTTGCCAAGTTCATAGCAGAAAAGCAGCACTGACTGGGCCAGATTGAGCGAACCATACTCACTCGAAGTCGGAATGGTGGCATGCCAGCGACAGAGGGACAGCTCTTCGGTTGTCAGCCCGCTGTCCTCGCGCCCAAAAACAAGTGCTGCCCGACAGTCCGGAGTTACTTGTTCATTAAGGCAATGCGCCACCTCAAGCGGAGAAAGGATTTCCTGACGATACTTACCATGTCTCCGGGTCGTACCGACAGTCAGGGTGCAGTCTGCCATGGCAGAAGCCAGATCAGGAAACACCTGGGCCGATTCGAGCAGGTCACGCGCGGCAACCGCAAACTTCAGCGATTCAGGATCAAAACGGTCGCACCCCTTTACGATTCTCAGCTGTGCAAAACCCATGTTTTTCATGGCACGGCAGGTCATGCCGATATTCCCGGGCGATTGAGGTTCAACCAGAATGATAGTGATGTCTTTGTTCAAGAGACTGCCTTTCTTGATGCATGTATGGCACGCATCCGTGCCAGCCGCTGCCTAGCCGGCTTTTTTAGTTTCCATACGTGATAGGCATGAATGCACCATGCCATAGAGATAAATCCAAACAGAGCCAGGACGAGGTACTGTTCGTAATTGCTGACATTATCTAATACGAGTGAAGCACTTTTACCGAACAGATACCCGCCAAGAGAAAAAGCAACAGCCCAGATCAAAGCGCTCACAAGATTTATCCAGAGGAATGTACGGGGGGCAAGATTGGTAAGTCCGAGAATAATCGGCAGAACAATTCTGAAACCATAGGTGAAGCGGGAGATAAACGCCACGTAGTTGCCATATTTTTCAATTAACTTAAGAGCTTCGCGGAACTTTTTGGCTATCGAGTGAAAGCGCTTGAATACCCACTTCCCTTTGTAGTGACCAAGGTAAAAATAGAACTGATCGCCAAGAAAAGAGCCTGCCCAGGCGGTACCGATTACGCCCAGAACATTCAGGTACCCCTGGAAAGCAAGAAAGCCCGCCAGAAGCAGGATCGCTTCACCTTCCAGAAATGTCCCGATGAACAATACCCAGTACCCGTGAAGCTCCAGGTACTCCTTTAGCATCTGCTGGACGTGCACTATCAGCCTCTGTTGTAGAGCATTCTGGCCCAGACGGCCAGGATAAGTGCGCTAACGGAGTTATTTCCCGTAAAAAATCGTACCGAGGATACTTCCGGCTTACTAAACAGCAAGTCTACCAACAATTTCAGATTTCATCAGATCAATCATTTCATCAATGCGAGCGTCAGAGTCGGCTTCAATGGCGTCTGCCTCTACCTGGGCAAAAAAGAGCGTGCGCTTGGCGTCATCCAGCAACTGCGAGGGGCCGCCCATTTCCTTGATTCTTTTCTCAACAATAGTGCGCCCCGCTCTGGAGAGATACGCCGAGGCCACTTCAGAAACATCGTCAACAAGTTCGAGCAGTTTCTCTTCACTCACAGTTGAAGTCAAGACAGCGGCGGCAACGGCTTGTTTCGCAATTGGGGCCACATTTCGTGACTGGGCGGATTCCCATAGCTTTTGCAGGTTAACCATTTGCAGGAGATCGTACTGCAACAACTCTTCGAGAGTCCTGGTTGAACAAATTTCAACACGTGCTCCCGGTAGAGCGGCTATTTTTCGCGATTCATCCGGAGACGATTCAATCGAACTGGAGCCGTCATGATAGAATCCAATTGGGAGCCCGTCTTTATAAAAAATCATTGCAGAACGGTCCAACGTATAAAAACGTACGACCCCGTTCACATCCTGCCCCTTCAGCCTGGCCAGGACACCCTTAATATCGACCTGCCGCACCTCTTCACCATCCAATAGACGAGAGCCGAGGACCAGAGCATAGGCGCATACGGCAAGATCTCCGGTCATGCGATAGACATTTATTTCGCCACCCGCCGAAAGCACCTTGTCAAAGAGAAGTACAATTGCTTCAAATCCGGTTTTATCACGACCGGCATCACTACTGATGGCACACAGCAGCTTTCCCTTTGCAAACACTCCATAAAAGTCAAACTCTGGAGCCGAGTGATGAAGATACCCGGTAAAACCACCGGAACCGAGTTTTTCCAGAACCTCCGGCATAACAACTTTACCGGCGGATACTTTTTCGTACAGCGGATTTGCTTTCGGCAGGAAACGCATCCCACAGCCTCCGGATTATGACGAGAATAAGACCCTTCAAGGTCACGACCATTTCAGTGTTAACAACAACTCAAAAACCAGAAGTACCGTAAAGGATTTTCCGGGCCATGTCAAAGCAAAATAAAACCGCATAACGAGCTGAATATCCAAGGATAAACCTGGATATTAAACTTGACAAACCGCCATGGCTACAGTAGCTTTTACCTATTTTAAGCATTGTTCATGCTGGTTGTATACAGACAGCTCCGGCTAAAGGGGATTAATGGCTGTTAGCTCAAAAAAAGACAAGCTGATTGAAGAGGCTCAAAAGTTCGTGCTACGCGGTCAATTTGATAAGGCTGCCAAAGTCTATGAACAGATTCTTGCCGCAGAACCTGCCGCTATTAGCCAGCGTCAAAAACTGGCTGAGCTGCTGATTAAATGCGGGAGGAGTGATGATGCACGCAAAGAATTTGAAACAATCGGCAAGCACTTCGCAAAAAACGGTTTTTACCTCAAAGCCATTGCGGTATACAAGCAGCTGCAAAAACTTTTCCCTGCTGATATTTCTCTCTCCCTGACTCTTGCCGAACTGAACGAAAAACATGGACTCATCACAAATTCACTTTCAGAATACAAACTCGTCTATGAATTCCATGAAAAAAACGGGGAAAAAACCGAGGCACTCGACATCCTTGACAGGATGCAAAAAGTTGATCCGCAGAATATACCAATTAAAATCAAACTTGCAGAGGCCTACGCTCAACATGGAAAGAAGAACGAATCGTACGCCGTATTTTCAAAAACGGCCGCTTTGCTTCTTGAGCGCGCTGACAATGCTACACTTTCCAAAGTCTGTGCTCGCGTTCAGCAGAGTTTCCCCGACAAACCTGACTTCTTGCTCGAAGTCCTCTCAGAGCAGATCAGCCAGGGTAGTGCCGCAACAGCAATTGGCAGTCTTCAGAGCCTCCTCCGCAGCAACCCCAACAACAAATCTGCCTGGGATTTAATAGTAAAAGCCTACCAGTTGCTTGAACAGCCACAGCGGCTCAAAATTGCCTACCAGCACTATCTTAATTTTTTCCCGACAGAACCTGCAGCAATGCTCGGTTTGATTTCATCCCTCGCCGCCGAGAGAAATCTGGCAGGAGCACTGGAGCTCCTTGATAAATACGAACAACTTCTTATTTCCGCGGGCTTTCTGCAACAACTTGAGGATATCTATCACGCACTCGAAAAGATTGATCCGATCAGCATCAGAATTCTGGATGGACTCATAAGGGTCGCCACCGCAAGTGGCGATGAGATCGAAATCAGTTTACTTACATCAAAACGGCAATCCTTGCGATCAGTTACAGATAGAAGTCAGCCTACCGCCACTGAACCGGAGGCTTTGCACGCTTTTTCCAATGAGCAGCATTCAGGCCCCGAAGAAATTGACGGCTCGGTTTTCTTCGCTGAGAGCTCCCTGGAGCAGCCAACAGGTCTTGGGTTGGAAACCGGGACAGAAGACCTCGGGTCGACACAACTCCTGGACAGCGGCAATTCAATTGCTGCTGCCGCGACATCATGGCAACCTGACGAAGATATAGAGATCGATATTGACATCGACATGGATCCCACCTTTGGTTCTATGGATCAGGAAGACGGTACATCCTCAGAATCAGAGAACTGGTTAGAGTCAGTCGAAGATTTATTTGACACTATCAGCACAGCTCCGCGTGTTGTTAAGTTCGGCAGCGAAATGGAGGATTCAGACGCCCAGTCTCATTTTGACCTTGGCCAGGCTTTTAAAGAGATGGGGCTTTATGATGAGGCGATTAGCGAGTATCGCCAGGCTGCGCAAGACGCATCGCGACGGGTCGAGTGTTTAATAATGCAGTGCGCTTGCCTGAGAGAGCGCGGTGACGTTGAAAAAGCCATTACAATGCTGCTGGCACTGCTAAAACCCGGATTAAGCGAAGAAGAAAGCTGTGCAGTGAAATACGAGTTGGCATTCGGATATGAAGCCGTGGGGAAAGAAGAAGAGGCAAAGGCCCTTTTGAATGAAATTAATTCAACCAACCCTGACTTCAGGGATATCCACTCTCGCCTGGACGCGGCACCCCACCCGGATTCACTTGATTTTTCCGATGAAGACCTGCAGGATTTCTGACGTACATTTTATTCAGCAGCGTCATCCAGGCCAACAGAGTAAAACCGGCCGACCAGCTCACAGCAAAATCATGAGCAGGTCGGCCGGTTTTTGTTCTACCGGCAGCAATCTCCGGGGTTGATGATCAGTTTTCGGTCATAAAATGCTGTTCATAGAGATCTTCCAGTGATTGAAGATGGCGAGTCTCCTCCTGAAGAAGCTGGGCGAACAGCTTTCCCATTGGTGCCCCTGCGCAACCGCCGGAGACTCTGCCATAGAAATCAACGGCGCTTTTTTCCAGGTGGATTGCATAAATAAGCGCCTCACGTACTCCTGATTGTGGGCCCAGCTCCTCTTTCTTGAAGAGGTAATCAAGACGCATTGTAGGAATAGGCTGATCGAGATCGTTGCTACCCTCCATATGCCCTTCCAACAGCGCTTTCTCCAACTGGTGTTTGTGGTTCAGTTCATCAAGCGCATTTTCCCGCATTAAATCCTTGGCACCCTTGTGTGTAAGCTGACGGACAGCGGCCAGATAATTGCGAAAACCTTCTTCTTCCATCTTGATCGCCATTTCGAGCGCCGCATCTAATGTATAACAGACTTGGTTATTATCCATGATTATGCCTCCTCTTCAATCAGTCGTGCGGATGTTATGAAAACCGGCTCCAGTGGCACATCTGAATGCCCGTTTTTGGTTCCTGTTTTCACCGCCCTGATCTGGTCAACCACGTCCATCCCTTCGAGTACCTGGCCGAATACGCAATAGCCGAAATGGTCAGGGTGTTTTCCTTTGTTATCAAGGAACGCATTGTCAACCGTGTTAATAAAAAACTGGCAGGTAGCCGAATCGACAACCGCTGTACGAGCCATGGCAAGCGTGCCGCGCTTGTTTAGCAGACCGTTGGTTGCCTCGTTTTTGATGGCAAACTTTGGTTTTTTAACTTCCATATTTTCATTCATCCCCCCACCCTGAACCATAAAATCCTTGATAACACGGTGGAATATCAGCCCGTCATAATGGCCGTCCTTAACGTAAGAAAGAAAGTTTCTGACGGTAATCGGAGCTTTCTCCTTAAATAGTTCAATTTTGATATTGCCCATGGATGTTTCCAGCATAACCTGCGGGTTCTGATCTGACATCTTTTTCCTCCGGAAATTAGTGAGTGTTATTACAGAATGCACACAATACTACGATTACGTACGGTTAGTACAAAAAAAACTGAGAAAGGGCTGACACGTGCCTACTGAATTCTGAGCACGATCTTGCCGAAATGTTTATCTTCCTCCATCATGCGGTGAGCGTCCGCCACCTGATCGATGCTGAAAACTTTTTCTATGATCGGAACAATGCTGCGATCAGCAAATTTCGGCAAGGCACGGCGGGTGAATTCTGCAACAATTTCTCCCTTTTCAACAACCGGCCGAGAGCGGAGGACGCTGCCGATGATCTGCTGGCGTTTCACCATCATCAGAGCCAGATTAAGCTCGGCCTTAATACCACTGATAACCCCAATAATAACCAGCCTTCCCTTATAGCCAAGCGAATTCATATTAGGGGCCAGATATTTTGCACCGACGTGATCCAGAATCAGGTCAACACCTTTTTTATTCGTGTATTCCTTTACAACCTCGGTGAAGTCAGGAGTTTCATGGAAATTTATCAAAAAATCAGCACCAACGGCCTTGACCCGCTCCATTTTTGCAGGAGAGGCGGTCACAATCAGCTTGCTTGACGGAGTCAGCGTACGGCAAAGCTGAATAGCAGCAGTATTAACTCCGCCACCACCGCCGTGCAGAATCGCTGTCTGTGAGTCCTTGAATTCACCGATCATGAAGACGTTTAGAAACGCCGTAATATAAGATTCGCAGACACAGGCAGCCTCTTCAAAGCTCATGCTCTCAGGGATGGGCATGAGATGGCTTGCGTATGCCACCGCAAACTCGGCATACCCGCCTCCGCCAACCAGCGTCATAACACGATCGCCCACCTGCCAACCGCTAACACCGGATCCCAGCTCCTCAATCACTCCGGCAACTTCCAGGCCAAGGATCACAGAGTCTCCCGCTGGTGGCGGATACTTGCCTTCACGCTGGACCAGATCAGGTCGATTTATCGAGGTCGCAAACACCTTTACCAGCACCTGCCCCTCGGTAGGACTCGGTTTTTCAGCCTCACCAACCTTGAGAACTTCAACGCCACCAAAAGCATCCATTAAAACTGCCTTCATACCTGCACCTCCTGCTGTATTTTAGTACACCGCTATACTTAACTATTTTTTTGAGTTTTTGAATGTAGCGGCTTACGGCTGTTTTGTAAACACAAAATCAAAACAGTTGATCAGCTTGATTTACTGAGACATTTCTGCGATATTTCTGGCTGTGTCCATAACGAAATAAAAGGATCCGCTCCATGAACATCATGGTCACTAACGATGACGGCATCCATGCTGCAGGCATCCGCGCCCTGGCTGAAGCTATGGCTGAACTGGGCACCGTAACCGTTGTCGCCCCCGACCGGGAACGGAGTGCCGCCGGTCACTCTTTAACATTGCATTCACCGCTCCGTATTTTTGAGCTGCATAAGGGGTGGTATGCTGTAGATGGCACGCCAACAGACTGTGTTAACATGGGAATCCACAACATGCTGCCGATGGTGCCAGACCTGATAGTCTCCGGCATCAACCACGGAGCAAACCTTGGCGACGACATAACCTATTCCGGCACTGTTGCAGCCGCCATGGAAGCAAATTTGATGGGAATTCCGGCGATCGCATTTTCGCTGGCAACATTTGAGCAGAGCGACTATTTTACCGATGCCGCACAAATTGCCGTACAAGTTGCCCGCCAGGTAATCGCCAACGGACTTCCCGCTGACACCTTTCTCAATGTCAACATCCCCAACTGCCCCAGGAACAGCATGCTACCACCCCTGATAACATGTCAGGGAAAACGCTCCTTCATCGGCAAAATAGTCGACAAAACCGATCCACGCGGACGAAAGTATTTCTGGCTCGGCAACGAAGTGCCACACCACAACGATGAACCAGGCACAGATTTCCACGCCATCAACCGCCATCATGTCTCCATCACACCTCTGCATCTCGACCTGACCAACCACAAATCGCTGTCAATTCTGGCCGGATGGATGTTTTGACATATATAGACATTCATACTATCTCCTGTTATAGTTACGCCGTTTAACCTGTTTGAGCAGTAATTCACAGCGTTTGAGCGCCTTAAAACAGCGTGAAATAGTATATTTTGATTATCTGGTATGGGGCTTTATTTGAACTTTGAGATCATGAGAAAAAAAATGGTGCAGGAGCAGATCCTGGCACGCGGCATAAGTGACCGAAGAGTCATTGATGCGATGGTAAAGATTCCCCGCCATTTATTTGTTCAAGAAGCTTTTGCCGCTCAGGCCTACAGCGACAAGGCGCTCCCGATTGGTGAAAAACAGACCATTTCACAGCCTTACATTGTCGCCCTCATGACCGAAAAACTGGCTCTAACCGGCAAGGAAAGGGTTCTGGAAATAGGTACCGGCTCCGGTTATCAAACCGCACTTCTAGCGACCCTGGCCGACAGAGTCTACTCTGCAGAGCGCATTCGGCCACTTGCCCTACGTGCGCGAAGGTGTCTTGATTCCCTGAAGCTATTCAATGTCCAGCTACGCATTAATGACACTGAAGGGAGCCCGATTGGCTGGGAGGAGGAAGCTCCATTTGATGCCATCATTGTTACCGCCGGTGCACCCGACGTTCCCGTTATCCTGACTGACCAACTGGCCCTAGGTGGCCGTTTGGTAATACCGGTTGGGGCTGATGCCGGACAGCAACTGATAACAATTGTCAAAAATGAGGACGGCGAACTGCTTCGGGAGTCATCGGTGGAATGCCGGTTTGTGCCTCTGATTGGAAAGCAGGGTTGGCAAGCTTGATAACAGCGGGAAAAGGGGAACAGCTGAATATGCATGACGACACCCTTCTGCAGCACGACATAATCGACGAATCACTGCTCACCGGACTTTCGGCATTGACGCTCAACGACATTGAAGAACCGCTGCTGCTCCATGACTCTGAAGATAGCGAAGACGAGGTCGAAGAGGAAATACCGCAGGTTGAACTTGAACGCTTTGATGATGCCATAAAGATCTATCTACGTGACATCCAGCGCACCCCGCTTCTGAATGCCGACAGCGAGAAGGAACTCGCCAGAAAAATCGAAAAGGGCGACGGCGCGGCCCGTAACAAGATGATTGAGTCAAACCTGCGATTGGTCGTAAAGATTGCCAAGCGTTACATGAATCGTGGGCTGCCGTTTCTGGACCTTATTGAAGAAGGCAATCTTGGGCTGATTAAGTCTGTCGAGCGCTTCAAGCTGTCCAAAGAGTGCCGTTTTTCGACCTATGCCACCTGGTGGATCCGTCAGTCCATTGAGCGAGCTCTCATCAACCAATCCCGTACTATTCGCCTGCCGGTGCATGTGTCAGACGACATCGGCCGCATGATCCGGATTACCCGCAAACTCTCCCAAGGATTCAACAGAGAGCCGACTATTGAGGAAATTGCCGACGCCATGCAGACCAAAATCCAGCATGTTCGCCGCCTGATGACCCTCTTGCGTCACACCTGCTCAATTGAAGCGCCGATGGGCGATGGCAACGATTTTGCTCTGATCGATACCATTGAAGACTGCTCTATTGTGCCCCCGACAGACCTGCACGAGAACATCAATCTTTATGAATTGATCTCCCAGCACTTCAACAAACTAACTGAAAACGAACAAAAAATCCTGACCCTTCGCTTTGGGCTTGATGACAATGACCCTCAGACTCTGGACACTATAGGTCAGCAATTCGGCGTCACACGGGAACGCATCCGCCAGATAGAGGCTAAAAGTCTAGAAAAGCTGAGGTCTTTCTACACGCAGAGCCTGACATAAACCAAATAACGCGAGGACAACTTATGTTGAACAACGACCTAAAAACCATCATCCGCGATATCCACGATTTCCCCAAAAAAGGCATCATCTTCAAAGATATCACCACGCTGCTTCAGGATGCCCAGTCATACCAAAAGATGATTGATCTTATTTCGCACCGTTATATCGGCAAACGAATCGACAAGGTTGTCGGGGTTGAGGCCAGGGGATTCATCATCGGCTCGGCACTGGCGTACAAATTGTGTGCAGGTGTCGTACTGGTTCGCAAACCGGGAAAGCTCCCGTCTGAGACTTTCAGCAAGACCTATGATCTGGAATACGGCACTGATACTCTGGAAATCCACAAAGACGCCATTAAACCTGGCGAGAGGATTCTGATAGCAGACGACCTCCTTGCTACCGGTGGCACCATGGCAGCTGTTGTCGATATGGTTCAGAGTATGGGAGGAGAAATTGTTGAGTGCTGTTTCATGGCCGAACTGGATTTTCTAGAAGGACGTAAACGGCTACCAGACGGGAAGGTCTTTTCACTTCTTAACTTTTAGTTTTTAAAGAGGTTGAACCACAGCAACTTCTCTGTTATATCATATCAGTTTTCAACACATGTCCCCGTAGCTCAGCTGGATAGAGCACTTCCCTCCTAAGGAAGGGGCCGGTCGTTCGAATCGACTCGGGGACGCCAATCATTATTGAGACTGAGTACCTCACCAGAGGTACTCAGTCTCTTTTTTTGGCCATAAACTTGATCGCATTACACCAACCTTGGTCCTCACACTATCGTCATTCAGCACGATCTCCTTCACCTACCGCTACGGAATCCATCATATTTAACAAAACAACCATATGTGACAGTTTTTAGAGACAGCTCCCCCTGTACCCGGCTTCCTCTATTTAAAATTTTAGCAGTACAATCAGAGGGTTATGCCCATAAAGCCAGCATATTATTTATGGTGCGTTAGTTGCTGAATACATCTCAGAATTATGTGTGGAACGGCAGTCGCCCTCACGCAGGTTTAATCTGTGGATGCGTCGGAATAGTCAAAAATGGCTTTGTCACTAAATCCAGGCGCCTTGATAACGGCAACTAAAATAAAAGGGGAATTATATGTTAGGAACAATTTTGATTGTCATCGTGGTTTTGATGCTTCTGGGTGCACTGCCCACTTGGCCTCACAGCCGTCAGTGGGGTTACTTCCCGAGTGGTACTCTTGGATTGATCTTTTTGATTCTGATTTTGTTGTTACTGACAGGCCGGCTTTAAGTAGCTGTACACAAACAAAAAGGAGAAAATATCATGTCAAAACTAAATCGCTTTATGAGATTAATGGCTTGTTTCGCGTTGATAACGGCTTTTACGGGATGCGCTGCAACACAAAAGCACGAAAGTGCCGGACAGTACGTAGATAACTCCGTCATCACAACAAGAGTAAAAGCCGCAATCTTCAACGAATCAACACTAAAAACGTTACAGATCAATGTAAAAACGTACCAGGGAACAGTTCAGTTAAGCGGTTTTGTTGATTCTGCCCAGAGCGCTGCAAAGGCAGGAGAGGTCGCCCGTAAAGTTGAAAATGTTATCTCAGTGCAAAATGACTTGATTGTAAAATAGTTGCCTTATGTAAAGTGAATTAAAGACCCGCTCCGGCGGGTTTTTTTGGGCCTGTTGCGTCACAACCAAAGGAAGTTTTAAATGGACCATGAAAACGAATGAGTCGGTGGGTGAACAAATGGCTATTTGGGCGTTGCTTGCTGTCCTGGTAGTGGTGGTCGTAGTGATCAAGAGTTTGATTATAAAAAAATAGTGAGTTCACTCTAGTTGCTGTGTATCTGCTCAACTTAAGAGCCTTCGAGGCGGATGCGTTTTGGGGCACAATGGGCATCGTCAGGTAGCACCGTAGCACATCAGAATAAACCACATGCCTTGGCGGCGGATCGACAGACGGAATAAAAGCGGCGAAGACCAACAAAACCAAAAGGAAGGTCTCATGAATATTATTATGAAGAGATGCCTGCTTGTCTATCTGATGATTGCCGCTTTTGGCTTGCCGACGGCCACTGCTTTAGCCGGAAACGGGCCTAGTACTATTGCAACGGACATACTAGCGGGCGTAGTACCTCTTTCAGGTCTTGCCGTCGCCTATTTTAAGGACGATGTCGAGGGGGAGAAGCAGTGGCTGCGTAACATCACAGTGAATCAGGTCCTCACATCGGCACTTCGGCTCGGATTCAATGAGACCAGTCTTGGTGAACGTCCAAACGGCGGAAGCTATGGCTTCCCCTCCGGACACGTGGCAGTAGTGGCTTCCGGGGCAACCTTCCTGGGCCAGCGCTACGGTTGGAAGTGGGGTACACCGGCGTATCTGGCGGCCGCAAGCGTCGCATTTATCCGTGTCAATGAAGACAAGCATCATTGGCGCGATGTCATCGCCGCTGGTGCGTTGTCGTACGGCGTGGCCTTGCTCACGGTCACACCGGAAAATGCGACGTACCTGGCCCCGATTATCGGGCCAGATTTCCTTGGCCTGCGTTGGCAGCGCTCCTTCTGACGATCACGCTCGTCGGGGGCGCGGATTCATCCAACATAACAAGGCTGGTTTATGTCATGAGATACTACCTGCCTGTTCTAAAAACTATTCAGACAAGGGTTAATCAACAAATCAACCACACACCAATTTCTGGTCGCTGAAAAACGTTCTGACGTATGGATAGAAAGGACATTCATGTTTTCGTTTTCATTTCTTACTCTCCGTTCGCTTTACGCAGCTCTATTTGCACTGTTGACAGCCATTACGCTGTCATCGTGCGCCAATGGTCGCCCTTCTCACTCTGCGAGCCTTGCCCCCTTTACCAGTGACGGCTGTAGTCTCTTTCCTGACGGCACGTCCAAAGACCGGGACAGGTGGTGCGACTGTTGCCAGGCCCACGACTTTGCTTATTGGCAGGGAGGAAGTGACGATGAACGTCAACAAGCTGATGCTCTCCTGCGCGCCTGCGTACTGACGCGAACCGGCGACAATGTCCTGGCTGAAACAATGTACCTCGGAACGCGGGCAGGTGGGCATCCGGCTTTCCCCATCTGGTATCGTTGGGGCTATGGCTGGCCATATGGACGTGGTTATAAGCGGCTTTCGGGCAGAGAAAAATTGCAAGTTCAAGAAATGCTTTCTGCTTATGCACAACGGCATCCGGCGGGATATTGCGTTGAAAAATACAAAAAACCATAACGAGGCTGCAGCTTACAGCTGACTCAAAACAATTTCAGAAACTTTCACCCGAACGCCATTAAGAAATTTGGCAAGATATTTTGAGACGGATACCGAATGACTTAAAAGGGGCAGTACCATGTTTACACGAACCATTATTCAATTCGTATGTTGTTCACTTTTTCTTGTTGTATCAGCGCATGCAAACCAGGATAGCGCGGTGATACAAGGTGAACAGGGGTCTCCCGAAGCCAAGGCCACTGCGACGAGCCAAAACGCAGTGAAACCCGCACCTGCCAGCGAATCAGAGCCCCGAGCAGCAGAGACACAAGTGCCGACTGAGACTGTCTATAACTGGCGGCGTGACACACACGAGCAAACCAACGTCATTTTATCCGAGCACCCAGCTGAGCCACAGAAAACGGCTGCTATTGCTCCGGAAAAAGTCATCCCTTGGGGGCAGATGCCTAAAAAGGACTATCTCATCCCGGCGCTTGAGATACCGGGGTTTCTTGCCCTGCTCAACATCTACGACAGGTATGCCTATCCCAACCAAATGCAAGACGGAAAAAGGGTATACAGTCCGACACTCTCCACGACTTGGGATCACCTGCGAAAACAAAACTGGGTCTTTGACCAGGACCCTTTCAACATCAATCAATTCGCTCATCCCTATCAGGGAGCGACCATGTTTGGATTGGCACGTTCCTCCGGCCTCAGCTTCTGGGAATCGGCTGCCTACAGCAATGCCGGGAGCTTCCTGTGGAAGATGGCTGGCGAGACGGACCCACCTTCCATCAATGACCAGATCACAACAGGCAACGCGGGAAGCCTTCTCGGCGAGGCGTTGTTCAGAATGGCAGAACTGGTGCTCAATGATGCGGGTTTCCATCCAGACGCCTGGCACGAAGCCGGCGCGGCAATAATATCGCCACCAACCGCTTTTAACCGTGCCGCATTTGGAGACCGGTACAAGACCATTTATCCAAGTCTCAACCCGGCCACCTTTTGGGACTTACAGGTAGGCTCCATCTTGAGATCCAGTACAGAGACGAAAGCAACTATGAACTTCAACATGTCCTACGGCTTACCGGGAAAACCCGGTTATACCTATACGCGCCCCCTGGATTACTTCGACTTCGAGGTAAGCAGCCAGGCGAGCGAGAGCAATCCGGTCAATAGCATACTACTGCGCGGCCTGCTGTATGGTGCGAAGTATCATTCAGGTAATGATTACCGTGGCATATGGGGACTCTACGGAAGTTACGACTACCTGTCGCCGGCCGTCTTTCGCGTCTCTAACACGGCGCTATCCCTTGGCACGACTGCTCAGTACTGGGTGGGGCCGGGAATTGCATTGCAAGGTTCTCTCCTCGGAGGTGTCGGCTTTGGCGCTGCCGGAACGACCCCGGTCGCAGAAGGTGATCGGGACTACCACTACGGTGCTGCCCCGCAGGGGCTTCTCGCCCTTCGTCTGCTCTTCGGCGACAGGGCTGCACTCGAATTGGATGCACGGGGCTATTATGTCACCGGTTCTGGTAAATTCAACAGCCTCAGCACCAGCAGCAATCCAGTCGATAGCGCTGGCGGCTCGGAGAAAATTGTTCGCATCAAGACGGGGTTTAACGTAAGGGTCTACGGTCGTCATGGTCTCGGTCTTCAATATGTGGAGTCGATCCGTAACTCGCAATATGGCAACCAACCCAGCAGGCATCAACGTGACGGGACCATAAGTCTTGTTTATACATTCGTGGGCAGCTCGTATTTTGGTGCAGTCGAGTGGCGCGACAACGTCAATCGATGATTGCAAGAATGAAAGAGACCGATGGGGGGGGCCTTTGACACGAGACAAAACAGTAAAGAGCGGTGAACCAACCTCCTGACAGCCCAAGTAAATGCTTGAGTTGTCAACAAACAACTGCCCGGGGCGTGAGGAGGTTATGAAGGTACAGACTGCTGTTGCAGAAACCTTTCCTGAATATCACTGCGGAAGAAAATCTCGACGGAGATAATATCATTTCCTATAACGTTGAGTAGGATGGTACCCTTATGAGGAGTCAACACAATACTTGGCTGTCCCGTTCCCCATCCCAACAGAGGTTGTAATCCGGTACATATCATTGTGAAATAGTCTTCGCCACTAAAACATCTTTCGACATCAATTTGCATATCTACAATTTGGTTGGCGAGATCAGGCATATTCTCTCTGACAAGCAGATATTTCAGCTCATACGCAAAATCGGGCAGGGAATCTTTTAATAATATTTTTTGCATTCGATAGAGTCTATCCTGCAGTCTTGGCGTAGAGGTTCATCGTTGACTGTCTGTGTAAAGAATAGTGCCATTTTTTTAGAGTTGCTTCGATTTCAAATTCATGGGAATGGAGTTTCTAATCTCGGCCTTGCTGATCAAAGATTTCATCAGCGTCATCGCAGTAAGATCAGCTCCTTCGGACGTATCGTTCATAGTCACCCCCCACAACAGTCTACCCGTTGCTGTATCAGCTATTTTGGCAGTCAGGGAAACGGTACAACGATTTTTTTTATCAACATTGAAGACCAAACTGCCGGTCTGAGACGGGGTTCGGATCGACTCACAGGCAAAGTCATTGACACTGCCGAAAACAACTGCCCCTATATTATGCTCTTTCAATGCTGCCCGCATATCGTCGCTCAGACCTAAATTGTAAAATTTTACTTCGTTTATTAAAGCAGTAGTAGTGCTGCTATCGATAACGGTATATCCATTCAGAATCAGTTCCAGAGCCACACGATCCGCAACCTCCTGGCCAATACTTTTACCGGGTGTCGAATAGTAAAATGGCATGAGAGCAACTTTTTTTGGGTCGGGTTGTGTGCTGAACAGAGAACAACCCGACAGGGTGATGCAAAGAATAACAGGGTAAATAATGAGCTTCATTGTTGCGGTCTCCGTTCTCATTTAGTCTAATTGAGGTGCTTTGAATTTAGTAACCGAGAAAACACACATACATCGATGAACGTCAAATCGGGATGTAATGCCAACGACGTGGCTGTCGGGATTAATCGGCCCTACAACGGTGACGCTTGCTTCAAAAATCTTTATAAGATCATGCTGTCCAATAGGATTGTGACGCCAATGAAGAACACATACTAAAAACCGGCCTATGCTCTGCCGCCAAATTCCAAGCCCCTTCAGCCGGAATTTACCGCGTCACTTTCCTCGCGTGACAAACTAGAATAAAAATGTGTTCAAAATATGTAAAAAATGAGGAAATGATCAGGAGTGTGTGAGAAGCTCTATCATGCCTAATGTACCACTCATTTTGAGGTTGAAATAGGATACAGTAAGTCCTTCTGGAGAACCTCAAAAACTTAGAGGTCCATCTATCATTTGACGCCAATAAAACAAGTGGGTTAGACATTTTGTCTGGCCCATCATTGTTTTTAATGGAGCACTTTTCCAACACGGAAACATCTGCGCCGAAACAAATTGTCGTTTATGCTGTGGACAGACAGCTTATTGTGCTTGATTATGGTCACCCTGTATAGAACCTGATCATATAGCCCTCTTAATTTTTCTCTTAACAGTATGCTGCAACGTCTGCATGTCGCTGTACTCAGGGTTTAACAGACATTCAAACCGATTGGCATGGATAGTGTAACCAGGTAGTGATGTGACCGAAGTAATCGTCACACCAACAACCTTAAAATTCTGTCAACCAAGGTTCCCTAAGCCCCGGTCTCAGTCATGAGATGCGGGGCGTTTTTTTTACCACATGATTGGAGCATACGGCTCAAAAGGCCGGGGACCATGGCAACCCCATGAGGCGCCTCAATTCGCCCCCCCGATAGATGCTGGCGTCCTTATAGTGGACGAGGGAGATTCATATGAGACAGATTGCGATTTATGGAAAAGGCGGTATCGGCAAGTCAACCACAACCCAGAACACGGTGGCCGGTCTTGCAGCGTTAGGCAAGAAAATCATGATTGTAGGCTGTGATCCAAAGGCCGACTCCACCCGCCTGATTCTGCATGCAAAGGCACAGAACACGGTCATGGACCTTGTGCGTGAACTTGGAACTGTTGAGGATCTGGAAATCAATGATGTAATGAAAACTGGGTACGCAGATGTCAAGTGCGTTGAGTCGGGCGGCCCGGAACCTGGCGTCGGCTGTGCAGGCAGAGGTGTAATTACCGCTATCAATTTTCTCGAGGAGAATGGAGCGTATACTCCTGACCTGGATTTCGTCTTTTATGATGTTTTGGGAGACGTTGTATGCGGAGGGTTTGCCATGCCTATTCGCGAAGGGAAAGCAGAAGAAATTTATATCGTCTGCTCCGGTGAGATGATGGCCATGTATGCAGCCAATAACATTGCTAAAGGCATTCTCAAATATGCCACATCAGGCAAGGTCCGTCTGGCTGGGCTGATTTGCAATGCCAGAAAGACCGACAAGGAGTTTGAACTTGTCACGGCGCTGGCCGAAAAGCTTGGTACTCAGATGATACACTTCGTACCTCGCGACAATCAGGTGCAGCGGGCTGAAATGCGGAGAATGACTGTTATTGAGTACTCCCCTGACCATCCTCAGGCCCAGGAATATCGGGCCCTTGCACAGAAGATAAACGACAACAAGATGCTGGTCATACCAAAACCTCTCGAGATGGAAGAACTTGAAGAGCTGCTGATGGAGTTCGGGATAATGGAAGCTGATGATGAAGCCAACGTAGGTGTGGTTGAAGCAGCGTAGTAACTCTCTTAAATAAATTGCTTTATGCGGCCAGGCTGTTTTCAAAAACAGCCTGGCCGGTCTATTTTGTATTCATAATTCTGTTGCCGCTTTCGAATAGACATTGTACTAAACTAAATATTCATAATCAGGAGCATTCATGAAGTATCCCATCAGGAGGATGTATGATTGAACTCTTACAAAAACGCCGCAGTATACGAAAATTCACTGCTGAAAAAATAGCCCCCGAGACAATTAACACCCTTGTTGAAGCGGCACTCAGGGCACCATCATCGAGAGGAATAAACCCTTGGCAATTCATTCTGGTAGATAACCCTGAAACACTCGCCAAACTTTCCACGTCAAAGCTACATGGCTCTGAGTTCATAAAAGGTTCTCCACTTGCGATTGTCGTCTGCGCTGACAGCACCACATCAGACGTCTGGATTGAAGACTGCTCCATTGCGGCCATTATCATTCAACTTACGGCCGTATCACTAGGGCTTGGCAGTTGCTGGGCACAAATTCGTAATCGACAACACAGCTCTGAAGCAACCTCGGAAAGCTATATCCAAAAACTGCTTAACCTGCCGGAACACATTAAAGTCGAGTGCCTACTGGCTGTAGGCCATCCCGCCGAAGAAAAGCAATCGATACCAGCAGAGAGACTCCAACATGACAGCATAAAATACAACCAGTGGATTTGATGCCTGCCGGCAAGAGTTGCACGTAACGTCAAACAGCTACCTTCGTCACCACGTATGAAAGGTATCCCGCAATTCCTACCGGCTACACGTGCCCAACAAGAGCCTGATGGTGTGTGATATATCAATACATACTGGTATCTCCCACACAACTAAGAATGATCTACTCGTTCTGCCATTAAAGACTACAAGCAAGAGGACAGACAATTATGGACCACTCAATTGCCGCCGTTCGCCGTTCACCCAAGGAACAGGCCAACATTGAAGCGACTTTCACAGAAATTTTTGAACATCGCTTCAGCTTCAATGAAGTCATTGGGCTTCGGATCGAGTCTTTTGACCCGGCGTCGCCTTGCCTGACATTCGATATGCGTCCGGAGCTGGTCGGCAGTTATCTTCATAACCGTCTCCATGGCGGCGTCATAGCAACGGCGCTGGATACGGTTGGCGGCTTTGCCGTTGCCGTGGCAATTACTGAAAAATACGCTCATGAAACGACAGAGCAGATTGTTGCGCGCTTTGGCCGCTTCGGGACAATTGATTTACGCGTGGATTATCTCCGTCAGGGCATTGGTCGCAGCTTCCACGCCAGCGCAAAAGTTGTACGCCTTGGCGGCCGTATCGCCTCCGTACAGATGGAGTTAAATAATGATGCGGGCCTCCTGATTGCAACCGGTACGGCTGCCTACATCATCAGCTGACCTTCGCTACTCAGAAAACCTCAACGTTATTATTAGCCGAAGTAAGCACTGGCTGGATGGAGGAAACGTCGTTACTGCATGAATCAAAGGAAAGGCAAAGAGAGGGAAAAGAAATTGGTAAAAGAGGGTGATCTTGATTCCTACCTGTAGCCAACACTAAATATCCGGTGATGGCCAACCACGCACATCTCAACTTTGACATTATACGCTTGAAAAAAAAAATTAAACAGACTGTTATTTTGCTTCCGCAGTGGTATATTAAAACCATGAAGTACGAAGTAAATACGGCTTGGAGGTATTGAGTTATGGAAGATACTCCGCCTGAGCGTAACCGAAAGTAGGAGGCTGTAGCGCTCCGACACAGCTTAAGAAGAGATGTTTTTCAAAAGGGGGGCGATTACCATCGCAGATACTCCGCCTGAGAACAGGCAACATAGCTTGGCAACATCACTCCGAAGGAAGTTAGGGTCGGAATACTCCTTGAAAATGGAATCGAATAAGTAAAGATAAGTGAAGCCCACCGAAAGTTTTGGTGGGCTTTTCATTTGAGCTTGATCGTCTATGACTCCGGATGGTCCGCAGTTGTTTTTTGCGTAACCTATTATTCGACTTGCGGTATTTCAGCGCTGTTACACATGGATTTCTCAAAAATAGCTGCAAAAGCATCCTTTGTTTCGTCAAAGGCTGACAGAACCATCGGGTCAAAATGCTCGGGGAGGGTGCGACCGTCGCCATTCAAAATTATGTCACAGGTTTTGGCATGATCAAATGCAGGCTTGTAGACGCGGCTGTTACGCAGGGCATCATACTGGTCAACCAGCATGACTATTCGCCCCTCCAGCGGGACCTCTGTCCCCTTCAAACCTGCGGGGTAACCGGTGCCATCCCAGTGTTCATGATGAGTTGCTGCGATCACTGCACCCATCTTAAGCATGCTGTGCGGAGACCCTTTCAAAATACGCTCGCCAATGGTTGTATGGAGCTTGATGGTGGCAAACTCTTGTGCCGTAAGAGGCCCGGGCTTCAGCAGAATTGAATCTGGAATGCCGATTTTGCCGACATCATGCATGGCGCTCGCCACCGAAATATCGTTAACAAAACTATCAGCCATTTTTAAATGAGCAGCCAAATGCTTGGCATACATACCAACACGGGTAATATGCAGACCAGTGTCTTCATCACGAAGTTCGGCAGCTGCCGTCAACCGCTCAATAATTTCCCGGCTCATGTGGGTAATTTCCGCGAGCGCCGTATTGAGCTCAGCTGTTCTGGTGGCGACGGTACGCTCCAATTCTGCCTTATAGTTTTTTTCTATCTGAGTTAACCGTTTGAAATCAACACCTTTTTCAACCGTATGAACAAGTGCCGGCGGGCGGTACGGCTTGATAATAAAATCGAATGCACCTCTCTGAATTGCCTTAACCGCCACATCCAGGTCGGCATATGCAGTCATCAACACAACCGGTGTTTCCCTGTCAAGAAAGCGAATTTTTTCCAGCAACTCAAGTCCATTCATAATCGGCATATTAATGTCGGTCAACACCAGATCAACAGGTTCCATAACAAACTGCCTGACCGCTTCCTGACCATTTGAGAAAGCACGGACTGAAAAACCGAATTCTGTCAGCAGCGTCGTGACGCTCTCAAGAACGAAACGATCGTCATCAACCACAAAGATTCTACCACCACCGCCATTATTCATTATCAAGTACCTCACGAATTTTCATCAGCAGTTCTTTTGGGGTAAATGGCTTGGAAAGATAATTCGCCCCCTCGTCCAACTCCACCTGACTTGCCACCACATCCCTTGAATATCCACTACAAAACAGTATGCGCATAGCAGGATCAATATCCCGGATAGCGTCTTGTGCCGCGCGACCGTTCATTTTCGGCATAATGACATCAAGTATCACCAGGCTGATCCGTTCCCGTAGTGTACGAAACTTCTCCAGAGCATCCTCGCCATCAACCGCCTCAATGACCACATAACCAAATTCTTCCAAAATTTCCTTACCGAGCACCCGAGTCGTTTCATCGTCTTCAGCCAACAGAATCAAACCACCCGCCTGCCCCCTCTCCACATTCTCCGGCATATTTTCCACCATAGCAATCGGAGCCGTGTCCAGCAGTGGCAGATAAATCTGAAAAATAGTGCCGATGCCAATGGTGCTACGGCACACAACATAGCCATTATGCTCTTTTATAATGCCGTAGATAATTGACAGACCAAGACCTGTCCCCTTGCCCATTTCTTTGGTCGTATAGAACGGTTCAAAAATATGCTTAACCGTTTCATCTTCCATCCCCTCGCCACTATCGCTAAAAGTCAGGATAGCGTACCGACCCGGCTTGCCGAATCCTCTGGCAATGACAAAATCAGAGTCAATAGTTACCGTTTCTGTCGTGATGACGATTGAGCCTCCTTGAGGCATTGCATCGCGTGCATTGGTCGCAAGGTTCATTAAGACCTGTTCAAATTGGCCACTGTCAACCAAAACAGGCAACCCTTTTTGCTCAAGGTTTATTTCGAGATGAATATCTTCGCTGATCAAACGCAGCAGCAGTTGATGGACACGGTTGATTATTTCATTCAAGTCGGCAACAACCTGATTCGACGCATGCTTGCGACTGAAGGCGAGCAAGCCCTGTGTAAGGGTTGCACCACGCTCAGCAGTTGCAGCAATCTGCTCGGCATGTTTTTTCAGTGGGCTGTCATCGGGAAGCTTAAGTTGCATGATACTGGCGTAACCGACAATTGCGGTCAGAATATTGTTGAAATCGTGGGCAATACCGCCGGCCAGCTGACCGATAGCATCCATCTTCTGCGAATGACGCAACTGGTTTTCAAGTTCCTTCCGCTCGGTGATATCTTCCTTGATGGCAATAAAATGGGTAATGTTGTTATTCTCATCCCGTATCGGAGCGATCAGCGCCAGCTCCCAGAAAAGCTCACCATTTTTCTTACGGTTGTGAAACTCCCCCCGCCACTCACCACCGGCAAGGATCGTTTCCCACATCTGCCTGTATTCCTCGTTACTGGTCTCACCTGACTTAAGAAAGCGCGGATTAAGACCAACAACCTCTTCAAGATTGTAGCCGGTCAATTCGAAAAAATTCGGGTTGGCATATTCAATACTACCGGAGATATCAGTAATCAGGATTGAAGCTGGATTCTGCTCAACCGCAACAGAAAGCTTGCGCAGGTTTGCCTCGGCCTTTATCCTTTCAGCCAGCTCTCGCCGGGATTCGTCATTAAGTCTGGCATTTTCTAGGGCAAGGGACGCCAGCTCACCAAACTGAACAAGAAGCTCCAGCTGTTCACTGTTTAGTGGAGCCCCTCCATCCAAGAAAGCAACACCAAGAACGCCGACGACCTCATCCCCGGACTTCAGCGGCACACCCGCCATGGCCTTCAGCACATCCCTGTCTGAGTCTGGCAGCCGCCCTTCCCAGTGGCTGTAATCGTCAATATTAAACAGCTTGCCGGTACTCCAGATGCGGCCGGCAATACCTTCTCCCGGCCTGATCGGATAGTGGTGAAGATGATTGTAAATACCACTCTGGAACACCATCTCCATTTCTGTCCCGGCAGCATTTTTCAGATAGACATAGCAATGCTCAGTGCCAACCAGACTTCCGGCTCGGACAACAATGGCCTGCAGCAAACCGGCCACATCCAATCTGCTGATTAATCCCAGTGTCGTCTCGTGCAGCGCCTGCAGGTACTCATTCTGGCGCTGGAGCTGTGCATCAGCGAGTTCATATCTATCCAGGTCCGTTTCAAGCCTGCTCCGCTGAAGATCGCTTTCTCTGACAAGCTCGTTAAAAGCTTTTCCAAGTGTCGCGATGTCGTCCTCTCCTTGTAACGGGAAAAAACGCTCTTCACCTTTTTTATTCTGCAAGCCCTCTACATGGCTGGTAAGTTGAATTATCGGACCTGTCATACGCTTAAGGTAGCGACGCATATAGAGAAACATTGCCAGCAAGAACAACGGCAGGAAAACCAGGAACATGTTTTTTACCCGCCTGACAGGCAAATAAGCTTCTGACAGCGGCAAACTGGCACCAATGATCCACTCTTTCGACTTTAACCGTTTAAAGGAGGCCAGAACCTTGATACCACGGGAATCAAAGGTTTCACCCGTCCCTTCAAAACCTTTTATGGCACGATCCAGCAGAAGATTCGCCCCGGGTGGAATATCCTGCTTCATGACCCGGTTCTTATCAGAGTGGACAATCATTGTCCTGTTGGTGTCAAAGAGGAACATAGAACCGGTGCTGCCTATTTTGTGTTGGCCAATACCGCCCAGAAAGTTGGGTTGCAGCAGGTCGATACTGCCACCAAGCACACTCGACACATTGCCGTTTGCATCCAGAATCGGAACCGTCAGCATGATAACCGGGTGATGATGTGATTGCGAAGAGAGATAGGGGTCTGATATATAGTGGGTTTTAGTAGCCAAGGTTACTTTCATGTAGTCCCGGAATGACAAATCCATGCCGGTTCGTGAAAGTCCCAGTGGCAGTTCGGCAATGACATGCCCGCCGGGAGTCAGCAGAAACACCCCGTTATCAAAAAGCCAGGCACCTTCTGCCCGATCTTCAAGAAAGGCAAGAGCCTTGCGCGGATCAGAAGCAACCCCTGGCTTGATCTTAGCGGCAATGGCAAGCAGCTGTTTATGCGCTTCAACAAGCTTCTGGTCAACTGCGTCTGCCTGGCTGGAGACCACCTGGAACTGCTGATTGGAAATTGACTCTATTATATATCCCTGCAATAGATACTGAATCAAAAACAGCAGACAAAAAAGCGCGATTGTTACGGAGAGAGGGAAGAGAAGCGTAGCTTTTGTTTTCAGGCTGTAGCGAAACATATTCACACCTGTGGGCTGTCGCGGCAATTAACAAACATTTTCAAGACAATACCACAGTTTTAAGTAGTTAGTTATAGTGAATTCAATGCCACCGATAATTTTGCGCGGGCATCTGCCTGACCAACTTTATGGCCAACATTTCTTTGGACAAGTGCCGGCCCATAAAGTAATATGGCAAAATTTAGCGGGCACAAGAGGAGCATTTCGATTGGACAAACTTATTATCAAAGGTGGAAAAAAGCTCAAGGGGGATGTAACGGTAAGCGGTTCAAAAAACGCTTCTCTCCCGATTTTTGTAGCGACAATTCTGGCCCCCGGAGTCAACCAGATCAGCAATGTGCCGTTTCTGAGTGACATAAACACCACGATCAAGGTGCTGGAGTCACTTGGCGCCCAGATCGAAGGGAACGGCAATATTGTCAAAATTGACACAACCAACATCAACAGCCATGAGGCGACCTACGACCTCGTCAAAACAATGCGGGCCTCAGTGCTTGTCCTCGGACCACTGCTGGCACGCTTCGGCAAGGCCCGGGTCTCGCTGCCGGGCGGCTGCGCCATTGGAGCTCGCCCCATCAACCTGCACCTGAAAGGATTGCAGGCTCTTGGTGCCGAAATTACGCTGGAACATGGGTATGTCGAAGCAAAATGCCGACGCCTCAAGGGCGCCCGCATCAACTTTGACATTTCAACTGTCGGCGGAACAGAGCACCTGATGATGGCCGCTGCAACAGCTAAAGGCGAAACGTTGCTGGAGAATGCCGCCCGTGAACCGGAGATAGCGGACCTGGCCATGTACCTGAACCGCATGGGTGCCAAGATAGAGGGAGCCGGCACCGACACGATCAGAATCCAAGGGGTCTCGGAACTATCGGCGGCCAATTATGAGGTCATGCCGGACCGGATCGAGGCAGGTACGTTTATGATTGCCGCCGCGATGACCGGTGGTGATATCCGCATTCACCGCATGAAACTTGAGCATCTTGATGCTCTCGCCTTCAAGATGCAGGATGCGGGAGTCGAAATCACCAGCCGTGATGGCATAGTAAGGGTCAAAGGACCTAAAAGGGTCAAGAGTGTTAACATCAAAACCCGCCCCTACCCCGGTTTCCCGACTGACATGCAAGCCCAGTTCATGGCAATGATGTGTGTGGCCGATGGCGCAAGCGTTGTCTCTGAGAATATCTTTGAGAACCGCTTCATGCACGTATCGGAGCTACAGCGATTTGGCGCCGATATAACGGTCGAAGGGAGTACGGCAACGGTCAAAGGGGTCAAGGATTTGTCCGGCGCCCCGGTCATGGCCACAGACCTGCGGGCATCGGCGTCATTGATCCTGGCTGGCCTTGCCGCCGACGGCACGACAGAAGTATCACGCATCTACCATCTTGACCGCGGCTATGAGTCGATCGAGAAAAAATTTGCCGCTCTTGGTGCGGACATCCAGAGGGTCAAAGAATGAATAACTGGATAACCATAGCAATCCCGAAGGGGCGTATCCTCGAAGAATCGGTTGAACTGTTCAGCCGGATCGGTATCGACTGCCGCGAGCTCCTCTCTGACTCCCGCAAGCTGATTTTTGAAAATCAGGAACAGCGGATACGCTATATGATAGTAAGGGCGACTGACGTCCCTACCTACGTGGAGTACGGCAGTGCCGATCTCGGCATCGTGGGTAAGGACACACTGATGGAACAGTGTAAAGACGTTTATGAACCGCTCGACCTGAAATTCGGCTACTGTCGTATGATGGTCGCCGAACCGGCCAATCTGGCAAAGGTTGACGACCCGTCCTGCTGGTCACACATTCGTATCGCCACCAAATACCCGCATGTTACCGAAAATTATTTTGCCTCCAAAGGGGTGCAGGTTGAGATCATCAAGCTCTATGGTTCTATAGAACTGGCACCGCTGGTAGGCCTCTCCGACCGGATCGTCGACCTGGTCTCGACCGGCGAGACGATGCGCCAGAATGGCCTTGTCGAAGTTGAGACCATTGCTGAAATCACCACCCGCTTGATAGTCAACCGTGCGAGCCTGAAAACAAAGAACGACCGTATTTCACATATTATCCAGGGGTTGGAGCGAGTGCTCCAATCACCCTAAGCAAGGTATATTATGCTTTTTATTGACATCAAAGCCCCGGGATTTGCTCAAAAGTTCGACGCTATTCTTTCGCGTGGAGAGGAGAGCGGGCGCGAAGTTGAGCAGACTGTACTTGACATTATTGCCGCTGTCCGCCAGCGCGGTGACGAGGCGGTGCTGGAGTTAACCCGCCGTTTCGACCGCTTGGAGGCCTCTTCGCTTCAAGAGCTGGAGGTCACTCCTGCGGAAATTGAAGCCGCCTTTGCAGCCGTAGCACCTGATGAGGTGGCAGCGCTTAAACTGGCCGTTGAACGGGTAGCTTGCTTCCACGAGAAGCAGAAACAGCAGACCTGGATCTCTACCGAAGAGCCGGATGTCATGCTGGGGCAAAAGGTTACACCGCTCTCGAGGGTTGGTATCTACGTCCCCGGTGGCAAAGCAAGCTATCCGAGCAGTGTCATCATGAACGCCGTGCCGGCCCGCGTTGCCGGTGTCGGTGAAATCATCATGGTCGCCCCCTCTCCCGGTGGCGAGATCAGCCCCCATGTCCTCGTCGCCGCCAGCCTCTCCGGTGTCCACCGCATCTTCCGGATCGGCGGAGCGCAGGCGGTTGCTGCTCTGGCATACGGGACGGCAACGATACCCCGGGTTGACAAGATAACCGGACCGGGAAACATCTATGTGGCCACCGCAAAGAAACTGGTGTTCGGCCAGGTCGGCATCGACATGATTGCCGGGCCGAGTGAAATTCTGGTTATTAACGATGGCAGCGGCAATCCGGCCCACATCGCCGCCGACCTCCTCTCACAGGCGGAGCATGATGAGCTGGCATCGTCGATCCTGATAACAACGAATCGAGATTTTGCTGAAAAAGTGGCGGCCGAGGTTGAACAGCAGCTGACAAAACTCTCCCGCGAAACAATCGCCCGCGCCTCCTGGGAAAAGTACGGAGCGATAATTGTCGCCGACACGCTTGATGAGGTGATCGCCTTTTCCAACCGCATCGCCCCCGAGCACTTGGAACTGGCGGTGGCTGACCCCTTTGCGATTCTTGCGCAGATCACCAACGCCGGTGCAATTTTCATGGGGCACTGGACACCGGAGGCAGCGGGAGATTACCTCGCCGGGCCAAACCACACGCTGCCAACCGGCGGCACCTCCCGTTTTTTCTCCCCGCTTTCGGTAGATGACTTTGTAAAAAAGTCCTCTATCGTCTATTTTTCTGAATGCGGGCTGCGGCGATTGGGTTCGGATATTGTCAAAATTGCCGGGTTGGAAGGACTGGAAGCGCATGGCCGGTCGGTCACAGTAAGACTTGAAAAGGACACCCTATAAAAGTCACGACGACCAGATACAACGGGATACTAATGACAAGTAACCGGTTTTACACCTTTTTGCACCGTCAGATTCCGATCATTATTCTTCTTTCTCTCCTCCCTGGACTTGGTTACCTGTTTCTCGGCTGGCTCAACCACATCTTTATACCGGCATTTGTCTGGTATCTGCTGGTAGTTATCGAGTCTGCCTGGGGGTATCGTCTCTACCGCACCTTCGACTCTGACACCATGAGCGAAAATCAGCGTGAATCCTGGTATCGCCAGCTTACATGGTTTTTCTACATCTTCATGCTGCTCTGGGTATTGATCTTTCTGCTCTATGTCAGACACGACTCACAAAAGCTCCATTACATTGCCATATTCACCGAGATCGGGGCGTCAGTAGTTGCAGCCTCCCTGCTGGCTTCGGACCGTAGACTTTTTAAGCCCAGCATCCTTATCCTGATGATCCCGTTGATCTCCTATTTTCTGCTGATCGGCGCCTCGTATGCGTATGTTCTCAGCGCGTTTGCCTGCACCCTGACCTGGGTGCTCCTCTATACCGCCAACAGCACCAATCACCTGTTGATGCAGGCTGACTATCAGGCTACACACGACATGCTGACCGGTATGTATAACAGGCACTTCTTCATTGACCATCTCCAGAAGCGGATGAATTCCCTGCGGGATAATGCCGGATTCACTTATCTGCTGTTGCTCGATCTGGACCATTTCAAGAACATCAATGACTCTCTTGGGCATGACATAGGGGACCTGCTCCTCCAGCAGATGACCCTTCGACTGGAGCAGCAGTTGCCTAAAGACACCGTTGCTGCCCGGCTCGGCGGGGATGAATTCATCGTGGTCGGCGGCACTTTCGAAGATCGAGAGATATGCTCCCAGACAGCAATCCAACTATCCAAACGGCTGATTTCAAACTTGAAAGAAGCTTATTTAATAGAACAGCACCATCTCTACATCAGCGCCAGTATTGGTGTCAGTGTCGTCAGTAGGCGCTGTGACAATGCCAACTGTTTCATCAAGGAAGCAGACATTGCAATGTATGAGGTAAAGGCCAATGGGCGCAACGGTGTCTTCTTGTTTAATGACGAGATGTCGGACCGAGTCGAAAAGAATATTGAGATCGAAAGTCTGCTCCATTTCGCGCTGCCCAACCACGAGATAACGTTGCACTATCAGCCACAGGTCGATAGCACAGGGAAGGTCATTGGAGCTGAAGTGCTGGCGCGCTGGAACAACCATAAGATCGGTTCAGTTCCCCCAGACAAATTTATAGATGTTGCCGAACAGACCGGACTGATCATAGAATTGGGCAATCATATACTTGAAACGGCCTTCCAGACCTTGCAGGAATGGTGTGATGCGGGTATCGAACTCCAGCAGTTCGCCATTAACATCAGTATGCGGCAATTAACACATCATACCTTCGTAGAGCAGGTTGAGGCGTTGCTACGACACTATCACAGCGGCAAGATGTGCGGAAAGATTGTGTTCGAAATAACCGAGTCGGTTCTTGCCGAAGACATTTCTCGGGTTGTTGCAGTCATGCATAGACTGAAAGAATGTGGTATTCGCTTTTCTATGGATGACTTCGGCACCGGCTACTCATCCCTCAACTACCTGAACCGCCTGCCGATTGATGAGATTAAGATTGACCGGACTTTTGTCGGCGCTATTGAGCAAAACGAGCAGAATCAGGCGATGGTTGTAACCATCCTTAAGATGGCTAAAATTTTTAAACTACGAGTTGTGGCCGAGGGGGTGGAAACCGCCGAGCAGCGTGACTTCCTGTTTAGCCACGGCTGCAACATGTTCCAAGGGTTCTACTTTTCCAGATCACTGCCGAAAGAACAGTTTGTGGCTTTTTACCGTAACCAGCATAGCTAACTGTCTATCAAATCAAGAAATGACCTTATTAACATATGAGGCAATTCAGTTTCAGACTTGAACCGATCTCGCAAGCGTGGTATTTCTCAAACCACTATGAACCCACTTAGACCTAATATCGCCTCAATGAATGGTTACGTCCCCGGCTTCCAGCCTGACGACGTCGCCTCGTGGATCAAACTCAACACCAACGAGAACCCCTACCCCCCTTCGCCCAAGGTTGTGGAAGCAATTTTGGCGGAGATTGGGAGCGACGGGGCGTCACTGCGGACATACCCAAGCGCCTCCAGCCAGAAACTGCGGGAGGCTGCCGGTAAACTGTACGGGTTTGATCCGTCATGGATCATTATGGCAAACGGCTCCGACGAAGTGCTTAACAACCTGATCAGAGCCTGTGCCGGGGAAGGTCAGGATGTCGGCTATGTCCACCCTTCCTACTCCTATTACGCGACGCTGGCCGAAATCCAGGGTGCAACTGTCTGTACCTACGCCTTGACCGACTCGTTCAAGATTGAAGCTTTTCCCGAGCATTACAACGGCAAAATATTCTTCCTGACCACACCAAACTCACCCCTCGGCTTCGCTTTCCCTCCTGATTATATCGAGGAGATGGCACAGAATTGCGGTGGGCTACTGGTGATTGACGAGGCGTATGCCGATTTTGCCGACTGGAACGCCCTTGAACTGGTAAAGAAGTACGAAAATGTTGTCGTCACCCGCACGCTTTCAAAAAGCTACGCCCTTGCCGGGATGCGCCTCGGACTCGCCATTGCCCGCCCCGAAATTATTGCCGCACTGGACAAGATACGTGATCACTACAACCTCGACAGGCTTGCACAGGCGGCATGTGTTGCTGCTCTGCAGGACCAACACTACTTCCGTGAATCCTGCCTTAAAATCATTGCGACGCGGGAGTGGTTTACAAGGGAGTTGTGTGCCATCGGTTACAACGTAATTCCATCACAAGGTAATTTTGTTTTTGCAACGCCACCGGACAGAAACGGCCGGAGAGTGTACGAAGGGTTATACAACCACAAGATTCTTGTCCGCCTACTCTCCGATCCGCTGCTCGCACATGGCCTGCGGATTTCAATCGGCACACGCGAGGAGATGGAAACGACGCTGGCTATCCTCAAAGAAATCGGCTAAAAGGAGATTCTAATGCCTCTCAGAGACATGTATGAGCATTGCGGACAATGTGGTTTCATTTATGCCAGGGTCGACACCGAGGGATGGGGAACAAACAGTGCGCGGCGCGTCATGTGTCCCGTATGCGGTTGGACAGCCTACGAAGAGATTAACTGGGAAAGCGGTGAGCCAGTGGTGGTCACGCGCAGCGTTGCCAAGGGTTACGGTGCTTTCCGCCTGATTCCGCCGGGCGGTTATTGTGGCTATAACGCTTTCCACGAACCTGCGTCAATTGAAGTACTCAATACGCTAATGGGACTCCTTTCCGGCAATGAATGGAAGGGGTACATCTCGTTATGGAATGATGATACTAAAAAAGCTACTCTGGTTCATGGCAGTCCCCAGAGCAAGTTCGACCTGCTGAAACAAAAATTGTCCGAGGAGTGACACGATGAGCCGCACCGCCACCATTGAACGGATTACAAAAGAAACCAGAATAAAGCTGTCACTGACAATAGACGGTTCAGGGAACGCCACCATCTGCACTTCGGTGCCGTTTCTCGACCATATGCTCAATCTTTTTTCCCGCCACGGCCTCTTTGACCTTGATGTTGAAGCGAGCGGAGACATCGACATCGATTTCCACCACACGGTAGAAGACATAGGTATTGTGTTGGGTGAAGCGTTCAAGCAGGCGCTTGGCGACAAGAGAGGAATCCGCCGTTACGGCCAGGCTACCGTGCCGATGGATGAAACACTGTCAAGTGTGGCCGTGGACATCTCCGGCAGACCATACCTTGTGTATCATGTCAACCTGCCGAAGGTGAAGATCGGTGACTTTGACGTTGAGCTGGCCCGTGAATTCTTCCAGGCCTTTGCCAACCACTGCGGCCTTAACCTGCACATTAACGTCATGTATGGCGACAATGTCCACCACATCATTGAGGCATGTTTCAAGGCCTTTGCCAGGGCGCTGGACACCGCCAGTCAGTTTGACCCACGTGTGGATGGTGTCATGTCCACCAAAGGTATTCTGTGATGTAGCCTCACCTTTCAGACAATAAAAAGGGGCAGCGCCGTAATCGGTGCCGCCCCTTTTTATTGTCTGAACTTAACGTGCTACTTGATCTCGCTGAGCAGAAGCTTGGCCTTCTTGGCTTCCTCGCTTTTTGGAAAGCCTTCCACCAGTTTTTTCAGCACATACCTGGCACTCTTGGAATCCTTTATTTCATTAAAGGACATCGCCTGCTTCAACATCGCAGCAACAACCTTATCCTTGCCCGGATAGCTTTTGATAACCTCCTGGTACGACAGGATTGCCGCTTCATAGTTTTTTTCACTGTAGTAGGTTTCGCCAATCCAGTAGTGAGCATTTGCTGCCAGGTCATGCTTGGGATTCTGTTCCAGAAACCTGCCAAACTGCTCCCGCGCTGTGGCAACATCTCCCGCCTTAAGCGAGTCAAGCCCCTTCAAGTAAAGCGAATCAGGAGTAGAAACGGGTTCTTCCTTTTTTACCTTGGCCAACTCTGCCATTTTTTTTGAGAGGGCATCAAGTTGAACCTGTTGTTTCAGAATGCGATCTTCCAGGGAGATAATGCGTTTGTCAGCATCCTCACGATATCTGGCAAGATCATCAGCAGGTTTTTTTACGGCGAGCATGGCATCATCCAGCTTACCGTTCAACACCTGCATTTCGCCCTTGGTAGTGTCAATTGTAGCCTGGATATCAGCGGACATTTTTCGAACGGCAGACACGTCAGACTTAAAACCTTTTTCAATAGCACCGACACTTGATTTTGATTCTTCACGAACTGCGGCCAAATCCCTGTCCATAGAAAAAAGGCGGGTTTTTATCGAATCGACGTCATTGCGGGTATTGTCAAGTGAGCTCTGTGACGCGCAACCGACGAGTGTCGACACAAGCAGCAGCGCTATTCCACTAATATACTTCATATACCTGTTCCTCCCTCTCTCCAAATAAACGTGCGGCAGATATATCATGAGCACACACCGTTGGCAAGTATCTGCTGGTCGATGTCAGCACGACAAAAACAAAGATCCCGGCAAAAATGCCGTTGTTTTGGGCTTGACAAAAACATGGTGTTCCATTAACTATCTACCGTTTTTGGGTCATACAGCAAGAATGCCACGTATTGGCTATTCATATCACAGGAGGGAATGAAAATGGAACAGTATGCCGTTGTTTTTGCTTTGGTCTGCGCCGCAGCAGCAGTTGCCTACGGACTGATCACCGCAAGCTGGATTCTGGCACTGCCACAGGGCAACGACCGGATGAAGCAGATCGCCGCAGCCATCCAGGAAGGGGCTGGCGCCTACATGAAACGTCAGTACACAATTATCGCCGCAGTTGGCGTGGTCATGTTTGTCGCTCTCTATGCAACCTTGGGCTGGATGACCGCAGTCGGCTTTGCTGTCGGTGCACTTTTTTCCGGCCTTACCGGTTTCATCGGCATGTTTGTCTCTGTTCGTGCCAACGTGCGTACAACTGAAGCCGCCAAGTCAGGTATCACCAAAGCCCTCAACGTCGCCTTCAAGGGTGGCGCCATCACCGGCATGCTGGTTGTCGGTCTCGGCCTGCTCGGTGTTGCAGGGTATTACATGATCCTGCAGAAGCTTATGCCGGGAGCACCGGCCAAGGACGTAGTGACACAGCTTGTCGGCCTCGGCTTCGGCGGTTCACTGATCTCCATTTTTGCCCGTCTCGGCGGTGGTATCTTCACCAAGGGTGCTGACGTCGGCGCCGACCTGGTCGGAAAAGTCGAGGCAGGAATTCCTGAGGATGACCCCCGTAACCCGGCTGTTATTGCTGATAACGTTGGCGACAACGTCGGCGATTGCGCCGGTATGGCAGCCGACCTGTTTGAAACATACGCAGTAACTCTGATCGCCGCCATGTTACTGGGTGCCATCACCTTTACCGACAATGCCGGCTCCGTCAGCTACCCGCTGATTCTGGGTGGCATATCCATCATCACCTCCATCATCGGCACCTATTTTGTCAAACTGGGGGCCAGCCAAAAGATAATGCCGGCTCTTTATAAAGGGCTGATTGCATCAGCTGTGCTCGCCTGCATCGCCTTCTACTTTGTCACCGTGCAGATGTTCCCGGCCGGCCTCACTAACGCCGCAGGTACAACCTTCAGCGCCTTGAATATTTTCATCTCTTCCATCGTTGGTCTTGTTGTTACCGGTGCCATCTTCTGGATTACCGAGTACTACACCGCAACCGAGTACGGTCCGGTGCAGCATATTGCCCAGGCATCCACAACCGGTCACGGCACCAACGTCATCGCCGGCCTCGGCATCTCAATGAAATCAACAGCAGCGCCGGTTATCGTCATCGCTGCCGGCATCATCGTTTCATTTCAATGCGCCGGCGTCTACGGTATCGCCATCGCTGCCGTATCAATGCTCTCACTGACCGGCATAGTTGTCGCCATGGATGCTTACGGCCCGATTACAGATAATGCCGGTGGTATCGCCG